>CAVTPE010000006.1:0-222962 GCA_963736515.1 uncultured Acidimicrobiaceae bacterium | reverse complement strand
GGCATGAGGTCGCGACTCAGACCCGGCGGCGTCCGGGTCAGACGCTGTAGACAGCCCGGGCCCGGAAACGCAGGGGCCGCTCGGTCAGCTCCTCCGTGTAGTGCGCGGCCCACCCGGCGACCCGGGCCACGGCGAAGATAGTGCGGCCCGTGTCGGGCGGCATGCCGGTGCCCCAGCTCAGTGCGGCGAGGGCCAGGTCACAGTTGGCCAGCGGCACATCGTGCGCGGCCGCCAGCGCCATGACCTCGTGCAGCATGACGCGGCGCTCGTCACTCAACAAGGGCTCGGCCAGCGCGAGCAACGCGTCGAAGCGCGGGTCGCCGCTCTTGTAGACCGTGTGCCCGAAGCCGGGCAACCGCCCGTGCTCGCGGAGCACGTCGTTCAGCGCTCGCGGCACGCCGTCGCGCTCCGCGACGACCAGCAACTCGTAGGCCTGCTGGCTCGCGCCGCCGTGCAGCGGCCCCGCCAGGGTGGCCAGCCCGGCCAGGAACGCGTCGTAGGGGTCGGCGCGCACCGACGCCGCCACGCGTACGGCCACGGTCGAGGTGGCGAGCTCGTGATCCGCCATGAGGACGAGGGCGGCGTTCACCGCGGCGGCCGGCACCGCAGCCGCGGAGGCAGTGAGGCGGGCGGCGAGCCGCGCCGCGAGGGAGTCGGCCCGGTCCTCCCCGGCAGGTGGCGGCCCCACGACGTCGGCCAGCGCGGCGGAGGCGCGACGGGCGGCGCGGGCGACCGCGGCGGGCCGCAGATCTGACCGCAGGGGGTCGGTCGCCCCACACAGAACCAGCGCCCAGCGCATGCGCTCGAGTGTGGGGATGAGCGGGCACGGGCCGAGATCGGGGGGGCGCCAGTCGCCCGCTCCGTCGGATTGCCAGAGAAGCTCGGCCACCTCCTCGAAACTCGAGCCAGCGGCCAGCTCGGTGGCGGCCCGCCCACGGTAGATCGGGCCGAGTTGCTGGTCGAGCTGGGTCACCGCGGTCGTGACGGTGGCCAGGCGGGTGGCGGTCTGGCGCCCGCCCCGGCTGCGCACCGCCAACCCCTCGATGTCGTCGAGGTCGAAGAGGCTCCCCCGCCGGGCGGGGTCCGGGTGTGACACGAGGAGGCCGCGGCTGACGTAGGCGTAGAGGGTCGGCACCTTGACCCCGAGACGGCGGGCCGCCTCCTCGGTGGTCAACATGCGCTCCATCCCCTCAGCCTAACATTGACTTGATCAACATTTACAGACGCAGGGAAACAGCGTCATAGTGGGAAGCATGGAAACCATCGTGCGTGATCTCATGACCTCCCCTGCGGTGACGTGCACCGCCGACGACAGCCTGGCCCGGGCGGCCCGGTCGATGCAGCAGGCCGACACCGGCTCGGTGGTGGTGACCGACGACGGCAAGGTCGTCGGCATCCTCACCGAGCGCGACCTCCTCCGAGCGGCGGCCGGCGCGGGCGAACCAGAGCGGGAGCGGGTGCGCCTGTGGATGACCTCGCGCCCGGACGTCCTCGGCCCCGACGAGCGGGCGGACGCGGCATGGGCCAGCCTCACCTCGCACCACTACCGGCACCTGCCGGTGGTCGAAGGTGGCCACTGCATCGGCGTCGTGTCGCTGCGCGACCTCATGGCGGTCGCCCGTATCCGGCCCGCCGGCGAGACGAGCGGGGAGGTGCCGGCCGGGCTCGAAGGCGTGGTGGTGGCCGAGACCACCATCGGCGACGTGCGCGGCCAGGAGGGCTTCTTCCACTACCGGCAGTACTCGGCGGTCGAGCTGGCCGAGAAGCGCTCGCTCGAGGACGTCTGGCACCTCCTGTTCCGCAGCGAGCTCCCCGACGCGCCGGCGGCGGCGGCCTTCGGTGCGGCAGTGCGGAGCCGGCGCGCCCTGCCGCCGGGGTTGCGCGCCGTCCTGCCGGCCGTGTGCCGCCGTGGTGCGCCGCTCGACGTGCTGCGCACCGCGGTCTCGCTCCTGGGGGCCGAGCTCGGCTGGCGCCCCACGCACGACATCGGCGCCGACGAGCTGTACGACCAGGCACTCGGGCTGTGCGCGGTCGTGCCGACGATCCTGGCGGCGGCCCACCGGCTGCGGCAGGGGGAAGAGCCCGTCGAGCCGCGTGACGACCTCGGGTTCGCCGCCAATTACCTGTTCATGTTGACGGGCGCCGAGCCCAGCCCGCTGCACGCTCGGGCCATCGAGCAGTACATGATCCTCACCATCGACCACGGGTTCAACGCGTCGACCTTCACGGCCCGCGTGGTGACGTCGACCGGCGCCGACCTCGGCGCCGCCATTGTGGCCGCCATCGGCGCGCTGTCGGGACCGCTGCACGGCGGGGCCCCCAGCCGCGCCCTCGACATGCTCGACGCCATCGGCACACCCGACCGCGCCGAGGCCCACGTCCGCGCCGCCGTCGAGGGCGGCGACCGCATCATGGGTTTCGGCCACCGCGTCTACAAGACCGACGACCCGCGCTCGCTGCTCCTGCGCTCGGTCTCCGAGCGCCTCGGGGGACCGCTGGTGGAGTTCTCCCAGTCCGTCGAGCGCACGACGGTCGACGTGCTGGCGGAGCTGAAGCCCGGTCGTCAGCTCTATACGAACGTCGAGTTCTACGCCGGTGTGGTCATGCACACCTGTGGCATCCCGCGCGAGATGTTCACCCCGACCTTCGCCGCCGGGCGCACCCTCGGCTGGTGCACCCATGTGATGGAGCAGGCCTCGCACAACCGCCTCATCCGCCCCGCCGCCCGCTACGTGGGGCCGCCGCCACCCCAGCCGGTGCCCTCGCCCGTGCCCCGGCCTGAGGCCTGAACCCACCCCGGACGGGCGGTCGCCTGCCCATCCGGAGGTAAACCCGACTAATCTGGTCGGCGTTTAGATGATTCGGGAAGGAGCAGGCCATGGGCAACACTGACGCCGGTGCGCGCACCTCCGGCCGGGTACGTGCCCTGTTCTCGTTCCCCAACCCGGTGAACGAAGTCTCGGCCCGGCTGGTCGCCGCCGGGGTCGTCCTCATGTGCGTGCTCACCATCGCCCTGGGGCTGCAGTGGGCCACCGTGATCATCGCCTACGGCTTCGTGGCCCGCGTGCTGACGGGCCCGACCCTGAGCCCGCTGGGGCAATTCGTGACGCGGGTCGTCACGCCACGGCTCGGCCTGCCTGAGCGCCCGGTGGCCGGACCACCCAAGCGCTTCGCCCAGGGCATGGGCCTCGCGTTCTCCCTGAGCGCCCTCGCGCTCACCGGGCTGGGTTACTGGACAGCCGCCGAGGTCCTCCTCGGCCTGCTCGCCGGTGCCGCCCTGCTGGAATCCGCCTTCGGCATCTGCCTCGGGTGCAAGGCGTTTGCCGTGCTCATGCGTGCCGGCGTGGTGCCCGAAGAGGTCTGCGAGCGCTGCAACGACATCTGGTCGATGCGCCGCGCGACCGCGTAGGCGGCCGGCCGCCCCCGTCCCCGCCGCCTCATCTGTCGTAGATCAGCACCCCGCGGATGTTCTTGCCGTCCCGCATGTCCTGGTAGCCCTGGTTGATGTCGCCGAGCTTGTAGGTGTTGGTGATCATGGAATCCAGGTCGAGCTGCCCGTTGCGGTAGAGCTTCAACAGTTTGGGAATGTCGGAATGGATGTTCGCAGAGCCGAAGATGCTGCCGACCACCTGCTTCTCGTAGATGGTCAGCATCATGAGGTTCATCGTCACCGCAGTCTCGTTGTAGGGGTGGATGTTGGTGACGACCACCCTGCCGCGCTTGGCGGCCAGGTTGAGGATGGAGTCCATCATCGATCCGTTCCCGACGCCCATGGCGCAGATGACCTTGTCGCACATGTGGCCCCAGGTCTCCTGCTGAATGAGGGCGAAGGCTTCCTCGATGGAGGGGGAGACGTGGGTGGCCCCGAAGGTGGGGGCCAGGTCGCGCTTGAGCTCCACCGGGTCGATGGCGAAGATCATCTCCGCACCGGCGAGGCGTGCGCCCTGCACGGCCGACGCCCCGATGCCGCCGATGCCGATCACGGCCACGTGGTCGCCGGGCCGTACGTCCGCTGCGTAGACCGATGAGCCCCAGCCGGTGGTGACACCGCAGCCGACGAGGCAGGCCTTGTCGAGCGGGATGTCGTCGAGGATCTTCACACACGACGCCTGGTTGACCACGGTGTAGGGGGCGAAGGTGCCGAGGCACACCATCGTGGAGACGTCCTGGCCCCGGGCGTGGTGGCGCACCGTTCCGTCGAGTTGCTTGCCCGTCATGAGAATGCCGCCGACGTCGCAGAGGTTCGAGTGACCCGTGGCACAGGGGGGGCACTTCCCGCAGGCGGGGACGAACCCCAGCACCACGTGGTCGCCGGGGGCCAGGCCGGTGACGCCGGGGCCCACTTCTTCGATCACCCCGGCGCCCTCGTGGCCGCCGATGACGGGGAGGGGCACGGGCATGTCACCGGTGAGCAGGTGCTCGTCGGAATGGCACATGCCCGATGCCGCCAGCTTGATGAGGACCTCGCCCTCTTTCGGCGCGTCGAGCTCGATGGGCTCGACGCTCCAAGACTCACGGTCCCATAGAACAGCTGCTTCGGTTTGCACGATTCCTCCCAGGGTGCGGTGCGCGACGACGGCTCACGCTACCGGGCGCCGCATCGGGCATGCCCGGTGGGGCTCTCGGGGGTGCCGCCCCGGGCGGCTCTCACCGACCGGCGTGTCGGGTGCGAGCCCGGTTCTCCCAGCACGACACGCTGGGGGGAAGGAGCCGGGGACGTCCGGATCCCCACGTCGCACGGCACGGCGACACGGGACCTCTCGGCGGACCTCGGACCCGTCCAGCCACCCGCCCGGCCTCGGGCAACGCGGGTCCTACCGGGAGACGACCTCATCGGTCGACTGAGGGATGGCGGTTCACCGGCTGTTGCTACCGGCCGTCTCTTCGGTTCCGTCGGCTCATCCGCGGTCGCGGACAGATCCCGAGACTCTCTCTACGGGCTTCTCGGAGAAGGAATCGGTTGGGCGCGCACCAGGGTGAAGTGGCGCCGGGCAATCTTCCACTCACCGGAGGCGCGCACCAGGACGTCGTCGTAGTACCCGATTGCCTGTGTGCCGGTCATGTTGTCCGCGCCCATGACCAGGGCATCGACGTAGCAACGGGAGCCGACGCCACGATCGTGGGGGGTCATGACTTCGTTGGTGATCCGATGCAGGGTACGGCCACAGAGAGCATGCGTTTCCCTCATCCACCCGGTGAGGACATCGGCACCGTGCCAGACCCCGATATCGCCATAGTCGGCGTCGCAATCCTCGGTAAAACAGGTGCGGAACAGCTCCCAATCCCGTCGGTCAATTCCCGTCGCATAGCGAACGAGCACTTCTGAGACCGCGGCACGCACCTCGTGATCGATCGCGATGCGGCTCACGGTGTCCTCATCGTTCCCAGTCTCCATGACTCCGCTGTTGCTCATGGCAACCATCGCTCTGACCGCGTCGCTGCGTGTGAGTGCGCGCAACATCTTCGAGCCCTCACGCACCCGCTCGCCCACGAGCAGCGTCGGGCCATTGCTCAAGTTCGCGAGCACATCGGCAACAGCCTCTTCAGGACTGGCCGTGCCGGGGATCGGCGTGGCGTCATCGGGATCGGGCAACAGGCCGCGACTTGTGAGCATCCGACGGAAGGCCGGTGTGTCGGTGGCCCCGAGTACCGTGACGAGCACATCGACGCCCTGGTCGTGGAGTTCCGCCCAGAGACTTTCCCCCATCACCGTGTCGAACGCCTTCGAGGCGCCATAGGCGACCATGTTGCGGGCACCGGCGAAGCCCGCTCCGGAAGAGACCAGCACGATGCCGCCTTTCCCCCGCCTCACCATCGACGCTGCGAGGACATGGCAGAGCTCCAATGGCGTCATGCAATTTCGTTGCACGAGTCTCCTCGCATCCCCAACGGGTCGGTCGAGGAACGGTTCGTAGTTCGGATCGGCGCCGGCGCCGTACATGAACATCCCGATGTCCAACCCAGCCGTGGCCCCAAAGACCTTGGCCGCCGCATCCAGCTCGGAGAGGTCAATGGCCAAGGTCCTCGTCTCGACTCCGCTCGCTGATCGGATCGACGATGCCACCTCGTCGAGCACCTCCTGTCGGCGAGCGAGTAGGACCACATTGAGCCCCCGATCGGCGATTGCCCGGGCATACGCCGCTCCCACGCCTTCGGATGCACCTGCAACAAGGGCCCACGGCCCATATCGGTCAACAAATCCTGGGTCCCCGGCCAAGGTTCCTCCCTCCGCAGCATCAGCTGCATGTCCGTCCACAACCGTGGACTCATACACCCGAACGGGCGCAGACCGTGCTGGCCCGCCCGGGCCTCGCTCCCGGCACTTTTGGAATCCGGTGATCGGGACACACAGCGCCTCCGCGAATTGCATTGCGGCCGCTCGGCAGTGTGGCTGCGAACCGGGCCAACGGCTCTTTCGGGGACATCGAATGCTCTCTGGTTCACTTCGGATATGTCAAGCGGTAGGCGGGACTCCCTGCTCCATCCGCGCTTCGCCGGCAGGTTTCGGTGGGCCGGACAACGCCGGCAATGTCGTGTGGCGCGAGGGGGTGAGCCCCGTCCAGGGATGCCACCGTCGGACGACGTCGCGACCACTTGTTGGGAGACCGATGGGCCTGCGGCCGAAGTGGGAGGTGCCGGCCTCCCGCCCACATTTTGGTTAGAACGCTGCCCTGCCGGTGCCGCTCGCTGCGAAGGGAGGACTCGAACCTCCGGCGACGGTGGCTCACCGCCACCCGCTCTACCGCTGAGCTACTTCGCAAAGTGCGCACTGGATCACGTCATGCCCCCCCCGGGGAACCGCATGCCGGCTTTCCTTGTGTGTTGTCCACCGCGGGCCCAATGACCCACAGGACGGACCGGGGTGCGCCACTCCGGCCGTTGGTGACCCGTACAGGACTCGAACCTGCCTCCGCTGCGCAAGGCGCAGCCGTCCTACCGCTGGAAGAACGGGCCGTGGATGTTGCCCGACGGAACGTGGAGGGCCCGAACCCACTTCCCGGCCGATGGCCTCGCCGGTCCGATTCGAACGGACGACCGGCCATCGGCGGGCAGCGTCCTGTCCGCTGAGCTACGAAGAGATAGCCGCCCGAGGCCAGATTCGACCTGACAACGGGGCCCCGCGGGTCCGGTGTTGTTCACAACACCACCCCTTGGGGTGACACAGTGGGGCGACGGACGACCGTTCGACCGGGGCACGGGACCCAGACGAACTCGAACCGTCTTCGTCTCCCTTGCAGGGTTGGTGCACGTTTCCGCAGTTGCGTCGGGCCCATGCGTCAGCGCGCATGAGTCGAACTCGACGGGCCGAAGCGCCTGGGTATGGCCAGGTGCCGTCCCACGACGGCACCTGCAGAGAGTGACCATTGTTCGGCCGCGACGTGGCGACGTGACGGCGATACGGCCAGGGGTCCCATATGCTGGCGATCTCTTCAGTTGTCAAGGTGCTATTTGGGCGCAGCGAACCAAGGCATTTGTGCAAATGGTCGCCACTCTCGACGGGCGAAGGGAATCCCTCGTCTTCGGCGAGGTAGAAGGCCGCCCGGCCACCGGCGCTCCGCCCCTTCGTGTGTGCTGTCGTCCGTATTGCGTTCGTTCCGGAAATCAAAAGAGCCGCCCCCTTGCGGTAGCGGCTCGAGCGGTCATGGACCCATGGAAGTCCAGTTCAGACCGTCGGAAACGCCCCCTTGGGAAGGAAACCGAAGGACGCTGCTCGGCCGACGCCGCCGTGCGATGTGACGCGCATCGACGACAGGCCGCTCCGGCCCTCGATCCACCGGTGGCTCCGGTCGCACTTTGCGTCGTTGTGTCGCATGCGGGCAAGTATAAGGATGCGGAGCCACTCTGTGAAGAGTTCAATGCGGAGTTTCACATTTGTGTCTTTGAATCAAGCCCAAGACGGTAGAAGTGTGTGTGCACCACCGCGTAGTTCCCGCGGAGCGCACAAATGATGGCGCGATCATTTGGTGGGCCGAGCTTGGATCGCGATGTCACTCGAAGACGTCGCGTGTCCGTGGCCTAGTCGCGTGTCCGTATCCTAGAAGTCCCGGTTTGTCGCCAGCGGAGGGCCCGCTGGTGCCATGTGAGGCCCCGGCCCTCACTGAACGTTCACCAACGAGACCCTGACGGTGACGGGAGTGTGCCAATCCAAAACCGCCGCACCGATCAAGGGGCCTCACCAATGAAATCAGTGAGGGAATACATGCATGCCGCCTATCGAGAGGTGGGCAGCTAGAGCGGCTCCAGGGATCTCCGAGACGACGCCCACGACGGTGAAGTATCGGTGCTGGCCGCCCAGGCGCCCTCGAAGGATGAGATGTCGTCGTCGAGCACAACGACGACGCCGTCAGAGAGCTCGTGATCGAGCGCGGGGAGCGGAGCGGACCAAGGGGAAATGTCGGTCAAACGGCTAGTGACCGTACGCGGTGTCCCGCCCGTGCTCGGCGTTACCTGGGTTCTCTTGATGTCGCTGGCCGTGGCCAGTGCGCTGTGACACCCCACTCGACGCCCTTTCCAGCTTGCTGGCCGTCGGCCTCGTCCCTAAGGGCGCTGCGGTCTTCGAGCCGGCAAGGACTCGGAGACCCCTGAGAGTGCAGGGGGCTGGGGGCAGAGTGCAGGGGGCTGAGTGCAGGGGGAGCGGTGAGCCAGGTAGCGGTCCGGTTTCGGATCAACGTCGTCCACAAAAGGGGTACCCGTTCGCAAGGTAGAGACGGCACAGGCGTCCTCACCGGAGCTCCAGCGCAGATTTGTAAACCAAGTCAGACTGTTTGCCTCATGAGCAGTCCGGACACCAAGTACGTGGCGGTCGGGGACGCTGACGTTGCCTACCAGGTCCTCGGAGACGGCCCTTCCGACCTCCTCTTCTTCAACGGACTTGGCAGCAACGTCGAGATGGCGTGGGAGGACCCCGACATTGCCGGCTTCCTCAGACGACTGGCGTCATTACGCCGCTTGATCTTTTTCGATCGACGAGGCACGGGGGCATCTGACGGTGTGCCGCGTGAAGCCTTACCAACATGGGAGGAGTGGACGGAAGACATCGAGAGCGTCCTCAACGCGGTCGAGTCTGAGCAGACATCCATCCTCACAACGGTCGATGGTGGCCCGATCGCGATCCTCTACGCCGCGGCACATCCCGAACGGGTCGATTCCCTGGTGCTGTGCAATACCACTGCCCGCTATCTGGTCGCCGACGACTATCCGATCGGTTTCACACCTGAGGCGCTCGATTTCGTCATCGAGTTCCTGCGGACCCACTGGGGTACGCCGGAGTTCTTATCGCTTGCTGGTTCAGCCGGCCCGGAAGACCCAGTTCGCCGCGATGCGCTCGCTCGGCTCTTCCGGTCGTCGGTCACTCCGAGAACCGCTGCCGCACAGTACGATTACCTACTCCGCAACCTCGACGTTCGCCCGTTGCTTCCGCTCCTCCGGGCTCCCACGCTGGTCATGAGCTCCGACAATCGGAGCTTCCTGCCCATTGCTCATGGGCGCTATGTGGCTGAGCACATTGAGAGATCCAAGTTCGTCGCGCTGCCGGGCGACGACATGTTGATCTTCAGCCAGCCGGACATCATTTTCGATGAAGTGACCGAGTTCTTGACCGGGACGAGACCAGTAACCGATATCGACCGAGTGCTGGTCTCTGTCCTCTTCACCGATATCGTCGGATCAACCGAACGTGCAGCGTCGCTCGGAGATCAACGGTGGCGGTCCTTATTGGATCGCCATGATCAAATTGTCCGCGAACAGCTTCGGATCTTCCGAGGTCGGGAGGTCAACACGACAGGGGACGGCTTCGTCGCTTCATTCGACGGGCCGGCTCGAGCCATCCGTTGTGGCCAAGCGATCATCGACGCCACCCGGAATCTCGGGATCGAGCTGCGCATGGGTCTGCACACGGGTGAATGCGAGGTCAGAGGCAACGATCTGGGCGGCCTCGCCGTTCACATCGCAGCTCGCGTTGGGAACCTGGCCTCACCAAGCGAGGTGTGCGTCTCTGGCACCGTCAAGGACCTCGTGGTCGGCTCGGGCATTGAGTTCAGTGACCGAGGTGAGCACGTGCTGAAGGGGGTGCCGGGGAGCTGGAAGCTCTACGCGGTCGCCAGCTGAACCGCAACCGCGAACAAGTTCGTCTTCGACTCGGTCGCCGATTGAAACTACCGACGTGGCCCCAAGAAGTCCCCCGTTGGTTCCGCCGGGGCCCTTGGTAAGCTGCCAGCATGCTCCGCTTGCATCACGTGAACCTCGGAATACCTGTTGGAGAGGCGCAGGCCGAGGAGGCATTCCTCGTGGAGGTTCTCGGCTATCGGCGTGTGGCCGCGCCACCGGAGCTCGCGCGCCAAGCCCGGTGGTTCCAGAGCGAGGACGGCAAGCAAATCCACCTGAGCGAGGATCCCGACCACCGCCCGGCGGCCCGTGCCCATGTGGCGGTCGAGGTCGAAGGCGACCTCCCGGCCTTGGAGGCGAAGCTGGAACGGGCCGGACTCGAACACTCGGCATTCGACGGTGACGGCCTCCGCGTCGTGTTCTGTCAGGATCCCGCGGGCAATCGCTGGGAATTGCGAGGACCCCTCCCCGCGTGATCCGGGGCAATCAGGTTTACGCCCCGAACCCGAATGGAGGCGATGGCTACGCCTCGGCGCACCCTCGATCTTCGAGGTGACCAGGGCCGGCCTGCGTGGTCTCCGCACCTTGCCGGGAGGGGGGACAGGCCCTCCGGAATCAACTCGCATCCTCAACTGCCCCTCGGCCACCCCGTCTGATCGTCTCTCCCCAGTACCGTGGCGGACGTGGAGAGGCCTCACGGGAGGAGCAGTGAAATGACACCGGATGACGAGGGGCGCAGCACTGCCGGGCGAGAGGTTCGCAGGTTCATCCCTGTCCCGACATCCGTCAGTGAGCAGGCCCAGCAATTCCTGAGCATGGACATGTTCGGTGACAGTGCTGGACGAGTCGCCCCGAGCGGTATCGCCGAATGGCGGGCGCTGATCAAAGAGACCGACGAGTTGCTCGTTACGGTCATGGGTGCCCAGGTCGAACACCTCCGCTCGTCCGTTCAAGCCACATCGGTCGGTGGAGTACCAGTATTCGTGGTCACCCCAGAAGGTATGGACGGGGGTGACACTCAGCCCATCTACTTGGACATCCACGGTGGTTCGCTGCTGATGGGCGCCGGCAAGGCGTGCGAAGTGATGGCACGAAGGATGGCGGCCCAGGTGCAGATGCAGACGTGGTCCGTCGACTATCGGATGCCCCCCGACCATCCCTTTCCCGCCGCGCTCGATGACATCCTCGCCGTCTACCGCGGCCTGCTCGATATTCGGGCACACGAACAGATCGTGGTGGGCGGGGGTTCGGCTGGCGGCAACCTGGCCTCAGCCCTGATGTTGCGTGCACGCGACGAGGGGCTACCCCTCCCCGTGGCGCTCGTCCTGCTGACGCCAGAAGTCGACCTGACCGAGTCCGGTGACTCGTTCCAAACAAATCTCGGTATCGACAACGTGTTGACCCAGAGCCTGGCCGACTCCATCGCCCTGTACGCCGGTGGCCACGATCTGCGCCACCCCTATCTATCCCCATTGTTCGGGGACCTCACTGCTCCCTTCCCACCAACTCTCCTGCAAGCTGGAACACGAGATCTCTTTTTGTCCAATACCGTTCGGATGCACCGGAAGCTTCGTGCAGGCGGAGTCGATGCCGAACTGCACGTATTCGAGGCCATGCCCCACGGCGGGTTCTTCGGTGCACCTGAAGACGACGAGCTGACTGAGGAGATCCGTCGATTCCTGGCTGTCCACGTCCGAAGCTGACGGACAGCCTCTGTAAAGGGTGGACCAGACAGGGCGCCAGCAAGGTCGTAGGTCTACCTCCGTGAACATGGCTACGTCGCGGTGGCCGACTCGACAACCGTATGAAGGAGAAGTCGGTGATCGTTACCCAAGGGGCGCTACGTATCCCCCGGGATTGGCCGAACCCTGACTCCCGCGAACGGTCGCATTGTTCCTTCACATCGGGCGCGCGAGCAGCCGGCAAATCGACACGTCGAGGGCTCGGGGACATCATCTGACGAGGAGACGCGCCATGGTTCGACCGTGCAGTCTCGGCAGACCCAGTACAGGGATACGGCCTAGCGATCCAGCAATGACTTCCCGTCCGAAGTAGCCTTCAAGGGTGCCGAGCAACTCGGTGAAAGTTGGCGCGCTCGACGATCCTATTTGGGAAAAGCCGCCTGACGGTTCCACACTCCGGCCCAGCCGAGTGACACAACGCCGATGGTGGAGACTCGTCATTGTGGGAGGAATGCCACTTGTCCTCGTTGCAGCGGGCCTGACCCTGTGGGCTTCACGACCAGGCCAGCCGGGGGGCGATCCGGGTGGTCGCATCTTGAGGGCACTCCTACCCGCATCCACCGCCGTACCCGCTGGATCGACGAACGTGTCCACCCTGCGCTCCGACTCTGACTGGTCGCCCGCGTGTCCTGACAACCCTGGCGGCCGAGCTGGGTGGAGTGCCATCAGGTTGGACACGAGATTCACGACCGCGCTACCGAAGGAACAGGTCGTCAATGCAGTGAACTCTGTCCTCGTTGGAGACGGCTGGGCTCGGCACGACGAGTCCTTCGGCCCCGGCCAGGGAGTAGTCGCACATTGGACGAAGCGCCTGTCGACCGGTAATCCAGGGGAGGCGGCGGTCTACCCATTGCCTGCTGGATCGACGAACTGGTCGCTGACGGCAACATCTAAGCCCCCGGGCTTCGCTCTTCCGGGTTGCTAGCGACCCCGAGGTCTTCGGCAAATGGGTGCCGAGGATGAATCGGTCGCTACGACCTCCTCAGAGGACAGATCGCTCTCAATCAGTGAGGCGGGACGGCCGGTCGTGCCCCTCGGAACGGGTGAGCTCAGAACGCTGCCGGGGTGGGGTACATGGCGGTGTCGGTAGTGCACAATGAAACCTTGGACGATTTCAGGTTCGTACCTCTCCGATCGAGCGATTTACCTTGCCTTTCGGCCTGGCTTGCCCGGCCCCATGTCGCCGACTGGTGGAGAGAGCCCTCCGACCTGGTCTCTGTCGAGCAGAACTACGGCCCACTTGCGGAGGGGATTGATCTCACCGAAGGGTTCATCGTCCATTTCCGTGGTCGACCGATCGGCTACGTCCAGAGATACCTGATCGATGAGCACCCGGACTGGCGTGCCACGATCCGGGGTGCACTGGGTCATTCGGGGGGCGTCGGCATCGATTACCTCATCGGGGAACAAGATCTCCTAGGACGGGGCGTCGGGCGCCGAATGATCTCAGAGTTCGTCGATGCAGCCTGGAAGCGATATCCATCGGCCGCCGGCATCACGGTAGCCCTGCAGCAGGACAACATTGCCTCGTGGAAGGCACTCGAGGCAGCGGGGTTCCGACGTGTCTGGGCCGGCGACCTCGTGTCGTCTGATCCCAGCGATCGAGGGCTGAGCTTCATCTACATCGTCGATGGAATTCCGGATTGACTGCCCCGCGTACGAAGGGTGTGAAGGATCGTGCGTGCATCCGGTCCGTCTCCGGCCACTTGGACACCCAGTGTCGGTGCGGCCCAGACCAAGGAACCAGGAGAGCCACCGCCTTGGTAGATGGCCGCCCCGTTGATCATCGCCGGGGTAGGAGCAAACGGAGGTTGTCGATAGCCGTCGCCGGCCCGAAGCGCCGTGACGGCTACATAGCTGATCCCTGCTGGAATCATCGGGCAGTTCTCCAGCACCTTGGGAAAGCCGAGCAGAAGGCTGCCAGGTGCAAGGCCGTCTGGGCAGTTGGTGTCGTGCCCGACATACCAATCTCCGGGCACTGAGATCTCTGCTTTCTCGTAGAGGTACGACTTCCAACCTGCGGGGATCGGTGCAGTGAGCGTGGGTTTCGTCATCGTCCCAGTGCTCGCGGACGGCTTTGCGCTACTACAAGCCGCCACCGCGATACCCGATATGAGGGCGGCCACCATGACTCTGATCTGCCCAGAGGACCGGGCCCTTCCGAGTGGTGCCCCGGCCTTCACCTCGAACCTCTTCGCTCTTCCAAAGTAAAATGCCACACCAGCGGCATCTCTGGTCCTTCGGGCACGACCCCATTCTGCCCTGGGGATATGGCCCACACCGGCGAACTGGGCAGATTTACCCGATGCAGTCAGGATCAGATCCAAGCCGTGATTTCACCCGCTCGAAAATGCCTGCGGTTACCCAGGTGAACTGGCTTGGCTCCTAGGACTATCCCCATGGCCGCGGGGCGGCATCCTTCCGGCAGCGACGCGCCCGTGGTGAGCATCTCGGCTTGCTTCAGTTCGAATACGTGAGGTAGCCCGGTCGGCTTGATCCCCGGCACAATGAATGTATGGACCTCGAAAGCGCGACCCGGGAACTCTATGGGTTAGCCCCAAGTCAGTTCACAGCAGCTCGAGATGCAAAAGCATCTGAGGCTCGCCAAGCGGGCCGTTCAGAACTCGCCTTCTCACTGAAGAAACTGCGCAAACCTTCGGTCGGAGCGTGGCTGGCGAACCTTCTCGTGCTCGAACAGCCAAGTGATGTCGAGCGTCTGATCGACTTGGGTGTCAAGCTTCGAGCTCCAAAACACAAGCTCCAGGGAGAGCAGATTCGAAGGGTATCAAAGGAGAAGACCGACGCCATCTCCAAGCTGGTGCGCGACGCAAGGTCAAAGGCTCCTCGAATGGGCCGACCCGTTTCGGCAGCTGCGCTGCAGGAACTCGAAGCCACCCTTGAGGCCGCCTTCGCGGATCCACGGGCCGCGGAAGCCCTCCGTCAGGGTCGGTTGAGTAGCGGATTGCACTATTCGGGGCTCGGATTCTCCGCGCTGGGTCAAACCGGGTTGCGATCACGTACGAAGGACGCTGCATCCGCTCGACGCACTCCGTCAAAGACTGACAGAATTACCGCACAGCGCAACTCGGAGGAAGCAAACCGTGCGGCAGAACAAGCCGACGCCGAGGTGGAGAAAGCGAGACAAGCCGTCGCGGAGGCTGTCGATGCACTGACCCGCCTCAAGTCGGCCGAAGCACTGGCGGTGCGACGATCCAGAGAAGCTCACGACCGTGCATCAGCAGCCAAGAAGAAGCTCAGCAAGCGACGTTAAGGGTCGCTAGATGTTGCGGGAATGTTCGCCTTTAGCTCCTGGCTACGCACGAGGACCGACGGCCGAACTCCTGGAACCCGGTCAGGGCCATCCGGTGACGGAAAAGTTCCGCACACGCCACCGGCGGTCGCCTTTCGGGATGAGGCCCGTCTCGGACGGCGTCTCGTCGCAACGACCGCGACGACGTAGTTGGCATCCCTGTCGAAGGTCGCCTTCAGCAAAGAGGCGCATTAGTTGGCTGCACGGCATTCCCCACTCCTAGTCTTGGATTGAGTGAAATACTTCCGAGGTCCGTTGAAGGATTCAGATGGAGGGTGGAGATGAACGTGCAGCGATCCCGCAGTCTCGGCGTCGTCCTGGCTGCTGGTCTGGTTGTCTTCGGATTGGCTGCGTGTACGCCCTTTGGCGCCACACTGACTCGTCCGTCTGACCCCGTGGTGCTCGACGGGAGCGCCGTGCCGAAGCTGCTCGGTGCCGATCCCATGCACATCGTCGGCTTCGCGTGGGATGGGAGTACGTGGCATCAGATCCCTGTGCAGGTCGACCAGCGAGATTATGTAAGCCCAGGCCAGATCTACAATCTGCCGACTTCGAGCTATCCAACTCTGTACGGCTCGACGACGCCGTACAAGATCCTCGTGTATACGCCGCCTGCGACTCTCACGGCGGGATACACCTCGAGCGGAACCTATACGCCGCCGGACTCGGACCCCACGTTCGACGGCAACGACGAGCTGTCATTCCTCGCGCAGGACTCCGGCCAGCAAGCTGGCAGTTCCGTTGCCAACCCGACCGGGGTTGACGTGACAACTCGCGAGGAGGTCAAGGCCACAGATCCGCTGAGTCCTTCAGAATTCGGTTACGTGTATCTGTTCCACAGTGACTCCCTCACCGGGGGTGGCGCGGGCACCGACGGGGTCAAATACACGTTCAGTCTCGACTCTGGCTCGTACACGGGAACCTACAAGATGGGCTCGGGATCGTTAGCTCCCAACAACACCTGGGGCTTCAATCCCGAGCACTCTACGGTCTCAACACCGTCGTACAGTCAGAGCTATGGCGACCGGTGGCTCAACAACAGCTTGGCCATCACCGGGAGCGGGGCCAACGGAGCCGACATCCTCGAGCGCACCCACTACTACGTGACCAACACGTGCAGCCGAAGCGAGGACACTTTCGATGGCGGTGCGGACAACCCGGGCGAGGGTGCCTTCATCGTGAACATCTCGGGCCCTGTGCGCGCGATT
Organism: uncultured Acidimicrobiaceae bacterium; assembly: GCA_963736515.1. Classification (GTDB taxonomy): domain Bacteria; phylum Actinomycetota; class Acidimicrobiia; order Acidimicrobiales; family RAAP-2; genus Bog-473. The sequence goes on along the minus strand of CAVTPE010000006.1, from coordinate 206,598 downwards.
CGCTCATACATCGGCGCCAACAGCTACAAGTACACGGTCAACACCGACATCTTCTACCCCAATCGCGAGGACACAGTCACGGAACTGCGCGGGCACGCCGGCCTTCCCGGGTACGGCAGCGCCGACGATTTCGTGACCGGTACGACCGGCCTCACCTACTCGGACCCGGTCAACAGCAACGTCCCCATCGACGGGACACCCGATGCCGTCACGCCCATTTCGTTCACCACGGGCTCGCCGGCTCCAGCGTCGTGGCAGATGGTCTCCGGTGCTCAGGGTTCGCTCGTGACGGTTCGTTCCATTAACACCGACATCAGCGGGCTCAATGCCACCACGGTGTACCAGGACAGCAATCCGGCCTCTCCGCCCCAGTGCACGGGCGATGCGGCCGCTTGGGGCGAGAACGGCACGAACCTCACCTCGCCGGTCGGGTCCGTCCCCATCACCGATCCCACGCTGACAGCTACCCCGGCGACCTTGGTGCTCACCCGATATCGCTATTTTCAAGCCCCCAATCTCCCCGCATCGACTGCCGCCAACCTCAGCGCGCAAGCACTCACGCCGATCCAAACAACCGTCAACGGCTAACCACGGTTGCGCTTCACGACAAAGTTGTGGTCACGTGCCCGTGACGCGGGTGCCGGCGAGGGCCGGCATCGAGGTGGTCATCGAGTCGTTTGCTTCCGATGAGACCCCCTAGCGGGCATTCGACCGAGTTGCATGCTGAACAGAATTGAATGTCGTCCGGACCGGTATGACTTGCAGCGCGTGAATGATCACCAGTTGAGATTCGCGGCAACGCCGGGTCGGTGGACTCTGTGGCTCACCGCCGGGGGCCCTGCCTGCGCCTAATTCACGGCGCGACCGCCGAGGAGCGCTATCTGATCGGACAGGTCCCCGACACGTGTCCGTCGTACGGGCGCTGTACCAAGGGTTCTCGTGCCCTTCGTGTTCTGAGGATCTGGCAGCTCACCTACCCGGCAGCATCGTTCTGAGGCACTCTCGGACCGACTCAGTATCGGCGGCCCTTTGAGCGGATAGGGCGACGCCAGGTATCACACCTCAACGCTGATTTCGATCCGCGGTGGTCCGCTCACGCCCGCTCTCGCCATGGCGTCTTTCAGATCGGGATCGTCAGCGAAGCCATGAGCTTCATCGATAGAAGCGAACCAGTGCAGCCCCGTAATTTCGTTCGGATCGTCGGCATTCCGAAAGACGGTGGCGTCTGTGACCCCGTGTCTGTCACGTATAGGTTGCGCTTTGTCGTATTCGATGCGCCAAGCGTCAAAATCCTTCACGGGATGCTGGACAACCATCAATACCCTTGCCATCTGATGCTCCTCAATGTGTAGTGATCGGTCGAGGTCTCCGCCTCCAAGGGTAATCCTCAGGTTCGCAGCGTGATGAGGTAGTTCCACCGGAGCAGCTCTCAATCGGTTGAAGCCGCTGAGGGGGATTGATAGCTGTTGCCCAGCAGGCGGCGCCGAGCTCGGAACCGTGATTGGGCCACAAAGCGATCGGCAACCCTGTAGGCCGACTCTGCACCTCTCAAATACAGCGAGATCATCGTCCAAGATTGCGACACCGGAGCCAGTCGTCATATGGATCCCCGGTGTGCCGGGTATGTCCCGCTTGATTGGAAGGAAACCCTGCGGCCACTTAGCGCGTTGCCGCAAGATCGATGACGGGCAGACGATTCGGTAACAGCAAGGATCCATTGCAGTGCCGCCTACCTAGTGGAGGGCCAGCCACTACAATCTCGTTCGATGACCGACCCTGGCGTCGATTTCGTCCTGTTCGATCTGGGAGGCGTGATCGTTGAGCTTGGGGATGTATCCACCCTTCAGGAAATAGCAGAGTCTGTCGGCGACGAGGAGCAGTGGCGCCAGAGGTTGTCTAGTCCGAGCGTTCGTCGATTCGAGAGGGGTGAGTGTTCGGCGACAGAGTTCTCCACCCAGGTTGTCTCCGAGTGGGACCTCGATGTATCCCCGGAGCGGTTCTTGGAGATCTTCCGAGATTGGGTGCTCGGACCCTATCCTGGAACCGCGGAACTCTTATGGGAGGTCCAGCGTTCGGTACAGATCGGATGTCTGAGTAATACGAATGCGATGCACTGGGAGCACCAGCTCACTACGTGGCCCGTACTCTCCACATTCGACTTCCGATTTCTCTCGTTTGAGCTTGGAATCGCTAAACCCGACCAAGCCATCTTTGAAGCTGTCGCCGACCGACTGCCATTCCGGAGAGACCGCATCTTCTATCTCGACGACGTTGCTGAGAACTCGCACGCCGCGCAGTCGTTCGGCTTCCGATCGGAGCGCGTTCGAGGCATTGATGAGGTCAGAGCGGTGCTCTGTGAGAATGGGGTGCTGTCGGGATAGGCGGTCGTCTGTGCATTGCGACATCACCAGGCCGGCGGGGTACCCTTCGCTGAAGGCGTCGCATGTCGGTCCCGAGCCGGTTGGAGAGAGCTTGGACGACCCATGGCGCGGTGTTCTCGGATGTCGTCGGCCGTGGACCATGCTCTGGGACTGCACGAATTCTCACCCACAGGACCTTGTAGCAATCAGGCTTCCGGCGGAACTCGAAGCTCCGCATAAGAGGGCGCGCTCGCCCGGTGATGGCGATCACCGATCTGTCTTTCGCGAGCCGACGAACTGGGGGATGCCGACCTGGAGAGGAAGGTCTACGCGGCCGACGCTTTTGTCGCACTGCTCTCCCTCGAACGAGTCGCTCCGGCGCGCCACCGAGTAGTCGCCTGGACGAGCACGGCCAAGGAATCGAGACGATCCAGATGTGCCAGCTGCGGCGCCGCTGAGATCAGTGAACGAGCTGTCGTAGTGCGGTGGGATCGTGGATCTCGATGCGACCTCGATTCAACTGCACGACCCCGTTTTCCTCGCCGGACCGTAGGATCCGATTTACGGTCGGGCGAGTGGTACCGGCGAGTTGGGCAATTTCGTCCTGCGTGAGCGGGATCACGACCGGCTCGTCGCCCCCGTAAAGCTCCACGAGGTCAATCAGCCGAAGCCAGACGCGACGTTGGACTGGGACGTAGAGCGCTTCCAGCAGAGCCGCCGACAAGCGTCGCACTTCCGCGACCAGAGCCTCCGTCAACATCTCGTTTAACATCGGTCTTGTTGCGCGTAGCTCTTGGAAAACACCGCGATCCACGCTCAAGGTCTCACCTCCGTCGAGGCAAATGGCGCTCCCGCGGCGCTGGCCCGCCGAGAGCATCGCTAACTCACCGAAGTAGTCGGCGGGGCCGAACACCCGGACGGTCGCCTGATCCCCCAACGGCGTGGTGAAGCGAATCGCAAAGTGGCCCTTGACGATCATGTGCAATGTGTCCCCGGGGTCGCCGTCGTGGAACACCACCTCGTTGCGCTTGAACCGCCTTCGTCTCGCTGCTGCGAGGACTTCTCGCTGCTCTTCGTCATCGAGCATGTCGAGCAGGTGAGACTGCATGGTGCCGAGTATCCCACTTCCCAAGCCGGCACGGTTGACCCTGGGGGGCTCTCCATAGCTGTACACCGAGCCGGCCGCCGTCCGACGTGGCAGTGCCAGGTGACTCGTCGTGGGCTATCCACCCCCACAAATTGGATGTCGGAATCGGTCCCCGGAGGTCCCGTGATGGTGCTTCGGAAGACGTCAAGGTGGGTTCCCGATCCTCGGGTAGCGACGGACCGAACGACACATTTGCCTGGCGCACGTACCAGCGGCTCCAGGCCCGTCGCTGTGTGCGTTCGATGCGGGCGTCGCTCGGATTTGCCCGGCGACATGCCCGCAAGGTGTCCTCGGCGACACGAGTTGTGTGTCCCACGGCACAGACTCCGTTGCCATTATCGATCACCATCAGATCAGGGCCGGAAGACACCGGCCGAAATCCGAGGAGACGGAACGATGCAAACAGTCAGCCTTCCCCACTACGCCAAGATCCGTCGCACTTCGGCGATGCTCGTGGCCGCGGCGGTCCTTGTCGCGGTGCTCGTGCTCGCGCTGGTCGATGTCACCGGGAGGACTACGGGCAACGGTGCCGGCTCACCGGCCGCTCCCGCCAGGACGGTCAACCCGTCGCCGACTTCCTCACTGAGCAGCACCAGCTGCTTGTACCAGCACCAGCCCTGCTGAGGCCGCTAAGTGTGCGTGTAAACGCGGGCCTGGGACGACGCTCGTTACACCCGATCCCGATCCCCGCGGAGTGCTGTCCAGGCAGGGCCGTTTGAGGCTCAGTTAGCGACCTGCCATCCTGCTGCCAACCAGGGCGATGAGGCAATAGACGTCCGTCCCCCGCCGACTCGGGTCGGGTTCGCCGTCCGCCCGCCTCCTGCGTTGATCGGAATAGAAGGCGGGGCCTGCACGGAAAATGGCGCTACGAGACGGTGACGACTGGATTGTTCACGTTGACGAACAAGTTCGAGGCGAGGCCCGTAGCGCTGATCGTGGGCCCACCCACCTGGCCCAACCACACACCATTCACGTTGCTGAAGATCAGGTTGTGCTCAATCGTGATAGTGACATTCGACACCGCAGCGACGATCACGCCGGTGGTCTGACCGTCGAAGTAGTGCGGACCGAAGTCAGAGTCGGGGGAAAGGTTGTTAGTCCCGATCACGTTTCCGGTGATCGTGTTGCCATTGAGATCCTGGCCAGGTGTGTGGCTGTGCAGCGTGACGCCGCCGAGACCGTTACCGACAAGGTAGTTACCCTTCACAAGATTGTTGTAGACCGCGCCTCCAGTGCCCGGGATGCCCGGGATGTTGCCTGGGACACCGGACGCGAGTAGGACGCCTCCGCCTTGAGCGGCTACACCATTGTTGGTGACCTGGTTGGCGAGAACCGTGTTGTCGTGCACGCCGCCGCCGAAGACCTCGGGTGTGTGAGAGGCCAAAGTGATCCCACAGTCGAGCGCATTGCCGGACACGTCGTTGAACTCGATCAGGTTCCCGTAAGTCGCACCCGTATCGTCGCTGAGTAGGATCCCTCCGCTGTTGCCAACCACCTTGTTACCAACGACGGTTGAGTCGAAAGCGTTCACCAGATGCATTCCCTCGCCACAGTCACCCGGTTCGGTGGGTGTGGCCGGGTTCGCGTTGCATTGTGGGTAGCTCGAAGTCGTGATCGCTGCGCCAGTCGGGTTGCCCTGGTCATTGTGGGTGACTGTGTTGCCGCTGACCGTAACGTTCGAGACAGGGGCAGTCCCGAGCCCGACGAGGATGCCCTCACCAAGCGCGTTCTCGACCGTGAAGCCTTGGATCTTGCTACCGGACGCGAGAACCTGCACCCCGTTGTCCTGACCGGTGGCGTCGATTTCAGGATTCCCGACCCCCACGATCGACAGGGTCTTCGACAGCACGACACCCCCGGGATAGGTTCCCGGGCAGACCACGATTGTCTCGCCATTTACCGCGGCGCCCACCGCAGCACCGATCGTCGGGTATGAGCCATAGCCGCAGCCGACGTGCAAAATGCTCGGGGCAGCGCCAGCTGTCCCAGCACCGAAAACCACGAACACCCCCGCGAGAGCCATCGAACCGAACAGCGCAGCAAGCGTTCGCACGCAACGACGAATCGATACCATTTTGCCATCCTTTGACGAACCACCGCACCTTGGACGGCCGGACCCTAGACGTACGAGCCCGACAGGTCAAGAACGAAGAGGGTTTAGCTCATCAACGGCCCACCTGAGGATTGGTGGCCGCAGTTGCGCTCGGCTGAGAGACTCCCTGGTGCAGACACGTCGTTCGGCATCTGGAACTATGAGGGCACTCCATTGAATCCGTTGCCGTGGCGTCGACCTCGAGGCGGTAGCAGACTTCGGAGGCCCTGGGTCTCGTGAAGAAGTCCCGTCAGGGAGCGCGATGCCGAGACCTCTACAGCCTTATGGCTTCTTCGATTCTGCGAAAATCCGCTCGTCATGATGAGACTTCCGCCCAACTCTCATACCAATGAACCTGGCGAGATCCTCGGTTCAGGACAGCCGCTCCAGGAGGTGTTCTCCGACCCGTAGAGCATTGGCAATGATGGTGAGCGTCGGGTTGACTGCGCCGATCGAGACGAAGAAGCCGGAGTCAACGACGTACAGATTGTCCAATTCATGCGCCTTGCAGTCGATGTCGAGGACCGAGGTAGCCGGGTCGTTGCCGAAGCGTGCTGTCCCGGCCTGGTGCGCGGTGGCGGCAATGTTCATACCCTCGTGCAAGTACACCCCGCGCTGATGTGATTTCTTGTGGAAGCCCAAGTCGGCCAGCATCGAGTCGAACTTCTTGCGCATGCGGATGAGGCCCTCGGTGTTGTTGTCCTTCGGCAGGCTCAGCCGGACTTTACCGTCACGGTCACGAGCGATCCTGCTGTCGGAGCGGGGCAGGTCTTCCGACGACATCCAGAAATCGACGCCGTGGCGAGCAATGTCCTCGAGCATCCCTCCGGGGGCGAGCTTGGCCGCCCAGGCCACGAAATGGGGAGCCATGGCACGCAGCTGCTCGCCGTCTGACTTGCCGAGCATCTGGATGCCACCCCAGGGGTAGTCCCAGTCTTCGCCCTTCAGGTACCAGTCGTTGAGAGCCAGGGTCTTCTGCAGGCGCGTGGGGTTGGGCGAGCGAGAGAGGGCGATGACGGCCAAGTTGTTGTGCCGCATGTAGTTGCGGCCCACCTGATCGGAGCCGTTGGCCAGGCCCCGGGGGTGGGCGTCGCTGGACGAGTCGAGCAACAGCAGGGCCGAGTTCAACGCGCCGCAGGCCACCACCACGACGTCGCCCGAGAAACGGGCGCTGGAACCGTCGTCCAACTCTGCCACCACAGCGGTGACGTTCTTCCCTCCGCTGTCGGTCTCCAGGCGCTGGACCCTGGCCCCCGTCACCAGGGTGACGTTCGGGTTCGCGAGGGCTGGGTCGACGCAGACGACCTGGGCGTCCGCCTTGCCGTTGACCAGGCAGGGGAAGCCGTCGACGCGGTTGCAGCGGATGCAGGCGCTGGTGGGGACGGCATCGCCGTGCTCGTCTTGGTCCAGCATGACCCCAAGGGGAAGGTGGGAGGGGTGGAGTCCCAGGTGTACGAGGTCGTTGTGGAGCTCTTGGATGCGGGCCTCGTGCTGGATGGGTGGGTAAGGGAACTCTCCGCTACGGGGGCCGTCGGTCGGGTCCTCGTCGGCGGCACCGTGCACGTGATAGAGCCGCTCAGCCTCGGCGTAGTAAGGCTCGAAGTCCTCATAGGACAGGGGCCAGGCCGGGGAGAGGCCGCCATGGTGCTGGATGACCCCGAAGTCCTCAGGCCGCAGGCGGAACAGCGCTGCGCCGTAGAACTTGGTGTTGCCACCGACGTAGTAGTTCTGCTCCGGCGAGAATTCGTCGCCCTCATCGTCCAGCCACTCCTCGGTGCAGTGGTACTTGGCCCGCCCGAAGACCGCTGTCGTCTCCCAGTTGTCGCGCTCTCGGGGGAGGTACGGCCCACGCTCCAAGAGCAGGATGCGCTTGCCCGAGGGGGCCAACTTCCACGCGAGCGTGCCTCCGCCGGCGCCGGTACCGATGATCACGACGTCATAGTGGTCGGACTCTGGCATATGTCCTCCTTGCGGTTAGTGGTCGCTTTGAGGCGTTGCTGAAGCGGATCCAATCTCAGATCCGGAGAAAACGGAGTACGTACACTCCGTTTCTACACCCGCGTGCCCTTGGCGTTACCGTCCAGGAGCTGGTGGCTCGAGGTGATCTGGCTCAGCGCGACGAGATTCAAGTACTCCGTGTCCTGCTTGTCGCTCGTAGGAGGTCGGTTACACCGTTTGAGTAGGGGATTTACAGAGACGGTCGAGGTAAAGGAGGTGTCCTTCTTGGTTGCGTGAGAGAGGCATGACGGAAGATCACGGGAGTACCCTTAAGCGGTAGTGACGATACGAAAGGTTTCATCCCTTTGACCGACGGCAGAACGTCCGCCTCGTGGCCGTGGCCCGATGACCTCGATGCGATGATCGCTGCGCCGGGGTTCCACACGATCCTCTTCGAGAACGATCGAGTCAGAGTTCTCGATGGACGTGTTCCATCAGGCGCCACGGTACCTGTGCACACCCACAGATGGGGAGGCGTCCTCTACATCCTTGCGACTAGCGATTTCGTCCGCCGGGACCCCGATGGGAACGTGCTGGTCGATACCAGAGTGTCGAAATCTACGCCGATCTTGGGCACAGCCGTCTGGGGCGCACCCCTCACGCCGCACTCCTTAGAGAACGTAGGCACCGAGGAGTTCCGCACACTCACAGTGGAGATGAAAGACAGGAGTTAGAAACCAACCAACTCGAATGGTGGCTCAATGCCATTGGATCGCAAGAGCGACCGCCGCTCACACTGAACAAGGGCTGGGAGCCGCCAGGTCTCTAAATTGGTGGGCCGAACTGGCTGAAATTGGTGGCCCGAAGTGGTTGGCCTATTAGAACTGGCGGGCGTGAACTGAACGGTGGGCCGCCCGGGGCTCGGAATGACGGCGTGAAACGATCGCAAACTGTGCTCGGCATTTCGCGGCATGGCATATTGGGAATCGAGACGCTTGAAGCCGTGTGTCGGTTCCGAAGAGAGAAAGGTCTGGCTGTCGAATGTCTGGCTGTCGACGGAATGGTCGGCGACGAGACGCCTCTCTCGGCGGTGTCCCGGCGGTGGGGCGCCGGTATTCGAGCAGACTCAGCTGATCCGTAGAACGGATCGGGCTTGAGCACGCGAAACGCCAAGCGGGGCCACGGATTGGCAAGTGTGGCTGTCAACGGGCCTTTTGATGATTCTTCGATGGCCAGGGAAGGACATCGAATGACACCGGATTCGCACGCTCTGCTTCGGGTCGATTGGCCGAGGCCTGCTCGTGCAGGTGGAACACGTTGAGGCCCCGGCGCTCGTCTCTGATGGGCTCGGGGCGGTCGAGACCAGATTGCGCATCTGGTTGAGCGCCTGGGTCGCCTTTTGCGGGCCGACCGCCGACGAGGCCGAGGATGCAATGATCAGCGGGAGCAGTGCTGAAATGGGTCGAGCGCACACAACGGCAGGGTGGCCGTAGATGACGACCGAAATGGCCTTCAGCGATCAGCTGGAGGCCTGGCTAAATGCAAAAGGCTCGAAGACAATCGGCGATCTCGGCCGCGTCTTCTCTGAAAAGAGCTTCGCTGTCACGATCCTGTTCTTGATGTTCTTCCCGGCTCTGCCACTGCCGACGGGGGGTGTCACCCACGTCTTCGAGGCAATAACCGTTCTCTTGGCGGTGGAGATGGTGATCGGGGCCAGGTCGATCTGGCTCCCAGCTCGTTGGAGGGATCGTGCTCTTGGGGCGACCACGACGGAGAAGGCAATCCCGTTCATGATGCGACGAATCCGATGGCTGGAGCGATTCTCCAAGCCTCGGGCGGCCTCACTATTCCATCAACGTTGGTTTCTGAGGATCCTCGGCGTGGTCTTCACTGGCTTGGCCATCGCCGCTGCGGTCGCCCCTCCGTTCTCTGGTCTTGACACCTTCCCTGCGCTGGGTGCGGTCTTCGTCGCTCTTGCCCTGATACTTGAGGACGTGCTCGCCTTGGCAATAGGCCTCGCAATAGGAGCGGGCGGAGTTGTGCTCATCGTCACCGTCGGCGCCGCCCTCATCCACCTCCTTCGAGGTCTGTTCAGTTGAGGGTCGTCCGACATCTTGAGGTGATACCACTTTCCCCGGGAATCGGATCTGACTCGTGCCGAAGCCTGCCCACGATCGCCGGCATGAGGTGCGCCTGGCGCCCTACCCGTCGATAGCGCCACTGTCAGGCTGACGCGCGGTCATCACCAACTCTGGCGACCTCCTGCGCTGCAGCCAGGTTTTGGCGGCTGACGAAAGTGTCGGGGTGCTCGGGGCCGAGGATGCGCTCGCGCTCGGCCAATGTTGCCTCGAAGAGGGGGACCGCATTGTCCAGCTGCCCGGCCGATCGGTAGGCGCGACGATGAAGTCGATGAGGTTGGCATCGGTATGGAGCGCCTTGACGAGCTCGGAATCCGCCAACGCTTCCTCCGGTCGCCGTAGCCGCCCGAGTACACGAAGAGGATGTCAATGGCCATCCGTGTGCCATTCGGAGGGTCGAGTGCGGCTGAGAGCCAGATGCGCTCAGTGTTAGAGACGGCTCAGTTCTTGTTGAGTGAGGGTCGCCTCCGTGTCGCCGCCATAGGCAGCGAGCGCGTAGATCACGATGACGCCGAGGGCGATATAGGTCAAGGACCAGATCGGGTAGTAGGGCATCAACCAGATGGCGCTGATGGCGCCAATGGCGCCGGCCGCTATGCCGACCCAGCGCCCGACCTGGGAACGTCCCATTACTGCGAGGCCGCACAGGATCAGAATGATGCCGACGATCAGGTACACCCAGCCGTACGTCTTAAGGCTAGTGCCGAAAAGAGCATCTTCGAGGTGCTGGGGAACAACCCCGTGGTACCGAAAGGCCCAGATCGCATCGAAGATGCGCATGATGCCCGCCACTCCCAGCACGATGGCAGCGAAGAGAATCCAACCGTGGCCCCGTTCGTTCATGGTGAATCCCCCCACTTGACAACGTTGAGCGCCGACGAGCTGCCGGAACCTGCTTGCTCCCCCAATCTAATAGGTCCCTGGTTCCGTGTGCGGCCTTTCCGGCCCCATCTGGAGAGGGTTGACGGGCCTGCGCCAGTTCGGAGGATCTCGGGTCTAAGGGGCTGCGATCTCCCCGTTTGAGCCGTCCTTCGTGTTTGGCGAGGCAACCGCGGCAAACTGAGAAGGTGGACAGCAGCCCCTTCCCGCTCGGTTTCTTCGACCGAGTTGACCGGTCCCGCGATTCGGGTTTCTACTCGTGGCCTCGCCTGGTCACCCACCTCGACGACCAGGCCATCGCTGCGGTCGGTGCCCTCTATGACGAACTTGGGATCTCCGGCGACGTGCTCGATCTGATGAGTTCGTGGGTCTCGCACTTCCGCACCCCACCCACGCACCTCACGGTGCTCGGGATGAACTCTGACGAGCTCAATGCGAACCCCTTGGCACGGGGAACCGTCGTCCACGACCTCAACACCGAGCCCCGCTTGCCGTTCCCCGACGAGTCCTTCGACGCAGTGGTGTGCTGCGTTTCCGTCGACTACCTCACCAGACCCGTAGAAGTGTTCACCGATGTGGCCCGCGTGTTGCGCCCAGGAGGGCCTTTCGTCTGTGCGTTCTCTAATCGATGCTTTCCGACCAAGGCTATTCGCGGCTGGCTGTACGCCGACGACGAGAAGCGCTGCGAGATCGTCCAACAGTACTTTCGTCTCGCTGGACGCTGGGATGAGCCTCGCCGCCAACGACGTACCCCCGCCTCGCATTCAGGCGACCCGTTGCTCGCAGTGTGGGCTCACCGAACGACGCGAACCGCAACACACGAAGCGAGGTGATTGAGATAACCGATCGTGGTCGACCCGTCGCGCACTCCACTCCCTGAAAGTAGTCCGCTCGAGGCCAGATCCGAAATAACGAAGTCAGGTCCGTCAAGGGTGGGTAGAGTCCGATGAGACTTGGCATTTCCAACATGCCGGCCGGGTGGCGGCGCAAAATATCTACATCGATTCGGTATGCATTGCAATATTAGTGACGGCCAGAAGACGGCCCAAAAACTCCTGTATATCGATTGCCATCCTGAATCCACTTCGGCCAGTACGCAAAGTGTTGGAGACCACGGCCTTGTTCCCTTTATGGCAGAAGCGAACTTACTGGCGCTTTAGCTGTAGTTGGCCATCAATCGCCCCGGTGCCGGTTGAATCAATCCGGCAATTTGCTATCGGTGCGCCAACAGCGTGAAATGCTCAGCTCTGCACCGAAATTGGCATGAGAGGTCCAGCCGGGTTGGTCGGCGTCGGTGCCGGATTCGGCTGCAACACATTGAAGGCGCACTCGCCAAACGCGAAGCCCCTCACCTGATTTGGCACCCCACCCGAATCTCCGTACTGGACATTGGGGCTATTGCCGAAGCACCAGATGTTCTGTTGGACGGTGTTCGAGAGTGCCTCGTTCGCATCGGGGTCGCCAAACGTGTTCTTCGCATCGACAATGCTGCCTCGAACGACATTGCGCAGGATGCCCGTCCAACAAGTCTGCAGTCCGGCGACCACGAGGTTGCCACCGACCGAGTTGTCCTCATAGTCACTGAAGACCGGCGATTGGAGCAGGGAGAAAATGCCAGAAGTGGGCACGTCGCAGCTAAGCCCACCGCCTCCGCCCAACTCATGGACGCTCCCATTGATGGTGCTGGCGTGAACGATCACGCCAAGGGGACTCCAGGCGTTGAGGCTGCCGAAGACATGATTGCTTCCGTTCAACGTGCCGCCAGTGCCCGCATTGGGATCATCAGTGCAGGGTTGGGCGTTCGCTTCGCAGCCCATTCCGAGGACCGCACCACTGAGGACGTTCACACTCCCAAGTACCGTCAGGCTGCTGGTTCCAGAACCACCCGGCGAGTCATTTAACGCAAAGGTCGCGTTCAATACTGAACCAGGAGACAACGTGAGGTTGCCGAGAATGGTGGCGGCACCCCCATCGACCGCGCACACGCCCGAGACAACCACGCTTGAGCGGTACGTGCCTGCGAGCACCCCCGGAGCGTCAAGGGTGCCGGTGCATGTGGATGGACTCTGGAAGAAGCCACGACCGGGGAAGCGCCAGGAGCCCTGGTGGAACCAGGAGCCCTCATGTCCACTGCTTCGCAGTGGGCTGGCGCTGGCGGGCAATGCGATCGCGGCGCCCAAGAGGCTGATCAGCGCAGTCGCGGATAGCAATCGAATGATTCTTGGCACTCTCATTGGACCATCCTCTCCACCCTTACAAATGAGCCAACCTGAACTCACCAAGCGAAATCAATTTGAGTAAACGCCTGAAAGAATTGAAAGTCAACCGGGCATCCGAACGAACCCTGTGCTATGTCGCCGTTTTTGGCAGGACGTTCGCTGAGCGTTCGCTTACCGACAAGCTCGAATTCCCCTCGGCAGTGGCCCGTTCCCGGTCATCTGCTGGCTCCCTTAGCGAGGTTTGGTCCGCGGGCATTACCGCGTCCGGCCCAAATCCGCTGAGTTGGCACCAGTCGACAAACTGAGCCTTCTTCCCCCGTCCGCCCGTGCTCACGATTGCCGAGTTGGATGCCCAAGTCGTCGAACCCTCATCGTCAAAGACGAATCTCCGCCGTACGTGCCGCGGCGAGTGAACCGGATCTCGAAGTCCAGCTGCTGATCGTTTCTCGGCAGCACGCCGGACACGGGGTTGGTATCGCCCTACTGGATCACGCTCGCTTGAAGGTCGAGACCGTGTCCAGCAGAAAACAGTCTCTATGATGGTGGGCCGCCCGGGTCTCGATCCCGGCACCTTGGGATTAAGAGAGCGATTCAGATCGTCCAGTCGGTGCAGCTCATTCCATCAGACCAGTTCAAGTTGGGTGCTTTGTCCAGCCGATGTGGCCCACAACTGCTCAGCCCACCGATTTCAGTAGCAAAGCAGTAGCAAGACCAGAGCGACCCGCGACCGCCGCTCATCGGACTGCACGGCGCAGCGCCATCGCTCCCCGATCAATCGGCCACCGTCGGCCGAGCTGAATTGACGCAAACGCCGCCGAGTTGGCCACGTTCGACCGCTCTGGCCCGACTTCGCCAGCTCGGCGGAGGGGAACCACCCGCCCTCGCTGGTCCCTTACTGTCGGCTGCCGCCGCGACAACCGGTGCGGGCTGCTTCGTCGCTAGCTCGGTGATACACCCGGGGGTACTGTCCCCCGACGGAGAGGAAGGTCACATGGCCACCGACATGGACGCTTGGGCCGAGGCAGGTCTGATCTACGAACTATCGGAGAGCGTGGCGTGGCTGCGCCTGAACCGGCCGAAACGGCGAAACGCCATCGACCACTATCCGGGCGGCGAGGGTCCTAACGGAATGGGTTTGCGCGACGCGCTCTTAGAAGCGATCCGCGACGCCACCGAGGACAAAACGGTAAAGGTTGCGGTGATCACGGGTAGTGGCTCAGTGTTCTCAGCTGGCGCAGACCTCAAGAGCGAGGCGCTGGAGATTCCACCGGAGCACAGACGCTCTACGACGGTCGCTCGCGACGATGGGCTTCTCTACGGCTGGTACCGCCTGCTCGAGTCGATCTGGCGCAGTGAGACTCCGTTCATAGCCGCGGTGAACGGGCCGGCCATCGGGGCGGGATGCCAGCTGGCGTTGGCGTGCGATCTGATCTACGCATCCGAGAGGGCAACGTTCTGGGAGATCTTCGCTCGCATCGGCCTCCCACTCGAGGGTGGGGCGGCATGGTTGCTTACAAGGTCCCTCAGCCTTCCACTGGCCAAGGAGATGGCGCTCCTGAGTGAGCCCTTGAGCGCCAAGCAGGCGTTCGAGTGGCGGCTGATCAATGGGTGCGTACCCGCCGAGCAGCTCGAGACGGTGGCTGCCGGAGTGGCACGGAAGCTGGCGACGCTGGAGCCCCCTTCGTTGGGTCCGGCTGCATCTGGAGAACGTCGTGACGTGAGCGCGCGCCTGGGGCACATCAAGGGCCAGCTGAACGCCGCATGGGAGCAATCGATGTGGCAAACGTTTCGGGAAGAATCGACCCTACTCAACATGCGGGGCGGAGAAGTGTCGGAATAGGCGAAAGGCGGACGCGAGAGGTACTGCGAGATGCAGCAATTGTCGCCGTCTACATCTTCTCGTCGCTAGCTTCTCTCGCTTACTTCACTACGACATTCGCTGTCTTTCAAGACGCTGATCCCACAACGTTGGCACGCTGGCTCTCCGGGAGTGCGCCGACCGGACGCCTCTCTAAAGTTCAGGCCACCTTTGCCGGAACCGGTCCGAACATCCCCGCCCAGTGGTCATTTCTCGCAATCGCGTCGGTGGTGGTGCTCGTCTTTTCGCCACACCTTCTCAAGCAGCCTTGGGTAATTGCATTGAGCGCATTCGTCGTGGCGACGTCGTGGTTGGTCACGATGGCCTCGTATGCGGTCCACTATGCACGGGTGATCGCGACCGTCGACGGGCTCACTTTTCCAGGCAAGGAGGGCGTGGTCTTTTGGGACTGCGTTTACCTGTCGACGCAGGTTCAGACCACTTTCTCATCTTCTGACGTCACCGTCGACACGACTTTGACCCGAAGGATCATCACGGGTCACACCCTCATCGCGTTTGCCTTCAACACCGTCATAATCGCATTACTTATTGCCGTGCTCTTCCTTGGACGCGGCTGACAAGGTTCGATGACGATCCGCGGTCGTCCCAACGTCCTAGCGTTCCGGCGCATGGAGTCACCCAGCCGGCGTTGACGGTGAATTTATGGGGCACTCTCATCCCGACCCTGAGAACACCGTAGGCCTTCGGATCGACCCTCGAGGCCTCAATAGGCGGGTGCGAATGTGTTTCATTCAGCGAGCTGTCCCCCATCCGGCGGTCGGGGCTCGCGGATGTCGTCCCGCTTCGCCCAGCTGTGCCTCTCCTCTACGCAGCTCGTTAGAGCTATCGTTGGAGCGGGTCGCTACTGGCGTCTGGGTGGAGCACCACCGGGGATCGACCCGCCGGCAATGCACCGGAGAGAGCCGTGCGCCTGGGCGATATTTAGTTTCGTCCGAGGGAGCGCGTGATGTCCGATCCAGCTGTGACTATTGCCTATCGATCGGCGATGGAGGTGATCTCTGCCGCCGAACCAGATGTGGCCGAGGCCATCGTCGGTGAGCTTGAGTCCCAACGTCGCCAGCTAAAGCTCATCGCTTCGGAGAACTACGCCTCACCGGCCGTGCTGCTCGCCATGGGTAACTGGCTGTCCGACAAGTACGCCGAGGGCATCCCCGGTCATCGTTTTTATGCCGGGTGCGAGATGGTTGATCGGATCGAGACGTTGGCTGCCGACCACGCTAAAGCTCTATTCGGCGCGGCGCATGCCTACGTCCAACCTCATTCGGGGATCGACGCCAACCTGGTGGCTTACTGGGCCATCCTCGCCCGCCGCGTCGAGGAACCGTTCCTCGAAGAGACCGGAGTGGGTCACGTGAACGACCTCGACCCCGTGCGCTGGAACGAGCTGCGTGACAAGTTTCACTCCCAACGCATGATGGGCATGGCTCTCGATGCTGGTGGGCACCTCACCCATGGGTTCCGACCCAATATCTCCGGAAAGCTCTTCGACCAGGCCAGCTACGGGGTCGATGCGACCTCGGGACTCCTCGACTACGGCGCCATCGCCGCTCAGGTAAGGGAGTTCCGTCCCCTGGTGCTCGTGGCGGGGTACTCGGCCTACCCCCGGAACCCCAATTTCGCCATCCTGGCCGAGATCGCCCAAGACGTCGGGGCTACCTTCATGGCCGACATGGCCCACTTCGCCGGGCTGGTGGCCGGAAAGGTGCTGGTCGGTGACCTCGATCCGGTGCTCCATGCAGATGTCGTGACCTCCACCACCCACAAGTCACTGCGCGGACCTCGGGGTGGGCTGGTCTTGTGCACCGAGGAATATGCACCCTACGTAGACAAAGGCTGCCCGATGGTCCTCGGCGGCCCGTTGCCCCACGTGATGGCGGCCAAGGCCGTTGCCCTGTCCGAGGCTCGCCAGCCCTCATTCGCCACCTATGCGACCAAGATCGTGGAAAACGCCCGCGCGCTCGCCGACGGACTGTTGGGCAGAAAAGCACATCTCATCACCGGAGGGACTGACAACCACCTTGTCCTCCTGGACGTGGCCTCCAGCTTCGGCCTCACCGGCCGTCAGGCCGAGGACGCTCTGCTCGATGCAGGCGTGGTCACCAATCGCAACTCAATACCAAGTGACGCCAACGGTCCCTGGTACACCTCAGGCATTCGACTCGGCACACCGGCGCTGACCACATTGGGATTCAGTCCAGACGAGCTTGACGAGGTCGCCGACGTCATCGTCACCGCACTACGTGCCACGACAGCCGCGACCTCCACAGCCAGAGCGAAATACGAGATCGATACTCGGGTCGCCGAAGCCTGTAGAAGCCGGTGCGACGATCTGCTCGCCCACCATCGCCTCTATCGAGAGATCGAGCTCTGAAACCCACGCAGCACGGGGCCGTACGAATTCTCTTTCGGTAGTGGGATCCTTACAAACCGCCTTCAAGGTCTTGCCTGTGCCCCCAAATATCCGGCCGCCCGTACTCCAGAGCTGCCCCCGAAGCCGGACGGGAGCAGTGTCCTGGGTCAGGAGTTTGGTAATCCGTTTGGCAATCAAATGGGGAAGACTGAGGAGACGGCCCTGAACTGTCTGGATTGGTTGCCAGTTCAAGAGCACTTGAGAAGCCGGCCTGGACCAGGAGGCAATTGAAATGGGCGTCCGGAAACCAGTGCTCGGATCCGACCTAGCTGCGGGAACGCCCTTCAGCGCTCGGAGCCAGCAACGAACCGATCTTCTCTGCGCCGTCCCGATCGGATTCCTCGACAAAGTGCGCGTAGACGCCACGGGTCGTTGCTGCATTCGCGTGCCCTAGGCGGCCGCTCACTGTGCGCACTGGCACGCCTTCCGACAGCAGACGGGTAGCAGTGAAGTGCCGAAATCGTGCAGACGGACTGAATCCAGGCCGACCGATCGCCGTATCCGGATGAACTGCTTCGTCACTTCGTTCGGCACCCAAGGCCGACCGCCGTCGGGATCCACGGAGAAGATGTGAGCAGAGTCGGTAAGCCTCGCTCCACAAGATTTCGCTCTGCGCTGACAGCGGTCTCTCTGATCTGCCAGGGCGGCGATCGAGCCCGAATCCAGAGCAATCCGACGGGATGAATGCGTCTTCGTATCTTTTCGATGAGCGTCGAACCTTGGGTTTCGACGATCGACCGAGAGATCGTGAGAGCACCGGTTTCCCTGCCGAGATCCGACCAGCGCAGAGCGCAGAGCTCACCCCGCCGCGCCCCGTCGTCGCGGCGAGTAACAAGAAACAAGCCAAATCCGGATCTGTATGCTCCGCCTCCGCAATCAGACGGAGAACGCTCGGTCCTTTGAACTGGTCATTTGTGGTGGGCCGCCCGGGTCTCGATCCCGGCACCTTGGGATTAAAAGTCCAGGTCAAGACGTTGCAGCATGTTTCTTGCCGTCGCAACACGTCCCAAAAGCGCTGGTGCGAGGTAGAATCAAAGACGGTGCCCGCGACTGGCTGAAACGGCGTGAGACGGAGTGCAACACGGTTGTTGGGACCGGGCAGATGGAGGACGCGCGCACTGCTGACCCAGTGCGTACCACCCATCTGAGGTGACCAGACACAACCTTCGTGTCCATCGACCTCGGCTTGCACTGGCATCGGTGATACGCCAGCTGGTCCCGTGATCATCGGCACCACCCGCGGGGGTGAACGTGGACGACCGAGGCCGCGCCCACGGGTCTCGCGTACCTCTACTCCATCGCCTGTCCGTCGGTGACGGAGTGCACGCAGTAGGCGAGACGAACGTGAGTTCCCCCACGCCGAATGCTGCCATCGTCGCCACGACCGACGGCGCATCGACCTGGAACACCGAGAGCACGCCAACGGCGAACGCGTATACGGGGATCTCCTGCCCGGTCATGGGTGAATGCACGGGTCGGACAGACGGCTGCCTCAGCATTAGAGGACGCCGGCAAATACAGCCTGCAGAGCTTGGCCACCGGGCAACGCCGCCTGCAGCCGGAGGGGGCCAGCATCGAGGTCACCAACTAGGCCTGTCGAGGCTGACTGCCACCCGATTGAATTTGTGAAGGTGCGCGGGCATCGCTCATGGGTCCATGTGCGTGGTCCGTCCATTGCGTCGTAGCAGCGAGACATTCGGCGAACCGGTTCGGATGAGCGAGGTGCGGGAAGTGACCGCTTCCCGGCCACACGAGAACGGTGGCCAGTGGGAGACGCTTGTTCAGCCACGCTTGATAGGCGGGGTCAACTTCGGAGCCAGCGACGACGAGGTAACGTATGCCGGATTTTCGCACCGCCGCCAGACCCTCATCGGCGAGTTCGGAGAGTTCGTCGAGTGACCGTTCGAGGATCTCCCTCCAATAGCCCAGAACGACGTCTTGTCGGGGATGGCAGGTTGACCGCACAAGTTCTTGCGCGGTGTCCGGCAGCAGTTCAATATGCATGTTGGAGGCGAACATCTGCCAGATATCAGGAAAAGCGGGACCACGAAGCTGGTCGGCGAAGGATCGCACGAACCCCGCGAACGGGGCGATCTGCAAGGACTGGTCCACGTTGACGATGCCCCGGGTGGGGTATCGAGCGCCGTAGACAGTGGCGATGACCGCTGCGATTGAGTGACCGACGACGACTGGGGATTCGAGCTGTCGATCCTCAACTATTCGGTGCACCCCCTCGGCCACGCTCTCGACGTCGTAGGCCGGCCATGAGGGGGATTCACCGTGGCCGGGGAGGTCAACCACGACGACTCGGCGACCGGGGTCCAACTCCTGTAGTTCGGCGAGAGTTGGTCCCCACATCCTGCGATCGAAGGTCAAACCGTGCAGCAGAACCAGCGGGGGGCGGCGATCAGATCTGCCTTGGTCGTCTGAGGCCAAGCCGGCCACGATCGAGGTGGCCTGAGGTCCGTCCTCGGGCCTTTGGATGACACCTTCACTCGGCTGTCCTGTCTTCATGATCCGGCCTCTCGTGACTGCAGTTAAGTTACGCCGTAACGTAACAGTGTTGCGCTATCTTGTCAACGATGGGGAGGCCGAAGGAACACGATGAGCGCACCGGCGCCGCGTTGCTCGAAGCGGCGGAGCGGATTGTCGACGGGGCCGGTCTCGAAGCACTCTCAGTTCGGCGCGTTGCGGACGAGGTCGGGACCACCACCCGCGCCGTGTACAGCGTGTTCGGCTCCAAGGAAGGTGTGATCGTTGCACTAGGGATACGGGCATTCGAGATGCTAGGCGCCGCCATCCGAGCACAACCCACAACCAGCAACGCGGCCGGTGATCTCATTGACGCTGGACTCACTGTCTTCCGTCGGTTCGCCATCGGACATCCGTCCCTGTTCAAGATCGGCCTGCAGCTCGCTCTACCTCAACTAAGCAACGAAAATCGCGCCATAATGTCTGAATCATTCGCCGGACTCCTGGCCAGGGTGACCTGCGTCAAAGACGCCGGGCTGCTCGGTGAACGAACCGTGCCCGACACCGCCACGGAATTTCATGCACTGTGCGAAGGACTCGCAGCCATAGAGCTGCGCGGGTTGATGCCGCTCGGTCAGGAAGAGCGAATCTGGCGAGACGCTCTCACCGCTCTCGTGTCTGGCTTCGCTGTGCCGGCTCGACAAGGCAATCGCAGCACGACGAAGAACGCTTCGGGGTGAGAGACAGCTCGTTCCGGATCTTCGACCCCAGCAAAGCGCGGCAATCAAATCGCCTGGAACTTGAGGCTTCTCCGCTAATTGTCGGGACCGGAGTTGACGCTTTGGAAGCGACCCGCAGAAATCCCACCACTGACCAGGAACTTTGGTGGGCCGCCCGGGTCTCGATCCCGGCACCTTGGGATTAAAAGTCCCCTGCTCTTCCGGATGAGCTAGCGGCCCGAGTCAGCACGATAACGGGCAAATCCAGGGGATAGGGAAACCTTCATTCACGAGCACCGACGGGCCTGTGCTTTTCCAAGACGCGATTCGCTGTAACGCTGGTCGCCGTGACGCCGATCACGGGCGACCAGCGGGCACGGCGGGCACGGTGACACCTTCCGACTGAACGGCGCCCCCAGGGTCCACACGGGAACGGCGTTCCCATGGGACGCCACCGCTGTTTGGGGCGGCAGACGGCCGGGTCTTCCCTTCGAGAGCTTCCGCAGGGAGCTGAACAGCGCGAACATGCCCACTGAGCGAGGCTCACGATCAGCCGATCGTGGCCAACTTCGGCACCACCGGCCCCCACGTCTCTTCGAGCCACCGCGACGGCTCGGAACCGGCGGCGCGGATCACGATGGCCTGCACGCCGACGTCATTGAGCGCCTCGGCCTCGTGCATGATGGCGTCCGGTCCAGCGTCGTCCGCCACCCCGATGAGGGCCGTCACTTCGATGTCCGCAAACTCGCGGCCGACTTCGTCGCAGTGGCGGCGCAGGACCTCCACCTTGTGTGCAACGGTCGCGGCGTCGCCGATGATGTTGCACGCGTCTGCGTAGGTCGCCACGAGCCGCAGGGTCTTGCGTTCGCCCCCACCTCCGATGAGCACCCGTGGGCGCGGTGAGCTGACGGGCTGGGGCGAGCACAAGGTCTCGGCCAATCGATAGTGCGTGCCTTCGTAGGGACCGTTGTCATCGCTCCACATCTGAAAGCAGATCTGGAGCGTCTCTTCCAGCCGCTCGTAGCGCTCGCGCAACGGCGGGAACGGGACACCGAGCCCTCGGTGCTCCCGCTCGTACCACGCTGCCCCCAACCCGAGTTCGGCTCGACCTCCCGAGAGGACATCGAGCGTGGTGATCGTCTTGGCCAGCAGTCCCGGGTGGCGGTACGTCACTCCGCCGACGAGGAGCCGGAAGCGCAGCCGCTCCGTCTTTGCCGCGGCGTAGGACAGTGCCGAGTACCCCTCGAGCATCGGCTCCTCGGCGGGCCAGAGCATCTCCATTTGGAACCAATGGTCCATCACCGAAAGGGTCCGCACCCCAATTGCCTCCGCCGTCCGGGCCAAGGTTGCAAACGTCGGCGCAATGGCCTCCGTGCCACCGGGCCAGGTGAAGCGTGGAACGTGGATGTCGAGTTCCATGTCGTCCTCCGGTCGCTCGTCTCGAGGGTACCCACATGGTCTACCCGGGCGGCGGGCCCGCTCCGGCGCATCGGACCGGTGCTGTCAGCCCCGCATGAACCTCTTGTCGACGCTCGTGACCCGCCGCTCTCTCACCGAACACGCATGCTCTGTCTGTCCCACGGGTCGCACCCTCGCGCTGTCCGAGCTCGGCTCCGACCGCCGCCCGGCCGCGGCCTGGCTGGAAGGTGTGCCTGGCCGGGCTGGCACCGCTGTGACACCGTTGACCGGGTCCCCCGACTGCAGCGCAACACTTTCTCGCGTTCCGCTCGGGTACAACGCCTCGTCCCGTTCTGCCCCATCGCGCCCGCGGCGTGGGTGCGGATGAGTACCTGGCTCAGATCGGCTCCATGTGCGCCAGCTCCGGTGCGACCACGTCTTCTGCAACCTGGGCCAGGTCTCGCTTGCTATGCGCGGCGCCCATCGACCTGCGGCCCATCACCGGGTGTACTTCGCCGGCCCACCGGGTGCGCACGAGGCGCCGGTCGCTTCGGGCAGTTCACGTCGGGCAGGAGAGGCACCGAAAAGCATCGCATCCGCCCGACGCACGAGAACCCGCCCTGACCTCATGTCGCCACCTGGCCATGAGTCCTCGCTGGGACGAGCGTGAGCTGTCGACGCCCGGTCGCCGAGTGAGAGTTCTGGTGCCGAAGTAGGACGACAGAAACCCTGGCAGGCGCTCGAGCCGCAACCTACGATGCAGCGAATGGACCCTTCGGTCGGGGACATCGCCGGGATGACGGACCCCGTGCTCCGCAACCTCTGGATCACCCAGCGCTACCACGAGTTCGCCGTGGCTCTGCGCGACGCCGGTCTCGGGGAGGATGCCACCTGGTGCGCATTCGCAGTGTGGGCGTCGAAGACTGCCGGCGCCACCATACGCGGTGAGGTGCTCCCGGCTCGGGCCAAGCAGCTCCTGCTCGACAACGAGGCCACCCAGGCGGCGTTGCACCGGTTCAACCACGGCCTGTTCGGGCGGGCCGTGGAGAGCCTCACCCATAACCACCTCAGCAAGGTCATCGAGGGCGTGAGTGCCGACGTGTCCAGGCAGATCGCCGCCGGGAACGTTCTGGTCTTCGCTGAACTCGCACCCATCTTCGCCGAGTTGTTACATGCGCATGACTTGAAGCCGTCGAGTGCACAGGAGCTGACCGCGGCCTTCACGCCCGCCCTTGCGTCACTCGGAACAGGAGCCGATGCCGCGTCAGCGGCGACCGCCTTCGACAGCTACGGACGCGCCCTCTTCGCCGCGGCCGAACGTCCCACCCTGATCCTTCAAGCCAACATCCTGGCGGTTGCTCACGAACAGCGCCGCCTGCAGCCGGCCATCTCGGGCGCGCTGGATGCTGCGATCAGCGATACCTTGAAGAACCTCATCGAGAACGACATCGTTCGCCACCTTCCTACCGCGATAGTCCGTCACGCGCTCGATGGGCTGACCGACGATCTGTGCAAGGTCCTCGACGAGGCCTGGGATACAGCGCTCACAGAATCGATCATGCAGCTCGTCACCGCCAGCGAGACGTTCGATCTCCGGCGGGACGTGCCGCCGCTGCCCGGCGGCATGTTCCCGTCCGTGCTCCGCCAGCTGACCGGGACAGCCGCAGAGACCGCGTTCGCCCAATGGGACAAGACTGCGGGTTGCGGAACGCCGTCCGGTGCCCATGACTGGGCCGTACTCGAGGAGCGGATGAACTTCATCGTCATTCTGTTCCGCTCACGCCAGAACGACGGATCCCTGTTCGACCCCCCGTTCACCGCCACGCAACTGGCCGAAATGGCGCAGGGTCAACTGCCTTCGGGGCCCTTATAGGCCGGGATCTCCCACCGGGCCGCCAACGACGTCGGCACCTCGAACGGCGGCCGGTCGCCGTAGCGCTCCGCCCTGACAGCGAGCGAGAGCATCCCGAAACCGATCTTCTCGGAGAGTCCCTGGAGCAGGCGGCGATGCAGCTCCTCGAGCGACACCAATCGGCTGAGGTCAGCGAGCGGACCGAAGAGGTTCTCGGTCCAATCCGCTTTCGGGACATTCAGGAGGTCGGCGGTGGCGTCGCCGACATAGAAGCGGACCGTTGTCGCCGGAAGGCCGCGTAACCCGGGCGGCGCGAGGCGGGTCCCCTGCTCGAGCAGCGCCGCCATGAGGGCGATGCCTGACTCGCTCGGACCGAACTGGCGGCGGCGCACGATCGGCATGAGGACCGATGTCTGGGCGCGGTTCAGGGGAAGAAGGTCGGCGCGGATCCCCAGGAAGTGGCCGATGAGTGACCATGTGTGCAGGTAGGCGTTCGCATCGTCTTCCGAGTACTCGATCCCAGTCCGGTCGAACACCTCGAACACGATCTCGGTAAAGGTGAGAAGCGTCTCGAGCAGGTCTTCCTGATTGATGGGCGTGCCCCAGTCCGGGTCCCACTCCGCACGCGGGTCGTTCTGAATCAGCCACCGCACGGCGGCGTGCATCAGCCTGACGTGACGTACGTCCGCGTAGCCGCGCCCCCCGATTCCAGGCCACCAGGCTCCATGACGTCGAGGTGGAACTGCGCCGTCTCGTTGAGCCGGCGCTTGGCGTCGGTCTCGAGCCGGGCCGTCAAGCCGAGGACCTGGACACCCCGCCAGCAGGCGTATGCCGACGGGAGCGCCGCTGCATAGAGCGCAGTGAAGACGTGGGAGCCCCACCGGGCGAAACACTCCTGCCCGGCGGCGACGCGGGCGGAGTCGACCCACGCGGGCAGAACCGGTTTCTCCTCGAGGAACGCCTTCAATGCGGGATCGGCCACTTCGTGCTGCTGGACCACGAGCGCCCGAAAGGCCGATGACGCATCCTTCGTCCCGGAGAACAGCCCGGAGATGACGTTGTCCGCCTCCGGATCCGCCTGGTTGCGCAGGCTGTCGAGAAAGGCATCGTCCCACGCCATGGTCATGTTGACTCCAATGCTCGTCGGGCCTCCGTGAGGCTCCGGCTCGGGCCGCCCTCGGCTGTTTGCGCCACACTCGCTTCCAGGTCCACGCGGACGTGATCGGGCGCACCCGGGAGGCCGAGCCAGTCCGTCAACGCCCGGAGCTCGAGCATGCGGGCGCCCTGGCTCCGTGCCACCCGGACTGCCTCCTGGTAATCGCGGCCGGCTTGCTCCACCCGCCGGCCGCGCCGCGCCACCCCGGCACGGAGCCGGAGAATCTCCGCCTCGCAGAACTGCTCGCCGCTGGCCCGGGCCGTGTCGAGGGCGTCGTCGAGCAGACCACCTGCCCGCTCGACACCTGCCAGCAGATCGTCCGCCAGGAGCATCTCGAAATAGGGGCGGAGTAGCGGCCCGGGCAGTTCCGGCTCCTCGATCCCTTCACCGGCCCACCACTGCAGTGAACGGGCCCACTGCCGCCATTGCCGCGTACTGACCTCATCGGCACCGTGCAACGCCTCCCCCGTCAGCTTGATCACGACCTCACGCTCACCATCGAGCTGCGCCATGATGGCCGAGGTGACGGCGGCCACGGCCTGGGCTTGCGGCACGTGTCGCTCGGTCGTGCAGCGGAGAACGTCGTCCGCGATGCGCCATCCTTCGGTGGTGTTCCCCGTCAGCCAGCAGGCCAGCGCCGTTGCGACCCGTGGCGCGGCCAAGGCCATGAGCTCGACCGAGCGCATCGGGGGAAGGTCACGCAGACTGGTGTCGAGCGGAAGACTGGACTCGTACGACTTGCGGAGTTGCGCCAGTCCGTCGTGCAGCATCCCCTGCCAAATCCGTGTCGTCCCCTCGTAGGTGTCGATGAGCCCGAGCATCCACTCGTCACCGAGGATCTCCGCTTCTGTCCTCGCCTCGCGCAGGATCCTGTTGATCGTCTTGTATTCCGCGCTGGCCTGCCACCACGGCACCAGCACCATGTGGTTGCGCAACAGGATTTCGCGGTTGCCGAGACGGCGCGCCAGCTCCTCCACCCGCCGGGACTCTTCGAGGGCCTCTGGGGCGCTCTGGTCGACCGCGGTCAAGCACATCACCAGACGGCTGCGTGACTTGAGCTCGGTGCCGTCGCGTTCGTCCTCGGGCAGCTGTTCCACGAGGGCGAGCATCTCGCGCTCATGACCGGCGGCCTCCCGGAAGCGGGCGTTCTGTCGCGCCGCGTGCGAAGCCTGCTTCCAGAGTGGTACCGCTTGAGTCGCTCTTCCAGCAGCACCCAGGTGGTACGCCGCAATCTCGGGCTGGGCCTCGGCTCGACCGGACGCGATCAGCGCCTCGCCTACCACCCCGTGCACCCGGACTCGGTCGGCCCGGAGCACGGAGCGATAGGAGATCTCTTGGATCAGGGCATGACGGAACTGCATCTCATCCGACTTCGCCGAGGACTCGATGATCGCGTGCTCCTGTAACCGCCGAAGCTCGGCGTCAAGCGTCACCCCATCCAGTCCAGTTGCCGCCTCGAGCACCTCACGGTCGAAGGAGCGCCCGATGACGGCCGCTGCCTGTGCGACGCGCTTGGCCTCACCGACTCGGTCCAGGCGGGCCGTGATGACCTCCGAGAGCGTCGTCGGCATGGCGTGGGCGCTGACCGCCGCGCCGTCGGCGAGCCCGCGCGCCAGCTCCTCGAGGAAGAGGGGTATCCCATCAGCCCGTTGCACCAGCGTTTCGCGGACATCTGCAGGGAGCCGGGACGCGCCGGGGAGGTGCTCGAGCATCGTGCGGGCTTCATCGTTGCTCAACCGGTCGAGTTGGAGCTCGGCCTCGGGCAGCACGTGTGGGTCGTCGACGATCTCCGGCCTGGCGCTCACCACAACGAGCACCGGGGTCGACCCACCCGCGATGATGTGCACCGCTTCCAACGTGCTGGGGTCAGCCCAATGTGCGTCCTCCACCACGAGAAGGAGCGGCGCGTCACCCGCTTGAACATCGATCCACGCGGCCGCCTCTTGGGGTGTCGTCGGGGCGTGACCCATGACCTCACCAAAGGGCTGGAGTGGACTGAGAGATCCCCGCCGGCTGCACACCAGCGTCACGACCGGATGACGGGCCTCGATCTCCGCGCTGAATTCGAACAGCAGACGTGATTTTCCGATCCCTGGTTCCCCCGAGACGACGACCAGGCGACCCGACCCGTTCCCGAGGTGGGCCCACTGCTCGTGCAGCCACTCCGATGCCCCGGCCCGGGAGATGAACGTCGTCAACGGCCGCGCCTCCAGACGAGTCCGGGCGCTGCTCCGATGCACGACCCGGAAGACCGGCACGGGATGCCCGATGCCCTTCAGAGTGAGGGAACCCAATGGCTCAAGCTCGAAGTAGCCGGTGACGAGTGTGGCGGTCTCGCCACTGACCAGGATCTGGCCCGGCTCTCCGACCCCCTGAAGGCGGGCGGCCATGTTGGGCACCTGGCCCCAGACGTCCGGAAGCCGCTCCTGCCCGCCCGCCGTGACGGTTGCGACCAGTAGTTCGCCGGTGTGGATGCCGGCCCGCGCCCGCAGATCGCCGATCCCCAGCGCCGGCGGGAGCTCGGCCCCGAGTCGTACGACGTCGTCGACAATCTCCATGCCGGCCACCAGGGCGTCGCGGGCCGCCGACTCCTGGGCTTCGGGGTAGCCGAAGTAGGCGAGCGCCCCGTCTCCTTGGAACTGAGCGATCACGCCGCCGTGCGCCATGACGATTGCGGCGACGCGGTGCTGGTAGGCGTTCAATACCTCGTGCCAGTCCTCCGGATCGAGCCGGGACGCGAGATCGGTCGAACCGACCAGGTCGGTGAACATGACCGTCAGCTGGCGCCGCTCGCGCCCCTCGGCCGGTGGAGTCACCCGCCCGTCCCGGTGACAGGGAATCGAGGACAAGCGCCCGCACCCCACAGGAGTCGTCGCACGGAGCAAATCTATGTCCGCCCAGGCCGGAACGACAGTGGCGACGGCCAGGACCTGCGGTCACACCGTGCCCACAAGGGCCTGGACGGCCTGGGGACGGTGGTGGTCCCCGACCGGAGGTAGCCACGGAACCTAGGCTGAACCCATGCGCTCGAAGGCTTCTCCGCGGTCAGCCGCGCTGGTGCTCGCGTTCATCGCCTCGCCCATCATCCTCGGCGTCGTGTCTGGACCCGCAGCGGCGCAGGACACGACCACGACAACGACGGCACCCGTCACCACCACAACGGCCGCCCCGATAACCACGACGACAGAGACCCCCACCACGGCGCCGAGGACCACGACGACGCGAGCCCGCCCGACGACGACCTCGTCACTCCCGAGCACCACGACGACGACGGTCGCCACGACGACGTCGAGCGACAAGACGTGGGGCTGGGTCCTCCTGGCCGCGGTCATCGTCGTGGCGGCGATCCTCGTCGGGTTCCTGATCGCCCGGACCAGGCGGAAGGGCCGCGTGGTGGACTGGGAGCGCTCGGTGCGGCCCGCCGTGACCGCAGCCGAGCTGGCCCGGGATCTCGTGCTGTCGCAATCTGACGCGGACGACGACCAGCGTCGGGCGACGGTGGCCGCCCAGGCCGACGAGGCGGTGGATGGCCTGGAACGGGCCGCCGCTTCCGCTCCCGATGCGACACACCGGGCCCTCTGCACGCGTTGCGCGGAAAGCCTGCGTGGCCTGGCCTTCGCCGTCGAGGCCGATCACCTGATGCGATCAGGGGGCGCGAGCCCCACCGGCGAGCAACTGGCGTCCGCCGATTCGGCGCGGCGGAATCGCTCGGCCGAGTTGAACGCCGCGCTGGAGGACCTGAAGGTGGCGATCGCGCCCAAGACGTAACGGCGACCGCGACCATCGGGGCGCCGCGGACGACCGTGGTTGACTCTGCGCGTGGCATCCGAACGGTGTGTTCGTGGAGCGGGACTCACCCTCGCCGTGACGGAGCGAGGAACGGTAGCCGGACCCACTGTCGTCCTCGTGCACGGCTTCCCCGATACGAGCGCGGTCTGGAATCCCGTCGCCGACCGCCTCGCCTCCGATCACCACGTGGTCTCCTATGACGTCCGGGGAGCCGGGAACTCCGAGAATCCGGGTTCCCGAGCCGGCTATGGCCTGCCGCTACTCGTCGACGACCTGGTGGCCGTGCTCGAACACACCAGCCCCGACGCGCCTGTCCATCTGGTGGCACACGATTGGGGATCGATCCAGGGCTGGGAGGCCGTGACCACGAATGGAGTGGCACACCGGTTCGCCAGCTATACGTCCATCTCGGGGCCGCCGCTCGACCATGTCGGCCTCTGGGCGCGACGTCACCGCTCCCTTCGCCCGACCTCACTCGGACCTGTCCTCCGCCAGGGTGTCCACTCGTGGTACATCGCGTTCTTCCATCTCCCCCTGCTACCCCCACAGATGATGCGTCCGCGCTGGGCCAACCCGCTGTGGGCCGCGGCGCTCCACCGCGAGGGTGTGCCCACCGACGACCGGTGGCCGGCGCCCACGCTCGGCCCGGATTTCGCGCATGGCGTCGAGCTCTACCGGGCCAATGTCCATGATCGCGTGCGCCACCCCCGGGCTGGGCACACCGACGTACCCGTGCAGCTGATCGTCCCGACCAGCGACCGTTATGTGAGCCCGCCGTTGCTCGAAGGTCTCGAGGAGTGGGCGTCCCTCATGTGGCGCCGGCCTGTCGACGGAGGACATTGGATCATCCGGACCCGCCCGGATGACGTCGCCCGCTGGGTACGGGAGGTCGTCGACGCCGTGGGAAGCGGGACAGAGCCCGAACGCCTGCGCAGCCTCCGGGTGACCGGAACATGATCCCTCACTCGGGCCCGCAGACGCCTCCGTCGGCGTGGGAGCCGCCGAGCGGCCCGCAAGGCCGCTCCCACGTTTACGAGCACGAGAGTGCCGGCGCCTCCATGATCCCGATCCCGACGAAGCTTTCATGTGGCTCGCCTGACACGACGGACGCGATCTGGTGTCGCACGAAGCCGATCGTCTCGAGCAGAGCCAGGTCACGACGGAGCCGACGATCGTGAGCGTCAGCGCAGCGAGTGCCCCCGATGACCACCACCAGGTCAGCCGCGGCGGACGGTGTCCGGGGCCTCTTACAGACGACCAAGGGTGCCCCCCCACCCGGGCGGGGTGCCGGCACGGCGACGCCGAAAAGCTCCGACCTGGGCCCTTCCGGTGGCACGCGCTACCGTACGCTTCACATGGCGAGCATCCGAGTGGTACTTGCGGAGGACAATGCGCTCCTCAGGGAGGGGATCTCGCGCATCATCGACGGGGAGCCCGACCTCGAGCTCGTGGGACAGGCGGTCGACCTGCCCGAGCTCCTCGAGCTCATCGGGGACACCTCGCCCGAGGTTGTCGTGACCGACATCCGGATGCCCCCGACCGGGACCGACGAAGGGATCCAGGCGGCGTCGTGGTTGCGGGAGCACAAGCCCGAGGTGGGCGTCGTCGTGCTCAGCCAGTACAAGACGCCGTCCTACGCGCTGGCGCTCCTCGAAACAGGGTCGGCGGGCCGCGCCTACCTCCTGAAGGAGCAGGTCGCAGGCGCCGACGAGCTGGCTCAGGCCATCAGAACGGTCGCCCAGTCCGGGTCGATGATCGACCCACAGATCGTCGACGAGCTGATTGCGGCCAAGACCTCCCGGCGGAAATCGGACCTGTCCTGGCTCACGCCGCGGGAGTCCGAGATCCTGGGCGAAATGGCCAAGGGCAAGAGCAACGCCGCCATCGCCGCATCCCTGCAGGTTTCGGAGCGAGCGGTGGAGAAGCACACCAACTCCATCTTCTCCAAGCTGGGACTCACCGAGGAGCGTGACGTGAACCGGCGGGTCAAGGCCGTGCTGGTGTATCTCAGCGACCCCGGGGCAGGGTGACACCACCACCCTCGGAATGCATGGCACCACCACGGCCTCGATCTCGGGCGTCGTGAGAGGATGGGCCAATGAGCGATCCGCTCCCAGTGTTGATCGTCGACGACCAGGCGCCGTTCCGAGCTGCCATGAAGGCGGTGTTGAAGCGCGCCGTCGAGTTCGAGCTGGTGGGCGAGGCCGCCAGTGGGAGCGAGGCGGTGTCACTCGAAGAGGAGTTGAGTCCCGCCCTGGTCCTCATGGACATCAACATGCCTGAGATGAACGGGATCGAAGCCGCCCGCACCATGGTGTCCAGGCACCCCGAGGTCGTGGTGATTCTGTGCTCGACCTACGACGCGGCGGACCTGCCGCCCGAGGTGGCCACGAGTGGTGCACGCGCCTACCTCAACAAGGAACACCTGGGCGCCGACACGCTTCGGCAGCTCTGGGAGGGGCGGAACGCGCAGCAGTTCGTTTCGGTGTGATCCGGCGGTCCCTAGACGAGCGGGACCGAGCCCCGAACCTGGGAACCCTTACCGAGTTCTGAATCCCACAGGACCGTTCCGCCGATGGCGCCGAGACGGTCCGCCATGTTGACGTAGCCGTGACCGCGCTGCGCCGTGTCCGGGTCGAACCCCGGTCCGTCGTCGGACACGGTGAACAGAAGGCCGCCGGACTCCTCCCACAAGCGGACCTCCACCCGCGCATCGGGTGCGTGCTTCGCCGCGTTCTGGAGCGCCTCCAGGCAGCAGAAATACACGGCTGCCTCGGTCTCGGAGGGGTACCGGGCGATGCCGTCGGCGAGGATGTCGACCGGGAGGGGGTTGCGGTTGGCCGCAGCGCGTAGCGCTTCGACGAGTCCGCTATCGACGAGCAGAGGCGGGTAGATCCCGTGCGCCAGCTCTCGGAGCTCTTGAATGGTCTCTTGGACCTCGCCGGCCAGCTGGTCCAGCATCTCCATTCCGGCTTCCTGGTCGTCGACGATGATGTCCTTGGTCAACCGGATGTTGACCGCCAACGCAACCAGATGCTGCTGCGCACCGTCGTGGAGGTTGCGCTCGACCCGGCGCCGCTCGGCGTCCCCGCTGGCGACGATCCGGGCCCGGGATTCGCGCAGCGCGTCGGCCTGCTTGCGGACCTCGTCCAACGTGGTCTGCAGGGCGGTATCGAGCTGGGAGTTGTGGAGAGCCAGGCCGACTTGTCGGGCCAGATCCGTGAGTACCCTGTCATCGTCCTCGGAGAACGCGCTCGCCATCGCCGACCGCTCCACGACCACGAGGCCCAACAGCTCCCCCGCGTAACTGACCGGCGCGACCCGGACCTGCTCCGCCTCGCGCCCCTTGAAGAGCGCGGGCAACCAGACGGAGGCCCAGGCCGTCCCCGATACCCCGGCCCGCGTCACGACCGGACGCTCCCGCGGCGACACGACCAGCGATCCGGGACCCAGATCGGGCACCGACACCGTGCGCTCCAGCACCTCTCCGGTCCCTGTGTAGACCTCGGCGCTGGTGAGGCCCATTGTCTTGCGCAGGGACTCGGCGAGCTGCAACAGCAACTCGTCCATGGGGATGGCGCGCGTGAGCCTGCTGCCGAACGTCCGCAGGACCTCGTCGGGAGCCTCGCGTGAGCCGTAGACGAACCGGGTGGCCGACTCGAGGAAGCGCGCCCTGACCGGCACGAAGATGAGCGCGGCCAGTCCGGATGCCACCATGGAGAGGGCCAGAACCTCCTTGTCGCCAGTGGTCTTCGGCGCGTGACCCAGACCGAGCACGACAACGAGGTAGATGGCAGAGACCACCACGACGAACCCGAACACCGCGAGCACCTGGACCAGGGCCCGGCTGGCATGGGGTCCCATCCCCTTGCTCTCCCCGGCCAAGAGGCCCAGGGGGACGAGCACCGTCGCCGCCGCCGTCACCGCGCCGAGCTCGCCTGGCCAGCCGACCAGCAGGTGGAGCACCGTCGCTATCAGTGCGACCGTCGCCGCCAGGGCCACTCCGATCCCGAACCACTCCATCCGTTCCCGGTGATGCCCGATCGACCCGATGTAACGGGCACGCAACGGTGCGATCGCCAACGCTCCCGCAATCGACCAGCTGATCGCACCATCCGTGAGGCTGAAGGGGCGCTGGTCGACGACGAACACGAGGCCTACGGTGACGGCGACCACGTACCCGCTCACCGCCATGAAGCGGCGTACGGAGTCGCGGAGCCGACCGCCGGGCAGGGCGAGGAGGAAATGGAACGAGATGGCCGTGACGACGATGGCGGCCATCGTTGCCACGCCCCGGGCACCGCTCGACGCATGCACCACCTCTGACTTCCGGCCCGCCGTCAGCGCCACCGCCGCCACCAACGCGTCCAAGGCGGCGAGGAGATGGTAGGGGGACGCCTTGGTCAGCAGGCGATCCCGCGCCCGCGTGTCAACGATCCCGACGAGGGCCCACGCCAGGGTGAGGCCGAAGGCGACAGAGTTGGCCGGCGCGATCCCGTGCGGCACGCTGATGCGCCACCCGATGACCACAACGACCACGGTCAGCCCGAACAGGAGGACCTGGAGCAGTCTGAACCAGCCGAAGGTGGGTCGTCCTGGTGCGGACGCGGCGACGGAGGGCTCTCCGCCCACCTCGAACTGCACCTCGTCGCGCACGGTCACAGGATCTGAGGTCCGCTAGGAGTGGACGACGAGAGGGAGGTCGGACTCCTCGTCCACCGCGATCCTCCCGTCCCGCATGCGTACGATCCGATCCGCGGCCGACGCGACACTGGCGTCGTGGGTGACGAGCACGATCGTCTGCCCCCCGTTATGGAGGCGGCTGAGGAGCTCGATGACCTCCTGGCCGCCCTCGGAGTCCAGGGCGCCGGTCGGCTCGTCCGCCAGCAACAGGGTCGGCTCGTTGGCGAGGGCGCGGGCGATGGCGAGACGTTGGCGCTGACCACCCGAGAGCATGCCCGGCACGGTCCCCGCCTTGTCCCCGATTCCCAGAAGATCGAGGAGGTCGCGGGCGCGGCTCTCGGCCATCTTGCGCTTCCGTCCGGCGATCACCGCCGGCAGCGCGACGTTCTCGAGGACGGTCATCCCCTCGAGGAGGTTGAAGAACTGGAACACGATCCCGATGTGGCGCCGGCGCAGCTGGGACAGCTCGTCCTCGGTCCGGCCGGTGACGAGCTCGCCCGCCACGGTGATCGTGCCTTCGTCGGCGACGTCGAGTCCGGCGATCAGATTGAGCAGGGTTGACTTGCCGCAGCCCGAAGGCCCCATCAACGCGACGAAATCGCCGGAGTGCACGACGAGGCTGGCGCCTCGCAGTGCGCGTACCGGGGCGTTCTCAGCCTCGAACGTCTTGCGGACTTTGTCTACGACCAAGGCGTCCATATCAGGTCCCTTCTTTCGCCAGGACGTCGCCGGATCGGCATCCGTCCTCCACCAGTTTGTATGCGATCACGGGAGTCTCGCGCCCCTTGACCAGTTGGGGAGGTAGGGCGACGGTCTCCCGTCCGGTCTCCCAGGCGTCGACGGTGCCCTGGGACACCACCGTCTCGCCCGCCTCAGCCAGCTGTTGGAGCCGCTGGGACATGTTGACCGTGTCCCCGACGAGGGTGTACTCCAACCGTTCCTCCGATCCGAGCAGGGCGGCCGCCGCCTCCCCGGTCGAGAGCCCCAAGCCCAGCCCGAAGGGCGGCTGACCCTCCTCCTCCCACCGGCGGTTGATGGTCGCCTGCTTCTGGTGCATGGCCAGCGCGGCCAGGACGGCCCGATCGGCATGGTCGACCTGTGCGAACGGTGCACCGAACACGGCCATCACGGCGTCACCGACGAACTGCATCACCGTGCCGTTCTCGCCGAGGATGGCGTCGTTCATGGCCGCACGATGGATGTTGAGCTGCCCGGCCAGCTGGCTCGGATCGGCGTGCTCGGCGATGGTCGAGTAGGAACGGATGTCACTCATCAGAACGGTCACGGTGACCCGCTCGGTCTCCCCGATCTGGCGGCCGTCTCGACGGAGTTTCTCGGCGAGGCCACCGGGAAGGAGCCGCGACAGCGTCTCCCCCTGTTCCTCGCGGTCCACGATCGCCTTGTGGAGCAGCCGCAGCCTTTGCAGCGCGCCCTCCGTGCCGGCCGAGACCCCCTCCGCCAGCTTGACGAACACGGCTTCGACTTCGGCGTCGACCGCTTCGGGCGGGAGGCGCTTGGCCGCGGCAATGGCCTTGATGGGCTTGCCCTCGGCGACCATGGCCAAGAGCTCCTCTTCGGGAGGCGAGAGACCGCCGTTCGCGGTCATCGGACGCAGGAGCGCGTCGACGATCGCCGGATCGAGTGCGTTGCCACCGGTGGCGACGGACCGAATGGCGTCGACGAGCTGGTCCCCCTGCGCGATGTGATCCTTCAGGAGGTAGCCGTAGCCCGCCGAGCCCTCGGCCAGCAGGGACACCGCGTATTCCGGATCGTCGTACTGGGAGAGGATCACGACCCCGGTCCCGGGATGCCGCTTGCGTATCTCCTTGGCGGCGTCGATCCCTTCGCGGTTGAACTCCGGTGGCATCCGTATGTCGGTGACCAGGACCTGCGGCTGCAGCCTGGTGGCCCCGTCGACGACCTCGTCGTAGTCCGCCCCGACACCCACGATCCGCAGATCCGCGTGCCGCTCAATGAGCGCCTTGACGCCCTCCCGGACAATGAGGTTGTCGTCGGCAAGGAACACCGAGATCGTGCCTGAACCACCCGCTGTGTCATCCACGGCTCTAGTTCTCCCACACGCCGGGTGCCCCGAACAGGTGGGGACCTTCCCGAACCGGGTGGTGCTAGGTACACCTCGCGATGCCTGTCACCACACTCGTCAACCCGGGGCTCGCCGGGAGAGGCTGTTTCCATGAGTACAAATGGGCTTACGCGCCACACCGGCCTCGTCACCTCGCTCTCCTGGATCCCCACGGAGGCGATCCAGGGTGCCCAGCGCCTGGCATTCGACTCGGGGATCACGCACTATGACCCGCCACCCCCGAGCGAGGGCATGAACGTCGAGCGCCTCCGGGACGAGGACCGATTCCGCTTCGCCAACGAGCTGCGGGCCTTCATCACCGTGGACGGCGGACGGATCGTCGACAGCGGGTACGAGGGCGGAGGGCTCATGGGCACCACCCTGGTCCACCTCGGCGCGGTGCGGCACCGCTTCCAGGCCGTCCAGTTGCCGGACATTCAGCGCGAGCCCGAGCGCGGCGACGGATGGGTCCGGTTCGTGCAGACGTGCGGCGGGCGCACGGGAGTACCGGCGCCGCGGCGGGTGCGCCGGCGCCCGTTCGTGCAGTGGCAGGCCCCGCTCGTATGGACGACACTCTCGTTGACGCTGCACGCGGACGGCCGGGCGGAGCACGCGCTGATCGGAGCCAGCCGCTTTCCGAGACACTGGGTCTACGGCGCCGACAACAAGCTCACGCACAAGTCCGGCCTGACCGACTTCAAGGACTGGTACCGCAAGTCGTTCGGAAAGCACAGCCCTTGGGGGGACGAGGACTCCGAGTCGCTGGTGTCCGCGGTCGAATCGGCACTCGAGACCGCTTTGTCAGCCCAGCTCATGCAAGGTGGAGGGAAGCGCCGGATCGAGCGCTACCCGGCCGGCACCATCCTCTTCAGCGAGGGCGAGCCGGGCACGGAGGTCCTCCTCGTCCTGGACGGCATCGTGCGCGTCGAGCGCGGCGGGGAACGGTTGGCCGAGTACGGGCCCGGGGCGTTGCTCGGTGAGCGCGCCCACCTCGAGGGTGGCATCCGCACCTCGAGCAACATTGCGGTGACGCCCTGCCGGGTGGCTCTCTTCGACGCCGACCTGATCGAACGTGCCCATCTGGAAGAGCTGTCCGCGGGCCACCGCCGCGAGGACAAGGCGCGAGACTGAGCACGTGCGTGTCACGTTCTGCGGGACCCGGGGGTCGACGCCGGCGCCCGGACCCGACTACATACGCTTCGGCGGCCACACGTCCTGCGTCGCGCTGGCCCACGACGACGATGGCTCCGCCGTGGGGCCGACGTTGCTCCTCGATGCCGGTACGGGGCTGCGACGCCTACCCGGGCTGCTGGGCGACCTCCCGTTCCGCGGCACCATCCTGCTGACCCATCTGCACTGGGACCACGTGCAAGGCCTCCCCTTCTTCCGGTCCGGGGACCGCGAGGACGCACGCGTAAACCTGCTCCTACCGGACCAGGGCGACGACACCGACGCGGAGGCGTTGCTGGCGCGCATGATGTCGCCGCCGTTCTTCCCGATCGGGCCTTCCGCGCTACGCGGCCGGTGGCAGTTCGGCGTCGTTCCCCGCGAGGGCTTCGCGGCCGAGGGCTTCAGCGTCCTCGCCATCGACGTCCCCCACAAGGGCGGCCACACGGTGGGGTTCCGCGTCAGCGACGGCCATTCGTCCGTCGCGTACGTCCCGGACCACTGCCCGACGGCGCTCGGCCCTGGCCCCGGCGGCATCGGCGAGTACCACGCGTCCGCCCTCGAGCTGGCACGCGACGTCGATCTCCTGATTCACGACGCTCAACTTCGGGCCGAGGAGGTGGAT
Organism: uncultured Acidimicrobiaceae bacterium; assembly: GCA_963736515.1. GTDB lineage: Bacteria > Actinomycetota > Acidimicrobiia > Acidimicrobiales > RAAP-2 > Bog-473. The sequence continues at coordinate 169,592 of CAVTPE010000006.1, read as the reverse complement.
GCAGAGGGGTCGTTCGGCCATGCGGCCGCCGAGTACGCGGTGCGCCTGGGCATTCTGGCCGGGGCCCGCCAGGTCGCGCTCTTCCACCATCGACCGGAGCGGAGCGATGTCGAGGTCGAACGAACCGTGTGCCGTTTCGCGGAGAGTCCCGTGCCCGTCATCGGCGCCGCCGAGACCCTGACCGTGAGCCTGTGATCCACCGATGAGGGACGCAGATGCCATCGTCGTGGGCGCCGGCCCCAACGGGTTGGTTGCCGCACTCATGCTCGCCCGGGCCGGTCTGGTCGTCGACGTGTATGAAGCTGCGGATGAGCCCGGCGGCGGGTGCCGCACCGCCGAGCTGACGCTTCCCGGGTTCCACCACGACATCTGTTCAGCGGTGCACCCTCTTTTGCTGGCCTCGCCCGCCTTCCGCGACATCGATCTCTCCGCCCGCGGGGTCCGCCTGTTGAGCCCTCCGGTGGCCTTCGCCCATCCGCTCGATGGGGCACGCGCCGTGTCCGTCGGGCCCGAGGTTGACGACGTGGCCCGTTCGCTGGGGGCCGACGGGGATGCCTATGCCCGGCTGTTCGCTCCCCTCGTCCGGGACCTGGACAGAGTCCTGCCCGCGTTTCTCGGCTCCATGCGCGACGTGCCCCCTCACCCGCTCGCGGCGGCCGGCTTCGCGCTCCGCGGCCTTCCGTCGGCCCAGCACCTGGCTCGGCGTTTCCGCACCGAGGAAGGCCGGGCGCTCGTGGCGGGCACGGCGGCCCACTCCATGCTGCCGCTCACGGCTCCGCTCTCCGGCGTCTTTCCCCGTCTGTTCACCGCGCTGGCGCACCGCTACGGCTGGCCGGTGGTCGAGGGCGGCAGTGCCGTCGTCGTCGATGCCCTCGTCGCCGAGCTCACCGCCGTGGGTGGACGGGTCGAGACGGGGTGTCTGGTGAAGCGGCTGGACCACCTCCCCCCCGCCCGCGGTCGTGCTCGACGTCACCCCGCGCCAGCTGATCGACATGGCGGGGGACGCGCTCCCGGCGGGCTACGGCCGCGCGTTGGCCCGCTACCGCTACGGGCCCGGGGTGTGCAAGGTCGACTGGGCCTTGGGCGGCCCGGTCCCCTGGAGCGCCGAGCGCTGCCGGCAGGCCGTCACCCTCCACGTGGGCGGGACGTTCGAGGAGATCGCCCGCAGCGAGGCGGACGTCAATGCCGGCCGGCATCCGGACCGCCCGTACTGCCTCGTGACCCAGCCGTGCGTGGTCGACCCCGGCCGCGCGCCGGAGAACCGGCACACCCTGTGGGCCTACTGCCACGTCCCCAACGGATCGTCGGTGGACATGACCGAGAGGATCGAGGCGCAGATCGAACGGTTCGCTCCGGGTTTCCGCGACCTGATCCTCGGGCGCTCGACCTTCACGGCTGTAGCCACCGAGGAGCACAACCCGAGCTACGTCGGCGGCGACATCAACGCCGGTGCCGCCACCCTCCGCCAGATGGTCCTCCGGCCGACCGCGCGCTGGAACCCGTACCGCACGGCCATCAAGGGCGTCTACCTCTGCTCGGCCGCCACCCCGCCCGGTGGCGGCGTCCACGGCATGTGCGGGTTGGGGGCGGCCCGAGCCGCGTTGCACGACCTGGGCCACGACGGCGCGCACGCGGCGTGACGTACCGAACCCGGCCATCCGCCCGGCAGCGCATGCGGCCCGCACGCCGACGTCGCGCCGAGTAGCGCGTCAGCCGGCGAACCGGTCGACCAGTAATTCGCCCACCTGCCGCACGGTGTCGGGTGTCCCGGTCGGCACGTTGAAGATGAAGTACTCGACGCCCGCCGTCGCCAGCTCCTCCACGCGGGCCACCAGCTCGTCGGCCGTGCCGACGTCCGAGGTCGTGGGCTCCTCGCCCGTGACCTGGCGCAGGAAGGCCTTGGTCGCCGCCGTCTCCTCCTCGCTGCCGGTGAGCACCAACGTGCTGAGCCGGCTGACCGTGACCTCGGAAGGGTCACGCCCGAACTCCTTGCAGTGGCCCCGCAGCACGTCGACCTTGTGGGCGATGGTGGCCGGGTCACCGAAGAGGTTCGTCATATCGGCGTAGCGCGCCACCAGCCGCAGCGTCCGCTTCTCGCCCCCGCCCCCGATGAGGACGGGGGGGCCGGCCGCCTGCACCGGAGGCGGCACGTTGCGGGCCTCGTGGATCCGGTAGTAGGTGCCGGTGAACGACGGCGTTTCCTCGGTGAACATGGCCCGGCAGATCTGCAGAGCCTCCTCCAGGCGATCCAGCCGCTCGCCGGCGGGCGGGAAATCGAAGCCCAGCGCTTCGTGCTCCGTGTCGTACCAGGCCGCGCCGATACCGAGGATGGCCCGCCCCGCGCTGATCACGTCGAGCGTCGTCACGATCTTGGCCAGGTGCGCCGGGTTGCGGTACGTGACGCCGGTGACCATGGTGCCCAGTCGCACGCGCGACGTCCGGGCCGCCAACGCGCCGAGCAGTGTGTAGGAGTCGAGCATGGGCTCTCTGGGCCCGCCCATGGGGGGCAGTTGGTAGAAGTGGTCCATCACCCAGACCGAGTCGAAGCCCGTCTCCTCCGCCGCGGTCGCCATGGCGACCACCCCGTCGAACAGGGAGCCGGGTGTCTCGCCGACGGTGAAATTCGGGATCTGCAGTCCGAAGCGCATGCCGCCGAACTTATCGGGGTGCCCGTCGCCGCGCGCCGGTCGTCACCAGCCCGTGAGGCGCCGCAACCAGGCCAGTGCCACCGAGCCCTGGGCAGCCTGGAAGCCACGCAGCGTCGGCAGCCCGGGAGGAGGCGCCTGCAGCGAGTGGCGCACCAGGAAGCCGCTGAAGGCGGCGGCGAGGACGGCGAGGGTGTCACGGTCGGCGGCGGACGCGGGTCCGTACAGGGCCAGGAGCTCCTCGGGCTCAGGCCCGCCCTCGAGCACCACCGAGGGAGCCCAGGCGACCAGGTCGAGGACCGGCGCTCCGACGCAGGCGTGGGGCCAGTCCACGAACACGACTCCGCTGTCCGTCACGAGCAGGTTGTCCGAGCGGAGGTCGCAGTGCAGCAGCGTCGATCCCGCGACCGCGTCGCGCCACCCCGACTCGAGCACGGCCAGGCGGCCAAGGTTGCGGTCCGTCCACTCGTCGAGTCCGTCGGGTGGCCCGTCGAGAGCGGCCAGCGCGGCCCAGCCGCCGAAGAGGTGCTGCAGCCGCTCGGCCGCCGGCAGCACGCCCGCGACGGGGCTGGGCGTGAGGGCAGCATGGAGGGTCCCGAGCGCGCGCACCGCGGCCCGCAGCTCGCTCCGGTCCCACGGGTGGGTCGGCGGGCGGCCGTCGACGGCCACGAAGGCCAGTGCCACCCAGTCGCCGTCGTCGTAGACGTCGAGGAACTGCGGCAGCTCGGGCGTCGTCGGCAGCGACGCCGAGACCACCGCTTCGCGCCGGTGCAGCTCGGGAGAGTCGGGGTTGAGCTCGCTCCCGACCGCCTTCACGAAGATGGCCCCCCGGGGACAGTCGAGCACCGTGGTCGCACCGGGCGAGAACCCGCCGGCCATGTCGCGCGCCGCGTCCGGTGCGCCGCCGCCGACCCCGGCCGCCCACGCCCGTACCGCCCCGGGCACCTCGGCCCAGGGCAGGTGGACGCCGGCCGCCGGGCCGGTGGGTGGCGTCACGTCGCGGCGGCTCCCGCAGCGGCGAGCGCCTCGTTGATGCTCTCGACCAGGCGGCGCGCCGACGCCGCGCTGAGCTCGACGGCGACGCGGGCGCCGGGGCCGCGGGCCGGGTCGGCGAAGTCGATGTTGAGGGTGTGATCGAACGGCGCGTGGAACGGATGGTCGAAGTAGACGCTGGCCGAGGTGACACCGAACCACCCCTGCGGTCCCTTGGCGCTGCCGGCGATGTCCGTGGCAACGGTGAGGTAGGAGCACATGGTCAGCCCCCCGCCAGGTAGCGGCCGTACCACTCGAAGATCCGTTGCCAGCCGTCGAGCGCCGCCTCGGGCCGGAAGGCCGGGCGGTCCACCGAGAAGAACGCGTGCCCGGCGCCGTCGTAGCGGTGGAATTCGTAGGTCTTGCCGGCTTCTTTGAGCGCTGCTTCCAGCTCGTCCACCTGCTCGGGGCTCGGGAACTGGTCGTCGTTGCCGAAGAGACCGAGCAGGGGGCAGTGCAGTTCCGGCGTGCGGTCGACCAGCGGCGTCACCTTGAGCGGGAAGCCTTCCGGAGGGGTACCGGTCACAAAGGCCCCGTAGCAGTCGACCGCCGCATCGACGGGCAGGCTCACCGCGGTCAGGAAGGAGTGCCGGCCGCCCGAGCAGTAGCCGATGACGCCGACCTTGCCGTTGGAGGTGGTGAGGGCTCGGAGGGCCTTGACGGCGGCGTCGGCGTCGCCCACGAATTGGTCGTCGGGGATGCCGCCCGCCTCGCGGGTGGCCGCGGCGGCGTCGTCGGGATCGACATCGAGGCCCTGGCGGGCGTAGAGGTTGGGGCAGAGTGCGTTGTAGCCGTGGGCCGCGAAGCGCCGCGTGATCTCCTTGGTCCCCGAGTCCCAACCGGGCAGATGGTGGATGACCAGGACCCCGGGGAACGGCCCGTCACCGGCGGGACGCGCCTGGTAGGCGTTGATCTCGGCGCCCTCGTAACCGGTGAACGTGACGTCCCCGGCGCTGAGGGCCTCTTCGGGTGCGGACACAGCGGCCTCCTTCTCTCGTGCGGCCCGTGCGGCGTAGGTGCAGCCGGTGCGCCGTCCACTATGGCCTGCCGCCGAGGGCCGGCGCCGCCGCAACGGCCATGATGGGCGACGTGCGCCGACTGCCCGTGGCCCTCGCCGGGCTCGTGTCCGTGGCCGCCCTGGCGGGTGCAGCGCCGGCGGCGAACGGCGCGACCCCGAGCGTGCGCACCGTCGCCGGACCCGGCGTCCTCGACGGGCCCGGCGGGATCGCGCTCGATGCGGCCGGGAATCTGTTCGTCGCCGACACCGGCCACTGCCGGGTCTTGGTCGTGCCGGCCCGGGGCGGGACGCTCGACGGGCTGCGGGTCCGGCCGGGACGTGCCGCCACCTTCGCCGGCGGCACCTGTGCGGGCCGCCGGACCATCGGGCACCCGAGCGCGGTGGCCGTCGACAGTGACGGTGACGTGTTCATCGCCGAGGCCACCGCGCAGCGCGTGCAGGAGGTGCGGGCCGGGTCGCGTACCGCGGTCACCGTGGCCGGCACGGGCTCGGCGGGATTCAACGGTGACGGCCTCGCCGCCACGGCGAGCGACCTCGACCAGCCGACGGGGGTCGCGGTGAACGGAAGGGGCGACCTCTTCATCGCCGATACCGCCAACTGCCGGGTGCGCGTCCTCCCGGCTGCCGGCACCACGGTCTTCGGGCAGGCCGTGACAGCCGGGCACCTGTTCACCGTGGCCGGCACCGGCGTCTGCGGCACGTCGGGCCGGGGTGGGCCCGTACGGGCGGCCCAGCTCTGGAACCCGGTTGCCGTCGCCCTCGACGGCGCGGGCGATCTCCTGGTAGCCGAGAACGGCGGTCAGTCCGTGCTGCTCGCGGCGGAACGGGGCGGGTCCTTCTACGGCACCGCCGTCGGCGCGGGCGACATCGGGGTCGTCGTGGGCGGCACGGGGAGCTACGGGCCGTATCTCGCCGACGGGTTGCCGGCCAACGGCCCGACCGCGGAGCTCAACGACCCCCGCGGTCTGGCGGTCGGCCCGACGGGCGCGCTCTTCGTCACCGACGGCTTCATGCACGCCATCCGCGTCGTTCCCTCGTCGACCGGCACCCTGCTCGGCCGGACGATGATGGCCGGCAACCTCTACACGGCCGTCGGCGCGCGCCCCGTGGCCACCCCGGCGGGGGCCAACGACGGCACGCGCTGGGTGCTCACCCACGTGGGCACACCGGTGGGAGTGGCGGTGTCGCCGTCGGGGGCGTTGCTCTACACCGACGCCGGTGTCGGCGCGGTGCGGATGATCTCGACGGGGGCCGGGACTTCGTGAGCCGGTTCGGTCGCCGCACGTTCCTCGCCTCCTCGGTCGGCGTCGCCGCGGGCGCCGCAGCCGTGGACGCGGCGCTGCCACCGCGCCTTGCCGGCGGATCCGAGAGCGCTCTGCGCGCCGGCGGCGCGACGGCACCCGCGAGCGGTCCGCTCCGTGCGGGCCGGCTCACGGTCAACGGAATGGTTGACCCCGTCGGGGTCGACCCCGACGACTGCTCGTTCGCCTGGGCGCTGCAGGCGACGGGCCGCGCCGCGGTCCAGGCGACCTGGCGCATCGTGCTCGGGCGCACCGACCCCGGCCGAAGCGGGCACGTCTGGGACAGCGGGCCCGTGTCCTCGGCGCGGCAGGCCTTCGTCGCCTACGGCGGTCCGGCCCTCGACGCCGACGCCGCCTACCGGTGGACCGTGCAGGCCGGGGGCCCGGGGGCGCGGTGGGGCCCCGTGTCGGCCCCGGCGCGCTTCACCACGGCGCTCCGCGACGGCGACTGGCAGGCGCAGTGGCTGCGCCCGGCCGGCAACTCGCAACAGCCCGACCGCGTCACCTACCTGCGCACCGAGGTGACCCCGCCCGCCGGCACCGTGGCCCGCGCCACCGCCTCCGTCTCCGCCGCCCACACCTACCGCCTCTTCGTGGACGGGGTGCCGGTCGACGCGTGGCCGAGCTTCTCCTATCCCGACGAGCAGTACGTGCGCACCGTGGATCTGACCGGCGCGGTGACCGGAGGGCGGCGCAGCGCCATCGGAGTGCTGCACCGCTGGTACGGGCCGGGACAGGGACGCCCCGCCTCCGCTCCCGGTCTGCTCTTCCAGCTCTCCCTCTGGTACGCCGACGGGCGCCACGTCGTCTTCGGGTCGGACCGGACGTGGCGCGAACTCCCGGCCGAATGGCTGCCCGCGCCGCTGCGCAACTCCGACGTCGGCGACTTCGTCGAGTGGGTGGACGGGAGAGCCCAGCCCCAGGGGTGGTCGAGCCCCGGCTACGACGCCAGCGCGTGGTCGACGGTGTCCGTCGTCGGCCCGGCGGGGTCGGCGCCGTTCCGTCGGGCCTACGCGCAGCGGACCACCATCCGCGAGACGGCGGTGCATCCGCTGCGCCTGCACACCGTGGCGAGCGGCGCGGTGGTGGCGGACTTCGGGGCGGTCTACGCGGCGAGGCCACACGTGGCCTTCACCCGGGGCGACCCGGGACGGACGATCACCATGCGGGCCGGCTACCTCCTCGATCCCGACGGCCAGGTTTCGACTCTGCACGGGACCCAGGGGACCAACCTCTCGTCCTCCTACATCATGCGCGAGGGCAGCCAGGCCTTCGAGGGCTTCACCTACTTCGGTTTCCGCTACCTCCAGATCGACAACCCGGTCCAGCCGCTCGGCGGGAGCGACGTGGTGGCCCTGACCAGGCATGCCGCCATGCCGGACGTCCCCGCTGCGACGTTCTCCTCGGACAACCGCATGCTCAACGCGGTCTGGCGCCTGACGGCCCGCTCGTGCCTCTACTGCTGCCACGAGCAGTTCGTCGACACGCCGACCCGGGAGAAGGGCCCGTTCGTGTGGGACGGGGCCAACGAGTCCGAAGGTGTCATGCGGGCCTACGGCGACCAGAACATGAGCTGGCAGGCCCTGCGCGACGTGGGCCGCGGCCAGGCCCGCTACTGGCCCGACGGGCAGGTCAACGCCGTCTACCCCAACGGAGACGGTGCGCGCGCCTTCGGGACGTTCACGGCGCGCTACCCCGAGTGGCTGTGGCGCTACTACACCTCGACGGGCGACCGCACCACGGCGTTGCGGCTCTACCCCTCGGTGTCGGCGGCGGCCGGCTGGCTGTGGGGTGCCCGCCAGGCCGGCACCGGGCTCCTCTACGGGCTGGCCGACTCCGACAACGGCGACCCCGTGTACGGCTACGACCTCTCGGTGGCCGCCGACACCGCGAGCAACGTGCTCGCGGTCAATGCGTTCAAACGGGTGGCGCAGCTGGCGACCGTGGCCGGCGACCCCGCCGGGGTCCAGACCTGGCAGGCCCGGGGGGCCCAGCTGACCGCGGCGGTCAACGGTGTGCTGCGCCGCGCCGACGGCACGTATGTGGACGGGGTCGACGCCGACGGTGCGCCGAGCGGTCACGCGTCGCAGGAGGCCAACGTGCTGGCGCTCGCCTACGGCGTGGTGCCGGCGCCGGACCGCGCCGCGGTCGGTGCCTACGTGGCCGGCCTCGGCATCGACGTCGGGCCCAACCACGGGCTCGAGCTGCTGCGCGGGCTGGCGATGGCGGGCCTGCCCGAGGCCATGGTGCACACGCTCACCGATGCCGCCATCCCCGGCTGGGCCCACACCGTGGCAACCGGGGGGACCTTCACCTGGGAGGTCTGGAAGCCGAGCGACCTGATCGGGGACTCCATGTCCCACGGTTGGGGCTCCTCGGCGCTCGTCGCCATGCAGGAGACACTCCTCGGGGTCACACTCCAGGAGCCCGGCGCCGACGGCACCGTCGTGGCGGCCGTCACGCCGCCCGTCGCCGGTCTCGACCGGGCCGGGGGCTCGGTGCCGACGGTCGCCGGGCCCGTCCAGGTCTCGTGGCAGCGCCGCGGTGCGGGCATGCGTCTTTCTTTGACGGTGCCGCCGAACGCGTCGGCGACCGTGCGGCTGCCCGCCGGCACGCCGTCGAGCGTGCGCGAGGGAGGGGTGCCGGCCGGCAAGGCCCCGGGCGTGACCGTCGTCTCGGCGGCCGACGGGACCGTGGTGCTGTCGGTGGGGAGCGGGACCTACCGCTTCGCCACCACGTGAGCGTCAGGCGATCACCCCGAGGTCGACGAATTCGGGAGGCCGACGAGGAGCTCGTCCATGAGGGCCCGGACCCCGGACCCCGGCGAGGGCCTCCTGGCGGGTCCTCCCGTCCTACGCGCCCTGAGGTACCTCCCACAGGCCGACCGGTGCCTCGCCGAGCCGGTAGTGACCGGGCAGGCGCTCGCCCGACAGGGCGCTCTCCATGCGTTTCTGCATGCCCGGGAGAAGCGTCCCGTCGGCGATCATCGCCATGAACACGGCCCCGGCGTTGCCGACGTCGAAGAAGTCGCGGTGCCAGGACCACTGGAAGTTCCCGCCGTAGCGGAACCAACTGCCGCCGAGACCGGCGATCTCGTAGTTGGTGCCGTCCGCCTTCGTCGCGTCGGCCACCTGCTTCCACAGGCCGAGGACCTCGCCCTGCGCGTCGTCGATCAACACCTTCTGGTACGGGTAGGTCCACCCTTCCAGCCCGGCCATCTCGAGCCCGAGTGCGATCTCGCGGATCTCCTCGCGCCCCACGGCCATGAACTCGTCGTTGGGGCCGACGTTCCAGCCGTAGGTGGCGTCCTCGGTGTAGAGGTCGGCCATGTGGTGCCAGTCCTTGTTGGCCTCCCCAGCCCGGTTCGCGGCGAGCCAGCGCTCGACCATCTCCTCCAGCTCGGCACGCGGATAGGTGGGCATCGTCAGTCCTCCTCTATGGACAGGGCATGCGTGGGGCAGTACTTCACCGCCGGCACGACGTCGCGCGCCGCCAGCGTGAACTCGCCCACGTCGCTGCATCCGGCCCGCACCCGACGCCATGAGACCATGGGGTCGCGGCTGCGCTCGTCGAGGTGGCCGTGACGCGGAGGTTCCCCCGGCGTCCTCTCCGTCGTCACTGCGCTCCTTGCGTGGGCACGGTGCTCAGCGGTGCCTCGGGCTGGACCTCCACGACGCTGAGATGCGTGCCCCGCGGGGCGGCCACCGCGTGGGCGATGGCGGAGGCCACGCCCTCGGGGCGCAGGAAGGCCGAGTGCCGCGCCAGCCCCCACCGCGTCCACTCGGCCAGCACCTCTCCGGTGACGCCGGGGTCCCAGTCCATGCCCATGCCCGTCAGCGTCGGGCCCGGCCGCACGATGACGGCCCGCACGCCCGTCCCCTCCAACTCCATCTGCAACGCGGTGACGAAGCCTTCGAGCCCCCACTTCGACGCCACGTAGGCCGACATGCGGGGTCTGGGGTGCGCCACCACGTCGGATGTCACGAAGATCAGGTCTCCACGCCGCCGGTCGACCATGCCCGCGCCGAACGCGCGCACCAGCCGCTGCGCCCCGCCGACGTTGACCCGCAGAACCTCCTCGAAGTCCTCGGGGCTCGTCTCGAGTGCCGTGCCCGGCTGGATCTTGGCGGCGTTGGACACGAGGATCTCCACCGGTCCGAACGCCGCGTCCGCCTCCTCGGCGAACCGGGCCACCGAGGCCGGATCGGCCAGGTCGAGGTGGCACGCCACCGCCTCCCCCCCTTCCGCCCGGATGGACCCCGCCACCTCGTCGCAGACCTCCACCCGGCGCGCCCCGAGCACGACGGGATGGCCCGCCCGGGCCAGGGCCCGCGCCGCCTCGGCCCCGATGCCCGAGGAGGCGCCCGTGACCGCGCTCGGCCGGCGCTCTGGGTGGGGCTCGAGGCGCGGCATCAGCGCAGTGTCACCGTTGTCGCAAGCGCGTCGGCGAGGAAGACCGGTGCCCCGGCGCGCCGGCGGGCGTAGGTCGGGTACGGGTCCTCGTGGATCCCGCAGTCGTCGGGGCTGTAGTCCAGCGTGGCGACCGAAGTGGTCACGACGCCCCCGCCATGAGGGCGGTCGCCTCGGCCATCAGCCCGGGCACGGCGTCGAAGGCGAGGTGGCCCATGCCGGCGCTGAGCAATGCCCCCGTGTAGGTGACCTGCAGCACGTTGCGCACCGCCGGGTCTCCCCCGGCGCCCAGTGCAGCGGCCAGCCGACGCCCGATCTCGGCGCCCAACCGCGAGCGCACGTGCTTCACGTCGGGGCCGTCACCGAGGAGCGCCGTCGTGCAGACGGCCAGGGCCGACGACCCCATGGAGCCGAAGCCCATGGTGCGCACCGTGTCGGCCACCCGGTCGGGCAGCGGCAGGGAGAGGTCGACCAGATTCGGCGACGACTGCATGCGTCGCCACAGCACCTCGGCCAGCAGGTGGGCCTTGCCCGAGAAGTAGGTGTACGCCGTGGCCGGTGCCACGCCCGCACGCTTGGCGATGGTCCGCACCGAGATGTCGGCGTACGTCCGCTCCTCCGCCTCCTCGGCTGCCGCGGCGATCAGGCGCTCCATGACCTCGGCCTGGCGTTCGGAGAGGAGGCGGCGCCCCGCCTGCGCTGTCGACCCGTCCGGTGCGGGCGCCTCCACGGCGTCGAACACGCTCACGCCCGGGGGGCGCCGGGACGTGCGGCGTTCCGTCCTTCATGGCGGGGAACGTGAACGTCGCGGCCGTCGTCATGCGCGTGATCTTCGTGATGTCCTTCTCGGGCAGCGTCTCGGTGTCGTCCCCGATCACGATCTCCCAGCGGCAGTGGGGCACCCGGTCGGTCGGTACCCGGGGCGGCCGGTGGACGTGGCGGATGTGCGCCTTGGGGTTGACCGCCTGCGCCGTCACGTCGAACGTGCCGTCCTCGATGTGGTGGCACATGTTGGTGACCATGGCGTCGCCGAATGGCTCGGCGTCCATCAGCGCGCCGCAGTAGGCCAACTCGAAGTAGCCGTGCGTCTCGTCGACCAGTTCGTAGTGCACGTCCATGTAATGGTGCGGGAAGCCGGGGTCGAGCTGGAGCACCTTGAAGATGGCCGAGACGCCATCCCCCTCGACGTTCATGATCTGACGCAGCCGGTCGCCGTAGACCGGGCTGGCGCCGGCCCACTCCTCGATGGCCAGCTCCTTGACGGCCTCGGCCCCGTAGCGCAGGCCGATGGCGGCGCACATGGACCGGTCGAGCAGATGGACGATGAGCCCGTACTCGCGGACCAGCCTGACCAGGGCCTCCTTGGAGAGGTCCTCATAGTCGAAGTCGGGATCGAAGGCGCCCGAGTAGTCGTTGCGCTCGTTCATATGTGCAGACCCTAGTCCAGACAGCTGTCCAGGTTCGGGACATCCGGGGGCAGCGCCTCGATAGGGTCGAGCATCCCAAAGGGGATCGTGGTGACGAAAGGCGACGTGAGACCGGGATGAGCGAACCAGACGACGCGCGTGCGGCGGGCATGGCCAAGATGCAGGAGGTCTACGGGTTCACCGTCGACCCCGCAGATCTCCCCGGGCGCTACACCGACATCACCGTCGACCACCTGTTCGGGACCGTGTGGACCGACGAGACGATCGATCTGCGGCAGCGGCGCCTGCTGACCATCGGGGTGCTGGCGGCGCAGGACAAGCCGGAGCTGCTGGAGATCCAATTCGACGCGGCGCTCGAGCGCGAAGAGCTGACCGTCGAGCAGGTCCGCGAGGTCGTCGTCCACCTGACGCATTACGTCGGCTGGCCCATCTCGACCGACATCAGCGGTAGGGCCGAGACCGTCATCCGTCGCCGCGCCGACGCGTCGAACGGCTGAACGGCCGTGCCCCGAGTGGAGATCGAGGAGGCCGCACCGGGCGTCCGGGTCATCGCCTTCAACCGGCCCGAGGTGCGCAACGCGTTCGACACCGCCATGTACCACGACGTGACCGCCGCGCTGCGCGCCGCCGACACCGACGAGGCCGTCGGCGCGGTCGTGCTGACCGGCCGCGGCTCGGCCTTCACCTCCGGACAGGACCTGGCCGAAATGGCCGCCATCGCCACCGGGACCGCGGTCGAAGGCGCCGGGCAGGGCTTCATGGGGCTGCTCGACTGCCTCATCGACCTCTCCGTCCCGCTCCTCGCCGCGGTCAACGGCGTCGCCGTCGGCCTCGGCTTCACGTTGCTCCCGCACTGCAATCTCGTCCTCGTCGATGCCGGAGCGCGCCTGCGCGTGCCGTTCGCCGAGCTGGGGGTCCCCCCTGAGGCCGCCAGCAGCGTCCTCTTCCCGGCCCTCATGGGGTGGCAGCGGGCGGCGGAGGTGCTGCTCACCTCGGAGTGGGTCAGCGCAACCGAGTTGGTCGAAATCGGCCTGGCCCTCAGGGTGTGCGACGAGAGCACCGTGCTCGACGAGACGGTCGCGCTGGCCGCGCGCATCGCGGCCCATCCGCGCGGCCACCCGGGCCAGCACGTCGCTCGTGCGGGCGGCGCGCCGCGACGCCGTGCTGGAGGCCAACCGCCGCGAACAGGCGGCTTTCGCCGGGCTGCTCGGCAGCGCCGTCGGCAGCGGCACGCTGGCCGAGTTCGCCGCCCGGACTCCCGCCGGTTCCTGATCGTGCGCCTGGGTGTCACCGCCGCCCTGACCGACGGCGATGTCACCCCCGCCGTCCTCGCCACCGCCGTCGAGGAGCTCGGCTTCGACTCGCTCTACCTGCCCGAGCACACCCACCTCCCCGTGGCCGAGGACACGCCACCGGCCCTCGTCGGCGGGGTGCGCCTCGACGACTACAAGCGCTGCCTCGACCCGCTGGTCGCGTTGAGCACCGCCGTCGCGGTGACGACGCGCATCGGCCTCGGCACCGGCATCCTGCTCGTGGCGCAGCACGACCCAATCCTGTTGGCCAAGCAGGTGGCGACGCTCGACCACCTTTCCGGTGGCCGGGTGACGCTGGGGGTCGGGTTCGGTTGGAACCGCGCCGAGGCCGAGGACCATGGCGTCGACTGGCCCCGCCGCCACGCCGTGCTGCGCGAGCACCTGGCCGCCATGGAGGCGATCTGGTCCACCGACCAGGCCGAGTACCACGGCGAGTTCGTCGACTTCGGCCTGACGTGGTCCTGGCCCAAGCCGGTGCAGCGGCCGCGGGTGCGCACGCTGGTCGGCGGTGGCGCCAACGAGGCCGTGTTCAGCGCCATCGTCGAGTGCGCCGACGGCTGGATCCCCATCGGCGGCAGCGGCCTGGGCGCCGCCATCCCGCGCCTCCATGCGCTGGCAGAGGAGGCCGGCCGCGACCCCGCCACGCTCGCCGTCGTCCCCTTCGGCACCCTCGCGGACGAGGGCAAGCTCGAGCACTACGCCAGGCTCGGCATCACCGAGGTGGTGCTGCGCGTCCGGGCCGGGGACGAGCGGTCCGTGCGGGCCGAGCTGGAGTCGCTGGCACCACTCGTCCCCTTCGCGGCCACACTGGAGCAACCATGACCGATCTGATTGACGACACCACGGCCCGGATCGGCGGCACCACGCCGCTCCCCAAGATCATCAGCGTCGACGACCACCTCGTCGAACCGCCGCACCTGTGGGACACCTGGCTACCGGCGCGCTACCGCGACCGCGGCCCCAAAGCGGAGCGCCGCGGCATCGGAGAGATGGAGCACATCGGGGGCGGCGCCTACCGTCAGACCTTCGACCCCGACGGTCCGCAGGCCGACTGCTGGGTCTACGAGGACCTCGTCTACGTCAACAAGCGCCACGTGGCCGCCGTCGGCTTCGACCGCGACGACATGACGATGTCCCCCATCACCTACGACGAGATGCGCCCGGGCTGCTACGACCCGACGGCCCGCATCGCGGACAACGAAGCCAACTGGGTCGAGGCCAGCCTGTGCTTCCCCACCTTCCCCCGCTTCTGCGGCCAGACCTTCCTCGAAGCCCGCGACCGGGAGTTGGCCGAGGCCTGCGTCGTCGCCTACAACGACTTCATGGTCGAGGAGTGGTGCGGGGACAGCGGGGGCCGGCTGATCCCGTTGTGCCTCATCCCGCTGTGGGACGTCGGGAAGGCCGCCGCCGAGGTCCGCCGGAACGCTTCCCGCGGCGTGCGCGCCGTCTGCTTCAGCGAGATCCCGCCGCACCTCGGCCTGCCCAGCATCCACAGCGGAGCCTGGGACCCGTTCTTCGCCGCCTGCGAGGAGACCGGCACCGTGGTCTGCATGCACATCGGCTCGTCGTCGAAGATGCCGGCCACTTCGGCCGACGCTCCGGTGGCCGTGGCCGCCGCGCTCAGCTTCGGCAACGCCATGTCCTCACTGTGCGACTTCTTGTTCTCCGGCGTCCTCGTCCGCTTCCCCCGCCTGATCCTCGCCTACTCGGAAGGCCAGATCGGGTGGCTGCCCTACATCCTCGAGCGGGTCGACGACGTGTGGCGCGAGCACCGCGCCTGGGGCGGGGTGAAGGACACCATCCTCGAGCCGCCGTCCACGTACTTCCACCGCCAGGTCTACGGCTGCTTCTTCCGCGACCAGCACGGGCTCGACTCCCTCGACGTCATCGGCGCCGACCGCGTCACCTTCGAGACCGACTACCCCCACACCGACTCGACCTGGCCGGAGACACGCGCCGTGGCCGAGGAGCTCGTGCGCCACCTCTCCGACGAGGAGGTGTACAAGATCATGCGGGGCAACGCCATTGCGATGCTCGGCCTCGAGGGACCGTGAGGCCCGGCGACGTCGGCAACCCGGAGGCGGCGCACTGGGGCGGGCCGCCGCATGTCGCATGTTCGTCGAGCACCCGCGGCCCGACGGCGTCGCCGAGGGACCCGCGACCCGGGTGCCTTGGCTGGGCTGGCACACCGATGCTGTGCTGACCACCGAGCTCGGGCTCAGTGACGATGAGGCTGGCGGCGTGATCCGTCCCTGAGAAGATCGTGTATCACAGGCGTCGGCCCGACCGTTCTCATGACTGATGGCCGAGACTGTTTCCGACGTCGACCCGTTCCGTGCCGGTCTCGGCGCCGACGTGATCAGTGCGGCAGCCGCCTTGTCGAACGAGGAGCGAACCGAGCGCCTCGAGGAGCTCTTTGCCGCCAAGGCAGCTGCAGAAGGCGAGATCGTCGTGCATTTGGGCGAGGTCGAACGCACCCAGTCTTTTCGCGAGGAGGGGGCGACCTCGACGCGACACTGGGTCACCGAGCGCTTCGGGGTCTCGATGGCAACGGCGCGCTCGCTCACCCAGCTCGGTGAGGTGGCCTGGGACCTCCCCCACCTTGTCGGTGCGCTGTGTGGGGGCGAGGTGTCCTTGGACAAGCTGCGGGCGGTCGCCCACGTGGCCACCCCCGAGAACGACGCCGAGTTGTGCCGGCGGGCCAAAGAGCACTCGGCACGTGAGCTGGCCGAGGCGGCCGCCATGAGCGCACCATCCAGCGGGTCCGGCGCTCCCCCGACCCCAGCCGAGCAGCACGAGAGGCGCTCGGTGCGCTTCAACGACACCTCTCGCACCGTGACGGCCCAGTTGCCCGCCGACTCCTACGCCGAGACCAGGGCCTGTCTCGAGGAGAGGGCCCAGAAGATCCCCTCTGACGGCGAGACCCCGTGGGACCAGCGGCTCTGCGACGGGTTCCTCGAGCTCATCCGCTTCTCGGGCTACGGGGCGTCCGGCCAGGGCACGACATCGAGCCCGAACTTCGTCGTCGTCCACGTCCCGTTCGATGCCTTGGTCTCTGAGGCAGACGAAGCGAGCGAGCTGGCCGCTGAGCTCGAACGAGACGGCTGGATCGATGGCGAGGCGGTCCAGCGGATCGCTTGCGACGCCACCGTTGCCATCGCCGTCGACGACGATGTCGGCCACACCATGTACGAGGGCCGGGCCCGGCGGACGCCAACCGATGCCCAGCGCCGAGAGGTCATGCGCCGAGACCGCCATTGCCGCTTCCCGGGCTGTCCCAACGTGACCTTCGCGAATGTGCACCACGTCGTGCCCTGGAGACCCGCAGGCCGGACCGACCTCGAGAACCTCGCCCTTTTGTGTCTGTATCACCATCACTTGGTGCATTCGAAGGGCTGGACCATGAGCGGGAATGCCAATGAGGAGCTCAGCATCGTCGGCCCCACGGGCCGGGTCATGGCGTCGCGCCCCTCGCCGCTTTGGACCCGCGTGACGGAGCGCGCCCGGGCGACGGCGGCGGGCCACAAGCAGTAGGGCAACCGACGTCCAGGATTGGGTGATCCGTGTGTCGTGGGCGCCTTTGTCGAGGATCTCGTCGGCGGGTTGAGTACCCCATTCGGCGGCACTCCCGCGAATCGTGACCCCTCGGTACTCCATCAACATCAGTCATCGGGCTTGCGAGCCCGAGCCGGTCTAGTAGCGGGGCAACGCGATGAAGGCGACGAGGTAGGCGAACAACCCCGCGCCCACGAGCGTGCACGCGTGGAACACCTCGTGGAAGCCGAAGACCCGCGGCCAGGGGTCGGGCCACTTGCGGGCGTAGACGAGTGCCCCCGCCGTGTAGGCCAACCCACCCGCCAGCATCAACGCGAACCCGCCCCAGCCGAGACTGCGCACCAGTTGGGGCGCCACGATGATCGGGCACCAGCCGACGACCACGTAAGGGATGGCGACGACCCACTGTGGGGCGTCGAGGAACAATTGGCGCAGCACGATCCCGGCGGCCGCGCCGGCCCAGACCATCGTGAGGACGAGCACCTCGGCCCACCCGGTCAGAGCCAGACCGGCCACCGCCGTCGACGTGCCGGCGATGCCGACGAAGATCGCGCTGTGGTCGGCCCGTCGCATGCGCCGCCACGCCGGCGCGGACCAGCGCAGTCGGTGGAACGCCGCGCTGGTGCCGAACATGGCCAGCATGCCGGCGACGTAGACCGCGAGCTCCGCCGTCGCCGCGGTGCCGGGGCCGGCGGCGATCAGGAACGGCCCCCCGATCAGCCAGGCGAAGAACGCGCCGACGTGCAGCCAGCCCCGCAATAGCGGACGCTCGCCGCGGTTGTCGGCCGACCGCCCCAGCTCGCCCTGGGCCAACGTCGTCACGGGGTCCCCTCCTGATCCAGCCGGTCGGCCAGCTCCACCTCACGGCGCGAGATGCCGAGCAGGAAGAGGATGGCGTCGAGGTAG
Source organism: uncultured Acidimicrobiaceae bacterium (assembly GCA_963736515.1). GTDB lineage: Bacteria > Actinomycetota > Acidimicrobiia > Acidimicrobiales > RAAP-2 > Bog-473. The sequence goes on along the minus strand of CAVTPE010000006.1, from coordinate 151,985 downwards.
GGCACGCTGAGGGCCGCGTCGGCGGCCTGGCGCACGACGGGCTTGGCGTTGAACGCGATGCCGAGCCCGGCGGCCGCGAGCATGTCGATGTCGTTGGCCCCGTCGCCCACTGCGATGGTGCGGGCCAGCGGGACGCCCGCCGTAGCCGCGAACCCGGCCAGCGCCGTGGCCTTCCCGGCCCGGTCGACGATCGGCCCGTCCAGCTCGCCGGTGACGACGCCCCCGTCCAGCACGAGCATGTTGGCCGCCAGGTGGCCGATGCCGAGGTCGGTCACCAGCGGGCCGATCACCTGGGTGAACCCACCGCTCACGACGGCCAGCTCGTACCCCAGCCGCTTCAGGGTGCGTACGAGCGTACGGGCGCCCGGCGTGAGCACGATGCCGTCGCGCACGGCCTCGAGGTCTGCCTCCTTCAACCCCGCCAGGAGGCGCACCCGCCGGCGCAACGCGTCGGCGAAGTCGATCTCGCCCGCCATGGCGGCCTCGGTGACCGCGGCCACCTCGCGGCCGCACCCGCAGCGCTCGGCCAGCAGGTCGATCATCTCGCCCTGCAGCAGGGTGGAGTCCGCGTCCATGACGATCAGATGCTTCGCCCTGCGGTGCAGACCGGCCGCCTGCACCGCGAGATCCACCTGGCAGAGGGCGGCCGCCTCGGCCAGCGACCGCCGCAGGCTGTCGACATCGGCCCCGGCCACGGACAGCTCGTAGCTATGCACCGGGTAGGCCGCCAGGCGCACGATCCGCTCGATGTTCCCGCCACACCGCGCGATGGAGCCCGTCACCGTCTCGAGGGTGGCGGCGTCGATCGCCGGCGCCAGGAGCGTGACCAGATGGCTCTCGCTGAGCGCGTCCAGCTCCGCCTCCACCAGAGGTTCGACCGTGACGTCCACGCCCGCCGCGCCGAAGCGCTGCGCCAGGACGGCGCGCACCGGCTCCACCTCGGCGGGCACCATGTCCGCCTCGACGCAGAGCAGCAGCCGGCCGTGGACGCGGACCTGCTCCACATCGCCCACCTCGACGCCGCCCTCGGCCAGCGCGCCGAACAGCCGCTCGGCGATGCCGGGGCCGTCCTGCCCGCTCACCGTCACGAGATACGGCGAGCGCGCCTCGGTCACGAACGGGTCACGTCCTTCTCGGTGACCCAACCGGCTCCCTCCACCCAGCGCTTCACGATGCGCGCCGGCACGCCCGCCACCACGCAGCGGTCAGGGACCTCCCCGCGCACCACCGCGCCGGCGGCCACCACGACGTGCTCGCCGATCTGCGCCCCCGGGAGGATGACCGCGTTGGCGCCCAGCCAGCTTCCCGAGCCGATGCGCACGGGGGCTTCGGTCGGCCACTGCCGCCCGATCGGCTCGACCGGGTCCTCGTAGGAGTGGTTCTGATCCGTGATGTAGACGTACGGCCCGGTCTGGATGTCGTCGCCGATCACGATCTCCCAGTGGCCGACGATGTGCGAGCCGCGACCGATGAGGCAGCGGCGGCCAATGGAGACGACAGGGTCGGTCGCCATCTGCTGCCCCGGTGCCATGCCGACCGAGATGGAGGCGTCGGGGCCCACGATCGTCTCGGCCCCGAGGTGGATCAGGTGCTCGTTGTAGACGGCGCCCTGGGGGAACAGCAGGCAGGCGCCCGCGCCCATACGTCCGAAGCGCTGCCCCCGCGGGTCATCGGGTCCCACCGCGCCGAGCTCGGCGGCGCCGTCCCAGGCCGCGTGCACCAACCGGGACAACGGCCGCCGCAGCGGTCCGGGGAGCGAACGGGCCCAGCTCACGGACGAATGGTAGGTGGTGCCGGCGCCCGGGCGACAAAGGGGCCGCAGGACTGCAACGGGGGCGCCTGGGTACACTTCGTCCTGTGCCGCCCCTCCCACCGGACGGTGGCTCCGAGCCCGTGCCGCTCCCGCCCCAGCGCCCCATCGACCGCCGGCAGTTCCTGCAGCTCTCCGCGCTCGGCGCCGTCGGGTTCGCCGGCGCCACCCACCTGAACAAGCACCCGAAGCAGCGCGTGCCGGCCCGGGCCAGGCGCAGCACCTTCCCGCATGCCGCGGTCGTGGATGCGAAGCTGCCGAGCGGCGTCATCGTGCCGACGGCGCCGTGGCTCATCGCGGAGAACGCCAGGCGCGGCACGCTGAACTGGATCTGCAACCACAACCAGCCCGAGCACGCGCTCGAGGGCTTCGCCAGCCAGGTCAGCGCGGTGCCCGGCGACGACGTGGCGGTGTTCGTCAGCACCACCGCGCGAGCCGTGCAGGTCCAGGCCTACCGCATGGGCTTCTACCAGGGCCTCGGTGGCCGCCTCATCGTGCAGACCGACTTCGTCCCGGCCAAGGTCCAGGCCGCGCCGGTGGTCACTCCCGGCATCGGCACAGTCACGTGCCCGTGGTCGCCCACGCTGACGCTCAACATCACGAAGGACTGGCTACCCGGCTCCTATCTCTTGAAGCTCGTCGGCGACGGCGGCGAGGAGCAGTTCGTCCCCCTCACCATCCGCGACGACGGGTCCAAGGCGTCGTACGTGTTCCAGAACAGTGTCACCACGTGGCAGGCCTACAACCTGTGGGGCAGCTACAGCCTCTACTACGGCCCCGGCAAAGGCGGTGGGTCGGATTTCGCCGGCCGAGCCCGCGCCGTGTCCTTCGACCGTCCCTACCCGCAGACCTGGGCCTCGGGCGCGGCCGACTTCGTCGGCAACGAGCTCCCACTGCTCTTCCACCTCGAGAGCCTCGGGCTGGACCTGACCTACTGGACCGACATCGACCTGCACGCCCGACCCCAGCTGCTCATGAACCACAACTGCCTCTTCAGCCTGGGCCACGACGAGTACTGGTCCCAGCCAATGCGCCAGGGGGCCGCCGCCGCCAACGCCGGCGGGGTCAACCTGGCCTTTCTCGGCGCCAACGCCTGCTATCGCCAGATCCGGCTGCAGCCCACCTCGGTCGGTCCCAACCGCCTGCAGGTCTGCTACAAGGATGCCGCCGAGGACCCGCTGGCGCACGAGCAGCCGGCGCTCACGACGGTCAACTGGAACCAGGCCCCGGTCAACAACCCCGAGTCGACCCTCATCGGCTCCATGTACCAGTCGGTCGGGGCCAAGGCGGACATGGTGGTCACCGATGCGTCGTCGTGGTTCTACGACGGCTGCAACCTCTCCGACGGCCACACCTTCAGCACGGTCATCCTCGGCGAGTACGACCGCTACGTGCCCTCTCTTCCGGGCCCGCACAACGCCGACGTGCTGGCGCACTCACCGGTCCCGGGGCAGTCGAACTGGTCCGACATCACCTACTACACCGCGGCAGGCAACGGGGGCGGCGTGCTGGCCAGCGGCTCAGCCAGCTTCGTGTCGCTGCTCGGGACCACCGGCGCCATCCCGCCCATCGTCATCGTCGGCGCCAGACCCGGCGTGACCGACGTCATCCGCCGGGCCATGGAGAACGTCTACGGCCGCTTCGGCCTGGGCCCGGCCACCTCCTACGGCAGTTCGAGCGGGAATTGGTCGGAGGTCTACACGGGCGCCGCGGCTAGCGCGGGGACGGCCGCCGGGACCCCCGCCGCCTGAGTATTCCGGCGCGCTGAGCAGGGCCGCGGGGGTGTTCCCGGCCGGGATGACACCACTTTCGGGCCCGGCCCCCGTACGATCGACGCCCAGCGATGGCCAATTCCGACACTGACCGCTCCAGAGCGAGCCGCCCGCTCGCCTGGGGCGTGCTGGCGACCGCCGGCCTCACCGGGCTGCTCCTGAGCGCCTGCTCGTCCTCCCCTCCCACCACCCACCAGGCCTCGGCCCAGGTGAAGCCCACCACTCCCACGACTACCACCACGACCACCGCGCCGCCTCCCGCCTGCCCCCTCACCGGGGAGCCGGCACCGGGAGGCAGCGTCCCGCCACGGCCGGCCATGGCGGTGAAGATCGACAACTACCCGGCCGGCCGCCCCCAGTCGGGCCTCGACAAGGCCGACATCGTCTTCGAGGAGCCCGTCGAAGGCGGCATCACCCGCTTCGCCGCCGTGTTCCAGTGCCAGGACGCCGCATTGATCGGCCCCGTCCGCTCGGCCCGCAACATCGACATCGGAATCCTCGGGCAGCTTGGCAACCCGCTGCTCGCCCACGTCGGCGGCATCAACCCGGTGCTCGCCAACATCAACGCCTCCCCCCTCGTCAACGTGGACATCGGTGCCAGCGACTCGCTGATGATCCACCCCCCGAACCACGTGTCACCGGACGCGGACTACACCTCGACCGCCATCGTGTACGGCACGCATCCCACCATGACCACCCCGCCGCAGCCCCTCTTCACCTACTCGGCGGACACGCCGCCCGGGGGGACGGCCATCTCGAGCGTGAACATCGACTTCTCGGGCACGTCCAATGTGACCTGGAGGTGGAACAAGGCGACCAACACGTTCCTGCGCTACTACAACGGGACGACCCCGGACATGCTGGCCAACAACGTGCAGAACGCAGCCTCCACGGTCGTCGTGCAGTACGTGCAGATCAGTTACGGCCCTTGGGCCGAGAACGACCAAGGGGGCAAGGAGGTCCAGGCCGACCTCTACCCCGATGCCAGTGGCACCGCCGTCATCTACCGGAACGGCTACGCCATCCCCGGCACGTGGCACCGCGCGGCGCTCGGGTCGCCCACCCAGTTCGTCAACGCCTTCGGCGTGCCGATCCCGCTGCAGCCCGGCCAGACCTGGGTCGAGCTCGTGCCCAACACGATCATCGCCACGACGACGCCCTAGGCGTCGACCTCAAGCCGGCGGCTTGCGGGCCACCACCGCCAGCAACAGGCAGTCCTCGGCGGCGGCGAACACACCCGGATTCGCGCTGGCCTCGGCTTCGTCGAAAACACCCGCCGCGGTTCCGTGGCGCATCAGGTTGAGGCCCTTGCACTCGACCACCTCGAAGCCGGCCCGCTCCAGCTTGGCCACGAGCTCGCCCGCCGCGTATTCGATCTTGTGGTCGTGGTTCATCGGTGCGTCCGAGCGGAGCCGCCACACCGGGCCGTTCGGCGTATCGAGACAGAACCAGCCGCCGGGCACCAGGACGCGGAACGCCTCGCGTACGACGGCATCCCCGTCGGCTTCGCTGACGTGCTCAATGGACTGGCCGCTGTAGACGAGGTCGAACGATCCGTCGTCGTAGCGCCCGAGCTCGACCATGGAGTGGAAGGCGAACTCCACCGGGCCGAGCTCGGACATCACGGGTTCGCCCGTCGAGCCCCCTTGATAGATGGCGTCGCGCTCGTCGACGGGCAGATCGACCACGACCAGGCGCTCGAACGGGTAGGGGTAGCCGAGATGCACCAGCGCACCGTCGGGCAGGCCCTGGTGTGTCCCGCCCAGGTCCAAGATGCGCGCCGCCTGCGGCAGGCCCGCCACGAACTCGCTGCGGCTGACGTGCATGGAGAGCAGCACGTTGCCGATGGGCACGCGCCGGCGGAATTCCTCGGAGTGAGCGAGGGCCTCGGCCACGCCGTGGCGGGACAGCGCACCGTCCGTGAGTTTCTGGACGTACTCGGCGCCGCCGGCCGGGTCGGGTTCGCGGTCGAGGACGACGTTGAAGGCCAGGCGCACCGACTGCTTGGGTGGCAGATAACGGAACGGGACGGTGGGGACGACGCGGTCGAGGACGCGATACGCGCGTTGCTTCCATTCACTGGCCGGCATCGCACCATTGTGGTCCGGACGCGAAGCGCTCCGGACCGCTGACCCGAGGGAGGCCGGGTGGGCCCGGAGGCTTCGATGCCGTGAGAGGCGGGCTGCAGCTAGGAGTCGAGTGAGATCGGGGCGTCGTCGGGGTCGAGGGCGCCCTCCATCAGGAGGTCGTCGTCCTTGGGGGCCAGGCACTCGCGCACGCGGTCGTTGATCTCGGCCATCAGCTGTGGGTTCTCGACGAGGAACGTTTTGACGTTCTCCCGCCCCTGGCCGAGCTGCTCGCCCTCGTAGGTGAACCAGGCACCCGACTTCTTGACGAACCCGAGGTCGACCGCGACGTCGAGGAGCGATCCCTCGCGGCTGATGCCCCGCCCGTACATGATGTCGAACTCGGCCTGCTTGAAGGGGGACGAGCACTTGTTCTTGACGACCTTGACCCTCGTCCGGTTGCCGACCACGTCGGCCCCGTCCTTGATCGCCTCGATGCGCCGGATGTCCAGCCGGATGGAGGAGTAGAACTTCAGCGCGCGGCCGCCCGGGGTGACCTCGGGGCTTCCATACATCACGCCTATCTTCTCCCGCAGCTGGTTGATGAAGATGGCGATGGTGCTGGACTTCGAGAGCGTGCCCGTCAGCTTGCGCAGCGCCTGGGACATGAGCCGCGCCTGGAGACCCACGTGGGTGTCCCCCATCTCCCCCTCGATCTCGGCCCGCGGCGTCAGGGCCGCCACCGAGTCGATGACCAGGACGTCGAGCGCGCCGGAGCGGATCAGCATGTCGGCGATCTCGAGCGCCTGCTCGCCGGTGTCCGGCTGCGAGATGAGGAGGTCGTCGACGTTGACCCCGATGGCCCGGGCGTAGACCGGGTCCATGGCGTGCTCGGCGTCGACATAGGCGCAGATGCCGCCGTTGCGCTGCGCCTCGGCCACCACGTGCATGGCCAAAGTCGACTTCCCCGACGACTCGGGGCCGTAGATCTCCACGATGCGGCCCCTGGGGAGTCCCCCGATACCCAGCGCGAGGTCCAGGGAGAGCGCCCCGGTGGGGATGGACTCGATGTTCATCGAGAGGTTGTCGCCCATGCGCATGACCGAGCCCTTGCCGAACTGCTTCTCGATCTGGCCCAGCGCGGCGTCCAGTGCCTTCTCCCGTTCCGTTTCGGCCATCCCTCTCTCCTCTGTGAGTGTGCTGCGACTGTGTGCTGACTGTGTGGTCGGACTGTGTGCTGCAACTGTGTGTTTCGACTTGTGCCGGCCTCGCTCGGCGCCGTTGTAGTGACCCTACGGCGGGGGTGTGACGGCCTACCGGTGCTGCCTGTCGGGCTGCCCGTTGGCAGCATAACGAACATGTGTTCGTAGGGTGTGGACCCTCGATGCACCAGGAGACGTCGCCCGGAGAACGGTCGGGCGCGGAGCCCGCCGGGCACGCGCGGACGGGTCGATCGGCGACCGAACGGGGCGCCGCGTCCATGCGAAGCTGACATCTCCCGGGCGTGAACCGGTGAGGAGGAGGGCAGGTGGTGGTCGCGAGAAGGCTGGTGACCGGCGTGCTGCTGGCGACTGCGTGGGCCACCGCCGTGGCGGCCGGGGCGACACCCGTCGCTGCCGCGCCGTCGGGCTCCGGCACGAGCGCCTCGTCCCTCTACAAGGACGCGCTCGCCACCACCCACTCCTGGTCGCTGCACTACACCTCCAACACGACCGAGTCCAAGCAGACCCTCGTCGAGAGCGGTGATGCCGGGCCCGCCTCGGGGAGCCAGACCGTCCTCATGGGCAAGGGGTTGATCTCCATCTTCGTCATCGGCGGCATCTCCTACGTCAAGGGCAACGCCTCTGGCCTCCGGAGCCTGGCCGGCTTCAGCGCGTCCCAGGCGGCCGAAGCCATGGGCCAGTGGATCGAGTTCTCGACCGACAATTCGGCCTTCGCGCCCGTGGTATCCGGGGTTCGCTCGGAGGACGTGGCAAAGGAGCTGGCGCTCCGGGCCCCGCTCTCCCTCGGGTCCGGCCGGATGCTGAACGGGGACGCGGTCGACGCCATCGACGGCACGCAGACTTTCGGTCGAAAATCCCGGCACGTCGTCCTCTATGTCCGTGCCCACGGCACCCATTTCCCGGTCGAGGAGGACTCGGTGAGCGCAAAGGGGCAGTCCACGGCCGCCGAGCACATCACCTACTCCAGGTGGGGGGAGAAGGTGCGGCCCGATGCCCCCGAGGCGACCGTCTCCGTCGGGCCCATCAGCGCCGTCTGACGGGCGGCCGACCCCGGTCCGGCCGGCGGGCGTGGGAAGATGGGGACTGCCGCCCACCTGCCCGAGCCGGCGCTCGCCGCGCCACCGAGCCGGGCCTCCAGGAGAGTGAAGGTCATGCCCCCCTTGCGCCACACCCCCGCCCGCACTTTCGCGGCCGCTGCCGGACTCGCTGCCGCGGCCGCCCTGTCCCTGGCCACGGCTGCGGCTGCGGCCCCCGCCGGAGCCGACACGACGAACGCAACGGATCAGTACAACGCGGCCCTGAAGGCCGTGGGTAGCCAGGGGGTGCACTTCGACTCCGTGGCCCACCAGAACGGGGCCACCCTCGTGGTGAGCGGCGATGCCGGCACGACCTCGGGTGCGCAGATGCTGACGGTGAAGAGCAAGAACCTCGACGAGCACATGACGGCTCTGGTGGTGGGGCCGACCGGATACGTCAGCGGCAACGCCGCCGCTCTCCAGAACGTGATCGGTCTCACCAAGGCGCAGTCGTCGAAGTACGCGGGCAAGTGGCTGTCCTTCCCGACCTCGAACGCCGGCCTCAGCGAGCTCGTCGGCGGCCTGCTCTCGTCGCAGGTGTCGAAGGAGGTCGAGATCGGCGGTCCCTATAGCTACGGCGACCCCACCACGGTGGCCGGCCAGCAGGCGAAGGCGATCAAGGGTTCGGTCGCCACCCAGAGCGGCGGCAAAGTGCCCGTCGTGCTCTACCTCCCCTCCAGCGGCACCCCGCTGCCGATCCGAGAGGTGACCAACGCCGGCAAGTCGGGTGGCTCGTCGGCCATCCACGGCACGGTGACCTTCTCGCACTGGGGCGAGAACAAGAGCCAGACGGCGCCGACCCACACGGTCTCGCTGCTGAAGCTCGTCCCCGCTTCCTCGTCCGCGCCGACGGGGGGGTAGTCCACCCGGTGGCGCTGCTGCTCGAGGCCGTGCAGGGCGACATCACGACCGAGCGGGTGGACGCCGTCGTCAACGCGGCCAACCGCCGGCTGCTCGGGGGCGGTGGCGTCGACGGCGCCATCCACCGCGCGGCGGGAGCCGAGCGCCTGCAGGCGGCCTGTCGCGCCATCGGTGAGTGCCCGCCCGGTCAGGCTGTGGTGACCGACGGATTCGACCTGCCCGCGCGTTTCATCATCCACACCGTGGGGCCGGTCTGGCAAGGTGGGGGGGCGGCCGAGCCCGAAACGCTCGCCGCCTGCTACCGGAACGCGCTGGTGGTCGCCGACGAGGTCGGCGCCCGCTCAGTCGCCTTCCCCGCCATCTCGACCGGGATCTACGGCTACCCCTCGGGGCAGGCCGCCGAGATTGCGGTGATCACCATCCGCGCGGCGGACACCGACGTCACCCTCGTCCGATTGGTCGCCTTCGACGGCGTGACCCTGGCGCGCTACCGCGAGCTGGTCGGCTGAGCCTCCTCCATGAGCGCGGCGGGACTCCCCGTCAGGACGAGGCGCCGGATGCCACGTCGTAGACGGTCACACCGCCCACCGTCTCGGCGGTGAAGTGCGACTCCACCCATGACGTGATCTGCGAGGCGTCGTCCGAGCCCCCGGTACCGCCGCCGAAGCCACCTCCGCTCGCGATGAAGTAGTGGATCTTGCCCGCGGCGACGTACCGCTCGAATTGCGCCAGGGTCGGCGCCGGGTCAGTGCCGTTGAACCCACCGATGGCCATGACGGGCTCGCCGCTGGCCAGTTGGTAGCCGGCCGCGTTGTTCGAGTTCACCGTGGCGGCCGCCCAGGTGTACCGGCTGGCGTTGGCCTGCAACGCCTTGGTCAAGGCCGGGTTGGACTGGCTGGCGCTCAGGAACCCACTCCCACCGCCACCGAACCCGCCGCCCGCGCCGCGTCGGAACCCGCCGCCGGCCCCGAACGAGGGCGCCCCGCCGGGCAAGCCCCCAGTGCCGGTACCCGTCCCGGCCCCGGCCCCAGCCGGGAAGCCGCCGGCGGGACCGCCCTGGGTCCCGTTACCGGGGAAGCCACCGCCCCCGAAGGCCCGGCGGAACCCGCCGCCCGGGAAACCGGCGCCGCCCGGGAAACCGCCGCCGCCGGGGCTGCCGCCGGGGCCACCCTGACCGCCGGCCGCCGTCGGCGTCACCGACGGGATCGCCCCTTGGTGCGGGGTGGCCGCCGTGGCCACCGTCGAGAAGAGCGGTGCAGCCAGGGCGGCCCCGAAGCCCAGCGTGGCCACCAACGCGATGGCGAGCTTCGGGACGTTGCGCAACAGCGGGAGCATCAAGATGGCGACGACTCCGAGCGCCCCGACCACCGCCACGAAGGGGCGCAGGGCGGGGAACCAGTCGGCGGTGCGGCCGAGGAGGACGTAGCTCCAGACGACGGTCGCGGCGAGTCCCGCGGCCAGGCCGACCCGTCCGGCCCAGCTGTCACGCCGCTGCCAGAGCCCCATGGTGGCGATGCCGGTCAGAGCTCCGAGCGGCGGGGCCAGGGCCACGGCGTAGTAGGGGTGGATGATGCCCTGGGCCAGGCTGATGACGAGCCCGATGCTCACGAGCGAGCCGCCCCACAACAGGAGGGCGGCGCGTTCGCGATCGGTGCGACGGGCCCGCACGGTGATGACGAGCAGCACCGCACCCAGCACCAGCGCGCCGGGCAGCAGCCACGACATCATGTTGCCGAACTCGGTGTTGAAGAGACGGGTGACACCCGTGGGGCCCCACATGCTGCCCGCGACCCGACCGCCGCCGACGCTGCCCGACTCGTGCCCGGTGATCCGGCCGAGGCCGTTGTAGCCGAAGATGAGGTTGAGGATGCTGTTGTCCTGCGACCCGCCGACGTACGGGCGGTCCGCCGCGGGCGTCAGCGCAACGGCCGCCACCCACCAACCCGCCGCCACCACGACGGACACAGCCATCAGGCAGACTTGCCATACCCGGCGCCACCAACCCGTCGGTGCGGCGAGCAGGTAGACGACGGCCATCACCGGCAGGATCAGGAACGCCTGCATCATCTTGGTGATGAAACCGAAGCCCACCAACGCGCCGGCGAGGACGAGCCACTTGGTCTGCGCGCGCTCGAGCCCGCGCATAGTGGCGTAGGTGGCCGCCGTGAGGAGGAGCGCCAGCATGGCGTCGGGGTTGTTGAAGCGGAACATCATGGCGGCCACCGGGGTGAGCGCGACCACGGCGCCGGCCAGGAGCGCGGCTTGCGCGCTGAACCAGCGCCGCACGGAGAGGTACACCAGGCCGACGGTGGCCACACCCTCGAGGGCCTGCGGCGCCAACATGCTCCAGGAGTTGAGGCCGAAGATCCGTGCGGAGATCTCCATCGGCCAGAGGGACGCCGGCGGCTTGTCGACGGTGATGAAGTTGGACGAGTCCGACGACCCGAAGAACATGGCCTTCCAACTCTTCGTACCCGCCTGGACGGCGGCGGAGTAGAAGGAGTTGGCCCAGCCGCTGGCGCCGAGGTCCCACAGGTAGAGGACGGCGGTGGCCGCGAGCAGGGCGAGCAGGGCGGGGCGGACCCAGGCGGCGTCGCTCTCCTTGCCGCGCACGAAGCGGGCCAGCCTGCCGCGACGGGGACCGGACGGCCAGGTCGGCGCGGCCGGAGCGGCGAGCTCGCCCGCCTCGGCCGGCGGGGCGGCGAGCGGAAGCGGAGGGTCGAGGACCCCCACGGCGGCGTCGGGGGCGGGCGTCGCATCGGTCATCGGGGAACCTCCATCGTGCGGGTCGCGGCACGGGCCCTCGGGCGGAAGATCCAGGCCCGCAGGACAGCGAAGCGGAAGACGGCGGCGAGCACTGTGGCCACCGTGAGGGCGACCAGCTCGGGGATGAGGGCGGACGGGGCGACCCATTGGGCGACTACCAGCCCGAGCGTCGTGAAGCCGAGGCTCACCAGGTACAGGCCCCCGGCGACCGCGAAGAGGCGGCCGCGTCGGGCCTGGCCGTCCGTCGTGCGGGAGAGCTCCCGGTGCACCGCCGTGTTGAAGAGGGTGGCGATGGCCATGGCGACGGCATTGGCACCAACGGCGCCGAGAAGCGGCCGCCAGGCGATGAAGAGGAAGAGATACCCGAGCGTGGAGACGATGCCCACACCCGCGAAGCGCAGGAGCTGATCGGCCGCCACCTCGTTCGAGCGGACGCGGCGCAGGCCCTTGGGACGCCGGACCAGCATCCGCCACACGCCGCGCAGGTCGTCCGCCGCCGTCGAGACGAGGTGGACCCGCGAGTCGGGATCGTCGACCCAGTCCACCGGGACCTCGCCGATCCGCAGTCCGAGCCGCTCGGCCGTCACCAGCAACTCGGTGTCGAAGAACCACTCGTTGTCCTCGACGAGCGGCAACAACTTCTCAGCCGCGTCCCGGCGCAGCGCCTTGAACCCGCACTGGGCGTCGCTGAAGCGGCCTTGCAACGTGAGCTTGAGCAACAGGTTGTAGCTGCGCGAGATCAGCTCGCGCTTGGGACCGCGCACGACGTGCGCGCCTCGCGCCAACCGCGAGCCGATGGCCACGTCCCGGTGGCCGGACAGCAGCGGCGCCACCAGTGGCAGGAGAGCGGGCAGGGAGGTGGAGAGGTCCACGTCCATGTAGGCGACCACCGGGGCGTCACTGGTCGACCACGCGGCGCGCAGCGTGTAGCCGCGACCCTTTCGGGGCAGGTGCAGAGCGGCCACACCGCGCATGGTCGCGGCCAGTCGGTGTGCCACCTGCTCGGTGTCGTCCGTGCTGGCGTTGTCGACCACGGTGATGAGCGCCCGGAAGGGGAAGGACTCGTCGAGAAACGTGCGCAGGGCGGTGATGCGCTCTGCAAGCTGCGGTGCCTCGTTGTGGACCGGCACGACGATCTCGACGTCCAGCGGGACGCGGCGAGGATCGAGGTCGGCCTCGAACGGAGCCAGGGCTGTCATGTCCCCCATGGTGCCGGTGCCGTCTCCGGCCTCCGTGAACCTCCGCTGTGGATCCGGTGTGAATTTGGGACGGCGGCCCCGGAGGCGCCGTCAGATGGGTTCGGGGGTCCCGTCCCCTGAGACCGGATCGTGACCCGGCTGGGCGGGGCCGGCCGGGATCAGCACCGTGACCACCAACCCCTCCCCCGGTGTCGAGGCGGCCGAGACGGTCCCGCCGTGGGCCGCGACGATGGCCGCGACGATGGAGAGCCCGAGGCCGCTGCCGCCCCCGGTCCGGGCCCGGGCCGGGTCAGCCCGGTAGAAACGCTCGAAAACCCGCCGGGCATCCTCGTCCGGCATGCCGGGGCCCGTGTCGCGGACCTCGATCTGCGCCTGGTCGCCGACCTTGTCGACGTGCACGGTGGCCGTCGTGCCGGGCGGCGTGTGCGCCCGGACGTTGGCCAGCAGATTGTCGAGGACCTGACGCAGGCGGTCCTTGTCGCCGATGACCTCAATGGGACGAGCCGCCCAGAACTGCACGGGCCACTCGGGTCCCACCGCGGCGGCGGTGCGGACGGCGTCGGCGGCCAAGGAGACGAGCTCCACGGGGACCATCTCCATCGGCACACCCTCGTCCAGGCGCGTCAGCGTGAGGAGGTCGTTGACCAGCCGGTCCATGCGGGCCGTCTCGGTGCGGATCCCCGAGACGATGCGCGGCAGGTCGTCGGCGTGCTGGGACCCGCCCCGCTCGAAGAGCTCGGCGTAGGCCGACACTGCGGCGATGGGCGTGCGCAGCTCGTGCGAGGCATCGGCGACGAACTGCCGCAGGTGTTGCTCGTTCTCCCGCAACCGCGACTCGGAGGCAACGCGGGCCGAGAACGCCGCCTGGATCCGTTCGAGCATGACGTTGAGGGCCCGGGCGAGACGGCCGACCTCGGTGGCCTGGTCCGCTCCGGGGACACGCTGGTCGAGGTCGCCGGCTGCGATGGAGTCGGCCGTCCGCTCCACGTCCTCGAGCGGGCGCAACCCGAGCCGTACGAGCCACCACCCGCCGGCCAGCGCGAGCACGAGTGCACCGGCCGTCACCGCGAGCTCGGTCAAGAAGAGCGTGTGCAGGGTGCTGTTCTGATCGACCAGTGGCTGCGCCTGCACTTGCACCAGGCCGCCGTTGAGTTTCTCGGCGCGCACCCGAAAGGTCGGACCCCCTGGCGCGATGGAGCCCGTCGTGAAGTAGGCGACCTGCGATCCGTCGGCTTGGGCACTGAAGCCGGTGATCGGGACCGGCAGTTCGGGACGGTAGGGAACGTTGCCGACGTAGGCCGGGCACTCCACGCTGTCCACCACAGTGCTCTTGCTCTGCGTCACCACCGAGAAGTAGCTGATGGCAAAGACGTTCGGGAATCTCGCGCGCGCCGGCGCCCGGCGTCGGCCCGACGCCACTGTTCCCACTGTTCCCACTGTTCCCACTGTTGCCGTTGTCCGCGTCCGAACCCGGGCGCGGGCCGCCAAAGTCACGCTGAGGCGAGGGGCAGCTGAACACCACACCGGTCGGCGTCCCCACCAAGTGGGGGCGCTGGTCCGCCAACTGCTGATCGACCTGGTTGTAGAGGGAGGAGCGCAGCGCCGAATAGGTGGCGAAGTCGGCCACCACGAGGGCGACGATGGCGATCGCCCCGACCGCGAGAAGGAGTCGGAGCCGCAGCGACACTCAGGCCGCTCCGCCGGCCGACTCGGGCTCCCGGAGGGTGTAGCCGACGAGACGGATGGTGTGGATGAGAGGGGGGCCGAACTTCTCGAGCTTCTTGCGCAGGTAACTGACGTACGTCTCCACGACGTTGCCGTCGCCACCGAAGTCGTAGTGCCACACGTGGTCCAGGATCTGCGACTTGGAGAGGACGTGGCGCGGGTTGAGCATGAAGTAGCGCAGGAGGTTGAACTCCGTCGCGGTGAGGTTGATGACGTTCCCGGCCCGCCGGACTTCGTGCGCGTTCTCGTCGAGCTCGAGGTCCGAGAAGCGGAGCACCCCGTCGTCCTCAGGCTCGTATCCGGTGCGACGCAGGATGGCGTGCACCCGGGCGATGACCTCGGCCAACGCGAAGGGCTTCGTCACGTAGTCGTCGCCCCCGACCGTGAGGCCGGCCAGCTTGTCCTGCAACGTGTCACGCGCCGTGAGGAAGAGGACGGGAACACGCAGCCCGTCCGAACGCAGCCGGCGCGTCACCTCGAGGCCGTCGAGGTCCGGCAGCATCACATCGAGGATGACCAGGTCGGGCGGGTCCTCCTGGGCTTGCGCCAGGGCCTTGCGCCCCGTCATCGCCTCGTCGACCTTGAACCCCTCGTAGCGCAGCGACGTCGCCACCGCGTCGACGATGGAGGGCTCGTCGTCAACCACGAGGACCCGCGGTCCGTTGTCCGTCTTCATTTGGCCATACCTCCCTGACGCACAGGATCGCGCCCCGGTTTCCTCGTCCAGTGTGACCCGCCTGTGGGCCCCCTGTGAGCGCGGGCGGTCAGCCGGAGTGGGCGTCGAGGGCGCGTCGCAGCAGGTCAAGAGCCGAAATGGCCCCGTACTGTCGCACGCGTTCCCGGTCGCCGGGCACCCGCAGCTCGCGGGTCTGGGCCGGCTCGCCGGGAAGGTGGAGGCCCACGAAGACGGTGCCCGGCGCCACGCTCTCCTGGTCGTCGGGCCCGGCCACCCCCGTGATGCCGAGGCCGACGTCGGACCGGGTCACGCGGGCGACACCCTCGGCCATGGCCGCCGCGGCCGATTCGGTGACCACCGGCCCGGTGGGCACCCCCAGGACGTCGAACTTGACCTGCGAGTCATAGGCCACGACGCCGCCGCGGAACCACGACGAGGCACCGGCCACGTTGACGAGGCGTGAGGCGATGAGGCCGCCCGTGAGCGACTCGGCGACGCCGAAGGTCAGGCCCCGGGCGACGAGCAGCTTGGCCACCGCGACCTCCATCGACTCGTCATCGACGCCGAAGACGATGTCACCGAGGCGCTCGTCGATGGCGCGACGCACCTCGGCCTCCTCCTTGTCGAGCAGCGCGGTGACGTCCTCGAGCGTGCGGGCGCGGGCGGTGACGCGCACCTTGATCCCCTCGATCCCCGACGCAAGGAAGGCGAGCGTCACGTCGCCGGCGGCGTCGAGCACGTCGATGCGGTCCTGGAGGGATTCGGCCAGCCCGGATTCGCTCGCGCCCCACGTGCGCAGGACGCGGCTGGCGATGACGCCCTCCTCCTCCCCCGACTCGGCCATGCGGGCGCGTAGGTCGGGCAGGATGCCGCGCTCGAACATCTCGGCCATCTCGTAGGGGACGCCGGGAACCGCGTACACGACCTTGTTCCCGACCGGGCACACGAGGCCGGGCGCCGTACCGGCCACCTGCGGAATGATGGCAGCTCCCCGCGGCACGTCCGCTTGGCGGGCGTTGTTGGCCGACATGGTGCGGCCGCGCGCCCCGAAGAAGCCGGCGATGACGTCGACGATCGCCTGGTCACGCACGAGCGGGACGCCCATGACCTCGGCGATGGCCTCCCGCGTGATGTCGTCCTGGGTGGGCCCCAGCCCGCCGCACATGATGACGCCGTCGCTCCGGGCCAGCGCGGTGCGCAGCGCCAGGGTGATGCGGTCGTGGTTGTCGCCGACGGCCTGGTGGAAGTGGGAGGCGACGCCGTTGGCCGCCAGGTGCTCGCCCAGCCAGGCGGAGTTGGTGTCGGCGATCTGGCCCAGGAGCAGCTCGGTGCCGACCGCGACGATCTCGATCCTCACGGGGCTGACCTTACGATGCGGCCGGCCGGTGCAGCGCCCGCCGACCGTCGAGCAGGTACTCGGCGCCGGTGTAGAGCGTCAGCGCACAGGCGAACCAGATCGCGGCGACCTGCAGCGTGTGCTGATGGGCCAACGGGGGGATGATGACAGTGCCGATCGCGATGTCCTGGACCAGCGTCTTGAGCTTGGCCGACTTGCGGGCCGGGATCGACACGCCCCGTCGGCCGACCCACGAGCGGTAGAGCTGCATGCCGACCTCGCGGATGGTGATCAAGATCACCGGGAGCCAGGGCAGGTGGCCCTGGGCGGCCAGGGTGAACATGGCGCCGAGGACGCACGCCTTGTCGGCCAGCGGGTCGAGGAAGGCGCCCGAGCGGGTCGTGCCGTGGCGACGGGCCATGTATCCATCGAGCCCGTCGCTGCCGGCAAGGACCAGACCGACCACGACGTTGATCCACGACGCCCCCCAGGCGACGAGCATGAGCACGTAGACCGGCGCGGCGAGAAGGCGGGCCACGGTGACGGCGTTGGCCGGCGTGACCAGGGCGCTCGGTCCGAAGGTGAAGCCCGGGTGCGGGGTGGGTTCGTGAGTGGCCTCGCTCACGGTGCTGCTGCTCCCGCCCTTGCGCCGGCGGAAACCGGACCACGGTCGGTGGCCACGGCGTGCAGGTCGGGTCCCTCCGCGCCGGTGATGGTGACATCGACGAGGCTGCCCACCCGAAGATCCGGGGGCAGGTGCACGACGCCGTCGATCTCGGGCGCCTCGTGCACGGTGCGGCCCCGACCGGGCGCGTCGACGAGGACCTGGCGCTCCATGCCGATGAGGGTGTCGCGCTTCGCCGCGGTGATGGCGTCCTGCAGCTCGGCGCACTCGCGCAGACGCTCGAGCGCGAGCCCGGCCGGCACCTGCTCGTCGAGCCCGGCGGCATGGGTGCCGTCCTCGCGAGAGAAGGGGAAGAAACCGGCCCAGTCGAGCTGCGCCGCTTCCAAGAACTCGAGCAGCAGGTCATGGTCGCGCTCGGTCTCGCCCGGGTAGCCGAGGATGAACGAGGACCGGAACGTGGCCCCGGGGTCGGCGGCCCGGATGTCGGCGATGCGACGCAGGAAGCGTTCGCCGTCGCCCCAGCGGCGCATGCGGGCGAGCAGCGGGCGTGCCACGTGCTGGAGCGAGAGGTCGAAGTAGGGCACGCCCGTGGCGAGCACGGTCTCGATCAGCTCGTCGGTCAGCCCGGAGGGATAGAGGTAGAGGAGGCGGGTGCGCTCGACCTCCGCCGACACGGCGCGGGTGAGGGCGGCAATGGGCGACGGGCCGTTGGCGATGCGGGCCCGGCGGCCGGGTCCCGAGCGGTCCCGGCCGTAGGAGGCCAGGTCCTGGGCGACCAGGACGATCTCTCGCAGGTGCGGCGCGCCGTCGTCGGCGGCGCGCAACGCGGCGACCTCGGCCAGCACCTCCTCGGGCGAGCGGGAGCGCTGCTTGCCCCGGAAGGACGGGATGGCGCAGAAGCCGCAGATGCGGTCACAGCCCTCGGCAACCTTCACGTAGGCCCAGGGGGCACGGGCGGCGGGCCGGGGCAACTCCAGGAGGTCGAACCCGTTCGCCGCCGGCCGCGGCATGGGCGTGCGGCGTCCCGCCGTGAGCGCCACGGGGACGGCGCGGGTGGCGGAAGGAGTCGTCAGGGGAGCGGTGAGCTCGGCCCCGAACCCGGCCACGAGGTCCACCTCGGGCAACGCGTCGCGCAACTCGTCGCCGTAGCGCTCGGCCATGCAGCCGGTCACGACCAGGCGGGCACCGGGCCGGCGCCGGTCGGCCAGGCTCAACACGGTGTCGATCGACTCCTGGCGGGCGGCGTCGATGAAGGCGCAGGTGTTGACCACGACAAGGTCGGCTGCTTCAGCCTCGGGGGCGCGCCCGTATCCCTGCGCAGTGAGATAGCCCTCCAACTTGTCGGAGTCGACCTGGTTCTTCGGGCACCCCAAAGTCTGAAGCCAGTAGAGGCCCACGACGTCACACACTCCTCGCACCAGGCCGTTTCCCGCCGGGGCGACGGGGCACGGCAGGCCCGTCTGAGCGGGCCGATCATCCGGTCGTCGGGCACCAGGTGCCCGATTCCCGAGCGGAGAGGGAGGGATTTGAACCCTCGGACCCGGTTACCCAGGTCAACTCATTAGCAGTGAGTCCGATTCGGCCGCTCTCGCACCTCTCCGTGCCCCTCTGGCCTATATCTGGTCTGTTTTTCCTGCGTGGGGCCACAGACCAGCCATCGAGACGACCTAAGGGTACAGGGTAGGTTCAACAGCGAGGCCCGCGCACATGGCGCCTCCGCGTCTTCTTCGGCACCGACCCGGTGACGGGCCACCCCAGGCAGCGGACCAAGACCGTCGAGGCCAGAACCAAACCGAAGCGCGGGCGGGGCTCCGGGCGTGGCAGAAAGAACTGGACGGTCGTCGCGGCGCCACGGACAGTCCGCGCCCTGGCCGAGGAATGGCGGCGCCACAGCAAGGCCCGGGGCCCGGCCCCCGGACGCTCCACGATGCCCGGCGGTCGGCCGTGACCGTCATCTTCCCCGAGTTCGGCGACGTGCCGATCGCCGACCCGACACCCCGGCACCTCGACGAGTGGTACCGCAAGCTGGTCACCGACGAGGGACGTGCTCTTCGCCTCAAGCCGGCCAGCATCAGCCGCCACCATGCCGTGCTCTCGGCCTCACTCAGCCAGGCCGTCCGCTGGGGGTGGCTGGACCGCAACCCGGCCGAGCGTGCCCAGCCGCCTCCCCTGGGCCATGTCGAGCTGCAGGTTCCCTCCGTCGAGAAGGTGCAGGCACTCCTGTCCCGAGGGGCCGAGCGCAACGAGCGCTGGGGGATGCTCCTGTCCCTGGCCGTCCTGACAGGTGCCCGGCGAGGTGAGCTCTGCGCCTTGCGCTGGACCGACATCGAGGACGAGAGGATCAGGATCCGACGCTCCCTCTACCGGGAGGGGACGGACCGTGGGGAGAAGAGCACCAAGGGCGGGCGTGAGCGATGGGTGGTGGTGGCCCCGGCTGGGCGCACACTGCTCGAGGCATGGCGTGCTCGCTGCGGCGAGGTCGCCGCCGCGGCCGACGTGACACTCGTGCACGACGCCTTCGTGGTCTCGCCGTTCCCCGATGGCAGCCGCCCGGTCAACCCGGAGACCTTCTCCTCGGTCGTCCACAAGCTGTGCGCCGAGCTCGGCATGCCCCGTGTGCACCTGCACTCGCTCAGGCATTTCGCCGCCACCGAGATGCTCTCGGCCGGCATCGATCCGCTCAATACGGCCGAGATTTGGGGCACGCCAACCCCACCCTCACCCTGAGCCCGTACAGCCATGCGACGTTGGACCGGCAGCGGACGGCGGCCGAGGTGCTGGCCACGCTTGATGACCTGGACATCGAGTTCGGTTCCCCAGCGGACTGTGCCACGGACGTGCCTGACCTCAACGCTCCGTGCTGCGGTGAGGCACGCCGCAGCGAGAGCATCGGCGTCGATCGCGGGCGACGTCCCGTCGGGACCGTCGGCTCGGACCACGGCATGGAAGTGCACCAGTCCCCGGCACTGGAACTCGGCCACCTTGGCGTGCTCGAGGCGTAGGACCTTCCCGACTTCGGCTCGTGAGATCCCGAGGGAGGTGGCGAGTTGGCGGGCGACGTCGATGGTGGTACGTCGCCACAGCTCGGCGCTGTGAGCGTTGTGCAAGACGGCGCCGGCATAGTCGTAGCAGCGGGCGCACAGGGGAGTACCGAGTGCATGGTCGTCGTTCTCGTGCCGGGCATGACAGGTCAGCGTGCGACTATGGGGACAACGAGAGGGACCGCGTCCCGGGTGGCATCTGCCCGTCGGCGCCTCCCGGTGTACCACCCCGAACCCCGGAGCGGTCAGCGTCATGAACACGGCAGGGTGCTCAGCGACGGACTCGTCCATGCCTTTGCCTCCCTCGAGCCCGGCACGCACAAGGTGTCGGGCATCTCCTCGGTACAGGGTGGCGCACGACGGGCAGCGCAGCTCGCTGCGTGACCCGCAGGCTTTGAACACCACGTTGTCGGGGAACTGGTGACTCGAGAAGACCATCCGGCCGTCCTCCTTACCGAGCACGAAGCCACGGAGACGGATCGGGTGGGCGCACCATCCGCAGCGAGCTCCTTGGACCAGAAAGTCGTCGAGGCGACGCGCGCTCGAATGGCGACCGATGGCAGAGAGCATTTGCATTTCGTCTTCGTCCAACACGGCGCACACGATGCGGACCGGTTGCGACATTTGTCAAGCATCGCCCCAGCTCAGAAGTGCAACAGCGATACACAGGGAGACACAGCGATACACAGGGAGACACAGTGAGACACAGTGAGACACAGTGAGCAAGCAGCGGGACAGGAAATTCTCCCAAAAAAAGTTCTCACCAAGGCGATCGTCGGCGCCACTCGCTCGGTCAAACAGTTTCGGAAAGACTTCGTGGCCGAGGACGCCGAACTCAGATGGTCGACGCGTGGTCCGAGGTGAGCAGTTCCCTTACCCAATCGAGGAGTACTTCAGCAGGGGCGCATACTCCTCCCCCGGCAGCTGGAACGAGCAGATCACGCTCTCCAAACTCCCCTACACGATGTCGGACCGATGTCGGACTTGTTGAACGTCTTCAGCGCTGCGGGGCTGTGGATCGACACCACGGTCGAGCCGCAACTGTCCGAGGACGCCAGACGCCGCTACCCGCACAAGCAGGCGTGGATGGACAAGTACCTCGGCATCCTCATCTTCGACCTTCGTCCGCTGCCTGACCACGGCGGCACCAAGACCGAATAATCCCGCTACTGCCGCGTCAGCTGGGAGGCTCTCAGATCAATGTACGGGGGCAGGGCCAGATGCTTCGTCGAATCGACTCGATCCAGACGCCCCAACCTGGCGATGACCTACTGGTCTGCGCGACCCTCTAAGAATGATTTCGGCCGTCCAGGCAGCCCTTGATGTGGCTGGACGGTTCGGGATCACGAGCACCGACCCTGTTCTATTGCAAGAGACAAACAATACGGTCGTCTGGCTGCGCCCCGAGCCAGTCGTCGCGAAGGTTGCGGTCCGTGCCGACTCGCAAGACGAGGTTCGTCGTGAATACGCAGTGGCGTCGGAGCTGGGGCCACTCGGAGCTGAAGTTGCGCGGACCTTTCCGGGAACCTGGCCAATCTCACACTCCGGCACCGGATTCGTCGTCACACTCTGGGAGCGACTGAAAGGATCGGACCGGGTTCCCGTGGCACCTGAGGTGCTCGCTGGGTCCCTCCGCAGACTCCACGCGGCGTTGAGACGGACCAAGACCGAGTTGCCATCGTTCCGAGCGATGGTTGTGAAGGCCAGGCAGGCGTTCGAGGACGATTCGTTCATGATGGATTTGCACCACGAAGACAGCGAGCTCTTGCAGGCGACGTATAAGCGAGGTTTTATTGCTCTTGAGTCTGCCCAATTCGAGGAGTGTCGGCTTCACGGTGAACCTCACGATGGAAATCGGATCGTGACCAGCGAGGGAATCCGCTGGATCGACTTCGAGAGCTGCTGTATTGGCCCCATCGAATGGGACCTCGCCTTTCAGCCGGATGAGGTCGTCCACCTGTTTCCCAAGACAGATTTGGGCCTTCTCGCTTTATTGCGGAGACTCAACAGCGCACGCGTCGCAACGTGGTGCTTGGGATCGCGCCATCCGGCGATGCACGAACATGGCAAAGTCCACCTCTCCTTGCTGCGCCAACCTTTTGGTGATTCTGGGCGCCTTCCAGAGATCTCTTGAATATCGATCTGCCGCACCTATCCGGCGAAGTGGGGCAGGCGTCGACCCTTTGGGAGCAAGATGTGTTTTATGGATTGCACCCTCGCTGATCTGATCGAAATCAATCGAACCGTCGCTACGGCCTTTGACGAACGAGAGCGACGATCCTGGGGAGTGGAGACCCTCGTCATGGAACTTTCGAAGCAGGTTGGGGACTGGCCCGAGCCGTCCTGACGACGGAGAACTACTACCTGGCTGACCGTGACCGCGACCCCAAGTACGTCGGGGGTGCAAGCAGGATTGCCAACGAACTGGCCGACATCCTCTACTGCGTGATCCGGCTCGCGGATCACGCAGTAGAGGATGTCGATCTGGAAGAAGCGCACCTGTCGGCCCGAAGTGCGGAGTGGAACTATCTCCATCCACGCGCCACCCCGCCTTGGACCACGCCGACGCCCCCGTGAGCCGACGATTCGGAGACAGCACGGCAGTTGGGCCCATAACGCCTGCGCAGAGAGCAGGGTGCGTTTCGCTCGTGCCGAACCGCCCCACCGTCCAGGCGAAGTAGGGCACTCCAGTGTGTCGATCTGTTGCGTCAGTTTGGGTTGACACATCGACAAAGTCAGCCCATACTGACGGGCATGGATGTCGAAGATCTCAACCTGAATCTCTCGCCGGATGACCCGGCAATAGGGCTGCGCGCCTCGTTGGCGCTCCATCGCCTGGCTGAGAGGGTCGAAGCGAACCACGTCGCCGCGGCCCGGGAAAAGGGCTGGTCGTGGCAACAGATCGGAGACGCATTGGGCGTCACCCGTCAATCCGTGCACACCAAATACAACAAGGAGTCATGATGAGCACCGGATCCGTTGTGCCAGAGGTGCCTCACGTCTGGTCCATCTACTTGCAGGCCAGTGAGGAGGCTCGTCGCCGAGGTGATCGGCGAACGGGCACCGATCACCTCTTGCTCGCCTTGTTTGAGGATCCCTCGATCGAAGTCGTGTTGGGCGTGAGCCTGGAACAAGCTCGCCAGGCCCTTGCGTCTCTCGATGACGAAGCCCTGGGTGCCCTGGGCCTGGGACCCCGCACCGACGCCCCTCCACGGCCGATCCGCGCCGTGCCGAAGAAGCCGACGATCAGAGTTGTCGTGCAAAAAGATCGCCCCCGCTTGACACCGGCGGCCAAGAAAGTGCTTCAAGAAGCGGTCAAGCCCAATCGCCGGAAGCACCAGGTCACGGCCCAGCAGGTGCTGGCCCAGATCCTCACTCTCCAACCACCAGATCCTGCCGCGGTGCTGCTCTGTGCTCTCGGCGTGAACACGTCGGAGGTTCGGCGCCAATTGGATGCGGTCACGCCCGACAGCTGAGTCCGAAGCATCCGGATCGGGCCGTTCCCGGGCAGGCAACAGTGTGCTGGCACCAGGCTCTGTAGATCGTTCGAGGCCGAAGTACCTCTGTCTGCCAGCTCATGATCGAGAAGTCCTCAAGCCCTCGACCCTCTGGGTAGCCCAATTCCTGAGCCTCCTCGCGCCCGGCGAGTAGCTCCATGGTGCCGTACAGCCGCACCCCGTCCCGGCGTTTGGGGGCAGGCAGACGATGCGGTCCGGCCCCTAGTTGGTCGAAGTCGACGGACAGGCGTAGGCACTGTTCACCGCGTTGATGTCCGCTTGAGTCGCCTTGTCGGCGTGGAAAGCGTAGTAGAGGCGAAGAGCGGCGCTATGCGATGCCGCCGTAGGTGCGCTGTTCGCCAAGAGTATGGCCTCAAATGTGGTGTGTTGACCGAGTCCCGGCGGGTCGTTGTTCAGTTCTCCTATGTCGTTGCAGTACTGACTGGCCGATGGCTTCCACGCCGCGGCGGTGGGAGTGATGTTGAAGAATCCACCGTTGCTCTGATTTGCCGGGTTCGCGAATCGCCATTCAGGTCCAAAAATCGCCAACCAGGCGATGACCACGCACACCAAAATGCCGACTATCAGAAGCAAGCCGGAAGGCCAGAACCACGGTGGCGACTTCTCACGCCTCCGGGTTTCTGTTCCTGGCGTCATCGCATCGGCCTCCGAACCCTCTTTGGGTCGTAGCGCCACGGACCCTAGTACCCATCCGGCACACGAACCGGGAGCGTCGGCCTTCGGTCACGAAGAAGGCGTTGGGGTGGTGGTCCATGGGGTGACCGTACCGGAGGTTTGATGGGTGCGCCGTTCCGGCGGTATGGGGCAGGTGCGTCAGGTGGTCCCGGTCAGGGGGCTCGGCGGCGGCCGACGACCGCGACGAGTCCGGCAAGCGGTGTCTCGTTGCCGAAGGCCTGGCGGACGTCCGCGTCGACGCCGAACCGAGCAAGGAACTCTGGGAGTCGGCCGGTGTCGATGAGCACGTTGTCGTGCGTCTCGTCATCACGACGCCAGAGTTCGCCGTCACGGACGAACATCGTCATCTCACGCCGGAAGATCCGATCACCGATGACCGAGCGACGCGTCGTGAGCACCCAGTCCTCTCCGAACCAGACCCCGGGCGGCTGCCCGCGCCGGGCAGATCCCCACTCCAGGTCGCAGATGTCGAACGCGAGTACCCCGGAGTCCTCGAGCGCACCCGCCATGGCGGCCAGCGAACGATCGATTTCTTCCTCGCTGTCGAGGTAGCTCAACGCATGACCGACACTGACGATCGCATCGGCGGTCGGCAGCGGATCCTCGGGAAGCCGAAGGACCTCGACCGGCACCGTGGGAACGAAGTCACGGGCAAGCTCGACCATGGCCGGAGACGCATCGGTCGCGAGTACCCGATGGCCTGCCTCGACGAGGTACTTCGTGAACAACCCGGATCCACAACCGAGCTCCAGGACGAGCCCGGACCGCTCCAGGACGGGCTCGAGGATGGTCAGAATCCCGGGTGCCACCGCATCCGCGTGGAACCCGAACCCTTCGTGATGGATGCGCGCCAGATCCGATCGGTAGTACGGCGAGGTAGGCATACGACGCAATCGTGTCACAGCGCTCCGTCGTGAGATCGCAGCCTCACGTCTTCAGCCGGCGTTTCGGGACAGGTTGTCGTTCGCGCGATGACGGACTGGTTCCCACTCGGCGCTCCGCTGGTCGGCAATTCCTCAGATGCGTGGATGTGGGTGGGGTGATGGGCTAGCAAGATGTGAATGCCCGACCTTCCGCAAGCCTGGCGCGTTGGCTTCGATGAGGTTGCCGAGCTCTACGACAGGGTGCGCCCCGGCTACCCCGACGACCTCTTCGACGAGCTGGCCGCCGCACTGCCGCGGTCGCCAGCCGTGGTCGAGGTCGGTCCTGGTACAGGCCAAGCCACGAAAGGCCTCGTTGCCCGAGGCGCCAGAGTGACCGCGGTCGAGTTGGGTGCCCACCTGGCAGCCGTTCTCGCCCGCAACCTCCCGACCGTCGACGTCGTCATCGGGCCCTTCGAGCACGTCGACCTCGCGCCGGGCTCGTTCGACGCGGTCGTGGCCGCATCGAGCTACCACTGGGTGCCGCCCGAGGCGCGGATGACCCGACCCGCGTCCCTGCTCCGACCCGGCGGGCACCTGGCGCTGATCGCGCTCAACCAAGTCGCTTCTCCCGCTGACCGCGGCTTCTTCGACGAGGTCCATCACGTGTTCAGCCGCCACGGACTGCCGGGAACGCACGACCCTGTCCCCACACACGAGGAGCTTGTTCCCTCGTTCGTCGAAGAGATCGTCGCCTCGCCAGAGTTCGCAGAGCCTTCGATCCATCGCTACCGCTGGGACCAGCGCTACACGGCTCGGGACTACACGGAGCTCAAGCGGACCGACTCGAACAGTCGGGCGATGGCCGACCCTGAAGCCCGCGAGGCAATGCTCGCCGAGGTCGAGGCGCTCATCGACTCGCGCTACGACGGGTGGATCGTCCGCCCCCTCACCGCCTCTCTCGTGTTCGCTCGCCGCCGCTGACGATCGGCGCCGACCTACGTCCACCACCTGGAGGACAGCTTTGGGAGAACGGGCCACGCGACGCCCGCCGTCGATTCAAACCCGACCCCGAAGTGCCGGAGGGGCGCCCCTTCGCCTGCCTGAAGTCATTCCCCACTGATTCGGATCCGTCGGCGGAGTCACTCGGCAAACCATGTCTCATCGACATCGTGCGCGGCCACGGCAAGGATGGCCGCCTCAGCCTCGTCGAGGTCAGGAGGGTCAGGATCCCAGGTGACATCGTTGAGATCGAGGAAGAGCACGAGGCACGCCCAGCTTGCCCTCTTGTTGCCGTCGGGCAGCGGGTGATTCCAGGCCAGACGACAGGTCAGTACCGCCGCCTTGTCGATGAGATCAGGGTAGAAGTCCTGGTCCCCGAACCCGGCCCCGAGGGGCGTGAAGGGCTGAATCGGCGAGGTTGATGCTGCCCGTGTTGGCCAGGACCTGCGCATCAATCCCGGTGACCTGTTCGGCGAGCCAGCAGAACTCGGGCAATGAGATGAATCGGGTCAACGAGCGAGCCGGTCGAGCAGTTCCTTGTCTCGCTTGAGGAGCCGACCGGCTCGAGCGGTGAAGTCCTTGTCGGCGCGCACGCGTGCGATTTCTGCAGAGAGCGACTCGATGATGAGCGTGTTCACGCTCGTGCCCTTGACGCGTGCGATTGCTTCGGCCTGATCGGCCAACTCCTCGGGCAACCGTACGGTCGTCTGCTTCGCCATGACATCATGATATCACGATGCGAGACGACCCTGTTTACGAAGGATGGGTGAGCCAATGGCCGTAATCGGCGTCAGCGACTTCTATGCGGCTCGAAAGGCTTGGTCTACAACTGGGCCTATATTTTCGGAGCCAGCGCTGTCCGGAGCCCGCGAATCGTGCCTGGTAAGCGAGTCGGATGTCGGGAGATTCGTGCCTGAGTCCCCCAAACCTCGGATTAGCAGTGAGTCCGATTCGGCCGCTCTCGCACCTCTCCGTGCCCCTCTGGCCTATATCTGGTCTGTTTTTCCTGCGTGGGGCCACAGACCAGCCATCGAGACGACCTAAGGGTACAGGGTAGGTTCAACAGCGAGGCCCGCGCACATGGCGCCTCCGCGTCTTCTTCGGCACCGACCCGGTGACGGGCCACCCCAGGCAGCGGACCAAGACCGTCGAGGCCAGAACCAAACCGAAGCGCGGGCGGCGCTCCGGGCGTGGCAGAAAGAACTGGACGGTCGTCGCGGCGCCACGGACAGTCCGCGCCCTGGCCGAGGAATGGCGGCGCCACAGCAAGGCCCGGGGCCGGGCCCCCGGACGCTCCACGATGCCCGGCGGTCGGCCGTGACCGTCATCTTCCCCGAGTTCGGCGACGTGCCGATCGCCGACCCGACACCCCGGCACCTCGACGAGTGGTACCGCAAGCTGGTCACCGACGAGGGACGTGCTCTTCGCCTCAAGCCGGCCAGCATCAGCCGCCACCATGCCGTGCTCTCGGCCTCACTCAGCCAGGCCGTCCGCTGGGGGTGGCTGGACCGCAACCCGGCCGAGCGTGCCCAGCCGCCTCCCCTGGGCCATGTCGAGCTGCAGGTTCCCTCCGTCGAGAAGGTGCAGGCACTCCTGTCCCGAGGGGCCGAGCGCAACGAGCGCTGGGGGATGCTCCTGTCCCTGGCCGTCCTGACAGGTGCCCGGCGAGGTGAGCTCTGCGCCTTGCGCTGGACCGACATCGAGGACGAGAGGATCAGGATCCGACGCTCCCTCTACCGGGAGGGGACGGACCGTGGGGAGAAGAGCACCAAGGGCGGGCGTGAGCGATGGGTGGTGGTGGCCCCGGCTGGGCGCACACTGCTCGAGGCATGGCGTGCTCGCTGCGGCGAGGTCGCCGCCGCGGCCGACGTGACACTCGTGCGCGACGCCTTCGTGGTCTCGCCCCTGCCCGATGCCGCAGGACCTGGGAGTGCTCAGCCGGTTCGACGCCGCGCAACCTCTGGGCCCGAAAGGCGGCGACAGCGATCGAGTGGGCATCATTGGGATCGCTCTCGCTGGAACGACCGGTGGCGAGCACGCGGATCCGAGGCGCCAAGGTGGCCGGAACATCGAGCACCTCTTCGCCGCGTGCCACGAGCTGCTGTGCCAGCAGGTAGCCCATTCCGCCGGCCGACTCGAGCCCATCTCCGTTTCTCGAAAGGCTCGGCCCAGCGCACGAGCTGTTCGACCTCATGACTGGTGGCGCGCACTTTGACGCTCGAGAGCTCATCTTCTGCCTCGTCGATCGCCACCGCTGTGTGCGATACCTTGTGCGGATCGACGCCGATCACCGCATGCATGACGACCTCGCTGGTCGTTGTGTGAACCACGGGCGCACTCCTGCTTGCGGATGTTCGTGCTCGATCCTCTTTTGAGCCACTCATGGGCGAAGCTAAGTCTCAAGCAGGCACATCTGGGGCAGTCTCCCGCTTTCTGGTTCAACCGTCTTTAGCCGCCTGGATCGTGTAAGTGGCCGGCAACCGAGCGGGATTGTTGCGCAGCCGGTACTCGCCATTCCCCGCGTCCTCCATTGCATCGCCGAGGGGGTTCCACGGAACCGTGTCGTGTTCTTCGATCGCCGTCAGATGCATACCTGCATCCATCATTGCGGTAATCACTTCCGCGAGTCCGTGATTGAAGCTAATGGTGTCGGGGGAGGTCAAAGGCTCGTCATGGGCGACATAGCTCTGTTCTTCCGAGAAGTGGATACCTTCTGTCTCGAAATAGGGGTACTCGATGGTGAGCAGCTCGTCGGTGCGCGGATCGCTCAACGACCAAAGAACTGGGTGACCTTCGCGAATGAAAAGTCGACCACCTGGTCGCAGAAGTGCCGACACCACCTCGGCCCATTGGCGCACGTCGGGGAGCCAGCAAAGTGCGCCGATGCCGGTGTAGACGAGGTCGAATCGACTGGTTCCAAGCACGCCGACCGCGTTGTAGAGTTCGCTCTCGACGAAGTCGATCATGGCGCCACACTCACGAGCCAGCCGGATCGCTGCCTCCAGTGCGGGAGGTGAGAAGTCGAGCCCCGTGACGCTGCGGGCTCCGAGCCGGGCGAGGGACAGTGTGTCAGTGCCGATGTGGCACTGGAGATGCACCACGTCAAGTCCAGCCAGACTGCCGAGCCGTGGCAAATCGAATTGGACTACGTGAGACAGGTAATCAGGGTCTGTGCGAAACCGTTCGAGGCCGTACCCTGCAACGTGGTGTGGGACCCGGCTGTTCCAGTGCGAGCGATTCAACTCAACGTACTCACTCATCTCGACATAATCCCACCCGCAGATGCTTGTTCGACAGGGGTCAGATCACCTGCCCTCTATTGCCGGAGCTGGGCGCACTATTAGGCACTTATGGGACCGTCCGGGTTCTCTGTTCGCCGAACATATGGGGGCGCCCCCAAGACCTACGGTTCGTCGCGGGTCTCTCCAATCGATCTCCATGCTCGCTCCGCTTGGTGCACCCCACACATGGGTCACCAGGGACAACACTTCTGACGAGTGCCGCTTGGCAGGCTCCGTAACAAGTGACCCTGCGCTTTGCGGAGCCGCTATCGGCTCGGGAACGATCGCGGTAGCCCGAACCACGGGAGCACAGTGTTCTCGAAACGAGTCAAGGCGCTGATCCGGTAGCCGGTGAGGGCGAGGACGATGAGGCCCACTCCGTGGCTGAGGCCATCAGGGGTGCGCACGTACACCCCGAACGCCGGCTGACCGTTCGCTCGCGTCGGCACGAGATCGAACCTCCGGCCCGAGCCAAAGATAATGGCGCAGAAACGAGCCACGGCCTGTTGGCCCTCATATTCGAAGGGCATCGGCGGCATCGACATGAAGACGTCGTCGGTCAATAGGGTCACCAAACCGTCGAGGTCGGCGGACTCCCAGGCGCTGACGAACTTCCCCACGATCGCATCCTCCGAGCGTGAGTCGGGGGCGCGAGACGGCTCGCGATCGGCGGTAGGAGACCATCGTCGCTGCAAGCTGGCGCGCGCTCGCTTGAGAGCGCTGTTGACCGATTCGACCGTCGTGTTCAACATGTCGGCTACGTCGCTCGCCGGGTAGCCAAGGACATCGCGCAAGACAAGCACGGCGAGCTGACGAGGCGGAAGGACCTGAAGGGCAGTCACGAACGCCAGAGAGATCGATTCGTTCTGCTCATAGCGGGCTTCGGGGCCGAGCGGCACGTCGGCACCCTCGAGCAAGGCGTCAGGATACGGCTCGAGCCAGGGAACTTCGCCAAGTCGGGTCGGCTCGGGCGGTTCAACGTTGGGCACGTGCCACTCCTTGGCCGGGCGCCGGCTGGCCGACCGACGGGCGTTGAGGCATCGATTGGTGGCTATCTGGTAGAGCCACGTCCGGAGCGATGAGCGCCGCTCGAACGATCCGAAGCCCTGCCAGGCAGCCAGCAGCGTTTCTTGGAGAGTGTCCTCGGCATCCTGGAAGGATCCGAGCATCCGGTAGCAATGCACGTGCAGTTCTCGATGGTGCGGCTCGGTCAGCTGCCGGAACGCATCGCCGTCCCCGGCCTGTGCCCTCGATACGAGGTCAGCCGTCGCCACCGTTATCGTCTCCTCCGCTTCATCGTTGGTCGCACTCCCATCCTCATATAGACACCGGCAGAGGGGCGAACTGGGCGGTTGGTGGGCGCCCAATGTTCCGATGTCGCGGTGTCTATATGAGTGGTAGCTCGCAAATGCGAACGACAGGGAGCACGAAAATGGGAAAGATCGTCATCAGCGCAAATGTCACACTTGATGGAGTGGTCCAAGACCCGGACGGCCAGGAAGGCTTCGAGCTGGGAGGCTGGTTCCACCAGTTCGTGGGCAACGGCCTCGAAGACTGGTCCGCCAACGAGACGGAGGAACTGCTGGGTGCCGAGGCGTTACTACTGGGCAGGCGGAGCAGTGAGTGGTTCGAGTCCCGAATGCCATCGCGTGATGAGCAGGAAGTCCGCGTAAGCCGTAAGTGGGTGGACCGAATGAACAGCCTCCCCAAGTACGTCGTGTCGTCGACTCTCATACATCCTCAGTGGAGCAACACCACGGTCCTCAACGGCGATGCGGCAAAGGAGACCTCGGAGCTGAAGCGGAACGTGCACGGGGAAATCCTCGTCTACGGCAGCTATGAGCTCGTGCACACCTTGATCGAGCACGACCTGGTCGACGAGCTACGACTTGTCGTCTTCCCCGTCGCGCTCGGGGCGGGCGAACACCTCTTCGGGGAGACCAGCGACAAAAAGGCCATGCGCCTCCTCAACACCCGGCCCATTGGTGACAGCCTCATCCAATGTACCTACGCGCTCGTCCGAGACGCGTAGACATCCCATTTAAGCAATCGGTGCGTGTGCAAAGCAGGCTGAAGGCGCTTCGTCCACGCACCGCTTCGCTCCGCCGGGATGGACCCGTTGTGGCGCTGGTCTTTGGCCCCACCGCTTTTCACTTGTGGTATAGCACGCCCGAGCTCTCCAGATCGCCGAAGGCGAAGGCGTCGATGCCTTCGCTGCGCATCTGCATCGCCGCCGCGTCCATCTTTTCGACGCACCCGTCCAGACCGGGTCCGCGCAGAGGGATCGTCTGCAACCGGATGCCGATACTCCGAGCCTGGGCTTCGAGCAGCGCCACAGGCCGGCGAAATGATCAACATGTAGGTGCGAAATGAATACCGCAGTGACTTGGCCAGCGTCGAGCCCCAGACGTTTCAGCGCGCTCAACGAGGTCGCGCCGCAGTCGAGCAGGATCGGTGGGAGGTCGCCCGGACGCTGGAGGTGGATACATGCTTGGTAGCGGCCACCGCTTCCGAAGGCGTCGCCGCTACCAGCCAAGGCGATCGTAATGTCTTGACCGAGCGGAGTGTTCATGTCTCATTTTCGCAGGACGTCTCTGCGACTGGCCGGACTGGTATCCATTAGGGGGGCCGGGGCACTAGGTCATCGTGGTGCACGTTCTGTTCTGAGTCGCTCCGGACGAAGTCCAGGCACGAGGCTCTTCGACAGAAGTTCAACCAGCGGGCGGCCAACTTGACGGCGTAAGCAAGGTGCAATCTGCAACGCCCACCCGAGCACTGCTGACGGCATCAACACACTTCGACCTCAGATGCCCGCGCCGGCTGACGCACTGAGCTCAATGGTGTGACGGACTCCTGCGTCATTTCCTCGTCGATGCGTGATCCGCTCCGACTACCGTCATATCCCGGATCACCGACTCTGTCGCCAATCTAGCCGTGTCGGATCAAGCCTCAATAGTCTGCAATCGTGACAGTTCGACTGGCCGTGCTCCACGATGCAGTTGATCTCGGTGGCTCGCTCGCCCTTGCCTACCTATCCAACCCACTGGTTCGTTGGATGTTTGAAGACGATCTGAGCGAAACGCATCTGCAGGGTCTGTTCACCTCGTTGGTGGAGTTCGGGGTCAAGAACGGCCAGGTTTTCACGTCGACGACGGGAGGCGCTGCGGCCATCTGGTTTCCGCCAGCGGGATTCGTCCGACGTGACCACCGACTCCTCTGAATGGAGCGGTGGACGACGCGATGCTCTGCTGGCTGCTCTGGCAGCAGCGCGGCCGACCGAGCGCCACTATTACCTCGACACCGTCGGAGTGGTGCCAACCAAGCGCCGTCGAGAGACGGCCTCAGCGTTGCTGGCTCCCGTATTGGCAACCTGCGATGAGGGGGGTGTTGGCGCGTTCTTGGAGAACTCAGATCCGGCAAACACAAGCTTTTATCGTTGGCCTTGGATTTGAGGAGATTGAACCATTTCGGCTGCCTACAGGCGCTCCACCAGTTGTTTCGATGTGGCGCACGCCGAGCTAAGTCGGCAACCGACAGTGCGACCTCTATGCCAGAACGGTTCGGGGATGATCGCCAACCGAGAACCTCAACGTAGAAGGGCGCCGATCTCGTGCGTGTCGCTGACAGGGACCTGAAGGGCGTTTAACTGCTGAACGTCCTCGTGCACCAGCGCGGCCAGCTCGTCGTCGCAGCTATGCGCCGTGACGATCAGCTTGTCCCACTTCGCTGGGATGGCAGCAGCTCTGGGTAGCAGAACTCAGGCGGGATCGTCTGCAATGCTCTTTACGTGAGTGCGGAAGGCGACGTACGTATAGTCGCCTTCGAGCAAGAGTTTCAGGACGCTTTTCGGCGGCTCGTGCTGGACGGCATGGCCGAACGCTGGGGAATCGTCGATGAATCGCTCAACACAGATCTCGACGAGATTGAGAGTTCCTACGAGGGTGACTGCGTCCTCGTCGCGCTCGATGGTGCATTGGTTGTCGGCTCCGGCATCCTTTTACTCCGAGCTGCGGAAGGGGAGATAGTGCGAATGGCGGTCCAGAGGGAGTATCGGCGACGCGGCATTGCCACACGACTCCTGGCAGAACTGATCCTTTTCGCGCCCGAACGTGGGGTAAATCGAATCGTGGTGGAGACAAATGCAAGGTGGACAGAGGCCCGGAATCTCTACGAAAAATCGGGCTTCAAGTTTACCCATTCAGCGCCAGGCGCCTTTGGAGTCGAGAACTTCTACGAGCTTAGGATCTGACTGTCCCAGGACGCCTGACGTCGACCCTGGAACGAGCCGAGCGTGATGGCAGCGGTCCTGGCACAATGCGCTGGTGCCTCAGAACGTGTTTGTCGGTCCGATTGCTGAGTTCTACGACGCGACGTCGACCGAGATGTACAACCCGGCGGTACTCGACCCTGCGGTCGACTTCCTGGCTGACCTCAACGAAAAGGTCGGTGGGGGTCGCGTCCTTGAGTTAGGGATTGGCACCGGAAGGGTTGGGCTGCCGCTAAGCCAACGCGGAGTCGACCTGCACGGCATCGAGATCTCGGCCGACATGGTCGCCCAGCTCAGAACCAAGTCGGGAGCCGATCGTGTCGGGGTGACCGTGGGCGACTTTGCCACGGCCAAGGTGGAGGGCACTTTTACGTTGGCCTTCCTGGTCTTCAACACCATCTCGAACTTGTTGACACAGGATGAGCAGGTCGAATGTTTCAAGAACGTGGCCGAACACCTCGAACCAGGTGGGTGTTTCGTGGTTGAACTCTGGATCCCTGAATTGCAAAAACTCGTCCCCGGCGAGCACATCCGCGCTTTCACGGCGACCTCCGAGCGCCTGGGATTCGATGAGTATGAGGTGGCCGCACAGAGGGTCACTTCCCACCATTACTGGCTGAACGGTGATCGGGTTGCCTCGTTCTCCTCGCACCACCGTTACTTGTGGCCGTCCGAGCTCGACCTGATGGCCCGACTTGCCGGCATGACTTTGCGGGAGCGCTGGGGCGACTGGGATCGCCAAGCTTTTACGAACGAGAGTGGCAAGCACATTTCCGTTTGGGAGCGGACGGCCCAGAGACCCAAGGATTCCGCAGCAGACCAGCCGAGCCATACGAGCAATCGGGAAGAAGCGTAAGTGACCGCCCCCGTACGACGCTGCCGGATCAGCGGCGTTCTAGACCCCGGTCAGGAGGTCTACGACTGCTCTCGTGTCGGATAGATTATCGAGCACGGCGTTGGCTCCAATGCCCTCCAGCGAATCAGCCGAATAGCGACCTGTCCCAACGAGCAGACACCGAACACCGGCAGATCGGGCGCATTCAAGATCTCGCGGCGTGTCACCGATCACCCACACTTGATTTGGCTCAGCCCGCCAGCCAGTCTGCTTGGCTATCCGCGACATCGCACGGGGTACCAAGACTGTGCGATCGTGATTGTCGCTGCCGTATGCGCCCACGCTCAGGTCGAGCCATTTGTCTAGACCGAAGGCTGCCACTTTGACGACGGCGTTGGGGTAAACGTTCCCAGTTACGAGGGTGGACAATACGGACGGGCGGGTGGCAAGCTCCGACAAAATTGTGGCGGCGCCCGGACAGGCCGTGCCCTCAGCGGCGAGGCGGCCTGCGGCGGCGACTGCGGCCAGCTCCCTCTCGATGTGGCCCAGCACGGCCTTGATCAGATCAGGGGTCTCTTCGATACCCATGTCCGACAAATACTCGCGCACGATCTGTGGATCCGTCTTGCCGCTCATCCTCACGCGAACTTCAGGCCGAACACCGAGCACACGTTCCAACGCGACATCGAAGACGGCTGCACCTAGCCCGCCGGTCTTGACCAATGTCCCGTCGACATCCCAGAGCAGGACCCGGCGGATCATTGGGCAACCGTACCGTTAGCCACCGGTGCAGAGGAGCGACCCCTGTCCCCGTACATTGCCGGGAGCTGGGGTCAGTGGATTCGGGGAAGGTTCCTATGCTGCCATGCTGCAAGAACTCGCAACACGAAGCAGACTCCACCCCCGGCAAGCATCGTCGGTGCTGTACGGAACCCTCGACGCACACCTGTTACGACGATGGCCGCACCGAATAGAACAGCGACCGGAAGCTGCCTCAATTGGGGGTGGTCAACCAGCTGATCTGAGGTGTCAACATGAGTGTCACTATCATCGCCCACTTCCCTGTTGGCGATGTCGCCAAAGCCAAAGAGGGCCTGCAGGCCAACGCCGCGCTCCTCCAAGAGATCACTGAGGACACCAAGAGCGCTGGAATTCTTCATCACCGATTCGCCGCAGGCGCAGGCGCAGGCGCAGGCGAGCTCGTCGTCATCGATGAGTGGGAAACGGCAGAGCAGCTCCAGGGGTTCTTCGAAGGGAACCATGAGGTGGAGAAGGTCACTACTGTGATCTGTGTCACGGGTCCTCCGACCGTGACGGTGTACAACTCGGTCGAGGCCGCCGGAGCCATTTAGCAACGGGCTGAAGCGTCAACCCGGGCCGTTGGAGGGCCGGATGTAGAAGAGATCCAGGACGGGCCTTGCTGGTCCACGGACTGCCCCCGTACCCGCCGGGACGGAGGCGCACAACTGAAATTCTGTGCTCATCGGGAGCCTTTAGCGGTGCCCTATCCGTCCGCGACTCAGTTTTCGGGGCAGGGGCTCAGCGCATGTGGGGAAGCGAGCGGATGACTCCTAACGAGTCGTCGCTCCCGCCAGCATGTTCGTTTCGGGCGAAGTCGCGGAGGGCTTCTTCGTGGGCCACAAGGAGGGCCGCCGCCTCCTGCTCAGTCTCAGCCAACTCGCCGATTCGGCGGTAGAGGGCGAGGAACTGCGTGGTTATGGACTCACCCGAAGCCCACAGATCCACCCACGACATCGACGCCGCCATATCTATGATGGTCTTGGTGTCCGCCACAGTCTGTGGGTCGGGATCGGTCGGCAATCCACTTCGTTCCATGACGGGCGCGAGGGCCTCACGTGTGCGACGCTCCAACTGGGCCAAAACATTTAGCTTCTGCCGATGGGAGAGATTGTGGGCACGCTCGGCCAAGCCCGTGAAGAGCAGTTCACCGCTCACCTCGCCCTGATAGGCCTTGATCCAAAGTGTGGGGAGGTCATCGTCCGCGGAGAAGACAGCGTCTGGAGCTGAGGCAGCCGGTGCCGGAGAGTCGCTCATGGTCCTTTCACCGTACTCAGCAGTACTCGTGTCTGCACTCAAGCCCGATTTCGGCAGCGTGAAACCGTGAACGACCTAGGCGAGTCGATCGGGTCATCGCCAGGCTGATCGAAGGGCCACAGCCGTCGTAGGCGGGCGGCGTTGTCTCCGTCCGCCGGTATGAGTAGCTTTTTGAAGACCTCCGTTGGGTGGGCAAGCTGACTTCTTCCCGCCTCTGGCAAATGCCGCACGACCGGCCTATTATCACCCGACCGTCGAGGGTTTGGGGAGGGTGTGGTGGGACGTCTTCTGCGGGTGAGCGCCTCGGCTCTGATCGTCGCCGTCGTAATTGTCACACCAGTCTTGGCCACGGCGTCCGCGACGTCGGCGTCGGCCGACACGGTCATTAACGGCTGCACCATCGTGTCGAACCCCACGTCCACGAACTTCACGAACTGCCCAGGCGCGGACCTGTCGGGAGCCAACCTCTCGGGAGCGAATCTGAGCTTCGCCAATCTCTCCAACGCCAACCTGTCCAACGCCGACCTCACGGCCGCCACCTTCAATTCCACGAGTGCCATCCTTAGCTCGGGCACCGACTTCGCCGGGGCGATCATGACGGGCGCAGATCTCGAAGGCGCCGATCTCGCCTTCGACGTCAACCTCGCCAACGCCGACCTCTCGGGCGCCGACCTCATTCATGCCAGCCTCGGGACGTGTTTCGTTGCGCAAGGAACCCCCACTCTCCAAGGGGTGGCTTGCTTCAACGCCGATATGACTGGAACCACCCTGGCAGGGGCTAAGTTGAACTCGGCGAGCGTCGACAATCTGTCGGGTCTCAACCTGATGGGAGCCGACTTGAGCTCGGTGAGCGGACCCGGCTGTTTCACCTTCGACGTCGTC
Organism: uncultured Acidimicrobiaceae bacterium; assembly: GCA_963736515.1. Classification (GTDB taxonomy): domain Bacteria; phylum Actinomycetota; class Acidimicrobiia; order Acidimicrobiales; family RAAP-2; genus Bog-473. The sequence goes on along the minus strand of CAVTPE010000006.1, from coordinate 114,434 downwards.
AAGGGGGACGACTCGACCCAGGTAACACAGTGCCAGGGTATCAACCTGGCCGACGCCAACCTGGCCGACGCCGACCTGGCCGATGCTGACCTTTCGAGTGGCTCTCTGACCGGTGCCACCCTGACCGGTGCAGACTTCACGGGCACGCTGCTGGTCCCACCCGACCAGACCGTGTCTGCCACAAGTGGTGCAGGGGCGGTGGTCACATGGTCCACTCCAACCTCGCTGCCGGGCGCCACTCCCGGTGCTTGCACGCCGCCCACCGGGTCGACTTTTCCTCTCGGGACCAGCACCGTCACCTGTCAGGTTCTCGACGCCGCCAACGACGTCGCCACGGCGACGTTCCAGGTCACCGTGCAACCGTTCACCAGTGTCCTGCTGCCCTCGAACGGCGCCGACTTGACCGGTGCCGCTGTTCTCGATGCGTCGGCCGCCGATGCTCCGGGGATCACCTCGGTCGTCTTCGAAGTGAGTGGGGGGACGCTGAGCGACCAGGTGATCGCCACCGCCACCCCGACCCTCTTCGGTTGGCTGGCCAAGTGGAACACGACGAACATCCCGAATAGCACCTACACGCTCCAGAGCGTGGCTACCGACAACGCGAACAGCACCGAAACCAGTAACCCCATCACCATCACGGTGAACAACCAGCCGCCGACGACAGCGGTGCTCATACCCTCGGGCGGTGCGAGCCTCTCGGGTCCCACAGCGCTCCTCGGGGCGTCGGCGTCGAGCGCGGTGGGCATCGCCTCTGTCACCTTCAAGGTGAGCGGCAACGGCCTCTCCAACCAGGTCGTCGCCACGGCCACGCCCACCCTCTACGGCTACCTCGCCCAGTGGAACACCACCGCGGTGCCGAATGGGACCTACACGCTCCAAAGCGTGGCCACCGACACCGTGGCCGAGAGAACCACCAGCGCCCCGGTCGCCGTCACAGTGGACAACGCGCCCCCGAGCACCGCTGTGGTCATCCCCTCGAACGGGGCCTCCCAGTCGGGGACGGCTGCGCTCTTGGACGCCAGCGCCTCGGCCCACGTGACCGCCGTGACCTTCGAGCTGAACGGGAACGGGCTGACAAACCAGGTCATCGCCACGGGCATACCCACCCTCTACGGCTGGCTGGCCGACTGGAACACGACAACGGTGCCCAACGGCAGCTACGACCTCAACACCGTCGCTTCCTATGCCGGTGGAGTCAGCGGCATAGGCCCACCGATCACCATCACAGTGGGGAACTGAAGCCCTCGGTGAGACTTTCGGGTATCCAGTTCGCCGTGACGGGGTGCCACCCTGCGGCATTTTCGGGCTAGGGCTCCTCCGCTCACTGAACTCCATACGGTGGGTTACATTCTCGCGATGGTTGAGGAAATCGCTGGGGCGGTCCGTTTCGACCAAGCCAATGTCGTGCAGCGCGGTATGCGCCTTCTGGCCGGAACGCGGCCTATGGCGTGGCTGTTCGCACGGGTGCTGCATCACCTCGATGGTCCGGTACTGCGACGCAGCGCCGGGCGTCACTCCGTCTCGGCCGCCCTGACGGGGCTACCCATCATCGAGCTCACGACCGTCGGTGCCCGTTCCGGCGAATCACGGACCTTGCCCCTCGTCGGAGTGCCCGATGGTGATCGGCTCGTGCTCGTTGCTTCGAACTACGGCAAGCAGCAGAATCCGGCCTGGTACTACAACCTCAAAGCCAATCCGCGTTGTAACGCGGCCTTTCGCGGTCAGCGTCACGAGATGCTGGCCTATGAGGCCCAGGGCGAGGAACGCCAGCGCCTATGGGAGTTGGACGTGTCGGTGTACCCGCCACGCAACCACTACGCACAGCGAGCCGGCAACCGCCGCATCCCGGTAATGATCTTGCAGCCGGCACCCGTGCCGACCGGGTAACGAGCAGTATCTCGCCGACGGTCTGGGCTGATCGAACCCTGTTGAGTGGGTTGGACGTGTCCATATCGGCCAGAGGCGTAGTCGCGCTATCTAAGAAGGCCCGATCAATTCCCAACGATTGCCTGCGAGGTCCAGCAACACTGCGACCTTTCCGTATGACTCGATGCTGGGAGATTCCGATTCGACCCCAAGCGAAACGAACGTCGAAACGTCACCATTGCCGCATAGAGCCGGAAACGGGAGCTCGATCGAGAGTTCCGCAAGCTCCAGGCGGAACTCGAAGCGTTGAAATCAGATGGCCGTGCTGAAGTTGTCGAGCACATTTCTGGCATCAAGTATGAAATGGGCCGTCTGGCGGGCATTCGGCAGATCCGAGAGCAGGATCGGCTCAGAAGACAGAAGTTCAAGGGCGAAACCGTCAACTCCTCTGGGCTAGATGGGTAGCCCGCGCCGACCTACGGCGTTAGGGGACGGTCGGTGAACCCTCAAGTTGTTCGGTCAGGAGCTCGAGCGAGCTGTGCAGTTGTGCGAACCGACGTGGCCCGAGGATCTCTTCGATCTGCAGCTGAGCCGCCCCCGCCGCGGCGTAAATGGTCTCTTCGAGCCGCCGTCCCTTGGCGGTAAGTCGGATCACACGAGCCCGACCGTCGATCGAATCGGGGACGCGCAGTAAGTATCCGTGTCCTTCCAGGTGCCCGAGCAGGTCGTTGACCGACTGTTTCGTGATCCCCACACGATCCGCGAGCTGACTGGGACGTACTCCCTCGAGGCCCGGATAGCGCCAGAGCGCGACATGGGCTCCGCTCAGATCGTCGAATCCTGCCGCCAGGACACCCGCATACAGCTGGTCACGAACCCACTGCCAAACGACACGCAGCATGGCGCCGACGTACGGACTTCGTTCGTGGTCTATGCCGCCCCAAGAGTCGCTTGACATGGTCGTAAGGTTACCATACGATATAGATCGTAAGGATGCCTGACTACACGACCTGCAACGGGTTGTGAAATGGAGGTGGCCGAGGTGACCACAGCAGTTGTTGACTCCCCCGAGAACGAGCAGACGCAGGCATGGTGGTTCCTCGACACTCTGGTCGTCGAACACCGTCGTGCATCCGAAATGGAGACCGTCGTGCTCGAGATGACCTTGCCCGTGGGTTCGGCGCCCCCACTGCACGTCCACGACGACCTCGACGACACCTGGTACATCCTCGAGGGCGAGATGGTCGTGCGCTGCGGCGACGACGAATTGGTCGTCGGCGCGGGGCACTGGGTCTCCATGCCACGTGGCGTTCCCCACACGTTCCGGGTGGTGGGTGACCGCGAAGCGCGGATTCTCCTCGTGCACGACAATGCCAGTTTCCGTGACTTGATTCGCGAGCTGAGCCGTCCTGCGAGGGCGCACGTTGTTCCGACCCAGCCGCACTTTCCGCCGATGGATGAATTGGCGCGTATTGCCGCCTCGCACGACCTCAGGTCAATTGGGCCGCCGTTAAGCGCCGAAGAGAGCGACGCGGTACTTGCCGCTTTCGTTTGAAGCGTCATTGCGCGAAGGAAGCGTCATTGCGCGAAGAAGTAGCGCCGTGCAGGTGCGAGCACTCGGCCATGTCGTTCTCAAGGTTCGCGATCTGGAACTAGCCGAAATCTTCTACTCGGGCACCGGGCATGAGGGTCGTGTTGAGGATCGAAGATCCCCGGATGACGTTCTTCACCCTTGAGACGCCAGGGAACCATCACGACTTCGCCCTGATGGAGATCGATGCAGTCGCGTCAACACCGGCTGACGACGCCACCGGCCTCGCTCATGTGGCATTTGAGATCGGCAACTCAGCTGAAGAGCTCCGCCTTGCACGGCGTTCTGGCCACCCTCTAGTTCTAGATTGTGACCATGGGCGATCAAGACGTGGAACTGCCGAAGGGGATCGGCGCACCAGCGACCCGTGCCCTTGTCGGTGCCGGGTACACCAAGCTGAGTGATCTGGCTGGCGTGCCAGCCTCAGAGTTGAAGGCTCTTCACGGGATGGGGCCGAAGGCGCTCCGAATCTTGCAAGACGCACTTGAACAAGAAGGCAAATCGCTTGGCTAGCCGTGCCCGACTCCCGGCGACTGTTAGGGGGCAGTCGTGATGGCCATCCTGAGGGCAAGAGAGATGGAACCGGCGTGTTACCGTGCTAAAGAGCGTATTCAATCGATAGGAGGTGAGGCCCGTGAATGCAGCATCGAAAGTGGGTGCTCTCACCTGTCGGGGATTGAACGACTGAGATAGTCGGCCCCGGGGAGCGCCCAGCACGCACCTTGTGAAAGGCGACTTCCTTGAATACACCACCTCTTCCGGCTTCGTTTTCTCCTTCAACTAGGGCCTTCCGCCAACAACCGTCCGAGCAGGATCAAATCCAGATCGACGGAACCGAGCAGAACCGCGTTGAACACAGGCGCGCATTGGTCCTTCACGGTGGTGGATCCGCGGGGAATGCGTGGGAGATCGGCGTCATCGCCGGCCTGTTCAACGCAGGTGTGGACGTCACCGAAGCTGATCTGATCATCGGGACGTCGGCTGGAGCGACAGCAACTGCTCAGGTCACAAGCGCTTCTCCGACCGAACTGCTTGTTGCGATCCTCGATGCCCCATCCCTGCAACAGGGCGATCCGGGCCGTCCGAACGGCGGGCGACCTCCCATTGGACCCGTCATCGACCATATGGAGAGAACGAACCGAATCATCGCCGCCTCCAAGGACGCGGCAGACATGCGTCGAAGGATGGGTGCGGCCGCGCTCGAAATGGACGCAGCTTCAGATGGATCGGGACAAGAGCGGTGGCGTGCCACCGTCGCTGCCCGGCTTCCCAGGCACCAATGGCCGGGACGAACGATCCTCATCACGGCGATCGACGCTCGCACCGGTGAGCCGATTGTCTTCGACCGCCGCAGCGGAGTCGATCTGGTCGACGCCGTCGCCGCCAGCACTGCCAACGGCTTCGGTGTCCCTCCGTTCGGCATTGGCGACGACCGATTCATCGACGGCGGCTATCGACGCAACGAGAATGCCGATCTGGCGATCGGATATGAGCGGGTACTCGTTCTGTCTCCGTTCGGCGCCAGATCGCGGCATCCGGAAGACTGGAACATGCAGCTTGCCGCTCAAGTCGATGAACTTCGCTCCAGCGGCAGCACCGTCGAGACGATCTTTCCCGATGGCAACTCCCTCGATGCATTCGGTGGTTCCAACATCATGGACCTCTCGAGGCGCCGACCTTCCGCTTTGGCCGGTTACGAACAGGGGATGGCTCAGGGAGAGCGGCTCACCAAGTTCTGGCGCTGACGGTGGCGGGATTGGTAACCCATGAGTGCCGAAGTGTCCCACCCTTCCGGCGTTCTTGGGCACCCTTGATGGAGCCTCAGTCCCGAATCAGTTCGTCGGAGATTCCAACGTCCCTGAGAAGTGCCCGGGTCAAGGTGCTCATCTGGTTGTAAGGCAGGCTGGCGGTGTCCCACCACTCAACGTCCGATGTTTCATCACCGTCCGCAGTCGGTATTCCGCCGACAATCGTGGCGTCGTAGACCGTGACGACGTACGACGTCTGATCTCCATTGGGATAGGTCAGCCGATACTCAGGGCCACCTAACACCGCCAGAACCGGTCCGAGCTCTAGTTCGACCCCAGCCTCCTCTTGGGCTTCACGGAGGGCGGCCTCCTGCGGCGACTCATCGGGCTCGATCGCTCCGCCGATGGTTGCCCAAAGTCCAGAGTCGATGATTCGGACGAGGAGCACTCTGCCGCGGTTATCCCTCGGAAGTACGGCAGCCGAAGGGAGCACGAGAAGTTCGTTCCCAATGAGGTTTCGGAGCCTTCGTATGAAGGGAGACATCGCCACGAAACCACGCTACTGGGAATGACGATTGACGTTCGGGGGTAGCGAACAGCGGTCCTTTGCCGGCCCCCCTTGTACCGAGGCGTCCCACCATGCCGGCGACTGTTAGGGGGCGACGTGACGGTTGCGCCCCACCTCCGGTGGTAGTAGGCCGAGAGAAAGACCTATCGGACGGGGGTGAAGCGTGCCGATTTCGAGAATTGCCGTCGTTTCAGGTGCGTTGATTTTGGCGGCAGCCGTGACCGTGCTGCCCGTGGGGGTTGCAGGCGCCCAAACTCCGAGCACCTTCGTCGCCATCCCGTCGAACAATGCCACCGTCTCTGGCACCTCCCAGATCCTCGATGCCGGGGCGTCGTCGGGGGTGACCCAGGTGCAGTACGAGATCACCGGGGGGACCCTGACCGATTCGGTGATCGCCACAGGGACGCCGACCATCTACGGGTGGCTTGCCCTCTGGAACACCACGGGTGTGGTTAACGGCACCTACACCCTCCAAAGCGTGGCCACCTCGAACGGGGTGAGCGGGACGAGCGCCCCGGTCACCATCACCGTGAACAACCCGACTCCCTCGACCGAGGTCGTGATCCCGCCGAAAAATGCCACCGTGTCGGGCACCTCCCAAGTGCTCGATGCGGCTGCTTCTTCGGGCGTGACCCAGGTGCAGTACGAGGTCACCGGAGCGACCCTGAACGATTCTGTGATCGCCACGGCCACGCCGACCATCTACGGGTGGATTGCCCTCTGGAACACCACGGGTGTGACGGACGGCACCTACACCCTCAACAGTGTCGCTTCGTACACTGACGGGGTGAGCGGGACCAGTCCACCCCTATCCCTCACGGTGGACAATCCGGCGACCCTGGCCGACCTTGCGGGAACGAACCTGAACGGAACGGGGATTGCCACCCTGAATGGAGATGGCTGCGGCTCCGCTGTCTACCTTGTCACCGACGTGACCTACGCAGCCGGAACGCAGACCATCGGTGACGTTGACCTCCAGATGGAAGGTTGCTCCAGCGAAGCCTTCACCGGGACGTTCACCATCACCACCACCAATGCCGGAACGCTCAGCGGAACCTCTTCGGGAACGTTCGTCACCATCACCCCTACAGACCCTGGCATGTGCGTAACGCCCTCGAGCTGCCCCCCTCCTCCCCCTCCCTATGTCCAGTGGACGTTCACACTGACGGTCACCGAGGGAACTGGACTGTTTGCAGGAACGACAGGGTCCTTGCAGGTCATCCTCACTTCGCCCACGAACCCGTCCCCGACGGACATTCCCTTCACTGGGTCCGTGGCGCCTTCGTAGAATCGAGGCGCGCGCGTCCTGAGTCAGAACGATCGCAGGGCTGTGGCTCACAGATCGGCTTCCTCCGGTGGGCCGTCGCTCACTCGGAGGTCCAAGTTGAGCCATGCCGCAACATTGACCACTTCAGCGTTGTCCTCATCAGTTCCGGTGCTTCGGAGTTCCCCCCAATCCGCAAAAACGCTCATTGAACCCGTCTGCGCTCTCGGATTACGAAGAGGAAGCGGAACTAGCACCGCCTGGACTAGCGCCTGGGCTAACCGCGAGCACATGATGGATGCCGCGCTCGCGGCTCTGCAAAACGGCCGTACCCCACGCGCTCGAGACCGAGCCCATCAATTGCCATTTCAGCTACGCGGTCGAGGAGACGCCCCGAGGTGGTTCGATCACACGCAAGAAGGCTATCCGGGCCGGACTTTCGGATATGGGTGTCATCCCGGGTTCGATGAGCGCTTCGTCGCTCATAGCCTGCCAACGGTAACGAGACTTCGTACGAGTCGAGCTCGTACGAAACCGGCCGGCATGACTACCTGGCGTCGCAGGATGCAAGTGACCTGGCCGTCGGCTCACGGTGCAACCTCGACTTCGGAACAAGCCTGGATGTGGGGCAGAACGCTCGAGCGCGCTGGCTCACATGCCGGCGGCGCCACGCTGGCGACTTCCACTTCAAGGTGGCCACACCGTCGGCCACCAACGTGGGGCCACCTACTCATCGCGTGGACGGGACATTTGGTGCGCTCCCGGGATCTTGACGCCCACGCATGGGTCATATACCCTCTAGGGGTACTGGGTAGGAAGAGTGAGCCGTGCGGCCTGGCTACATCGACGACAAGGAAATAATCCAAAAGCGCCTGCGCAAGGTGGAGGGCCAGATCCGAGGACTCCAGCGCATGGTCGACGACGACCGTTACTGCATCGAGATCCTCGAGCAGGTGTCCGCCGCCACCAAGGCACTCCAGGCGGTCGCCCTCGAGCTGCTGGACGACCATCTGGCGCACTGCGTATCCGAAGCTGTGCGCAAGGGCGGTGACGAGGCGACCGAGAAGCTCAGCGAGGCCTCGGTCGCGATCGGCCGTCTCGTCCGTTCCTGACCGACATGCTGGCTACGGCCACCATCCTGGTGGGCATCGGACGCTCCCTGCGCGAGGGATTCTTCATGTTCTGGGAGACCTTGTGGCCGCTCATCTTGGGGTTCGGGATCTCGGGCGCCGTGCAGGCCTTCGTCGGCCGCGATTCGATGCAAAAGAGGCTAGGGGATCATCGGCCGCACTCCGTAGTACGTGCCTCGGGCTATGGCATGGTCTCATCGTCGTGCTCCTACGCGGCGTCGGCCATGGCAAAGTCACTCTTCGTCAAGGGCGCCGACTACATCGCCGCCATGGTCTTTATGTTCGCCTCGACCAACCTCGTCCTCGAGCTCGGCATCGTGCTCGTCGTTCTCATGGGTTGGCAGTTCGCCGTCAGCGAGTTCGTCGGCGGCTTCATCATGATCGCCCTTCTGGCGACGGTGGGTGCTCTCTGGCTCCGGGGTCGGCGGATAGTCGAGGCCCGGGACCGCCTCAGCGGCGGGGATGACGCCGCGGAGCATGCTGATCACGACTACGGTCCGGCGGGCGACGCCGAACTGCAGCGTCAGCCCTCGTCCGAACGACTGCGCTCCAAGGCCGGCTGGGCTGACAGCGCCACGTACACGATGTCGGACCTCACCATGCTGCGTCGGGAGCTGGTGGTCGGCTACACGGTGGCGGGATTTCTGGCCGTCATCGTCCCAAGTTCGGTGTGGCAATCGGTGTTCATCAGCGGCCACGGGTTTTGGACCAGCCTCGAGAACGTCATCGTCGGCCCCTTCATCGCCATGATCAGTTTCGTCTGCTCCATCGGCAACGTGCCGCTCGCAGCAGCACTGTGGAGCGGCGGCATTTCCTTCGGCGGGGTGATCTCCTTCATCTTCGCCGACCTGATCGCGTTCCCCCTCCTCATGATCTACCGCCGCTATTACGGTCCACGGCTGATGCTGCGCATGCTGGTCGTGTTCTGGGCCCTGATGTCGACGGCGGGCCTCATCACCGAGGGCATCTTCGGGGCCGCTGGGCTGATTCCCGCTGTCCGTCCGACCAACATTGCGCCGGCGCACTTCTCGTGGAACTACACGACCTATCTCAACCTCGTGTTCCTCGCGCTCTTCGGCGTCCTCTACTGGACCTACCGCAACCGGGAACGGCTCGGTGCCGGGACTGGGTACGCCAAGGACCCTGTCTGTGGCATGCAGGTTGAGATCGATCATGCACCGGCGTCACTCCGCCAGGGCGGGGGGCGCTACTACTTCTGCTCTGACCACTGCGCCGAACGATTCGGGACTGATCCGGAATCTCATGCTTCTCACCCAGAGCATGCGGAGAATTACGGGTACCACACCGATACCGACAGCGAGCCCGCGCAGGCCGGAGCACCCAAGGAGGCAACGATCTGATGAGACGGGAACGAATCATCGAGCAAATCGACAAGATGGTCGCCTCCGGGCGGATCACCGAGGACGAGGCGGCTCGGCTCCGAGCTACCGAGGGCGCCGCGGAGTTCGACGCCGTTGTCGGCGCGATCCGGTCCCGGCATGCCGGCGTCCACATGGAGTCGGCCATAGCCGGCGGGGAGATGAGCCAAGAGGAGGCGGATCGATATCTCGCGAGCCTTCGCAAGGGAGAGCATCCAAAGGGACTGAGGACTCGGCTCAGCCAGCATCCACCACGCCGACACACCGTCGCTCCCATAGACCATGACAACTTGGCCGCCGACTGATACAGCGACGACGCCCGACAGTGGCACGTCCGGATCGGGACGTTCCTCGTCGATGAGCATCTACGATCGCTCGATCGCACAAACAGGTCTCAGAGGTGCCGATTTCGAGCCAACGCCCACCGGTTAGTCACAGAGGAGATGGCATAAGTCGACAAGTCACCTCCCAATGGTCTTGAGGTATCCCATTTTGACGGTGCAACGAGCAAGTGGGGCATTCTTCCGACGTGCCGCAAGGTGGCCCTCCCACCAGGCATGCGGGAATACGTCACTGAACGGCCGACGCGTCCCACCTTGCCGCCTCGATCGTGAACAGGATCCTGAGCCGCCGGCCCCGCCACGTCTCTACGGGTTCTGTCAAGCCTTGGTTGCTGAGGCCAGACTTCTCGAGCACCCGGACGGATGCCAGATTCTCTGGGTCAGCCGTTGCCCACATCGTGGCTCTGTCCAAGACAGAGAAGCCGAAGTCGAGCAAGAGCCGAGTGGCTTCGGTCGCGTACCCTCGGCCCCAACGATCCGAGCGGAGGTACCAACCGAACTGCCCGCTGTCCACATCCTCGATTCTGTCGATACCGGCCCAACCACAGAAGCCTTCAGCGTCTTCAACAACCAGGTTGTAACGGAGCCGAGGGTCGAGGTCGGGCTCTTCGAGCAGCCATGGCAGCAGAACTGATCGGGCTGAGTCCCGATCGACCCGAAACTTCATGTACGTGAACATTTCCTCGTCAGATTCGAGTGCGAGAAGCGGATCTCGGTCGTGTGGGAGGAAGTCCCGAAGCACGATCCGATCACCTTGGAGCCTCAACATCGGACCGACAGTAGACGTCCTGGAGCCGTGTCTCCCGCCGGAGGACTGAGGCATCTTCGACCGATGGGAGAGAGGCCAGAGCTGAAACAATGTTCGTCATGCGTCGCATCTTTTTGGACACCGAGTTCACCGACCTGTCGTCGCACGATCTCGGCCGCTAGAACTCAAGTAGGTTGCGAATCAAGGAGACGCGATGGAACGCAGGGTCCTCGGTGGTACGGGCATTTGGGTGAGCGGGTTTGCGCTCGGGACGATGATGTTGGGGGCGATGGGCAATCCCGATCATGACGAGTCGATCCGTATGATCCATGCGGCCCTGGACGCCGGCATCAACTTCGTGGACACCGCGGACGTCTACTCCCGCGGAGAGTCGGAGGAGATCGTCGGCAAGGCCCTGGTTGGACGGCGTGACGAGGTGGTGCTCGCCACCAAGTTCGGACTTCCGGTTGGTGACGACCCAAATCGGAGGGGCGCTTCACCCCGATGGATCACCCGGGCACTCGACGCCAGCCTTCGTCGCCTTGGCACGGACTACATCGACTTGTACCAGCTACACCGGCCCGACTACAGCACGGACCTTGACGAGACGCTCGGGGCCCTCTCTGATCTAATCCGGGCCGGAAAAGTCCGTGCCATCGGCTCGTCCACCTTCCCGGCTGACCTCGTGGTGGAGGCGCAATGGGTTGCCGAAAAGCGCGGTCATCATCGATTCCGGACCGAGCAGCCCCGCTACTCGATCCTGACCCGGTCCATTGAGGGCTCCGTGCTCCCAGTCGCGCAGCGTCACGGGATAGGCGTGCTGTCTTATGGTCCGTTGAGTAGCGGCTGGCTTTCGGGACGGGCCGATCCCACGCGTGGCCACCGGACGGCCACCGCACCTCAGGCATTCGACATGAACATCTCTGCCAATCGTGCCAAATTGGAGGCGGTCGGTGCGCTGAACAAGCTGACTACCGAGGCTGGAATTCCCCTGACCCACCTGGCTACCGCCTTTGTCTTGGCCCATCCGGCTGTCACCTCGGTCATCGTCGGACCGCGGACACCCGAGCAGCTAGATGACCTCCTTGCCGGGGCTGACGTGGTTCTGAGCGATGAACTGCTGGACCGCATCGACGAGATCGTCCCTCCAGGATCGGAACTCAATCCCGACGACAACTACCTCGCGTCCTCGCCCGCACTCGCAGATTCCCGGCTGAGGCGTCGCTAGCGGAAGGTTTCTCTGTCCTTGTTCTGAGCAGATCGAACCAAGCTTGGAGGGCCATACCCCGATCATCGGGGATGCTCCAAACTAGCCACATCGCATCAGCCGCAATCCCTGGGCCGGCGATCACCGTCGAGATCTCTTTGGGCTGACCCGTTGCTGCATCGGCTGGGTCCCAACCGAGCCCCAGGGGAAGGCCGACACGGCTGCCCACTCCTCCGGTGTGGCGTCCTGCCACACCCAGAACGACGCGCCAATCGCCCCCGCCCGCCGGCTGGCGCTCAAGAACTCGGTGATCTCTGCTCCGGTCGGTGAGTCGGTCCTACCGCCGTCCTCAGCGAAGTTGAAGGCCTGCCCGATGACGTCCACAGGTCGGAGCGTCGAGAGGCGCGCGACGTCGAGCGTGGCGTCGGTACCGGGATCGGTGCACTCCCAATAGATCATCGGGGCAAAGGCGTCGACGTAGGGCGCCATCGCTTGGTAGGGGTAGCCACCGTCCCAGCTGGCGTCGGTCGGAGGGTAGACGGTGGCCACGACCAGCCGGCTGCCGGCGGCTTGCCGAGCAAGCTCGAGGTACACGGCTGCCCGTTGGGCGCTCAGCATGACACCTTCGGTCGCCTCCTCGATATCGGCGCTGTAGCCGTCGACCTGCTGGCCGTCCGGGGCGCGCCAGTCGAGGATCTGCGCGGTCCAGTGGGCGTCGCCGACGGGGTCCCACAGGTACGGGAATCCCCACGCGATCACGGCAAGGCCGTGGTCGTGGGCGACGGGCACGAGCGAGTCGAGCTCCGCGGCGCCGTAGAAGCCGTTCATCGAGTCACCCACCCGGACCCACAGCTGGTGCAGCCCCGCCGAAACGGCCTGCTGCACGATCTCGTCGGCGTCGCCGTGGTCAGTGCCGTCCCACTCCCAGATCCACATGCCCTTCCCGGTGAGCACCGCGGTGTGTGAGGTCCACGGCGTCGGCACCTTCACCGGCGGAAGAGAGGTCACGAGGACCGCTGGGTGCCAAGGCGTCGGTGAAGGCGGGAGTGGCGACTGGGGGGGCACCGGGCAGCCGGCGAGGGCAACCTGGCCGGAAGTCGTTGGCACCGTCGTGGTGGTCGACGCGCTCTGGGCGGCTGGGTGTGCCCGGCGTCGTCTTGGCCGCGGCGAAGCGAGTGCCGGTCGCAGAAAGCGCGAGGGCGCCGAGATGGTGACACGGCCCGAGCCACTCGAGGCCGTGGGAGGAGTGGAGCCGGACCTCGCGGCGAAAGTCGCCACAGCGGCTCCTGCGATGCAGACGAGCACGACGGACACGGTGACCCGAGAACGCCTCATCCGACCGGACAGCAGCAGCGGTCCATTGTCGTGGGACGCCTGATCACGCGCTCGACAGCCCTGCACACCGCCGGTGCCAGGGAGTTCCGTGGATCAAGGGAGGAAGGGAAAGCGACCAAAATGCCTCGTGCACACGTGTACTAACGAACTGGGGGCAGTCACGTCAACCGGCACCTCGCGCCGACCGGTCCCAAGCGAGGGATTTCGTTGCAGGGACTTGACACGATTCATCGGGGAGATAGATACTTCGCTGCATGACAATGCAACCAATAGCCAAGTCGCACACCGCGATCTCGTTTCGCACTCAGCCCGCGCCGCTGCTGCGGGTGATGGGCGAGCGGATTACCCCTCAGGTCGACCGGGCGCTGGGCGCGGCCGCCTTCGAGGTATTCGAGGTGGAGTCCTGCGAAGGCAGTGGACCGCCCCCCCATGGCCACCCCTGGGCCGAGGGCTACGTCGTCCTCGAAGGACAACTGGCGGTCGTCGACTGGTCCGGTGGGATCGAAGAACCCTCTGAGCAGATTCTCGGCCCCGGTAGCTCGGCGTACATTCCTGGGGGCGTCGTCCACAGCTTCCAGGCGCGCAGCGAGCGGTGCCGGTTCACGGTGATCTCGACCAGGGGCGCACATGCCTTCTTCTCTGACATGGAGGAGACGCTCGGCGGTGCCACCGATGACATCGAGACCGTGATTGCGGTCGCGAAGCGCAACCGCATGGTCAGCCCGCTGTTTTGAGCACGGCGACACCCAACGCCAAGGCGCGTCGCTATTCGAGTCCGGTCCGCGAGAGGCGGGCCGAGAAAACTCGGCAGCGGATCCTCGAAGCGCTGGCACGCCAGCTCGGACGGCCGAACGCCCTCGACGTCAACGTGACCGAGGCTGCCAAGGAAGCCGGTGTGTCGGTTCGGACCGTCTACCACTACTTCCCGGACCGCACAGCCCGCGTCGAGGCTTTGGCCGAGTGGACAAGGGAGGCACTCGGACCGGTTGACCACCCGCTCGTCACGGCAGACGACATCCCCGGGTTCACCCGCGCCGCGTACGCGCGTGCCGAGCGTCAGGAGGCGTTCTGGCGGATCGGGATGGTGCCTGGCTTGTCGAGCGATGTCCGACGTGCCCGCCACGGCCGGCTGCGCCGACGGATACGCGAGCTGCTCGACGAGATCGGCGCGTCCGGCCCCGAGACGGAACGAGCAACGGCAGCCATCATCCTTCTAGAGTCCCCCGAAGGCGGGGTCGTGTTGGTCGACATGCTGGGGTTGAGCTTCGTCGACGCCGCTGACGCTGCCGCAGAAGCAATCGCGGCAGTCATCACTCAACTTCGTGCGAACGCAGGCGATAACAACTCACCATAGCGTCGAGCTTTCCCGCCCGAGAGAGCAAGTCAACCGTTCCAATGACTGTGCTGGCGCTCATTTCTTCCCAACAGGTTGTCAAACGCCTGATACCAGAACGGGCACGAATCGACTGTCCCTTTGGTGCCGATTAGCCGCACCCAGAGCCGACCAATTGGGCATGGCCGTCGTCCCCTGATCCTCGAGGGCGCCCTCCTCCGGGCGGAAAGTTCGGAGGCGATGCACGTGCCGCGGTCCCTCACTGTTTCGCCGACCCGCCACGTGGTCCGGGACGTCAGCCCGAGAAGTGCGGAAGAGTCACCCAGGACGGCCGGTCTGGCTCGTGGTACACGGCCTGCTCGGCGGCCTGCAGAGTGGTGGCCATGGCCGGCGGCTCCCCGGTGCCGAGATTGCGAGCGTAGACGGGGTGGGCGCCACTGGAGACCTGGACCCGCAAGCGGTGACCGCTGGCGAAGGTGTGACCGACGGGCCACAGGGCCACCGCCGCCGTGAACGTCCCGTCGGGGTTCCGACGGATGGACCCAGGGTCGAAGCGCTGCAGTCCGTCGCACACGTTGACGGACCGGCCGTCGGGTGACACGTCGCAGACCCGGACGAAGAAGTCCGTGTGGTCCAGACTCGAGCCCACGTGCAGTTCCGCCGCAACCGGACCGACGAGCTCGAGCGGCTCGCCCAGCTTCTCGGAGGTGTAGACGAGGACGTCGGGGCGGGCATCGAGAGGCCGGTTGTCCACTGTGCCCCCGGTGAGCATGCCGATGCCGCCCATCGAGGGCGTCGGGTCGGCCGGGTCGTAGCGATAGCGGTCGGGCTCCGACGGTGCCCCCGGCGGCACGGGCGCGAGGTGGCCCCCGGCATGGAAGTACCAGCGGGTGGGCTCTGAGGGAGGGGGCCAGTCCGCCAGGTCGCGCCAGTGCCCGCCTCCGCCCTGCACGTGGACCTTCACGGGGGTGGGCTCGAGTAGTCCCTCCCGGCCGAGCAACCAGGTGTCGAACCAGTCCAGCGGGGCGTCGGTCATGCCGCCCTCCCCGCCCCCGCCCAGGTGTCCACCGGCGCCGATGCGCAGATGCACAGGGGCGGGCGAGGTGCGCAGCACGGCGTAGTCCTCCACCACGCCGGGCAGCGGGTAATCGTGCCAGCCGTCGACGAGCAGGGTCGGCACCGTCCATTCCGCCAGCAGGGGCCGGAAGTTCACCGGATCCCAAAAGGCATCCCCGGCGCCCCCGTGAGCGAGCTGGTCCTGGTAGAGCTGCAGGTCGACGCCGGTGAGCCGGTGGATCACCTCACCGAGAGGCAGGTGGTCGAAGCCTGCCTTCAACTCGGCCATGCGCCGCTCGATGCCCTCGGGGGAGATGTCGGTGGTGGGGACGCCATTGGCCTGCTTGTTGAACTGGGTGGCGCCCGCATCCCAGGGGATGATCACCTCGAGGGCTAGCGAGCCTCCCGGGTACCACGAGTAGGCCCGCATCGAGGTCGACAGGGCGACGGCCATAGCCTTGAGGTGCGGCGGCTTGGTGGAGGCCAGCGCCCACTGGGTGAAGCCCATGTAGCTACCGCCGAATGTGCCCATGCTGCCGTTGAACCACGGCTGGGAGGCGATCCAGTCCGCCGTGTCCCGCCCGTCCCCCGCTTCGGCGAAGTAGCTGTGCGTGCCACCCGACCCGTCCGTACCCCGGCACGCCTGCAGAACGTACCGGTAGCCCCGGGCAGCGAACTCCGGGCCCATGGCCGAGGCGAAGTTGACTCTGCCGTACGGTGTGCGTTCCAAGATAGTTGGGGCGTCGAGGACGCCCACGGGGTGGTAGACGTCGGCCAGCAGCACCGTCCCATCTGACACGGTGACCTTGACGTCCCGCTCGACCTCGACTTGGTTGGTGCGCTCCCGCATCCGGACCCCCTTCGCGACCGGGCCTCCGGCAGCCGGCGATGGACAGACCCTATGTCATGTCTCGTTGGCCTGGAACCCTTCACACCGCTCACCAAAAGAGCCTGAGCCCGCAGCTCATTCTGACGGCGTTGCAACAGGTTCCTCAACCCCCAGCGATCGCCCGAGCCGGGGTTCTGGGGCCGGCGGGACCCGTCAGCAGAGTACGTCGTAGAGGTCTGCACGACGCCCTCGTCGAGTGCCGCAAGCACCTTCTCCAGGTGCCCGTTTGCCATGATCAATCCACTGAAAGCGGCGTCGTGTGCCTCGCGTGATGACCAGGTCTGAACGAAGGCGAAGGCCCGCGGATCGGCCTGATCGCGCAGGATGTCGAATGACTCGTATCCGTCGGCAGCCAACATGCGTCCCTGTCCTTCGGACTGCAGATCGAGCAGCGTCGCCTCTTGGCCAGCAGCGGCGTGAAATCGGGTCACGGTAGTAACGCTCATGGACGTTCCTCGATTTCTGAAGGGGAGATTGGCTAGAACGGTACAGCCCGGCCGGGTTCGCCGTTCCCCGGTGGAACCTTGGAACGGGTCATCGCAGCCTGGTCAAAGTGCCCCACCGTCCCGGCTTAAATGGGTGATCAGTCGTCCAAAGCGGTGATGTCCCAAATCTGACGGGTTGTATGTGTGAGCCGCCGTCCGGGGAGGTGTCCTCAACCGCCCGATCGCCGGGCTCAAGTCACTCTTCACTCACTTGAATCCGTCCGCGGAGCCAGTCGGCAAACCATGTCTGGTCGACATCGTGCACGGCCACAGCGAGCATTGGGCCTCAGCTTCGTCGACGTCAGGGGGTCAGGATTCCAGACGACATCATTGAGACCGAGGAAGAGGACGAGCCACGCCCAGCTCACCCTCTTGGTTGCCGTCGGGCAGCGGGTGATTCCACGCCAGATGACAGATCAGCACCGCCGCCTTGTCGATGAGACGGGGTAGAAGTCCTGGTCGCGAACCCGGCCCGAGGGGTGTGACGGGCTGAATCGGGCGAGGTTGATGCTGCGCGTGTTGGCCAGGATCTGCCATCGATCCCGGTAACCCTTTCGGCGAGCCCGATCGGTCTCCGATCTTCCGGGCCAGATGGAGATTCGCTCGACCATGACGGGCCACATCCCGAAGATGGCACTCGACTCTGCGGCACTCTCAGTCCACGAGATCAACGGGCTGGGCTCCGGGTGCTCCGCCTCTTGGGCACCTCACTCTCACGCCCGCGTCTGCGTGCGTCTAGCATCTAGACCAATTGCAGCGGGGGTTCCGACAATGAGCACTCAAACGCTGACCCTTCTGTTCACCGACATCGTCGGGTCCACGGAGCAGTCGTCTCGCATTGGGCCTGACGAGGCCGATCGAATGCGTCAGTCCCACTTCTCCTTGCTGCGCCAGGCGCTTTCGGCCGGAGAAGGGACCGAGGTAAAGAACCTGGGCGACGGCCTCATGGCCGTGTTCGGCAGCCCCTCGGAGGCGGTCGCCTGTGCAGTAGCCATGCAGCAGGCCATCGAGCAGAGCAACCGGCGTTCGCCTCAACCCCTCGGATTACGCGTCGGGATGAGCTGTGGGGAGACGACGGTCGAAGACGCCGACTACTTCGGAGAGCCCGTGGTGGAGGCTTCTCGGATCTGCGCGCTTTGCGATGGAGGCCAGATCCTCGCCTCGGAATCAGTCCGGTCCATGGCAGGGCGGCGCTGCGCCCATCCCTTCAGCGAGGTCGGGGAACGCGTGCTGAAGGGTCTCCCCGACCCGGTCGCTCTGTGCGAAGTTGGATGGACACCGGCGACCACGACCGCCCAGATCCCTTTGCCCGACCGCTTGGAATCGACGAGTGCCTCGCTGTTCGGATTCTTCGGGCGCCAACCGGAGAAGGAGCGCCTCCTCGAGGCAATGAAGAATGCAGCCGAAGGAACCCACTTGGTGGCGCTCCTCTCCGGCGAGCCGGGCATCGGCAAGACCTCCCTGTGCAAGGAGGTGGCAAGGGCGACCTTCGACCTCGGCATACCTGTCCTGTACGGGCGCTGCGACGAAGACCTCGTGGTGAGCTATCAGCCCTTCGCCGAGGCCCTGGCCCATCTCGTCATCCACGCCCAGGACTCCCTCCTGGTCGAACACGTCAGCGACAGCGGGACGGCTCTCTCTACCATGGTGCCTGCGCTTTCCAAGCGCCTGCCAGAGGCGCCGGGTACGGACAAGCCCGATCCCGACGCAGAGCGTTTTCGGCTCTTTGCCGCAGTCGTGAACCTGCTCTCGCTGGTGTCGGCTGACAGAGGCCTTCTCCTGATCCTCGACGACCTCCACTGGGCGGACAAGGCGAGCCTCCAACTTCTGCGCCACGTGGCCTCGTCGACGCAGCTCCCAAAGGTAATGGTGATGGGGACGTATCGCCCGTCGGACCTGCACTCGGGGAGCGCTTTGTCAGACACCCTGGCCAGCCTGCGACGCGAGTCGAGCGCGGTACGCATCGACCTCATCGGACTCGAGGACGTCGAGATCGTCGAGATGATGGAGGTCTTTGCGGGGCACAAGCTGGACCAAGGCGGTGTGGATCTTGGTCATGCGGTCCGCCAGGAGACCGAGGGAAATCCCTTCTTCGCCACCGAACTCCTCCGCCACTTGGGCGAGTCCGGCCTCGTCTACCAGAACGAGGCCGGCCGTTGGGTCGCCAGTGAGGACCTCTACGAGAAGGGTCTGCCCCAAAGCGTCCGCGAGGTGGTGGGACAGCGGGTGGACCGCCTCGGTGGGGAGATGCGCCGGGTGCTCTCTCAAGCGGCGATGATCGGGCGCGACTTCGATATCAAGGTCCTCAGTGCTGTGGTTGACGACGACGAGGATGCACTTCTCGATGTCATCGACACCGGGGTCCGGGCGGGGCTTCTCGTCGAGGTCGAGGGAGCCGTTGAGTACTTCAGTTTCGCCCACGCCCTCACTCAGCACACCCTCTACGAGGACCTCGGCGCGACGCGCCGGGCACGTGCGCATCGCAAGATCGCCGAGGTTCTCGAGGAGCTCTATGGCTCTGCTCCGGAGACACGGGCCGCCGAGCTGGCCCGACACTTCGTCGCCGCCACCAAGGCCGCCGACGCCACGAAGGCACTCACCTACTCGAAGCTGGCCGGCGATCAAGCCCTCGCGCACCTTGCTCCCG
This sequence comes from uncultured Acidimicrobiaceae bacterium, assembly GCA_963736515.1. GTDB lineage: Bacteria > Actinomycetota > Acidimicrobiia > Acidimicrobiales > RAAP-2 > Bog-473. Next base: position 94,847 of record CAVTPE010000006.1, on the reverse strand, counting down.
CCGACGCGCTCAGTTGGTTCAGCCAGGCGCTCGAACTCTTCCCCCAGGTGCCGGCGGACGAGCGCCTTCACTGCGACCTTCTCATCGGGTTCGGCACCGCTCAGCGCCGCACCGGTGATCCTGCGCACCGCCAGACCCTCCTGGATGCCGCGGCCATCGCCGGCGTCCTCGGCGACCGTGAGCGGCTCGTGGCCGCCGCACTGTCGAACAGTCGGGGCAGCATGAGCACAGCTGGTCAGGTCGATCACGAGAAGGCCAGCGTGCTGGAGCAGGCGCTCGACGCGGTGGGTCCCCGCGACGGGCCCGAGCGGGCTCGTCTTCTTGCCGTTCTGGGAGCCGAATTCACCTTTGGAACGGACCGCGGCCGGTCGTCATCAATTGTCGAGGAGGCGCTCGCCATGGCCCGCCGTCTCGACGACCCGCAGTGCTTCCTGCACGTCACAGGGACCGTGTATGTCGGCGACTATTCACCCGAATCGGTGGAGGACCGGCTCTCCGACCTCAGCCTGGCCGTGTCGTTCGCCGAAGGCAAGGGCGATCTCAAGGCCGGCTTCCAAGCAAATCTGAACCGTGCTGCTGCCTGTTTGCAAACAGCCGACCGCTTGGGACTCGACCTTCATCTCGGCGCAGCCGGCGCCTTAGCCGCACGAATGGGCGAGCCGTTCGAGTCATGGTCGTCAATGGTCTGGGGATCGATGTACTCGCTCCTCGTCGGCGACGTCGATAGAGCTGAAGAGGAGGCCGAGACCGCATTGGCGATGGCCGGGCAGACCGTGCCGGAGGCGATGGCCACGTATGGCGCGCAGCTCCTGTCGGTGTACCGAGTCCGAGGCGACTGGAACGCGCTCGCTGGGATGGCCGAACTGATCGCTGCTGCAGCTTCTGACAATCCCGGCCTGCCGGTTCTGCGAACCACTCTGGCCCGGTCATACTGCGACTTGGGCCGGGACGACGAGGCGAGAGCCACCATCGACGACGACATATCCAACGGTTTCGCGCTGTTTCCTCGTGATTTGACGTGGATGTCGTCCATGACGACCCTCTCTGAAATCTGCATCCATCTCGGACGCCAAGACGGCGCCACGCTGCTGTACGACTGGTTGCGTCCGTGGGACGCGCAGGTTTCGACAATAGGCGTCACGACGCAAGGACCTGTCGCCTTCCATTTGGGCTCATTGGCCGGGCTGCTGGGCCGCCTCGATGAAGCCGAGAGTTATTTCACCGAAGCCGTCGATGTCAGCCAAAAACTAGGCTCCCCTTACTGGATCGCGCGCTCACAGTTAGCGTGGGCGCAGCTTGATCGGAAGGCTGGCTCCGACAAGGCCCGCAGAGCGGAGACGATGCTCGCGGATGCCCTGCACTCCGCCGAACGCCGTCGGTTCGGCGCGCTAGTCGAGCAGATCGATCGAATCCACACCTAAGAGGATGAATCGGCTCGGTCGCGACTACCTCATGCTCAACTCTGTCGTGAAGTTCGAACAAGATCGTCGCATTTTGGGATCGCTCCGCGAGATCTCCCTACTGCTGGCGGTGAACCGCCCAAGTCGGCCTCTGCGGGTTACCGCGGGGCCTTCAGCCTTACTCCGGATGGTCACGACGCCAACGTCGCCACCGGGTCTTTGACTACGGCTCGGAGGAGAACCGCCAAATCCCCGCGCGACGGCGGCAGTGGATCAACTGGATCACTTCGGTGCTTGTGTCCATGACGACCAGCCCGGAGAGGCTCGAGAAGCTCTGTACCCATGGGACCTCTGCCGGAGCGTAAGTTCTCGCTCCATGGAGCAGGCTGTCGCTGATCTGGTCGGTGCGGATCTGCGCGTGCTCTTCTGTGGGATCAATCCCGGGACGCTCTCTGGCGACCTCGGCCTGCATTTCGCCCGGCCGGGGAATCGGTTCTGGAAGTTGCTCTGTGCCGGTGGATTCACCAAGTCGGTCCTCTTGCCCACCGAGCAGCACATTCTGCTCGGACTCGGCATAGGCATCACGAACCTGGCGGACCGGGTGACGTCCGCCGCCAGCGAACTCAGTACCGCCGAGCTGCGCGAAGGCGCGACGCAGCTCGAAACAAAGGTAGGGGTGCTGCAGCCCCGCTGCGTCGCAGTGCTCGGTCTGCAGGCCTACCGCACGGCGTTTCTTAGACCGGAAGCGGTAATCGGTCGCCAGCCCGAACTCCTCGGAAGTGCGCTTCTTTGGCTCCTGCCCAACCCGAGCGGCCTCCAGGCGCATTACCAACTCCCGGAAATGACCGAGATGTACAAAGCGCTCTATGTATCGGCCTTCAGAGCGTTCTAATGGGCAGAATTCTCTCCGAAGGCGCGGCGCGGGTGGGACACTCCATCAGTCAAGAAAGTCTGGATCGACCGTTTCTGACAGGTATTGAGGCCGGCTCTCAGCCCTCTGTAATCCAGGTCCTCGGCGCGAATCGGAACGATCGAAGACGGGCACGCCTTGTTCGTCGGACATCAAGCGCCTGTACGCACTGGGTTTCCGGTAAGCGTCTCCCATCGTCTCACGCCTTCGGTAGTCCCTGAGTGCGTCCAGATCGAGGGTGGCGAGGTAGACGCCCTCGCTATCGCCCGCCTCGAAAATGAGCTGGTCACGAGGTTGACCATTCGGTTGACCGTTCTTTTCGTAGACCATTCCGTCAAAGACGCTGGAATGGCCATCTTGATCGGGAGCCGGATAGTTCACCGTTGCGATCGCGGCCATATTTTCGAAGGCTCGGGACCGAAGCTGATTGGTCCGCTCGCCGGCCATTGGACAAGCGTTTGGTACCAGAATGAGCTCAGCGCCGCCAAGCATCAGCTCACGCGCTGATTCAGGGAATTCCCTGTCAGCGCAGATCATGGCGCCGATGTCGACGAACCCGCCCTCAATGTCGAGCCGAGCAACGTCAAAGGATTCTCCCGGCGTGAGGGCTTTCTCCATTCCCCAGTCACACGTATGAACCTTGGCGTAGCAAAGAACGTCTTGACCATGACGATCGATAAGCAGGGCCGTGTTCCGAGGGGATCCGCGCCACCGCTCCAGAAATGTCGTCAAGATCGCCAGGTTGAGGCCGGACGCAGCCTTTCTGAATGCGCTCACCCATGGACCGTCAGGGGCGATCGCCATCTCCTGCCACCTCGCTCGTCCAGCCTCGTCATCTGGGCAAGGGGCGTAACCGATCTGCCACATCTCCGGCAGGATTGCAATGTCCGCCCCCTCTTCGGCGGCCCTCGAACATACGACCAATCCCTTTTCGAGGTTGGCCTGTGGATCGCCTCTGGAGGCAGATTGACAGAGAGCCAGCCGTAGGTCGGTCACCACTTCATTATGCGGCCCAAAGGCTGGGGTCAGTTCCTCACCGCAGTCAAGCCCTCAGGCCGCTTTTTCGCCGGCCTTATCCCGCGCCACATTCTCACGCTCGAGCAGATCAACAACGCGGTCAGCCGGGCGCCCCGTGACGCTTGGGCGCCAGTGGATCGGCGTTTTCGCCAAAGACGACCAGGACGGTCTCCGAAACGTTGGCAGATCCGCAGGATTCCGCCCTGACGCCGTAGCGAGTCGCGAATATCCGCTATAGACGCCAAAGGAGGTGCGCGGATTCGAGCCCATGACCCATCCCTGCTCCTGCGATAGTTGTGCCATGCGCTGGATCTGCGTCTTGATTGCGACCTTGGCCCTCGGCCTGTTAGCCGTGGTTCCGGCGGGGGTGGCCGCAGCCAGGACACTTGATCGCCCGGTCCTCGGCACAGCGGCCACGCACGACGGGAGGGGGTACTGGGAGGTCGCTTCGGATGGCGGCGTGTTCAACTTTGGCGATGCGAGCTTCTTCGGGTCCATGGGTGGCAAGGCGCTCAATGCTCCCATCGTTGGCATGGCGGCAACACCCGAGGGCAACGGCTACTGGGAAGCGGCGTCCGATGGTGGCATCTTCAGCTTCGGTGACGCGCCTTTTCTCGGTTCCATGGGTGGCAAGCCGCTCAACGCGGCCATTGTGGGCGTGGCGGCAACGTCGGACGGACAGGGTTACTGGGAGGTAGCGTCCGACGGTGGCGTGTTCGGATTCGGGAGCGCGCCTTTTCTCGGTTCAATGGGTGGCAAGCCGCTCAACGCGGCCATTGTGGGCATGGTGGCAACACCCGACGGCAACGGATACTGGGAGGTAGCCGCCGACGGCGGCGTATTCGGATTCGGCGACGCGCCCTTTCTCGGTTCCATGGGGGGCCGGCAGCTGAGATCCCCAATCGTCGGCATGGTCGCCGACTCGGACGTTGGTGGCTACTGGGAAGTGGCGTCCGACGGCGGCATCTTCAGCTTCGGGGACGCAGTGTTCGCGGGATCGATGGGCAACCAGTATCTCAACGCGCCCATCGTGGCTATGGCACGGACGCCTGACGGCAAGGGGTACTGGGAGGTAGCCTCCGACGGCGGCGTTTTCAGCTTCGGGGACGCCGAATATGCGGGATCGATGCCGAGCTTGGCGCCGACAGGGCCCCCAAGGATCGCGCTGTATGGGGACTCGCTGGGCATGGAGGCAGGCCAGGACTTCGCCTACCTCGCCGGTGCGAGCGGCGCTTCCACGCTCGTGCACACGTACGGCGGACTTGCGCCCTGCGACTTTCTCCCGAGCATGGCATCCGACGCGGCCTCCTGGCGACCGACGGCCGTGATACTCGAATTCAGCGGCGACGCCTTTACTCCTTGCATGGACGGTGAGACGTTCGCAACACCGCAGTATTACCAAAAGTATGAAGCCGACATCCAGACGGCAATCGACATCTTCCGCCCCTACGGGGCGGAGGTGATCCTCATCGGTCTTCCTTTCGATGCATCAGCGGCTGACAATCAGAATGTGGCCAACTTGAACCAGCTCTATGGTTCTGTCGCCGCAGCAAACGTCGGTGTCACCTACGTCGATGCTGGCCAGGCCGTCATGGCCAACGGGTCCTTCACGTGGACGCTCCCTTGTCTGCCCCGCGAGCCGTGCACCGGGCTCTCTGGCACGAACGTCGTCCGGTCACCAGACGGATCCCACTTCTGCCCAACGGGGCAGACGACCGTTGTGGGTTATCTCGCGGTCTGCAATGTGTACTCATCGGGCGCCTACCGGTTCGCGGCGGCCATGCTCGGTCCCGCTCTCGATTCGTAAGTTCATCGAAGACCAGATTGGTGATTGACTCTACCTCCGGCTAAGGATTTGGCGGCGGTGCTTGGCGTCAACGCCAACACGGTCCTTCGTGCCTTGCGCATCGTGCGCGAGGAAGGTTCCCTGGACTTTCGACGCGGCCGAGACGTGACCATGGCCGGAACGGTCCACGAAGGTGCGGCGATCGAGATGGTGCGAGAGCTTCCCGATTTCGCACGGCTTCATGGGTACCAAAGCGAGGACGTCGTCGAGATCGTTCGATCACTTTTGTAAGGCTGCCTCGGATCCGGCAACAATAGGGGAACCTCGGGGTTCAGTACTACGGCTGGCCAAGACAGGCGTAGTACGACTCGAACTCGACGGATAACGTCCTCTGGAAGAGTTGGCGCAATCCTTCTTCACACCAAGAGCGGATCTCGGTTAGTGAGGCACCCGAACGCACTGCGGCGCCAATGTTACTCTCGGTCATCAGGTAGTCGAGGTAACCGTCCAACTCGAAATCGATTGAAACGGCAAAGGCCTCGTAAGCGAACAAATCCATCGGCGCTGACTCGAATGTCGCTTCGCTCACCTCTCGTACTCCGTCGTTCGGTTTTGGCCAACGCCGCAGCATGTTGGAGTACCAGGAATCAAGTTCAGCGCACTGTGCCGAGCACCGTCCCGACGAAAAGTCATAGACGACCAGTAGCCCCTCGCGGGAAAGCACCCTCTTTGCCTCAGACAAGCAGGCTGATATGTCAGCGTGGTTAAGTGATCCCGCTGCCGTAAGCAGTCCGACTGTACCGGAAAGCACTGGAAGGTCCTCGGCAGAGGCGAGCACGAACGATGCCCCCTCAACATGACGCTTGGCTGTGCGAATCATGGCATGAGAGGGATCGATTCCGAGCACGTGATTTCCGATCCCACGCTGCATCAAAGCGATCGTTGATATTCCTGCCCCGCAGCCAATGTCGAGGGCCAGGTCGATCCGACGGACTGATTGAAGGAATGCCACCCGGTCGAGAATCTGCGAATGGACAGGTGGTCGACTCGTGGCGTATCCATCGGCCAGCCAATCTTCTCCATACACACCATCCCACGACATAGGATGAACGTAACAGGAGGTGTCCGGAGCGACATCACGTGGGGCCGGACTGTCGCTCTCTCCTGTGTTTGGGTTGCACTGCGGCCGTCGTGGCCGGAGCTCCCCTGGTCTCCACGGACCCAGCCGGAGGCATTGGGACCTGGAACGAAGGCGCCAACGAGACAAACAGCCCCGGATTCGCGGTTTGCACGAAGCTCGGCAAATGTACAGCGACCGGAGTCGGATCCGTCCGGAGAGATGGCGCCGCAACCGGCCTGGCATTATCGGTTTTCCGCTGCCGGGGGTGAGTTGCGTGTCGACCTGCCTTCTGCGTAACAACGACGGACGGTCTGCTCGCTGTTGGCAAGGTGGGCACCTGACTCGGTACACCAGCCAAAATAAGGATGGAGACCGATGAGGTGCAAGGGGGCTACGTCGTCAGCTATGCCCCCCTGCCTGCGCCGTGGGCAGGGTGTCAGCTGGCAAAAATCGACGATCGGCGCACTGCCGGCACGCCGCGCTAACAGGGCGGGGGCTAACGCCGACATGGCCGATTATTGAGACGGGGCGCCTCGCCGATGATGGGTGGGAGACCGAGCGTTTCGACTCAATGCTCGCCCACCTTCGACCGCCGGCCACGAAGGGCCGCCGACTATCTAACTCTCGGCAATGGCGCTTCAGGCGGGAACTCGACCGCCACGTTGAGGGTGTTCCAGAACCCGATGAGCCCGATGGAGTAGAGCAGTCCGGCAAGCTCATCGTCGTCAAACTCCGCCCGGACGCAAGCCCAAGTTGCATCACTGAGGTTGTTCCCATCTCCGATCCGGATCATCTCTTCGGCCAGGGCAAGAGCTGCCCGCTCCTTTGGCGAGAAATCAGGTGCCTCTCGCCAACCAGCGAGCATGTCCAGCTTCCTCTGTGCGACCTCGGCCTGTCGGGCAGTACCGGAATGCAGATCGAGACAGAAGGCACAGCCGTTGATCTGACTTGCTCGCAGCTCGACAAGATTGCGAATGGCTGGATCGAGCCGACATCCCGCAACATGACGGCCCAACCTGAAGGCATGGCCGTAGGCGTCTGGATCAGCGGTATAGGGGTCGAAGCGCATTCTCCTGACGGTAGGCCCGGCGGCAAGTCGGCTGGTGGGATGCCAATGACCAGCGGACTTGCCACAGGAACGGATAATGCCCGTTACCGAATGGGATCTTCTTGGCCTCCTTGACAATTCCCGATGGAGCCGCGTCGCACCCTCTCCGGCAACTGAGCCAGCCCCTTATCGCACGCAACTAGATTCGTCAGGTTGCCCGGTTTCGTGCGACCAGGAGACCCGAGTCCTTCCCAACCGCAAAGATTCCGTGCGCTTCGATCTCTCGTGCGACGACCCGACGAAGTTCATCCATTACGACTTCCCAGGTCGCATCCTGTATATAGCCCTCTAGGCCCGGGCGAAGGCTTTGGACCCATGCCAAGACGGGTCCAGGATCCGGAAACTCAAAGGTTCCCCTCGTCCGATCGACGGCCACGACATCGAACGTCTCACCGAGCACAGCTGCCCCGTTGTCGAGGTTGAAGTTGTCCGACCAGTGGGGGACATTGAATGTTCGGCCAAAGATGCGACGACCGGCTTCTTGCCATGCTCGCCTGATCTCGGCCTTGTCCCCAGGACCGTTCGTAACGGCGAGGATCATCCCACCGCTTCGGAGGACACGGGACAGCTCGTGTAGGGCTCGGTCCAGATGAGGAACGTGATACAGCATGAAGGCGGCAACTACCACATCGACGGAATCTGAGACCATCGGCAAAGCTTCAATGTCGCCGGCCGCCAAATGGGCCTCACCGTCAGGCGTGCCTTTCCTCGCCCTCGCCAGCATCCGGAGCGATAGATCAAAGCCGATTACTCGTCCAGCTCTCCGGGCGATTGGTGAGAGATAGCCTCCTGGACCACAGCCGATGTCGAGCGCCGACTCCTCTCCGGTCCAGGCGAGATGATCGAGAACCCAGTCCTCGAATGTTGCCCCTTGTGGCAAGGGATGCTCGGGAAACAAGTAGGCATATACGTTGACGCGGCTTTGCAGGTTCGACGGGTCTTCGTACTGCGCTGCCACGACAGAACGGTCGGTGCCCGTCAATCGCAGGTCTCTGGCATCGCCGGACACGGCCACATTATTCACCCACGCAGCTCAACTGTCACCGACCCGGCCGCAATGTATTGGGGCATGCCGTGGCACACCGAAGCAGACCGAGCTATCGCCCGAACCCTCCTCGACACAACGGGCTGAGGCTGCTGACAGGCCGCCTCATCTGCATGCGTACGAATCGCTCCAATGTGCCGGATTGCCGTTTCCCAGCCCGCCGTACTGGGCAGACGTTGCCTGGTCAGGAGACCCGGTCGTAGAACGTCTGGGTTACGTCTTGATCCAGGACAGCCAAGACCCTTTGGAGATGTCCACTGGCAAGTATCAACTCCCCGAAGGCGGTGTCGTGGGCCCCTCTGGAAGCCCAAGTCTGGATGAATACGAAAGATTGCGGGTCAGACTGATCCCGCAAGATGTCAAACGACTCGCAGCCGTCAGCCGCAATCATGCGTCTCCGACCTTCGGATTGCAGTTCGAGCAGTGCTTGCTCTTGACCTGAGGTGGCATGGAACCGCGTCACAGAAGTGATGCTCATGGTGGTGTCTGGCTTCCTTTGAAGAACAAGATCCAGCACGGTAGTCGCCCTGGGTCTTCATAAGTGCGGCGGTCTTATGATCTCGGTCAGGTGCCTCGATGTCGAAATGTCCTACCTACCCCCCCACTATCGGAAGTCCATTCCACCTTGAGGATTAGGATTGCCGAGAGTGAGGCCCGTCATTGCCTTTTCGCACGACACCAGCGTGACCGTTGCCGAAGTCGCGTTCCTGCTCCTTTTGATCGCCGGGATCTGGGTTGCGGCGGCTTGGCTCCTGGGGGACCGGGGTCCTCGTATAGCCAAGTGGGACCCGGCGGAATACCGGATGATCGTGGCAGGAGTGCTTATAGCTGTCGCAGGTCTGCTTCTCATCATCGCCACACACTGGGGAGAGTTGTTCACGTAGCGAGCATCTGCGCCTCCCGGACAAATCACGGTTTCTGAAGCAAACGCCCCAGTCCTTCTGGGCGTCAAGAAGAGAGGGGTGAATGCTCACCGGCCGCTGCGTGCCCAGTTGATCGGGGTGACCCATCGGCAACATGGTCTACGCACATATGAGGGCTCTATTGGAACCCACCGACAATCGGAGCATTGCACTGGGCGTGATGGTCGCAGTCTCCGCTAGGGCGATGTGGGAGATCGGGCCAGAACCCCGACGGCCTCAAGCTCCGCTCGGAGTTGGCGGGGCGAGCGGAACAGGACGGTCTGGATCCCCAACTTGCGGGCCGTCTCGAGGTTCTCCTTCGTGTCGTCAATCATCAACGTCGTGTTCGGCGTCAGACCGAAACGGTCGAGCAGTCGCCTGAAGATGGCGGGCTCTGGCTTCGCAACCCCTTCTCGACCAGAGACGACGGTACCGTCAAACCAACCGAGAAACGGAAATCGCTTGAGGCGGAGCGGATACGTTTCCGCCTCCATGTTGGTGAGGGCATAGCAGGGTCGCCCGGTTTCTCTCACTGCCGAGAGGACCTCCACGGACGCGGCATCGACGCCACCGATCATTTCCTCGCTGCGATTCGACCATGCCCAGATCAGCTCAGAGAGCTCGGGATGCCTGGAGGCGAGCTCGGCGCACGACGCTGCGGTCGATACGCCCCGGTCGTGGGGCGCATGCCACGCCGGTGAACAGACCTCGGCGAGGAACCGCTCCATCTCCGCCTGGTTTGCGAACAGCTTGCGATAGAGGTGCCGGGGGTTCCAATCGAGCAAGACGCCGCCTACGTCGAACACCAGGGCCCCGATCGGAGGCCGCCGGGCATTAGTGTGAGAACGCACATCATATATGTTAGATTGAACATTATGGATGTGCACACGCGCCACCAGATGATCCTCGAGGCGCTCCGCCAGCGCAGTCCGGTGCTGGTCGGGGAGCTGGCCGATGCCCTGGATTGCTCTGAGATGACCGTGCGACGTGACCTCGAGTCGCTGGAGCGCAGTGGGGGCCTCCGACGTGTGCACGGCGGGGCGGCAAGTGTCTTCCTCAGTGCCGAGGAGACCCCGTACGGCATCCGGGCCCTCGAGTGCAGCGACGCCAAAACCACGATAGGAGTCGCTGCGGCCAGTCTCTTGGCCGACGGCGAGACGGTCATTCTCGACGGTGGTACCACCGCCATGGAGGTGGCACGAGCGCTCCGCAGCCGGCGGTTGACCGTCATGCCGCTCGCCCTTAGGCCAGTCTTCGAACTGCACGAGTGCCCGGGCATCAAACTCCTCCTCCCGGGTGGCGAAGTCCGTCCGGGAGAGCTGTCGTTGACGGGGAGTCTCACCGAACCATCCTTTTCTCAGCTCCGCTTCGACACATGCGTAATGGGCCCTTGCGGCATCGACGCCAAGGCGGGCATTACGACCCACTTTCTCGCCGAGACCGCGGTCAAGCGCGGCGCCGCTCGATCCTCGCAGCGAGTCATCGCGGTGGCCGACTCCTCGAAGCTCGGGCGCGTGGCGTTCGGCCATGTCTGCGATCTTGAAGAGATCGACATCGTCCTGACTGATGCCGGAGCCGACCAGCAGAAGGTGCAGGAGTTGCGGGCGATGGGAGTCGATATCCGCTGCGTCTGACGCTGAGTCCGGGATCGAACCCGCGAGCTGCATCCGCCCCGATGGACCGCTGGCCTCGCCTGGCCGTCGTCGCCGTGTTCTTCGCCCACGGCTTCTTGTTCGCCTCCTGGACGGCCCACATACCGCAGCTGAAACAACACCTCGGCCTGAGCGATGGCCGGCTCGGATTCGCCTTGCTCGGGGCACCAATCGGCTCGGTCCTAGCCTTGCTCGTGGCTGCCCGCATTCTGTCGAGAATGGCAAGTGGGCCGATTGTCCGAGTGGCCCTGCTCGGCTATTGCGTCTCGGGACCAATCATCGGGCTCACCGGCTCGTTCGAAACCTTCTTCGTCGCGTTCCTGCTCTGGGGCTTCTTCCAGGGGATGCTCGACGTGTCGATGAACACCCAAGCGCTTTCGGTCGAGCGGTTCTCCGGTCGGGTGCTGATGCCAGGTTTCCATGGCTCGTGGAGTAGTGGCGCCCTCGTCGGTGCGGTCATCGGCGCGTCCGCGGTGGGGCTGGGCGTCTCGCTGAGCGAGCAGCTGCTGGTCCTGGCCGTACCGTGCCTACTGGCCGTTGGCTGGCTCACGACCCGGATGATCCCCGACCGGCCGGTGGGCGATGACCCCGAAACGCCAAATGGCGATCGCGAGAGGCGCCACAGCGTGCTGCAAGGCGAGCTCATTGTCCTCGGGGGCATCGCCTTCGCCGACATGCTCTGCGAGGGTGCCGCAGCCGATTGGGCCGCCGTCTATCTCCACAACTCGATGCACACCGCACCGCTGGTCGCCGGAATGGGTTTTGCGATCTATGCCTTCGCCATGTTGGCCGTTCGGCTCTCCGGCAATCGGCTCTTCACCAGGTTCGACGCCCAGCGCCTGCTCCCCCTGCTCGCCGTGGCAGCCACGCTCGGATTCGCCGGTGGCCTCATCATCGGTCGTCCCGTGAGCGTGCTGGTTGGGTTCGCGTTGCTCGGAGCCGGACTCGGAGGCGTCATCCCAATGACCTTCAGGGCGGCCGGTGCGGTCGACAACGTGAACACCGGAAGAGCGGTCGCGTCGGTGGCCGGTTGTGGCTGGGCCGGTTACGTCTTGGGACCGGTCGTGATCGGCGTAATCGCATCGTCGACAACACTGCACACCGCGCTGTTTCTGATCCCAGTGCTCACCGCGATCGTCACGATTGGGACGGGGACGGCAAGGGGGTTGCGGCGCTCGGGACTATCCGCTGGCGCGGTTCCGAGCGCACACACCGGCGAACCTGCTTGCTGATTCGCGGGTATAAATGGTGCGGAACCAAAGTACGGCGACGTATCGAGAGTGGACAATGAGCGAGCAGTGTCACGCCTTCATTTATGTGCCATTCAGTGAAAAACGTGGCGGACGGCGTCGCTGTCGCAACTGGACAACACACCGTTCAGGGTTGTGCTGGCTTCATCGTTACACAGCCATGCCCGACGACGACCGGAGACGACCGTGACCCGACCCGGGCGGTTGATCGAAACATCGGCTCCCGTTCGGATCTGCGACATCGGTGGTTGGACTGACACTTGGTTTGGCGGGCCGGGACGTATCTTGAATATCGCAGTGACGCCAGGCGTTGAGATTTCGATCCGCACCACCGAAGGCACGGACCGTGTTGAGTTCGACGTTGCAACCTTCGGCGACCGCTACTCCATCGTCCCGAGGGCGCCCCGGGTCGCCCGCCACCGGCTGCTGGAGGCCGCTATCGACACGTTCCCACCCCCAAAGGGCCTGGCCTTGGAAATCAGTGTTCGTTCCGGTGTCCCGGCTGGGTGCGGCGCCGGTACGTCGGCGGCGGTTGCGGTTGCGCTGCTAGGCGCATTGGCAGCGTTACGCCTGGAGCAACGTTCGCCGCGCGACATCGCATACGCAGCGCATCGAGTCGAAGTAGACATCCTCGGTGTCCAGAGCGGGATCCAGGACCAGTTGAGCGCGGCGTTCGGCGGGATCAATTACCTCGAAGTCGAGACATACCCCGAGGCCGGTGTATACCCACTTCCTAGCTGGGAGGATCTCAGCTACCGGCTAACGCTGGTCTTTCTTGGTCGCGCCCATGACTCCTCGGCCGTGCATCGCAACGTGATCAAGGATGTGGCGAGCCGCGGGTCAGGGGCGTTCTCGCGATTGCGAGATGCGGCGGTAGCGGCACGCGACGCCTTCCATGCCCGGGATCTCGACGCGTTCGGTCGGGCGATGATCGCCAACACGGAGGCTCAGGTTTCCCTCCATCCCGCAATTGTGGGGGTGGACGCGCGACGGGTGATTGAGTTCGCGGCGGCGAGTGGCGCTCTCGGTTGGAAGGTCAACGGGGCCGGGGGAGATGGTGGCTCAATCACGATCTTGAGCACCACCCCGGAGACCAAGGAGACTCTTGAGCATCGCGTCACGGGCCTTCACAAGCGCTACCGTGTGCTCCCCATCCAGGTCAGCACGGTCGGGCTCGACGTCCGGCGCGCCCTCTAGCCCAGCGCCCGTTGGACAACACGCGCATCCAGCACGCGGCCTCCGATGACGGACGGATTGTTCCAGCGGACAACCACTCTCACACGCGGCGTTAATGGACATTTGAACCGCCCGGTATCACCAAGTTTCCGGTTGTACTCCGGTGGTAGAAACGCACAGTCCGGTAGGCGACACATGAAGCCGTACAAGTACCGCCCAGGATCACGAACGACGCCCGTCAATCGCACTCCGTAGGGCTCGTTTCGGCGGCTCGACCTCCACGAGGTGAGGCTCTCTCTTCTCGTACATCTGTCCGGACATCTACACTCACCGGATCCACGGCAGTACCGTACGAGCATGATGAGCCCCAATCTGGGGGTGTAGATCACGGATGAGATGGACACTGACCTGGCCGCGGTCCGGCAATTGATCGACGGGGTCCAGATCATCGATGTTGTCCACCGCTACTCGCGCTGCGTCGAATGGAGATGCAGTCAGCCCTCGAGAGCGAAGGTCGGTAGTCAGTAGTAGGTAGGCAGCAGTCCCCGTCAGCAGCGAACCCTTGCCGTCCCTAACAGCTAGATGGCAGGGCATTCCTCACCACCTCTGGCCGATGGTTCCCAGCGGGTCTCCGGCGTTAGACAATTGGCCTCCTTTGGCGATGGAACGCTAAAGCCGATGACCTTCTTCATCGATACGGATCGACAAGTCATGCGGATGCGTACGCGACGCTGAGCGATACACCCCGGCCAACCCGATGGAACGCTCAGACCAACCGCCTTCAGTGTCACCAGGCGAGTTCGCCCTCGCCCTCCTGGAATGTGCCGGTAGGGCCGTCCTTGCCGAGTGTGGCCATACGCACGATGACCTCCGCGCCCTTCTCCACCGGCTGCCCGGCCCCACTGAACGGAGTGAGGTCGGTGGCAGTGAATCCGGGCTCGACAGCATTGAACTTGATTCCAGAAAATGCCTTTGCGTACTGAACAGTGAGCATCGAGACGGCGGCCTTGCTTGAGCCATAGACGACGCTTGGGAAGTGAAATTGGCGCCGCTCTGGATTAGTGACGGCCCAGAACGAGCCGAGGGCGCTAGAGACATTGACCACCACCGGATTCTCGGACTGTGCCAGCAGCGGAAGCGCCGCCTGGGTGACACGGATGAGACCGATGACATTGGTATCGAACACCGCCAGTGCGACTGGGCCGGTGACGTCTGACGTAGTACTGATGCCCGCGTTGTTGATCAGGACGTCCAGATGGCCTTCGTTCTCGGCGATGAAACTCAGGGCGGTCTCGACCGATGAGTCGTCCGTCACGTCGAGCTGTACGAACCGGCCACCCAGTTCGGAGGCCGCCGACTCTCCACGCTCAACGCTACGCGCTCCGAGGAAGACGGTATGCCGTCGCTCGATCAGTTTTCGCGCTGTCTCGTAGCCGAGGCCCTTGTTGGCTCCGGTGATGAGTGTCACGGTCATTTCTCGGCTCCTCTATTCGTGGTCGAGCTCTTGGCCCTCGAACGGCAAGTCGCAGCCCGACCGTCGCGCCTGCCCATATTCAATATGCAACGGCCCGCTCCTCAAGCATTCGCATCTTCGTGGATCTTTCACACGTGGCGGTGAAGGGCGCCGACGTCCCGGAAGAGGAGCCTGCCGTGTCCAGAATTTGCCCGCCGGGGGCTTGCCCACTTGGCTCGACACCACAACCTCTCGTGCGCCACGTAGTTTGCTCTTCGTGCTGCGCACCAGGCTCAGGGTCATCGCTCTGATATGCCTTCTCGCAACCGCGGTTTTGGCCTGTGCCGTGGCGCACGACAGTTCACCCTACGCGTTCGAAGACCCCGTTCTCGCATGGCTGGGGCGTCCTTCTGCCGTAAGATCCTGGGCCGACCTCGTCGAACTCCTCGGCGCCCCGGCTGTTGTCGCCGTCCTCGTCGTATCCTTTTCCCTCGGCGTGATCAGACGAGCATATTTACGGGTAGCTGTCTATACGGTGTTCGCCGCTGCGGCGCTACTCATCAGCGAGCACGTCGCCAAGCCACTGGTCCAGCGGACTTACAATGCCGAGCTCACTTTCCCTTCCGGGCACGTCACCGCGGTCAGCGCGACCGCGCTTTCCATGTGGCTGGCGCTCTACCCGCTGCTCGGGAAGCGGGCGCGCGGTGTCACGCTCGCACTCGGCGTTGCCTGGACCCTGCTGATGTCGGTGGCTGTGGTCGGCGCGCTGTGGCACACGCCACTCGACGCCGTCGGGTCCATCTTGCTGTCCATCGGCATCGTCACTGCTGGCGCCGCGGTCTTCGAGCCGGCTGGGACTCGGAGACCCTTCATGAGCGCAGGGCGCGCTCGGAGTCGGGACCGGTGAGCCAAGTCTCCACGGCTGCTTCGCCCACCATGTCGCCGAGGACGGCTCGATCGCTTGGGGTTATCGTCCGGAGACCGCATGCGCAAAGGTTGCCTGACTTCTCAAGCACCGGCTTCTAGGCGGGAGCACCACCGCCAGCCTCCACCACAACATCCCACATGCGGGCTTGCTCGGCAACGGACATGTGGGGATCCAACACCTTCCATGCCACCACGTCGTGAAGACGTTGCCTCACAACATCGACATCGAAGGAGTCAACAAAGCTCTTCACCAGGGCCGCGCGAGCACGACCAAGGACAGTGCCGATGAACCGACCGGTAGGCACCTCACCTGCCGCCATGAGGACCCAAGCGAGCGCCACATCGACGGCGGGATCACCTCGGCACGCACCGGACCAGTCGATGACAACCGGACCCCGTGGACTCATCATGACGTTCAGCGGATGTAGGTCGAGGTGGAGAACACGATCTCCGCGACCGACGGGGGCGGCGTGCAACCAGTCCGGAGCCGCCAGTTCATGAAGCCGACGATGGAGATCGGCCAGCACCCGCCCGACGCGAGGGATCGCCCATGGGCGCTTGGACATCATCGCCACCATGTCGGCGCCTTCGATGCGTTCCATGACCATGGTCAGGCCGTCGTCGCTCACTTCCTTCACGTCGGGCACCGGGAATCCCTGGGAACGGACGTATTGCATGACTCGGGCTTCTCGCGACATCGAATGTCCCTCCCGGGAGCGCCGGAGCACCAGTCCGGGACCGTATTCGAAGATGTCTGCGTCTCTGCCGGCCGCCAACAAGGGCCCGTAGTCCTTCACTTCGGCCAGGGTAATCTCCGACCAAGAGTGGCGCATCTGTGTCCGAAACCCACCGGGAACGGCACTGGGATGCGCCCTAAGAAAGCTCTCGAGCTAACGGGGTCAGTTGGTTCCAGCCCACGTGGCATACCTCGATGGAGTTGATCAAACGACGGGGATTCCCACGTCGCGAGGACCCTTTCAATGCCTCGTTTCGTATCTGTCACGGATCGAGTCGCGTGGCTCAACCTCCGTCGTCGTCACCGGGCCAGTTGCATCGAGGAGGATCCTCACGCAGTGGATGGAGCTGGTGATCCCTCGAGGTCACGAAACAGAGCCACCTCATCGAGTGATGTTCCGGTTTCGAAGTCGACGAAGAAGTCGACTAGGAGGTCCACGTCGCTCTCTGGCCCGGACTCACCTCGGACGACAGAACCGGAAGGGCTGTGGCAGGAGTGAGTCAGATTCGGCCGCACTCGCACTCACTAGGACCTTGCGCTTCGATGCTCGATCTTCCAGCCGCTTGTGCATCATCTCTGTGCTGAGTCCTGCACGGCACCCTTTTGCCCGTCAGAGGTGCCGCTCGGACGTCATCAGGCCTGGGCTCGGTAGCGGTACGCCGCGACGCTGCGGAGGGGCGGGGCGAACGCCCGGCGGGCGGCTGACCGTCTGTGAGCCATTGAGGCGGCAGGACCGGGTACCGCCGCCGGGGGCCCCACGATGGTTCGGCGAGACCGGAGAGGCGCCCGGCACGGTGGCTCTGACGCGCCCCAGGTATCCAGGGAAGTCTCATGTGGTTCCCAGGGACCGGTTGGTCTCGCACGAGATTTACTGATAGGCGGCATATCACCCAACGCGGCCTCCCAATGGATAGGTTTGTCGAAGTAGACAGTGTCGAAGTAGACAGTGTCGAAGTAGACGTATAAAGTGTCGAAGTAGACAGTGTCGAAGTAGACAATGCTGTCGGTTTCGTTGAGATAAAGGAGAAATCGGATGCTCGCGTATAGCTACCCGCTGGGTGGTGTGTTCTTGTCGATGTTGTACTTCTTCCTCTTCTTCATTTGGATCTGGATACTGATCACCGTCTTCATCGACATCTTCCGAAGTCACGATCTCAGCGGCTGGATAAAGGCTCTCTGGGTCATTTTCGTGATCATTCTCCCGTTCCTCGGTGTGTTCATCTACCTCATCGCCCGGGGTGGAAAGATGCAAGAGCGCAAGCTGCAGGAGGTAGCGGATCAGAAGACTGCATTCGACCAGTACGTCAAGGATGCAGCAGGATCATCGGGAACCGATGTCGCCTCCCAGTTGAGCAAGCTGGCTGAACTCAAGTCCCAGGGTGTGTTGACCGACGCCGAGTTCGACGCACAAAAGGCCAAGATCCTCGCGACCAGCTGACGAAGAGGGGACACGCGGCGCTGTTGTGTCGCCAAGGTCGTCCATAAATCTCTATCGCCACGCCACGCCACGGGTGTCGGTCTTTCGGCAATCGTCAGGGTGGTGCGGTGGGCGCCGAGTCCTCATTGGCTCGGAGGCCGCCCCGTCACGTCCCGCTGCCCATTACCTCCCCCTGGCCAGAGCCCGACGCTGCCTCACCTGGTGACCCAGGAGGAAACCAACAAGAACGAGCACAAGGACGACTCCTCTGGACAGCGCCTTCCTGGCGCTTCGACTTGTCTCCACGCCACCATTCTGGCCGCAGCGCTCGGTGAGGTCTACTGCGGTGCTTGAACTGCAATCATCCGGCCGACCCGCCCGCCCAGTACTGGGGCCACGCTCCCTCCAGCGAGACCTACGGTCATATCTTGCACCCCCGAGCCTGGCGGAGCGTGCGAACGTGATCGCGATGAAATAGGTACATTGAAGGGGGCGATCAGGTGATCATGGTCCTACTCGGCGCGACGCCCGCGCCGGCATGGTGCGACCCTCAACGCGGCCGCCGAGCCCAAGACGGCAAAGACCCCTGCCCCCGACGTGCTTGCGGCGGATCGTCGACTCGTTCGTAGAGCCGCCGTTTGCTATTCGCCGACCACCGTCACGCGGTTGATGTTCAGGACGCCAGGATCTTCGCCTTCTGGGCGTCGAACTCGGCCTGGGTGAGGATGCCCTGAGACTTGAGCTCGGCAAGGTCCTTCAGCTGCGCTATTGGGTCGGGAGCGGGCGGCGGCTGTTGCGGTGGGGCGTACTGCGGTTGCTGCGGTTGCTGCGCATACTGTTGTTCGTTCTGTTGCGCCCACCGATTTTGTTGCCGGCGTGAGACACGATTCGATACCGCTGTGGCCGTTCCGGCGATGGCTGCGGTTCGTGCGATACCTCGGAGAAGTGGCATGGTCTCGTCCTTTCCTCTTTCGATCAACCCTCGGCGGCGTCGAGTGCCGCCACGATGTCGGTCTGGGGGATGTATCCGGCAGCGACAAGCTGTGCTTCGCCCCGACGCAGCGCCTGGATGAAGGGCGTTGCCCAGCGGTTCTCGAAGATCAAGATACCGGCCGCGGATCCTGGTTCGATCACCGAGGCGGCCTCAGAGAGGTCGCCCTCGCTCAATAGACCCGACGAAGCGCCTGCGAAGATGGCGAGGTCGAACTGTCCGTCGTGGTCGATGTCCTGGAGCTCGAGCGCACGTATCGAGCCATCGGAGTCCCGAGTCACAAACATCAGATCGAGGATCCGGATGACCCCCTGGTCGACGAGGTCGACCAGGGTGGCGAATCCCTCACCCGTCATCTTGTTGCCGGGGAACTCAACGATGAGATAACTGAGCGGGCCCAGGACTCCCGTTTCGTCTGCCATCGTGCGGCCACCTTTCAAGTCGACTGACGCTCAAAGAAAGGAAAATAACCCATCGAAACCTTCCACGCCACGTTGATCACCTTGTGTCCCCGGCTACGTCACATTGGAACTCGGTCTTGTCGTGCTTCGCTCTACGTCGTATGGCGATTCTCGAGGCCGGCTGCGGGCGACCGTCTGCAACGCCACGGCTCGCTCAGACTTCCAGGACGGCCGTGCTCCCAGGATGTCGGGTCGCGGGGGCGACGCTCGATTTCATCCACGAAGTCTGGATGTCGCCATCCACGGAATTCGCGACCGTTGCAGCTAGCGTTGAATCTGCCAAGAGGCCGAGTTGTCGTAGGTGCCTGGCCTCGGAGGGATCGCTGACGAAGGTCGGACGATCTTCACGAACAGGGGGCGACAAATGGAACAACGGGGTGACGGTTGGATTCTGTTTGCGGCCATCGTGCTTGGAGTGGCCGGCGTTATGCGTGTTTTCGACGCAATCTGGGCCTTCCGCTATCACGGTGTCCTACCGGAAAATTTCGAGGCGGCCATCTTCGGCCACAGCCTCAAGACGTACGGCTGGATCTATCTCGCAGTGGCCGTCATCCTCATTCTGACGGCTTTCGCGCTCATCGCGAGTCGTTCACAGATTGGCCGCTGGATAGGCGTCGTCGCCGGTGCGATACTCGCCATCAGCGCTATCTGGTGGATGCCCTATTACCCGATCTGGTCGCTCACCTACATCGCCGTGGGTGTTCTCGTCGTCTATGCCCTCGTTGCGCATGGCGCCCGCGACGAGATCACGACCTGACCCATCCACCCAGCCGGCGGTCGGCATCGCATGCCTGGGAGGCCGGGACATTTCGAGAGAATGAAACCGGCGGGGAGTGCTCTACGGAATCAGCCTTTACCTCGTCCTCGATGTCCTTCTGGACGGGTCTGAACTTGTTCGCCTAACTATTCGCTGACCGATGCGATGCCGAGGTTCTCCCCACAGTCTTCGCGCGCGCCTCACTCCTCCTGGATTGCTGCCACCGCGGCGGAGAGTGTCGGGTAGAAGCGGTCACGGTCGAGGGTCTCGAACAGCCCATAGCGAAGCACGAGGTCCTGGAGCCGGGCGCGCATTTCCACGAACGCCATGTGGATTCCCGCAGCGTTGAGCTCGCGGTCGAGTTGCTCGAGCATCCCGGCGGCCGACACATCGACGTCGGTCATCGCCTCGCACTGAACGACAACCCACGACGGCTGGCTCTCGGCGACGACGCGGCGCACCTGGGTCCGGAAGGCCGAGGAGTTCGCGAAGAACAGTGGGGCCTCCCAGCGATAGACCACGATCCCGGGGATCTGACGCGCGTCGGGGTACCGGCTGACGTTGTGCCAGCCACCCAGGGACTCCACCAAGCCCAAGACGGCGCCGTGGGGTTGCCAGCTTCGGCGGAAGAACAAGAGAACGGCGAGGACCACGGCAATGACGATTCCTTGGAGGACACCGAGGACGACCACGCCCAGGCTGGCGACCACCGACAGCGCCAGGGCGCTCTTGCGGACCCGGTAATAGCGGACCAGGACCTTCAGGTCGAGTAAGGAGAGGGCGGCAGCGATCAGGACGGCGGCGAGGGCAGCCTGCGGCAGATCGGCCAGCAGCGAGTTGAAGAACAGCAGCAGAGAGACGACGATGCCGGCCCCCACCAACGACGCGAGCTGGGACTTTGCCCCCGCTTGCTCGACGACGGCAGTGCGAGACCCGCTGGTCGACACCGCGAAACCCTGGAGGAGGCCAGCCGCGAGGTTGGCCGCACCGATGCCGATCATCTCCTGGTTCGGATCCACCTCCTCACCTCGGCGGGCACCGAAGCTCGAGGAGGTGGCGATCGTGTCCGCGAGTGACACGAGCGTGATGCCGAGGGCGGCAACCATCAAAGGTCCGACATCAGCGAATTTCGTCCAGGGCACGGAGGGCCTAGGGACACCCTTCGGCAGCGTGCCGACGGTCGGGACTCCGTGAGCGTGCAGGTCGAAGAGCGCAGAGACGACGGTCGCGACCACGATGCCAATCAGCACCGCTGGGACGACCCTGGTGAACCTCGGCAGCACCAACAAGATGGCAAGCACCCCGAGGCCGACCAGGAGCGCCGCCCCGACGGTGTCGTTCAGCCCGAGGACGAAGGCCTTGATCTCCTCGCCGAATCCCTCGGCGTCCGTCGAGAAACCAAAGAGCTTGGGCAATTGGCCGACGATGATGATGAGGGCCAGCCCGTTCATGTAGCCGACTTGCACCTCGCCCGACAACAGGTCGGCCACAAAACCCAGCCGCCCGATGCCCAACCCAATCTCGATGACGGCGACGATCACGGCGAGCATCCCGGCCAACGCAATTGCTCGATGGACGTCTCCGCCGGCGATGAGCGGCAAGAGGGCGGCGAAGATCATGGGCGAGATCGATGAATCCGGACCGAGGACCAAGATCCGCGACGGCCCGAAGACCGCATACCCAACGAGGCATCCGATAGAGGTGTACAGACCGGTCACGGGAGGAAGCCCGGCCAACTCCGCATAGGCCAAACCTTGAGGTACCAAGATGGCGGCGAGCACGACTCCCGCCACGAGATCGGAACGCGCCCATTTCCGGTCGTAGGTCCGAACGGCCCTGAGACCCGGTATCCATCTGGTCATCCCCGAAGGACCTTTGTTCACGGTGCTCCTGATCCCTGCTTGACCCTCGGTCATGCCGCGTCGATGACCCAGAACCTACAATGCCCGCAACTGGAACTAGGGGGACGATACCAATGACGCTCAGACCCCAATGGAATCTCAGCATCCATCGCCGGGGCACCGCCAGCAGGAGGGGGTCCGCCCTCGCACGCACACCTCGGCACGCGCTCGGTCAGCATGCCTGATACGAAAGGCACACCGACCTCCCGCCAGCGGGTCCTGGCTCTTGTCTCACTCGTGGCGGCCGTCTTGCTCGCAGCCTCCCTGATCGGCTTCCTGGTTCGCAATGGGGTGTACGTCGCCATCGGACTGGCGGGCCTCGCGGTCGGCGTGGCGGGCGGGTGGTGGGCGATCACAAAACGAGCCAGCCGCCGCGTGTTCGGGACGATCGCGATGGTGGCAGGTGCGGCCGTCCTTGTCGCGTCACTGCTCGGAGCCGGGAACGAGGATTGGCCGTCCTTCGTCCACGCGCTTCTCTGCCTCGGGCTCCTGGCGATCACGATTGCTACGGCCCGAGCTGCCTTCGCCGCCAGGCTCCGAACTACCGCGGCGGCCCAGACCCACCACGCGACCCGGCCTTCACACCCAGTCCTGTTGTGCAACCCGTGGTCGGGTGGGGGCAAGGTCGAGACGTTCGGACTGGTGGAATTGGCAACCTCCCTCGGGGTCGAGACCGTGATGCTCGACCACGGCCTTGACCTGGCCCAGCTCGCCCGGGACGCAATTGCCCGGGGCGCGGATTGCCTCGGGATGGCTGGTGGAGACGGTTCGCAGGCACTGGTGGCTTCTATCGCCGTGGAACACGATCTTCCCTTCGTGTGCGTATCCGCAGGGACCAGAAACCACTTCGCACTTGACCTTGGGCTCAATCGCCGCGACCCGCGCCAGAGCGTGTATGCCTTCCGCGACGCCATCGAACGACGGGTCGACTATGCGACGGTGAACGACCGCTTCTTCGTCAACAACGTCTCACTGGGCGTCTACGCAACGGTCGTCCAGCAGGAGGGCTATCGGGAGGCCAAGGCGGCCACGACGAGGCGGCTCCTCCCCGAATTGCTCGGCGACGCCCAGCAACCCTTTGATCTGTCGTTCACCACTCCCGATGGCACTGATGTCGACGGATCGTTCCTGATCATGGTGTCGAACAACCCCTACGTGCTCGGAGCATCCCCGGACACGTCGCAGCGCCTCCGTCTCGACACGGGGAAGCTCGGTGTCTTCGCCGTCACGGCCGCGACGGGCGCGCAGGCGGCCGAGGTTCTGATGCTGGCCCTCGCCGGCCAGGGGTCGCGCAGCGGCCATGCCTTCGAGTTCAGCTGCGAGACGCTCGAGATCAGGTCCCGCTCCGGCACGGCGTTCGCGGGTATTGACGGCGAGGCCCTCGAGCTGGTGACACCGATGGTCTTCCGTTCCCATCCTGAAGGCCTGCGCCTGCTCGTTCCTGAAGGCAACATCGACATCGCGCTCGAACGCCAATCGCATGAAGTCCGTCTGCACGATCTTTTCCTCCTCGCGAGGGGCGTGCCGCCCGCCTGAGCTCAACTGCGCATCGGCCCGGCGGGTCGCTGACGAATAACCGGCGACAGCACTGCCCAGCGTGCCATTGTTCTCGTATGTATCCGGCCAGTGCTGCACCACAGGGAAAGAACCGACCGGGAGACGGCGCCGACGGGCAAGCCTCGACGGATGCCCCCGAGGTAAGCCAGAGCAACCCGCGACTCGCGATCTTGCTGGCGATGGCGATGTTCGTGCTGGTCGTGGACACCTCGATCATGAATGTGTCCATCTCGGCAGTCGTCCACGACATCGGCACCACCGTGAGCGGGGTCCAGTCAGCCATCGCGCTCGAAGCCTTGGTGTCGGCCGCCTTCATTCTGATCGGGAGCAAAATTGGCGACCTCATCGGCCGCAAGCGCGCCTACGTTCTGGGGTTGCTGGGCTATGCGGCCGGCGCTCTGGCCATGGCCTTCACCCAGAGCCTGACGGTCATCATCATCTTTTGGGCCATCGTCGGCGGACTCGGAGCATCACTGCTCCTTCCCGCGATGCAGTCTCTGATCCACGGGAACTTCGAGGGGGCGGAGCAACGAAAGGCTTATGCATTGGTCGGTGCGGCTGCGGCAATCGCAGCGGCTGTAGGTCCACTCTTGGGAGGGTTCATCACGACGTATCTCTCATGGCGGATCGCGTTCCTTCTCGAGGATCTCATCATCTTGATCGTCCTTTCTGGGATTCGCTTGGTCAAGGACGTGCCATACACCGGTCCACGACATATCGATATCGTCGGCGCCGTTCTCTCGGTGATCGGCATGGGTGGACTCGTGCTGGCGATTCTGGTCTGGCAAGAAGGTGGCGAGTCCGTGATCGTGTTACTCGTCGTCGGGAGCGCAGCGATGGCAGGCTTTGTGTTTTGGATTTTGCGCCAGAAGCGGCTGGGAAGACCGGCCCTGATCGATCCCGGACTGTTCGAAATTGCCGCACTTTCGATTCGGTGCGACTGGTCAAATGATGCAGCAGATTTCACTCGGCGGGCTGATGATCGCGCTGCCGATCTACCTCCAGATGGTCTTCGAATACAACGCGATGCAGGCTGGCCTCTCCATGGCCCCGTTGTCGCTGAGCATGTTCGCGGTAGCTCTCCTCGCCGGTAGGAAAGCGGGAAACCGACGTCCGGCCACGATCATCCGGGCTGGATTCGCTCTGACGTCGGCAGGTGTCCTGCTCCTGATCCCCTTCATACCGCGTGTCGACTCGGGCTGGTACCTCATCCCGCCACTGCTGATCGTCGGCTCGGGGCTGGGGCTGCTCGTATCCCAATTGAACAACTACACATTGGCACCGATATCCGAGGAGGGGGTCAGTGAGGCAGCCGGGGTCAACTCCGCAGCGGGATCGTTTGGGCTTTCGTTCGGGCTCGCGTTTGCCGGTGCCATCATGTTGGCGACGCTTTCCTTGTCGTTCAACCATCTGGCATCACAGAGCGCCGTGCTCACGTCGGGAGAGCAACAGCACGTGGCGCAGGTGTTGGAGCACGACGCGCAGGTCTTGAGCAATACGCAGCTGGCGAACCAGCTCGTCGGACAGCCCAAGGCGACGCGCGACGAGATCATCAGCATCAACACCGAAGCGAGACACGACGCTCTACGCTTTGCACTCTTGGTGCCGCTGTTCGCCGGCCTGGTAGGCCTCTTCAACTCTTTCCGCATGATGCGGCTACCCGACCCCCCGCAATCCGAGTCAACGGAAGGCCTTGCCCTCGGCTGATTGGGAAAGAAATCCTGCACGATCAGTTGGCGGATTCGCTTTGTCTGCGCCGACGTCGGCGACGGTTTCGCGCAGCGCAAATCCTGCCCGCATCGCGATGATCCGGACGCGAAACCACAGGTCGCAGCCATGAGGGTCTCCGCTGAAGGCAAAACCAGGGCCCGATCTAGAACGATCGAGCGGCGAGGATCCGAGCCGGCCATCTGAGCCGGCCACCCAGAGTGCTGGAGAATACCTACGCGGGCAGGCTCGTCCGCGCCCTTCGCTTGGCCCGGGCGTCAGCGAGCAACCCGATTCCGATGCCCAGCATCCAGACGTCCTTGCTCACCGCGATGCCCGCCGGAGTCGGCCACACGCTGCCCGGCTTCCGCAGCGCGGGCGTCCGCGCGTACATCGCGAGCAGCGACCCCGAGAATCCGGTGAGGGCGAAACCGGCCAGGACATTGGGGACGAAAGGCGCCAAGAGGAGCGAACCGGTCACGATCTCACCGGCCGCGAGCAACTTGAGAAACCGCTCGGGCGGGATCGACTTCAGGAAGGGGAAGGCCCCCGCCGCCATGGCGTGCACGCCTTCCGCCTGAGCGGGCGGACCGTTCCATTTCTCGATCCCGGAGTGGAGGATGAAAGCGCCGGTTGCAACCCTCCCAGGGACAGAACGGGGAGAAAGTCGAAAGACCATCCGATGCGACCTTTCTTATCCAGATGCCAACGGGGCGACCATGGGCTCATGTTATGAGCCCGAACGACAACCTCTTCCACCGGCAAGCCCAGGTCCTGATCTGACCGGGACCACTGACCGGACGGAGGGAAGGGGCGCACCGGTAGCGTCGCAGGCAAGGCGGCTGAGCGAAGGGAGCAGGAAATGGCCAAGACGTTGTACACCGCTCGGGCTCATGTGACGGGCGGGCGGGAGCAGGGACACGGGGTCACCGGTGACCAGGCTCTGGACGTGCAGCTCCGCACTCCGGTCGAGATGGGGGGCGAGGGCGGCGGTACCAACCCAGAACAGCTCTTCGCCGTGGGCTATGCCGCATGCTTCGAGGGGGCCCTTGGGGTCGTCGGACGTCGAGAACGAGTGGACCTCGGGGACGTCTCGATCGAATCAGAGGTGAGCCTGATCACGACCGAGAACCGCGGCTTCAATGTGACCGTCGGACTCGATGTCTCACTTCCGGGCGTGACCGATTCCGAGCGCGCCGTTGCGATCGTCGCCGCGGCGCACGAAGTGTGCCCTTACTCCAACGCGACCCGCGGCAACGTGGAGGTAACCTTGAAGGCAAACGGCCGATCGGTCCCGACGACACAGGCTGATGCCGGCTGACCTTTGTGCGACCGAGTCGTGCCTGAGCAAAGAGCGTGCGGGCGCCGCGTAGGAACGTCTTTTCCGACAGTTCGGTTTTCTCCGATGCGGCCTGCGTCGGCTCCTTCCCGTGAGGAGGGTTCCCAAGAGACGGCGAGCAGCTTTCGCCGAGGGAACCGGGCGCCGACGCTACGGGTACTTGCCGGAGTGGCAGCAGAACAGCGCCCATTTCCGTCGACTCCATCGGATTTCGCCCTCTGCCGCCGTAGAATTTCACCTTCCCCGTGGTACGTTCCGCTGCTCACTTTCATGGCACAGGCGCAGTGGCGGGGACGCCAAGAGGACGGAAACATGCCAGTTCGAATCCATTCCCGCGTCATCGCCGCGGCCTTCCTGAGTTCGGCTGCCGGGTTGGCCCTGTGCACCGCGGTGGCGAGCAGTGCCGGGGGATCCACGAAGGCTGCCACGAGCTTGACCATCCTCGTCACGAATGACGATGGGGTGACGGCACCCGGGATCGATGCAACCGTGCAGGCGCTGTCTGCGCTTCCCCACACCAAGGTCGTCGTGGTGGCGCCCCTCACCAACCAGAGTGGAACCGGCCCAAAGGTGACCGGCGGAGCTTTGACTGCGACCAGCGCCACGACGGCGAGCGGCTACCCGGCCAAGGCTGTCGCGGGGTACCCGGCGGACACCGTCATCTGGGCCATCGATGACCACGGCATCTCGACACGGCCCGATCTCGTCGTCTCGGGGATCAACCTTGGCGAGAACATTGGCCCCTTGGCCGCCCTCTCGGGCACCGTGGGAGCGGCTCAGACTGCATTGGCCAGAGGGATACCTGCGCTCGCCGTGAGCCAAGGCGTCGATAACGGTCAATCGGCCAACTTCTCCCAGGGGGCGAAATACCTGGTGGCCTGGGTGCAGGCGCACCGCAAAGCCCTCGTCGCGGCGAAGAAGGGGACGGCCAAGAGCACGAACGGCAACCTCAACGTCCCGACCTGCGCCACTGGACAGATACGGGGGCCGATGAACGTAAAGGTGGCACCATCGCTCTCCGGCTATTCAGTCGGCACGGTGGACTGCTCGAGCACCGCCACCAAACCGTCGACCGACGTCCAAGCCTTCGTGGAGGGGTTCGCCTCGATCTCGGCGCTCCACCCGGTGAACCCGCCGAAATAGGTCTCCGGCTTGAAGCGATCGGCTGGAATTTCGGGAGTTTCCGACGAGAATCCACAGCATGCCGAGGGCGCACTGCGGGGATCGCTGAGTGACGTGAAGTGAGGCAGCAAACGACCGCCGGGGGTGCCGGTCGATTGGGGTCGCAAAGATCTGCGCCGAGGCGAACGTGAAGCCGCTGGCGTCGAACGCAAGCGTCCCCGTCAGGACCCTTGGCCGCCGCCGTGGCCTTGGCACCCGGGATCATCCCGGTAACGCAGCGTCGCACCGTTCAGCTCGACGGCTCGGTCAGGGCCGCAGCACCTGCGCACCAGCATGCTCCCGATCCGACGAGTCGTGAAGGAGTTCCTCGAGCAACTCCACGCCTTCGACCACCCGTGGGCCCGGGCGGGAGAAGTACGCGTTGGCGTCGACCGCGATGATGCGGCCGAGGCCTTCGAATTCGGGACGGGCCAGGAGCGCAGGGGCCTGCGCCACCGCGCCGGCAAGATCGAACCCGCACGGCATGAAGATGGTGATGTCGACCTGCTCAGCTTCGATCTCCTCCCAGGTGAGCCGGCGCGAACGAGCGCCCGCGTCGGCGAGCACCGGCACTCCGCCCGCCGCCTCCACCTGGTCAGGGACCCAGTGCCCGGCGTTGAACGGCGGGTCGGGCCACTCCAGGACCAGGACCCGGGGCCGTTCGCGTCCCGTGACGCGCCGTCGTACCGCAGCGACCCGGTCTCGTAGTCCCTTCATCAGCGCGTCCGCCCTCGCGCCGGTCCCGGTAGCCGCCCCCACGACACCGATGCAATCGATCACTTCGTCGAGCCGGCCGGGATCGAGGGAGACCACCTGCGCGTGGCACCCGATCACCTCGAGCGCCTCCTCCACGGCACCCGAGGGCACGGCGCAGACCTGGCACAGGTCCTGAGCCAGAATCAGGTCGGGATCGATGGACCGAAGCTGCGCGTCGTCGAGGGTGTAAATGGACTCGCCCGCTGCCACCCGGGCGCTGACGGCGGCGTCGATCTCCTCGGCGCTCAACGAACCATCGGTGGGCAGGGCCGTCCCCGAGACGATCGGCACGGCTCGGGCGGCCCCCGGATAGTCGCACTCGAAGCTGACGCCGCGCAGGTGCGCGCCGAGATCCAGGGCGAACACGATCTCGGTGGCGGACGGGAGGAGGGAGACGATCTTCACCGTCCCATCATGGTCCGCTCGCCGGCAGCCGCCCATCCGTGAAATCCATCTGCGGTTCGAAGGCGGCGCGGCGCGAGGCGCGACGCAGGGCGGCAAGCACAGGTCGGCCGAGGACGAGGACCATGACGGCGCATGTCACGGCGCGGGTGAGGTCGAAGCCCATGGAGGTCGTGAGGTCGAAAAAGATGAACCGGTGCAGGTTCGCGAGGGTCCCGAGGCCGGGTACGAACGAGTAGGTCGTCGTGGCCCCGCCGAAGAAGGGCCAGAACCAGAAATTGGTCAGGAGCCCGTAGACGAGCGCAGAGACCACGCCGTACGCGGCAAGCAGCAGGCGCTCCGGGAGGCCCCGCATCGGGGGCAGGCAGCCGGCGCCGAAGCCGACCCACGCCCCAGCGAGCATTTGGAACGGCAACCAGGGGCCTACTCCCCCCGTGACCAGAGCCGAGGCGAAGAACGCCACGGCCCCGAGGACGAAACCGAACCCTCGCCCGAACACCCGGGCCGCCAGAATGAGGAGGAACCATTCGGGTTCGAACCCGTTGATGCCGGGACTCGGGACCCGGAGCGCGGCGAAGCAGGCGGCGAGGATCCCGAGCAACGCCACCGCCTTGGCATCGATGGCTCCCTCGGAGAGCTCAGCCATCACGATCGCCAGCAAAAGAGGGATGAGGCCGACGAAGATCCAGGGTGCGTCGCCGCTGTGGGCCGCGTTGGGGCCCGAAGCCCGATGGATCAACAGCGGCCAGGCGAAGGCGGCGGCGCCGAACACCGAGGTCAGGATGAGGAGGAAGGAGGAGCGGGTCCCGAACCGGATAGCCGGCGGCAGACGGTGCCCGGGCCGAAGCGCAGGTCGCGGGACCGAGGCGGTCATGTCGTCGTCACTTCGTCGAGGGCGCCGCGCACTTCGTCCACGGTCAACCATTGTTCCGGCGCCAACACCTTGGCCACCTGAGGGGCGAAGATCGGGGAGTGGCAGACCACTTGCCGGGCGGGGCCGTCGGTGATGATCTGTCCGTCCGCCAGGACCACCGCCCGGTCCGCCACGCGGGCGGCGAGTTCCACGTCGTGCGTGGCCAACACAACGGCGTGACCGCCCCGGGCCAGTTCGCGCAGCACCTCGATGAGGCGATCCTTGCTCGGGTAGTCCAGCCCCCTGGTCGGTTCGTCGAGCAACAGGAGTCCGGGGGCCGGCGCCACCACGACGGCGAGTGCCAAGGCCAGGCGCTGGCCCTCGGAAAGATCGCGAGGGTGCCGATCGGGAGGCACGCCGGGCAACACCCGGTCGAGCGTGCGCGAGGTCGTTCCCGCCGACAGCGCCGACACCTTGTCCGCCGTCTGGCATTCGGCGTCGACGCGCTCCCCATAGAGAAGCAGTCCCGGGTCCTGGGGAACGAGCCCCACGTGGCGCACCCGATCAGCACCCCGGAACGACTGGGGGTCCTGTCCGTCGACCAGCACGGAGCCACGCGTCGGCTGCCGCGCCCCTGCAAGCGTGCCGAGCAACGTCGACTTGCCTGAGCCGTTCCTTCCCATGAGCACGAGAACCTCACCGGGCACGATCATCAGGTCCACACCGTCGAGCGCCACCACGGGTCCGTACGAGACGGTGAGCTTGCGGATGGAGGCCGCCTCGACGCGACCTGTGTGTGGGACGGCAGGTATCGGATCGGGTGGCGATATCGGGGCGAGCCGCTCGCGGAGCGGGGCCGACTTCCGGCGGGCGTCACGGACCGACAGCGGGAGCGGGTCCCATCCGACGAGTCGGCCCAACTCCACCAGAGGTGGGGCAACCGTCGACGAGCGCATGACAGCCTCGGGCGAGCCGACGACGAGCGGCGCCCCACCTCCGGGCACCAGGACGATCCGGTCGGCGAACGGCACGACCCGTTCGAGCCGGTGCTCGGCCATCACCACGGTCAGGCCGAGATCGTGCACCAGACGAGCCAGCGCACTGAGGACCTCCTCCGCTGCGGCCGGATCGAGCGCGGATGTCGGCTCATCGAGCACCAGCAAGCGGGGCGACGCGGTCAGTACCGCTCCGATCGCCACTCGCTGTTGCTGGCCGCCCGACAGCGCGCGCAATGACCGGTCGCGGAGATCCTGCAGACCAAGGAGGTCGACAGCGTCCTCCACGCGGCGGCGCATCGCATCGGCGGGGACCCCGAGGTTCTCCATGGTGTAGGCCAGTTCGTCCTCGACTGTCTCGGTCACGAAGCTGGCCAAGGGGTTCTGGCCGACAAAGCCGACGACGTCAGCCAGATCGCGTGGGCGATTCTCCTTGGTCGTCCTCCCGTCGACGGTGACCGTTCCCGCCAGCGTCCCTCCGCTGAAGTGGGGCACCAGACCGTTGATCGCCCTCAGCAGGGTGGACTTGCCCGTGCCAGTTTCCCCCACCACCACGCAGAGCTCACCTTCGGGAATGTCGAGGCTGACCCGCTGCAGCGTCGGGCGCGCGGCGTCGTTGTAGGTGAACGACACCCGGTCGAACGCGATCATGTCGACACACCCGACAGGTCCGATTGGACCGGTTGGCCCCGCCCGTCCATGACGGCCGCACTGGCCGAACCCGTACCGGAACCATCGTGCTGGACGGTCGGCACCGGGGCGATCGGGTTGGGCGCGGCGATGGCCGGCACCAAGGCGATCAGGATCCCCACCACCGGCAGCAACGGGATGCTCGGGAACGCCAGGGGCGAGAACGAGATGGTGAGTCCCGGCACGTCGAGCACGCGGGCTACGGACATGGCCACCAGCGCCACGACTCCCGAACCCGTCACGATCCACTCGGGCTTGCGCCACGGGTCCGGGCGGTAGCGCGAGCGGGCGGTGCGCCGCCCTCCCAGGGCGAGGCCAACCCCGCACAGGACGACGGCGACCGCCAGGACGGGAAGCCCCAATCCGAAAAGAGACCCCGAATCGATCACGCCGTAGAGTCCGGCCGCCGTCAGGAGCAACCCACCGACTGTGGCTCCACTGGCCAGCCGCCGCGCGGCTTTCCCGCCGGAGATCCGCCGTCCGTAGCCTCGAGCGTCCATGCTCGTGGCCAGCTGGAGGGACCTGTCCAGTGCACTCTCCAGCACCGGGACGGCCACGCCCCGCATGCCGCGTATGCCTCTCGTCGGAATGCCGCGCTGGCGACGCGCCTGCCGTACGACCCCGATGGACTGGATCAATTCGGGAGTGAAGGACAGCGCCACGGTCACGGCGACACCGGTCTCGTACAGCACCGCCGGGAGCGAGCGGAGGAGCCGGTACGGGCTCGACAGCGAGTTGGCCGCGCCGAAACAGAGCAGGATCACGGCGATCTGCAATCCCTCCACGAAGGCGTTGAAGATCGACTCCACGGTGACGGGCCCGCCGATGCTCACGGCGACCGCCCAGGCGGGGAGCGGCACTTGCGGGAGCGTGAAGACGACGTGTCCGGGTACACCGCGTTGTCCGAACAGGATCTCGATCACCACCCTGATCACAATGACCAGCACGCCGACACGGAGGAAGAACGTTATGGAGCGTGCCCAGGGTGCACTGCTCCGGCGTGCGGACACCACCACACAGGCCACGACGCCGATCAGTGCCAGCAGGAACGGGTTGTTCGTCCGCATGGCGCAGATCGCCAGGCCGGCCGCCCAGAGCCACCAGGCGACCGGGTGCAGGGAGCGGCGCCTGGGGGCGGCGGCCCGCGTCATTCCTCGGCCGGCCTGCGACGCCATCGGAAAAGGGCGAGACCACCCAGCGCAGCCACGACCACCGCGATCAGGATCACCGGGAGGGCATTGCCCGAGGCGCCTCCACCAGAATGGCGGGACGCGGCGCTCGCCACGAGGGACCGGTGGGTACTCGACGACCCCTGAGCGCTGGCGCCCCCTGTTGCGATGTCCCCGGAGCCGCGCGCGGTCGTGGTGGTGGTCGTGGTCGTGGTCGCACCCGGGGCTGCCGTCGTGGTCGAGATACCCGACTTCGGCTGCGCGCCGGCCGCGGCGGGCGGCGTCGTGGTCAGAGCGGGGCCTGTGCCGGCCCTCCCCGTTGTCGGCGTCACGGACGCGGGCGCCGGCGTGACCGTGGTGGTGGTCGTGGTCGTCGCTGCGGCAGACGGCGTCTGGGCCGGGGGCACCTCGGTCGACGCATTGCAGATCTGTGCGTAGACCGGGGCAACCGTGGGCGGTGGGTCACTGCCATTGGCCGGCTGGTTGGTCTGGAACCTCAGCCCCTCGACATCGTCGGGGGGACTCGCAACAGAGTGCTCCGCGGGGCCGTCGTTGGCATAGGCCCACGACCCGGAGGATCCGTGCCAGTACGACCAGTAGTCGAAGTTACCCTGACCGACGCTCTCGCCACAGTTCTGGACGCCGTTGGCCGGGTCGTTGTCGATGGCGCACAGAAGACCGGAGTTGCTGTACGCGACGTTGTCGGCACCGACGGCGGCCGCCAGCGCATCCGAGTCGTGTGCGTTCGATGCGACCGGCACACATTTCGATACGGACGACATCGAGGACCCGCTTCCGAAGTCGACGACGACCGCCACGTAGACGTCGTTGCCGACCGAATCTGCCGACGCAATGGCCATCTTGAGCGGCACCAGGGCGCCGGGCCCTACCGGGGCGAGCACCACGGCAGCTCCGCCCACGAAGAGCCCCCAGAGGAGCAGTCGGGCCCGGCATCCTGCGCGCCGCACCCTATGAAGCGCTGTCGGATCCGCCCACAGCATCGCTGATGCGGAGTGAAGCGGCTGAACCCGAGAAGAGGGCATCGCCGTAATTGAAGACCCCGCCGTCGGAGGCGACGAGCCAGTAGCCGCCGCCGTCGCGGGTCCCGATCATGCCGACGATGGGCTGGTTCAACGTGAGGCCACCGGTCGAGCCGAAGAACGCGGCGTCCCCGTAGCTGAAGATGCCCCCGTCGGAGGCCACCAGCCAGTAACCGCCACCGTCAGGCGTGGCCGCCATGCCGACGATCGGCTTGTTGAGTGGCTGGCCACCGCGCGAGCCGAAGAACGCGGCGTCGCCGTAGCTGAAGATCCCGCCGTCGGAGGCCACCAGCCAGTAGCCGCCGCCGTCAGGCGTGGCCGCCATGCCGACGATCGGCTTGTTGAGTGGCTGGCCACCGCGCGAGCCGAAGAACGCGGCGTCGCCGTAGCTGAAGATCCCGCCGTCGGAGGCCACCAGCCAGTAGCCGCCGCCGTCAGGCGTGGCCGCCATGCCGACGATCGGCTTGTTGAGTGGCTGGCCACCGCGCGAGCCGAAGAACGCGGCGTCGCCGTAGCTGAAGATCCCGCCGTCGGAGGCCACCAGCCAGTAGCCGAGGCCATTGAGCGTCGATGCCATGCCGACGACCGGCTTGTTGAGGGTCGTTCCAGCGAGCGATCCGTACGACTTCGCCGAACCGAATGGGTGGACCGCCCCCGAGCCGGTGGCGACCCAGTAGGAATCGGTAGGCCCGAACCCGTAGATCAAGCCGGCCAGGATCGGCGTCACCTGATTGCTTGCCAGCAGATTGCCTGCGGTGGCGTCCTGGAAGCCCAAGGCGCCCTTGTCACTCCCCGAGGTCACCACGAAGGACAACAGCGCCGTGACGGGCGACCGCCCTGAGCTGGTGAACGTGGAGGTCGTCGGCGACAGGCCCATCGCCAGGAGGGCCTGGATCACCAGTCCGGTGGATTGCGAGTCGGTCTGCTGGGGCTGGGCCGTGGAATTTTGGTAGGTGCTCCAGCCTCCGTCGGGGTCCTGCCCGGTGGTGAAGAAGTTCAGCGCGCTGGTTTGGATCGAGGAGGTCAGCGCACCCTGGGCGGCGAGACCCTGAACGGCAAGGGAGGTCGTCTGGTTGTCGGGTCCCGTGAAGCCCGAGGGATCGTACGCACACCCCCCTCCGACGGCTTGGCTCGGGAGCACCCAGCCACCGTTGGAACACTGCTGGGCGGTCAGCCAGCCGATGGCCGCCGCAGTGGCCGTCTGCCCCACCGTCTTGAGCGCGGTGAAGACGATGCCTTGGACGAAGGTGCCGACGAAGAACTGGTTCAATTGTTGCTCTGTCCCGAACAGACCCGCGTCGGTCCCCGAGGTCTGCTCGGTGGCCAGCAGCCTTGTCACGAGGTTCGTCCCTCCGAAATTGGTCGGGTCAACGCCCATTGCGTGTGCATCGAGAATGAGGTTGGCCAGCTGGCCGGGCCCGTCGGCACCGTCAACCGTGATGTAGGAATTGACGTTGGCTTCCACGTAGGACAGCGCTGCCTGGGCGCCGGCGGTGTCGACATGAGTGGCGGCCAAGGCCAGGATGGCGCTGACGGTCGTCGAGAGGGAGCCCCCGATGCTGCCGTCCGCAGCCTGTTGGCCGGCGATCCACGTGGCGGCTGACTGCGCCGCCGCGAACTGCGGGATCTGGGGTTGGGCCGACGCAGCGCCGGCAGGCGCCACGAACGACGTCATGGTGGCGGCAGCAAGCAGCGTCGCCAGGCCGACAGCGGAGGCACCCAGCAGGGTACGGCGGAGGATGTGCACGGTTCTCGCTTCCCGGACCCCGACCCGGGACGCCCCACGTCGAGCAGGGTCGTGCCGAGCCCCAGCCCTTGTGTCTCGACGGTGGGAACTCCCTGCCTTCGAGGTATCCCGGCTCAGGGCGTCGCCTCGACGGCGCACCATTCACGGTTGCGGACCAGCGCCGGAGTCTCACCGGCTTCCCCTCTCGGGCAGTACAGATACTGCGTTGTGTTGCCGGCGTACGGTACCACGTGACCCCGCGAGGGCCGCCCTCCCTGGTTGTGCGGGTGGCGCCAGGGCGGAGGCTCATCCGTCCGTCCCCAGGTCTTTGGCGTCAGGCCCAAGGAGTGGTGGCTCGGCCTCAGCGGCCACGGTAGTCCGGCCCGCGCCACTGTTGGGCCATCGTTGATCCCGGTGGGCCGGGTGGGCCGCGCGGGCGTCGACGGGCGCGATGGCGGGTTGACCTTTGCGTCGAGCCGCGGGAGCGTGACTGGCATGGCAATGGGCAACCGCCCGGAGGTCAAGACCGCACCGGCACCGATCGTGGCGTTGGACGTGTCCCTGCTGGCGGCTCACTTCGCCACCGCTCTGGCTCGGGTGCCGTTCCGGCACCCCTTTTCGGGCAACTCCTCGCCGCTGTCCAATCTGGGCATCACGGTGACGCGAGAGGTCATCCGGGCCTTCATGGGCTACGCCTCGTCGCTGCGCATACCCGAATTCCGCTCGCTCGAGCTGGTGCTCGACGACATCTGCAAGGGGATCATGCCCCCCGTTGTCCGCTCCCTCGACGTCGAGGGACGGGAGGCCGAGTACGGCGGCGTTCCCGGGATCCTCTACGTCCCGCGCCATCAAGATCCCGTCGGGGTGGTGCTCTACCTCCATGGAGGCGGCTACATCGGCACCTCGCCGACGATGTATGCCTTCTTCACGGCGCGCGTGTGTCAGGAAACCGGGTGCGCGGTCTTCGTGGCGGACTACCGCCTCGCCCCCGAGTTCCCGTACCCGGCCGGAGCAGAGGACGCGTCCGCCATCTACGAGGAACTTGTGCGTCTGGGTATTCCACCCGCCCGGTTCTTCCTCGCTGGCGATTCGGGCGGGGGTGGGTTGGCCAACACGGTCCTCCTCGAGCGCACCGACGGGATCAATCCGGTTCGCCCGGCGGGCCTGTTGCTCTTCTCACCCGAGGTCGACCTCCGCCTCGACGAGGCCTCGGTGACGGACAACGCGGACCACGACATCCTGCCGTGGAACATCCCGACGTCGGCATACCTGCACGGCTTCGACGTCACGAGCAGCGCCGTCTCACCGCTGAACGCCGACCTGAGCGGGTTTCCGCCGACCTGCATCACCTGGGGCGGCAACGAGATGTTCCGCGACCCCATCCGTCGCTACGTCGAGCGTCTGCGTGCGGCCGGGGTCCCCACCGACGCACGTGAGTTCGACGGGATGTTCCACGTGTTCCAGATCCTGATGCCGTGGTCCGACGACAGCCGGGAAGTCTCCCGCCATGTCCACCGGTTCATCCGCCGCGTGCTCGCCGACGCGCAACCTCTCGGTGACACCGACCTGTGTCGCATCCTC
Organism: uncultured Acidimicrobiaceae bacterium; assembly: GCA_963736515.1. Classification (GTDB taxonomy): domain Bacteria; phylum Actinomycetota; class Acidimicrobiia; order Acidimicrobiales; family RAAP-2; genus Bog-473. The sequence goes on along the minus strand of CAVTPE010000006.1, from coordinate 57,862 downwards.
AGCTTGCAACACTGACCGTCCCGGCGGATCAGCGCCGGCCGAGCCCGCAGGGGGTGCCATCGGACTCAACGAGCACATCGATCGCGTCCAGCGGGATGGTGTTGTCGTACGCCGGGGGCAGGCTCATGGTGCGGGAGAGGTTCGGGTTGACCTCGACCATGAGCAGCCGGTCTGGATCCCGCCCGGCACCAACTCCACGCTGTACCCCAGGGAATGGCGAGCCGCTCCGCCGGTCCGAAGAATCCGCAGCGGTAGCTCACCCCGCGCTTGGTGAAGATCTCGTACAGGTTCAGGCACAGCGCACCTCCGACTTGCAGGTCCTGCCAGTCATCGCGCGCTCCCAGCGCGGCCAGCAGGGCATCGGGGATAGCGGTGCCCAGGCCGATCCGATCGACCGGTCGGACCAGCGCGACGACCTCCTCAGCTGTGCAGACCTTCGGCATGGGCTCCACTCTCGCACCGGACCCACCTCGCTGACCAGGGCCTTCGATCCTGGTGTCGGCCTGGGCAGCGGGCAATCCATGACTTTCGGCTCTACCGTCACCAGGGGTGCCCCCGCACAATGGCTGGGACACCCTCCTCTTCCCAGAAAACGGTGCTTGGAGAATGGCGGCCACCCCCCTCGGTCGCCATTTTCCAATTCCCCGTTGTCGTCCCAGCGACGGATTCGGCCGGGACCAGCGCCAGCGCGTCGGCCATCGGCCATCGCGGGGGGCTCGTGGGCCACGTCGAGTATCCGTTGCCTCGAGTGTCCGTTGCCTCGAGTGTCCGTTGCCTCGAGTGCACCGCGGCCATCTCCCCATCCGGGCCGAAAGGACAGCTACAGGCCAGGCCGGGAGGTCTCGTGCGGTACCTCGATACACTCACGCCGTGAGCAAGAGCGCAGGGTCGTGACCGCGGCACCGTCTTCGGGTGAGGGCCGGATCGTCGTCGGCTACGACGGCTCCGACTCCTCGGTCGCCGCGCTCTCCTGGGCCGCCCGCCAGGCCACCCTGACGGGGAGCACACTCGAGATCGTCATGACATGGGAGTGGCCGCCGAGCTACGGCTGGTCGGTGCCGGTCCCCGACGACTTCGATCCCGAGTCGGACATCGAGAACGCGCTCGACGCTGTCGTCGCCCAGGTGTTGGCTGACCATCCCGGGTTGCAGGTGAACCCCCGCGTGGTCAGCGGGCATCCTGCACCGATCCTCGTCGAAGCGTCGAAGGGTGCCGAACTCCTGGTGGTCGGGAGCCGCGGCCACGGCGAATTCGTCGGGATGCTGATCGGCTCGGTCAGCTCGTTCTGTGCGACGAACGCGCACAGTCCGGTCCTCGTGCACCGGGCCACCCGCTAAACGCGAACCGGGACAACGAGCCGGGCGGGCGTCAACGCTCCGCCTCGGAGCGCACGTTCTCGATCGCACGTTCACGCGTCGAGCGGTCGGCGCGCAACTGGGCGAGACCCTGGCCGCCCTCGGTCGGTGCAGGCGGACGGCCGCGCCCGCCCAAGAGCGCGTCGAGCGTCGCCACCACCGAGGATTCGATGGCATCGGCGTCGTATCCGCCTTCGAGGAAGAGAGCCAGCCGCCCGGGCCGCGGCGCGAACTCGTTGACGACACGGGCCAGCTCGGCGAAGTCCCCGCTCGAGAGCCGGAGGTCGCCGAGCGGGTCATCCCGGTGGGCGTCGAATCCGCACGAGACGAGCACCCAGTCGGGGCGGAACTCCTCGATCACCGGGCGCGCCTCCACGTCGAGCGCGGCGCGCACCACGTCCCCGGTCGCCCCGGGCGGCAGCGGGAAGTTGAGGGTGCGGCCGGCGGCGGCCGGCCCTCCGACCTCGTCGGCACGGCCCGTTCCGGGGTAGAGGGGGTGCTGGTGCGTGGAGACGTAGAGCACATCGGGGTCGTCCCAGAAGATCGCCTGCGTGCCGTTCCCGTGGTGCACGTCCCAGTCGACGATCAGGACCCGCTCCCCGAGAGCCGTGCGCGCCGCCGCGGCGACGGCCACGTTGTTGACGAGGCAGAACCCCATCGCCCGGTTGGCGGTGGCGTGGTGGCCGGGCGGACGGACGGGCACGAATGCCACACCTTCGCCGCCGCGCTCCAGCTCGTCGAGGGCGGCCAGACCGGCCCCTGCGCCTCGCCGCGCCGCGGTCCACGAATCCGGTCGTGCGTAGGTGTCGGCATCGATGTCCCCACCACCCTCCGCGCAGAACGCCTCCAGCTCGGCCAGGTAGGCGGGGTCATGTACCCGGGCCAGCTCGTCCATCGACGCATCGTGGAAGGCGAGCGACACGACCTCGTGGTCCGCCGCCAGCCTGCGCACGCCGGCCATGACGGCGACCAACCGCGACGGGTGCTCCGGATGGCGGGGTCCGCCGTCGTGCTCGGACAGCCCGCTCGGTCCGGCGACGATGAGCGCCGTCACGCCGGATCGTCCTGAGGCCGGCGCGGTGCCGACGTGTCGTGAGGGGAGGTGGGTGCACCGATTGACCTGGCAGGCATACGTCCCTCCTCGTCCACCGCCATGCTAAGGGTGCGCCCCCTTCGCGCTCGGGCCCGGCCGTCCTACGCTGGCGCGCGATGGCGGCCGCGATGCAAGCATGGGTGGTCGACCGGCCCGGCCCGGTCGACGCCGACCCGCTGGTGCGGATCGACCGGACCGTCCCCGAAGCGGGCCCCGGCGAGGTCCGGCTGCGCGTGCGGGTCTGCGGCGTGTGCCGGACCGATCTCCATCTCACCGAGGGCGACCTGCTCCCGCGCCGACCTCGGGTCACGCCCGGGCACGAGATCGTCGGCATCGTCGACCAGCTCGGTCCCGGCAGCACCCGGTGGCGTCTCGGTGACCGCCTCGGTGTGCCCTGGCTGGCCCACACCTGCGGCACATGCGCCTTCTGCCTGTCGGGCCGCGAGAACCTGTGCGTCGCGCCGCGCTTCACCGGTTGGGACGTCGACGGGGGGTACGCGCCCTATGTCGTGGTGGACGAGGCCTACGCCTATGCGCTCCCCGGGGTGTTCGACGATGTGGAGGCCGCGCCGCTGCTCTGTGCCGGGATCATCGGCTACCGGGCCCTGCGGCGGGCCAACCTCCCCGAGGGGGGCCGGCTCGGAATCTACGGCTTCGGGGGCTCAGCCCATCTCACGGCCCAGGTCGCGCTGGCCCACGGCGCCCGCGTCCACGTCATGACCCGCTCCCGGGAGGCGCAACGGCTGGCGCTCGAGCTGGGCGCCAGCAGCGCCGGGGAGGCCGACACACCACCACCGGAGCCCCTCGACTCCGCCATCCTGTTCGCACCGGTCGGGTCGCTCGTGCCGCCCGCCCTGGCCGCCCTGGACCGGGGCGGGACCCTGGCGGTCGCCGGCATCTACCTGAGCGACATACCCGCTCTCGACTATCAGAGGCACCTCTTTCAAGAGCGGAGCCTGCGGAGCGTGACCGCCAACACCCGGCGGGACGGGGAGGAATTCCTGGCTGAGGCGGCCCGAATCCGGCTGCGCGTCTCGGCCGTCGCCTACCCGATGGACCGCGCCGACGTGGCGCTCCGCGATCTGCGCCACGACCGCGTCAACGGTGCCGCGGTCCTGGTGGCGTGACGATTACCCGTCCCCGGTGCGAGTGGCCCGCTCGCGACCAGGGACGATCGCTGTCGGGGGCCGGGATCCTCCCGATCCGGATTACCGCGGGCACCGCGCCGGTGCGTGCCTGGACCAGGAAGGGGGCGGCATCGTCGCTGAACAGCGAACACGCTGCCAAAAAGCAGAAAGGCCGACGGTGCCCCAGCCGATTCACGTCGAAACGCTGTCACAGGGCCCTTGGCGATAGGTCCTGGAGCTTACGGCTGGGGCACGCCGTCGGCAGTGCGATCAGGCGGTAGATCGCTCTCTCCATTATTCCCGATCTCAGTTCCAATAAACACAGATTTCCAATACTTTTTAAAAGCCGTTCAAATCACGCGTTCGACCTGGTCAGCAGCCATGAGAACGGCTACCAACTCCTGATCGCGGGGATAGGAGAGGAGTCGGGTTGCTTCCTCGAGGGTCAACCATCGCAATTGGTCCACCTCGAGATTGGGGGTGAAGGACCCCTCTTCGGTCGCCATGACCCAGTAGGCGACGGCCTTGGGCCGGCCCTTGCGGTCCACGTAGTCGGTGTGGCCGAGGAATTGCAGGAGACGGCACGCCATGCCCGTTTCCTCGCGCACCTCGCGCAGGGCGGCCAGCTCGAGGGTCTCACCCGCCTCGAGCTTGCCCTTGGGGAACGACCAGTCCTGGTGCAATGGCCGATGCACGACCACGATCTCGAGGACACCGCCCTGCCGGCGGACGACCAGCCCGCCTGCCGCCTGGACGACATCAGTGGGGGAAGGGAGCTCAGCCGTCATCGCTCGTCGCGCCACTTCTTCGCAGGTTACCGTCGCGCCCCGTGCAATCCGCGGCAATCCGCGGCAATCGCGTCCGGCCCGGTCCGCGCGCGGAAGCCCGCGGTACGCTCGTCCGCGGTGTCCGGTTCCAGGAGAGACGCGCCGGGGGAGGTCGACCCCGTCGAGATCGAGTGGCAGTTCGACGCCCTCGATCTGCGACCGGTGGAGCGCTGGCTCACCACGCTCCCCGCCCTCGCTGTCGGGGGTGTCGACGGCGGCGTGGGCGGAACGGTGACCGCGCTCGCCCGTCCGCCGCGACGGCTGGTCGACTCCTACCTCGACACGGACGACTGGCGCATCGCCCGCGCCGGCTTCGTCGTGCGCACCCGGCGCCGCGGCCGTCACGATGAGATCACGCTGAAGGACAGCCACGCCGCGGAGGGGAACGGCCTCCGCCGACGCCTCGAGGTAACCGAGACCCTGCCCCCGTCCGGCCCGGCCGAACTCGGCCCCGACGGTCCCGTCGGGCGGCGGTTGCGTGCCATCGTCGGCGCCCGCCGGCTGCACGAGGTGCTCCAGATCCGCACCCGACGGCGCCCCTTCGCGTTGCGGGTCGGCGGCGTCGACGCGGCGGAGGTCGCCCTCGACGACACCGTGATCGTCGTGGGCAACGGCCAGCGGCCGATGCAGCTGCGGCGGGTCGAGGTCGAGGTCCATCCCGAATGGCTCGACGCGCTGGAACCCGTCGTCGAGCAACTGCGGGTGTCGTGCGGGCTCCAACCGGCCAGCCTGTCCAAGTTCGAAGCAGGGCTGTTGGGCCTGGGTGAGGAGATCCCCGGTACGCCCGACCTCGGACCGACCGAGATCTCGGCGGCCTCGACCATGGGGGAGCTCGCCTTCGCCGTGCTCCGGCGCCAACTGGGCGTGGTGCGGGCCAAGGAGCCGGGCACGCGGCTCGGGGAGGATCCCGAGGAGTTGCACGACATGCGGGTGGCGACCCGCCGACTACGGGCCGCGCTCTCCCTGTTCGCCGGCGTGCTGCCCGTCCGCGCCAAGGCCTTCCGAGAGGAGCTCGGCTGGGTGGGACGCCTCCTCGGCGCGGTGCGCGACCTCGATGTGCAGCTACAGAGCGTGGCGGGCATGGCCGCCACGGACATCGACCGGAGCGTCGGTCCTGACGTCGACGGTCACGACGCGCTCGCCGAACTGGCGGCGCTGCTCGAACGCGAGCGGGCAGCGGCCCGCACCGCCATGTTGAGCGGTCTCGACTCCGTGCGCTGGGACCGCCTGGTCAAAGGGTTGACCGCCATGGCCCAGCAGGGACCCGCCCGCCGCTCCCTCACCACCAGGGTCCCGGCCGAGATCGGCCTGCCCGAACTGGTGTTGGCGCGTCACGACAAGGTCACCAGGGCGGCCAAGCGGGCCAAGCGTTCGGGAGTCGTCTCCGATTTCCACGGCCTGCGCATCCGGTGCAAGCGGCTGCGCTACGCCCTCGAGTTCAGCACCGACGTCTACGGGGATCGGGCCTCCCGCTTCGTGCGCGAGCTCACCGTCCTGCAGGACGAGCTCGGCGCAATGCAGGACGCCGAGGTGGCGGCGCTGCAACTGGAGGCCTTGGCCACGGGAGAGGTCCATCTGCCTTCCGCCACCATCTTCGTCATGGGCGGCGTCGCCGAACGGCACCGGCGCGACGTGCGCCGGCTCCTCAAGCGCCTGCCCGTGGAGCTTCCCCGCACCAGGGGTCGGACATGGCGCGAGCTCCGCGATCTGATGGAGCGCCGCCGGGCCGAAGCCGAGGCGGCGCGGCCGCCGGGCCGCAGCACGCTGCGCTCGCTGCCCCGGCCGCGACCCGACGCCCAGCCTGCGTCGGCGCCCGCCCCGGCCGCCGGGCCGCTGCACCCCGCCACGACCCCGGGGCTGGCCGCCCTGCCTCCCTCGCCCCGGTCAGGCCAGCGGGAATGAGGCCGCGCCGTCGCCCATGACGACGCGTGGATGCTCCGTCACGATGAAGTGCAGCTGGTCGGTGTCGAGGAAGTGCCCGATGTCGGTCCAGATGTCGGGGAAGTCCTCCTCCGCCATGTGGGCCCGGTAGGCGTCCATGCTCTCGAACCACTGCACCGTCACCCCGTCGAAGCCCGTGTCGGCGTCGCCGTTGTAGTCATCGAGTGGCCGGGGGTGCTGCTCGTAGCGCACCACGTGGCTCCCGCTCTTGCTCGACTTGATCAGCGGCCCGTGGACGTCCCGCCAGTAGGCGTGGAATTCGGCGGGCGTGAGCCCGTCCTTGCGACGCAGCAGGCACGTGAGCCTGACCATGGGACCTCCTGTCGGATGCTGACGCCGGCGCGCTCGACGCTGCCCGGCGCCCCGCAGGCTATCGGCGGCCCCGGGCGCCCCCGAGCCGCCGCCGGCGAACTGCATCAGAGTGAGGAAGTCGAGCCGCCTGGACGCTCCGTTGGACCTCATGGTCCACGGTTGGCCTGCCCGGGCCTCCACAGAGCCGGCCGTGGGTCGGCGGCGAAACGCCGGTGGTCCCGTACTCTTGCCCGGCAATGCCCGCGTCCCACGTCGTCGTGCTGCTTCTCGGCGGGCTGGGTGCCGGCATCTTCAACGGCGTGGCCGGCGGGGGCAGCCTGATCTCCTTCCCGATCCTGCTCGGGCTCGGCTACCCCGCCCTCACGGCGAACATCACCAACACCATCGGGATCTGGCCCGGCTACGTGGCCTCGGTCGCCGGCTACCGCCGGGAGATCGGTGACCAGTCACGTCGCCTCATCCGCCTGACCCCGGTCGCCCTGGCGGGCGGGATCGCCGGCGCGCTGCTGCTCCTCACCACGTCCCCCGCGACGTTCGAGGACGTCGTCCCCTGGCTCGTCCTGGGGGCCGCCGCCCTGTTCGCCGCCCAACCGGCCCTGCGGCGTGCCCTCGATCGAGGGTCGGCCCATCCCCGCACCAGGCCCGTCCTCCTGGTGGCAGGGGTGTTCGCCGCCTCGGTCTACGGCGGCTACTTCGGCGCCGCCATGGGCGTCATGTTCCTCGCCATCCTCGGCCTGGCCCTGCCGCTCTCCATCGCCCACACCAGCGGGCTCCGCGCCGTCCTCTCCATGATCGTCAACGGCATCGCCGCGATCGTGTTCCTCATCCATGGCGGGCTCGTCTGGGAGGCGGTCGGGCTGCTGGCTGCGGGCAGCCTCGTCGGTGGCTATGCCGGGGCCCGCCTCGCCCTGGCGCTCCCCGCACCCGCGTTGCGCGTCGTGGTCGTCGTCATCGCGGTCGGCACGGCCGTGAAGCTGTTGGTCTGACGCCGGGGGCCCGTCAGTCGACGGCCAGCGGGTAGGGGCCGACGACGGCGCGCTGCAGTTCACGCCGCGTGGCGCGCCGGGCCGCCTCCGCCGCGGCGGGATCGATGGGCACGAAGCGCACCGTGGTGCCGGGAGCGCACTGGCCGAGGAGGCCGTGGTCGGCGGACACCACCACCGCCAGCACCGGGTACCCGCCGAGCGTGGCGTGGTCGGGCAGCAGGACGACCGGGTCGCCGTCCGGTGGTACCTGGACGGCCCCGGTGACGACGCCCTGGGAATCGAGCTCCCGACCATCCCCACCACCGCGCCGCCCCCCAGGTCGGCCCCCTCTTCGGCCCGCAGCCGGAGCCCGACGCGGTTGGACGCGGGCGCTACCTCGAAGACGGCATCGGCGAGCCGGTCCAGCGCGTCGGGCTCGAACTGCTCGGGGTGCGGGCCCGGCACGACACGCAAGTGGACCGGCGCGTCAGGCGCGAGGTCGGTGGCGCAGCCGGCCCTGACGTGGTCCCCCAGCGGGGGCGCCCAGGGGCCGGCGTGCAGCCGCGCCCCCCGGACGAGCGGGCCGGCGCCGAGCCCCGTCAACTCGTCGCTGGCGCTGCTCCCGAACCACTCCGGCCCGAGGAAGCCGCCCGCCACCGAGAGGTAGGTACGGCAGCCGCCGCGCTGGCGGCCGACCTCGAGCACCTGACCGGCGGCCAGCGGCAGCAGCTGGCCGTGCGGCTCCGGGGTCCCGTCCACGCGGACATCCGGTGCGGCGCCCACGGCGGCGACATGGCACGGACCGAGGCAGCGAAGCCGGGTCCCACCCCCCGTGAGCTCGAGCGTGCCGGCGTCGCGCGAGTTGCCGGCGAGCCGATTGGCCAGCGCGAACGACACCGGATCGGCCGGATCGGCGCCCGGGACCCCGACCGGGGCGACGGCGCGCCGGCCACCGTCCTGTATGACCGCCCGCAGCCCCGGGACCACGACCTCGAACACGGGCCGCGCCTCGGGCGGCACCGACCACGGTGGCGCAGTCACCGGCGGTGGCTCGACCTGCTCGCCCGCCCCGGCAACGGTGAAGCGGACCCGGTCTCCGGGGGCCAGCACGGCGAAGGGCCGGCGCTCCGGGGAGAAGAGGGGGAAGCCGGTCCGGCCGACCAGATTCCATCCACCCGGCGACGCCGTGGGGTAGACGGCGGCGTGCCCGTTGGCGATCGCCACCGACCCGGCGGGGACCACCGGGCGCGGGCGGGCGCGCCGCGGCACGCGCGCCGAACTGGGCGGGCAGCCCTCCGAGGTAGGCGAATCCGGGGGAGAACCCGACCACGGCCACGGTCAGCGGATGCGCGGTCAGGAGCGCCACCACGTCGTCGGGGGCACACCGGCCCAGCGCGGCCACCTCCGCGAGATCGGGGCCGTCGAACCGGCACGGAACCGTGACCAGCCGGGCCGCCTCGAGCGCGTCCCCGGCGGCGTGGCCCTGGGGCCGGCTCTCGACCACCTCCTCCGCCATCCCGGCCACCATCCCTGCCGCAATGCCCCACAGCGGTCGCAGCTCCGCGTCAGGGTCGGTCGCGTGGACCATGACGGTGGCGGTGCCGCACACCACATCGGCCGCACCGTCGAACGCGCCGGCCAGCGTCGACGCCAACGCCCGGCCTGCGGTGGCGTCGGCGACGCCGATCAGAAGGGCGCGGTCACCGAGTGCCCGTAGCTCCCCGACGGGAACCGACGGGGTCATGCACGTGCCGGCGCGACCACATCGATCCCCGCGTCGGCCAGGACCCGGCGGACGGTGGTGGCGACGGCGACCGCCCCGGGGGAGTCGCCGTGGATGCACAGCATGTCGACCCAGAGGGTCAGCACGCACCCGTCGTCGGCGACGACCGCGCCGCGGGCCAGCGCCAGCGCCTGGGCCGCCGCCACCCCGGGATCTCCCAGCACGGCGCCCGGCGTGGCCCGGTCCACCAGGCCGCCGTCGGCCCGGTAGGCCCGGTCGCAGAAGCCCTCCTCATAGGCCTCGACGCCGTCGCGGAGCACCATCGCCATGGCGCGACAGCCCGAAGGGAGCACCAGCGCCGCGCCGGCGCCGACGGTGTCCCGTGCGGCATCGCGGAAGGTCTCGTAGACGGCGCCCCCTTTCGCCACCTCCTCGTAGAGCGCCCCGTGGGCCTTGACCGAGGTGATGGCCGTCCCGGCCTTCTGGCAGACCCGACCGAGGGCGCGCAGCTGCTCGGCCAGCGACTCTCCCAGTTCGCCCCGGTCGATCTCCATCGGATTACGGCCGAAGCCGGCGCGGTCGGGGTATGAGGGATGGGCGCCGACCCGGACCGCGTGCTCCGCGGCGGCGGCGACCGTCGCCGCCATGGAGTCCTCGTCCCCCGCGTGCCCGCCACAGGCGACGTGGACCGTTGTCACGAGTCCGAGGAGCTCCCGTTCCACGTCGATGCCCGCCGGATCGGTCGCCTCGCCCGCGTCAGCGCTGAGATCGATGGTCCGGGGCCGTGCCACAACCTCAGCCGGCCTCGAGCTGGTCCACCACGATCCCGTCGCGATAGATCACGCGCTGGTTGCGGCGCGTCGGCACCCGGGCCCCTCCCAGAATGGAACCGGTCATGTTGAGGGGGTCCGCCCCCGCCACCACGACCTGCTCACCCTCGGCCCCGCGGCGATGCATCGCCTGCAGCTCGTCGAATGCCTCTGGGAGCGCGTACTGCTCACCCGAGAGCCCCGCGACGAAGCGGCCTCCGAGTGCGAGCCCCCGCGCCTCCATCCGCCGTAGCGCCCACACGACCTCGCGCCAGGGCACCTTGAACGATTCCCTGCTCCACAGCTCCCAGGCGACGATCCCCCAGCGCACGAGCAGCTGCTGCGCCACCGACTCGGCGAGCGCCTCGTTGCCGGGTAGGAGTACGCCATCGTCGACTGCCGGCGCACCGAGGACGTCGGGCCCGGGCAGGAGCGACCACCGGCCTTCACCGATGCCCGTCCCCACCGGGGCGCGGCGCCGCGCCAGTCGCCCCGACGGTCGGCGCACCGTGCGGGTCCGCCACCGGTCGCGCGCGGAGAGCAGGGCGCGCACCGCCGAGAAGGCGTCGGCCGTGACGATGCCTCGGGAGACCAGATCCCACAAGCCCTCGTCGACCTCGGCCGGCAGCCGGCCGGTGAGGGGTGCCAGCTCGGGGCGGAAGCAGGCGCCCCGCACCCGCAACGAGGCGAGGACGTCGGCGGCCGCACCGATCTCGGGCTCGGGTACGGGCGACCCCGCTCTGACGGCGCGCAGCATCAGTTCGAGCTCCTCACGCACCACGAAGGCGAGAGGCGTCGCCGGTGAGGGAGTGCCACTGCGCCCGGTCCGCTCGGCGCGCGGCGTGAGGCGTCCCCACACGATCTCGCCGGACAGGCACAGCTCGTCGAGCCAGCGCGGGTCATAGCCGGCGACGCGGGCGGGGAGGATCTGGGCCTCCCATTCCACTGCGGGAGCCTCGATCCCCTGCAGCTGCTCGAGCACCTCGAGCAGCCCGGCTCGGCCTTCCAGGCGGCTGCCGGGCGTCGCGTGCTGCCAGTGCGTCAGGAAGCGCACGTACTCGGCGATCGGCACGGCGTCGACGAGGCCGCGGCGGCGGTTGCGGCTGGCTCCGTGCAGGCGAACCAGGAGGTTGCGGGCGCACCAGCGACCGTCCGGCAGCTCGATGGCGGAGCCCTTTCCCTCCAGACGGGCCAGTGCCGTGCGCGCCCGGGCCGCCGACAGCGGCGCCCCCATCGGTGCACCCGCCGGCAGCTCGCCCTCCGCCACCAGCTCCTCGACCGTCACCGGACCGGCCAGTTGCAGGTGGCCGGCCACACACGCCGCGGCCGCCTCGTCGTCGCTCCCGAGCGCCTCCGCCGCCACGCGGCGCTCCGTGGCCACCCAGCAGCCGTCGTGGGTGCTCGCGCGCCCGTCGGCCGCGAGGGCGTCGTACCACGCCCCCCATTCCCCGTGCGGCCGCGCCGCCACCAGTGAGAGCAGCAGGTCGTGCAGCTCGTCGGCGTTGCGGAGGCGGGGCCGGACCTGGTCGAGCACGGCGGCCACGGCGGCGGGGTCGAGCGCGGCCAGCTCGGCGGCCGGAACCGGCAGCCCGTCGGGCCCCAGCTCTCCCAGGCCGCGGCGCAGCGAGAGCGCGCGGGTGCGCCGCTCCTCCAGTGGAGCGTCGTCGAGGTAGGTGTAGGGGCGCCCGCTCAGAATGGCATGGGCGAAGGGGGAGGGCTCCGACGACTCGACGGTGTGCACCGCGATGGCACCCGACTCGACCCGGGCCCACACGTCGACCAGTCCCTCGACGGAGAGCCCCTCGTGCAGGCAGTCGTAGACCGTCTGGCGCGCCAGCACATGGTCGGGCACGCCCACCGGCCCGGGGGGTGCGTTCTCCTGGCAGGCCGCCAACCCCGGCCACACGGCCGCGAGCAGGTCGTCGGCCTCCATGCGCTGGAGGTGGATCGGCCGCCGCTTGCCACCGTTCATGCGGGGGAGGACCAGGGCGCGATTGAGGTTCCAGCGCCAGCGCGCCCCGAGCATGGGGTGGGGCAGCACGGCCTGGGTCAGGACCTCGGCCGCCTTCGCGCTGCTCAGCATGGACTGCACGCTGGTGAGCGGGAAGCTGTGCTGGGGCCCCAGCGACAGCACGACGGTGTCGTCGTCGGCCGCCGCCTGCAGCTCGAAGTCGAAGGACACGCAGAACCGCTTGCGCAGCGCCAGCCCGAGCGCCCGGTTGATGCGGCCACCGAAGGGCGCGTGGAGGATCAGCTGTGATCCCTCGGTGTCGTCGAAGCAGCGCTCCACGACGATGCGCTCACGGGTCGGGAGACGGCCCAGCGCGAGCAGGCCGGCGGCGCAGTAGGCAACGACCTGTTGGGCCACTTCGGCCGACACCCCGGCGCGCTCGGCCACGAGGCGGCGCGCCCCTTCGCCGTCCCCGGCCTGCAGCAGCGGCTCGAGCGCCGCCCGGAGATCGCTCACCGCCTCGGAGAGCTCGGCGGTGCGGGCGGGGGCCTCGCCCAACCAGAAGGGGATGGTCGGCGGCAGGTCCCCTGCGTCGTGGACCCGGACCGTGCCGACCTCGACCTTGGCCACACGCCACGAGTGCGTGCCCAGGAGGAAGATGTCCCCTGCGGTCGCCTCGACGGCGAAGTCCTCGTGCACAGAGCCGACCGTCACCCCGTCGGGGTCGAGCACCACGCGGTAGTCACCGGTCTCCGGGATGGCGCCGCCGCCGGTCAGCGCGGCCAGCCGCGCGCCCCGCCTGGCGCGCAGCCGCCCGTTGACGGCGTCGTGATGCAGGTGCGCGCCGCGGCGGCCCCGGCCCGTCTCGATCCCCCAGCTCGCCAGCGCCACCACGTCGTCGAAGTCCTGCCGGGGCAGTGCCGCGTACGGGGCCGCGTGCCTGGCCATGGCCCACATCGCCTCGACCTCGCGCTCATCGGTGGAGGCCACCTCCGCCACCAACTGCTGCGCCAGCACATCGAGTGGCGCCACGGGTGGCTCCAGGAGATCGAGCCGGCCTTCCCGCACGGCGGCGAGCAGCGCGGTGCACTCCACGAGCTCGTCACGCGTCGTCGGGTAGAGACGGCCCGCCGGTGTGCCGTCGCGCTGGTGGTTGGCCCGGCCGACGCGCTGGAGAAAGGTGCCGATGGCGCGGGGCGAGCCGATCTGGCAGACGAGCTCGACCGGGCCCACGTCGATCCCCAGCTCGAGCGAGGCCGTCGCCACGAGCGCGCGCAGGTCGCCGGCCCGCAGACGGGTTTCGACGATGCGCCGCCGCGCCGCCGACAGGCTGCCGTGGTGGGCGGCGACCAGGAGGGAGGCGTCGACGTCGCCACCGCCCGCCGTTTCGTCCTCGCCGAGGCGCTCCGCCAACTGGTGGGCCACCCGCTCGGCCATCTTGCGGGTGTTCACGAACACCAGCGTGGTGCGGTGGTGGCGGGTGTGCTCGGCGATGCGGTCGAGGATGTCCGACATCTGGCCGCCGCTCATGACGGCCTCCAGCTCCGTGGACGGCAGCTCGATGGCCACCTCGAGGTCACGGGCGTGGCCGCAGTCGACGATCACCGTGGGCGGGCGGTCGTCGTGCACGCCCGAGAGGAGCCGGGCGACGAGATCCAGTGGCCGCTGCGTCGCCGAGAGCCCGATGCGCTGGAGACGGCCCCCGCTCTCGGTGACGAGCGCATCGAGTCGCTCGAGGCTCAGGGCCAGGTGGCTGCCGCGCTTGTCCCGCGCCAGGGTGTGCACCTCGTCGACGATCACGGTGCGCACGCCCCGCAGGAGCGCGCGTGACGAGGGTGCGGTCAGCAGGAGGTAGAGGGACTCGGGGGTCGTGACGAGCAGGTCGGGCGCCTGCTTCTTCATGGCGGCCCGCTCCGCCGCCGGCGTGTCGCCGGTGCGGATGGCGACGCGCAGCCCCGGATCGGCGTAGCCGAGACGCGCCGCCTCCTCCCGGATCTCCGAGAGCGGGACGTGGAGGTTCTCGTGCACGTCGACGGCGAGCGCCCGCAGCGGGGAGATGTAGAGGACCTCGGGCGCGCCCCGGACGCTCGATCCGGCCTCCGCGGCGCGGTAGGCGGCGTCGATGGCCACCAGGAACCCCGTGAGGGTCTTGCCCGAACCGGTGGGCGAGGCCACCAGCACATTGCTCCCCGCCGCGATGTGGGGCCAGGCCGCCGACTGCGGCGGCGTCGGGCCGGCCGGGAACCGGCGCTTGAACCAGCCCGCGACGGCAGGATGGAAGAGGGGCTCGGGCCCAGTGGATTCAGGAGGAGCGTCGGGCACCCTCCTATTCCACCAGGAACTTGTGACGCCGACGACCGCTCCGGCCGCCGGTACCGGTCGGTCAGGCCGGTGGGCGGCGGCCCCAGCAGGAGATCATGGGCGGTTGGGCCAGGTCGAGCAGGCCGGAGGCCACGTTCGCCAGGTGCCGGGCGATCTCGTCTTCCGTGGCGATGCCATGGTCGAGGAGTTGGTCCCGGACCAGGTTGATCGTCGCCGTCTCGAGATGGTTGCAGGCGGGATTGCTCAGGGGGAAGGCGGCATCGGCCGCCACCTGCACCAACCCGGCCGCCCGCAGGCGTCGGGGCAGTGAGCGCCCGTAGGCCAGGTCGACCCCGCGCTCGGCCAGGAGCGAGCGGAAGCCCCGCCGGAGACGGTTGGCCAGCACCTCCGCCGGCCCGATCTCCTCCAGGCAGCTCAGCGGCTGGAGGGCCGGGTCGGCGTCCTCCACGAAGAGGATGCCGCCCGGGCGGAGGGCGGAGGCCATGTTGACCAGGGCGGCGTCGCGCTCGGGCACGTGCACGAGGACGAGCCGGGCGTGGACCAGGTCGAATGTCCCTTCCGGCGGCTGGTCCGCGGCCACGTCGTGTTCGAGGATCTCGACGTTGGGGGCGGCCGCCACGCCGGCCCAGGACAGGTTGATGTCGGTGGCGAGCACGTGTCCGCCGGGCCCGACCCGCTCCGACAGGTGCTGCACGACCGAGGTACCGCCCGCACCCACCTCCCAGCAGCGCCAGCCGGGCGCCACGCCCAGACCGTCGAGATGCCGGAAGGTCGACGGGTCGAACAGGGCGGCGAAGGCGGTGAAGCGGTCCATCGCCTCGGGAGCATCGTTGGTGAGGAGGTAGCGGTCCCGGCTCACTGGCTCACCATTTTCACTGGCTCACCATTTTCACTGGTTCACGATTTCACTGGTTCACGATTTCACTGGTTCACGATTTCACTGGTTCACGATTTCACTGGTTCACGATTTCACGGTACGGGCGTCTGTGCCGGTGCCAGCTCGTGCGAGGTCCCGGCATAGCGGTCGAGGACGTCCGCCACCTCGGCGCGTCCCTCCTCGATCAGGGCTGCCGTCCCGGAGAAGTCGCGGTACTGGCCGGAGGGCTCTCCCCCTCCGCTGAAGACGACCACCTCGACGCCCGGCGGGAGCGACGCCAGCTCACGGACGAAGCGAGCGTGGATGGCGACGAAGAAGGCGGTCAGCTGGGCCTCGAGCGGCCGCCGCGGCGGGGGCGGGTGGTAGTGCAACGGCCCGCACAGCAGCACATAGATACGGTCACAGCCCGCGGCGATGGCCTGGCTGATCGGCACGTTGTTGACCACGCCGCCGTCGACGAGCACGTCGCCGTCGATGATGACCGGCGGGAAGATGGACGGGATGGCCGAGGAGGCCAAGATGGCCTCGACGGCAGGCCCGTGGCCGATCCAGCGCTCGCGGCCGTCGGTGAGCGACGTGGTCACCACCTCGATCGGGATGGTGGCGTCCTCGAGGTTCTCGTAGTCGATCCCGGCCTCGATGATGGCCCGTAGCCCGGTGTTGGCGTGCACGGACGGGCGCTTCTGCAGGAAGGCCCACGGGCCATCGAGGGGACCGCGCGGAAAGATGTCGGTGCCCTTCAACTCGCGCCAGATGTCGGCCATGCGCCCGACGTTCTCGAGCGTCGGGTTGCCCGCGTACGACGCGCCGTTGATCGCCCCCACCGACGCGCCGAAGACCCGATCGGCCCGGATGTCGCGCCGGATGAGTTCCTCGAGCATGCCCACCTGGACCGCGCCGCGGCTCCCGCCGCCGGCGAGCACGAACGCCGTGCGGCGCGGCGCCGCGCCGTTCCGGCCGTCCAACAGGTGACGCCTCCGGGCCCAGCGGGCGCGCACGCGGGCGGACCAGGGGAGCGTCGGTGCCTCGGCGAAGCGGCCGGCCTCGCTCACGGCGCGGCTCCCGGCGGATCAGGGGGCGGCTGCCGGCCTCGCGCCTCCTGGCGTGCTCGCCACGCCTCTCGCCCGGCAAGATCGTGCCGGACGGCCCACACGATCACGATCACCACGAGCGCGACCAGCGCCACCACGAAGATCCCGAAGATCACGTAGAAGGCGGAGTTGCCGGCCGACGCCAGCAGGAACGCGGGTGCCATGTACGTCTCAGGGTAGAGCAGTGTCACACCCCGTGGGCACACTGCTCCGATGGTCCTCGTCGCACCACGCCCGCTGCTCCGGCCAACGCCTGACGGTGACGCGCCGACGGATCGCGGCGCCGGCGGAGAGGTCCTGGCGCGGCTCCGCGGCGACGCCGCCGCCCGGCCGCGCTTCGACCCGGGCTTGGCCGGCGGATTGCGGGCCTGGCTCGAGGATGCCGCCTACGACGTCGTCACGGCGCGCGGTGAGCACGCGCCGCCCCTCTTCCTCGGGCCACGTCAGCTTCTCGGATTCCCCGAGGAGCGTCGCCACGACACCGTGGACGATCAGCTCGAGGTGTCGCGCCTCGTGCACACGCTGCTGCGTCAGCTCGTCCACACGGGGGAGATCGACGACCCGTTGGCCGACGCGGTCGACGGCTTACGGGCCTCCGGAGCGGACGCGGCGGTGTCCCACATCGAGTCGCTTCCCGAGGCGATGCGCACCACCCTCGCGGAGACGCTCGCGACCCACGCCCGGAACCTGTCCGGCCTGGTCCCTCGGTTCGCGCCGGGCTGGATGCCGCGGACCGACGACCGCGTCGCCATCCCCCTCGGGGGAGGCCGTGTCGTCCTCCACGGTGTCTTCGACCTGGTCGTGGGTCTCCCCCGGCCGCGCTCGGCCTCGCTGTGCGCGCTCGGCCTCTCCACCCGGGGGACCTGGGCTTCGGAGCGACGTTCTCTGCACTATCTGTCACTGCTCGAGACCCTGCGGAGCGGCACTCCTCCGTTCCGTCTGGCCCTGCTCGAATCAGCCACCGGCCGCTACGGCGTGGAGGACGTGCGCGAGGAGCATCTCCGCGCCGTCGCCTCCCACATCGCGGCGTGGCTCACCCGCGCCAGCGCTGAGCATGGCTGACCGGCTCATGCACGCGTTGGTGGCGCCCGTCCCTGCGGTGGACGCGCCCTCTTGGCAAGCTGCCCTCGAGGACGCCAAGTCCAAACTGGCGGGCCTGGCCATCCGGCACGCCGGCGCGGTGCGGTTCCGTGTCACCGATCACGAGGTCCGCACCGCCTTCGGCGGCGATGCGGGCGATCCGGCGCACGCGGAGCCGTTCGCCTGGTCCGCGCGCAACGCGCGTCGATCCATCGGGGTGGCCGCCGTGCGCCTGCTGCTCGGGGGTGGCGCGCGCTCCCCGCTCGAGGCCGTGCGGTACCGGCTGGCCGAGTCCTCCCATTTGGTGCGCCATGGCAGTTCATCCGTCTCGCAGCTCGACCGCTGGATCGACGGTCTCCCCCCCGCCGGCCGCGCCGCCGTCGGGGCGGAGGCCGTGACCTGGGCCACCCGCCTGTGGTGTGCCCTCGACTGGTCCGCGTTCCCCGCACCGCCGGCCGTCGGCCGCGACCACTGGTGGGACAGCCCCCATTCCGCGTTGCTCGCCCTGCGCGGTCGCGCCGACGTGCGCACGGTGCACGCGCATCTCGTAGTGCTGTCCGGGCCGCGCCGTGACTCCGTCCGCGCCGAACTCGCCCTGGTGACCCTCGTCGAGGCACTGCGACTGCGGGGCGACGACGTGCCGGGCCGGGTGGTCGGGTGGTGGCCCGATTCCGGCCACCTGGTGCGGGTCGAGCCTGAACCGGCGGCACTCACCCTCGGGACGGAGGCGGTGGAATTGGCCCTGGGCGGCGCCGGAACCCGGCTGCGATCGGCCGCCTGAGGCACCGCACTCAGGTCATCTATCGTTGGTCCCCCCATGGAGACCCGCGCTGACATCAGGAACGTGGCCATCGTGGCGCACGTCGACCACGGCAAGACCACCCTGGTCGACACGCTCTTGCGCCAGACCGGCGCCTTCGGCGCGCACCAGGAGCTGACCGACCGGGTGATGGACTCCGGTGACCTCGAGCGCGAGAAGGGGATCACCATCCTGGCCAAGAACACGGCCGTGCGCTGGGGCGGGGTGAAGCTCAACATCGTGGACACGCCGGGGCACGCCGACTTCGGCGGCGAGGTCGAACGTGGGCTGACCATGGTCGACGGGGTGCTCCTCCTGGTGGACGCCTCGGAAGGCCCGCTGCCCCAGACGCGCTTCGTCCTCCGCAAGACCCTGGAGGCCCGCCTCCCGGTCGTGCTCGTGATCAACAAGGTCGACCGGGCCGACGCCCGCATCGCCGAGGTCGTGCACCAGGTAGAGGAGCTCTTCTTGGACCTCGACGCCGACGAGGACCAGATCGACTTCCCCATCCTCTATGCCAACGCCAGGGCGGGTTGGGTCAGCACCGAGCCCGGCGTCGAGGGCGAGAACGTCGAGCCGCTGTTCCGGGCCATTATCGAGCACGTCCCGGCCCCGTCGTTCGACAAGGCGGCGGGGACCCAGGCGCTCGTCTGCAACCTCTCCGCCTCTCCCTATGTGGGCCGGCTGGCCATCTGCCGGGTGCACAACGGCACGCTGGTGAAGGGCAGCCCGGTGGCGTGGTGCCGCCTCGACGGCACCATCGAGAAGGCCAAGATCACCGAGCTCTACGTCACTGAGGCGCTCGACCAGGTGCCGGCGGAGTCGGCCGGCCCCGGTGAGATCGTCTCGGTCGCCGGCCTGGCCGAGGTCACCATCGGCGAGACATTGGCCGACCCCGACAACCCGGTCGCGCTGCCCGCCATCACCGTCGACGAGCCCAGCCTGGCGATGACCATCGGCATCAACACGTCACCCCTCTCCGGTGCGGACGGGACGAAGCTCACGGCCCGCCTGCTCAAGGCCCGGCTCGATGCGGAGCTCGTCGGCAACGTGGCCATCAGGGTGGCTCCGACCGACCGCCCCGACATGTGGGAGGTTCTCGGCCGGGGCGAGCTGCAGCTGGCCGTGCTGGTCGAGACCATGCGGCGCGAGGGGTTCGAGCTGACGGTGGGCAAGCCGCAGGTCGTGACGCGCGAGATCGACGGCAAGGTGCACGAGCCGGTGGAGCGGGTCAGCATCGACGTGCCGGACGAGTATCTCGGCGTCGTCACCCAGCTCCTGGCGCTCCGCAAGGGCAGCATGCTCGAGATGGTCAATCACGGGACGGGCTGGGTCCGGTTCGATTACCGGGTCCCGGCCCGCGGCCTGATCGGCTTCCGCACCGAGTTCCTGACCGAGACCAGGGGCACCGGCATCCTCCACCACGTGTTCGACGGCTGGGAGCCCTGGCACGGCGACCTGCGTACCAGGCGCAACGGCTCGATGGTCGCCGACCGGCGCGGCGTGACGACGACGTTCGCGAGCAATTGTTCATGTTATGTACGTGCTTCGCTCAGCGTATTGCTTGATCAGCTGGAAGGCGGTCCGCACGGCATCGAGATGATCGAGCCCCTTGAGCAGGCCGAAGTCGGTGAGATTGTTGGAGACCAATTCGTTGCGCAGAAAGGTCAGGAACTTCTCATACTGTTTGAGGAAGCCGCTCTTGAATTAGCGCGGAAACATGATGGCCATGCTCGAACTGGTCGATGACCGTGGCCAGCTTGCCGTGCATCCGGCGACTGACCCGCTTGCCGAAGATCGTGGCGATCTTGTCAGCGCTGAGCCGCCACAGGCCGAGTTCGCAGCTGCGCTCGAATAGCTTGTGGATGGGAAAGTGACGCCTGAAGATGAAGTTGCGGCAGTACTCGATCTGGGAGACGGCGTAGAAGCGTGACAGGTTGAGCTTGGCGCGCTCCTTCTTTGAGAACTTCGGTCCGAGGATCAGGTTCCAGTTGTCGGAGGAGCCGGCGGATGATCTCTGGGCTCAGCCGGTCGGCCGCCGCCTGCAGCGCCGCGACGTCGTCGACGGCAAGGAAAGCGTTGTCGTGCTTGCGGAAGCCGATCCCGCCCGCTTCAGCTCCTGCTCGATGAAGCTGTGGCCGTAGAGATAGTAGGCGGTCTGGAAGGGGAAGAAGGAAGCCACCCGCACAACCATCGGTCCGAGCGCCGCGTCGCGGACATCGAAGTAGTAATGCGTGAAGCGGCTGCGCTGGTGAGCGACGATGCGGTAGTGCGGGTCCTTGGCCGGGTACTTCGGCAGGCTGATGCGGAAGGTCGGCCCTTGCTCCATGCTCTTGAAGATGAAGTAGACACCGTAGGCATTGCGCTTCTCCATGCGGCGCAGCCATGGCAGCACGTGGTCCTCCTTGCGTACCCCCTTCTCGCCCATCGATCGGGATCGCGTGATTGAGCTCGTAGGTTCCACCCAATTTTGGTAATCGGCCGTCCGCTGGCTCAGCGCCTCCTTGCTGACCTCCGCCGCCCCGACGATCTCACGGAAGAAGTGGACGACCAGCTCGGGCCGCGACAGCGCCGTCAGATCGCCGCGAATGACAATCCGGTCGAAGCAGTGATAGAGAAGACCAAGAGGTCGCCGAACAGCTTGGTGAACAAATCCATGGCAGCCCCCTCGATACCCGGCAGGGATCGAAGGCGATCCGCGTCGACCGGGCAAACAGATGGTGGAGGGGAAGAGCTTTCGCCTCGCCGACGAGGTCCGCTCCATCCAGCGCCGGGCTGCTGACCGCCATGGGCGCGTCGTCACGGTTGGTCAGCTTGTCCTGTTGTCTACCGAAACCGGCGACGCCTGGCTGCTCGACCCGTCCGATCAACTCGCCGCAAGGCTGGCCCGCGACGGCGACCCCGAACCCGTCCACATCGAAGAAAACGATACCTCCTTCGTCATCGATTGGAAGGGCGCCTATCGCATCGAGGGACCCGCCTTCATCTATTCCGATCGCCCGACCCGGCGCGTCTCAACCATCCTCGGATACCCCACGACCTGCTCGCGCCTCCGTCCTGAAATTTCAAATATCTTTGGCTAGCTTTAGCCCGCGACTTCGTGTCGCCTAGCAATCCAAATCCAGACTGGCGTATCTTCGCCCCTGTGACCCAAGCTGACAAAATTCGCCAGTTTGCCTTCGATCATCACATCGCTGCTGCTAGAGCGAAAGGGTTCGCGGTAGTCACTATTCGGGCTGGCGACGTTTAAGGCTCCGCGCAACACAAGGCGCGATGTTGGAATCATCAAACTCTCCTGCTCGCTCGACGGTTTGCCACGCTTCGCCGGCACTGCAACTAGAAACATCGCGGCGCGGGAGATGTTCCATTTCCACCTTTTCCGCCGCGCCGGCACCTGCGGGTGACGCGAAGAGGCTTATCCCGTTGACTCAGGGCCGCTATATGTAGTTTCTGAGGGCGGGCGCGCTTGGGGCGCGCGATTCGGAGCGCCAAGCGGTGGGGCGCGGACGCACGCTGGCGGAGTTCCAGAAAGAATTTCCCGATGAGCCGTGCTGCGCTGCTTTCCTTTCTTCACGACGCTGGCCGGACGGGTTCGTTTGTCCCGCGTGCGGAAAAAGACGCGCTGTGGCCTTGAAGCCGTCCGCGACTTGTTGGAATGCCTCGATTGCGGACGGCGCCTCGCTCACCGCCGGCACGGCGATGATCCTCGAATTGCCGCTGACGACATGGTTCTGGGCGGCGCATGTGATGTCCACGCATTCCAACGGCATGTCGGCGCGACAATTGGAGGACCAACTCGGCGTCACCTACAAGACGGCCTGGCTGCTGGCGCAGAGGCTTCGGCGCGCGATGGTCGATCCCGACCGCGATCTTCTCGAAGGCGTCGTCGAGGTGGACCAGACGGAGATTCCGTTTCGCGCCGGAGATGCTTTCTTCGAGCCCAGCGCCGCCGGCAAATCCTGGTCGTTGGCGCGGTCGAAGTGATCAATCGCAGCGCCGGCAGGCCCAAGCCGAGGCGCAAGGACGCGAAGTATCTCGACACCCGTTCGGGCCGATTGCGCCTGTCCGCGATCGCCGACAACTCGGCCAAATCGATCGAGACTTTCGTGCGCGCCAATGTGAAGCCCGGCGCGACACTGATCACCGACGGCCATCCCTCCTCTCCGGGGCTCTCGGGCGACTACCGACACGATCCGCGCGTTGTCGGGAACATGGCGGCCAGCATCGTCCTGCCCTGGAGCCACCGCGCCTTCTCGTTGCTGAAGCGCTGGGCGCTCGGGACCTATCTGGTCTCGCCGCAAACATGTCGACGCCTATCTCAACGAATTCGTATTTCGCTACAACCGCCGCTTTCATCGGCACGTCTCGTTCGAAACGGTCCTCGAATCCAACCCATCGCGATCCAGAGACCTACCGCGACATCATCAGCCGCGACGCCGCTCGCCAAGCGAAGTCGATTAACCTACTACCTATAGATCGCCCTGAGTCAGCGGGATAAGCCTCGACGCGAACGTCGCCGACTCTACAAAATTAGCGGCGAACGGAACAAGGGACTTGAACGAAATTGCGCCGGTTTGGATATGCTTCGCATTCCCTACTAACAATGGGCAAGAATAGCCTTCAGGTTCGTATCATGACCGCCTCAGTTGCAGACGTTGACCCGCCGGTTGTCGAGCCAGGCGCGGAGGCGGAATAGATTGGGCGAACATGCCAGCAAGCCGGCAAGAAGTTCAATCCGCACGTCACAATTGGTGTCGCTCCCGAGGCCTATCTCAATGTGATGCTCGCGGAACCATTTGAGGCGTTCACCTTCTCGCCGGTGGGCGCGGCGGTTTATCAACTCGGCAGTTTTGGCGCAGCCCGCAAGGAGCTCCAGGCCTTATCGCTGACGCAATGAGCGGACGGCCGACGCGGCCCGCGAATGTTCCGCTCGGCCGAGAAATTGGCGTCCGTCGCCGCGAGGCCGACTCGATTTCCGGTTGTGCGGGCAGCCGCCTTTGCGACACGGCTTCACGCTCGCGTCTCTGTGTCGCTGCGGCGTCCCCTCAGGCGACTTCGGAATAGGTGTCGTCACCAAAGGCTCGGAAAGGCCGCTCGACGAGCCGCTATGGGCCGAGATCGAGATTGATGAGATCGCAGCATGCCCGATAGCCAAGCAGTGCCGGAGCCGTCGGCGAATCAGGAAGCGCCCTGGGTCGATCACTCTCAGCGTGCTGCGTCGCCGCGGAATGACCGGTTTTTATTATTAGTCGTCAGCTCGCAAAGAGATTCTCCAATTCCTTTCGCATCACAGAGGCTTCGACATCGACGCCGGTCCAATATTTGATGCCGATGATCCCCTGATTGACGATCATGCCGAGTCCGTCAAGCACACAGCAACCGCGAGCTTGAGCGTCGCGAACAAGCCGAGTGCGGGGCGGATTGGGGATGACGTCCGCAACGATGAGCGACGGGCGCAGGCTTTCGGTGTCGAGATTTAGGCGACCGTCAAGATCGGGATAAAGTCCTATAGAGGTCGCGTTGACCACGATGTCGGCTTCCGTCGGAATTTTGTAGGCGCCCCCCTGGACGACGAGCTCGGCGTCAGCCTTGGTCTTGCGGTTGAGCAGATCAACAAGGGTGCGGCCTCGGCTTTCACCGCGGTTCACCACCGTAATGCGCGTGACACCCGCCAATGCGAGCTCCACCCCAATCGCCCGTGCAGCGCCGCCCGCGCCGAACATGACGACGTGCTTCCCCTCAGGATCGACGACCTCCCGGAGGGACTGCAGGAATCCCTTGCCGTCGGTATTTTCGCCAATGAATTTGTCGCCACGGCGAACCGCGCAGTTGACCGCGCCAATCATCATCGCCGAATCGCCTAGCCCGTCGAGAAGTTCAATGACCGCGACCTTGTGTGGGATCGAGCAGTTGAAGCCGATCCAGCCCATAGCGCGGGCGCCTTTGACAGCGTCTGCAAGCTTCTCCGGGGGCACCTCGCAATTGATGTACCGGATATCAAGCCGATGATGCCGATACGCCGCCTCCACCATGGCGACAGTGGGGTTTTCCGCCGCCGGCATCGCGAATGAACCGGTTAGCCGGCTGAGAAAATTGAGCGCCATGGCGCTGCCCCTTTCATGTCGAGATCGACCAGCGCGTGGTCCAAAACGCCGATCGCCGAAGAGACGATGCAACTCCGTTTGGAGCTCGGCAAGTAAGCAGAACGTCTTTTGGAGTGGTCAATCGGCGAATGCAGCCTTCTAAGACGCGGGAATCGGCGCATTGCCTTTCGTCGCCAAGCCGACGAACCTTCACTTCGGGCAGACCTTTGCCGTTCCGGGGCGATGCTGGAACGCAGCCGTCCTCCCCAATCCTGCCTTCCGCACGTCGTCTGGCCTCAAGGTGACAGCTGGGTCACGCGGCTCCCCGCCGCGACAGCCTCTGATAGTGCGTTTGTGGCCATCCGCACTATCACAGGTTTCTGCGGGTGTAACGAACGCCGGGGCCGTGGATGGCCGTGGTGATGAATTGCAATTCGAGACGCTCGCGCCCTTCAGTTGAGAGGCGGCGTCGACGGCCGCTGATTTTAGTTCCGACCGAACGCCTCCCACTGCTGCCGTCTGCTCGGATCGAATCAGGCTCGCAAGCAAAATCAAGTTGCTATGACGACTAGCCGACCGCTAGCGAGAAGACGTGCCCTGCGCCCGCTTTCAGCGGATTGACGCTCCAGGTCGCGCCGCGATCGCGTGAAAAGACGAGCTGGCCGATCTTGCTCGCGTAAAAGATTCCGTCCGGCTGCTTGGCGTCAACAGCTAGCCCGAAGATCGGCGTCTTCAGCCAGACGCCGGGCTCGGTCTTCTCCCAGGACGATCCGTTGTCTCGCGTGATGAACAGAGCGCCGCGGTCGCCGTCGAAATCATTCGCCGCGCCGAGATAGAGCGTGTTCCCGTCGTTGGGCGCGTAACAGAGCCGACGACAATAGGAGCCGATCGGGCGTAGGAGCGGCGCCTTCAGGTCTCGCCAATGCGCGCCGCGGTCGTCGCTCCGGAACACGCCGAAGCGCGTCGCGATGGTCAGTTGGCCCGGAATTTTCGGATTGACCACGACGGCGTGGATGTCGACGAAGCCTTCGTCGAGATAGAGCCCGTCGATCACGTTCTCCCAACTCGCGCCGCCGTCGAGGCTGCGCAGAAGCCCGCCGACTTCGAGGCTTGCGTAGATCTCGCGCGGATTGCCTGGATCGACTGCAATCGAAATGATGCGCTTTGGGATCTCAGGGCGATCCGACACGGCCGGATATCGCACATGGACCGGAAGGGCTGTCCAGGTCTTGCCGCCGTCCGTGCTTCGATGGATGCCGCAGGGCTCGTAACCGGCGAACAATGTGTGGGGCTCGGCGGGATGAGAGGCGAGCGACCAGACGCCGAGCTCCGGTTTCGGCGCGTCGAGGCGCCGCCAGCTGTCGCCGGCGTCGTCGCTTCGCCAAATCCCGTCATGCGTCCCGATCGTCACCTGGCCGGGGCGCCGCGAATCGGCGAGGATGGAGAAGACATGCGGCTCTGTTCCAAGGCGGTCACCGATCGATTCCCACGCGCCGTCGCCATTGCGGCTGCGATAGAGCCCGGCGCTCCAGAAGCGGCCCGGGTCGGTATCGCCGGCGAGACCGCAATAGACGAAGAAGTCGGACATCGCTGTTCCCCTCACCGCGCGATGGCGACGCTGAGCTCAATCTCGACCGCCGCCCCGTGGGGAAGGGCCGCGACGCCGATCGCTGAGCGCGCATGCCGGCCGGCCTCGCCAAAGACGTCGTGGAAGATGCGGCTCGCGCCATCGATCACCTTCGGCTGCTGACGCGAAGTCGGGGCTTGACGCGACAAAGCCGGTGACTTTGAGAAACTGTTCGATCCGGTCGAGGCTCCCGAGCGCGGCTTCGACCACAGCGAGCGCGTTGAGCGCGCAGACGCCCGCCGCTTCTATCGCCTTGCTCCAACGACACGGATTCGCCAAGCCGGCCCAGGCAAGTGATCTTGCCATCGATGCGCGGTAGCTGACCGGAGACATAGGCGACGCCGTTATGCAGTGACCACGGCCAGCAGCGGCGGGTGCGGTGGATGGGGACCGTGCAAGCGTAAGGCCGAGCGCCGCCAAGCGCGCACGCGCGCCCGACGCGACGCCGGCTCCCGGAGAGGTTTCGTGCGTCGATCTACTCATGATCGGACATCTCCTGCAGTCCGAGCAACTCGAGGGCCGTATCGTCGTTTCGCAGCTGTTGCATCATTTGAGCTTCCCCATCGCGCGCTCTCTTCCCCGCGCGCGAGGGTCGGCTTGAAACGTCAGGCGAGACGCATGCGGATCTGTGAGGATAAGATTATGCGGCGGGAGATTCTTGCAGCGTCGCTGTCCCGAACGCCGCAACACCTGCCGCGAGCGACGGCGCGTCATGGCGCGGGCCCCAGGATGGGCCGCGCGTCCATGATGTCGGCGATCGATTTGCGCGACCGCGCGATGTGGTTTCGCGTCAGCAGGCCCGCGCGCTCGGCGTTGCGCGCGGCGATGGCGTCCGCGATGTCGATATGGTCCTGCGTCGAGGCAGGACCGCCGAGAAGCTCCTGCTTCACCAGAATGAAGCGATAGCGATCCGTCCGGTCCCACAGCTGGTCGAGATAGGCGATGAGCGCCGCGTTCTCGCAAGATGCGTAGATCGCGCGGTGGAAGGCGCGGTTGCGCTCGAGCTGCGCCAACGGGTCTTTGACTGCCTTCCGCCGCGCAAGCTCTCCGATGAGCGAAACCTGCGCCTTGCTCGCCTTCGCCGCGGCTAGTCCGGCCGCGAGTGCGTCGAGCTCCATGCGGATGACATAGAGTTCGTCCAGCTCGCGCCCGATGAGCGGCGCGATGACGACGGTCCGGTGCGCTTCGAGCCGCGCGAGGCCCTCCATCTCAAGACGCCGAAGGGCTTCGCGCAGCGGCGTGATCGACACGCCGAGGCTTGCCGCGAGCGCCTCCTGATTGACCTGAAGGCCGGGCGAAAGCGCGCCTGTCAGGATTCTCGCGCGGGTCTCCAGATAGACGGCCTCGGCCTTGGTGACGGTTTGCAGCGCCGGCCGCTCGACGGCTAGCGGCGCGCGTTCGTCCGACACGTCCTCCGTCGCGGATTGAATTCCGCTGCGGATCACTTAACCCTCTTCTCTGCGTCGGCGATCGGGCCGATCGACACGTAGCCCGTCGTCTCCTTGTTCATGTTGGGCACGCCGACGAAGATGCCGACGAGATGGAGATTCTCGAAATAGTCGGGGTTGCGCGTGTAGTGGCCGACGCCGCGCGGCAAATGCAAAGTCGTCCCTGGCGCGTATTCGAACTCTTCGAACTTGCCGGGACTTGTCTCGATCCCCTCGACGCCGCGGCCGGAGACGCAAAAGACGATCTCGTCGCAGGTCGTGTGCTTGTGCTTCGCGTGCTCCTCGCGCGGCCCGAAGACGGCCTTGAAGACGCAGATATTCTCGGCGCCGTTCGCCTCGCGGGAGATCAGCTCGCGACATTCAAAGGTCGTGACGCCGTTCTTCACGTAAACGAACTCGTGCTTGACGACGGCTTCGCCGAGCGGAACCACATTCTTGATCATGCGCGTTAAGCCTCAGGGGTGAATGCGAGGGTGAGAGCGGAAGCGCCGGCCCCAGCCGGCGTTTCCGCTCCCGCTTCTGGGCTACTTGCCGTAGACCCGGTTAGCGATCTTCATGATGTCAGCGACGTTCGATTTGTCGGTCGGAACGAACGGAATGAGGATCTGCTTGGGCAAGTTCTTGTCGCCGTCGAGATACATGGTCGCCGCCATGATCCCGCCTTCGCCCTGGCCTTCAGGGTTCTGGAAGATGGTCGAGACGATCTCGCCGGCCTTGATCGCGTCGAGCGTCTCCGGCAGGCCGTCGACGCTCGTGTAGAGCAGCACCTTCCCGAGCAGGCCCGCCGCCTTGACCGCGCCCAGCGCGCCGAGAATCATGTCGTCGCCATTGGCGATGACGAAGTCGTAGTCCTGCGATTTCGCGAGGATCGATTCCGCGACCGATTGCGCCTTGGCGCGCGAGAAATCCGCGTATTGCTCCGTCCACTCGATCTTGTCGGCGAGGCCCGCCTCTTTCAGCGTGTCCTTGACGCCCTTGTTGCGGATCTCGTCGGTGATGTAGCCGGCGATGCCACGCATATAGATGCCCTTGAGCTTCGGCTTGCCAGACCTGCTTGTAGAGCTTGACGATCTCCTTGCCCATCTCGATGCCGGAATCAATCTGGTTCGACCCGACGAAAGTGACGTATTCGCCGCCCTCGGCGAGGATGTTGAAGTGCACGACGGGGACCTTCGCCTTGTTCGCAGCCTCGATCGAAGCGACCGAAGCTTTCAGGCTGGCGCCTTCTAACAGCAGCAGGTCGATGTGCTGTTGGAGCAGGCTTTCGACATTGGCGAGTTCGACGTTGGTGTCGTTCTTGGCGTCGACCTCGATGATCTTGACGCCCATCTCCTTGGCCTTCGCCTGCACGGCCTTTTGCAGCGCCGCGATATAGGAGATCGAGGTGTCGGTGTAGGACACGCCGATGGTCCAGGGCTTCGACGCCTTGTACGGCGTCAGCCACCAATTCTCCTTGGTGACGTCGACCGTTTCTGCGCGTGCGGGCGCGACGGGCATACTACTGGCGGTGACCCCCAGTGCGAACAGCGACGCCGCGGCGATCACGGGTCGTATCGATTGCAGGATTCCCATAGCTTCCTCCCTTCAGTCTTCAGGCTCACTGGCCCGAAAAGAACTCGCGTATCGCGACAGACAGCTTCGCGTTGCTGCGCCTTGTCTGCGCGAAGAGATCGACGGCGACAGCGATTATGATGATGAAGCCGAGCGTCGCCTGCTGGATCGGCGACGGCACATCGAGCATGACGAGCCCGCTCTGCACGACCTGCATGATCAGCGCGCCGACCAGCGTCTTGCCGACCGTCCCGCGGCCGCCGAACAGGCTCGCGCCGCCGACCACGACGGAGGCGATCGCGACAAGCTCGAATCCGATTCCCGAGATCGACTGCGCCGCGCCTAGCCGCGAGGTGAAGACGAGCCCGGCCAGGCCGCAGAAGAAGCCGCTGATCGAATAGACGCCGAGCTTCACCAACTTGACGTTGATGCCCGAGGCCCGCGCGGCGTCCTCGTTGCCCCCGACCGCATAGACATAACGGCCGAAGCGGGTCCGGTTGAGCACCACCGAGGCGACAAGCGTCACGGCAAGCAGAATGATGACGGGAATGGGGATAGGCCCGATTTTCTCCTGGCCGAGAACGCGGAACCAAGGCTTGAGCTGATAAATCGGGTTGACGTGATACCAGACGATGAAGCCCCGGTAGGCGTACATCGTGCCGAGCGTGACGATCAGCGCGGGGAGCCTTACCCACGCAACGAGCGCGCCGTTGAACATGCCGCAGAGCAGCCCAAGCAGGATGGGGAACTCCGAGCGCCAGCACGGCATTCGACGAACGTGAACTCCTGCTTGGCCAATAGCCCGGCGAACATGCCGGACACCGCGAGGATCGAGCCGACCGAAAGATCGATGCCGCGGGAGAGGATCACGAACAGCATGCCGATGGAGAGAATTCCCATCACGCTGACCTGCAAGAGGACCAGGATGAAGTTCGTGATGCTGGCGAAGCTCGGCGCGACGATCGAGAAGCCGAGCACGAGCAGCGCGAGCACGACATAGATGCCGTATTCACGGAAAATCTCAGCCACGCGCATCCGTTCTATCACTGGATTGCCGTACCACGTCCGGGCGTCTCTCGCTGATAGCTGCGCTCTCGACATTCGCGTCCGCCCCTATTGAACACCAGCGATCGCCGCAGCGCCAATCGCCTCCTCGGTGAATTCGGACCGCGTGAATTCCGTGACGATGCATCCGTTCCGCATGACGAGAATCCGGTCGCTCATCCCCATGATCTCGGGAAGCTCGGAGGAGATCAGCAGCACAGCCATGCCGTTCGCCGCGAGCGCGTCGATCTTCTGCCGGACTTCGGCCTTAGCGCCCACGTCGATTCCGCGCGTCGGCTCGTCGAGGATCAAGAGCGAAGGCTCGGTGTTGAGCCACTTGCCGAGCACGACCTTCTGCTGGTTTCCGCCGCTGAGAGCGGAGACTGGCGTCTTCGTCGAAGGCAGCCCTGATGTTGAGGTCGCGAACGTTGGACTGGACGAGCGCCTGTTCGTGACGGCGTCTGACGAACGAGGCGGTGCAGAGCTGCTCGAGCCGCGCCAGCGTCAGGTTGGTCCCGACGCCGAGAACGTGCACGAGCCCCTGAACGCGCCGATCTTCAGGGACGAACGCTATTCCCGCCTCTACGCCATCTGCGGGCGGCGCGATTCTGCGGGCCTCGCCATTGACGCGGATCTCGCCCGAGTCCGCCCGTGCGAGGCCGAACAGGGCCTTGCCCAGTCGCGTTCGCCCGGAGCCGATCAGGCCATCGATTCCAACGATCTCGCCGCGACGGATCGAGAAACTCACGTCGGCGAAATACGGGTCCTGGGAGAGCGAGCGCACTTCAAGGATCGGTGTCTGCTCGATGGACTCGTGTTGGCGGGGAAAGAACTCGGCGAGCGACCGCCCCACCATCTCACGCACGAGTTCAGGCTCGGTCCACTCCCTGACCGGACGGGAGCCCAGCTTTCGCCCGTCCCGCATGACAGTGATGCGATCGGCAAGAGCGAAGATCTCCGGCAGCTTGTGGGAGATGTAGAGGATCGCGACGCCCCTCTCCCTGGCGGAGCGCACGACGCGGAACAGGTCGTCGATCTCCGGCTGGGTCAACGACGACGTCGGCTCGTCAAGAATGAGCACGCGCGGCTCGGTCGATATGCCCTTGGCGATCTCGACGAGCTGCTGCTTCGCGAGCGACAGCGAGCCGACTCTGTCGCGAGGCGAAATGCCGGCCTCGACTTCCTGCAGGATCGCGGCCGCTCGCCGCTCGGTCGCGCGGCGGTCGATGAACCCGGGGATCTTCGAGCGCGCCTCCCTGCCGAGGAACATGTTTTCCGCGACAGAGAGCTCGGGCACGAGGCTGAGCTCCTGGTGGACCAAGGCGAACCCGAGCTCTCGCGCGCGCCGCGGCGTCTCGATGCGCTCCGGCGCGCCGTTGACGTAGATGTCGCCCGAATAGTCGGAATAGCTCCCCGCGAGCACCCGCATGAGGGTGGATTTGCCGGCCCCGTTCTCGCCGACAATCGCGTGAACCTCGCCGCCGTTCACCTCCAGATCGACCTCGCGAACCGCATGCGTGCCAAGAAAGCTCTTGCTGATCCGGACCATGCGGATCGGCGGCCCGCTCTGAGCCCGACGAAGCGCTCAGGTCCGGAACGGCGGCTTCGAACATGCCATCTCCTTATAGCCTATAGGCTACAAACTCGGAAGCCTGTCAAGGCGCGAGCGGCTGAAATCGAAACGGGGCGCAAAATACACCAGGGCCGCTCCCGGCGGTGGAGCAGAGACGCGAGAGCCGCGGCCGCGACGAGGGTGGGCGTCGTGACCCGCAGGACGTCATGGCCCCATCCTCGACGCAAGCGCTGGCTCTTCCACGCTTTGCCTGAGCGCCGATAGGTACTGCTCCTTCGTGATCTGGATGTGGTCCACGCAGATCTGGGCGAGGGCCCACGAATCCGTGCCCGAGAGCAGCTTCAGCATGACCCTGTGATGCTCGCGAGATTTGTCGAGGTTTTCCGGATCGCTGAACGCCGCGCCGCGGATGGCGTAGGTCAGCTCCATGTAATTCTTGATGAGAGAGACGAGGAGCTCGTTCCCACAAAGGCCGAACAACTCCGTGTGGAAGCGGTCGTTCGTTTCGTGAATGCGGTGGAAGTCGCCGCTTCGGACCGCCTCCTCATAGCCATCGTTGATCGCCGACAGCCTCCGGACCGTCTCCAGCGCGGCTGGCAGAGCGATCCGCAGGGTTGCCTGACGCTGAAGGATCTCGCGGATCTCGTAGATCTGCCGGACCTCGTCAGCGGTGAAGCGGCGCACGAAGGCGCCCCGATTGCGCTCCTTGATGACGATTCCGATCTGCGCCAGCCGCGCCAGCGCTGCGCGGACATGATGCCTAGAGGCTTCGAAGCGCTCGGCCAGCTCCTCCTCACGCAGCTTTTCGGCCGGGCGCAAACGACCACGAAAGATGTCGCGCTCGATGGCGCGGGTGATCAGCTCGGCCGCCGGATCCGTAGCGGGGCCAGGGCTCGACGAAGCCGACGCCCGGGAGGGATCCTCGGCCGAGTTGTCATTCATGCGGAAAATTGTTGACAATCGTGGTCATGACAAGAGCGTTTGGGACCCAATTTTCGTCCTATTTGCGTGAGCAAGCAACAAAATTGTCGACAATCCAGCAAAAGCTGCTAAGCTCGGTCTCGCAAGGCCCGACGGGCGCGGACGCGCGTAGATGGTTGGGGACTGCCAGCGCATCGGTTTGGAGCAGGCGGACGCCGCTTCGTCCGCAAAGTGTAGGAGGGTGGACAATGGCGAAACATGTCGCATCGGCGCTGGCGATCGCAGCCGGCCTACTTGCCGCTTCGGGCGGCGCCCTGAAGGCGCAGGAAAAGATGACCATAGGGATCTCGTATCAGAACCTCGCCTTTCCCTATGTCGCGGCGCTTCAGAAGGCGGCAGAGAACGCGTGCAAGGCGCTTGGCGTCGAATGCATCGAGGCCGACGCGTTCAACGATACGAACAAGGAACTGAGCAACGTCGAGACGATGCTGTCGAAGGGCATCAAGTGCCTCGCTTTCGAGGCGGCGAGCCTCGACGCCTCCGTCGCCTCGATCGACGCCGCGAATAAGAAAGGCGTCCCGGTCGTCCAGTTCAACGGCAAGGCGAGCGGCGGCGACTATGTCACTTTCGTCGGCTCCGCCCAGACAAATTCTGGCGTTAAGCTCGGGCAGTTTCTTGAGGCGCTCTACAAGAAGCTCGGCAAGCCCAAGCTTCACGGCGTCTATCTTCGCGGCGTCGCCGGACAGGTCACCGACATCGCCCGCAACGACGGCCTCAAGAACTATCTCAACAGCGCCGGGCTCGGTGACAAGATCGAGTTTGTTGAGCAATACGCCGACTACGACCGCGGGAAGGGGCAGGCGGTCACCGAGAGCCTCCTTGCGAAGGACAAGACCTACGATTTCATTGTCGCGAACAACGACGACATGATCCTCGGCGCGTTGCAGGTGGTGAAGCAGGCCGGGCTGAAGATCCCGATGGCGGGGGTGGACGGACTGCCGGAGGCGCTTGCCGCAATCAAGAGCGGCGACCTCGCCGCGACCGTGTTCCAGGATCCCGAAGGGCAGGGCGGCGGCGGCGTCTGGGGCTGCTACCTGGCGGTGAAGCGCGTCAACCTGCCGAAGGACTTTCTCATCCCCTTCACATTGGTGACTCCCGCCAACGTTGACAGTTTCGTGGCGGTCGCCGACGGGTCTATAAATAGCCGGGTCTGTTGAGGCTCCGCGCTTCGAGAGCGGGTCGCCGCTCTTAGCGGGAACGCCGGGGGAAGCGGGAAATCGAGATGGATGTGCGATCGATCGAGGACGTCCCGGCCTCGCCGGAACATCAGGGCACGGTACCGGTCTGGTGGCTGTTCAAGCCGCGCGAAATGCGGGACGAGACGCTTGGCGGCCACCTCGAACTGGTCAGCGAATTCGAGGTGATGGGCGGCGGAGAAGTCCATCCGCATTCCCATCCTACGTTCGAGTTCTACTACGTGTTGACCGGACGCGGATTTATGACGATCGAGGGCGACACGAGGGAGATCCGCCAGGGCGACCTCGTCAAGATCCCGCCCAACGCGGTGCATAGTCTCAAGCCTGTGAGCGCCAACGCATCGATCCGCTGCCTAGCTTTTGCCGTCGCGGTGAAGGACGCGCCGCCGATCAACTATTCGTCGGAATGAGGGTGCGCGACGGAGGACAATCCTGCTTGTCACGTCGGCGTCACCGTGAGCGACCTTCGTCCGCTAGCTAGACACGAACATCTCGGCGGCGCGGCGGCGTTCGCAAGACGGACCGGTCGTCTTCTGGATGGAGCGCCATGGCCAATCTCTTCAAGGACAAACTGAAGCGTGGCGAGGTCGTAGTTGTCATCAACCCTGACCACCCGAGCCCTTCGCTGGCGGAATTCATTGGGGGGCTCGATTTCGACGGTGTGTTCATCGATTGCGAGCATGGCGTCGCTTCGGTGGAGCGGGTGCAGGACATGTGCCGGGCCGCAAGGGCCGCGGGAATCGAGTCGATCGTCCGTCCGGAGACCAATGCGCCCCATCTCATCGCGCGTTATCTGGACGCGGGCGCGGGAGGAATCATCGTTCCGCACGTCGATTCGACCGCAGCCGCGCGGCAGATCGTAGAGACCGTGCGCTACACTCGGCCAAAAGACTACGAGGACAAGGTCGTCGTCGCAATGATCGAGTTCCTGACCGCGATTGAGAGCCTGCCGGACATGCTGAAGGTCGAGGGCGTCGATGTCTATTTCATCGGACCGAATGACCTCTCGCATTCAATGGGCCATCCGGCGCAGCCGCATCATGCCGAGGTCAAGGCTGCGGTGAAGCGAGCGGCCGCGCAGATCCGAGCCGCTGGCAAGATCGCCGGAACACTTGTCGTCAGCGATACCGCCGCCGAGTTCGTTGCCGCCGGCTGCGGCTTTCTGTACGAGCACGCCAACAATTTCTTGACCGCGGGCGCAGCGGAGTTTCGCCGGCGATTAGGATAACCCATGCGGACTGCCGCCGCCTTTTGCCAGCGTCAGAGGACCGGTCAAGGCGCGCGCCGAGGTCGCCTTCGGCCTTGAGGTCGTGCGCGGACATGCGCGCCAGGATCTTGAGGCGGTGGCGGCGCGCGTAGTCCATCACGAACAGCGCGACCCGATCGTCGTCGACCAGATTGCCGAGGGTGAGATACTGCCGGTTGCCGCGGAAGTCGGCGAAGCCAAGCGTACTTTCGTCCAGAACCCGCAGAAAACCGCGAGGACCCCCGCGATGCTGGATATAGGGCCATCCTGTCTGCGAGACTGTGGCGAGATAGAAGCTGTCGCGCTCCGCGATGAAAGCGGTCTCGTTCGGGGAGAACCGGTCAGCCGGTCTGTCGACGTCCGTCGTCTCCCACAGTTCCCCCACGCCGTTCGCCGCACGGGCGGCCCGGATGCCGGGAGTGTCCAACGTTCTGAAGAACCGATACGTCATGAGAGCATCGCCTATGGAAGCCGGCAATCCAACCATCAGACGCTCGCGACGGAGCGCCCGCGCAGTGTCCGTGTGCGCATGTACGCCTTCCACGGATATCCGGCAGACGCTAAAATCGAGAAGCAACCTCTTATAATTTGGAAGGGCTTTTGGACCGCCTCGACGCCATGTCCGTGCTGCTCTCGGCCGTTGAGAGCGACAGCTTCTCGAAGGCGAGTCGGAAACTTGGGCTTCCGCTTGCGACGGTCAGCCGCAAGGTCGCCGAGCTCGAGAGCCATCTCAAGGCCAGCCTCCTGATCCGATCATCCAGGGGACTGGAGCTCACACCGGCCGGGCGATCCTATGTCACGGCCGCGAAGGCGATCCTGGAGCAGCTGAGCGAAGCGGAGCGCGCCGCCGTTGGCGAATACATGGAGCCCAAGGGAGACCTCGTGGTCACGGCGCTGACAATGTTCGGCCGGCTGCATGTACTGCCGGTGGTGACACGGTTCCTCGCCGCCTACCCTGACGTCGCGGTCGGGCTGGCGCTGACCGACCGGGTCGCTCATTTCTTGGACGATCAGATCGACGTCGCGATCCGCATCGGAGCGTTGCCCGACAGCAGCCTGATCTCCACGCGGCTGGGGTCGGTCCGGCGGGTGGTCTGCGCCAGCCCCGAGTATCTGGCGGCGAACGGCGCTCCGGCGACGCCCGAAGATCTTGCCCCCATAGCGTAATTTCTTTCGACAGCGTGTCCTCGCCCGCCGCCTGGAGCTTTCAATCGGGAACCGCCGAAGTTGCGGTCACGTTTCGCTCGCGCTTGAGCGTCAACACGATCGATGCGGCGATCGTCGCCGGGCTGTCCGGAGTGGGGCTCGTCCGTGTTTTGTCCTATCAAGTCATCGACTTCGTGCGCAGCAAGCGCATGACTATCGTGCTCCACTCCTTCGAGCCTCCGCCCCCTCCTGTACACCTCGTCTATGACACGCGGAATCGCCTGCCGCTGAAGATGCGCGCGTTCATCGATTTCGTCGTCCCCGCCTTTGCGTGAGCGGTTGGCGCACGCGGCTCTGTAGAACAGTCGAACATACCCGCCATGGGCCTGCCGAACGCCACTCGACCCAGCGTCGTGGAAAGATCCGGTTTGTCGGCGCGTAGCGCTGTCTTCGACGAGGCAGCCGAAGGTGAAGACGTCTGGCTCCTGCGCCCCGATGACGCCGACGTCGGTCAAGTGACCGCGCAGCCCATTGAGCAGTTGCGGGCGTCGCGAGATCAACATCTTCGGCGTCTCGTGACACATCAACGCCTCCTGGTTCCCCGGCGAGCCACGCCAACAAATCGCATCGAAGGCTGCATCACCGCCTCGCATATCGCCGCCGCGTCCGACGTGTCGTTTTTCTGCCCGCAAATATGCGCCACGCTCCAGCGCCGAAGGCGCGCTGAAACCTCATGGGTCATCTCCTTATCGGTTGAGATCGGGGGCGCGTGTGAGTTCGTCACCGGCCTCGCGGGGACCGCGACCTTGCGCATGAGGGGAACCAGCAAGGCCGCGGCGATGAAAGCGATCATGATGGCGCGAAAGGCGTCGGCGTAGGCGAGCGTCGAGGCCTCGCGGTAGGCGAGATTCCAGATCTGCTTGAGAGCGGCGGCGTGCGCGTTGGGCAGACCCAGCACGGCGCCGTCGCGCTGCTCGACGCCGTCGACGAACCTCGCCATGGCGCCATTGGCCTGCGTCAGGTTCGACGCGATGGCGAGGAAATGAAAATTGGTCCGGTCGTTGAGGATCGCCCCGCAGATGGCGATGCCGACCGCGCCGCCGAGGTTGCGCATCATGTTGAACAAGCCGCTCGCATATGTGAGACGGTCGGGCGGCAGGCTGCCGAGGCCGAGGTTGACCGCCGGAGCGACCGCGAACACCTGGGGAAAGCCGCGTAGGATCTGCGGCCAAAGGAGCTCTCCCGCGCCCCAGTCGTGGGTGATGAAGCTGAAGCTCCACATCGAGAGGCCGAAAGAGACGAGGCCGGCCATCATGAGCCAGCGGGTGTCGAACTTGCGCGCGAGCAGGATGTAGACCGGGACGGCGATCAGGGAGGCCGCCCCGGTCGAAAAGACCGCCGTTCCCGTCTGCCAGGCGCTGAAGCCGCGCACGTAGCCGAGAAAGAGCGGCGTCAGGTAGATGGTCGAGAAAATGCCGACGCCGGTCACGAATGACAGCACGCAGCCGAGTGTGAAGTTGCGATTGAGGAGCGCGCGCAAATCAACCACGGGGCGCGGGAAAGTGAGGCTGCGGATCACGAACAGGACGCCGGCGATCGAGGAGATCACCGCGCAATCGCGGATGGTCGCGTCGTCGAACCAGTTCCACCGCGCGCCCTCTTCGAGCACGTATTCCAGTGTGCCGAGCGCGATCGCCATCAGCGCGACGCCAGGGTAGTCGGCTCCCTTGAGCAGCGAGAGATCGGGCTCGTCGATCTTGACGAGGAACGGGACGAGCACCGTGATGGCCAGGCCCGGCGCCAGATTGACGTAAAAGAGCCAGCGCCAGTCGAGCGTGTCGGTGATGAAGCCGCCGATTACTGGCCCGAGCGTCGGCGCGACCGAAGCGATCGTGCCGATCACGGCTGCGGAATAGACCCTGCGGGGTCCCTGGAAATAGTGGAACGACGAGGTGAAGACCGTCAGGATCATCGACGCGCCGAGGAGTCCCTGGAGAGCGCGGAAGACGATCATGCTCTCGATGTTCCAGGCGAGCCCGCAAAGGAGGCTCGTCGCGGTGAACCCGGCGGCCGAAGCGGTGAACAGCCATCGGGTGGAGAAGACGCGTGTGAGGGCACGCGATCAATTGCGATATCGGCCAACTTCACCTCCTCCAGTAAAGGCGTATATGCGCTTAAATGGGCGGGACCTCCTCGTAGGCGGACCCTATGGGGTTCCCTGCTAGTGGGTCATCGATGTTTCCGCGAGTTCGGCTCCAGTCGCCTCGCGAAGGAGGGATCGCAAGAGGACCGTGCGTTCCTCGCCGAAAGCGCGCGCAAAACCCGCCTGCGCCGTGCGCCAGCGCTGGAGCGCTTCGTTATGCCGCGCGCGGCCCTCGGCCGTCAGCTTCACCGTTTTGCTGCGGCGGTCGGTCCGGCCGGGCTCGATGCTGATCAGGCCTTCGCGTTCGAGCGGCAGGACGTTGCGGCCAAGGGTGGTGCGATCCATCACCATCGCAGCGGCCAATTCGTTGATCGTCATCTCTCCCTGCCGCCGAAGCTTGGCCAGGATCGAGAATTGCGTTTGTCCGCAGACCCGTCGGCACCGGAAACTGATCATAGAACTGGGTGACCCGCCGAGCGGCCTGACGGACGGCGAGACAGGTGCATTCTTCAGGAGCGGCGAGCGATTCGGACAACATGCTGATGGTCCTCGTTTTCATGCCCTTGATCAAATAGGAGTATATACTCTTATTGTCAAGGCGCCTTGCCGCCCAGGCGGCATCCGGCATGAAGGCGGCGTGACTTTGAGTCAGGCTCTTGTACGGAACGTGGGAACCTGTCGCTCCGATGCGAAGGGAGGAATCCAAGCAGGCGGCCCCTGCGAGGATGAGAGTACCGATGCGGGGCACAGGGGCGGAGCAACTCGTAGTGTGTGCTGGGCAGCGCGTGAGTCAGGGGGGTTGAAGTCCCCTCGGCGCTCGGATGAGGAGCGTCGTATCCGAAAGCGGGGGTAATGCCTCGCTGGCCGGGAAAGCAAGGCGGTATGGAGAAGCCTAAACGGGCACGAAGGCGAAAGCCGGACACAGCCAAGGCGGACCTGGAGCCGGTTGCTCGAGTACCGGATGGCAGGGTGTCCGGAGCGATCTGGAATCCGAAGGGCATGAGGAGAAGTATCGGGCTGTAGTCAATGGGGGCCACCCCGAAGACGAACAGGTCGGCCAAAGATGGGGCAAGGTCGAGCCCGCACTATGGGGGCGAAGGCGTTTCTCATTCACCCATCGCACCAAGGTGTTTGCTGGCGGCACGATACGGAAGATTCACGTGTGACCCCAGGAGACCTGCATGCGTCCCGGCTGCAAGCCGGGTAAGCGACCCTATAAGCGAAAGCGAAATGGGAAACGATGCTCATGCAGGAGTCGGAGAACGTAATAGTACCTGAAGCGCGAGACGAATAACTCGCGTGACCGGAGACGGCGGATCGTGAGTGATCCGGGGAAGGACGTTCGTGGAGGGTTCGGGACAGGATCGGTCGAGACAGATGAGAAAGGAGCGTGCAGATGGAAAGTTCCCTATGTGAAAAACCCGAACGACACGCGCCCAGGAGACTGTCGGACCATCTCGGCCTCGAAGGTCTGAAGCAGAAGGTCCACTCACTAGTGGACAAGGTCTACTCACGCACGAACTTGATGCTTGCGTGGGAGCGCGTTCGAGCCAACCGGGGGAGTGGCGGCACGGATGGAATAATTGATCGAAGATTTCGAGGTCCATCTGGAGATCAATCTAGACAGGCCGCATCGAGAGCTTCGAGACGGAACCTATCAAGCGCAACCCGTGCGACGGATAGAGATACCGAAAAGAGGAGCTCTGGGGAAGACGAGGCCGTTAGGCATTCCCTCGGTCTACGACCGCGTGTGCCAGCAGGCCATGGTTAACCGCCTGGAGCCGATCCCCGAGGAAGTCTTCGTTCCGAGCAGCTTTGGGTATCGGAAGGGTCGCAAGACGGCCGACGCCCTGAGCAAGATTTGGCGCGAAGTGGAGGCTGGAAACGAGTGGATCGTTGACGCGGATTTAAAAGACTATTTTGGCTCCGTGGACCACGAAAAGCCATGGCTCTTATCGGGAAGCAAGTCGCCGATGGCCGGGTGCTGAAGCTCATTCAGCAAACGCTCACGGCGGGCTACCAAGAGGAGGGTCGCCAGTATGCAACTCCACGGGGAACCCCGCAGGGCGGGGTCATCTCGCCGCTGTTGAGCAATATCCTTCTCACTCCCTTCGACAAGGAGATGAGGCGGCAAGGGTATCAACTCACACGGTGGGCGGATGACTGGGTGGTGACCTGTCGGACTCGAGCCGAAGCCGAACATGTTTTGGCTCGGGCGGCAAAGATTCTCGAACAACTCGGCGTCACGCTCAACCGGGACAAGACCCGAATTGTGCACGTGGCCCATGGGTTCGAGTTTCTGGGATTTAAGATCAAACGTGGAAAAAGACAGTTCAAGCTATCCCATGATCGGATCAAATCCAAGCTGACGCGACAGGGTCTCTACGCTATTCCCACGCAGAAGTCGGTTGACCGATTCAAAGACCAAATCAGAGCTCTGACGAAGAGGCGTGTGCCTCTACGAATGGGCGAGTTGATCAAGTCGATCAACCCGATCGTCCGAGGATGGGGAAACTACTTTTGCCGCTCTCATGTCAGAAAACTCTTTCATCAGCTGGATGGCTGGATTGTGCGACGGCTCTGGTCCCACCACGCGAAGCGATGGAGGAACACAGGCTGGAAGCACTATTCGACGAAACGGCTGCGGAGCGAGGAGTTCAAGCTGATCGGCCTAGTCTCTCTGATACCGTCGCTTCAGGCTGCGCAAGCCCATCCATGAAAGCTGGATGCGGGAAAACTGCACGTCCAGTTTGAGCGGCGGACGGAGGCAAGCGCGCAGGCAACTGAGCGCGCCTCCTCCGACCCGACAGCGGCGAAGGCGCTGTAACGGCGCTGGAGCGAAGGGGTTGCGTTGTTCAGCTCTGGACGGAGGTCAACCGGCAACGGGAGGAACCTCATGGACAGAGCAAAGCCGTACGACATTCCGAAACGGGAGGTGTGGGAAGCTTATAAAAGGGTCAAAGCCAACCAGGGAGCGGCTTGCGTGGACGGCCAGTCGATTGCGGACTTCGAGGCTGATCTTACGAACAACCTCTACAAGCTCTGGGATCGGCTGTCGTCCGGCAGCTACTTTCCGCCTCCGGTGCGGCGGGTCGACATACCGAAAGGCGACGGCAAGACGCGGCCGCTGGGAATTCCCACGGTCGCCGACCGCATAGCCCAGACGGTGGTCAAACGGTTCCTGGAGCCGCTTGTGGAGCCTCGGTTCCATGGCGACTCCTACGGATACCGGCCCGGCCGCTCGGCGATTGACGCCGTGCGCACGACACGTCAGCGCTGCTGGCGATACGACTGGGCGCTCGACATCGACATCAAGGCCTTCTTGGAGTCCGCTTCATACTGCCCTCAGGGTTATTAAATGCGGTCGAAGAGAGTGGGTTGGCTCGCTATCACTTTGATCCGTGATCCTCTTTTGCCGCCTTTGGTGACGTGAGCGGCTTCGATCTCGCCGCGCTTTACACGCTGCAACACAGTCTGGCGGGTCACGCCGAGCGCGCGGGTGGCCTCCTGCATAGTGATGAAGCCGTCGCCGGCCGCCTCGGTGAACTTCGCTTTGAGCTCATCGGTCATGCGGATGCGCCAGGGCGCGCCCGGGGTCGCCTGCTCACCGGGGATAAGGCCGTCATTGAGCCAGCGATGCAGGGTCGATGGCGCGACGTTCAGCGTGGCCGCCGCCGCGGCGACCGTCATGATCTCTCCTGCGGTGACCTCCGGCTTGGGCTGGAAGCACGGGATGCGCCAATGGGTCCGCAAACTGGCGAACCGATTGGCCTCGAAGCGATGGCCGCGGGCGGTCGTCCGCCCCTGGCGATTGAGAATGCCGGCGATCACCGTGTCCGGATAGAGGGCCGCCAGCCGGCGCACGAGGTCCAGGGTCTCTTCATCGGTTCGAACTGTTGCGGGTCTCGAACGAGGCAGCGGCACGTCGAGATCGGTCAACGCGCCGCCCTTCCAGCGCAGTGTGAGGTGGGCCGTCGACTTGTCACGGTCAACCGAGAGGATCACTTCCTCGATGAGGGCCCGCAAAAGCTCCTTGCGGTCGCGCGGCGTGGTCGTCGGCGCATCCCAGACAGTGGCGAGGTCGGTCCCGAGGGCAAGCAGGCGCTCGCGCTCCTCCTGGCCGAGGACGCGGGGGCGTTGCTCCAGGCGGCGGGCGAGTTCATCCTTCGCGGCCTCAAGGTCCGCCAGGCGCTGCTCCCACTCGCGCTCGAGTCCACGGGCGACGAGCCGGTTGTCCGGGTCGACCGCCATGTAACGACGCTCGGCGCGGCTGGCTTCATAGTTCGCGCGTTCGACGCCCAGCCGCCATTGCTTGAGCGCGGCTTCGCCGTCGGCCTCGAGGCGCTCCGCGGCGGCGACGGTGGCGGCGAGCTTGGCCGGCTCCAGCGCGGTCTTTGCGATCGCCCGGTCGATCTGCACGCCGCCCACGCTGAGACAATAACAGCCGCGGCCCTCGACAATGGTCTTGCCCGGGCAATGGTATCCAGGGGTAGTGTTGCGTCCGCTGTAGTGCGTCTTCAAACGCCGGCCGCAGTGGCCGCAGCTGGCCAGACCCTGCAGGAGCGCCGAGCCCTCTCTCACGGCGCCGCCCGCCTTGTGCGGGCCAGGGCGGGTGTTGGCGGCGAGCCGGGCTTGGTTGGCCTCGTACGTTGGCCAATCGATGAAGCCTTCATGGTGCTCCTTGATCAGCACTTGCCACTCGGACTGGGGCAAGTGTCGCATGCGCTTCTTGCGCCGGCCAGAGGCGTCGAGCGTGACCTCCCGGCGCGTCTTGCCGTAGGCGTATGCGCCCGCATAGACCGGATTGCTCAACACGTGGTGGATGGCGGTGTAGCTGGCCTCCACCCAGCGGATCTCGCTCCGCTGATGCATCCGCAGCGGCAGGCGAAGGCCCTAACCACAGCCACACCCGCCGCGCCGAACCGGTCTCGGCGAATCGCGTGAAGACCGAAGCGATCGTCGAACGCACGGCTTCATCGGGGTGGAAGCGAACTTCGCCGTCGGCCTCGCCCCAGACAAAACCGACCGGGAGGCCGCGCCGAAGCTCGCCACGCGCCGCCTTGTTGCGGATGCCGCCGTTGAGCCGGGCCCGCAGGACGTAGAGCTCCGCCTCGCTCATTGTGCCCTTCAACCCGAGCAGGAGCCGGTCGT
Organism: uncultured Acidimicrobiaceae bacterium; assembly: GCA_963736515.1. Taxonomy (GTDB): domain Bacteria; phylum Actinomycetota; class Acidimicrobiia; order Acidimicrobiales; family RAAP-2; genus Bog-473. The sequence continues at coordinate 14,401 of CAVTPE010000006.1, read as the reverse complement.
TGAACAGCGCCGGGTGATAGACCCCGTCCGCATCGCCGATCAACGTGTCGGACAGGCCGCACAGGTCGATGAGCCGATACCAGTCGGCATTGTTGCGGGCCAATCTGGACACCTCCAGGCCCAACACCAGACCGACGTGTCCGAGGGCGACCTCGGCGGTCAGCCGGGCAAAGCCTGATCGCGCGACTGCGCCGGAACCCGTCAGACCGAGATCCTCGTCGATGACAACAACCCGATCGGTCGGCCACCCAAGCTCACTGGCCTTATGCGCCAGGGCGTACTGTCGATCGGTCGACTCGCGGTTGTGCTCAACCTGGGCGGAACTGGACTGGCGCAAATAGACGACGGCCACGCGGGCAAGGTGACTGGAGTTGATCTTCTGGATGTCACTCATCGCTTGTCTCCAGCGCTGAGCCGCCCGCGAGCATCTGCGCGATGAGACGCGAGAGGATGTCCAGCGCTGCGATCTGGGCCTGCGGATCGATTTGATCCCAAGGCCCCTCCATCCGGGCCGCCGGCGCCACGGGCCGTTCGAGAAACGCCAACTCCAACTGCATGGTCGCCCTCCTCTCTGGGGACCGACTCGGCGAGTCGGCTGAGAAGAGCGTCGATGACGGCGCGCGCCTTGATCAAATCACCCACTGCGCAAAGGTCCTCGCCCTCCTTAACCTCTCCCGGCGCGTCGATGCCGCAGCTCCCAAACCAGTCCGTCCAGGCTGACGGAATGAGAGATCGGCTGCCATCGGGCAGCACCACCAATAACAACGGCACGCCGCGCCGACTTCAGCCCGTTGATCACGGCCAGGCGGCATCCTTGGAAGGGATGGCGCCTGCGGGTGATCACCACTGAAGTCGGAACGTCTTGGGAATGGGTAGTCTGTGGTGTCTTTGCTCGACAGCATCGAGACGGACCTGCTGATGCGGGCGGTGCGCAAGCACACGGACTGCCCGTGGGCGCTGCGGTACATCGAGAGATGGCTGAAGGCGCCGATGCAGACGGCGGACGGGAGCCGCATCGAGCGGGAGAGAGGGACGCCGCAAGGAGGGGTGATCAGTCCCCTTCTGGCCAATCTCTTTCTCCACTATGCGTTCGACACGTGGATGCAGCGGAACCATCCCGACATCCCGTTCGAGCGCTACGCTGACGATGCGATCTGCCATTGCCGAAGTGAGGAGCAAGCAGCGGCGCTAGGGAATGCCCTTGAGAAGCGGTTCGTGGAATGCGGGCTGACGCTTCATCCGGAGAAGACGAAGATCGTCTATTGCAAGGATGATGATCGGCGCGGAAACCCTCCCGACCACAAGTTCGACTTCCTCGGCTACACCTTCAGGCCGAGGCTGTCGCGACGGCGAGGAGGGAAGGTCGGCGTCTCGTTCAGTCCGGCGGCCAGCGACAAAGCGCTCAAGGCGATCCGCCAGACGGTCCGAAGCTGGTCCCTTCACCAACGCAGCGACAAGACGCTGGATGATCTGGCGCGCATGTTCAATGCGCATATCCGCGGCTGGATCAACTACTACGGGCGGTTCTACCCGTCGGCTCTCTACCCGACCCTACGGCGCATCGACGTCTTTTTGGCGCGATCGGCCGACCGGAAGTTCAAGTCCCTGCGTAGGCACAAGACACGGGCCATCCACTGGCTGCAACGCATCGCGCGCCGCCAGACCGGCTTGTTTGTTCATTGGGCCTTGCTCTTCGGACGCGGCCGAACAATGGGAGCCGTATGACGCGCGAGTGTCACGTACGGTTCTGCGAGAGCGCGGGGGTGCGATCCCCCCGCGCCACTCACCTCGTCATCCTGTGCAGCAAAGCGCCCGAGCTCTATCTCGACGAGGCCCGCAAGGTTCTCGACCGGCTGGGTCTCACGCTTAACGCACAGAAGACTCGGATCGTTGACGTCCGAAATGAGCCGTTCGACTTCCTCGGCCACCGCTTCGCGGTGCAGCCGTCGAAGCGCACCGGGGAAATGAAGACCTACTATCATCCGGCTCCCAAGGCGATGGCGTCGGTCAAGAAGAAGGTCCGTGAGGTTGTCCGAATTGGTCAGCACCGCGACCTACCCCTCCTCATCAAGGAAGAGGTCAATCCGATCCTGAGAGGGTGGGGAAACTACTTCAAGACCGGCAACTCTCGAATGCACTTCAAGAGCATCGCCAACTACACGATCTACACGCTCTGCATCATGCTGCGGAAGAAGCACAAGAAGCGGACCAAGGGGTGGAGGGACCACCCGCCGTCCTGGTTCTACGACTTCCACGGACTCTTCAGGCTGAACAGCCTGGTGGTCACCGGGAGCGGCGACACCAGCCGGTACGCCCGCCTTGTCGCACCGTAACGCTGCCAGAAAAAACTCTGCTCTCCCCACCCAGTGCGAAGTGAGGTGATGAACTCCCGGCGAACCGCAGACCAGGGCATTCCGACCCCGACCGGCGCCTCGAGCGCGTGGAGCTGCGGCGCGACAGCGTGCCTGGCGCTCGGCGCCATGTCAATTCCACGGCAGCGACCTCAAGTTTCAGGTCGCCGCAGGCCATATCCGCTACCCCGACGGAATGGTCGTCTGCTCCCCCCTCGATCCGACCGCTACTATCGTCCGCGACCCCGTCGTCGTCTTCGAAGTGCTCAGCCCAAGCACGACCCGCCGCGACAGGATCTTCAAGGCCCGCGAATATCCAGGCCACCCCATCTGTCCAGCGCTACGTCATGCTCGAACAGGACGGCGTCGGCGCAACCGTCTACGCCCGAACCCAAGACGCATGGAGCGTCCTCGTCCTCAAGCCTGGCGATCCCCTCGATATGCCGGAAATCGGCCTCTCCATCCCGCTCGCGGAATTCTACGAAGGCCTCTCATTCGAGACAGACCCGGCCGAAGACTACGATAGCGAGCCGGCGCCGCCCTCTGGCGCCTGACCGACCCCATCACCCCTCAGCCGCCAAGACTGAGCCGCTCAAGCTCAATCCGCTTCGAGCGCCCCGCTCGCGCTTCGTCAACCTGGCCGCGCGGCTCAATCCGCGCGCGCCTCGACATTCGCCTCCGCCCATAAAGACTCAACGCCCATGCTCGGATGCTCCGATAGGCGCCGCATAGCGGCAGGCCGTCAACAAGCCTCGCCGGAAACAGCGACGACATTGGCCGAGCTCGCCTGTCGTCATGATCGCCCAGGCGATGCGCGCCGTCGGGGACGGCGAGGCCGAAGCGTTCGGCGACGGGTCCCGCGCTGCGAGGCCCTCGTGGGGACAGAGCTGGCGGGCCATTTCGAAGGTGAGGGCGGGGCGGGCCTCGGTCTTGGGGGAGGACGTCGCGGCCGTCACAACAGCCATTTCCGGCGACCTTTTCATCTTAAGGCCACCAAGAGCCGCTCACGAGCCATTCGCCATCCCGTTCCTCTCGGTTTATGCGCGCCGTTAAGCCCAGCCCGGTCGACCAACAAGGCCAAGCAAGATCGTCACGGTCGCCGCGCGGTCCCCCCAATTTTGCCGAGCGCAAAGCGCGCTAACGCGCAACTTCTTCCCATGCCGCTCGACAAAATCGGCTCCCCCACACGCCGACCGCGCCGATGCCTTGATGGTCGCCCGGGCCGGGCTTTTTTGCGCCGCGCCGAGAGGAACGCGCTGGCAAAGGGCCAGCGGCCCACGGCCTTAAGATGAAAAGGATCGCTGAAAAGGCCTCCAACCGCTCCAAATCCTCCCCCAAGACCAAGGCCCGCCCCGCCCTCACCTTCGAAATGGCCCGCCAGCTCTGCCCCCACGACGGCCTCGCGAATAACGTCGCCGAACGCTTCGGCCCCACCCTCCCCGAATACGACGAAATCCGGATCGCGCAGGTCACCACTCTCGAGCAAATGGCCCAGGCCTTCCAAGGCTCCCTCAACGAACGCGCCACCGAGATGCACTTCCAGCGCATCGTCGGCGCCATCGTCGGCTCCGCGATCGGGGCGGGCAATTTCTACTCCGAACGGGTCAAACAAGCCCGCGAGGCGACCATACGAGCCGCCGACATCGACAACGAGGACGCCCCGTACGGGCTCGAAAGCAAGGCGCAGCGCGCCCGCGACTTCGCCGCCGACATGGCGATGCAAGCCTACGCCCTCCTCGCCGCAGCCCACGGCGCCGTCGAAGCCTACAAGAGCCTCACCGGCCAAAGACTGGAAAGCCTACGAAGCCCCGGCCGAAGCTAACCTAGTCGAGAAGAAGGCCGCAGCCGCTCAAATCGACGCCTTCAAGAGCTGACGCCAGCCCCTCAAGGCGGGGAGCGAAAGGTCCCCGCCCCTTTTCGCGTCCGGCGCTCGTGCTCTCCCTGGCTCTTGTCGCGCCTCTAAGCCAGCTATAAGCGCCGGAGCAATAATCCCTCACTGAAGCGGCCGGATATTCCGGTAGCGCCGGAGTAAAAATCCGGCAGCAGGTGGTCCTTTGCATTAGGCAAAGGGCGGGGGATGAAGGTCGTGGAGCTTTATGGACGTGTTCGCTATGCGGTTCAGATTGAGGGGCTGAGCCGTCGCGAGGCGGCGCGGCGGTTCGGGATTGATCCCCGGACGGTCGCCAAGATGATGAAGTTCTCGGCGCCGCCGGGTTACGTGCGCACGAAGGCGCCGGCCAGGCCGAAGCTTGATCCGTTCATCCCGGTGATCGACCGCATTCTCCTGGAGGACAAGTCGCGTCCGAGGAAGCAACAGCATACTGCGAAGCAAATCTTCGAGCGGCTTCGGGACGAATACAGCTTCGCGGGCGGCCTCACGATTGTGAAGGATTACGTGGCCGGCTCGCGTCTGCAGGCTCAAGAGATGTTTGTGCCGCTGGAGCATCCGCAGGGACATGCTCAGGTCGATTTTGGCGAAGGCATCGGCATCATCGGCGGCGTCGAGCGCAAGATCCACTTCTTCGCCTTTGACCTGCCGCACTCGGACGCCTGCTTTGTGGTCGGCTATCCCGCGGAGACGACGGAAGCCTTCTGTGACGGCCACGTTCGGGCATTCAGCTTCTTTGGCGGCGTTCCACAGTCAATCCTTTATGACAACACCAAGATCGCGGTTGCCCGCATTCTCGGCGATGGAAGGCGGCGACGGACGCGCGTTTTCGCCGAGTTGCAATCGCACTACCTATTCCAGGATCGTTTCGGTCGGCCTGGCAAAGGCAACGACAAAGGCAAAGTCGAGGGGCTGGTCGGCTATGCCCGACGGAACTTCCTTGTCCCCATTCCGGTTTTCGAGAGCTTCGAGGCGTTGAACGCCTACCTTGTGGAATGCTGCCTCGGTCGGATGGCGGACCGGTTGCGCGGCCACGACGAGACGATCGCCCAAAGATTGGAGCGCGATCTGGCCGCGTTCCAGAGACCACTCCCGCCGCCGTACGACGCCTGCGACAAGATTCCAACGAAGGTCTCTTCGCTGTCGCTGGTTCGCTATCGGCTCAACGACTATTCGGTTCCGACGAAGTACGGTCACCGCGACGTGCTTGTTCGCGGGTACGTCCATGACGTGGTGATCTCATGCGGCGCGGAAGTCATCGCGCGTCATCCCCGGTCCTACGAGCGCGACGACTTCCTATTCGATCCGCTGCACTACCTGGCGTTGATCGAACAGAAAATCAACGCGCTCGATCAGGCTGCGCCGCTGGTCGGCTGGCGGTTGCCGGAAGAGTTCATGACGCTGCGGCGTCTTATGGAAGCCCGGATGGGGAAACTGGGTAAGCGCGAGTTCGTGCAGGTTCTCAGGCTGATGGAGGTGTTCCCTCTCGACGAGGTCGCCAGCGCGGTGCGCGACGCCATCGCGCGCGGGGCAATCGGCTTCGACGCCGTGAAGCATCTGATCCTGTGCCGCATCGAGCGGCGACCGCCGCGCCTCGACATGACGGTCTATCCCTATCTGCCGCGAGCCCATGTCGCGATGACGTCGGCCAAAACTTACATGAGCTTGCTGGCGGGAGCGTCGTCATGATCGATACGCCCCAACTTCTGCTCGCTCATCACCTGAAGGCGCTCAAGCTGCCGACGTTCTTGCGCGAGTATGAGAAGCTTGCTCGGCAATGCGCCGCCGAGGGTCTCGACCATATCCGCTTTCTGCTGCGCCTCGCCGAACTGGAGCTGATCGATCGAGAGCGACGCATGGTGGAGCGTCGGATCAAGGAAGCGCGGTTCCCAGCGGTCAAGAGCCTCGACAGCTTCGACTTCGCGGCGATTCCTTCGCTCAACAAGACCCTCGTCCTGGAACTCGCCCGTTCCGAGTACGTGACCCGCCGCGAGAACGTGATCGCGGTCGGCAACAGCGGCACGGGCAAGACGCACATCGCTCTCGGGATCGGTCTCGCGGCCTGCCAGAAAGGGCTATCGGTAGGGTTCTATACGGCCGCAGCCCTCGTTCATGAACTGCTGGAGGCTCGCGATGAGAAGCGGTTGCTTCGTCTGCAGCGGCAGGTCGCCGGATACAAGCTCCTGATCATCGACGAGCTTGGATATGTGCCTCTCTCGCAGACCGGAGCCGAGCTGCTGTTCGAGATATTCAGCCAGCGCTACGAGCGCGGCTCAACCATCGTCACTTCGAACCTGCCATTCGACGAATGGACCAGCGTGTTCGGGTCCGAGCGCCTCACCGGCGCGCTGCTCGATCGCCTCACCCACCACGTCCATATCCTCGAAATGAACGGGGACAGCTACAGGCTCAATCAGAGCAAGCGGCGCTCACGCCGCAACAACGCCGACCCGTCGTCCGACGATCCGACCCAAGCCTGACGCCCACGAGAAGAGCCCATGCTCGAGGCCATTCTCGTCGGCATTATTGATGCAGTTTTGCTCCGGAAAACGATGCAATTTTGCTCCGGCGTTGACACTCACGGCGTCGGCGTGTGCAATCCGCTGAATTGAGGCTTGAGAGCGAGGCCCAAGACAGGGATGGCCGCCAAGACCCAAGGACGGCCCGTGAGCGGCCTCCAGCCGATCCCGCTAAGAGAGGGGGTGGCCCTAAGAAAACGAGCCGTCCTGCGGCCCGCTCTGGAACTTCCGATTCGCTCGACGCTATCCGCCCCGACGCTCCCGCCCGCCCCTCCCAACCCAGCCCTTCAAAGGCAAAAAAGCTCCAAATCGTGATTCTCGTTCGCGCCGTTCGCCCTCCGCTTCGCCTGCGCAATGGATCGCGACCAAGGTCCTCCCGGCCGTTCGCAAGACCGCGCCGCACTGGCGGCTTCTCGAAGCGGCTCCGTTCTAACTAGGTTCCAGTCCCAATTGAAACCGAAAAATCCCTGGGAGCACTCTCCAGTCCCACATTGAAACCGAAATCGACAACGATCTTCAAGCTCAATTGTGGCAGCTTCATCTCAAGATCTACACCAAAGGCGAACGCGCGCTCCGCATCGAGGTCATCGCCCATAACACGCGGCAACTTGGTTGCGGTCGTGAGCTGGAAAAATTCCCCGAAATCATCTCCCGCATCAAGGCTGTGCTGGAACGATTTGCCGACGCTCTGAGCTGCATCGATCCGTGCTTCATCGCCGATTAGACGCTTGAGCGTCTGCCAACCCCGTCCCGCGTCGGCAAGGTCATCGTCGGCGGGATCGATATCAACAAGCCACGCATGCGATGGGTCGCCGAAGCGATCATTGCCTTGTCCGCCTGTTCCGAGGGCTTCACCGCTTCCGACGTCGCCGCACGGGTCCATGCACTCGGCAGGCAGACCCCGAGCCAATATGGCTCGACCCGCGCAGCCTTACGACCTAAAGAAGTTCCGTGGCCAGCAGATCGTCGAGCGCATCGGCCAGACCCATCGCCGTCAAGCCAGCCCGGCGGGCCTCAAAGCAATAACCGCACTGATCGTTCTCAGAGATAAGGCCATCAAACCGCTTCTCGCTGGCGCCCAGGGTTTAAGACCACGCCGCGGCGCCCGCAACCCGAGACCGCTCGACGCCCAGGGCGATCGACTAAATCTGTGCGTGACAAGGGGGCAAGAAGCTAAATCTGTCGCGATCCTCTGATTCGCTTGGAGGATGGGTGGATGACGGAAGGGGACGCGGCTGCTGGGGCGGTGAAGGAGACGACTGTTTTCCTTTCGCATTTCGAGGACTTGCAGGACTATCGGCAGAAGGGGAAGGTCGCCTATCCGCTCGACGAGGTGCTGCTCTTGCTGTTAGCGGCCGCGATGGCGGGGGCGGAAACGGTGGCCGACATTGCGCGCTTCGGCCGGGCCAAGCTTTCGTTCCTCCAACGCTTTCGGCTCTATAAGAACGGCACCCCCTCGCACGACCAGTTGGGCATCATCCTGGCCAAGCTCGACCCGGTGGCGTTCCAGCGCTGTTTCGTGGCGTGGACGGCGGCGCTGACGAAGACGTCGGCCGAAGTGATCGCCATCGACGGCAAGACGGTGCGGCGCTCCTACCAGAAGAAGGGGGCCGAAGAGCCCATCCATGTCGTTTCGGCCTTCGCCGCCCGCCAGCGCATGGTGCTCGGGCAGGTCAAGGTCGGCGACAAGTCCAACGAGATCGTCGCCATTCCCGCGCTGCTCGACCTGTTGGCCATCGAGGGCGCGGTGGTGACCATCGACGCCATGGGCTGCCAGCGCGACATCGCGCAGAAAATCATCGACAAGAAGGCCGATTACATCCTTGCCCCTGAAAGGCAACCAGGGCACGCTGCGCGACGATGTCGAGATGTTCGCCCGCGAGCAGAAGGCGGTTGCGTTCGCCAATACGTCGGTCAGCCGGGACGCGACCGTCGACGGCGACCACGGCCGCATCGAGACCCGGACGGTCACCGTTCTCCACGACATCGGCTGGCTGCAGGACAACCACCAATGGCCGGGCCTGAAGTCGGTCGTCATGGTCGAAAGCCAACGGGAAACCGACGGCAAGGTCGAAACCGAGACGCGCTTCTACATCACTTCGCTCGCCCTCCTCGCCAATGCTCTCGGACCGATGATCCGCAGTCACTGGATGGTCGAAAACGGCCTCCACTGGGTGCTCGACATGATCTTCCGCGACGACGAGTGCCGCGTGCGAACCGACAACGCCCCCTTCAACCTCGCCATCATAAAGCACATCGCCCTCAACGTGCTCAGAACCGGCAAAGGCAAAGATTCCCTGCGCATGCGCCGCAAAGTCGCCGCCTGGGACGAAAACGCCCTCGCCGCCTACATCGCCGCATGAAACGTTCAGTCGATTCCCCTGGCTCGACGCCCATTACGACGCCGTTCGGTCGGCGATGCGAGGTGTGTTCCATGAGCTTGGCATCGCCGCATAAATATCGAAAATTTTCTTTCGATGCTGCGCCGCGAAGCGCCTAACGTCTATAATGAGACAATTCAACGCATATGGGCTGCTGTATGTGCCCGCCGGATCGGGCGTCGGCGCGGTTTCGTTATAGCCGCTGGTGTAAGTGCCTCCGGGGTCCGCCATCTGCGCGGTCGCGCCGGGCGGGAGGTATGTGCCGGGCGGGGAGACAATCCCTGCCGCGGGGGCCAATGGTCCATTGAAAAGATTGTAGTTATCGAAGTTGTTCATGGTCAGCAATCCTTTCAGAAACTCGATCACCGGTCTAAGCCGCCTTCTGCCAGCGTGCTGTGCATCCTACGTTTGCATCGCGCAAGAGCCGCTCTTCAGGTCGCGCTGCGTGAGGAAATCACTATGAGCATGACCAGGATCATAACCGACGCCCATCGCAATGGGATGAGGAGGGGTCGTGCCGGTGGGCGAGGTCTTATCCAGCCAACGCTTTGTCTGGATGTTGTACTGGGGCCCAGGCCGAGTGCTGCACGGAGTCGGGTTTGTATTGGCGTGCACAGCCCGTAGAACAGGTTGTCGGGCGTGCGGTCCTCCTGGATGACGAGGATGATGTGCTGGAAGGCGGTGATTTGGGCCGAGGCTGGCGTCGCAAGACCGGGCACCGCCAGCGTTAGCGGGACTAACTTGTTCACGACAATTCTCCTTGTCTCAAGGCATTCACGACACTCTACGGAGCCCACTGGCAGCCATTCCTCATCTTGAACCAGCATTGAACCAGCTGCTCCTCGTTGACGCGAACCGCCGAACGGCCGACTCTGCTAGACGGCGCGAATCAGCACGCCTGAATTGGAGGGACAGGACAAGCTGTGCCTGAAACCGTGCGCGCCCTGATCGGCGGGTCTCGGAACGAGACCTATGCTCGCCGAACAATTCCTTGCGGCCGCCGCCCCAGGGACGTCGCCCGAGCCCAACGCCGGGTGCCCGACAAGATGGGCACGTCCCAGCCCAAAGCGCCGCGCACGTTATCAGCCGCGCTCCCATCCTGACGAGCTTTATGAACATGACATTAAGGTGAATAACCACGTTGGAGATGCTCGCCGCCAGCTTCAGTCACGCCTCCGAGGATGAAATCGGCATCTGGCCCCGATCGCGCCTTAACGATCGGCGCGGTCGCGCCGATGTTTAGCGCGGATCCGACCGCGGCGTGGGAAAGCAAAAACAGACCGCTGGCGATATTGCGGTCGAAATACGATTGCGCCGCGCCGACGCCGGCGAAATCTTGCTCGATCATCCAACCACCCGGCGGCGCTATGTGGGTCACGTCCGTCACACCGGCCGAGCCCAGCAGATCGGCCGGGTGGCCGTCAATAATCTCCGCCCTCGCGCCCGCGTAAGGCGTGTAATAGCCGGGCTGCGCAAGAAGAGGCGCGCCCGCGCCCGCCAAGCGATAGAAGCCGGCTGGGTCGACGATCTCCGCCGCGGGAGTGGGCGGAACGATCGGCGGCGTGGTGGTCGTATAGCCCTTCAGATATTTGAACCGACCGTTAGACGCAGCTGCCCAATCCGACAGCGCCTCGGCTGTCTCCGGCGGCGTCTGATAGGTCACCTGAAACGACGACCATTGGCTGTCTTGCTTCACGATATCGTTGAGCCATGCGGACGGCGACGTGGTGATTTGACCTGGCGTGGAACGATACGCGCCAGTGTCTCGCGTCAGACCCAGCGAAGCCGCCGCCGTTCCCTGTGCATAAGTCATCGTCGTCGATAGAACGGGGTAGTGGCCATTCGCCTCAACCCAAAAGCTATCGGAATCTTCGGTCGCCCCAGTAACGTGGTGATAGGTTACCTGAAGCGGCGCAGCCTTCATCGTGAGGGCTTCGGACCCGACGGTCTGCGTCAGATCGACGACCCACTTGCTGCCGGCGCCGCCGCCGCTGATATTTGCTCCGATTGCGGTATTGGCGGCAACCCTGCTGCCTGTGACCTCCTGGCCGGCGGCCACGGTGCCGGAATTGACAGCGCCGATCGTCAAAACCCCGTAAGATTCTGAGAGCGCCGTGCCGGGCGGAATAGGATTGCGCCCGCTCCACCAGGCGTTGTAGACCCCAACACCGCCGGGCGTGCCGCTCTCTTGGGCTATAATCTGCCCCCCATCGCCGTTGGCGCTCCTCCAGGTCCCGCCGATGGCGATTTGGCCGCTCGAGACGGCGGTGACGACCATAAGTCCGGGCTCGCTCCAGCCCGTGAAAGACGCCGATCCCGGCATAATCGAGCTTCCCGTTGTTGTGGCGACGGTCGGCTGGACCGCATTCAACGCCGACTGGATAAGGCTCGCCGCACTCGCGAAGCTGGTCGCGCTCGCAAGATTGATTGACGCATCGAAATTGTAGCCCTCCGATGTGAGGGACAACGTGCCGTTGATCGCTTGCAATTGCGCGAGCGTCAGGCCTCCAAGATTTGCCCCGAAAATTCGCGCTCGGCCGCCTCCAAGCGGCATGCGGTCAAAGAGCATGTTGGCCCAAGGGCCGTTGTAGCCAGAAAAGAATTCGGTGGCCAACTTCGCCTCGGTGCTGTGTACGCCAAAGAAATTTTCCACCGCGGTTACACTATTGAACGACAAGACCGTATTGAACGGTACTGCATTGGAGTTTGTAAGAAAAAGCCGGTCAAGACGGTACGAAGAGGTTAGACTTGGGTCGTTTCCGTCCGTCTTCGTTATGAATTGAGTGGTCATATCAACCTCCAAGCAGACCGAGCGATCGTGTTATTGCGCATTGACCTATATCGATCTCACCGCAGACATCCCGTGCTGGGATCAGTTCAAATTTGACCTGCGACGTCGCGGCAAAGGTCTCAGGCGAATTTCCCTGCCGGGCAATCTAAACCCTATTCCAACACTGAACTTCCTCTCAATCGTCGTCTGGCGGTTCGCTGGACGGTGGCGTATCAATGAAGTGCTGCGCCGACAACGGAGCCTTGATCGGCGTGAATGTGCGCGGGGCATTGCCCAAGTTGAAGAACTGGCTGAAGTCATTGGCGCCTTCACGCGCATCGGCGAACGTCAGCGCCCCCTCCGGGATCCCGAAGTTGTGCTCGACAAACCTGATTACGCTCCCGAAATCCTCTCTCCCATTGTGAATATAGCGCACGGGCGTGTAGGCGGACACAAAGATCAGCGGCACACGGAATCCCATCTGGTAGCCCCCTTCAGGGTAGGCTTCGATCCTTGGTTGTTCATGATCATACCAGCCGCCCCAATCGTCCCAAGTGACGATGATCGCGGTGTCGTCCCAATACGGTACTTGATTGCCGTTAATGGTGTCCGTGCATGTGCTCTGTCCGACTGCATTGACGATGGACGCCACCCATGAGGGGCCGCCGGTAGCCTCGACGTTGCCCATATGGTCCGAGTCGAGTGCGTCCGGGGTCACCCAGGAGACACCGGCCAGGTTGCAGTTGGCGGGGTTGGTGGGGAAAATGTCGGACAGGACTTGCGAGAGAGTGAATTGAAGGTGAGATGTCCACTCAGTTCCATGGCATCTTGGATTGGACGGGGACGCATTGCAGATATGCTTAATCGAGTTCGGCGCTGTCCAGATGCCGGCGGCCCCGTTGTCTCGAATAATGTCACCGCCGACGCCATAGTAGCGCCAGGATATACCAGCTTTTTCAAGTAGATCAGAAAGCGCCTGGTGCTCAAAGCAAGGATAAACGTTCTTGAGAACGTCGCCATTCGCGTTGATTACAGGTGCAGCGGCTGTGGCGGACGCCTCGCATCAATTGCCGTGCTCCCCACTATCCGATACGAAATTGCCGGCGTGGTCGTCAGCCTTCGTTGGGGCCGATGTCGCCGCGAACAGGAATTGATGCGCCGGGTAACTGTTTCCTTGGTTGCTCTGGAACATATAGTTTGCCCAACCATAGGACTTGACGAGATCTAGATATGGCTCGACGCCCTCATCGACATAACCAAACGCCGCTTTGGCTGGGCAGGACTGAGAGCGTACGGTGCAATGTACCTTTGCAGCTCCATCCATCGCGCAAGAGCCGCTCTTCAGGTCGCACTGCGCGCGGAAGCCAATATGATCATGAGCAAGATCATAACCAATGCCGAACCGAACGGCATGAGGAGCGGTCGTGCCGGTTTTCGAAGTCTTATCCAGCCACCCCGCGCTCGGGATCTGGATGTTGTACAGTTGCTGTTGGCCCGATACCGCTGTGCTACACGGGGCCGGGTTTGTTGGTGTTGGTTTGCACAGTCCCTGGAAAAAATTGTCCGGCGTGCGGTTTTCCTGGATAACGAGGATGATGTGCTGGAAGGCGGTGATTTGGGCCGAGGCCGGCGTCGCCAGACCGAGCGCCGCCAGCGTCAACGGAAATAGCTTGTTCACGACTTGCTCCCTTATCGCAACTGAGGAAACTTACAGCACCTGAAATGGGCTTTGGATTGAGGAATAGTGCCTTTTGGGCCGACTTGTGGTGGATGCAACTGAGCAGCGATGGCGTCCTAACCGGGGTCGTGACCCAGCTTGATCCAATTTTACCCATGCCGGTTCGCCGCCTGCAGAGGCCCTGCTCTGAAGACCGTATTTCCTCTTAATCGTCATCAACCGGCAGGCCGGAGGGTTTCCTCGTCAAAAAGTATTTCGCCGACAACGGAGCCGATCGGCTTGAACTTGCGCGGGGCATTGCCCAAGGAGAAGAACGCCGTGAGGTCGCCCATGGCGCGCGCATCGGCGAACGTCAGCGCGCCCTCTTGCGTCGCTCCGAGGGAGTTCTTCTCGACGAACCTGATTACGCTCCCGAAATCCTCTCTCCCATTGTGAATATAGCCGGCGGGCGTGTAGGCGGACACAAAGATCAGCGGCACACGGAATCCCATTGGTAGCCCCCCTGTGGGTACGCTTCGATCATTGGTTGTTCATGATCATACCAGCCACCCCAATCGTCCCAAAGGATGATGATCGCCGTGTTGTCCCATGGTACTGTGCCGTATGGTGTCTGCGCATGTGCTGTTTCCGACTCCGTTGACGATGGACGCCACCCATGATAGGCCGCCGGTGCCAACGCTGTGATCCGAGTCTAGTGCGTCCGGGATCACCCAGGAGACACCGGCCAGGTTGCAGGTCGGCTGGGAAATATCCTTCAGCACTTGGTTTGGAGTGAATTGAAGGTGCGATGTCCACTCAGTTCCTTGGCATTGGT
>CAVTPE010000005.1:0-121645 GCA_963736515.1 uncultured Acidimicrobiaceae bacterium | reverse complement strand
GCAGGGACGCGCCTGCCCGATTCGGGGACCGTCTTCCTCTCGCTGGCCGACCGGGACAAGCCGGCCGGCCTCGAGGTGGCCCGGGCCTTCAGTGCCCTCGGCTTCTCCATCGCGGCGACCCTCGGGACGGCCGGCTACCTGCGCTCCGAAGGCCTGGTCGTCGACACGTTGGTGGCCAAGGTGGGCGAGGAAGGTGTGGCGTCCGACGCCGTGGCGCTCATTGCACAGGGCAAGGTGCAGTTGGTCGTGAACACGCCGCGCGGTCTGGGCCCACGGGCCGACGGCGCGCACATCCGCACCGCCTCGGTGACGCACAAGGTGCCCTGCCTCACCACGCTGGCCGCCGCCCGGGCCGCGGCAGGGGGAATCGCCGATGCGCGGTCGCATCCGCTCGAGGTGCGCGCGCTGCAGGACCTGCACCCGATTCCCGGGACCGCGTCGCGGTGAGCGTCGCTCCCGACGCTCACCGGGCGGCCACGCTCGCCACACGCATCGGGAGCCTCAATCTGGCCAACCCCGTCATGACGGCGTCCGGGACGTCGGGCCACGGCACGGAGCTGGCCGATTACGGGCCGCTGGGCAATCTCGGCGCGGTCGTCGTCAAGTCGCTCTGCGTCGAGCCGTGGCCGGGCAACCCGGGACCACGGGTGCACGAGGTCGGGGCCGGGATGCTCAACAGCGTGGGCTTGCAGGGACCCGGGCTGGCGGCCTGGGTCGCCGATGATCTCCCCGCGCTGCACGCCGCCGGCGCGCGAGTTGTCGTGAGCATCTGGGGTCGTTCGGTGTCGGACTACGCGCGGGCGGCGGCGTATGTGGCCGTCGCGGCCTCCTCGGACGCGGGCTCGTGCATCGACGCGCTCGAAGTCAACGTGAGCTGTCCCAACGTGGAGGACCGCTCACGCATCTTCGCCCACTCGGCCGATGCGACGGCGCGCGTGCTCGAGGCCACGGCGTGCGGGCTGCCGCGCTGGGCCAAGCTCAGCCCGAACGTGCCGGACCTGGTGGAGATCGCCACCGGCGCGGTCGAGGGCGGTGCCGACGGACTGACGCTCGTGAACACGCTGCTCGGCTTGGCCCTCGACACCGAGTCGGGTCGGCCCATCCTGGGCGCCGGCGGGGGCGGGTTGTCCGGTGCCGCCGTGCATCCCGTGGCCGTCCGGGCCGTGTGGGAGTGCCGGTCGGCGTTCCCCGAGCTGCCCATCGTGGGAGTGGGGGGCGTCTTCTCGGGCCGTGACGCGGTGGAACTGTTGCTCGCCGGCGCCGACGCCGTCCAGGTGGGTACCGCGACGTTCCGGGATCCCCGGGCGCCCTGGAAGGTGCTGCGCCAGTTGGCGAAGTGGTGTGGCGCCCACTCCACGAGCGTCGCGGAGATCCGCCGGCGGGTGCGCAGCCGTGTAGGCGGCGGAGCCGCCGGCGGTGCCAAGGTCGCGGTCGACCACGACGCCTACAGCCGGGCCCACGGCTACGGCGGTGCGCCAGGCGCTGCTGTCCCATTGCTCGACGAAGGAGGACATGATGGCTGACAGCTTTGGCGACCGGGTCGCTGCCGCGGTCGCCGCGACGGGGCCGCTGTGCGCGGGAATCGATCCTTCGGCGGCATTGCTGGCCGAGTGGGGGTTGAGTGACAACGCCACCGGACTGCGCTCCTTCTGTGCGTCCTGCATCGAGGGTTTCGCGGGCACGGTGAGCGTGATCAAGCCGCAGGTCGCCTTCTTCGAGCGCCACGGTTCGGCCGGGATGGCGGAGCTGGAGCGGCTTATCGCTGAGGCCACCAACGCTGGCTTGATCGTCATCGCCGACGCCAAGCGGGGCGACATCGATTCGACCGCGGAGGCCTACGGCGAGGCCTGGCTGGGCGAGGTGAGCCCACTCGCCGCCGACGCCGTGACGGCGCACCCGTACCTGGGCCTCGGGGCACTGGCACCACTCGTCCGCCTCGGCGCGGCCAACGGCCGGGGTGTGTTGGTGGTGGTCCGGAGCTCCAACCCCGAGGGCCGTGCCCTGCAGCAGGCGACCACGTCCGGGGGAGCGGGAGTCGAGGACATGCTCCTGGCCGAGATCGCCGAGCTCAACGGCTCGCCCGAGGTCCCGGCGGGAACGGTCGGTGCGGTGATCGGTGCGACCCTGGAGCCGTCAGCCTTCGCGTTATCCCAGTTGGGGGGCGTAATTCTGGCTCCTGGCTTGGGTGCCCAAGGTGCTCGGGCCGCCGATGTGGCGACTCGATTCGCCGGATGCCGCCCCGGTTCGGTGCTCCCGAGCAGCTCCCGTGGGCTGTTGAAGGAGGGACCGGATCCTGCTGCCTTGCAACGAAGCGCGCGGTCGCTGAACCGCGAGCTGGTGGCGGTGATGGGCTGAAGAGGGAATATGGCTGTGAACGGCCCTGGCCGAGGCGCTATGGTCTCGCCATGCCGCAACCTCCCGCACTCACTCCAGAGCAGCGCGCCGCTGCACTCGAAAAGGCTGCCAAGGTTCGCCGTGAGCGGGCCGAGGTGAAGGACAAGCTCAAGATGGGCAACCTTTCGTTGGCGGACCTCCTGCACGAGGCGGACTCCAACGAGACCATCGGCAAGATGAAGGTGGTGTCCGTCCTCGAATCCCTTCCCGGCCTGGGCAAGGTGAAGGCACGTCGTCTGATGGAGACCGTCGGGATCAGCGACAGCCGGAGGCTCCAGGGTCTCGGCGCCAAGCAGCGCGAGGCGCTGCTCAAAGAGACTGCGCGCTGAACCGAACATCGACCAGCCGCGCATCTTCGTGCTCATCGGCCCTGGTGGGGCCGGCAAGGGCACAGTCGCCGCGGAGCTGATCGCGCGGGACCCGACACTCTGGCTGAGCCGGAGCTGGACCACGAGGGAGGCCCGCCCGGGCGAGCGTGAGCGCAACGCCTACGTCTTCGTCGATCGCCCCACGTTCGAGGAGGCCATCGCCCAGGGTCGATTCTTCGAATGGGCCGAGTTCCTCGACTACCTCATGGGCACGCCCATTCCGGACCCTCCGCCGGGTGCCGACGTCCTTCTCGAGATCGACGTCCAGGGGGCCGAGCAGGTCCTGGCGCAGCGGCCGGATGCAACGGTGATCATGCTTCTCCCGCCGTCGCCCGAGGTGCAGGCGCAGCGATTGTCGGCTCGGGGCGATGACGAGGCCCACATCCGCCGCCGGGTCGAACTGGGTCGGTCGGAGGTCGAGCGTGGAGCCGAAATTGCAGCTCACACGGTCGTCAACGACGACCTTGCTCGGGCCTTGGCCGAACTCTCGGCTATAGTCTTATCGGACTCGGTCGGCTGCCCCCTGCGCCGCGAACCCGGAGGAATCCTGATGGCCCAAGGCCGCCACACGCTCATGGATCCAGCAATTGAAGAGCTCCTGGACAAGGTGGACTCCAAGTTCACCCTGGTGGCGTTGGGTTCGGCCCGCGCCCGCCAAGTGAACTCGTACTACAACAGCCTCGGCGAGGGCCTCGGCAAGGTGGTCCCGCCCCAGGTCGCGTCGGTCTCGGGCAAGCCGGTCTCCATTGCCTTCGAGGAGATCGCCGCCGGCAAGGCGACCTACACGCGCCCGGACCCCGAGGAAGAGGCGGCGCTGGCCGCGGCCATCGCGGATGCCGCCGAGGCGGGACTCCTCGACGCCGACGCCGACGCCGACGCCGGCGCCGGCGAAGCTGTGGGCGCGGCGGACGAGACCGCGGTGGTGGAAGTGATCGAAGCACTCGACGTCGGGGGCGACGACCCTGCCGCCAGCTAGGCGCTCGACGGACAGGCCCGGTGCCCGGCGCTGATGGCCCGAGACTCCGGATCGAGGACTCGCCCGTGAACGTTGACTCCGCCCCACCCCGCGTCGTCCTCGGTGTCTGCGGCGGTATCGCGGCGTACAAGGCGGTCGAGGTCTGCCGGCAACTCGTGGACGCCGGCGTGCACGTGACGCCGGTGGTGACCGACGAGGCCACGCGGTTCGTCGGCGCAGTGACGTTCTCAGCCCTCGCGTCAGAGCCCGCGCAGACCTCCCTGTGGGACGAAGCGTCATCCATTCCCCATACGAGGCTCGGCCAGAGTGCCGACCTCGTGGTGATCGTCCCGGCGACCGCGCACACCATTGCCCGCTATGCCGCCGGGCTCTCCGACGACCTCCTCTGCGCCACCCTGCTCGCCACGCGGGCACCGGTCATCGTCTGCCCGGCTATGCACACCGAGATGTGGGAGCACGCGTCGGTGCGCGAGAACCTCGCCACCCTGGAGCGGCGAGGTGTCGAGATCATCCCGCCGGAGAGCGGTCGCCTCGCCGGGGGTGACTCGGGCGAGGGCCGGCTCGCCGACCCGGCCGTCATCACCGCGCGCGTCCTCGAACGGCTCGGCCGGACGGTCCGGCGCGACCTCCATGGGCTGCGACTGACCGTCAGCGCGGGTGGAACCCGCGAACCGCTCGATCCTGTGCGTTTCATCACGAACCGCTCTTCGGGGAAGCAGGGGCACGCGATCGCCGTCGCCGCGGCCCGCCGCGGTGGGTCGGTGACCCTCGTCACCTCTTCGCCGCTCGAGCTCCCGCCGGACGTCTCGTCGGTGGTGACGAGGATCGACGTGGAGACGGCGGCTGACATGGAGCATGCGGTCGGCGCCGCAGCGGAAGGGGCCGATGTCGTGGTGATGGCCGCGGCCGTCGCGGACTTCCGTCCGAAGCGGTCGGCGGGACAGAAGCTCTCCAAGGACGAGGGGATCCCCGAGCTCGTCCTCGAGGCGACGCCCGACATCCTGGCCGGCCTGGCCACACGCCGCCGCCCCGGGCAGGTGCTGGTCGGTTTCGCAGCAGAGACCCACGATGCGCTCGAGCGGGGCCGGCTCAAGTTGGCCCGCAAGGGCGTCGACATGTTGGTCGTCAACGATGTGACCGCTCCGGGAGCAGGTTTTGACCATGAGACGAATGCGGTCGTGATCATGGACTCCAGCGGGAACACACGAGAAATCCCACTGACCTCCAAGGATGCAGTGGCTGATGCCGTATTGGATAGTGTCCTCGGCCACTACAACGAGAAGCGGAGCACTACGTGAGAACCACATTCACCTCGGAATCGGTGACCGAGGGACACCCCGACAAAATGGCGGATCAGATCTCTGACGCCGTCCTCGACGCGATGCTCGAGGGCGACCCCTCGAGCCGCGTCGCCTGCGAGACCCTGTTGACCACCGGCCTGGTGGTGGTGGCCGGCGAGGTGACGACGTCCACCTACGTCGACATCCCTTCGATCGTGCGCGGCACGGTGTGCGACATCGGCTACGACAACGACTCGTACGGCTTCAACGGGAAGACCTGCGGCGTGCTGGTCTCCCTGGACGCGCAATCTCCGGACATCGCCCAGGGCGTGGACGCCGCGTTCGAGCTCCGCAGCGGCAAGGGCGGCGAGGACGTCCTCAACGCACAGGGCGCCGGGGACCAGGGAATGATGTTCGGCTATGCCTGCGACGAGACACCCGACCTCATGCCGCTGCCGATCTGGTTGTCACACCGTCTCTCGGAGCGCCTGGCCCAGGTACGCCGGGCCGCGGCAGTGCCGTATCTGCGGCCGGATGGCAAGACGCAGGTCTCGGTCGTCTATGAGGACGGGCGTCCGGTGCGCATCGACACCGTGTTGATCTCGACCCAGCACGCGGGCGGCATCGACCTCGAGGAGCAGCTGCGCCCGGATCTCACCGAGCACGTGATCAAGCCCCTCCTCCCGACCGATCTGGACACCGACGGGCTGCGGATCTTCGTCAACCCCACCGGGATCTTCGAGCTCGGCGGCCCGCACGCCGACACGGGCCTGACGGGTCGCAAGATCATCGTGGACACCTACGGCGGCATGGCCCGTCACGGCGGTGGCGCGTTCTCGGGCAAGGACCCTTCCAAGGTCGATCGCTCGGCGGCGTATGCGGCACGCTGGGTCGCCAAGCATGTCGTGGCCGCCGGCGCGGCCAAGCGGTGCGAGGTGCAGGTGGCCTACGCCATCGGCGTCGCACACCCCGTGTCGTTGCTGGTGGAAACCTTCGGTACGGAGTCGGTCGATCCCGAGAAGATCGCTGATGCGGTGCGCGAGCTGTTCGATCTGCGCCCGGCGGCCATCGCCCGGGACCTCGACCTACGCCGGCCCATCTACAAGAAGACGGCGGCGTACGGTCACTTCGGTCGGTCGGAAAAGGAGTTCACGTGGGAGGCCACCCCCCGGGTGGACGACCTGCGGACCGCCTTGGGACTCTGATCGCTCGACGGCTCCCCTGAGGGGGTCGTCCGGTGCCAGTTGACCGCATGACGCAGGACACCGGAACCTCGGACAGGCCGCGTGTGGTGCGCGTCCGCACCGAGGTGGCCGCCGTGGCCAAGACGTTCGACTACTCGGTGCCCACCGGATGGAGCGACGAGGTGCGCATCGGCAGTCGTGTGCGGGCGCCCTTCCATGGGCGGACGGTACGGGGGTGGGTGGTCGAGGAGGACGTCGGCCCGTCGGCCGCTGTGACCGTCCTCCCGCTCAAGTCGTGGTTGGGTTGGGGTCCACCGCCCGCGCTCGTTGCACTGGCCGACTGGGCCGCCTGGCGCTGGGCCGGACCGGCCTCCTTCTTTCTGCGCATCGCGTCCCCGGCGACCATCGTGCGTGCGCTGCCCACTCCGGCGCCCTGGCGCGAGCTGCCGCCACCACCGGCGGCGCCCCAATCCCGGGGTGCCGCCGCACTCACGTCGGTGCAGCTCGAACTGGCGCAGCCCGGGGTGACGATCGTTCGCCAGCCCCCGGTCACCGATCCGATCGACCTCGTGTTGTCAGTGGTGGGGAGCCCGGTGGTGCGGGCCCGGGACGGCAGCGTCTTGGTACTCGTCCCGTCCTCGGGCTGGGCGGAGCGGCTCGCGGCGCGGCTGGCGCGCCGGGGTTGCCCGACGGCCGGAACCTGGGAGCAGGCGCGGGCGGGTTGGCCGGTCGTGGTCGGCAGCCGGGCCGGTGCCTGGGCTCCCGTGGTGCGGCTGGCGGCGGTCGTCGTTCTCGATGCGCATGACGCCGCCTATCGAGAGGAGAGCGCGCCGACCTACAGCGCGGTCGACGTCCTGATCGAACGGGCCCGCCGCGAGGGAGCCCCCTGCGTTCTCGCCACACCCGTGCCGCCGGTGGCGCTGGCCGGGCGCACCGGGCTGCGGACGATTGCGCCGACGCGTGCGGAGGAGCGATCGGGTTGGCCCGTGCTCGAGCGGGTCGATCGTCGCGGTTCGGACCCGCGGACCGGCATGTTCTCGGAGGAGTTCGTACGCCTGGCCCGGTCCGTCCTGGTTGACGCCGCCGCCGCCGAGCGGGGCCCTCTGGTCTGCGTCTACAACCGCACGGGCGGAGCGCGCTTGCTCGCCTGCCGCCACTGTGGGGAGCTGGCCCGGTGCGCACGGTGTGGCGCGGCCGCGACCACGCCGCGCGGCGAGCAGGTCCTCGAGTGCCCGCGGTGCGGCGACAGCCGGCCCGTCGTCTGCGCGTCCTGCGGCCGACTGCGGATGAAGATGCTGCGAGCCGGCGTCAGCCGCCTCCGCGACGAATTGGAGGCGCTCCTGGGCGTCGAGGTCGGAGAGGTGGCGGGCCCACCGCGGGCGGGGTCGGAGCCGCCGGTGCCCACAGCCCCGGTCCTGGTCGGCACCGAGGCGGTCCTGCACCGGGTGCGCCGCGCCGCGGCGGTGGTGTTCCTCGACATCGATCTGCACCTGCTGGCCCCGCGTCTCTCCGCGGTCGAGGAGACCATGGCCCTGTTCGTCCGGGCTGCCCGGCTGGTCGGGACCCGGAGCACCGGGGCACCGTGGGCGCGGCTCCAGGTCCAGACTCGGGTGCCCGACCATCCGCTGCTGGCGGCTATCTCGCGGGGCGAACCAGCGGAGGTGCTGACCGAGGAGGTGGCCATCCGCCGCGCGTCGGCGCTGCCCCCCTTCGCCGCGCTGGCGCTGGTCTCGGGTGTGCTCGCGCCCGCCTACGCCGAGTCCTTACGTCGCGAGGCCGACGCGCCAACTCGCCCGTCTGGCCCGACCGGCCCGTCCGGCACCGCTCCCACGACTACGTCGGTGTCGCCGCTCGGAGACGATCGCTTCCTGCTCCGGGCGGACACGCACGAGACCCTGTGCGACCTGCTGGCCCGGACCCCACGACCACCGGGACGAGGGCTGCGAGTGGAGGTTGACCCCCTCTCGCTCTGACCGCCGGGCCCCGAAACGAGCGGCCCGCCGGCTTCGGGACCGGGTCGGGGATCGCAGGTGCCGCCGGTAGGATGGGGCGATGGCCGGCTTCACCATCCGTCAGTACGGCGACCCCGTGCTCAAGGAGCGCACCCGCGAGGTGGATGACATCGACGGCGCGGTGGCCAGTCTGGTCGATTCCATGATCGAGACGATGTACGCGGCGCCCGGAACCGGGCTGGCGGCCAACCAAGTGGGGGTACAACGCCGCATCTTCGTCTACGACGTGGGCGAGGGCGCCCGCACCGTCATCAACCCGCAGATCATCGAGAGTGACGGGGAGTGGGTCTTCGACGAGGGTTGCCTGTCGGTGCCCGGCCTCAGCTGGGAGATCGTGCGGCCCAACACCGTGCACCTGGTCGGCCTCGACCTCGACGGGAACGAAATCTCGCTCGAGGCATCCGAGCTCGAGGGTCGCGTGTTCCAGCACGAGCTCGACCACCTCGACGGCATCCTGCTGGTGGAGCGTCTCAATGAGGACCAGCGCAAGGAAGCGCTGAAGATCCTGCGCAGCCGAACGCTCGATCTGCCGGCGGCCGATCCCGACGGACTCGCCAACCTGTTTTCGCGCTGACGTCGGCGCCTGCCACCGGTCGTCGCGTCCCGCGGCGGCGGTCTGTTCTACGGTGAGCGGGTGTCCCGGTTGGCGTATCTCGGCACTCCGGACACGGCGGTCCCGCCGTTGCGGGCGCTCGTCGAGGCGGGACATGACGTGGCTCTGTGCGTGACGCGGCCCGATCGACGGCGCGGCCGAGGCAAGAAGACCACGCCGAGCCCGGTCAAGGAGGCGGCCACCGAGCTCGGGCTCCCCGTGTCGCACGACATGGACGACCTGGTTGGGGCCGGCATCGAGCTGGCTGTGGTGGTGGCCTATGGCCGCATCATTCCCCGCCGCCTGCTCGAGCAGATCCCGATGGTCAACCTGCACTTCTCGCTCCTGCCCCGCTGGCGCGGCGCCGCCCCCGTCGAGCGGGCCATCCTCGCCGGCGACCGCCAGACGGGTGTCTGCGTGATGGAGGTCGAGGAGGGCCTCGACACCGGCCCGGTCTATGCCGTGCGCAGGGTGCCGCTCGACGACGACATCACGCTGGAGGCCCTCCGCCGGGAACTGGTGACCGTGGCCAGCGCGCTCGTGGTTGAGGTGCTGGCGGCTGGGGTCTCCGGGTTGCCCGACCCCGAACCGCAGCAGGGCGAGGTCACCACGGCGGACAAGATCACCAAGGAGGATCTCCGCCTCGATTGGACGGCGCCCGCCGTCCAACTCAGGCGGGTCGTGCGCCTCGGCCGGGCCTGGACGACGTTCCGCGGCAAGCGGCTGACCGTGCTCGATGTCGTGCCGGGCCCGAGCCGGCCCGAGAAGGAGCGGCACCCGCCCGGTGCGCTCGACGGCCCGTCCGTCGCGACCGGTGACGGGACCCTGCTGTTACGCCAGGTGCAGCCCGAGAGCCGTTCCCCCATGTCAGCCGAAGAGTGGCTGCGCGGCGTGCGGCCGACGGTCGGCGAGCTTCTCGGGACGGACTAGACATGGGAGCGGTGACCGTGACTCCGATCGACGGGTGGAGCCCCGACCAGTACGAGCGGTTCCGTTCGGAGCGCCAGCAGCCCTTCGACGACCTGCTGACTCTCTGTCATCCCATCCCCGGCGGTCTCGTCGTCGACCTCGGGTGCGGCACGGGGGACCTGACCAAGATCCTGCACGAGGAGATGGAGGCCAAGGAGACGATCGGCGTCGACTCCTCGCCGGCGATGCTCGCCCGCGCCCAGTCGGCGCACGCCGACGTGGCCGGGCTGTCGTTCGCCCAAGCTGATATCGCAACGTGGCTCGACCAAGGCCTCGACCTCGTGTTCGCCAACGCGTCGCTCCAGTGGATCGACGATCATCTCAATCTGTTGGCGCGCATGCGCACCGCGCTCGGCCCTGACGGACAGCTTGCGTTCCAGGTGCCGGCCAACTACCGCCATCCGTCGCACCTGTTGGCGCAAGCCGTGGCGAACGAGCCTCCGTTCATCGATGCGCTCGACGGGGATGTCCCCGCGGACCGCGGGCGCTTCGTGCTGTCGCCGGAGCTCTATGCCGACCTCCTCTATGAGTTGGGCGCCAAGGATCAGGTCGTTCGCATGGAGGTCTACGGGCACGAGCTCGAGTCGACCAGCGAGGTGGTCGAATGGGTCATGGGCACGCTGCTCACGCCCTACCGCAGGCGGCTGAGCCCCGAGCTGTTCGAGGCGTTCGTGGAGCGATACCGGGAACGACTGATTGAGGAGCTCGGCGAGCGCGAGCCGTACTTCTACGGGTTCCGGCGCATCCTCTGCTGGGCGCGTTTCAGCTGAGCGCCGGCGCACACATGGAGGGACGCTCGTCGACCCCGGGCCGCGATCCGGGCCGTTTCGGCGATCTCCGCATCGCGCCGTCGGTCCTGTCGGCCGACTTCGGGATGCTGGCCGAGCAGGTCGGGGAGGTGGCCCCTGCGGCCGACTGGTTGCACGTCGATGTGATGGACGGGCACTTCGTCCCGAACGTGACCATCGGCCCTCCCGTCGTGGCTTCCCTGCGCCACCACACGCCACTGTTCTTCGACTGCCACCTCATGATGACCGAGCCGGGACGCTACCTGAGGGACTTCGCCGAAGCCGGGGCAGACGGCTGCACCGTGCACGTCGAGGTGGGGAACACCGACGAGCTGATCACCCAGATGCGCGGTCTCGGGTTGCGAGCGGGTCTGGCCCTCAATCCCGACACGCCCTACGAAGCCGTGCGGCCCTATCTGCGCGACGTCGATCTCGTCCTGTGCATGACAGTGTTCCCCGGCTTCGGTGGCCAGAGCTTCATCGCCGAGGTCATGGCGAAGGTGGCCCGAGTACGCGCCGACGTGGTCGCCGGATCGTTGGATCTCGACATCGAGGTCGACGGAGGGATCGACACCACCACGGCGCCGGTCGCCGCCGCAGCCGGCGCCAACGTCTTGGTGGCCGGCAGCGCCATCTTCGGGCAGCCGCGGCCGTGGGAGGCGGCCGCCGCCATCCGGGAGTCGGTGACGACCGGCGGGGCGTGACACCCGGCGCGGAGTGAGCGGACATCCCCGCCGGGCGATCGTCGCCGGCGGCGGTGTCCTCGGCACCTGGCACGCGCTCGAGTTGGCCGAGGCCGGGTTCTCCGTGGAGCACCTCGAAGCGGAGGCGGCGCCGACGGGAGCGTCGGTGCGCAACTTCGGCCTGGTTTGGGTGAGCGGACGGCGTTCCGGCGCGGAGCTCGAGGTGGCCCGGCGGGCCCGCCGGCGCTGGGAGGAGATCGGCGCGGCCGTGCCGGGGATCGGCTTCCGCGCCATGAGCTCGCTGACCGTCGCCTGCGACGCCGCCGCCCGCGCCGTCATGGAGGGTTTCGCCGGGCACCCCGATGCGACGGCGCGCTCGATCACGTTCCTGGAGCCCGACGCGGCGCGGGCGGTCAATCCGGCGGTCCGGGGCGCCATCACGGGAGCACTGCACTGTGCCGAGGACGCCGTAGTCGAGCCCCGCCTCGCGCTCGGAGCGCTGCGCGCGCATCTGGCCGGTGTCCACGGGCACCGGTACCGCTTCCACCCGGGGCGGCGGGTCGCCGCCGCGGCGGCCCACGCGCTCGTCGACACCAGGGGGACCCGTTGGGAGGGCGAGGTCGTGGTGCTGGCGACGGGCGCCGCCTACGACCACCTGCCGGGCTGCGAACCGGTGGCCCGCCGCCTGCGCCGCGTCCGGCTGCAGATGCTCGAGACGGCCCCCTTCGCCACCGTGGTCACGACGTCCCTCGCCGACGTGGACACCTTGCGCTACTACCCGGCCTACGAATCGGCCTCCCTGGCGCAGCTGGGGGAGCAGACCCCGGTCGCGGCCGCACATCACCTCCAGCTCCTGGTGGTCCAGCGCCCCGACGGCGGCCTGACCATCGGGGACACGCACGCCTACGCGGAGCCCTTCGACTTCGCGCTGAGCGAGGACCCCACGCACGAGCTCCTGGAGCGGGCCCGGCGGATCCTGGGGACGGCACTCCCGCCCGTGCGGCGCCGCTGGGAGGGCGTCTATGCACAATGCATCGACGGCGCGGTCTGCCTACGCGAGGAGATCCACCCGGGAGTCTGGATGGTGACCGGGCCGGGCGGGCGGGGCATGACGTGCGCGCCGGCGATCGCGGCGGACACGCTGCGCGCGGCGGGCGCGGTTGGAGCCGCCACGTGATCGGGCCCTTCACCCTCGCCTGTCTCGATATGGCGGGCACGACCGTGCGCGACGACGGCGCCGTGGAGGCGGCCTTCCGCACGGCGCTTGCCGCGGTGGGGATCGCCGGCGGGAGCCCCCGCTATGACCAGGCTCAGGACGTGGTGCGCGCAACGATGGGCTGGTCCAAGGCGGACGTGTTCGCCAGCCTGCTCGAGCCGGAGGAGGCGGAGGAGGCCACCGCCGCGTTCGCCGCGGCCTACGAGGCCATCGTCGCCACCGGGGTGGTGACGGAGATCCCCGGCGCGCGCCGGGTGCTGCGTGACCTGCGCGCCGCCGACGTCGCAGTGTGCCTCACCACGGGGTTCGCGCCGTCGACCCGTGACGCGGTGCTCGACGCCCTGGGTTGGCACACCGAGATCGACCTGGCGCTCTCCCCGGCCGACGTCGGCCGGGGGCGTCCGGCACCCGATCTGGTCCTCGGCGCCATGGCCCGCCTCGGCGTGGCGGACCCCGGTGCGGTCGTCGTGGTGGGGGACACCGTGAGCGACCTCGAGGCCGGCCGGGCCGCCGGTGCCGGGGCGGTCGTCGGCGTCCTGAGCGGCGCCCACGACGAGGCCGCGCTGGCCGCCGCCTCGCCAACGGCGATCATCGCCGACGTGACGGGCCTCCTTGGCGTGCTCGGCGCAGGCTGAGCGTCCGGAACCTGGCCGGTTGACCAGGCACTCTCGACAAAAACTGAAACGTGTTCTATAATTGCACGCATAAAGCCGGGGATCCACCCCGGGCGAGGACATGACCCATGGACGATCTGGAGCACATGCGCCGTGCGATGGCGCAGGCTGCAACGGTCCGCTCGACCACTGCACCCAACCCCTGGGTGGGCTGCGTCGTCGTCCCGCCGGACTCCGGCCCGGACGCCGGGACCGTCTTCGCCGGAGCGACGGCGCCACCGGGCGGCCCCCACGCCGAGGTGGCTGCGCTCGACGCGGCCGGTGCCGCGGCCCGGGGAGCCACCCTCTACGTCACCCTCGAGCCCTGCGCCCACCACGGGCGCACGCCGCCCTGCACCGACGCCATCGTCGCGGCGGGGGTGTCCCGGGTCGTGGTCGGCATCGAGGACCCTGACCAACAGGTGGCCGGGCGGGGCATCGCCGCACTGCGCGACGCCGGGCTGGAGGTCAGCGTGGGCGTGGCCGCCGACGAGGTCGCCGAGCAGCTGGCCCCGTACCGCAAGCACCGAACGACGGGGCGGCCCTGGGTGGTCCTCAAGATGGCGGCCAGCCTGGACGCGCGCACCGCGGCGCCGGACGGCACCAGCCGCTGGATCACCGGGGAGGCGGCGCGCCAGGACGTGCACCGGCTGCGGTCCCGGTCCGACGCTGTGCTGGTCGGCGCAGGCACGGTCCGCGCCGACGACCCCGAGCTGACGGTCCGCCTCCAGGACGGGGTCGAGCGCCGCCAGCCCCTGCGCGTCGTGCTCGGACGGGCCCCGACGGGGGCCAAGGTGCACCCGGCCCTCGAGTTGTCGGGCGACCTCCGGGCCGTGCTGACCGAGCTCGGAGCCCGCGGCGTGATCCAGCTCCTGGTCGAAGGTGGGGCCAGCGTGGCCCACGACTTCCACGCCGCCGGCCTGGTCGACCGCTACGTGTTGTACCTGGCGCCGGTGCTGTTCGGGGGCGACGACGGCCGCCCGATTTTTGCGGGACCCGGGGCTGGCACAATTGGGGACGTGTGGAAGGGCAGGCTGGTATCGGTCGAGCAACTGGGCGAGGATCTTCGAGTGGAGGTGGCCGCCTGATGGGGTTTTCGACGGTGCAGGAGGCGATCGACGCCATCGGTCGACGGGGCATGGCCGTGGTCGTCGACGACGAGGACCGGGAGAACGAGGGCGACCTGGTCATGGCGGCCGAAGCGGCGACGCCGGAGAACATCGCTTTCTTCCTGACCCACACCTCGGGGGTCATCTGTGTCCCGTTGCTACCCGAGCGCGCCGACCAGCTCGATCTTCCTCTCATGGTCACCGCCAACACGGAGGCGCAGCGGACCGCCTTCACGGTGAGCGTGGACTACCGGCACGGCACGACAACCGGGATCTCCGCCACGGACCGGGCGTCCACCATCGCCGCCCTGATCGACCCGGACACCCGCCCGAACGACCTGAACCGCCCCGGCCACATCTTCCCGCTGCGGTACCGCTCCGGCGGCGTGCTCAAGCGAGCCGGGCACACCGAGGCGACCGTGGACCTCGCCCGCGCCGCCGGGCTGTCGCCGGCCGGCGTGCTCTGCGAGATCGTGACGGAGGACAAGTCCGGGATGGCCCGGCTGGTCGACCTGGAGCGCTTCGCCAAGAAGCACGAACTCCCGCTGATCTCCATCGCGGACCTCATCCGCTACCGCCGGCAGAACGAGAAGCTCGTGCGCCTCATCTCCGAGGCGCGCATCCCAGCCGAGGGACGCGAGTTCCGCGCCTTCGTCTACGAGTCCGTGCTCGACCACGAGCAGCACCTCGCATTGGTGATGGGCGACGTGGCCGGGACCGACGACGTGCTGGTGCGCGTGCACTCCGAGTGCCTGACCGGTGACGTGTTCGGCTCGCTCCGCTGTGACTGCGGCCCCCAACTGCAGGCGTCGCTCGCTCTCATCGAGCAGGAGGGCCGGGGCGTGCTCATCTACCTGCGCGGCCACGAGGGCCGCGGCATCGGTCTCGGCCACAAGATCCGGGCCTATCAACTGCAGGAGGAGGGCCACGACACCGTGGACGCCAACCTCCAACAGGGGCTCCCGGTCGACAGCCGGGAGTACGGCATCGGCGCCCAGATGCTGGTCGACCTCGGCGTGACGACCATGCGCCTCATGACGAACAACCCCGTCAAGTACGGCGGGCTGGAGGGCTTCGGTCTCGACATCACCGAGCGGGTCCCACTGCAGCTCGCGGCCAACCCCGAGAACATCGCCTACCTGCGCACCAAGCGGGAGCGGATGGGGCATCTCCTGCACGGGCTCGACGACGTCCTGTGACGAGGCCGTCCTGTGCCACAGTGAGGGCGTGACCCCCGGACCTGGCCGTCCGATGACGTCGAACGGCGCCGCCTCCAGCTGATGGCCGAATCCGACCTGATCGCCCTGCCGGCCGACGCCTTCGACGACGTCGCGTCCCGCGTCGGCGCCAGCCTGCAGGGCACGGCGGACGGCACCGGGCTCCGGGTGGGTATCGCCTGCGCCGTGTTCAACGGCGGCATCACGCTGCGGTTGCTCAACGGAGCTCTCGACACGTTGGCCGGAGCCGGGACAGACCGCCGGGACGTCACCGTGGCCTGGGCGCCGGGCGCCTTCGAGCTGCCGCTGGTCGCCCGGGCGTTCGCCCAGGCCGGGAAGGTGGACGCCGTGCTGTGCCTGGGTGCCGTCATCCGGGGGGACACCGGGCACTACGACTTCGTCGCGGGTGAGTGCGCCTCGGGGATCCAGCAGGTGCAGCTGTCCACGGGTCTGCCCGTTGTCTTCGGCGTCCTGACGACCGACTCGCTCGAACAGGCGCTCGAGCGTTCGCGGCCCGACGAGACCAACAAAGGACGCGAGGCGGCGCTGACGGGGGTCGAGATGGTACGGCTGTTGCGGAGTGGGCCGCTCTCGTAGCCCCGGGGCGGTCGGCCCCGACCCCCCCGGCATTCATCGGCCGTTCACAGGGTCGACACTGCCCGGACACGTGCTCCCCGTACGGTGGCCCGATACGGCAACCGGCAGACCAGCACGGGAGATCGGCATGGGTGAGACGGTGCCCGAGGTGGAGACGACAGACCCGACGGACCCGACGGACACCGCTGCCGACCAGGGCGGGGACCGCGACCCCCTCGCCGGTGCGCCCGACTCCGGCCGTCCCGTCGACCCGGCGGAGATCCGCTACCGGCCCGGTGTCCGGCGCGAGGGCGCGTTCTGCGTGCAGTACGTCACGATCCACGGGTACCGCCGGGCCTACGTGAAGGCCGGCTCCGGACCGGCGCTCCTCCTGATCCACGGGATCGGTGACAGCTCGGACACCTGGCGACCGGTGGTGGAGCAATTGGCCGAGCACTACACCGTCATCGCCCCGGATCTCCTCGGGCACGGGCGGTCCGAGAAGCCGCGGGCCGACTACTCGGTGGCGGGATTCGCCAACGGGATGCGCGACCTCCTGAGCGTGCTCGAGGTCGGCCGGGTCACGGTCGTCGGGCATTCGCTGGGCGGCGGGGTAGCCGCGCAGTTCGCATACCAATTCCCCGATCGCTGCGAGCGCCTGGTGCTGGTGGGCAGCGGGGGAGTGGGTCGGACGGTCAGCCCGCTGCTCCGGGTGGCCGCGGTGCCGGGGGTCGAAGTCGTCATGCCGCTGCTCGGCCTCCCACCCGTCCGGTTCGCCAGCCGCCTCGGCGCCGGGCTGCTGCGGCTCTTCGACACGGCACTCGGGCGCGACGCCGAGGAGATCCTGGCCGTGTTCGATGCGCTCCCCAACACGGAAGCCCGCATGGGTATCCTGCGCACCCTCCGCTCGAGCGTCGACTGGCAGGGTCAGGTCATCACGATGGTGGACCGGGCCTACCTCGCCGAGGGCGTCCCGACGCTGATCGTGTGGGGACGACGCGACGCGATCATCCCGCTGGGCCATGGCCGTTTGATCCACGCGGTGATGCCCGGCAGTGAGCTCGAGGTGTTCGACGAAGCCGGGCACTTCCCGCACCACACGGACCCGGCGCGGTTCGTGCGAACGCTGCGCGGGTTCATGGAACGCTCCATGCCGGCGCGCTTCGACCAGGGCAGGTGGGGCGAGCGGCTCCGGCGCGGCCAGCTGGACTACCGGGCCCAGCCCGAGGACCCGGGTGCCGCGTCCCCGCTGCCCGACGTGGCGACCCTGCGGGGAGCCCACTGACCTCCGCCCGAGGGTGTTCGGTCGTTCCTACGGCCGCAGGCTGAGGGGCCGACGGGGAGCCGGTCGACCCGATCAGTGCCCGATGCGTCAGTACAGGATGATCTGGGTGCACCGATACGAGGCCATCAGGCGTTCCGTCGTCTCGTTGGTCACAGTCGCATCCCAGACCTGTGTCGTTCGCCCGAGGTGCAGCGGCGAAGCGGTGGCGGCGACCCGCTCACCCTCACGCGCGCTCGAGATGAAGTTGGCCGAGCAGTCCACCGTGGTGAAGCTGCGTGCCCCTTCGGGCCAGTGGTGGCTGACCCCGAAGGCGCATAGAGCGTCGGCCATGGTGAGGATGACGGGCGCCCACAGGTAGCCCGTGCCGGCGATGAGCGCATGGCCGACGGTCAGGCGCGCCACAGGGTCGCGGTCCTCGTCGGGCATGGGCACGTCGATCCCGAGGAGCTCCAGGAAGTTGCGGGCGTCATAGGGGGGTGGCACGAGCCCAGCTTGCCCGATCGACGCGGCCCTGGCCGGCCCACGCCGGCGCGTCTGCGAAGATCTACCCCCATGCTCCGCCTCGTCCTGCCGAAGGGCTCGCTCGAACGCGCCACCATGCAACTGTTCGAGGACGCCGACCTCGCCGTCACCCGTGCGTCGGACGTGGCCTACCGCGCCACCATTGGTGACCCCCGCATCGACGAGGTGCGCATCCTGCGACCACAGGAGATCCCGGTCTACGTGGCCGACGGGCTCTTCGACCTCGGCATCACCGGGCGGGACTGCATCGAGGAGCGGGGGAGCGCGGTCGTCTCCCTCGGCGAGCTGGCCTACTCCAAGGCCACCGCCAACCCCGCCCGGATCGTGCTCGCGGTGGGCGCGGACTCGTCGGCGCACACGCTGGCCGAGCTCGCGGCCACCGTGGCCGACCGCCCGGGCCGCCTCCGCGTCAGCACCGAGTACCCCGAGCTGACCCGACGCGCCCTGGAGGCGCACGGGATCGAGGCGGACATCGCACTCTCGTACGGCGCCACCGAGGCCAAGGTGCCCGACATCGCCGATGCCGTGGTCGACATGACCGAAACGGGGAGCGCGTTGCGCGCCGCGGGGCTGCGGGTCATCGAGACGCTGCTGGTGTCGCACACCGAGCTCATCGCCAACCCGGCGGCGGCCGCCGACCCCGACAAGCGCCACGCCATGGAGCAGATCCTCACGCTGCTGCAGGGCACGCTCGAAGCGCGGGGCAAGGTGCTCGTCAAGCTCAACGTCGCCGCGGAGAACCTCGATGCGGTGCTCACCGTCCTCCCCTCCATGCGCGCCCCGACGATCTCGGAGCTCTCCGGCGGGGGCGCCTTCGCGCTCGAGGCGGTGGTGGCCAAGTCCGACATCAACATTCTCATCCCGGCGCTGCGCGACCAGGGTGCGAGCGACATCCTGGAGATCCCCCTCTCCAAGATCGTCCACTGAGGTGGGCAGCCCCGTCCCGGCCGCCGCACCGCGCCACGGGCGCGTCGAGCGCGTTCGACCCCACGCGGGGCCTCGGCACGGTGGAGGACGACGACGGGACGGCCTACGGCTTCCATGCCACCGCCATCGCCGACGGGAGCCGGCGCATCGAGGTCGGCACCACCGTGGTGTTCACGGTGTCCCCGGGCCACCGCGGCCGCTACGAGGCGCGGTCGCTCGTAGCCGACTCGTCCTGGGGGTCCCACCACCGCCCGCGGTAACGCCGCGCGAAGACCTCGAGGGCCGCCTCGACGCCGGCGCGATCGTCCGTGGCGAGCAGGTCGAGCAGGAGGCCCCGCGTGACGGCCAAGCCGAGGCGGGCGTGGGTTCGAGCGACGTCCTCGGGCACGCCCAGCGGCGTGGACAGCGTCACGTTGGCGTCGAGCCAGTGCTCAATGTCGTCCTTCAGGAGCGGCCGGACCGCCTCGTCACCTTGGAGCGCCCGCCCGTACAGCGCGAAGAACAGGCGCTCGAAGTCACCGAGGGCTGGATCCGCGAGGTAGTTCCACATCCGGCGGATCAGCAGGTCGGTCTCGCCGACTCCGTCCTCGCCGAGAGCCATCAGCCGGACATGGGTGCGCGCCTCCACCTCGCGCACGACCTCGAGCAGGAGGCCGTCCTTGGACCCGAAGTGGTACAGCAGCATGCGGTGGCTGCTCCCGATCGCCTCGGCGACGCGGCGCAGGCTCTGGTCCGCCAGGCCCTCGGCGGTGAAGTGCTCGATGACGGCATCGAGCAGGCGTCGGCGGGCCCCGGGACCCGCCTCCTCCCGCCGACCCTCGGACGCCCCCGCCGCCACGTCGCCGCCCGCTTGTGCGCTCATGTACCAAATGGTACACTCTCAGCAGACTGATCTCGGGGACCGGGTCCCGGGGAGACTGATCCCGAAGAGCCGGATCCTGAAGAGACCGACCCAGAGGAGGGCAGCCATGGCCCTGCAGATGATCGACGAGGCAGCCACGACTGGCGCGGACCCGGCGTCGGTGTACCGACTCCTGGCCGACGGCTCCACCTGGCCCGACTGGTCGCCCATCGACCGCTTCACGCTGCTCGAACCAGGCGGGGGGACGCCCGAGGGTCTGGGCGCGGTCCGGCTCTTCGTCACGGGGCGCCACCGGAGCCGGGAGCGGGTGGTGCAGTGCCGGCCGGGCGAGGTGTTCTCCTACGTGCTGGAGCAGGGGCTGCCGCTGCGGGACTACCGGGCGGTCGTCACGCTCACCCCCGCCGGCAGTGGCACCAGGATCAACTGGCATTCGACCTTCCGGCCCAAGGTGCCCGGCACGGGCTGGCTCTATCGCCGCGAGCTGGGCGAGTTCATCAGGCAGACCGTGGAGGGACTGGCCGTCGCGGCGGACTTGGCGCGCCGTTCCTAGTTTCAGGGGTGGCCGCCGCTGGTGGCATTCCGGGCACGACCCTCTCGAGGGTGTCCCCGAGCCGTCGCCCTCTCTACGAGGCGAGATCCCTCGGCCCCGCGGGCGCAGCCGCCGCGTCCGTTTCGTGGTGAGTGGAGCGGACCCGCCATCGCCGCAGTCCGCACGATGATGGCTGCCTCAGTGCCGACAGCAGTAATCTCCGCGCGGTGCGACGGGCGTCGACCACCAGCTTCCACGGGGAGGGCTGATCCGTATGCCCGGCATGGGCGGCGCGCCACAGAACGGCAACTCGGTCATCGTCTCCGCGTTCCATAGCGAGCTGTTCCACCAGCTCCTGGTGGTGGTCCTCATCGGAGCCGTTTGCGCGATCGGCTTCAACGTCATCCGGACCCTCCAGTACCGCCGGCTCAGGGCTCAGGGAGGTCCCGCCCGGCTCGTCACGGCAGACGCGACGCCTGAGCCGGTCGCTCGGAGGGTCCTGCGCACTGGCTTCGGAGGCCTCTGGATCCTCGACGGGCTCCTGCAACTGCAATCGGCCATGCCCTTGGGGCTGCCGTCGAATGTGATCCAACCTTCGGCCGCCACGTCCCCGCAATGGGTCCAGCACGTCGTCAATTCGGGCGTGAGCATCTGGTCCAACCATCCGATCCAGGCGGCTTCGTCAGCGGTCTGGATCCAGCTCGGACTCGGCCTCTGGCTCCTCGTGGCCCCACGGGGCCGCTGGTCCCGGTTGGGTGGGGCGGCCAGCGCGGGCTGGGGCCTGGTGGTGTGGATCTTCGGC
The DNA here is from genome assembly GCA_963736515.1 of uncultured Acidimicrobiaceae bacterium. Lineage (GTDB taxonomy): Bacteria > Actinomycetota > Acidimicrobiia > Acidimicrobiales > RAAP-2 > Bog-473. The sequence goes on along the minus strand of CAVTPE010000005.1, from coordinate 100,701 downwards.
GAGGCTTTCGGGGGGATCTTTGCCCCCGGGGCGACGTGGCTCTTCGGCACCCCCGGGGCGGTGCTGTTCTATTGCGTCGGCGGGCTCCTGGTTGCACTGCCCGAGCGAGCCTTCATGACTCCGCGCGTCGGGCGCCTCATCCTTGCGCTGGGGGGAGCGTTCCTGATCGGCATGTCGGTGCTCCAGGCGTGGCCGGGGCGGGGATTCTGGCAGGGCCGAGGTGGCACCCTGCCGGCCATGGTCGCCGAGATGTCTCGGACGTCGCAGCCCGGGTTCCTCTCGTCGTGGGTGGCCTCGTTCGGCCGCTTTGACGATGCCCACGGCTGGGCCGTCAATCTGTTCGCTGTCGCCGCCCTGGCCTCCATCGGGGGCCTGTTCATGAGCGGACGCCGCCGAGCCGTCCTCGGGGGGATCGGCGCGCTGGTCGTGCTGTGCGTGGCCGACTGGGTGCTGGTGGAGGACCTCGGGTTCTTCGGCGGCCTGGGCACCGACCCGAACTCCATGGTGCCGGTGGCGCTGCTCTTCGTTGCGGGATACCTGGCCGAGTTCAGGGTGCCGGTGGAGGCCGGCGCCGTGCAGGGTGCCAAGGACGAGGCGAACGCCTTGGCCGCGACTCGTGATCTGCGGTCGGGCACGACATGGTTGTGGCACACGACCCCCGCGTATGTGCTGCGCTCGTTCGCTGCTCTGGCGGCTCTGGCTGTCGTGGTGATCGGCGTGGCTCCCATGGCGACGGCGGCGGTCGACCAGAGCACCGATCCGATCCTCAGCGTTGCGCTGGACGGCACCCCCAACTCCCTGGATTCGCCGGCGCCTCCGTTCGCGCTGACCGACCAGGACGGCCGCCCGGTCAGTTTGGAGAGCCTGCGCGGGCACACGGTCGCGCTGACCTTCCTCGACCCCGTCTGCACGACTGACTGTCCGCTCATCGCGCAGGAGTTCCGCCAGGCGGACCAGCAGCTCGCGAGCCAGAGAGCCGGTGTTGACTTCGTCGCCATCGTGGCCAACCCGATCTACCGCTCCGCCGCCTTCACGAACGCCTTCGACCGGCAGGAGGGCCTGACCAATCTGGCCAATTGGTACTTCCTCACGGGCTCGCTGTCTTCGCTCCGGCACGTCTGGGACTCCTACGGCGTGCTCGTGAGCACCTCGACCGCGGGGGCGATGGTGGCGCACAACGACCTGGCCTTCGTGATCGACCCGCAAGGTCGAGAACGCGACGCCCTGATCGACGACCCCGGCCCCACGCAGTCCTACGCGTCGTCCTTCTCCTCCTTGCTTCTGAGCCGTATCGACGACGTCGTCCATTCGTGAGGTCGGTCCCGGCGACGGTGGCCCGTCGGCTCCGCGTGGTCCGGTGGCCCATCATCGTGGTGGCGGGCTGCGTCCTCTGGGCCGTTGTGTCGGCGCTGCCGGCTGGAGGTGCGACCGTGCCGGCGCTCCCGGCGAGCGGCGTCTCGACATCCGAGGGCTCCTGGTCGACGCTCCCGATGGGCCGGCTCTCGGACCAGAGCAACACCTTCTGGCAGCTCTTCCACGCCACGCCGGGATCCTCACGTTGGACGCTCGTCACGCCACTGGGGACGGCCGACAACGGCGGCCTGGTTGCGGGCGTTTCGGGCGATTCGGTCGCCGCCGGCGTGCTCCCGAGCGCATTGCTCCGTTTTTCGCCCCTGTCCTCGAGCAGTGATGGGGGATCCTCCTGGAGTCCCGTCTTCCTGCCGGGTGCCCTGGCGAGGTCGGCCGACGCACTGGCGATCGAGAGTTCCGGCACACCCGCCGGGCTCGCCGTCCTCCACGGCGGCACAGTCCTCGCCGCGGCCAAGGGCCTCGGTTCCTGGGTTCCACTGGTCTCGACCGCCGCGCTCCGCAGGGCTGCACCCTCGTGTGATGTCTCCGCGCTCGCCGCGGTGGCGTTTTCGGCGGCCGGCGCCCCGCTCGTCGCCGCCGACTGCGAGCGTGGCGCCCGTGTGGGCCTGTTCAGCCAAACCGACGGGTCGTGGCACTTGGCCGGCCCCACCTTGGCCCTCGGTCGCGAGAGCGGAGCAATCGGCGTCCTGCGGCTGGAGTCATCCGGGGGAGTGACGACGCTGCTCGCCACCGTGGGCGGGGCGGAGCATGCGGCGCTCGAAGCAGCGTGGGCGGAAAATGATTCCGTCTGGACCATGTCGGCCGCGCTTCCCGTCCGGAGCGCGGACTCGGTTCGTGGCAGCGCCGTCGGGGCGGACGGGCGGGTCGCCGTCCTGGTGAGCATGCCGAAGTCCAAGCAGGCCGTCTTCGACGTGGGACCAGGTGGACGAGCATGGTCCTCACTGCCACCGCCGCCCTCCCGGGCGGCGGGACTCGCGTTCCCCGGCGACGCGCCGACCGCGGATGTCCCACCGCTCGACGTCTTCAGCGTCAACGGGAGCGCACTGCGGGTCTTCGAACTCACCCCGTCGGGAGCCACCTGGAGCCGTGTGCAGACCACCCAGGTGCCCATCTCCTACGGCTCGTCTTCGTAGCGGACGGGGGCTACCGTGACGCGCAGACGCCAAAGGGACGGAACCGCAGGGTGAACTACCTCGTCGACAAGTGGAGCTTCGACCCCTTCGTGGTGGTCGTTGTCGTCATCGTCATCGTCAACGAGTTCGGTCTCGCCAATCTGCGCCGACGCTCGATCAGGGAACGGAGCCGGAGCCGGCGCCTCCGGTCACTCTTCTTCTACGGCGGGCTGGCACTTCTCCTCATCGCCGTCACGTCACCCATCGACTACTGGGCGGACGACTACTTCTTCGTGCACATGGTCGAGCACATCCTCATTGGCTTCTTCGCTCCGATCCTCATCGTCGCAGGGGCCCCATGGCTGACGCTCCTGCACGGTCTGCCGGTGGGACCGCGGCGACGACTCATCCGCTCCGCTCTCCTCGGACGCTTTTCCCAGCCGCTGAGGGCGGTCGGGCGGTTCGCTCTCAACCCGTGGACGGCGCTGATCTCGTTCAACCTGGTGATGGTGCTCTGGCACGTCCCGGCGCTCTTCGACGCCGCGCAGGAGAACCTGACGGTCCACATCTGGCTGATGCACGCCAGCTTCTTGGTCACCGGGGTCCTGTTCTGGCTGCAGATCATCCCGTCGTACCCGTTCCGGTTGAAGGCCTCTCCGCTCTGGCAGGTCGGCGCCATCCTGTCGACCAACGTCGCGATGTTCGTCATGGCCATGTCCCTCTCACTCTTCACTGCGGGAAACTGGTACGCGGTCTACGCGCATGTACCGGGCGTCACGCTCTCGCCCTTCGCCGATCAGCAGATCGGCGCCGCCATCCTGTGGATCTGCGGTGACTTCTGGGCCGTGCCCGCACTCGCGGTGACCATCCGGCGCGCCATCGACAGTGAAGGGGGTTTCTCGCTGGGGGTCGACCGGTTGTTCCACCGTGACCCCGGACCTCCCCTCGAAACGTTCCGGGCCTCCGGTGATGGGGCTGCCCAGGGCTGACTCCGGCGGACCCAGCAGAATTTCAGACGGAGTACAGCCGTTGCTCAGAAATGGTTGACTCGAAAGCCACGGAACCGTAACGTCCACCTCAGTCCCTTGGTGGGGTCCAGGGGATGAGGAGCAACGGAGACTTCTACCGGGAGGGGCTCATGAGCCTGGCGTGGAAGGTGGCCGTCACGGCCGTCCTCTTTGTTTTTTGCGCCGTGGCCGCCGTCGTTCTCATCGTCAACCTCCTCGGAACGCCGCCCACCGTGGACTTCACTTCCGAGGGCTCGGGCCAATCGATCAACGTCACCATGCAGACGGTCGGGGCCTTTGGGTCGGGCAGCCATCCGGACTGGGTCTCATACCTCGTCCGGTCGCCGCAGGGTCAGTGGGTCCACACCACGGTGTTCCAGATCCCCGAGCACGTTCGCGTCAATGTCACGATCATCAACTACGACTCCGGCAGCCCACTGCGCAATCAGCAGCTCGGTCAGGTGACCGGTACGGCCGGCAACGTGGCGACACTGAACGGCAAGCCGTTCCGTGTCATCGACTCCAACGCCGGTGTCAACGGCATTGGACACACCTTCACCATCCCGTCGCTCGGCATCAACGTGCCGCTGTACGGCAACAACCCCAACGCCAACCTCTGCGCGGCGGCGCCGTGCACCACGAGCTCACCGCACAAGGTCATCAGGTTCTCCTTCATGAGCCCAGGGCCCGGCAATTACCGTTGGCAGTGCTTCGTCCCGTGCGGGTCGGGATGGCTCTTCGGCAACGGAGGCCCTATGTCCACGCTGGGCTACATGGGCGGCTTCATGAAGGTGGTCGCATGAGCGGGCCGCAAGCGGCGGAACCAACGGCTCCCCCGGCCGCGACAGAGGAGGGGGGGCCGGACCAGACCCACCACTGGTGGCGGTTGATCGCCATTTGGGTGGTTCTGTCGGCCATTCTCGACCCGCTCTTCTACTTCCTGGCCGGGCCCCACATCCCGCCCGGAACGATGACCGACACCGCCCAAGGGGCACAGTTCGACTTCAACGTGCTGTTCGTGATCGCCCTGCCCATCCTCCTGGCCGTGTGGATCTATTTCATCTACGCCTTCGTGATATGGCGGGCGTCGCGAGGCGGGCCCGAACCGGTCGGCGGCCCGGACGCACAGGGGCACTACGGGATTCAGCTGGGCTGGATCCTGACCACGTCGGTCATCGTGTTGTTCCTCGCCGGCTTCGGGACCTACGAGCTCGTCCAGCCCGGTGGAGCAGGGGGCGGCCAGGGGTCCAGTCCGATCTGGACCCCGACCTCAAAGACCGTTCTGCCCATTCAGGTGATCGGCCAACAGTGGAAGTTCACGTACAGGTACCCCACGTTCGGAGGTTTCGAGACCAACGAGCTGGTCGTCCCGGACAACACCACGATTCAGTTCAACGTGACCTCGCTCGACGTGGTCCACAGTTTCTGGGCCTACCAGCTCAACGTGAAGGCCGATGCCAACCCCGACTACAACAACGTCGCCTACACGACCACGCAACAGCTCGGCTCCTTCACTGTGCGCTGCTCCGAGCTCTGCGGCATCTGGCACGGCGCCATGTACAACAACGGGGTGGTCGTCCGACCCCAGCAGTTCGTGTCCTGGGCCAAGACGACGGAGGCGAAGCTGCACCGGAACACCAAACTGCTCCCGCCGTACGCGCTCACCTATACCCCCGATGCCAACGGTGCGGACGGCGGGTACTACCCGGACAACGTCGATCCGTACTCCCACGTGGAGCAGTACGGCGCCTCACAGCCGAAGGGTGGAGGCTGACATGGCCATTGACACCACACAGGTCCCCGAGTTCGAGTACCCCGGGGAGGAGGACCTGGGCCTCCCGCCGCCGCCGTCACTCCGCTCGGAGTGGCTGCGCCCCAACGTGCTGTGGGCGATGGCCGGAGGGGTCGCCGGGTACCTGGTCGGTCACTGGCTGGGCAACGTCATCGCCAGCGGCTACCAGCAGACTCAGGGAGCAAGCGACCTGAACGACGTCGCCATCGTCCTCGGGCTGTCCTTGGGAGTAGTCGGATGGATGGGCGGTATCGGCGGCTTGAACTACCCGCTCGCGAAGATCCTCGGCTACGAGCTGGCTCCCCAGCCCCCGCAGCAGAGTTGGGTGCGCTACTTCAAAATGACCGACGACCACAAGGTCGTGGGGTGGCAGTATGCGGTCGGCGTCCTGACCTTCCTGTTCACCGGCGGGCTCCTCGCCATGTTGATCCGCACGGAGCTCCTCAGCCCGACGAACCACGTGTTCGGCCCGGGCACCTACATCGCCATCGTCGGGGAGCACGGGACGATCATGATGATGATGGCCTCCTCGGCCGTCGTCGGCCCCCTGGGGAACTGGCTGATCCCCCTGATGATCGGGTCCCGGCGCATGGCCTACCCGCGCGTCGAGGCCTTCTCGTTCTGGATCTTCATGGCCGGTTACCTGGTCATACTGAGCGCGGCTCTTCTTCGGGGGCTTCCCGACCGGCTGGACCGGGTACGCACCGCTCCAGACACAGGCTGCGGGAGGGATGGACTCCTACCTGGTCGGATTCGCCGTCATCGGGATCGGCATGATCCTGGCCGGGTTCAATTTGGCCGCCACCATCATCAACTACCGGGCGCCGGGCATGACCTGGAGCCGTCTGCCGATCTTCGCCTGGGGCATCCTGGCCACCACCGCCCTCCTCACGCTGGCCACCCCGACCCTCGTCGTCTCGGCGCTGCTCGGCATCCTGGACCGCACCGCCCAGACCGCGTTCTTCGTCAACGAGCACGGCGGCAGCAACTTCCTGTGGCAGAACCTCTTCTGGTTCTTCGGCCATCCGGAGGTCTACATCATGGCGCTCCCCGGCTTCGGGATCGTCATGGAGATCATGCCGGTCTTCACCCGCAAGCCCCTGTTCGCCTACAAGGTGGCGGCGGCCGGCATGCTCGGCGTCGCGCTGCTGTCCTTCTTCGTCTGGCAACACCACCTGTTCCAGAGCGGCATCAACCCGGACATGCGGCCGCTCTTCATGCTGACGACGGAGCTCATCTCCATTCCGACGGGGTTCCTCTTCCTGGTCACACTGGGCACGCTGTGGAAAGCGAAAATCAGATTCGACACCCCGATGCTCTTCTGCCTGGGAATGCTGTTCAACTTCCTGATCGGTGGAGTGACCGGCGTGTTCCTCTCCGACGTCCCGGTCAACGTCACCGTCCACGGCAGCTTCTTCGTGCTCGCGCACTTCCACTACACGATCATGGGCGGGCTCATCTTCGCCATGTTCGCGGGGTTCTACTACTGGTTCCCGAAGATCACCGGCAAGACGCTGAACCGCAAGCTCAGCAAGTGGCACTTCTGGACCTTCTTCATCTTCTTCAACTGCACCTTCTTCCCACTGTTCCTCGTGGGCTTGCTCGGCCAGCCCCGGCGCGTGTTCGAGTACGCCACGAACCTGCAGACCTTGAACGACATCTCGAGCATCAGCGCGTATCTCCTCGGCGCATCGTTCTTCTTCTTCATCATCAATTTCGTCTGGTCGATCTACCTGACGCCGCACGAGGCGCCACCCAACCCCTGGAATTCGCTCGGCTTGGAGTGGCAGACACCCACCCCGGTGCCCTGGTTCAACTTCGAGCACATCCCCGTCGTGCTGAACGACCCGTACCACTACGGCGAGCCCGACGCGGCGCCGGTGGCCGATCTGGGGATGGCCATGTCGGTGGCCGCTCCGGCCGGCTCGGTCGGTCACGAGGAGCTCGGGACCGGGGTGGACGGCGACGGCGACCCTCGACCCCCAATACTGTGAGCGCGGAGGCCAATGGACCAGAACCCCGTTGACAACCAGCAGTTCGAGAGCTTCGTCCAGCTCAGGGAGACCCCCGAGGAGATCGCGTTCGAACTCCGGGCGCAGGAAGGAGCCCTGTGGACCGGAGGCCGGCTCGTCATCGGTATCTGGGCCTTCGCCTTCGCCGCCCTTGCGTTCGCCTACTTCTACCTGCGCTCGGCGAACAACGAAAATCTCTGGCGGCCCAAGGGGGTCACCGCACCCACGGCGACCGGCGCAGCGATCTTCGCCATCACGGTGGCCAGCGCGCTCCTGGTCCAGTTCGGCGACCGGCGCTTCCGTGACAAGCAGACGTTGGACTGGCGGGTGGCCGGGTGGACGGCCGTCCTCGGAGGACTGATCGTCATCGGCCTCCAGATCTGGCAGTTGACGGTCCTGCCGTTCTTCCCCGGGTCGAGCGGGTACGCATCGTGCTTCATCGCCTGGGGCGCCATGAACATCGCGCTCGTCTTGAGCGGGACGTACTGGATCGAGACCATCCTGGCCCGGGAGATCCGGCTGCGCCGGGCCATCGCCCAGGACGGAGGCGCCCCCGATTCGACCCTGCCCGTGGCGCGCCTCTTCCGGGCCAACCTCAACGGGTGCACGTACTTCTGGGGCTTCATCGCCCTGATCGCAACTCTCTTCTGGCTACTGTTCTATGTCATCTGAGCCTGGAGGGCTGAACCCGTGATCACAGCCGATGTCGCGAGCACCCAGGCGCTGACGTTCGCCATTCCCCTCGGTGTGCTGGCTGTCGTGCTGCTCTGGGGCTTCTTCCAGCGCCGACCAACGCAATGAGCAGCGGGGCCGCCGACGTGCGGCCCCCTGCGCGCGGCGCACCGTGGCGGCCCTGGTGCCTGACTGGCGCCGCGCTTGTCCTGGTGGTCGCGCTGGTCCCTCCGCTCTCCGGAGCGGCCCGGCACAGCGAGTACCTCGCCACCCTGCAGTTCTCGCTCTTCGCCATCGTCGTTCCTGCGCTGGTGGTGGCCGGTGCTCCATGGCGCCTGCTGCGCCTGGCGGGTGACGGAGGGGCGGCGAACCCACCGAGAATCGCCGACCGGGCCGCCGACCGACGACGGCGCCACCGAGAGCTGCCCTGGTCGCTGGCCTTCATCGCGTGCGACCTCGGGGTGGCGGTGGCCTGGCACGCTCCGGGAGCGGTCGGGGCGGTGGCCCGCCACGGCTGGCTCGCCCTCCCCGAGGCGGCCAGTCTCCTGATCTTCGGGCTGGGCCTCTGGCTCGAGCTCGTGGCCTCGCCGCCCCTCGCACCCCGCTCGGGACACCTCCGGTGCGCCGTGCTGGCCGCCTTCGCCATGTGGGCGTTCTGGATCCTCGCCTACGTGGTCGGCCTGTCCGACCACGACTTCTATCGCAACTTCCACCATGCGGCGGGCGGCCTGAGCGCCCCGGCCGACCAGCAGATCGCCTCCGCCGTCCTCTGGTTCGTCGCTGCGGCGGCGTTCGCCCCCGTCATCTTCTGGAACGCACTCGCGTGGCTGCGGACCGAGGAGGATCCCGACGCCGAGCTCGTGGCCCTCACCAAGTCCGAGCGTCGCCGGGGCCTGCCCCCGGCCAGGGGACGAAGCGGGGGAGGGGCTCCGGCAACCTGACCCTCAGCTCGTGGCGGCAACCGAAATTTGAGGCAGGTCGACGCGGGGCAGATGGGTGCCGAGGTTGCGGTCCGCTGCGTTCTCCTGCGCGATGGCCAAGCGGCGATCGGCGGCCAGTCGGGCTTCCTCCATCGACAGGTTGTGCAGCACCGTGGCGTTGCCCGGGTCGCCCATCAGGGTCTGCACGTCCTCGATCGCCCGTAGGGAGTCCGATGTGGTCCACAACGTCACCGTCGCCACCAGCTGGCCCAGCTGCTTGCCGGCGGCCGTCCCGGGAACCTGGACATCGGCCAGGTCGTAGATGTTCTCGTTCGTGAAGGAGCAGGCTGTCTGATCGTCACCCAGCAGGCCGGGCGTCGGCGCCCGCTCCGCCGGGGTGAGGTCGTGCGTGACCTGCAGGCTCCATATACCGACCGCCTGATGGATGGCGAGGGCACACGGAGCGAGGTCGGTGTTCACCTCGCTCATCACGCTCCGCTCCGCACCGATGTCGTCGGCCCGGGAGGTGCTGACCGGCAGATCACTGAGCACCGTGATCAGGAGTATGACGAACACGGCGGCCGCGACCAGCAGGCCACGGTGCCGTTGCCACCATGGGGGCCGCCCGGTGGGCTCGGCCGGAGCGCTCATTGACCCTGGAGCTTCTCTGCGAAGGTGGCGATCCCCTGGGCCCAACGGGCAATGCTTGCCGCCGGCAGGCTGAAGGTCCCGGTCGTGCTCTCGTCGGCGAACGGCGTCGCCCGATACCGGAGGTCTCCCCGAGGATCGATGAACTCCATGATGTCGTTGTGCGCCTCGAGACCGGTCTTCTCGGAGACCGAGATGGACACGCCGTAGGCCTTCCAGAGGGAGTTCAGGGTGGGCAGCGGGCCGGTGACCATATGCCAATTCGGCAGCGAACCCAGGCGGGTCCCTTGGACGGACGGGGTTTCGTCGGACTGGGCGAGGGCGGAGGGGTCCGTGTTGACGGTGACGAACTCGATGTCGGAGGCCGCAGCGCCGAGGATGGCATCCGCCTGTTCCAATTCGGCGGCCAGCAAGGGGCAGATGTCGTTGCACGGCGCATTGAAGAACGTCAGCACGATCACCCGCCCCGGCTGCGCCGGCACCGACGTAGGCAGTCCCCGTTGGTCGGTCAGCGCGAATGCAGGAGCTGGATGCGGCGCGGGGGAGCTCAAGCCCATGAACGCCGCCAGTGGAGCGTCGAGGGAGCGATCAGCTGCTGATGTCGGTGCGCTCGGCGTGGTAGCCGGCGTCGGGGTCGCGGCGGCGCGGGGAACGGTGGTCGGCACCGGATTGAGCCCCGCGGAGGAAAACACGTGCTCGGCGAGCAGGCCCCCCAGGCTGGCGACGAGCGCGAGGCCCAGCACCCAGAAGACGAATTTGGAGGGGATGCCGGGCGCACCCTCGGCCAAGGCCGCCGCCCGGTCCACCGGCGGGGCGGAGGAGGGCGCGGCCGATCCCGCCTCGAAGGACGGCGGGGCCAGATTTCTCCCGTCCGCTCCGGGTGGCACCGTCATCGGCCACCGTCGAGGCGTGCGATCCAGCGCTGCAATGACGACGCTGTCTGAGGGCCGAGCGCCGCGCCGACGACCCGTCCCCCGGCGTCAACGAAATAGCTGACCGGGAGAGCGCTCACGAGGTACTCGGAGGCCACCGAGGCATGGGCATCGACCGCCACGGGATAGGTGGCCCCGGCCGCGGCCAAGAGCCTCGTGGCCGCCGCTGCGGAGCTCTCGTTGGAATCGACGCCGACCACGGCGACTCGTCCCTGTGCTGCTCGGGCGACCGTGGCCATTGCGCCGAGCTCGGCCCGGCAATCGCGGCACCACGAGGCGAAGAAGTTGACGATGACCGGCTTCCCCCGAAACGAGGCGAGCGCGATCGGGCTCGTGCCGCCCAGGGAGGGAAGGGAGAAGCCGGGCGCCGCCACGCCCGCCTTCAGAACGGGAGGCGGCGCCGACTCGAGGGCGGTGGAGGATGGCACCGGCGCCGCCCGGGAGGGACCGCGGACGATCACGAAGATCACGAAGCCGACCAGGCATGCTGCGGCAACCGCGGCGATGCACTTGAAGACCCGATCTGGCCTGGTCGCGTGGCGTCCCTCGGCGCCGGGCGTGGGCGCCGGGCTGTCAACCTGGCCAACGGGTGTCCCCCCTGGGTCCACGCTGGTCAGGCTAGCGAGCCACGGTCCTGATTCCTCGGTGGGCGTCGGCGAACCTGCGGCCGAGAAGACGGGTCGGCGTGGTCCGGAGCACGCGAGGTGGCAGGCGAGAGTCTGCTACCACTCGGCCGCGCGCTCGGCCGGATTCTTCTCGGCCCGCTCGCGTTTCCGGGCCTCACGTTGCAGTGGGTTCTCGTGAATGAGGTGCCACCAGGCGGCGATCGCGATGCCGGCCAGGATCGGCCACTCGAAGGTGTAGAACCAGCTCAGCCCGTTCCCCCCCAGGGCTCGACGGGCCTGCCACCAGGTCGCTGCGGCGCACCCGGCGACGATCAGGAAGAACTCCAGGTGGAGCAGCATGGCTCGGGCGGAGAACCAACGGTGCATCGCACACCGCATCGTAGGGCGGCACCCGGCCAGCAGGCGTCCCATATGTGCGCAGGCGTCACCGTGCGTGATCCGGACGATCCCGGCGGATCACTTGCAGGAACCAAGCCAGTGGCCGGCGGACGGCTCAGTTGGGGGAGGGGCCGCTCCCGCTCTCTCGGGCGGCCGTCGTCTCGGCTCCGGCCTTCTCGGCCCCCTCGAGGCTGACGAAGGCCAGGCGCAGCTGCGACAGGGACTCGAGGAGGGCCGGCTCGGCCTCCCCGAGGCGGGCCCGGAGACCGTCGAGCAGGGAGCCGAGGCCGTCGATGGCCAGGCGGGCCTGGAACAGCATGGGCGGGGTTTGCGAGAGGTAGATGGCGGCGAGCTCGAAGAGCCCGTAGCAGTGGTTGGCCACCACGACCTCGGCCGGCGTGTGGGCCAGCTGGGCCCGCATGGCGTCCACCTCGGCCTGGGCCGCGGCCTGCTCCTCGGTGAGGGGCGCCTCCCGCGACGTCTGCGTGACGTCGGTGTCGCCCTCCCCGTCGTGAGGCGGAGAGGCGGCGTCGTCTCCCTCCTTCTTGGGGAAATGCTCACCCGACGGTGTCCACAGGCTGCTCATGCTGGTACCCTATGCTTCTTGAATACACGGAAGCGGGGCCACCACTGAGTGGCCTCCACCTGGCCACCACCCTGCACCGCGGGGAGCACCGTGCGCCAGGTCGAACGTCCCTCGGACGCGGGCTCTGCCCGCTCGTCGGCCCCGCCTCCATCGATTGGCCCGCGGAAGGACCGCGCGCCCGAGTGAGAGGTGTGATGACGCATCGTCGCTGAAACCACAACAGAGCACCGGATCAACGACCGAATCCGTGCCCGTGAAGTCCGGCTCGTGGACCCCGACGGTGTCCAACTCGGCATCAAGCCGCTCCCCGAGGCCCTGGCAATAGCCAAGGAGCTCGATCTCGACCTGGTCGAGGTGGCCCCCATGGCCAATCCACCCGTCTGCCGGATCATGGACTTCGGCAAGTTCAAGTTCGACGAGGCCCAGCGGGCCAAGGAGAGCCGCCGCAAGACGGTCCACGTCGGGATCAAGGAGATGAAGTACCGGCCCAAGATCGGGCCGGGGGACTTCGACACCAAGACCCGGCAGGTGGCCAAGTTCCTCGGCGAGGGACACAAGGTCAAGATCACGATCATGTTCCGCGGCCGTGAGGTGTACCACCCCGAGCACGGGAAGCGGATCCTCGACCGCATCGCCGAGCAGATGGAGGGCGTGGCCAAGGTGGAGGCCGAGCCCAAGCTCGACAACCGGAACATGATCATGGTGCTCGCCCCCGACAAGCGGGCCCGTCAGGCCGCCCAGTCGAGGGCCACCAACCAGCAGCGTCCCGACAAGTCGGGCGCCCCTGCCACTCCCGAAGCGGCGGCCGATCCGGCCGCCCGGGACGGAGCGGGCGAGGCGGCCGCCCCCCGGGTCGAGGGGAACGGAAGGGCGCCGGCGACCGGTGGGAGCAACGGAATCAGCGAAGTCGCAGCATCAGCCGAAGAGGGATGACGCAATGCCGAAGATGAAGACGGACCGGGGCGCCGCCAAGCGCATCAAGGTGACGGGCACCGGCCGGTTGCGCCGGCGCAAGGCCTTCCGGGGGCACAATTTCGAGATCAAGAACAACGTCCGCATGCGGCGGCTCGGACGTGAAGGCGACGTCTCCAAGGCGGACGAGCGAGCCACGCGCCGGATGCTCGGCCTCTGAGCGCAGGCGATCACCCCCGCGCTCCGGCGCACCCCCACCCGACACACCGAGATCTGAGAGGAGCACCCCCATGGCCAGAGTGAAGCGGTCCGTCCACGGCCGCAAGCACCATCGCGCTGTCCTCGAGCAGGCGAAGGGGTACTACGGGAACAAGAGCCGTTCCTACCGGGCGGCCAACGAGCAGCTCATGCACTCGATGCAGTACGCCTTCCGGGACCGTCGCGCCCGGAAGGGAGACTTCCGCAAGCTGTGGATCCAGCGCATCAACGCCGGGGCCCGGCAGCACGGCATGAGCTACAGCAGGCTCATCAACGGGTTGCACCTGGCCGGAGTCGAGGTCGATCGCAAGGTCCTGGCCGATCTCGCCGTCAGCGACCCCGAGGCCTTCTCTGCGCTGGTGGCGGCCGCGCGGGACGCGCTGTCCGAGGCCCCCGTGGCCGAGGTCGCTTCCTGACCCAACGGCTGGCCTTCTCGCACCGGCGGGTCCGCCGGCTGCGCGGGCTGCTGCAGAAGCGTTCTGCTCGCTGGAGCGAGCGCGCCTTCGTGGCCGAGGGAGCGGAGCTCGTCCGCTGCGCGCTCGACGCGGCCGTTCCCATCGAGTCCCTCTACGTCTCGCCCGACGGTCCCGACGACCGCGCCGTCCACGAGGTGTGCCGCCGCGCCGAAGCCGCCGGGGTCCGGGTGTTCCCCCTCGGCGCCGGCGTCCTGGAGCGGGTCGCCGACACCGTCACGCCCCAGCCCGTGCTCGCCGTCCTCCCCATGCTCGAGGAGCCGCCGGCCGGGACGGATCCGTGGTCAGCCCGGCCGGGTGCGCTGATCGTCGTCCTGGTCGACGTGCGGGATCCCGGTAACGCCGGCACCGTGCTGCGGGCGGCGGACGCCTCGGGATCGGCTCTCGTGGTCTATGCCGGCGACTCCGTCGACCCCTACAACCCCAAGACGGTGCGCTCGTCGGCCGGCTCGCTCTTCCACGTGCCCGTGGCCGTACGGCCCGACGCGCCGGCGCTGGCCGCCGAATTGACGGCGGGCGGCTTCCGCACGCTCGCCACCGTCGTGCGGGACGCCGAGGACTATGCCGGTCTCGAATGGTCCACGCCGTCGGCCGTGTTCCTGGGCAACGAGTCCTCCGGGCTCGATCCCGAGCTGGCCGACGCGCTGTCCGGGAAGCTGGCCATCCCGATGGCCGGGCGGGCCGAATCGCTGAACGTCGGCGTGGCATGCGCCGTGGTCTGCTTCGAGGCGTTCCGCCAACGCCGGGGCGGCGGTGCCGCGCCACATAGCATCGCGGACGGCGGACAGGCCCGATCCGGCGACTGACGACAGGGAATTCGGCGACATGGCAACCGACAACGTGGATCTCGACATCGATGGCATCACCGCCGATGGCGCGCGGGCCATCGAGGGCGCGGCGTCAACCGAGGCCCTCAACCAGGTCGACACCGAGCTCCTCGGCAAGCGCTCCCCGCTGAACCGGGCCCACCGCGCCCTGGGTGGCCTCGATCCCGAGGCGCGCAAGGTAGCCGGCCGCCGTATCGGTGAGGCGCAGTCACAGCTCCGGGCGTTGCTGGCGGCACGCCGCGCCGAGCTCGCCGAGTCCGAGCGCGCCGAAGCGCTCCGCGCCGACCGCCTGGACCTGACCGAGATCATCCCGGACCAGGTGCGCACGGCGCCGGCGCGGGGGCACCTGCATCCCGCCACCCGGGCCCGGGCCGAGCTCGAGGATGTCTTCGTTGGCATGGGGTTCACGGTGGCCGAGGGTCCTGAGGCGGAGACGGACTGGTACAACTTCGAGGCGCTGAACATCCCGCCGGCGCATCCGGCGCGTGGCATGTACGACACCATGTACCTCGACGTCGGGGAGCCCGAGACGGTGATGCTGCGCACGCACACGTCGCCGGTGCAGATCCACCTGATGGAGGCGGCGGTGCGCGACGACTCCCTCCCGATCCACGCCGTCATGCCGGGCAAGTGCTTCCGGCTCGACACACCCGACGCCCGCCATCTTCCCGTGTTCAATCAAATCGAGGGGCTGGTGGTCGACCGGGACATCACCTTCGGCGACCTCGCCGGCACCATTCAGGCCTTCACGGAGGCCTACTTCGGCCCGGGTATGCGTTCACGCCTGCGTCCGGCCTACTTTCCCTTCACCGAGCCGTCGGCCGAGTACGAGATCACCTGCACCGTCTGTCTCGGCGAAGGGTGCCGTACCTGCTCGCACACCGGCTGGATCGAGCTCGGAGGCTGCGGCATGGTCGACCCCGCCGTCTTCGCCGCCGTGGGAATCGACGCCGACGTCTGGTCGGGCTTCGCCTTCGGATTCGGCATCGACCGGCTGGCGCAGATGCGTCACGCCATTCCCGACATGCGCTCCTTCCTGGAGAACGACATCCGCTTCCTCTCGCAGTTCTGACCTCGCCCCACAACGAGAAAGTCCCCGTGCGCGCTCCGCTCAGCTGGCTCCGTGATTTCGCCCCGTTCCCCGACGACGTCGGGGTGCTGCGCGACGCGCTCGACGACCTGGGCCTCGTCGTCGAGGCCATGGAGCACGTGGGCGAGGGGCTGGGCGACGTGGTGGTCGGCCGGGTGCTCGAGATCCGCCCGATCAAGGGCGCCGACAAGATCCGACTCACGATCGTCGATGGCGGCAGAGCGGAGCCGCTCGAGATCGTGTGCGGGGCGACGAACTTCGAGGTGGGTGACCGCGTGCCTCTGGCACCGGTCGGGGCGATCCTGCCCGGCGGTTTCGAGATCGGTCAGCGCGCGCTGCGGGGCGTGACTTCCGACGGGATGCTCTGCTCGGGAAGGGAGCTCGGGCTCACCGACGACGGCGCCGGCTTGCTGGTCCTGGGGGACGAGTCGCCGGGGGAGCCGGGGACGCCGATCATGGAGGCGCTCGGGCTGCGGGCCGACACCGTCTTCGACATCACGGTCGAGGGCAACCGCCCCGATGCCTGGTGCATTTCGGGGATCGCCCGCGACCTGGCGGGCCGCCTCGAGCTGCCGTTCACGCTCCCCGAACCGCCCGCGCCGGCGGCGAGCGGCTGGCCGGTGGAGGAGGCCGCGCGCGCCTCGGTGGACTCGGCCGACCTCTGCCCCCGCCTCACCGTGTCCGTCCTGCGCGACGTCACCGTCGCACCGTCGCCGGGCTGGATCGCCCAGCGGCTGCTGCTGGCCGGGATGCGACCGATCAACAACGTCGTCGACGCGTCGAACTACGTCATGCTCGAGCTCGGCCAGCCCACCCACCCCTACGACCTGTCGCTCCTGCCCGGACGCGGGCTGACCGTCCGGCGAGCCCGGCCCGGCGAGACGGTCGAGACGCTCGACGGCGTGCGGCGCACGGTGGGGGAGCAAGGGCGGAGCCTCGGCGACACGGGGGAGGACTGCCTGATCTGCGACGCCGAGGGCACACCGGTCGGCATCGGCGGGATCATGGGCGGCGCCTCGTCCGAGATCGCGCAGACGACGACCGAGGTCCTGCTCGAGGCGGCCTACTTCACCCCCATGGCGATCGCGCGCACGTCCAAGCGCCTTGGTCTCCGCACCGAGGCCTCGGCGCGCTTCGAGCGCGGCGTCGACCCGTGGGTGATTGAGCCGTCGGTGCGGCGCTTCTGCCAGCTGCTCGCGGAGAGCGTGCCCGAACTCGAGGTCGCCGACGGCATCCTCGACGTGCGGGCCGACGTGCCCGAGCCGTTCGTGGTCTCGGTGCCGATCGCCCGGGTGCAACGCCAGATCGGGGTCGCGCTCGGGCCGGCAGAGATCGCCCGCCTCATTGAGCCGATCGGCTTCACGGTGCTGGAGCAGGAGCGCGTACCGGACGAGGGTGTGCTTACCGTCGAGGTGCCGACGAATCGCCCCGACGTCCGGCCCGAGCCCTACGGCGTCGATGACGTCATTGAGGAGATCGCCCGCACGTTCGGCTACTCCAACGTGCCGCGCCGGGTCCCGACGTGGCCGCAACCGGGCCGGCTGACGGCGCTCCAGCGCTCCCGGCGCGAGGTCAAGGACGTGTTGCGGGGCCTGGGCGTGTCGGAGGGCTGGACCGACACCTTCGTGTCGGCGACGGCGCACGACGACGTGGATCTCACCGGGCCGGCCGTCCTGGTGGCCAACCCCCTCGACGCCGAGAAGCCGTTCCTCCGTCGCTCCCTGCTGCCCGGTCTCCTCGGCGCGCTGGCCTACAACGCCAGCCGCCGCCAGCCCGACGTGCGGCTGTTCGAGGTGGGTGTCGTCTTCTCGCACCCCGGCGCGGGCTTGGTACGCGTGGTCGAACGCAGCGGGGCCGGCGGGTCCGAGCGGGCCGAATTGCCGGGGGAGCGCGAGCTCCTCTCGGCGGTCTTCGCCGACGAAGAGGACGACGTTCGTTCGGCGGTGGCCGCCTGGCATGTCCTGGAGGACTCGCTCCGTTTGGACGGGGTGCGCCTGATCCCTCCGGGCGACGGCACGCCGCCACTGCCGGGCCTGCACCCGACCCGTTCGGCGCATCTCATGGTTCGTGCCGGCAGCCTGGATGAGCTCACCATCGGTGCGGTGGGGGAGATCGACCCCGCGGTCGCAGCACGATTCGACCTGACCCGCCCATCGGGCAGCGGCACGACGGCTCGGCGCATCGGCTGGCTCGAAGTCGACCTGGGCCTGCTCTTCGACGAGGAGCGCGTGCCCCGCCGCATTCCCGCGGGTGGTGCCGTCAGCCGGTTCCCGTCATCGGACATCGACCTGGCCTTCGTGGTGGAGGACCGCCACCCGGCCGACGTCGTGGCCGAGGTGCTGCGGGAGGCGGGCGACGAGCTGCTCGAATCCGTGCACCTCTTCGACGTGTACCGCGGCGCGGGGATCGACGAGGGGGCCCGCAGCCTGGCCTACCGGCTGCGCTTCTGCGCGCCCGATCGCACGCTGACCGACGAAGAGGTGGGCGGGCTGCGCACCCGTTGCATTCAGGCGGCATCTGCCGCGTTCGGGGCGATTCTGCGCTGAGCGGTGGCTGCCGTGGCAAGGTGGCCCGATGGAGGTGCGCCCCGTCGACCCCTGGGACGTCAGCGAGCTGGAGGAATGGACCGCAGTCCTCCGCGCCAGCGACAAGGATCTCTGGGCCGATCAGACGGGCTTCACCCTGCCGGACATCCGTGCCTTCGCTCAGCACCGCGGCACGTCGAAACGCTACGACCTTTTGGCGGCGCGCGAGCCCGGCGGCCCGATACTCGGCGTGGCCATGATGGAGCTGCCGCTGTGCGACAACGTGCGCAGCACCGAGGTCACCGTTGCCGTCCACCCGGCTCATCGGCGACGCCGCGTCGGGACAACGATCGTCGAGGGCATGACCGAACACGCACGAGCCATTGGTCGTCAGGTGCTCAACTCCATTGTCGACGTGCCGCTTGACCGGGCTGCGGACCACCCTTCACTGTCGTTCGCTCCGAAGGTCGGCTTCGAGGCCACGCTGGCGGGGAACACCCGCCACCTCGCGCTCCCGATCGCCCCAGCACGCCTGGAGGAACTGCGAGCCGAAGTTGCTGGAGCTCGTGATGCGCACGACTACCGAGTCCTGACCTTTGAGGCACCGTGGCCCGAGCAGTACGTCGAGGACCAGTGCATCCTCTTCCGGTGCATGTCGACCGACGAGCCGCACGGTGATGAAGACCACGAAGGGGAGGTCTGGGACGCCGACCGGGTGCGCGAGAACGAGGCTCTCCGGATGGCTCGAGGGGCGCGCGGCCTCGTCGCAGTGGCGGAGCACCGACCCTCGGGTCGACTCGTCGCGTGCACGGAGCTGCTCCTCGGCGCCGATACCCCGGAGCAGGCCTGGCAGATGCTGACCGTCGTCCATCCGGAGCAGCGGGGCCACCGCTTAGGGCTGGCGATCAAGCTCGCCAACCTCGACCAGCTGGCGAGGCGGGCGCCGGGCGTGCGCCTCGTCGTCACCGGCAACGCCGCAGTCAATGCGCCGATGATCGCCGTGAACGACATGATGGGCTTCGAGGTAGCGGGAGCGGGCCACTTCTGGCAGAAGCGTCTGAAGGGCAGCTGACCTCAGGGAAGGTCCGCTCCACGGTCACCGACGGCGATCAGGTTCGCGTCGGAGGAAGGTTGGCCGACAGGCCGTCGAGAATGCGATCGAGTCCTCGTTCGAAGCCGCGCTCGTCCTGGTTGTCGGCATGGGGGCTCTCGGCATCGAGCACGACCCGAGCGACGAGCGGGTGATGTCCCTCGTCGATGATCTTCTGCATGTAGGGGGCGTGGGCGGTCATCCACTGGCCACGATCAAGCCCTGAGCGACGGATGGCCTCCTGCTCGGCGAGTTCGCCCAGGGTGTAGCCGCGCACGAATGCCTGGAGCGTTTCGACGCTCACGAGCATTTCGTCGATCGTGAGCCCGAGTTCTGCGATCGCGCTGAGGGTGTGTTCGACGAGGCGTAGTCCGTTGGGGCCCAGGGTGGGCCGCCCGGCAGCCAGGACGGCCACCCAGGGGTGACGGTGCATGATCGACCGGGCTCGCCGGGCGAACGCTCGGAGGTCCTGGCGCCAGTCCCCACTGAGCGGGTCCGGACCACCGTCCTCGCCTTCGACGGCGTCGATCATGAGGTCGATCAGGTCATCTTTGCGGGCAAGGTAGCGGTAGAGCGTCCCCGTACCCGCGGCAAGGCCGGCCGCAACCCTGCGCATGGACACGGCGTCGATGCCCTCCGAGTCCGCCAGCGCGATGGCCGTCGCAGTGATCTCGGCGCGGCTGTGCGTGGGGGCCGGACCTCTCGCGGCCCTCTCGGGCCTCGTCCAGACGACTTCGTACTCGTTCGCACTCTCTGGAGCCATGGCTGAGTCTCGATTCTCTTCCTTCTGCACACACTGTGCTCAGTAGGTGGTAAGGTGGCACCGTACTGCGAACAGTGTATCTGGGTTTGGAGGTCAGATCGTGCCGGAGGCCAACAGCAGCGTCGGTGTGCTCAGCGATGGCCCCGTCGCCCCCGATGGTCCATCGACTCCCGGGAATCCGGCCCGCCTGGGCCGGCGGCTCCAGGCCGTCCTCGCCGTGGTCGTCATCGCCGACGTCCTCGACCTCATGGACTCGACGATCACCAACATCGCGGCGCCGACCATCGTGCGCGAGATCGGGGGCGGCGAGTCCCTGATCAAGTGGCTGGGCGCGAGCTACGCGCTCGCCCTTGGAGTCCTCCTCGTCGTCGGCGGACGGCTCGGCGACCGCTACGGACAACGCCGGGTGTTCCTGATCGGCATCGCCGGCTTCACCCTCGCCTCTCTCGGCTGTGGACTCTCAGCCGACCCGACCATGCTGATCGCCTGTCGGCTCGTGCAAGGCGGGTTCGGGGCATTGCTCATACCCCAGGGCCTCAGCATCCTGGTCGCCTGTCTCTCACGAGAACAGATGCCGACCGTCTTCGCCGTATTCGGGCCGGTCATGGCGGGTGCCGCCCTCGCGGGGCCCATCGTCGCCGGGTTCATCATCTCGGCCGATATCGCCGGGCTGACATGGCGCCCGATCTTCCTCATCAACATCGTGCTCGGCACGTTCGGTTTCCTGGCGGCACTGAAAGTCCTCCCGGATGTCCCGCCCTCGAGCAATTCGCCCATCGACGCACTCGGGGCCGGACTGCTCGGTGGCGGCATGCTGGGCCTGCTGTACGGCCTGATCGACGGCTCGACGGACGGCTGGACCATTGTTCCGATTCTGAGCATTGCTTTCGGGGCCGCGTTCTTCGGCGGGTTCTTCCTTCGTCAGAGTCGGGAAGACAACCCACTGATCAAGCCCTCGCTGCTCAAGAACAAGGGCTTCACGTCCGGCCTCATCCTGGGCCTCGCCTATATCGCAGCCATAAACGGCCTGTTCTACGTCTGCGCTCTGTTCCTGCAGACCGCACTGGGACTGTCACCTTCTCGAGCCGCGCTGGGGCTTGCGCCGGCGATGCTCGGGATCATGGCGTCATCGTTCATCGGCCGGCCGCTGATTCCAGTCCTCGGACGCCGACTGGTGTTCATCGGCCTCGGGGCAACGCTCATCGGCGTTGTCGGGCTGTGGGGCACGATCACGATGAACGGCACCGCTGTCAGCGTCTGGCTACTCGCCCCGTCGTTCCTCGTCATGGGCGCAGGCATGGGCACATGTCTTTTCAGTATCTTCGACTTCGCCATCGGCGATGTCGCTCAGGACGAAGCGGGCAGCGCCAGTGGCTCACTGAGCGCTGTCCAGCAGCTCGCCACCGCAATCGGCAGCGCGGCCGTGACCACGATCTACTTCACTGAGCGAGCTGCACACGGCGCCGGCACCGCAATGACGACGAGTCTCGTCGTCGTGGGGGCCATCACGGTCGGTTGCTTCGGTCTCGTCTGGCTCCTTCCCAAGAAGGCCGCCGACGAGGTCACTGGCTGAATGGCTGCGTGGTCAGAATATCCAGGACGCATGAATATGCGGAATGATGTATACTCATGCGATGAAGGTCGGGATTCTCGGGGCGTCGGGCTACACCGGGTCTGAGTTGCTGCGCCTCCTCGCGGGGCATCCAGACTTCGAGGTCGCCGTGGCCACGGCCCATTCCCACGTAGGTCAGACGGTCGGCGTGCAGACGCCTTCCCTCGGCGCCGCGTACCCCGGCCTGGTGTACGAGGAGAGCGATCCGGCCCGCTTCGACGGCCTCGACCTGGTGTTCTGCGGCCTGCCGCACGGCGAGTCCCAGCGCATCGTCCCGGGGCTCCGGGAGCAGGTCGGCGTGGTGGTGGACCTGGCCGCCGACTTCCGGCTGAAGGACGCCGCTCTCTATCCGACCTGGTACGGCGAGGAGCATGGCGCGCCGGAACTGCTCGGCGAAGCCGTCTACGGGCTGCCCGAGCTGTTCCGCGACGGCCTGGTCGGGGCGACCCTCGTCGCGGCGGCCGGCTGCTACCCGACCGCGGCCGGCCTGGCGCTGGCCCCCCTGGTGCGGCGCGGGCTGGTGGAGCCGACCGGCATCGTCGTCGACGCCGCGTCAGGTGTGTCGGGCGCCGGCCGCGGCCTCAAGGACTCCCTGCACTTCGGGGCGGTCGACGAGGACTTCACGGCCTACGGGCTGCTGACCCACCGCCACACGCCCGAGATGGAGCAGATCCTCGGGGCCGAGGTGCTCTTCACGCCGCACCTCGTGCCCATGGTCCGGGGCATCCTCGCCACCTGTTACACCCGCCCCGCGCCCGGCACGACGTTGACCACCGACGCCGTCATGGCCGTCCTCCACGACGCGTACGACGCCGAGCCCTTCGTCGTCGTCACCGACGACCCTCCGTCGACCAAGGCCACCGCGGGCTCCAATGCCGCCCACGTCACCGCTCGGGTCGACCCCCGTACTGGTTGGGTCCTCAGCTTCTGCGCCATCGACAATCTCGTGAAGGGCGCATCGGGCCAGGCGATCCAGTGTGCCAACGCCGCGCTGGGACTGCCCGAGACGACCGGGCTTCCGCTCGCCGGGGTCTACCCGTGAGCGTCAACGCACCGCAGGGCTTCGTCGCCGTCGGGGGCTACGCCGGCATCAAGGCCGCCAAGGCCCACGACGTCGCCGTCGTCGCGACGGCCGATGGCCGGGCGGTGCCCGCCGCCGGCGTCTTCACGTCCAACCTGGCGGCGGCCGCACCCGTGCAAGTGAGCCGGACGCATCTCGCCGCAACCGGCGGCAGGGCCGCGGGAGTGATCCTGACGTCGGGCAACGCCAATGCGGCCACGGGGGTCCCGGGTCGGGAGGCCGCTGAACGCCTGTGCACGGCGGTGGCCGGTGACATCGGTGCGACCGCCGAGGAGATCCTGATCTGCCAGACGGGCCTCATCGGCATCCCGTTCCCGATCGACCACGTCCTTCCCGAAATCGAGCCGATCGTGATGGCGCGGACCGGACGGGCCGAGTCGGCGGCCGAGGCCGCCAAAGCCATCATGACGACCGACACCGTGCCGAAGGAAGTTGTCGTCTCCGGAGACGGGTTCACGGTGGGCGGAATGGCCAAGGGCGCCGCCATGCTGGCGCCGAACATGGCCACCATGCTCGCCCTCTGCACGACGGACGCCGCCGTCGACGCTGCGACCCTGCAGGGGGCGCTCCGGGACGCCGTCGCCGCATCGTTCAACACGATCACCGTCGACGGCTGCACGTCGACCAACGACACGGTCCTGGTGTTGGCCAACGGGCTCGGGGCCAGTCCGTCTCCATCGGCCCTTACCGCTGCCCTCTACGAGGCCTGTCGGTCTCTGGCCGCGCAGATGGTGGACGACGCGGAAGGGGCGACCAAGGTTGCGCACGTCCACGTGCGGGGAGCGGTGAGCGACGAGGCGGCGCACGTGGCCGCCCGCAAGGTGGCGGACTCCATGCTCGTGCAGTGCTCGCTCTTCGGCGAGGACCCCTACTGGGGCCGCATCATCTCCGAGCTCGGCTCGGCCGGGACACCCTTCGACATCGATCGCATCTTGCTCGCCTACGGCAGCACCGTGGTCTGTGCCGGCGGGGTGGGCGTGCCCCATGACGCGGCGGCCGTGGCGGCCCACCTGGCGGGACGGCACATCGTGCTCGAGTGCGACCTCGGACTCGGCTCGGGGGAGGCCGTCGTCCTCGGGAGCGATCTCGGGTACGGGTACATCGACGAGAACAAGACGACCTCATGACGGCCCGCGCCGCGCCGTCCGTGCCACCGAAGATCACACGGGCCCAGAAGGCGGCGGCGGCGAAGACGGCTTCTGTGCTGGTGGAGGCCCTGCCCTACATCCGGCGCTTCTGGGACAAGATCGTCGTCGTCAAGTACGGCGGCAACGCCCTGCAGGCGGCGGGCGGGGGCGACGGACCGGGCGGCCCGGGTGATGCGCTGACCTCCTTTGCCGAAGATGTGGTCCTCATGCGCGCCGTGGGCATGCTCCCCGTCGTCGTGCACGGTGGCGGCCCCCAGATCGGCGAGCTGATGGCGCGGCTCGGCAAAGAGGCCGAGTTCCGCAACGGGCTCCGCGTCACCGACGCGGACACGCTCGACATCGCCCGCATGGTGCTGGTGGGCAAAGTCAACCGCGACATCGTCTCGGCCATCAACGTGCACGGCCCGCTGGCCGTGGGGATGTCGGGCGAGGACGCGAACCTCATCACGGCCGCCCAGCGCCACGCCGACCTCGGGTTTGTCGGCAACGTGTCGGTCGTCGACCCCACCATGCTCGAACGACTCGTCGCGGAGGGGCTGATCCCCGTGGTGGCGACCATCGGCGCCGACGAGTCGGGCCAGGCCTACAACATCAACGCGGACACGGTGGCCGGAGCGCTGGCCGAGGCGCTGCACGCCGAGAAGCTGATCTTCCTGACCGACACCGAGGGGCTCCGGGTCGTGGCCGACGACCCGACGACGGTGATCCACCAGGCGTCCCTCGAAGTGATCGAGGAGATCGTCCGCAGCGGGGGAGTCCAGGGCGGCATGATGCCCAAGGTCGAGGCGTGCGCCGAGGCCGTGCGCTCCGGAGTGGATCGGGCGCACATTCTGGACGGGCGCGTTCCCCACGCGTTGCTGCTCGAGCTCTTCACCGACGCGGGGGTCGGAACGATGGTGCTGCCATGACCGGTCCGGAATCAGAGGGCGGCTCGCCGTCCGAGCGCGCCTCGCTCATGCGCACCTACGCCGATCCGCCGGCCACCTTCGTGCGGGGTGAGGGCACCGTCCTCTTCGACGCCGACGGCACCGAGTACCTCGACTTCATCACGGGTCTGGCGGTGGTGTCGCTCGGACACGCCCACCCCGCCGTGGCCGACGCCGTGGCCGAGCAGGCGCGGACGCTCAGCCACGTGTCGAACCTCTACGGCAACACGCTGGCCCCCGAGGTCGCCCGGACCATCGACCGGCTGGTCAACGGCGGCACCGGCCAGGCCGGCGGCCAGGTCTTCTTCGCCAATTCGGGGGCGGAGGCCAACGAGTGCGCCCTGAAGCTGGCGCGCCGTTGGGCCGGCATCGGCCGCCACGTCGTGATCAGCGCCGACAACGCGTTCCACGGCCGCACCCTGGCCACCCTCACGGCCACGGGCCAGCCGGAGAAGCAGGCTCCGTTCGTCCCGCTCCCCGAGGGGTTCGAGCACGTGCCCTACGACGACGTCGCCGCGCTCGACAAGGCGCTCGACCCCGGCACGGTCGCCGCCGTGCTGCTCGAGCCGCTCCAGGGCGAGGGCGGCGTCATGGTGCCGAGCTCGGACTACCTGGGCGCCGTGCGGTCGCTGTGCACCGAACGCAACGCCCTGCTCATGCTCGACGAGGTGCAGACGGGCCTCGGCCGCACAGGCCACTGGTTCGCCTTCCAGGCCCAGGGGCTCGAACCCGATGTCGTGACGATGGCCAAGGCGCTGGGCAACGGCATGCCGGTCGGGGCCTGCTGGGCCCGGGCCGAGGTCGCGGCCGCCTTCGGACCGGGCGACCACGGGTCGACCTTCGGGGGGCAGCCCCTCGCACTGGCCGCCGTCAAGGCGACCCTCGCCGTCATGGAGTCCGAGGACGTCTGCCGCCGGGCCCGGGAGGGCGGCGCGCGTCTCGCCAGCGGGCTGGCGGCGCTCCCCGGAGTCGTCTCGGTGCGCGGGGCCGGGCTGCTGCTGGCGGCGCAACTCGAGGCACCGGTGGCCAAGGAGGCCGCCGCCTGGGCGCTCGCCCACGGCCTCCTGGTCAACGCGGTGCGGCCCGACGCCGTCCGCGTCGCCCCGCCGCTGCTCGTGCGCGACGACGAGATCGACACCGCGCTGCGCGTCCTGGGCGACGCGCTGGCCGCGTCGCTCGCCGCGTCGTCGGCCGGGTCCGACGGACCGCGGTAAGGGAGGGGGACGGCACATGCGCAACTTCTTCGACATCGACGATCTGGACCGGGATGCCTGGGACCATGTGCTCGGGCTCGCCGTGGACCCGCCCACCCACGCGCCGCTGGCGGGCCAGGGCGTGGCGCTCCTCTTCCAGAAGCCGTCGGCGCGGACGCGCAACTCCACCGAGATGGCGGTGGTCGACCTGGGCGGGCACCCGGTGTACATCCAGGGGACCGAGGTCGGTCTCGACGAGCGGGAGACCGCGGAGGACGTCGCCCGCACCCTGGGCTGCTACCACCGCGTCCTGTGCGCACGGGTGTTCGAGCACGCGCTGCTCGTGCGCATGGCGGCCGCGCTGGAACGGAGCGGGTTCGACGTCCCCGTGGTCAACCTCCTGTGCGACACCGCCCACCCGTGCCAGGCCGTGGCCGACGTGCTCACCATGCGCGAGGCGCTCGGTCCGCTGGCCGGCCGCGCGCTGACCTTTGTCGGCGACGCCAACAACATGGCCCGCTCCCTGGCCAAGGCCGGATTGCTCGAAGGCATGGAAGTCCGCGTCGCCGCCCCGGCCGACTACACCTTCTCGGGCGCCGAGCTGGCCGACCTGCAGGCCTTCGGCGACCGGATGGGGCAGGGCGGGACCGTGCAGGTGACGGACGACCCGGGCCAGGCGGCCAAGGGGGCCGCCGTCGTCTACGCCGACGTGTGGACGAGCATGGGCCAGGAAGACGAGCGGGCCACCCGCCTCGCCGCTTTCGAGGGCTTCACCGTCGACGAGGCGTTGGTCGACCGGGCCGCCTCCGACGCCGTGGTGCTGCACTGCCTGCCGGCGCACCGGGGGGAGGAGATCACCGACGACGTGCTCGAGGGCCCGCGTTCGTTGGTCTGGCGCCAGGCAGCACACCGGCGCACCGCCATGCGTGGGATCCTGGCCTGGGTGGTGGAGGGGTCCCGGTGAGCGAGCAGGGCGTGAGCCGGCTGACCAAGAACCAGCGCCAGCACCGCATCACCAAGCTGCTCGAGTCTCAACCGGTGACCAGCCAGACGCAACTCGTGGCGCTGCTCGGCGAGCAGGGGATCGAGGCGACCCAGACGACGGTGTCACGTGACCTCGACGACCTGGGCGCCGTGAAGGTCCGCCTGCCGGGGGGCGAGACGGCCTACGCGCTCCCCGAGCTCCCGACCCACCAGATCGCGCCCGAGGACCACCTGCGGCGTGTCCTCGGCGAGTGGGTGGTGGAGGTGGGCCACTCGGGGAACCTCGTGGTGCTCCGGACGCCGCCGGGCTCGGCCCACGTCGTCGGGTCGGCCCTCGACCGCAGCGGATTGGGAGAAGTGGTGGGCACCGTGGCGGGGGACGACACGGTGCTCGTCGTCGTCGCAGAGGAGTACGGCGGCGGCGCGATGGCAGACCGCCTGCGCGACGTCGCCGGCATCGTCGTCAACGGCAAGATCGCGTTGAAACGGAAGGAAGAGGGTTGATCATGCCTGAACGGGTGGTACTGGCCTACAGCGGTGGTCTCGATACGTCCGTGGCCGTGCGCTGGCTCATCGAGCACGAGGGTGTCGAGGTGGTGGCCGTCGCGGTGGACGTCGGGCAGTCGGCCGACCGAGGCGGCGAGGACTGGGACGCCATCCGCACCCGGGCGCGGGCCGCCGGTGCGGTCGAGGCCGTCGTCGTCGACGCCCGCCACGAGATGGCGGAGCAGTTCTGTGTCCCGGCCCTGCAGGCCAATGCACGGTACGAGGGCAAGTACCCGCTGGTGTCAGCCCTGTCGCGGCCGGTCATCGTGCGCCACCTCGTCGCCGAGGCCCGGCGGCACGGGGCGACGGCCGTGGCGCACGGCTGTACGGGCAAGGGCAACGATCAGGTGCGCTTCGAGGTCGGGGTGCGCTCCCTGGCGCCGGACCTCGGCATCTACGCGCCGGCCCGCGTCTGGGGCCTCTCCCGCGAGGATTGCGTCGAGCTGGCCGCGAAGTGGGACATCCCGATCACCGTCACCAAGGAGAAGCTGTACTCCATCGACGACAACCTCTGGGGCAAGGCGATCGAGTGCGGCGCGATCGAAGACCTGTGGGCCCCCGCTCCCGACGACGTCTACACGCTGACACGCGTCAGCGAGAGGGATCCCGTCGAGGTCATTGTGGGATTCGAGGCCGGCGTCCCCGTCAGCCTCGACGGCACCGCGCTCAACCCCTATGACCTGATCTCCCGCCTCGGCGCGCTGGGGGGCAGCCGGGGTTTCGGGCGCCTCGACATGGTGGAGAACCGCCGCGTCGGCATCAAGAGCCGGGAGGTCTACGAGTGCCCGGCCGCCCTGGCGCTCATCATGGCCCACGCCGACCTGGAGGACCTGACACTGGAACGGGACGTGCACCACGAGAAGGCGCGCCTCGAGCCGCGCTGGTCCGAGCTCGTCTACGACGGGCTGTGGTACTCGCCGCTGCGCGCCGCCCTGCAGGCGTTCATCACCGAGACCCAGCGCCACGTGTCGGGGGAGGTGCGGCTGCGCTTCGCCGCCCCGGGCACCTGCGCGGTGGTAGGGCGGCGCAGCCCGGTCGCGCTCTACGACCACGATCTGGCGACCTACGATGCATCCGACAGTTTCCGGCACGCCGACGCCGAGGGGTTCGTCCGGCTGTGGGGTCTCGGGGTCGCGACATGGTCGGCCCGCCAGGGGCCGGGCGCCGCGACGGCGGCAGAGGATGGGGCGGGGAAGAAGGGGAGGGGCGGGCATTGACGCTGTGGGAGGGTCGAATCTCGACCGGCATGGCTGACGCCGTGGCGGAATTCACGGTGAGCCTGCCCTTCGACCGGGTCCTGGCGGGCGACGACCTGGCCGGCTCGCGCGCCCACGTCAAGGGTCTCGGCAAGGCGGGGATCCTCAGCGACAGCGAGGTGACCACCCTCGTCGAGGCGCTCGACATCGTGGGGGAGGAGTTCGCGGGTGGCGGCTTCGTGTTCGCCCCCGGGGACGAGGACGTCCACACCGCCATCGAGCGCCGCGTCACGGAGCTGATCGGCGACGTCGGGGCCAAGCTGCACACCGGGCGGAGCCGCAACGACCAGGTCGCCACGGCGCTGCGCCTGTGGTGCCGCCGCTCGCTCGTGGGCGTGGCCGGGGAGATCCTGGCGCTCCAGGACGTCCTGGCGCAGCGCGCCCGGGAGGCGGCGGACGTCTACCTGCCCGGCTACACCCACATGCAGCGGGCGCAGCCGGTGCTGCTGGCGCACCACCTGCTGGCGCACGGCTGGGCACTCGCCCGCGACGTGGACCGGCTCCTGACCACGGTGGACCGCCTCAACATCTCGCCACTCGGCGCGGGCGCGCTGGCCGGATCGTCGCTGCCACTCGATCCCGACTACGTCGCCGCGGAGCTCGGCTTCCACGGCCGCTTCGAGAACTCTCTCGATGCGGTCTCCGATCGGGACTTCGTCGCGGAGGCACTCTTCGACATCGCACTGCTCGGCGTGCACCTCTCCCGGATGGGGGAGGAGATCGTGCTGTGGTCGAGCGAGGAGTTCGGTTTCTGCACGCTCGACGACGCCTACGCCACCGGCAGCTCGATGCTGCCGCAGAAGAAGAACCCCGACGTGGCCGAGCTGGCCCGGGGCAAGTCGGGCCGCCTCATCGGCCACCTCAACGCCGTGCTGGTGACGCTGAAGGGTCTCCCCCTCGCCTACAACCGCGATCTGCAGGAGGACAAGGAGCCCATCTTCGACGCCGTGAACCAGGTCACCCGCGCCCTGATCGCCATGCGCGGGGTCTACGAGACGGCGTCGTGGAACGAGGAGCGCATGCAAACGGCGGCGGACGGGCCGGCGGCGGCGGCCATCGACCTGGCCGAGATGCTCGTCGAGCAGGGCATGCCCTTCCGCCAGGCCCACGCGTTGATCGGGGGCCTGGTTCGCGAGTCGCTCGAACGCCACGTGCCACTGGTCGAGCTGGTGGCGGCCCACCCCGACCTGGGGGAGACCGCCGTGGAGCTGCTCGAGCCCGGTGTGGCGGTGACACGTCGGCGGACCCCGGGCGGAGCCGGTCCGGGCCCCGTCGGTGAGCAGGCCGAGCGCTTCGCCCGTCGGCGCGAAGTCGACCGGACCCGGTTGGCGCAGTGGCGGCGGTCCGGCCTGGGCTGAGCGGTGCGGCGCTCCCGCGTCGGCCTGAGCGAAGCGGCGCTCCCGCTCCGGGGTGGCGATTCGGCGGGTCACCCCCATGTCAGGCAACCCTCAGGTGAACGCAGCATAAAGATGCCGTCAAACCGTTGTGCGGGGCCGGGGGCCGGGTAAAGAGTGTTGGCGGAGCCGAATCGACGAGGAGCGCCGGCATCCACCTCCGAGGGTTCGAGGGGGACGCGAGCCAGCGGACCGATGGTCCGTCGGCTCCCCAGTCGGGGCCACCCGAAGCCCTCAGCCCTCAAGCCCTAAAACCTTGAAGCCCTAAACCTTGAAGACCTGACAACGTGGAGAAGTGCCTATGCAGCGAATGACCGGCATCGACCCGATGTTCATCTACTCCGACACGCCTGAGACGCCGATGGAGATCGCCTACGCCTGCGTGTTCGATCCAGCGGCCCTCGACGGGAGCTACAGCTTCGAACGGGTGAGGAGCGTCCTCGAGACGCGGATTCCGAGTCTTCAGCCGTTCCGGCGCCGGCTCATGCCCGTCCCCCTCGGATTGGATCACCCGCGCTGGGTGGATGATCCCGAATTCGACCTGGCCAATCATCTGCACCGGGTCGCGCTGCCCGCGCCCGGGGGGGACGCCGAGTTCCGGGCCACGGTCGCCGATGTGATGG
This sequence comes from uncultured Acidimicrobiaceae bacterium, assembly GCA_963736515.1. Lineage (GTDB taxonomy): Bacteria > Actinomycetota > Acidimicrobiia > Acidimicrobiales > RAAP-2 > Bog-473. Next base: position 69,944 of record CAVTPE010000005.1, on the reverse strand, counting down.
GCCGCCCGCTCACGCCGGAGCAGCCTCCGTGGGAGATGCACGTCGTTGAGGGCATGGCAGACGGGATGGTCGGGCTGATCGCCAAGGTGCACCACGCCGTCATCGACGGCGTGGCCGGCGCGGAGATGTTGGCCAAGCTGCTCGACCTGACTCCCGAGGGGAGTGCGGTGACCGAGCCCTCTCCGCCCTGGGTCCCGCCGCGCCTCCCGTCGCCGACACGGTTGATGAGCGACGCGCTCCCCAGCTTCATCCGGAGCCCGATCCGGGGACTGCGTGCGGCGCACGAAATCGGCCGCACCGTGGTGCGGCTGGCCCGCTGCGCGGCGGACGAGCGACTCGGTCCGGTGTCGATCCCGTTGGGGGCACCCGACACCTTCGAGTCGCCGGTGGGCGCCAGACGAGCCGTCTCGTTTGCCGAGTTGGACATGGCGGAGGTCCGGGAGCTCAAGACACGGTTCGGCTCGACGATCAACGACGTCGTGCTCGCCATCTGCTCGGGCGCTCTGCGCGGCGCACCTGGCCGCGCACGATCAGGATGTCGAGAGCCCGTTGGTCGCCGTCGTGCCGGTGTCGGTGCGAGCCGGGCAGGACGAGGCCGTGCTCGGCAATCACCTGTCCGCCATGTTCGTGCCGCTCTCGAACGACCGGAAGACGCCGCTCGAGCGCCTCCGGACCGTGACCGCGGCCAGTGGCTCGTGTAAGGGGCAGGAGCGTGCCGTCGGCTACGGCCCGATGGCCACCCTGCTGACCGAGGCAGTGCCCCCGGCGGTGGCCAAGCCGATGATCCAGCTCGGTGTGCGCTCGGGCGTGCTCCGCAAGCTGCGCCCGGGCAATCTGATGGTCTCCAACGTGCCCGGGCCGGACTGCCCGCTCTACTTCGCGGGCATGGAGCTGCGGGCCGTCTACCCGCTCGGGCCGGTGATCGACGGGGTCGCGCTCAACGTCACGGTGCAGAGCTACCGCGACTCGCTCTTCGTGGGCGTCAACGCGTGCGCCGCGGCCGTGCCCGACCTGCCGGATCTGACGCGGGCCATGGTGGCCGAGCTGTCGCTGCTGAGCCGGATGGCCGCCGGCGCGGGGGAGCCGCATCACAGCGCCCGCTCCCGCCACGTTGCCGGCAGTCGCGGGTCGGCCTCCGCGCCGGCCTCCGCGCCGGGCACCCGCCATCGCCTGGGCACGCCCACGACGATCTGAGCGATGCCGTGCCACCGGTACGGGTGGCACGGCGGCAGCATCGTGGGCCAGGGTGGCCCGGTGCAACGGTCGGACCTGGAGGGCAATCCGGTCGCCCTCGCCCCCTGGCTGCTGAACAAGGTGCTGATGCGCGGCGAGCGGGCCGGGCGCATTGTGGAGGTGGAGGCCTACCACGGCGCCAACGACGCCGCCTCGCACGCCTATCGGGGCCTGACACCGCGGACGGCGGTCATGTTCGGGCCGCCCGGCCACCTCTACGTGTACTTCACCTACGGCATGCACTGGTGCGCCAACGTCGTGTGCGGGCCCGAGGGAGAGGCCGCCGCGGTCTTGGTGCGCGCCCTCGAACCGACTGCGGGCTTGGGGCAGATGTGGCAGGCCCGGCCGGCCGCCCGGCACCGGCGCGACCTCTGCAACGGCCCGGCCAAGCTCTGCCAGGCCCTCGGCATCACGGGAGAGGACAACGGGGCGGACCTGCTGGCGGGCCGGCGGCGTGCAGGGTCGACGGCCGCCCCGGACGCCGTGCGGCTGCTGGACGACGGGACACCGCCTCCCCGGCGTCCGGGCCGCGGGACCCGGATCGGCATCAAGGAGGCGACGGACAAGCGTTGGCGCTTCTGGGTGCAGGGCAATGCCTCGGTCTCCCGGCCCTGAGGGGACGAGCCGAGGTCCCTGAGCAGCCGGAACGGGCAGTGATGCGGTGTCATCGCCCTGTCACGACGGTGCAACAACGGGGGTCCATGATGCAGTCACCGCATCCTGGTGACATGCGGTGGATCGAGGGCATCAGCAGGCAGCGCACGCTCCCCAGAGAGGGGCCTGGTTGGCGACAGGGAGGGGAGCGGAAAGCCCGTTGAGCATCGAGCACCGGGTGGCATGCAGGGGGCCTGGGGGCTCCCCGCATGCCACCAACGGGTGCGGAGACGACCTGCGGCGGAGGGGAGCGGGCCGTTCGGGGTGCTCTCGGGTATCCGCCGAGCGCCGCGGGTGCCCCGCTACGATCTCTGCCCGAGGCCGGCCCCGGGTCACCAGCCCGGCGGGATTTGGCCGCCTCCGACGCGTTGACGCTCCGTTGCGCGTCTGCTAGGGTGACACTCCCGTCGGAACGGCCCCCCAAGGCCCTCCGGCAGCCGAAGGAGACTCTCCGGCGAAGCAATTCGTCCGGAACAGTCCTTTGGCACACCCGGCACCAACACCGGCTGGACTGGTGTGTGCCCGGTCGCTCCTTGAAAACGGAATAGTGAGAGCCAAAAGCCAGTGCGGGCAATTCATCCGGACTCAAACGGATGGGTTGTACGTCAATTAAGCATTACGCAGGCCTCGGAGCCCTCTGGGTGAAAAGGTCTGTGGTTACTAATAGTTCGAGTCAAACTATGGTGACTCTCTGATTTTCGGGAGGTCCTGTCCCTTTTTGGGGCCGGGCTGAACGTAAGTCTCGATGGAGAGTTTGATCCTGGCTCAGGACGAACGCTGGCGGCGTGCCTAACACATGCAAGTCGAACGCGCTCCATTCGGTAGCAATACTGATGAAGAGCGAGTGGCGAACGGGTGAGTAGCACGTGAGCAACCTGCCCCGAAGACTGGGACAACACCGGGAAACCGGTGCTAATACCGGATATCCCTATCGGACCGCATGATCTGATAAGGAAATGGATTCCGCTTCGGGAGGGGCTCGCGGCCTATCAGCTAGTTGGTGAGGTAACGGCCCACCAAGGCATCGACGGGTAGCTGGTCTGAGAGGACGATCAGCCACACTGGGACTGAGACACGGCCCAGACTCCTACGGGAGGCAGCAGTGGGGAATCTTGCGCAATGGGCGAAAGCCTGACGCAGCAACGCCGCGTGGAGGACGAAGGCTTTCTGAGTTGTAAACTCCTTTCAGCAGGGACGATAGTGACGGTACCTGCAGAAGAAGCACCGGCCAACTACGTGCCAGCAGCCGCGGTGATACGTAGGGTGCAAGCGTTGTCCGGATTTATTGGGCGTAAAGAGCTCGTAGGCGGTTTGATTAGTCGGGTGTGAAACCTCCAGGCTCAACCTGGAGCCGCCACTCGATACTGTCATGACTAGAATTCGGTAGGGGACCACGGAATTCCTGGTGTAGCGGTGAAATGCGCAGATATCAGGAGGAACACCAGCAGCGAAGGCGGTGGTCTGGGCCGACATTGACGCTGAGGAGCGAAAGCGTGGGGAGCGAACAGGATTAGATACCCTGGTAGTCCACGCCGTAAACGTTGGGCACTAGGTGTGGGGACTATTCAACGGTTTCCGTGCCGCAGCTAACGCATTAAGTGCCCCGCCTGGGGAGTACGGCCGCAAGGCTAAAACTCAAAGGAATTGACGGGGGCCCGCACAAGCGGCGGAGCATGTGGCTTAATTCGAGGCAACGCGAAGAACCTTACCTGGGTTTGACATGTAGGGAAAAGCCGTAGAGATACGGTGTCCTTCGGGGCCTTACACAGGTGGTGCATGGCTGTCGTCAGCTCGTGTCGTGAGATGTTGGGTTAAGTCCCGCAACGAGCGCAACCCTTGTCCTATGTTGCCAGCGGGTAATGCCGGGGACTCGTAGGAGACTGCCGGGGTCAACTCGGAGGAAGGTGGGGACGACGTCAAGTCATCATGCCCCTTACGTCCAGGGCTGCACACATGCTACAATGGCTGGTACAACGGGCTGCTAATCCGCGAGGAGGAGCCAATCCCAAAAGCCAGTCTCAGTTCGGATTGGAGTCTGCAACTCGACTCCATGAAGTCGGAGTCGCTAGTAATCCCGGATCAGCAACGCCGGGGTGAATACGTTCCCGGGCCTTGTACACACCGCCCGTCACACCACGAAAGTCGGTAACACCCGAAGCCGGTGGCCCAACCTTTTAGGAGGGAGCCGTCGAAGGTGGGATCGGTGATTGGGGTGAAGTCGTAACAAGGTAGCCGTACCGGAAGGTGCGGCTGGATCACCTCCTTTCTAAGGAGTGCTATCGGTCCTTTCGGTATTTGTTTATCGAAAGATTCGCCGATCACTACCCAGTTGAACACTGGTTACTCGGGCGCTCCCGTATACCGGCAGATGGATGGTCGCCTTTGATTGCCTTGCGGGAGGAGTCGGAGCCCGCCACCCACGGATCGGTCCCTGCGGAAGCGTTCGGAACTCTCACTATTCCGTTTTGAGGGAGTGGCCCTTCGGGTCGTTCCCGGTGATGTCCCTTCGGTGCTCGTCTGAGCCCGAGGCGGGGCCGTGCCAACGTCTGAGTCGAGCCCTTCGGGAGCTCCTCGAGCCGTCGGCGTTTGTTGCTCAACCTCGTGTTCAGGTCATGCGCGCGCCGGCGAGGACCGCTCACCCCGTGCGTGCCCTGGTCGGGCGGTTTGTTCCGGCTGCTTTCCGTTTTGGCTTATTCGACGGAGAGTGGTGACGGAGTCCTGGCCTCGGCGTGCGCTGTGCAGCCCCTTGAGAATTCCAAAGCGAGCACGAGCATCTTTGTTCTCCAAGCTACAAAGAGCCAACGGTGAATGCCTTGGCGCCTAAAGCCGAAGAAGGACGTGGGCGACTGCGAAAAGCCACGGGAAGCTGTCTACCTAGCGTCGATCCGTGGATATCCGAATGGGGCAACCCAACACCTGTCATGAGGTGTTACACCCGCCTGAATGTATAGGGCGGGGCGAGGGAACCGGGTGAATTGAAACATCTAAGTAACCCGAGGAGAGGAAAACAACAGTGACTCCCTGAGTAGCGGCGAGCGAAACGGGAAGAGCCTAAACCGTGCCGGTGGTAAAGCCTGGTGGCGTTGCCGGTATGGGGTTGTGGGATTCGAGAGACGGGGCACCAGACCTGTCACGGAGTTACAAATCCAGTGTCTAGTGGAATCAGTCAGGAAAGCTGAACCAAAGAGGGTAATGGTCCCGTACACGAAACGCATTGGACTCCGCTTGAACACCCGAGTAGCGCCGGATCCGGGAAAGCCGGCGTGAATCTGCGAGGACCATCTCGTAAGGCTAAGTACTCTTAGGCGACCGATAGTGAACTAGTACCGTGAGGGAAAGGTGAAAAGTACCCCGGGAGGGGAGTGAAATAGTACCTGAAACCGTTGGCTTACAAACAGTCAAAGCGTCGTTGCTCCACCGTTGCCATGATCCCTTCGGGTGAGATTGGTGACACATGGTGGATGTCAGCCGTGATGGCGTGCCTTTTGAAGAATGAGCCAGCGAGTTACGGTGTGTGGCGAGGTTAACCAGCGATGGGTAGCCGAAGCGAAAGCGAGTCTGAATAGGGCGTTGAGTCGCATGCTGTAGACCCGAAGCCGAGTGAGCTTGCCATGGGCAGGCTGAAGCGAAGGTAAGACTTCGTGGAGGGCCGAACCCACCTAGGTTGAAAACTGGGGGGATGACCTGTGGCAAGGGGTGAAAGGCCAATCAAACTCGGTGATAGCTGGTTCTCCCCGAAATGCATTTAGGTGCAGCGTCGGGTGTTCAGCATCGGAGGTAGAGCACTGGATGGGCTAGGGGGCCTACAAGCTTACTGACCCCAACTAAACTCCGAATGCCGATGCTCTAGAACCCGGCAGTGAGACCACGAGGGATGAGCTTCGTTGGTCGAAAGGGAAACAGCCCAGACCGCCGGCTAAGGCCCCAAATTCTTGACTAAGTGGAAAACGATGTGGGAACGCAAAGACAGCCAGGAGGTTGGCTCAGAAGCAGCCATCCTTAAAAGAGTGCGTAATAGCTCACTGGTCGAGTGGTCCTGCGCGGATAATGTAACGGGGCTCAAGTCAAGAGCCGAAGCCGCGGATTTCCGTCTTTGGACGGGAGTGGTAGGGGAGCGTCGATCTCGCAGAGAAGCGGTGGTGTGAACCGTCGTGGAGCGTGGTCGAGTGCGAATGCTGGTATGAGTAGCGAGAGAGGAGTGAGAAACTCCTCCGCCGTAAGCCCAAGGGTTCCTGGGGAAGGCTAATCCTCCCAGGGTAAGTCGGGAGCTAAGGCGAGGCCGAGAGGCGTAGTCGATGCACAACTGGTTGATATTCCAGTACTACCGTGTCCGCGCCCATTCCAAGCCAGGGGTACTAAGGGGATGACCTTCGGGTCGAGCCGACAAACCCTGGGGCGGATAGCAAAGGAGCGACGCAGGAAGATAGGTGAGCCCAGGCGTTGGTTGTCCTGGGGTAAGCGTGTAGGGAGGGATCTAGGTAAATCCGGATCCTGTAAATCCTGAGACGCGATGCCGAGCCATTCCAGGCGAAGTCACTGATTCTATGCTGCCTAGAAAAACTTCTAGCGAGCTGACACGGTACCCGTACCCCAAACCAACACAGGTGGGCGGGTAGAGAATACCAAGGCGATCGGGAGAACTGTGGTTAAGGAACTCGGCAAAATTCCTCCGTAACTTCGGGAGAAGGAGGGCCCCGATAGGGTGACGGACCTTGCGTCCTGATGCCTGAGGGGGCCGCAGAGAATTGGGGAAAGCGACTGTTTACTAAAAACACAGGAGCGTGCGAAGTCGTAAGACGATGTATACGCTCTGACGCCTGCCCGGTGCCGGAAGGTTACGGGGAAGGGTTAGTCTTCGGACGAAGCTCTGAACCTAAGCCCCGGTAAACGGCGGCCGTAACTATAACGGTCCTAAGGTAGCGAAATTCCTTGTCGGGTAAGTTCCGACCTGCACGAATGGCGTAACGACTTTCCTACTGTCTCAACCACAGACCCGGCGAAATTGAAGTACGAGTAAAGATGCTCGTTAGCTGCATCAGGACGGAAAGACCCCGTGGACCTTTACTACAGCTTGATGTTGAGTTTTGGTACTATTTGTGTAGGATAGGTGGGAGACTTTGAAGCATTGGCGCCAGCCAGTGTGGAGTCAACCTTGAAATACCACCCTTTTAGTGCCGGGACTCTAACCTCGGTCCGTGATCCGGATCAGGAACAGCGTCAGGTGGGTAGTTTGACTGGGGCGGTCGCCTCCTAAAATGTAACGGAGGCGCCCAAAGGTTCCCTCAGGCTGGTTGGCAATCAGCTGTCGAGTGCAATGGCAAAAGGGAGCTTGACTGCGAGACCTACAAGTCGAGCAGGTGCGAAAGCAGGGCATAGTGATCCAGCGGTTGCTTATGGAAGCGCCGTTGCTCAACGGATAAAAGGTACCCCGGGGATAACAGGCTCATCTTCCCCAAGAGTCCATATCGACGGGAAGGTTTGGCACCTCGATGTCGGCTCGTCGCATCCTGGGGCTGAAGCCGGTCCCAAGGGTTGGGCTGTTCGCCCATTAAAGCGGTACGCGAGCTGGGTTTAGAACGTCGTGAGACAGTGGACATACGCGCTGTCTATAAACTTGGCTATTTGCTGGAAACACCGTATGAATCCTGCGCTACTCGCTCTCTAGAGGTCGTGAGACATCCGCTTCGTACGATGCGGTCATGGACATGGAGGGCAGTGATAATGCGCCAGGTGCGGTCAATCAGCAGGAAAGACTGGAGTCGTACATAGCCGGTTTCGTAGACGGAGAAGGATGCTTTCACGTGGCGATCCAAAGGAACGCCTGTACGAGATGCGGATGGCAACTCGTACCGGAGTTTCGGATTAGCCAGGATGTATCTCGGGTCAAGGTCTTAGATCTGGCCAGGGAGCTCCTGGGTTGCGGATCACTCCGTGAGAACCATCGGCACTCGGACGACCATACGTTTGTGATGGTCGTGCGTCGACGGCAGGATCTGCTCGAAAGAGTGATTCCCTTCTTCGAACGAAACCCGTTACTGAGCTGCAAACAAGAGGAGTTCGTCACCTTCGCCGAAATCGTGAGAGCGATGGCTGGAGGCGAGCATCTTGTGGCTGAAGGCTTCGAGCGGCTCGCCGCACGAGCTCTTCAGATGAACGGTGGTGGTCGGTACCGACGACTTCACCGGGACTCAGAATCCAGAATCCTCAGAGACCATATGCCAAGCACCCAAGCAGATCTGCGAGGGTGAAGATATGGTCCGATCTGCATGGCGACATGCAGAGCCAGGCAGAAATGTCCTGGCCCCCGGCCGGTTTGGTCGGTGGTAACAAGAATGTCGGTCCCTATCCGATGCAGCCGTAGGAGATTTGAGAAAGGCTGTCCCTAGTACGAGAGGACCGGGACGGACGTAGCTCTCGTGTGCCAGTTGTCCTGCCAAGGGCACGGCTGGTTTGCGACCTACGGGTGGGATAAGCGCTGAAAGCATCTAAGTGCGAAGCCCGTTTCGAGATGAAATCTCCCACAGGGTTAACCTGGTAAGGCCCGTGGCTAGACGACCACGTTGATAGGCCGGAGGTGTAAGTGCAGCAATGCATTCAGCCGACCGGTACTAATCGGCCGAGGGCTTGGAGACCTACTCGTGCTCGTGCTCGCTTTGGAACGCTCAGGGGCTGCGGAAACGCAGCCTCACGCGTGGCCCTGCCCGTCAGAACGGGTGGTCGAGCCCCGCCGAGTGCAAGATTTCCGGTGGCCATGGCGGCGGGGAAACACCCGTTCCCATTCCGAACACGGCAGTTAAGCCCGCCCGCGCCGATGGTACTTGGGGGGAGGCCCCCTGGGAGAGTAGGTCGCCGCCGGGATTTCTCACGAGACCCCCTCAGAGCTTCGGCTCGAGGGGGTCTCGTACGTTCCGGGGCCCGATATCCGCGGTGCTGGAGCGCAGGCCAGTCACCGAGCGCGGGAGATCCGCTGCGAGACTGCGGCTCATGCGGCCGACGCCATGACCAGACATCGCCTCCGGGTCCGGCCGATGGGGCCGCGGGACATCGAGGAGGAGCACCGGGCGTCCACCCCGCTCGAGCTCCTTTTCGACCTCTGCTTCGTCGTCGCGGTTTCCCAGGCGGCCGCCCAGCTTCACACTGCGCTCGGTGCCGGCCAGTTCCACACGGCCGTCGTCGGCTACCTCCTGGTCTTCTTCGCCATCTGGTGGGCCTGGGTCAACTTCACCTGGTTCGCCTCGGCCTACGACGTCGACGACCTCCTGTACCGCCTGCTGACCTTCGTGCAGATCGTCGGCGTCCTGATCCTGGCCGCCGGGGTCGACAGCGCGTTCACCACCGGGAACTTCGACATCATGACCGTCGGCTACGTCGTCATGCGCATCGCCATGGTGGCGCAGTGGCTTCGGGCCGCCTCGGGTGACCCCGCCGCGCGGCCGGCTGCCCTGCGCTATGCGGCAGGCATCTCCATCCTCCAGGTCGGCTGGGTGGCCCGTCTGTTCCTGCCACAACAAGCCGGCCTGATCGCCTTCTACCTGTTGGCCGCCGGCGAGATGCTCTTGCCCATCTGGGCCGAACGGGCGGGGAACGGAGCCGGCACGCCGTGGCACCCGGGTCACATCAATGAGCGTTTCGGGCTCTTCACCCTGATCGTCCTCGGGGAGTGCGTCGCCGCGGTCACGGTGGCCATTCACGGCGCCAGCTCGTCACAGGGCCTGTCCGCCGGGCTCGTGGGGGTGGTCGTGGGGGCCGTGCTCCTCGTCTTCTCCATCTGGTGGTGGTATTTCGAGCACCCCTCCGAGGAGGGGCTGCGGATGTCGCGCCAGTTGGCCCTCGTCTGGGGCTACGGGCACTACGTCGTCTTCGGATCGTTGGGTGCCCTGGGCGCCGGGTTGCAACTGGCCGCGGCGGGGTCCCATGGCACCGTCTCGTCTGCTGCGGCGACCACGGCGGGGCTGGCGGTGGCCGTGCCGGTGGCGGCGTATCTCGTGGTGACCGGGGTGCTCCAGGGGCGCCTCGGGCCGCAGGCGGCGGGTCGCCTGACGATGGTGACCGGCGCATCCGTCGTGGTCCTGGTCATCGGCGGCGCGGCCAGCGGGCTCGGTCTCGGGTTGGCCACCGTGTTGATGGGCGTGGTGGTGGCCACCCTCGTCGTGGTCGACGGGGTCCGTCGCGATGCCCGTCCTCGGCCCGGCGCCCCCGGCGCCGTGCCGTCCGGATGACCCCACGGTCCGGTTCGACCGCTTCCGACCGGGGTTGGCGCGACGCGGACACGTAGAATCGCTCGATGCCTCAGAATTCCTCCCGGCCGGATCGTCGCGCCTCCTCGGCGCGAGCGGGCGGCTCGGCGCGTCCGGCCCGGGCCGGCGGCACCGGGAAGCCGCCCTCGCGCGGCGGTTCCGGCGGGGGAGCGGCGCGCCGCGGCCAGTCCCCGGGCGCCGGCGGGACGACGCGACGGACTCCGAAGAGCGGCGGGACCAGGGGTGCGGCCGGCCAAGGCGGGAGCCGAAGCGGGACGAGCCGGAATGGAGGCTCGACGACGAGCGGTCGCACCAGGACGGGGACAGGGACAGGGACCGGGACGGGCACGGGCACGGGGCGCAGCAGGGGAGCGGAGGCATCGTCCCGCTCACCTCGCAGTCGCGCCGCCCAGTCGGGAGGGGCACGGCCGCCCGGCACGCACGCGGACGGCCCACGAAGCGCGGCGCCCCGATCGAGCACCTCGAGGTCGGGGCCGCCACGCGCGGGGGCACCCCGCCGCCGCCCGGGTGACGAACGGAGCCGGGACGACCGACCACGGACGGCTCGTACGGCCGGTGACTCCGGGCGCGCCGGGAGGCCCGGTACCGGGCGGGCGCCGGGCGAGGACCGGCCGGCCCTGCCGCGCCAGGCCGCCGGCTGGGGCAACGTGGCCCGCCGCGGGGCCCGCGTCGTGGGCCGGCAGGACGAGGACGACCGCCCAGCGGGCGCGTCCGACGATCGGGAGCGCCGGCGTGGTGCGCCGCGGCCGGACGCCGGGGCGACGTGGACCCGGGACGACGGGGCGCCCGAATGGGAGGACGCCGACACGGCCGCGTCCGCGAGGACGGAGCCGTCGCCGGGCGGGCCGGGGTGCGGCACCGGTCGCCGGCGCCACCGGGAGCGCCACCGAGGCGATCGCCACCCTGTCGCCCCGCAGCACCCTTCCCCCGGAGATCGCCACTGAGATCCGGCGTGCCGCCGACATCGCCACCGCCCGGCACAAGGAGCATCTGGTCGACCGGGCGGAGTCGGCCTATGGCGCCTACGAGCGGGGGCGCTTCCAAGATGCGCTGCGGGCCATCAAGCCGGTGGCCGACGAGGCCCCCGGCGTGGCCGCCGTGCGGGAGCTGGCCGGGTTGGCCGCCTACCGGTGCGGCCGGTGGCGCTCGGCGGCGGGCCATCTCGAGGCCTTCGGGCGGTTGAGCGACTCGCCCGAGCACCTCCCGGTGCTCATGGACTGCCAGCGCGCGTTGCACAAGCCCAAGAAGGTCGCCGCGCTGTGGGCCGAGCTGCGGCAGAGCTCGCCCGACCCGGACGTGCTGGCCGAGGGCCGGATCGTCGCCGCCGCGTCGCTGGCCGACGCGGGCGACCTCAACGGGGCCATCGCCATGCTCTCGACGGCCGGCGCGTCAAAGGCCCTGCGCAACCCGTCGGAGCGCCACGTCCGTCAGTGGTACCTGCTGGCCGACCTGTACGAGCGGGCGGGCGACGTCCCCAAGGCGCGCGAGTACTTCGAGCGCGTCTTCCGGTCGGACCCCGAGGCCTACGACGTCGCCGAACGACTGCGCAGCCTGGGTGCGGAGCGCCGGCCTCGGCCCCGGCCCCGTCGGGCCAAGACGTCGGTCTCCACGAAGACGGCCCCGCCCGCCCCCGAGGGTTGAGCGGCCTCAGCCCGTCGCAGCCGTCGGCGTGGTGACGGGCGCCGGTGGCGCCGTGGTGGTGGGGGCCGGCGGCGCGGGCGGAACAGTCGTCGTGGGCGGCGCCGGGGCGGTCGTCGTGGTGGTCGTCGGCGGCGGCGCCGTCCCGAGGTCCGGGCCTATGACGGTCACCAGGGTGCCGATCGGGGTGAGCGGCCAGACCAGCGCGGCGTCGGCGTAGCTCATCTCGACGCAGCCGTTGCTCTGTGGGGTCCCGTAGTGGGAGCGGATGAAGCCGTGCAACGCGTCGCCACCGTTGAAGTAGCTGGCATAGGGGATGTTGGGGTCGTCGTAGGTCGAGCCGTCGACGTTCGTGCCTTTCATTTCCGAGTAGCGCACGTGCTCAAAGACGGCGAAGGTGCCGTCGGCCGTGTCCGCGCCCGGGGCCCCGCTGTTCACCGGGATCCCGACGTACTGGGCCACCCCGTTGTTCCACAAGGTCAGGTTCTGCGGGACAACCTTGTTCACGAGGACGTAGACGTACGGCGTGGCGCTGGGCTTGTTGTTGATGACGTCGTTGATCAGCGCGGTCCACACGGTGGGACCGGCGATCCCGTCCACGCCGATGTTGTTCTGGGTCTCGAAGGCCTCGACAGCGGCCCTGGTGATCTCGTTCTCGGTGCCCTGAGTCCACTGGGACGTGAGCTGGGAGGGCAGCCCGGGCCAGCGCCATGAGAACGTCCCGGGCTGATCCTGGGCCAAGTCGGCCGAGCTGGGGGCCGGCCCACTGGGAGAGAACCCGACCGGGAGGTAGTTCAGTTGCGCCAGGAGCTGCTGCAGCCGGAGGGTGTCGCCCGCGGCGACGCTGAAGGCGACGGACTGCGAGGAGGTCAAGGTGGCGCCGTCGGCCGACCGCAGGCCCTGGGCGCCGCCGGGGATGGTCACGGTCACCTGTGAAGACGGGATGAGCGGGGAGGCGAGGGCGTAGGAGAGGGTGGTGGCGTTGGTCTGCACCCATTTGCCGGCGACGTCGGGAGACAGCGTCGGGGGAGCCTGGCGCAGCGAGACCGGCGCGGAGAACGTCAGCGAGATGGTGGTGTTCGGTGCGACGTCCTGCGTCCCGGGGGCCGGCGTGGCGCCCTTCAGGTAGAAGCTCGCTGCGGCCGCACTACCGGAGCCGGAGCCCGAGCCGGAGCCGGAGCCGGACTTCGAGGCATCGGTGCCGCGTCCGGTGGCCGAGCCGGAGTGCGCCGGCGCCGACGCACCGAGCGTGAGCACGAGCACGACGACGGCAACCACGACGGCCGCGCCGACCAGCAGCACCCACGGGCGCAGGCGCAGCGGCCTGCCCTGCCGAGACTCGAGAACGTTCATTGCCTCCACTCGCTCGAGACGTCGCCCCAGCTGCAATCTGACTGCGCCCAGCGTATGGGCCGTACTGGGCCGCGAAGCGTCAGGGGCAGCAAGTTCTTCCGAGATCGGGGGGGCCGCCCTCCGGGGGTCCGATGCGCCGCCCGAGGGCTCGTCGGGCGCCCCGGGGACCGTTCGTACCCTCCGGTAACATGAGGCCATGAGCACGAGCACCTCGAGCACCGACCTCCACGCGCTCCTCGGCGATGACGCGGACGCCCTACTCGGCTACACGGCCAAGGCCTTCCCGGCCGAGCACCTCACCCTCCCGGGACCCGACTACCTCAGCCGCGTCTTCACCGAGAGCGACCGCAGCCCCACGGTGCTCCGGAACCTCGGATCGCTGTTCAACCACGGTCGTCTCGGCGGCACCGGCTACGTCTCGATCCTTCCGGTGGACCAGGGCATCGAGCACTCCGCCGCGGCGAGCTTCTCCAAGAACCCGGCCTACTTCGATCCGCTGAACCTCGTCGAGCTCGCCCTCGCCGGCGACTGCAACGCTGTCGCCACCACCCTCGGCACGCTGGGGCTGGCGTCGCGCAAGTACGTGCACCGGATCCCCTTCATCGTGAAGCTCAACCACAACGCGTTCCTGCACATGCCCGACACCTACGACCAGATCATGTTCGGGTCCGTCCGCCAGGCGTCCGATCTCGGAGCTGTCGGAGTTGGCGCCACCATCTACTTCGGTTCCGACGACATGGACCGCGAGCTGCAGCAGGTGTCCGAGGCCTTCGCCGAGGCCCACCGGCTCGGGATGTTCACGGTCCTGTGGTGCTACCTGCGCAACCCGGCCTTCAAGAAGGACGGCGTGAACTACGAGGTGTCGGCCGACCTCACGGGCCAGGCCAACCACATGGGTGTGACGATCGAGGCGGACATCATCAAGCAGAAGCAGCCGGAGAACAACGGCGGCTACACGGCCATCGGCTTCGGCAAGACCGACCCCCTCGTCTACGAGGAGCTCACCACGGACAACCCGATCGACCTCACCCGCTGGCAGGTCGTCAATTGCTACGCCGGTCGCATCGGCCTGATCAACTCCGGCGGCGAGTCCAAAGGTGACAGCGATCTGGCCCAGGCCGTCCGCACCGCGGTCATCAACAAGCGGGCCGGCGGCATGGGTCTGATCGTCGGCCGCAAGGCGTTCCAGCGCCCGCTGGCCGAGGGTGCCGCCCTCATCCACACCATCCAGGACGTCTACCTCAACAACGAGGTCACCGTCGCCTGATCCCCGTCGCCTGATCCCAGTCGCCTCTGATCCATGGGGGTCGCCTCGCGGGACCGCCGGCGGCCGGACCCGAGGGCGGCACGGGCCGCGGCCGACCCGGACACGCAGATGAACACTGCATGAAGATGATCCTCTTTGCCCCGGGGGTAGGATTGAGGCAACGAGCAATTCGGACGGAGAGTTCCGCGCGCCGTCGCGGCGGGGGTGCGCAGGCCGCGCAGTGTCAGGCAGGGCTCTCGACGTCCCGGACATGAGACGAGGCAGCCCGTGGCATCGGGAACGCAACGCGAGACAGAGGTACTGGACCAGGTCATCGTCCGCTTCGCCGGGGATTCGGGCGACGGGATGCAGCTCACGGGGGACCGCTTCACCACGAGCAGCGCCCTGCTGGGCAACGACCTGTCCACCTTCCCGGACTTCCCGGCGGAGATCCGCGCTCCGGCCGGGACCCTGAACGGTGTCTCGGCCTTCCAGGTCCACATCTCGGACCACGACATCCTGACGCCCGGTGACTCGCCGAACGTGCTGGTGGCCATGAACCCGGCGGCGCTCAAGGCCAACATCGAGCTGATGGCCAAGGGGACCGTCCTGCTGGTCAACAGCGACGCGTTCGAGGAGCGCAACCTGGCCAAGGCGGGCTACGGGGCCAACCCCCTGACCGACGGCTCCCTCAGCGCATACACCGTCTACGAGGTCCCCATGACCTCCATCACCCAGGAGGTCTGCAAGGAGGCGGGGGTCAAGCCCCGCGATGCCGAGCGCTCCAAGAACTTCTTCGCACTCGGGTTGGTGAGCTGGCTCTATACCCGGCCGGTCGAGGCCACCGTGGAGTGGATCACCGAGCGCTTCGCCGCCAGGCCCCAAGTGGCCGAGGCCAACACCCGCGCCTTCCGGGCCGGCTACGACTTCGGCGAGACGGCCGAGCTGTTCGAGTCGAACTACGAGATCCGCCCCGCCACCTTCGAGAAGGGTGAGTACGTCCAGGTCACGGGCAACCAGGCCCTGGCCTGGGGGCTGATCACCGCTACCCGCCTGGCCGGCGTGCCGCTCTTCTTGGGTAGCTACCCGATCACCCCGGCGTCGGACATCCTGCACGAACTGAGCCGACGCAAGGAGTTCGGGATCCGCACCTTCCAGGCGGAGGACGAGATCGCCGGGATCGGCGCCGCCCTGGGCGCGTCCTTCGGCGGTGCCCTCGGGGTGACCACCACCAGTGGCCCCGGCCTCGACCTCAAGTCCGAGACGATCGGGCTGGCCATCAACCTCGAGCTGCCGCTCGTCATCGTCGACGTCCAGCGGGGCGGGCCATCCACTGGGCTCCCCACGAAGACCGAGCAGGCCGACCTCCTGCACGCCATGTACGGCCGCCACGGGGAGGCGCCGTTGCCGATCCTGGCGCCCCAGACGCCGAGTGACTGCTTCGCCGTCGCCATCGAGGCCGTCAGGCTGGCGGTGAAGTACCGCACCCCGGTGATCGTGCTCTCCGACGGCTATTTGGCCAACGGAGCCGAACCCTGGCGCCTGCCCGACCTCGACTCCTTCGAGGCGATCGAGCCGGGGTTCGCCACCGAGCCCAACCACGTCGACGACGACGGGACCCAGTCGTTCTGGCCCTACGTGCGCGACCCCGAGACGCTGGCCCGCCCGTGGGCCCCTCCCGGCCTGCCGGGGTTGGAGCACCGAATCGGGGGACTCGAGAAGGCCGACGGCAGCGGCAACGTGTCGTATGAGGGCGTCAACCACGAGCGCATGGTGCACCTCCGTCGCGACAAGATCTCCGGGATCGCCGCCGACATCCCGCCGGTCGAGGTGAACGACGAGAGCGGGGATGCGCAGCTGCTCCTCGTGAGCTGGGGGTCCACCTATGCCGCCGTGGCGGCGGGCGTCAAGCGTGTCCGCGCCCGCGGCATGAAGGCGGCCCACGTCCACTTGCGCCACCTGCATCCACTGCCCGCCAACCTGGATGAGGTGCTGCACCGCTACACGCAGGTGCTGGTGCCCGAGGTCAACCTCGGCCAGCTGAGCCGGATCCTGCGGGCCGAGTACCTGGTCGACGCGCAGACCATGTCCAAGATGCAAGGTGTTCCGTTCCGCGTCGGAGAGATCGAGGCAGCCATCACCGCGCTGCTCGGAGGGAAGTCATGAGCGAATCCAACGGCGCCACTGCCACTGCCACTGCCACCGCCACCGCGGTCCCCGTCACCAGCCGCAAGGACTGGACCAGCGACCAGGAGGTCCGCTGGTGCCCGGGCTGCGGCGACTACTCCATCCTGGCCGCCGTGCAGATGCTGATGCCCGACCTCGGCGTGCGGCGCGAGAACACGGTGTTCCTCTCGGGCATCGGCTGTGCCGCCCGGTTCCCGTACTACATGAACACATACGGCATGCACTCCATTCACGGGCGGGCGCCCGCCATCGCCACCGGGCTGGCGACGACGCGGCCCGATCTCGACGTCTGGGTCATCTCCGGCGACGGCGACTCGCTGTCCATCGGGGGGAACCACCTCATCCATGCGCTGCGTCGGAATGTGCGCCTCAACATCTTGATGTTCAACAACCAGATCTATGGGCTGACCAAGGGCCAGTACTCGCCGACCTCGGAAGTGGCCAAGGTGACCAAGTCGACGCCGTTCGGCTCCGTCGACACCCCGTTCAATCCGGTGTCACTCGCCCTCGGCGCCGAGGCCACCTTCGTTGCCCGCACGCACGACATGGACCGGGCCCACATGCAGGAGACATTCCGGCGGGCGCATCAACACAACGGGGCGGCGTTCGTCGAGGTCCTGCAGAACTGCAACGTCTTCAACGATGGCGCGTTCGAGAAGATCACCAGCCGCGACGCCAGGGCGAGCATGCTCATCCCGCTCCAGCACGGCCAGCCGATCGTGTTCGGGACCGAGGGAGAGGAGCGCGGGGTGATGCAGCGGGCCGACGGGGGACTCGAAATCGTGTCGGTGGCCGAGGTGGGGCTCGACGCATTGTTGGTGCACGACGAGGCCCGTGAAGACCCGGGCCTTGCCTTCGCGCTCTCCCGGCTGGCCCTCGGCCCGTACCAGCCGACGCCGATCGGCGTGTTCCGTGCCGTGGACCGACCCGAGTACGGGACCCAGATGTCCGAGCAGATCACCGACGCGCAGGGCAAGCGCGGCCTGGGCGACCTCGGGGAGCTGCTCCGCTCCGGTTCGAGCTGGACGGTCGACTGACTCGACGGAAGGGCGAGCGTCCGGGCCGGGCCCGGTGCTCTCGGGTCGTCGCCACGAAGGAGCTGCAGGAGTAAGGAGCTGCAGGAGGCGGAAGCTTCCTGAACCGACGGCGTTCCCGATCGAACCACGCCGACTCGGGGACGTCGTCGTCACCGCCGTTCGTGACTTCGACCACAGGCCGCGACGCAACGTGGCCACCGTGCGCGGTTGTTCCTGGGCGCGACCCAACGGGGAGACGGGTACCGTCGGTGTCGCTGCTGGCATACCTGAGATAACACAAATTTGCGTTATCTCAGGTATATGTGTAATATGTGGGCATGCCGACGGATGCGCAGATCACGTTTGCCGACCACATGGGGCGGTTCTACGCCACGCGCTATGCCTTCCCGCCCATGGTGGGACGGCTCCTCGGCTACTTGGCCGTTTGTGACCCGCCCGAGCCGACCATCGCGGAACTCGCGGACGGGCTGCTGGCCAGTCGTAGCGCGATTACCAGTGCGGTGAAGACGTTGGAGACGATGCACGTGATCCGGCGGATTCGATCGGCCGGGGAGCGGATGGACCGTGTCGGCATCGACCTGACCTCACCCCAGGCGATGGGGCTGGACATCACCGAGTACGAGGAGTTGGGCCAGCTCGCCCGCGAGGGCCTCGAGGTCGTCGCGGGCGCCACGGAGGAACGCCGTGCGGTCCTGCTCGAGATGTCGGCCTTTGCGGACTTCCTCGTGGAGCAGATGACCAGGTTCGGACAGGAGTGGCAAGAGCGCCGGGCCGCGCTTGTCGCCGCAGGGGAACTTCCCGCTCCGTCGCCGACCGGAGGACCACAATGACCGTGACCCGCCGACCGGCTATCCGGGCCGAAGGAGTGCGCAAGGCCTTCGACGGGACGCCCGTACTCCATGGGGTCGACCTGACGGTGGCCGAGGGGACCATCTTCGCCCTGCTCGGTCCGAACGGCGCGGGCAAGACGACGATGATCCGGATCCTCTCCACCCTGATCGCAGCCGACGCCGGCCAGGTGTCAGTGGCGGGTCACGACGTGTTGCGGAACCCGGAAGCGGTGCGCGGCGCCATCGGGGTCACCGGACAGTTCTCCGCGCTGGACGAGTTGTGCACTGGCCGGGAGAACATGCGGCTGATGGCTGACCTCAACCATCTCGGCCGCAGCACCGGGCAGGCGCGGGTCAGCGAACTGCTCGAGCGGTTCGGGCTCGCC
The DNA here is from genome assembly GCA_963736515.1 of uncultured Acidimicrobiaceae bacterium. Taxonomy (GTDB): domain Bacteria; phylum Actinomycetota; class Acidimicrobiia; order Acidimicrobiales; family RAAP-2; genus Bog-473. The sequence goes on along the minus strand of CAVTPE010000005.1, from coordinate 51,122 downwards.
GACGCGGCGAACAAGCCGGTGACGGCCTACTCCGGCGGGATGCGGCGTCGGCTCGATCTGGCCATGACCCTCGTGGGTGACCCCAGGGTGATCTTCCTCGACGAGCCCACCACCGGCCTGGACCCGGGCAGTCGCCGCACGATGTGGGACAGCATCCGCCGGCTTGTGGCCGGTGGGGTCACCATCTTGTTGACCACCCAATATCTCGACGAGGCCGATGAGCTGGCCGACCAGATCGCGGTGCTCGACCACGGCCGGATCGTCGCCGAAGGTACCTCTGACGAACTCAAGCGGCGCGTCCCGGGCGGTCATGTCCGCTTGCAGTTGTCGACCGGGGACTCCCTCCGCGGTGCGGTCGAACTCATTGACGGCGCCTCGTACGACGAGGAGAAGCTCCAGATCGAAGTGCCCACGGATGGCACCGTGGCCGCATTGCGCCACCTGCTGGGCGTGCTCGACGATGCCGACATCGAGGTCGAGCAGCTGTCCATCCATACTCCCGACCTCGATGACGTGTTCTTCGCGGTCACCGGCCATCAGACCGAGGAGGCCCTGGCCCTGTCATGACGGCGATTGGCTACACCCTGCTCGATTCGGCCACGATGACGCGCCGCAACGTCCGGCGTCTGCTGCGCTACCCGTCGATGACGCTCCTGCTCGTCGGCATGCCGATCGTCTTCCTCCTGTTGTTCGTGTACGTGTTCGGGGGCCAGCTCAGCCATGGCCTGGGAGGCACGCTGGCCGGCGGCCATCCGGGGCGCGAGGGTTACCTCAATTACGTCGCACCCGGCGTCCTGCTCCTGACCGTGGCCGCGGCCGTCCAGGGCACGGCCATCGTCGTCGCGATGGACATGACGGGCGGCATCATTGACCGGTTCCGCACGATGGCCATCGCGCGCTCGTCCGTGCTCACCGGTCACGTGCTGGCCGCGCTGATCCAGACGCTGGCGGGCCTGGCCATCGTTATCGGCTTCGCCGTCGCGCTGGGGTTCCGCCCGACCGCCGGTGTGGTCTCCTGGTTGGGTGCCGTCGGCCTGCTCGCGCTCTTCGCCTTCGCGCTCGTGTGGCTCGCCACCGCTCTTGGTCTGTCGGCCAAGAGCGTCGAGACGGCCAGTAATACCCCGATGTTCCTGACGCTCCTGGTGTTCCTCGGCAGCGGGTTCGTGCCCGCCAGCACCATGCCGGCCGGGTTGGAGCAGTTCGCCCGGTACCAGCCCTTCACGGCGGTGACCGAGACGCTGCGAGGCCTCCTCACCGGCACTCCCATCGGCACCAACGCCGTCGTGGCCATCGCCTGGAGTGTGGGCATTGCCTTTGTGTCGTACCTGTGGGCGCTCCGCCTCTATCACCACCGTCGGGCGGCGTAACGATCGATGCTGCTCCCTATTGCGCCGGAGACGCCGGCGCCTCGACCTCGTCCCGGATGGCTTCGAGTGTGGTCCGCATGCCCTTGCGATTGACCTTGCCGCGGGACCACCCCCACAGCGCCCAGTAGAGCCGGAGCCCGAAGGTGGGGCTCAGGGTGAACGACTCGGTCACGTCACTGCCGCCGTCCGCCGGCGCAATCTCATAGCGCCACACGTTGAGGGGCCGCTTGCCCGGCGTCCCCACCCCGAAGGCAAAGGTCTTCCCGGGCTCAGCCTCCGAGACGGTGCAGGTAGTCCAGTAGACGGGCCCGATCCCGTTGCGCTTCACGTGGCCCCGGAACCTGGCGCCGACCGCAGGCCCGGTGGCGCCGTCGGTCCACTCTGCCTCGAAGGTCTCGGGGCTGTAGCTCCCGATCCGGGTCACGTCGCTCACAAGGTCCCACACCCGCTCCGGTGGGGCAGCCATGTGGATCGTCACCGAGTCGTGCACGGGCTCACCTCAGGGGAGATCGAGGGAGCGGAACACCATGCCGCTCCGGGGCTTCGGGCTGAAGAAGGTCGTCTTGGGGGGCATGCGCCGGCGCTCGTTGGCCCACTGGTCGATCTGCTTGACCGTCACCGGCCGGAGCAGGAAGGCCGCCTGGGCCTGGCCCAGCTGGAGCGCTTCCAACGCCTCGGCGACGCTGTGGCGGTGCATGACCTCGTGGGGCGGCAACTCGGCGAGGACGGCGGCGATGACGTTCGAATCGAGGTCGTTGCCCTCCTGCTCCTGGACCTCGGCGTGCGCCAGCAGGAGATAGGCCTCGCTGCCGGCCACGAGGGCGAGGGAGCTGGAGTCCGCCAGGGCGCCGAGCGTGCGGTCGTCGGCCGCACCGGCCCGGACGACATCGAACCACTGGCCCAGTGCCTCTACGAGGTCGAATTCCGCGGGCAGCCCGCTGATCGTCCGGTGGATGGCGCCTACGGTCAGCTGATCTTCGGACAGCTCCACCACCAGTGCCATCACCAGGTCGTACGGCCCGGGGACGTCCCCATTGGCCCGCCGGCACTCCTCCCGGTAGGCCAGCGCAGTCTCATAGCGGTGGTGCCCGTCGGCGAGGACCACCGGGGCGGTCGCCACCGCGGTACCGACGGCCGCCACCGTGTCAGCGTCGCTCAGCACCCAGAGCTGGTGCCGGACCCCGTCGTCGTCGTAGACATCGGCCACCGGGTCGTCATCGGTGGGGTCGAATGTCGCCGTGACGCCCCCCGCCATGGAGAGGCCCCAGATGGGGGACAGGTTGGCCCGTGTGGCCCGCAGCAGGTCCAGGCGGTCGCTCTTGGGTTTGGGGAGAGTCTGCTCGTGCGGGAGGATGTCGCTCTCCTCGCCCGGCTCGGCCAGCAGGCCGAGCGCACCGATGACGCCCGTCGTGACGCGCCCCGACGCGTCGGTCATCCGGTAGGGGTAGAGGCTGGGTCCCGGATCGGCGACGATGATCCCCTTGGCCTGCCACCTGGTGAACAGGTCGGTCGCCACGGCGTAGCGGTCGCGCCCGCCGGAGAGGTCCGCCTCGGGCAGCTCGACGAGCACGGCGTTGGCCCGATGCCGGGCGCCCAGGTGCGCCCGCTCGGTGGCCGAGATCACGTCGTACGGCGGGGCGATGACCTGGGCGAGCGGTGCAACCTCGGGACGGTAGCGCAGGCCCTGGAACGGTTCGAAGCGGGGCACCGCGCCACTCTGGCACACGGCAGACCAGTTCGTTGCGGGGTACTCCCTAGACTCGGTTCGTGGACGACGACGGCTTGGACCGGATCCTCACCGTTCCCAACGTCGTCACCATGCTGCGGCTTCTCTGCATCCCACTCTTCCTGTGGCTGCTCTTCGGGGCGCATCGGCAGATCGCCGCCGCGGCCCTCCTCGCCGCGCTCGGCGCCACCGACTGGGTCGACGGCTATGTAGCGCGGCGCTACGGCCAGGTGTCGACGTTGGGCAAGGTGCTCGACCCGACGGCCGACCGGCTGCTCGTCGGCACGGCGGTGATCTCCATCATGATCTACGGCGCGGTGCCGCTCTGGTTCGGCCTGGCGACGATTGCCCGCGAAGTGCTGGTGTCGGGCATGGTGATCCTGCTGGCCGCCATGGGCGCGGCTCGCATCGATGTGTTGTGGGTGGGCAAGGCGGGCACCTTTGGCTTGATGTTCGCCTATCCGACCTTTCTCCTCGGTTACGGGAGCGCCGGCTGGCAGGAGCCGATCCGGGTGATCGCCTGGGTGACGGGCCTGATCGGGCTCGCGCTCGCGTGGTGGGCCGCGGTGAGCTACATCGCACCGGCTCGTCGCGCGCTGCGTGAGGGCCGGGCGGCCCGCAGGAGCACGGTATGAAGGCAGTGATCATGGCCGGTGGCGAGGGCACCCGGTTGCGGCCGCAGACCTCGAACCTGCCCAAGCCGATGCTGCCCCTCGTGGGGCGACCGATGATGGAGCACATCGTGTCGCTGCTGCGGCGCCATGGGATCACCGACATCGTCGTCACGGTCGCCTTCCTGCCCAACGCCATTCGCAGCTACTTCGGCGACGGGAGCGAGCTCGGGGTGTCGATGGTCTACGCCACCGAGGAGTCGCCGCTCGGCACGGCCGGCTCGGTACGCAACGCGCGTGAGCAACTGACCGAGCGCTTCCTCGTGATCTCGGGCGACGTCCTCACCGACATCGACCTCAGCGCAGTGATCGCCTTCCACGAGAAGAACGAGGCGCTGGCCACCATCGCGTTGTGCTCGGTGGAGAACCCCCTCGAGTTCGGCATCGTGATCACGCGGGAGGACGGGACGATCGAGCGCTTCCTCGAGAAGCCGGGGTGGGGTCAGGTGTTCAGTGACACCATCAACACGGGCATCTACGTGCTCGAGCCCGAGATCTTCGAACGCATCCCCGCAGGCCGGTCGGTCGATTTCTCGGGTGAGGTGTTCCCGGCCGTGCTCGAGGCCGGCCAACCCCTCTACGGCTACGTGGCCGACGGCTACTGGGAGGATGTGGGCACGACCGCGGCCTACCTGAAGGCGCATGAGGACATCCTCGACGGAAAGGTCGAGGTGGACGTAGCGGGCTTCGAGCTCCGCCCGGGCATCTGGGTCGGCAAGGGCTCCTCCATCGACCCCTCGGTCCGCATCGACTCGCCGGTGTTCGTCGGCGAGAACTGCACCATCGACCCCGACGTCGTGCTCGGGGCCTACTCGACCGTCGGCGCGAACACCCAGGTGGCGGCGCGGGCCGAGCTCCAGCGGTCGGTCGTCGGCGAGAACTCCTATCTGGGGGCCGCCACCCGGGTGGAGGGCGCGGTGCTGGGGCGGTCGTGCGACCTGCGGACCGGGGCTCGTATCGAGCCCGGGGCGGTCGTGGGCGAAGGCTGCCTGGTCGGCGCCCACGCCGAGGTGCGCGGCGACGTCAAGGTCTACCCCTACAAGGTGGTCGAGGCCGCGGCGCAGGTCAACGCGTCCATCGTGTGGGAGTCGGGCGGGTCACGGACCCTGTTCGGCCCCGAGGGCGTCCAGGGCATCGCCAACGTCGACATCAGCCCCGAGCTGGCGGTGCGCCTGGCCAAGGCCTGGGCGTCCGGCTTCGAGAAGGGCTCGTCGATCACCGCCTCGCGCGACACGAGCCGGGTCGCCCGTGTGCTCAAGCGCGCCCTCATGGTCGGATGCAACTCGGTGGGGGTGAACGTCAACGACCTCGAGTTGGCCACCGTGCCGGTGACCCGGCACCACGTCCGCACGCGCGGCTACCGAGCGGGCCTCACCGTCCGGCTCACCCCGGACGACCCGCAGTCGGTGGTGATCCGCTTCTTTGACGAGCGCGGCATCGACCTCTCCGAGGCAGATCAGCGCCGGGTCGAGCGCATGTACCACCGAGAGGAGTTCCGCCGGGTCACCGCCGGGGAGATCGGGGACATCGACTTCTCGCCCCGCACGATCGAGCTGTACACGGCGGACATCGTCGAGGCGTTCCGGCTGCGCCGGAATCCCGGGCGCCAAGTGAAGCTGGTTCTCGACCTGTCGTACGGCGCCGCCAGCCTCGTCATGCCCAATTTGCTGGCGAAGGTCGGAGCCGATGTGCTCAGCATCAACCCCTACGCGCAGACGCCGGGCATGATCTCGGTCGACCCTGCCGTCAGCGAGGCCAGGGTGGCGGAGGCCGTTCGCGGGTCGGGTGCCGACCTTGGCGTGGTCATCGATGCCGGAGGAGAGCGGTTGACCCTGATCGACGGCACCGGACGCGTGCTGTCCGACGACGAGGCGATCATGGCCTTCCTCGAGCTTTCGACGAAGGCCGGGGTCACCGGTCGGGTCGCGCTCCCGGTGACCGCGAGCGATCGCACCGTGCGCCGCTGTCGCGAGCTGGGGGTGGAGTTGATGCTGACGCCCTTGTCACCGTCGGGGTTGCTCGAGGCCGCAGCGTCGGGCGGTGTGTCCTTCGCCTCCGACCAGCGGGGCGGGTACGTCTTTCCGGCGTTCCTGCCCGCCTTCGACGCGGCCGCCGCCCTGGCCTGCCTGATGTCGCTCCTGGAGGATGGCTCGGCCCCCCTGGCTGAGATCGTCGACGCGACCCCGCCCATGCCCATCCTGCGGGGCGAGGTGCCGACCCCGATGGAGCAGAAGGGTCTGATCATGCGGACGCTCATGGAGCAGCTGACCGAAGAGGGGGCCGAGCTCGTCCTGGTGGACGGCATCAAGGTGGTGTCCGACCAGGGGTGGGTCCTGCTGGTGCCCGACCCCGCCGAGCCGGTCACTCACGTCTGGGCCGAGGGATCGGACTTGGGGTCGTCAGAGGCCTTGGTAGCCACCTACGTGGAGCGGATCACCGCGATGCTGCCCTGAGCCCGGGGGTCCGATGGTCCGGTATGGTCGCTCGGCATGAACATCCCCGAAGATCTCCGTTATTCGCCGGAGCATGAGTGGGTGCGACTCGATGGGACGACGGTGCGGGTGGGGATCACCGACTACGCCCAGGACGCGCTCGGTGACATCGTGTTCGTGGACCTGCCCGCCGTGGGGAGTGCGGTCGAGGCCGGGGGACAGCTCGGCGAGGTGGAGTCCACCAAGTCGGTGTCCGAGATCTACGCACCGCTTGCCGGCACCGTCACCGCGGTGAACGACGCGCTCACCGGGGGGCCGGAGCGGATCAACGAGGACCCTTATGGTGAGGGGTGGCTCTGCGAACTGGAGCTGGCACCGCATGCGGACCCGGGCAGTCTCCTCGACGCGGTCGCCTACGGCGACCTGACAGCCGACTGACCTGGAGTTCGAGGGGGGGATGAAGGCTGGAGAAGTCGTTCGTGGGGTGGGGTACCGTGGACGCCGTGTTCTGTCACAACTGTGGGCACCGGAATCCGGAGGGTGTCAACTTCTGTTCTTCGTGCGGTCACGCGCTGCTCGCGGACGGCGATGACGCCACCATCACGCTCCAACCCACCGACGACGGTGACGCAACAGAGGATCGCCCCGATGTCACCTTGGTCGAGGTCCCGCACGGGGCCGGCGTCCTCGTCGTCACGCGCGGCCCCAACATCGGGGCGCGCTACCTCCTGGGCGAGCACGTCGTCAAAGCAGGGCGGCATCCGGAGAGCGACATCTTCCTCGACGACATCACGGTGTCGCGCCGCCACGTGGAGATCTCACCCAAGGACGGGGCCTACTGGGTGCGGGACGTGGGTTCATTGAACGGGACCTACGTGAATCGGGAGCGGATCGACGAGGTGCCGCTCGCCCCGGGCGACGAGGTGCAGATCGGGAAGTTCAAGCTGGTCTACCTGGTGGCTGGCAACGAGTGACCAGCCGTACCTACCTCTCCATCGGTGACGTCCTGACCCTCCTGCGGGAGGAGTTCCCGGACGTCACGATCTCGAAGATCCGGTTCCTCGAGAGCCAGGGTCTGGTCAATCCAGAGCGCTCACCGTCGGGGTACCGCAAGTTCTTCGAACACGATGTCGAGCGGCTGCGCTGGGTGTTGCGCCAGCAGCGGGAGCACTTCCTGCCCCTGAAGGTGATCCGGGACCGGCTGGCCGACGGGGACCTCGACGACCACGATGGAGCGGAGCGGCCGAACGGCAAGTCGGTGCAGCCGGCCCACGTCTCCGCTGTTGCCGGCGCGACATCCGACTACGACCATGAGCAGCCGACCAAAGCCGACGAGGAGGCGATGGCCCGCATCCTGGCCGACGCGACGCGCCGCGCCGCCGCGCGGGTCCCGGAAGAGACCCAGCCCCGTCGCGGGCTCCAGGTCGTCGCGGAGGACGAGGGATCGCCGCGCGCGGCGACAGGGCTCGCCGCCCCGCGTGAAGTGGCGAGTGCCGAGCCGGCCCGCCGTGCCTCCGGGGAACGCCGTAGCGATGCGGTCGCGCCGGCGAGCGGTCGCACGGGCGCGGCGCCACAGGCGTCGCCGGGCCCGGCCGGACGCGTCAACGGGACGGCACTGCCCCACGAGACGGGCACGATGTCACCCCGCGGGGATCCGGCCGCCGGCGAGGCGGGACCGCGCAAGGGTCCGGGCAAGACCAGCCAGACGGGTAAGGGGGCGGTGGCCGGTCCACCGACCACGGGGGCGGCCGGTCCACCGGCCACGGGGGCGGCGGGCCCACCGACCACAGAGGCGGCCATCGTCACCGGCGCCAGCTTGTCCGCCGACGAACTCTGCGGGGCCAGCGGGCTGTCGCTCGAAGAGGTGGCGGGACTCAAGAGCTTCGGCCTCTTGGAGTCCGTCACGGTGGCGGGCATCGAGACCTATGACGAGAACGCGCTCACGATGGCCAACCTTGCCGCGGCGTTCGGGTCCTTCGGGATCGAGGCGCGCCACCTGCGCCTCTACAAGAACGCCGCAGACCGTGAACTGGGCCTTATCGAGCAGGTCGTCATCCCTCTCCTGCGGCAACGGAACCCCGAATCCCGCCAGCGGGCGGTGGAGCGAGCCGATCAGCTGGCGGCGCTCGGGCAATCCATGCGGGCCACGTTGCTCCGCCAGGCCCTCCGGCGCCATCTGGGGGGGTGACGCAGCGCCGGGATCCGGCGCTACATTTCAGTGATGGTCCGTGTGCTCCTCCGTGCTGTCAGGGTGGACCTGCAGTCGAACACGCCGGTGCTCCTCCTGCAGGAGACCGAGGGTGAAGGACGGACCCTGCCGATCTTCATCGGGAGCCCGGAGGCAACGGCCATCGCCTACGCCCTGCAGGGAGTGACCATGCCGCGACCCCTCACCCACGACCTGATGAAGGACATGCTGGGCGCCCTTGACATCAGCGTTGAGCGGGTCATCATCACGGAGTTGCGGGCGTCCACCTACTATGCCGAGATGCATCTCGTGCGGGGTGAGGAGCGGACCATCGTGTCGAGCCGACCATCCGACGCCGTGGCGGTGGCCGTGCGGACCGAGTCGCCGCTCTTCGTGTCCGACGAGCTGATGGAATCCGAGGGGATCATCCTCGCGCTCGACACAGAAGACGAAGAGGACGACACACCGGACGAATTGGTTGGACAGTTCCGGCAGTTTCTCGACTCGGTGCGCCCCGAGGACTTCGAGGGTTGACGCCGGCCCGCTGGGCGCTCGCACTCGCGGCGTGCGCCCCGGTCGTCCTCGCGGCCTGCAGCAGCAGTCCGAGCCGTCCGACCTCGACCACGACCTCCAGCCGCCCGGCGACGTCGACCACGACCTCCAGCCGCCCGGCGACGTCGACCACAACGTCCACCGCGCTTTCAACGACGACCTCGACCGGTGCGGCGTCCACCGCATGCACACACATCACGGCCGCGGCCGGCCAGGGCGAGGGAGCGGCGGGGACGATTACCGGCACGATCACCGTCACCAACGCTGGGACCTCACCGTGCACGGTCGACGGGTACCCCACGATGGCGCTCTTCTCCGGGAGTGGCGCGCCGCTCCCGGTCACACTGGTGAACGGGCTGTCGGTGTCGATCTCGACTCCTGCCAATGCGCCGCCGTCGACGTCCTCGGTGGCGCCGTCCTCCACCGCGCAGTTCGCCTACCAGTTCTCGGATGTCCCGGTCGGCTCGGAGACGAGTTGCCCGACCTCCGAATCGGCCAGCGTCACCATGCCGGGTGCGACAACAGCCTCGCCGAAGTTCCAACTGGCCATCGGCCCCTGCGGTAACGGGACGATCAGGGTCTCGCCCGTCTTTGCGGGCTCCTGACTTCAGAGCGATCAGGAGCGCCCGGTCGGGCTGACCAGGATCCGCCCGCGCACGGCGGCGTCGAGCACCTGGTCGAGCGCCGCCGTCAGGCCGTCGAGCCCGATCTCTTCGTTGACCATCTCCTCACAGTGCTCGAGGGGGAACGCCTCGGCCATCTCCGTCCAGAGCTCGCGCCGCTCGTCGATCGGGGTCGCCACCGTGTCGATCCCCAGCAGAGCGACTCCGCGCACGATGAAGGGATAGACCGTCGTCGCCAGATCGTTGCCACCGGTCAGCCCACTGGCCGCCACCGCGCCGCCGTAGCGGACCGTGCGCAGGGCCTCTGCCAGCGCCCTCCCGCCCACACAGTCCACGACGCCCGCCCAGAGCTGGGGACCCAACGTCCGGCCGTCGTCCTCGGTGAACTCGCGTCCGACCACCTGCGTCGCCCCCAGGCCCTTGAGGTAGTCGTGCTCAGCGGTCTTGCCCGACGAGGCCACCACCTCGAAGCCCGCCTTGGTCAGCAACGCCACCGCGGCGCTCCCGACACCGCCCGATGCGCCGGTCACCAGAATCGGTCCGTCACCGGGCCTCGTGCCGTGCTGGACGAGACGGCGGAGGGACAGGAGGGCGGTGCAACCCGCCAGTCCGATGATGGCGGCGGTGCGGCAGGTCAAGGCGTCCGGCAGAGGGACGACCCAGTCGGCCGGGACCCGTGCGTAGCCGGCGAAGCCGCCGTGCCGGTCCACCCCGAGGTCGTAACCCTGCACCAGGACGCGCTGGCCCGGCGTGAAGTCCGGGTTGGTGCTCTCCTCGACGCTTCCGGCGAGCTCCACGCCCGGGACGAGTGGAAAGACCCGCGCCACGCGGTTTCCCGGGCGGGTCACCATCGCGTCCTTGAAGTTGATGGCAGACCACTCGACCCCGATGAGGACCTCGCCCGCCGGGAGGTCGGTCTCGGCGAGCTCGACGACTGCAGGTCGGATGACCGCCCCAGCCTTCGAGAGGACGTAGGCCGGGAAGCGCACAGGCTCACTGTAGAGGCCGGGGGTCGGCGTCTCGGGGCACGTTCGGCCGCAACGGGTACGTTCGGACCGTGGCGACGAGTGCAGGGTACGGGGGTTGGGCTTCGCCGCTCACGGCGGTTGACGTGGCCCGGGCCAAGGTCTCCCTCTCGGAGCTCTGCTCGGACGGGGACGCGCTCTACTGGCTGGAGTCCCGCCCGGCCGAGGCGGGCCGCGTCGTCCTGGTGCGAGCGGAGGCCGGGCACCTGGCCGATCACTCGCCGGAAGGGGTCAGCATCCGAGCCCGGGTCAACGAGTACGGCGGAGGCGCCATGTGCCTCGTGCCCGGTCACTCGGCCGGAGCCTTCGCCTACGTGGACCAGGCGGACCAGCGGGTGTGGTGCTGCGACGGCCCCGGAGCCCCGGGGACGGGGACGGGGGCGGGGGCGGCCACGCCAAGGCCGCTGACTGCGGTCGCGCCGGCGGGCGAGGTGCACAACCACGGTGGTCTCAGCGCGACGACTGACGGTGACTGGGTCCTCACGGTCCGAGAGATCCACCGCGAGGGGCGCCCAGGCCCGGTGCGCAACGTGGTCGCACTCTCGACGCGTGGCGAGGAACCGTGCGAGACCACGCTGCTCGATGGGCACGATTTCTTCGGGACGCCGCGCCCGCATCCGAGCACCGACCGCCTGGCGGTGGTGGCCTGGAATCACCCGGACATGCCGTGGGACGCCTCCGTCGTGCTGGTGCTGCCGCTCTCCCGCGGTCACGACGCGCTCCAGCCCGCGGGGCCGGCGTGGACCGTCGCCGGCGGTCCCGGGGAGTCGGTCGGCCAGCCGGCCTGGGACCGGGACGGGTCGTTGCTGTTCGTGTCGGACCGAAGGGGGTGGTGGCAGCCCTACGTCCACTCGGGCCTCCCTGGCGCGTGGCCGGATCCAACGCCGCTCACGGACCTGGAGGCAGAGTTCCACGGCCCGGACTGGGTGCTCGGCCAGCGCACCATCGCGGAGATGCCCGACGGCACGGTGATGGCGCGTATGACATCGGCGGGCCGGGACGCGCTGGTCCCGTTGGACCCGCGGGGCCGGGGGAGTGGCGCAGCGCCGGCGCCGGTGGCGCAACCATGTGTCTCCATTGCCGCACTCTGCGCGCACGGTGAAGGGCTGGCCCTGATCGGCAGCACGCCCGACGCACTGTCCAACGTCTGGGTCTGGGCGCCGGATGAGGGCGCCCGACCGCTGCGCCCGCAGGTCGGCGTGACGCTCCGACGGGGGGACATCGCGACCGGGGAGCCCTTCACGTTGACGGGGCGGACGGGGCGCGCCGTGCACGGCACCCTCTTCCGCCCCACCCTGGGCGGGACCGAGGGCCCGGCGGCGACCGCTCCGCCGCTGGTGACGTGGTGCCACGGCGGCCCCACGTCGTCGTGTCAGTCCGGCTTCGACAGCACCCTGCAGTTCTTCACGAGCCGGGGTTTTGCCGTCGCCTGCGTCGACTACGCGGGCAGTTCGGGCTACGGGCGCGCCTATCGCTGCGCCCTGTGGGGCCGGTGGGGCGTCGCAGACTCGGAGGACTGCCTCGACGCGGCCGTGCATCTGGCGGCGCGCGGCGACATCGATCCCCGACGGATGGCCGTCCGCGGCGGCAGTGCCGGCGGCATGACGGCGCTCAACGCCCTTGCCGCGGGGGAGGGGTTCGCTGCCTGCGTCTCGTGGTACGGGGTCACAGACCTGCTGGATCTGGTGGCGACGACGCACGACTTCGAGGCCCACTACACCGATCGGCTGATCGGGCCGCTGCCGGCGTCGCGCCACCTTTACGATGAGCGCTCACCCGTCCACCGGGCCGGCTCTATGAAGGGTGCGGTACTGCTCCTCCAGGGGACCGAGGATGCCGTGGTGCCGCCTGCGCAGGCCGAGAGCATGCGTGCCGCCCTCCATGCGGCAGGCACCGCCTGTGAGCTGGAATTCTTCGCCGGGGAGGGGCACGGCTTCCGCCGGGCGGAGACGTTGACCGCGTGCCTGGAGGCCGAATTGGCGTTCTACCTCCGGGAACTCCACCTTTAGGATCCGGGAGAGATTCCTTCCGAGTCCCCCTGTGTGCGAGGCTTTCCAACGCCATGCCGACCGACGCTGCGACGACGATCCCGAGCTGGGTGGCGCCCCTGGCCGACCTGTGGTGGCGCGTATGGGGGCGCATCGAGAGGATCTCCCCCGAGGTGGGCGACACCCTGCTGTACGGGGCCAGCGCGGTCTTCGCGCTCCTCACCATCTACACGTCGACGAACGCGCTGTATCAGGTGTGGGGCCGCATGGCCCTCCTGCCGTTCGTCTTCGGGGCGCTGGCCTCCGGGGTACTGGTCTGGTCGCTCCGCCGCGCCCGACGTCGGCAGCCTGACGGTGCACTGACCAGGCGCCAGCACCGACGCGCCTGGCTGACCCGGATCGTGGTGGCCGTGTGCGTGTTCGCGGGCTCCCTGGCCATCCCCATGGGCTTCGAGATCCTGTGGCGGTTCGACGGGGTCGCGGGATCCCACCAGCAACCCGAGGTCGTCACGGTCGAAGTGGGAGGGCAGGACCTCGTCCATGGCCAGGACCCCTACCACCCGCTGGTGAAGCTGCCCCATGCGGTCAGGTACCACGCGCCGGGCGAGCCCGACTTCGCCGGGTTCCTGCCCTACCTGCCGCTCATGGCGGTGGCTGGTATCCCGAGCGAGATCTGGCCGAACAACGGACTGAGCGACGCACGGATCTTCTTCTGCCTGACGACGCTGGCGGTGGCCGCGGTCGCGCTCTACCTCTGCCGGGCCGACGGGCGACGCAAGATCCGCGCCCTACAGGCCCTGATCATCCTGCCGTTGGCCGCGCTGCCCCTGGCGACCGGCGGCGACGACATACCCGTCGTGGCCTTCCTCTTGCTCGCCGTGGTGCTAGCGCAACGGCGTCGACCGTTTGCGTCGGGCGTTGTCTTCGGCATCGCGTCGGCCATGAAGTTCACCGCCTGGCCGCTGGCGGCGCTGGCGCTCTTCGCCGCGCGCGGCCGAAACGGCGAGCGGCGTCCGTTCTCCATGCTGGCCGGGATGATCGTCGTCGCCGTCCCGACCATCTTTCCCTTCGCCCTGCGGGGCCCGTTCGCCCTCATTGACGACGTCGTGCTCTTCCCGCTCGGCCTGAGCGCCATTCCGACGACTGCGGCGAGCGCGTTGCCGGGTCACGTACTGGTCAGCGAGTTCCCGTCGCTCAGTCGCGCCCTGCCGCTCTCGGTCGGGCTCGTGTTGGCCGTGCTGCTGGCGCGCCATTTGTACCGTCACACGCCGCGCACGGCGGCGGAGGTCTGCATGATCGCAGGCGTTGTGATGTCTGCGCTGATCCTGCTGGCTCCGGACCCGAGGGTCGGCTACCTGCTCTACCCGATCAACTTCTTCGTCTGGGCCTATCTGCTGGCCGAGCCGGCGCCGTCGTCAGACATTCTACCCATCGACCCGGTCAATCCGGTCGGCGCGCAGGTCGGTTCCGGCAGGGACTGAGGTACCCGTCGCTACTCGGGATCGGGGACCTGGAAGAGCCGGATGGCGAACATCGTCACCCCGCGGGCCGGGCCACCCTGGCGGAAGGTCGTCGGCGAAATGGTCGCTCCCATCTCCCAGTAGTACCCGTCCGAGCCTGCGAGCTTGCCCAGGACCTCGAAGGCGCCCGGGCTGTTGGCCGCCGCTCCCCGGTCGAAGACCTGCCAACCCTGGAGCTTCATGTCGGCCGCGTAGAAGGCCAAGAGTGCAGCCTGTGAGTCGCCAGAGCGGAAGACCACCTGCGAATCGAACTGGCTCGCCCCCCCACTGTTGCTCTGGTGCGAGACCCGGACCGATCCGACCGGGACGGACGTGGCATTGAGGATGTTCGCCGGCGGCTCCCCGGCAAGGGCGATCGGCGACAGCAGCCCGGCGGCCGGCTCGGCCTGTAACGAGATCCCCGGTACGGCCACCACCGCCGCGGAGTGCTTGACGGGCGCGGGGGACTGGGTCGACACGATGCCGATGGTCACGAAGACGACCAAGATGAGCGCGGCCAGGCCGACGACGATCATCGCCGGTCGCATGGAGATCCCACCGGGGGTGGGGGGTCGCCGCGGCTCGGACCGGGCGCTCCCACCCTCCACGAGTTCGGTGGGTGTGTCGTGCATCGTCATGGCGCTGCCAGCCTACGGCGCTCCGGACCACCCGAAATGGTCGAGCGGGCCGTGCCCGGCGCCCAGCCGCCAGCTGGCGCCTCCGGCGAGGGCGCGGGCCACGAACGCCTTGGCCAGCACGATGGCCTCGGGCACGCCTGCCTCCCGGGCCAGGTGGGCGGCCACGGCGGCCGAGAGTGAGCAACCGGTGCCGTGGTCGTTCCTGCTGTGCACCCGCTCGCCCGGCAGCACGACGACCCCGTCGGGGCCCGCCACGACGTCATCGGCGGACTCGGTGAGGTGGCCCCCCTTCACGACGACATAACAAGCGCCGGTTGCCCGGATCCTCTCGGCCACGGCGACCCTGGCCTCGAGACTTACGAGGGACTCGACGTCGGCGTGGCCCAGCACGGCCGCCTCACGCAGGTTGGGGGTGACGACCAACGCGTGGGGGAGGAGCCGCTCGAGGTACGCGGCTACACCGTCGGGCTCCAGAAGCTGCTGCCCGGTCGAGGACACCAGGACGGGATCGACCACCAGGTGCGGGAGTAGTCCCTGTGACGCCAGGTCGGCCACCACGGTGACGTTGGCGGCCGTCGCCAGCATCCCCGTCTTGACGCTGCGCACAGAAAAGTCGTCGAGCACCGCCTCCACCTGTTGCCGCACGAACCGGGGTTCAAGGGCCACGACGCCGCGCACCTCGGCCGTGTTCTGCGCCGTCACAGCGCTGATGGCGCACGTGCCGTGCACGCGGAGCGCAGCGAACGTCTTCAGGTCGGCTTGTGCTCCGGCGCCGCCGCCCGAGTCCGAGCCGGCAATGGTCAGCGCCGTCGGTGGGGTCGAGTCCGGCACCGAGCCACCATAGGCGGGCACCGGGGTATCGTCGTTCGGTGACCCGCAACGACGCCGGTCCCGCGCCGGGCCCTCTCGAGAGGGGCCTCTGCATCGCCGGACACGTGCTGTCCTCGCGCCTTCTCCTTGGTACCGGGGGCATGACCAGCCTCGCCGTGCTGGAAGCTTCGCTGCGCGAGTCCGGGACCGCCATGGCGACGGTCGCGGTCCGACGCGTCGAGGCCGCCGGGCGGGACTCGCTGCTGTCGCTCCTCGGCGAGCTGGGCGTGCGCGTGCTGCCCAACACGGCGGGATGTGCGACGGCCTCCGAGGCGGTGCTCACCGCGAAGTTGGCGCGCGAGGCATTCGAAACCGACTGGGTCAAGCTGGAGGTGATCGGCGACGACCGGACGTTGCTCCCCGACGCGGTCGAACTGCTGACCGCGGCCGAACAGCTGGCGGAGGACGGATTCGTCGTGCTGCCCTACACGACCGACGACCCCGTCCTGGCCCTCCGGCTCCAACAGGTGGGCTGCGCCGCCGTCATGCCGTTGGGTTCCCCGATCGGCAGCGGGCTGGGCATCCGCAATCCGCACAACATTGCGTTGCTCCGTGAAGCGGTCGAGGTCCCGGTGATCCTCGACGCCGGCATCGGTACGGCTTCCGACGCGGCGCTGGCCATGGAGCTCGGTTGCGACGGCGTGCTCGTGGCCACGGCGGTGAACCGGGCCCACGACCCGGCGGCTATGGCCCGGGCCATGCGTATGGCCGTAGAGGCCGGCGGGCAGGCCCGGCGGGCTGGGCGTGTTCCCGTCCGCTTTCACGCCGAGCCGTCGAGCCCACTGGAGGGCAGAGCCGACCTGGCCGCCGGGGCAGGACCCGAGATGCACTGACGCCGCCCCGCCTTGACCCTGCTGTTTAGGTGACCCTAAGATTTAGGTCGCCCTAACATTAGGATCGAGTCGAAAGGCGTTGCCTGCCATGCGATGGAAGCGTGCGAGTTCCCGGACCTGGTCCAGACGTCGTGGGGGAGCGTCCGTGGGCCTGGCCACAGCCCTCGGAGCCGTCCTGCTGGCGGGCTGCGCATCGTCGGGCGCGGGCGGCTCGTCCGGCTCGTTGACGGTCTACAGCGGCCAACACGTACAGACGACGAAGGCGTTGGTGGCTGCCTTCGAGAAGCAGACGGGCATCTCGGTCAACGTCCGCAGTGACGACGAGGACGTGCTGGCCGACCAGATCGTGACCGAGGGCTCCCGGTCGCCGGCCGACGTGTACTTCACCGAGAACACACCGCCGCTGCAGTATCTGGCCTCGAAGGACCTGTTGGCGTCGGTGGACCCGTCGACCCTGGCCAACACGCCGTCGCGCTTCAACTCCCCGGACGGCAAGTGGGTGGGGGTGACAGCCCGCGTCAGCGTGATGGCCTACAACACCTCCATCTTGAGCCCGCATGAGTTGCCGACGTCGATCATGGACCTGGCCGACCCGCAGTGGAAGGGCAAGATCGGCATTGCCGGCTCCGAGACCGACTTCCAGCCGATCGTCACCTCGATCGCCCGTACCCACGGGGACGCCGCTGCGCTGCAGTGGCTCGAAGCCGTCAAGGCGAACGCCGGGAGCCATAGCTACCCCGACAACGAGACGCTCACCTCGCAGATCAACAACGGCCAGGTGGCACTCGGGGTCATCAACCAGTACTACTGGTACCGTGAAAAGGCCCAGGTCGGGGAGTCAGGACTCCACTCGGCCATCGGGTACTTCGCCCCGGGAGATCCCGGCTACGTGATCGACGTCTCCGGCGCCGGCATCCTGAAGTCGTCGAGCCACCAGTCCGACGGCCAGCAGTTCCTCGCGTTCTTGACCTCGAAGAAGGGGCAGGAGATCATCGCCCACAGCGACAGTTTCGAGTACCCCATCGCGTCCGGTGTGACGACGGCCGAGCCGGAGACGCCGTTCGACCAGCTCCAGCCGAACAGCATCACCATCCCGGACCTCGGCACCGGGGCCGAGGCGATCAAGTTGCTGCAGGAGGCCCAACTGCTGTGACCACGGGCATCTCGGCTCCCGGTCGTCGCGGCGGCCGGCGCCGGTTGCCGCCCCTGCTCACCACCGGAGCCGTCCTGGTGTCGGTCGCCGTCCTGCTGCCCCTGGTGTTCCTGATCGTCCAGGCCGTCCAGGTCGGGTGGGCGCAGCTCCACGAGCTTCTTTTTCGCAGTCTCACCGCGACGCTGATCTGGAACACGGTGACGTTGGTCGTCGTCGTGACTGCGCTGTGCGCCGTCGTCGGCACCCTGGCCGCCTGGTTCGTGGAGCGGACGGACGTGCCCTGCCGCCGACTCCTCGCCATCCTCGTCGTGATCCCGCTGGGCATCCCGGATTTCGTGGTGAGCTTCGGCTGGCGGGCCATCTTCCCCGCCATCGGTGGGTTCTGGGCGGCTGTGCTGGTGATGACGCTGGCCGTCTACCCCCTGGTCTTCCTCCCGGTGGCCGCCAGCCTGCGGGGGGCGGACCCGGCGCAGGAGGAGGTGGCACGCAGCCTCGGGCTGGGCCGGCTGCGCACGTTCTGGACGGTCACGGTGGGCCAGGCTCGAGTGGCCATCTTCGGCGGAGCGATCCTTGTCGGGTTGGTCGTGCTGGCCGAGTTCGGCGCCTTCGAGATCCTGGGTTTTCAGACGCTGACCACGGAGATCTACAACGAGTTCCAGGTCGGGTTCAACGAACCGGCCGCATGTGCCCTCTCCCTCATCCTCGTGCTCCTCGGCGCCCTGTTGCTGGCCAGCGAGGACGCCATGCGGGGTCACGGCCGGACCTCGCGGCTGGGCGCCGGAGCCGCACGGCAGCTGCGGCCGCTGCCCTTGGGCCGGTTGCGGCCCGTGGCCCTGGCCGGCGTCGGCCTCCTGGTCGCGCTGGCGCTCGGTGTGCCGGTGGGATCCATCGTCTACCTGATCGTTCATGGCGGGAGCAGCACCTTGCCGGCGACGTCTTCGCTGCCCATGGCCACGCTCAACACCTTCGGCTACGCGGCGGTTGCCGGCGTGCTGGCGACGTTGGCCGCCGTCCCGATCGCCCTTCTTTCCGTGCGCTTCCCGCGCCCTGAGGTGCTGACCCTCCAGCGATCGAACCTCGTCGTCCTGGCGGTGCCCGGACTGGTCATCGCGTTGAGCCTGACCTACGTGACCGAGCACTTCCTGCAGGGTCGCTTCTACCAAACCAGTCTGATGCTGGTTGTGACCTACGCCATCATGTTCTTCCCCCTGGCCGTGGTCTCGGTCCGCGCGGCCGTCGCCCGTGCCCCCGTCGGGTTGGAGGAAGTGGGGGGATCGCTCGGTGTCAGCCGACGCTCGGTGCTCTGGCGTGTGACGCTGCCCCTCGTCGGGCCGGGACTGGCCGCGGCCTTCGCGCTGGTCTTTCTGGAGACGGCGACCGAGCTCACCGCCACGCTCGTCCTCCACCCGACCAACGTCGAGACACTGGCCACCCAGTTCTGGGCCTACGAGTCGAACGGGTCGTACAGCCAGGCGGCTCCCTACGCCGGTGTCATGGTGCTCATCGCCGCCGTTCCCGGCTACGTGCTCGGTCGCTGGTTCGACCGCCAACCGGCTCGTATGGGGGCGGCAGGCCAGAGCGCGCTCGACGCGCCGAGCACAATGGTGTCCGCATGAAGGACCTGTGCATCTCCGGGGTCGCCAAGGCATTCGGCCCGCAGCTCGTGTTGCGCGGTGTCGACCTGACCGTCCCGCACGGGTCGTTCACGGCCATTCTCGGCGCGTCGGGGAGCGGCAAGACCACGCTGCTGCGGATCGTGGCCGGGTTCGAACGGCCGGACGACGGGCAGATCCAGCTGGGCGACGACGTGGTGGACGATTCCCATCAGGGCTTCGTGCCCAGCGAGCGGAGGCGAATCGGGTACGTCCCCCAGGAGGGTGCGCTGTTCCCGCACCTCAGCGTGGGGCGCAACGTGGCCTTCGGCCTGCCACGCGGTCCGGATCGCCGGCACCGCGTGGACGAGCTGCTCGAGCTGGTGGGGTTGTCCGGGTACCGCCGCCGCTATCCCCATCAGCTCTCCGGCGGGCAGCAGCAGCGGGTGGCCCTGGCCCGTGCGCTCGCCATCGAGCCGGAAATCGTCCTCTTGGACGAGCCATTCTCCTCGCTCGACGCGGCGATGCGCTCCTCGGTCCGCTCCGATGTCCTGAGCGTGCTGCGCCGAGCGGGCACGACCTCGATCCTGGTCACCCACGACCAGGACGAGGCTCTGTCCATGGCCGATGAGGTGGCGGTCCTGCGCCAGGGGATCATCGCTCAACTGGACACGCCGGCCGCCCTGTACGGCCAGCCCGGCGACGTCGAGCTGGCCCAGTTCCTCGGCGAGTCGAACGTGCTCGACGGCGAGGTCCGTGACGGGACGGCGCGTACGGTCCTGGGCCCTCTCGTGGTGGGAACGTGGAACGGCCCCGCTGGAGGAGGGAGAGCCCGGGTCATGGTCCGACCCGAGCAGATCAGGCTCGAGCAGCCGTTCAAGGGTGGGATTGCGGCCACGGTCGAGAGCTACGAGTACTACGGCCACGATGCCGTGGTGCGGGTCCGGCCCGAGGACGACGGCCTGCCCAACCTGGTCGTGCGGGTCACCGGGGGTGTGCCCCTCGAGCCCGGCCATCGGGTCGGGCTCTCCGTGCTCGGCGCCGTGGTGTGTTGGCCATGGGAGCCCCAGGAGCGGGCGGAAATCCCCCGAATCACGCCTTCGTAACTACTGCTCTGTCGTCCGGGTGCAGTAGAGTCACCTCTCGGAGTGGCAGCGCGGGGGAAGCAGGGAGGTGTGATGGTCGACGACCTCGGTCGGTTTCATGGGCCGCAGGTGTGTGGTCTCGTTGGGATCTCGTACCGGCAGCTCGACTACTGGGCCCGGACGGGCCTGCTCCAGCCTTCGGTGGCGACCGCGAAGGGCAGCGGGTCCCGACGCATCTATTCGTACTCCGATGTGCTCGAGCTCAAAGTGATCAAGCAATTGCTCGACGCCGGAGTGTCCCTCCAGTCCGCCCGCCGGGCCGTCGAGTGCCTGCGCGAGGACCTCGGTGGCGACCTGGCTTCGGCCAACCTCGTTCTGACCGGGACCAGTTCGGTGCTGGCCCGCTCGAACGGTGAGGTCGTCGATCTGCTGGCCGGGGGCCAGGGCGTGTTCAACATCGTGCCGCTCGCCGGCGTGGTGGAGGCGCTCGATGCCGACATCGTGAATCTGGACGCCGCGGCGCCCGCCACCACCACGCGGCGCACCCGAGTGCAGGCCGCACGGGCCGCGGGGGAGTGACCGCGACGGACCCGGCGCGCGTCGGGCGCATACGCCACCCGGCGTGTGCGCCTGCAGGGCGGGTCCGTTTCGCCCATCCTTCCGAACGCCTCTTCGCCGCCCTGCTGGACCTGTCGGGCGAGCGCTGGCAGTACGAGCCGGTGGAGTTCCCATTGGCGTGGGACAGCAGCGGCTCGCCGGTGGCCGGCTTCCGTCCGGACTTCTATCTGCCGCACCGCGGTGTGTTCATCGAACTCACGACCGCCGACCAACGACTCGTCACCCGCAAGAATCGCAAAGTGCGCCGGATGCGCGAGTTGTACCCCGAGGTGCCGATCAGCATCGTGTACCAGCGTGACTTCGCCTCGCTGATCGCGTCACACGGACTGCTGCCCGGCGCCGCCTAATCTGGCTGGGTGACCGCCGACGACAGCGCACCAGGACCGCTCCGGGTCTCTCCGCTCCATGCGGCTCACATCGAGCTGGGGGCCAAGATGATCGCGTTCGGCGGCTGGGAGATGCCGCTGGCCTACCCGTCGGGCACCATGGCGGAGCATCGGGCCTGCCGCACGTCTGCCGTTGTCTTCGACGTGAGCCACCTGGGCACCGTGCGCGTCCACGGCCCCGATGCTTTCGATCATCTCCAGCACTCCTTGAGCAACGACCTTTCCCGGGTGCACCCCGGGCGGGCCCAGTACACCCACCTCCTCGATGAGGACGGCTTCGTGGTCGACGACATCATCGTGTGGTGGGTCGATGATGAACGTTTCGACGTCATGCCCAACGCCTCCAACACCACCGATGTCGTCCGGGCCATCGGCGGCCACGACGTCACCGAGCAGAGGGCCGTGATCGCCGTGCAGGGTCCCGAGGCACGAGCCCGGCTGGCCCGGGTGTCGCCCGTGGCCGCCGGGGTCCACCACTTCGCGGTCGAGCCGTTCGAGTGGGGCGGCGCCCCCTGCCTGGTCGCCGGCACCGGGTACACCGGTGAGGAAGGCGTGGAGTGCGCCGTGCCGGCAGAGGTGGCGACCGGGTTCTGGGACGCCGTGGTGGGTGAGGGTGTCATCCCGGCCGGGCTGGGTGCCCGCGACACGCTTCGCCTCGAAGCGGGGCTTCCCCTGCACGGCCATGAACTGGGTCCGGGCATCACCCCGCTACAGGCCGGACTCGGTTGGGTGGTCGGCTGGGACAAGGGGGATTTCACCGGTCGGGCCGCGCTCGAGGAGGAGCGGGCGAACGGCCCCGCGCGCCGGCTGCGGGGTTTCGTGGCGGACGGGCGCCAGCCGTTGCGCGACGGCTCCCTCCTGTGCGAAGGCACGGAGCGGGTCGGCATTCTGACCAGCGGCAACTTCTCCCCGATGCGCGAGCGGGGCATCGGGCTCGGGTTTGTCGACGCGGATGCCCGGCTCCTCGACGGCGACCCGGTCACGATCGTCCAACGCGGCAAGGAACTGACGGCACATCTGGTTCGCGCACCCCTGTGGCCGATTCGTGAGGAGAGCGAGTAGGTGGTGGGCCGGCAACCCGGCCGTCCTGCCGGGGTGCCGGTATAGTGCACCCCACAACTGAATACGCCGTTTGAACCGGAGCGCCAGAGTCCCCGCTGTAGGCAGTCGAGGGGACGCCGGAGGAGCAACTCTCCCCGAGAAACTCTCAGGCCGACATACCGCTTCGGCGAGGCAACTCTGGAAAGCGGGCGCTCGACGTCCGCACCGAAGGTGGAAGCCGCGCAGGTTGCGGCGTGGCTCTCAGGTCCAGTGACAGAGCGGGGAGGACATTCGACACGTTCCGCGCACCGAGCGGAACACGTGAGGAGATCCCCGTGAGCGACGAGCGTCCAGGCAACCGATCCGAAGTACTCGAACCCTTCGAGGATTTCGTACGACGCCACGTCGGGACCTCGGACGAAGAGCAGGAGGGGATGCTCAAGGTCCTCGGCTACGAGACGCTTGATGCGCTCGTCGACGCTGCAGTCCCGGGAAGCGTGCGCAGTCTCGGCACGCTCGACCTCCCGCCCGCCGTGTCCGAGCACCAGGTGCTCGGCGAGCTGCGCCGGTTGGCCGCGAGCAACACCATCGCGGAGCCGATGATCGGTCTCGGTTACTACGGGACTGTCACCCCGGGGGTCATCCGACGCAACGTGCTCGAGAGTCCGGCGTGGTACACGGCATACACCCCCTATCAGCCCGAGATCAGCCAGGGTCGCCTGGAGGCGCTCCTCAACTTCCAGACCATGGTGAGCGACCTCACTGGTCTCGCCACGGCAAACGCCTCGCTGCTCGACGAGAGCACCGCGGTGGCCGAGGCTGTGACCCTCATGCGCCGCCGCGCCACCAACGAGTCGAACCGGGTGATCGTCGACGCCGACTGCCTGCCCCAGACCATCGCCGTGCTGGCGACGCGTCTCGGGCCGCTGGGGATGACCCTCGATGTGGTCGACCTCGGCGCCGGCGCACCTGCAGGCGACTACTTCGGCATGGTGCAGCAGTATCCGGGGTGTTCGGGCGCCCTACGCGACTTCGAGGCCGTCAGCGCCGACGCCCACGCCAAGGGCGCGTTGGTGACCGTCGCCACCGACCTGTTGGCCCTGACGCTGCTGAAGCCACCGGGGGAATGGGGCACCGACGTCGCCGTCGGGTCCTCCCAGCGATTCGGCGTGCCGCTCTGGTACGGCGGCCCGCACGCGGCGTTCATGGCCGTCAAGAGCGGTCTGGAGCGCGATCTGCCGGGACGCCTCGTCGGGCTCTCCATCGATCAGGAGGACCGACCGGCCTACCGGCTGGCCCTGCAGACACGCGAGCAGCACATCCGCCGGGAGAAGGCGACCTCCAACATCTGCACCGCCCAGGTGCTGCTGGCCGTCGTGGCCTCCATGTACGCCGTGTACCACGGCGCGGAAGGGCTGCGCGACATTGCCCGCCGCGTCCACCGCCGCGCGTTCGACCTGGCCGCCGGGCTCGAGCGGGCGGGCGTGCCCATTGCCCATCGGGAATTCTTCGACACGGTGCTCGTGGAGGCATCCGGGCGCGCGGCGGCGATCGTGGCCGACGCGGCCGCGCGCGGCGTCCTCTTGCGGCTGGTCGACGACGATCACGTGGGGATCTCGTGCGGTGAGACGACCACGGCGGCGCACGTTGCAGCGGTACTCCAGGCGTTCGGGGCCGATGGTGAGGGAACGAGCCCCGGCTTTGCGCTGCCGGATGCGCTCTTGCGCCGAGGCCCGATCCTGGGTCATCCGGTCTTCTCGGAGCACCATTCCGAGACGGCCATGCTCCGCTACCTGCGCCGCCTGTCGGATCAGGACTTCGCGCTCGACCGCGGCATGATCCCGCTGGGCTCGTGCACCATGAAGCTGAACGCGACGACGGAGATGGAGCCGGTAGGCCTTCCGGGGTTCGCGGACATCCATCCGTTCGCGCCGCTCGAGAGCACGCCGGGCTACCTGGCGCTGATTGACGAGCTCGAGGAATGGCTGGCCCGTGTCACGGGCTACGCCAAAGTGTCGGTCCAGCCCAACGCGGGGAGCCAGGGGGAGCTGGCCGGGCTCCTCGCCATCAGGGCCTACCACCAGTCCCGTGGGGAACAGGGACGGGACATCTGCCTCATCCCGTCGAGCGCACACGGCACCAACGCGGCCTCTGCCGTGATGGCGGGAATGCGCGTGGTGGTGGTCTCGGCGCTGGCTGACGGCACGGTCGATCTGGCGGACCTGCGTGGCAAGTGCGAGGAGCACGGCGAGTCTCTGGCGGCCATCATGGTCACGTACCCTTCGACGCACGGGGTCTACGAGGAGGGCATCAGCGAGATGTGCGCGCTGGTCCACCAACATGGCGGCCAGGTCTACATCGACGGGGCGAACCTCAATGCCCTCCTCGGCCTGGCCGAGCCGGGACAGTTCGGCGGTGACGTGTCGCACCTGAACCTCCACAAGACCTTCTGCATCCCCCACGGCGGGGGAGGACCCGGAGTCGGGCCGGTGGCGGTGGCCGAGCACCTGGTGCCCTTCCTCCCCTCGCATCCGATGCACCCCCGCACGGCCCAGCGTGAGGGGATCGGACCGGTCAGCGCGGCTCCGTTCGGCAGCGCAGGGATCCTGGCCATCAGTTGGGCCTACATCCGCATGCTCTCCGGAGTGGGATTGGCCCACGCCACCAAGTCCGCTGTGTTGGCGGCCAACTATGTGGCGGCGCGCTTGGCGCCGTCGTATCCCATCCTCTACACGGGCAAGAACACCCTGGTGGCCCACGAGTGCATCCTCGACCTGCGGGGCCTGACCAAGGCGACGGGCGTCACGGTCGACGACGTCGCCAAGCGCCTCATCGATTACGGCTTCCACGCGCCGACGGTGAGCTTTCCCGTGGCGGGCACGCTCATGGTGGAGCCCACCGAGAGCGAGGATCTCGGCGAGCTCGACCGTTTCTGCGATGCCATGGTCGCCATCCGGGCCGAGATCGCGGCGGTCGCCGCAGGACGCTGGTCGGTGGAGGACAGCCCGCTGCGCGGGGCTCCGCACACGGCAGCTGCGCTCGTCTCGAGGTGGGAGCGACCCTACGACCGTGCGACGGCGGTGTTCCCGGCGGGGCAGACAGCGGCCAAGTACTGGCCGCCGGTGGCCCGCATCAACCAGGCCTACGGAGACCGCAATCTCGTCTGCAGCTGCCCGCCGCCGGAGGCCTTCGCCGACTGATCTGGCAGCCCGGGCTCCTACCGGGATGGTGACGCCTTGCCGGGACGTCCACAGCACGTGGTCCGTCAAAGAGGGCATGCGTGAACCCCGGTCGCTCGCGGGGTATATCTCCCCGTGAGCGGGCCCGTCCAGGGGTGACCGAGAGGAGAACTGTGACCACACTCGAGAACCGGCCGAATGCCGCAGTCCTCGTCGTCGATGTGCAGAACGGCGTGGTCAGCGGGAACTACGAGCGCGACGCAGTGGTGACGAATATCGAGCACATTGTTGAGAAAGCACGGCGGGAACAGATCCCCGTGATCTGGATCCAGGACTCAGCCGGCCCCCGCGCCAGAGGCAGCGATCCCTGGAAGATCGTCCCCGAGCTGACTCCGATCGACTCCGAGGCGCATATCGACAAGAAGTACGGCGACTCATTCGAGGAGACCACCCTCGAATCCGTTTTGTCGGGTGCCGGAGTCGGGCGACTCTTCATCGTCGGCGCACAAACCGACGCATGTATCCGCTCGACACTCCACGGCGCGTTCGTCAGGGGATACGACACGACCCTGGTCAGCGATGCTCACACAACCGAGGACCAGACTGCTTGGGGTGCACCACCCCCGGGCAAGGTCATCGCCCATACGAACCTGTACTGGACCGACCAGGCGGCTCCGGGTCGGACGGCCCAGGTCGTCGAGACCAAGGAGGTCGATTTCGGCGCTCGACCCTGATCCCGAGGTGCGGGCCGTGACCTGTGCTATGCATCTCGTCGCCGGCGGTACCGAAGAAGCGATGTGTGAAATTGCAAGCACGGGTGACTTCAAAGCATTTGAGCATCGTCCGACGAAGCCCATGGGCAGGTCGGCGGCGCTGGTCGGGGAACGCGCGAGTGTGACCCATGGGAAGGGGTCGCGTGCAGTCGCGCTCCTCGTGATGCTGCTCGTCACCGCAGGCCTTTCCGGTTTCACCTCAACCTCTCCGGCCTCAGCCGACACCGCCAATGGCGGTCCGCAACGCATCATCATCGACAGCGACCTCTCCCTCTGGTGGGATGACGCCACGGCAGTCGGGATGGCCAATGTCCTCCAGCAACGGGGCGCGGTCCAGATTCTCGCCGTCATGTCGGATATTCGAAACCCCCTGGCTGCCGCCGCGCTCGATGCCATCGATACGGCCTATGGCCACCGCATGATTCCGGTCGGGGCCGCGCCCGACAGCTCCGCTGACACGGCACCGCACGGTTACAGTGACGTACTGGCGGAGCAGCTCCCTCACGCCATCCGGAGCAGTTCGCAAGCGCAGCCGGCGGTCAATCTCTATCGTCGCGTGTTGGCGGCCCAGCCGGATCACAGCGTGACGGTCGTCGCAATTGGGGGCGACACCAACTTGGCAGGCCTGCTGCACTCCCGTCCAGGCCAAGGCAGTTCGCTGCGGGGACGAGCGCTGGTGGCGAGGAAGGTGAAGAAACTGGTGATCGAAGACGGGCTCTTCCCGACGGGGGGTCCACCCTTCACCAATGAACGTCTTGACATCGCCGCCACCCAAGCGGTCGTGGCGGCCCAAGGATGGCCGACACCGATCGCCTGGGTCGACGGGTATACGGGCATCAACACGAAGGTCGGCGGCAGCCTCTGTTCCTCGGTGCCCTCGAAGAACCCGATGCGCATCGTCTACCAAAAACTCTTCGGTTGCGGGCCACCGGGCGACGGTGACTGGGACGGGCCCACGCTGCTCTACGCGGTGGGAGAAGGGTCGGGGATCTTCTCGGAGCTGGGTCAGGGGGGTGCGGCGGTCGTCAACACCCAGGGCGGATTGACCTGGGGTTCCGGCGTGGATCATCCGCGAGAGGTGTACGTACATGTGGTGAATCAAACCGAGCTCGATGCGAGGATCAACTCGCTTCTCGACAGCTCGTGATCAACGCGGCCTGGAAGGTTGCGAGAGCCGCAAATCGGCACGAAGAGGGAGTTACCCGATTGTCCGACATGTCGCCCTGGGTCGGGGGACCACTTGGCTCGAATAGCCAACGTTCCAGGACCTCACCCCAACGCCGCGAGGCCGAGGCCGGCCGCGGCCGCGGCAAGGCACACTGCGAGGCCACCGAACGTGTAGAGCACCGCCTCCGCGCGGTTCCCGGAGCGGACCAAGTGGATCGACTCCCAGCTCGCGGTCGACCAGGTCGTGTACCCGCCGCATAGCCCGACCCCGATGATGGCGAGGAGGTGGGACCCCAGGCCGTGGTACAGCGAGAGCCCGGTCAGAATCCCAAGGATCAGGGACCCCGACGCGTTGACGAGCACGGTGCCGAGAGGGAGCGGATCGAAGCGACGCACGCTGACATGGTGGATCAGCAACGCACGCAGGGCGGCGCCGGCGCCGCCCGCCAGGGCCACGATCAGGGCGAGCCCGAGAGTGGGGGAGGAGGTATTCAGGCCGGCACCATCTTCCGCCCCAACGCGTGGCCCATGACGACGAGAGTCAGCCCACCGACGATCGTGGCGGCGAGATAGGCCAGGCAGATCACGACGTCGCCGTCCTTGGCCAGCAGCGCGGCCTCGACAGTCAATGTGGAGTACGTCGTCCATCCCCCTAGGAACCCGATGACTAGGAGCGGGCGCGCGAGGGGGCGCGCTGAGCGATGTGTTCGGTGAGCGGGACGAGCACACCGATGGCCAGCGAACCCGACAGATTGACCACCAGGGTCACCCACGGAAAGTGGCCTTGAGCGACCGGGTGGTGCACGGCGAAGAGGTAGCGGGCGACGGTACCGAGGGCACCGCCCACGAAGATGACCAGAACCATCACGGCCGACAGCCGGAGAGATGGGACCGCTGGTTCGTCCAGGAGGTCCCCCTGGGATGGTGAGGGCTCGTGCGTGTCTGGCTGCTGCAGCTCTTCGTCCATGGCCGGGCCTCCCGTGCCGCCGCTCAGGAGCCATCAGCCATGTCGTTCGGCGGTTCGGGGTGGGCGCCCCCCGGCGGGACCCATCGCCGGTCGTCGTCGTCCGATCGTAGCCACTGGCCGGTGACGACAATCGGCGTGGCCTCAGTCGAGGCGCGGCCCCGGCGCGCGACGGAACTGGAACGGTTCGCTCTCGCGTCCGGCGACGACGTACCAGCACTGGCCGGTGGAGTCGGCATCGAGGATCCGCTGGAAGGCGGCGACGACGTCGGCCACATCGATGATCGGAAACCCCATGTCGAGCAGCGTCTGCTCGGAGCCCTTAATGATGTTTGTGTAGGCGAAGGAGGGACACAGCGCATGCACGCGGATGCCATCGGGCTCGTAGACCTGGCCCAGCGAACGCGCCAGGCCGACGACCGCGTGCTTGTTGGCTGCGTAGATCGGGTCGAAGGGCGTGGCGACCAGGCCGGCCATGGACGCAGTGGCCACGATCGTCCCGCCACCACTCTCCTTGATGGCGGGACGGGCGGCAGCGATCCCGTACACGACACCATCGAGGTTGATGGCCATCGAGCGCCGATATGCCTCCGGGTCGAAATCGTCCCCCATGCCGCACCACGACGTGACGCCGGCGTTGAGGTGTGCGATGTGGAGCCCGCCGAAGGCCTCGACTGCGAGCGCCACAGCGGCCTGGCTTGCCGCGGGATCGGTGACGTCGGTCTGGATGAAACGACCATCGAGATCCCGGGCCACCGCCTTTCCCCGGGCGACATCGATGTCGGCGACCACGACGCGTGCTCCGCGGCTGGCGAGGTGCCGGGCGACCCCCTCACCGATGCCGTTGCTCCCGCCGGTGATCAGGGCGACCTTGCCGTCGACGTCCAGTGCCATGCCTGGATCGTAGGGGAACGCTCCGTACTCAGCCGCAGAGGAGTGCGGGGAGTGGCTGGGCGTGGACGATGCTGAGGTGCTGGATAGGTCGGGTCATGGCCACATAGAGCAGACGGAGCCCACGGCGGTCGTCGCCCGCGATCGCCGTGGGCTCGACGACGACGACCGCATCGAACTCCAGGCCCTTGGCGGCCGGGGCGGGGACGATGGTGATCGGGCGCGTCATGGCGTCGCGGTCGAGCAGCCCGACCCGGGTATTCCGTCGGGTCAGCCCGGTGAGGGCGGGCACCAGGTCCGGTGCGACGATCACCGCCACCAAGGCGTGGTCGCGGGCCAGGGCGGCGGCTTCGTCCAAGGCGGCGGAGGTCAGTTCGGTCTGGTCGACGAGACGGACGGCGGGATCGGTGCGACCGGCGCGTATCGAAGAGGTGGGCTGGATCCCCGGCGCCGCCTCGGACAGGAGGCGGGAAGCGAAGTCCAGCACGCGGCCGGGGGCCCTGTAACCGAGCGTCAGCTCATCGTGGTGGGACGGGGCGGCGTCGGGCAGATGGCCCCGGACCTCGTCCCAGTCGGCGTAGGTCCATGGGCCGGTGGCCTGGGCCAGGTCGCCCAACACGGTGATCGAACCCGACGGTGCCCGCCGGGCGATCATCCGGAACTGCATCGGGGTGAGGTCCTGGGCCTCGTCCACCACGATGTGGCCGTAGGAGCGGGTTCGACCCGCGCTGAGGAACGCGGCCTCATCGAGCAGGGCCAGGTCGTCGGCGCTCCACGCCGTCGACGCCACGGTGGCGTCACGAGCCCGGAGCAGGAGCTCCCACTCGGCTCGGGTGAACAAGCCGGTGGCGTACCGCTCCAGCTGGCCGCGGGATGACAGCAACTCGCGCACCAGGGTGGTGGGGGAGACGGCGGGCCAGAGCCTGTCGAGGAGGTCCTCGAATTCCTCCGAGGAGGTGAGCTCGCCCTCGAACCACGCCTCGTCCGCACCGAGACGACCCGAGGCGCGGAACGCGCTCCTCGCCTGGCTGACCAGACGGGCCCGCAGCGCGAGACGACCCGACTTGTAAGGGGCCGGACGGGCGACGATGGAGGCGACGAGGTCGTTGACGCGCTCCCGGCTCAAGGTCGCCCGCGCGAAGCGCACGCGCAAACGTACGTCCTCCTCCAGGGGCCGGCGGCGCCCGTCGAGGGCCCGGCGGAGCAGCTCGCCCATGCGGGCATCCCCTTTGACCCGCCGCACCGCCATGGTTTCCTCGACGCGCACCTTTGCCTTGGGGGCGATGTCGGCGATCGTCGTTTGCACGACGGCTTCCTCGCCGAGGGAGGGTAGGACCTGCGCTATGTACCGCAGAAAGGCACGACTCGGACCGAGCACCAGCACGCCGTCGCGACTGAGCGCGGGGTGGTTGTAGAGCAGGAAGGCCGCCCGGTGTAGTCCGACGGCGGTCTTGCCGGTTCCCGGGCCGCCCTGCACGGTCAGGAGTTGGTCGAGGGGAGCGCGGATGATCTCGTCCTGCTCGGCCTGGATGGTGGCGACGATGTCGAGCATCTCGCCGGTGCGGGCCCGTTCGAGCTCGGCCAGCAGGGCATCGCCGCCACGCAGGCGCGTCGTGCCGTTGGCGTCCTCGCCACTGCCGAAGAGATCGTCGGCCACGGCCAGTACGGAGCCGCGATCGACCATGATCTGGCGGCGCCTGGTCAGCCCGAGCGCATCCTTGGCGCTGGCCCGATAGAAGGGGACCGCCACCGGGGCACGCCAGTCCACGACAACGGGATCCGACCTGGTGTCCTCGACGTGGCGCCGGCCGATGTGCCAGGTGGCTCCCTCCTCCTCGTCGATTCGCCCGAAGAGCAGAGGTCGAGGGCTGTCCGCCAGGAGCGACACCCGCCGGGAGAGGGCGGCGACATAGTCCAGGTCGGGGTTGCCCGCGGCGATGAGATCACGCAGCAGTTGTTCGGATCTCTCGCGCATCGTTCCCAACGAGGCCACCGCATGCTCGAGGTACGACTGTTCCGCCACGACCTCTTGATCGGACGAGGGGCCGGTCGTGCTCATCGGCAACCCGATTCCGGACGTTCACGCGCAAAAGAACCCGCGCAAAAGTCCCCGGTCATGCCGGGGACAATACTCCGCTTTGCCTTACCGAACAAGCCCTCCAGCTGCAACTTCGCCTTCTCGTCCGCCTGGACTTTGAACCTTTAACCGAGGGGCCTTACTGCTGGTCACTTTACTGAATTGCTTCCCTTGAATCAAGCCCTTTTTGGCATTGAACCCGCTTTCGGCCCCGCCCACCTGCGTCGGAGCAACCCTCTCGGACTTGCGCCGTGCCGATCGCGGGTCACCGTACAGGAGGCATCCTCGGCATCGAATGCGGACGGCTGCTCTGCCAGCCCCGGCGCACTCATCCACGAGCGGCCGGTCGGTGGCCCGGCGGCCCGGCGGCCCGGCGGCCCGGCGGCCCGGCGGCCCGGCGGCTGGCTCACACATTCCCTCAATCCCTGACCTCGTCCGACGATCGCCACATCGACCAGCGCAAGGTCCGACCGTCTCGGCCGCCCCGTCCTTGAGAGAGGAGAGGATGCGGTGGCGACGCATCCTGAGCCGTTCGATCCGTCTCGGACGGATTCTCCGTCTAACTTAACATAATGAACATTATCGGCGGTCAGATAAGGAATCCGGGCAGCTCAGCGAAGTGCCCGTGCCGGACCCCGGCCAGGACCTCGTCGGCGATGAGTGATGAGTGTCGAGCGCCTGAGCGGAGTGACAATGTTCCGATGGATCGACGGCGGTTCCCCGCCGGACAACCAAGACGGAGTCAGACGGGGGTGGCGTTCTCCGCGACCGCGGCCCGTACCTGACAGAGCAATGTCGCCCGCGCGGCGGACGAGTCGATGGGGATGCGTTCGAAGTCATCGCCCTCGAGGCGGACGTCGGCGAAGAGTCCGGAGGGGTGGACGTGGAAATGCAAGAAGGCACGAGAGCGTCGGTAGAAGGTCCCCGGGGTGCGCTCGACGAGGCCGCTGACGGACCGCAGGTCCCTCAGGAGGGCTTCGATCGGTACGAGGTCGTCGGGTGTCGCGTGCCGCATCGCAGAGTCACGGTAGTGGAGGGCCTTCATCAGGGACGCCGAAGCTGAGCGGCACCGGGAGGACCGGGAGACGGGGGTGTGCCTCCCGGCACCGCATCAGCTGTACCGGGAGCATGCACGATGGGCATCGGTGCCCGGTCAGAGCCAGTTACACCGTTCCTGTGGAGATCACCGTGGGGCAAAAAGGCCATGACCAGGTCTCTTAGGACGGTCTTACATGCAATACCAAGCGGGCTCACAGCTGGAATTCGGCTCGTTGTGAAATGCCTCGGTTGAACTGGGACCCATGGTGGAAACGGGAGCGATCGAGGCGCCGGAAAACCCTGTCGAGTCGGAGAGCCCGGTGGATCTGACTCAAGAACTGCCCCTCGACGACGAGAACGTGCTGGCGGACGAACCGCCCTCGGTCTGGCGACGGTATCGCTGGCCCATCATCGGAGTCGTGGTCGTCCTCATCGCCGCCGCGGTGGGACTCAGCTTGTGGCTGACGGCGGGCGCGTCATCGCCGACCGGTCTGACCGTGACGACGGCCACCGTACGCGCGACGACGGGCACCATCCAGCAGACGGTGGCCAGCTCCGGGACGCTCGAGCCGGCAAGCCAGGCGAATGTGAATTTCGCCGTCCCGGGGACGGTGACCGCCGTCAACGTCAAGGCTGGCCAAACGGTGACCGCCGGGCAGGTGCTGGCCACAGTGGGCACGACCGCCCTCACTGATGACGAGGACGCGGCGCAGGCCCAACTGACTGCAGCGCAGGACCGCCTCTCCAGTGACGAGTCGTCCAACGCGTCGACGAGCACGATCGATTCCGACGAGGCGTCGGTGACCTCGGCCGAGTCCTCGTTGTCCACGGCGCAGACGAACCTCAACGATGCTTCCTTGACCTCGACGATCGCGGGCACGGTTGCCTCGGTCGACCTCACGGTCGGCCAACAGGTCAGCGCGAACGGGTCGGGCGGGAGCGGGGGCACCGGTGCCGCTGCGAGCGGTACCAGCGCCGCGGCGTCCAGTGACACCGGCTCCACTGCGTCCGGCACCGGCTCGTCGAGTGGCGAGATCGTGGTGGTCGGCACCGACTCGTACATCGTCAACGCCACGGTCGACGACACCGAAATCGGTGAGATCGCCGACGGCGACCAGGTTGACATCACACCGACAGGCGACAGCACCCCCGTCTACGGCACGGTCGGATCGATCAGCCTCATCGGCAGCGAGAGTTCCGACGTCACCAGCTTCCCGGTCGTGATCGACGTGACCGGCAACCCGCCGAACCTTTACGCCGGGGCGACCGCTGATGTCAACATCATCGTCAAGCAGCTCAACGACGTCACCGAAGTGCCCACCGGAGCGATCTCCTACGGGACGAATGGCCAAGCCACGGTGACGAAGGTGGTCAACGGGAGTCACATCGTCACCGACGTGACCGTCGGCGCAGCCGAGAACGGCGAGACGCAGATCACCAGCGGGGTCAAGCCCGGGGACAAGGTTCTCGAACGCCAGATCACCTTCAAGGCGCCCGGGGGCGGCATCGGTGGCCTCTTGGGCCGTGGCGGGACGACCGGTCGCTTCGGCGGCGGAGGCACCGGTGGCTTCGGCGGCTTTGGTGGCGGTGGCGGGTTCAGCGGTGGCGGCACCTTCCCCGCCGGTGGGTTCAGCGGAGCCGGCGGATGACAGTCACTCCCCCGCAGGGGACTCCCCCCGTCCGGGAAATGGTGATCGAGTTGGAGCGGGTGACCAAGGTCTACCGAACCGGCACCATCAGCGTGGCCGCACTCCGTGGTGTCAGCCTGTCCATTGCGCAGGGCGAGTACGTCGCCATCATTGGACCTTCGGGTTCGGGCAAGTCGACCCTCATGCACATCCTCGGTTGCCTCGATGTCCCCAGCTCGGGTGGCTACCTCCTGGCCGGTGAGGACGTCAGCCACATGAGCGAGGCCGCGCTGGCCGAGGTGCGGAACCGACGCATCGGCTTCGTCTTCCAACAGTTCAACCTGCTGGCGTCCATGACGGCCTGGCAGAACGTCGAGCTTCCGATGGTCTACGCCGGCGTCACGCGCTCCGAACGCAAGGAGCGGGCGATGGAGGCCCTCGGGCGCGTGGGTCTGTCCGGCCGCGTCAACCACCGCCCCGGCGAACTCTCCGGCGGACAGCAACAGCGCGTCGCCGTGGCGAGGGCTCTCGTCACCGAGCCGGATCTGATCCTGGCCGACGAGCCCACCGGCAACCTTGATTCGAAGTCGGCGGCCGACGTGCTGCGCCTTATGGGCGAGTTGCACGAGGCCGGTCGCACGCTCGTCCTCATCACGCACGACGTCGAGGTGGCGTCGGCCGCCGGCCGGGTGGTCGGCATCCGTGACGGTCTGCTGACGGAGAACGACAGGCGCTACCTCGAGAGCGTCCGGTGAACTGGCTCGAGACCGTCCGCACCGGCGTCAATGGAGTACGCAGCCACCGGCTGCGCTCGTTTTTGACCGTCCTCGGCATCCTGATCGGGATTGCCGGCGTGATCATCGCCGTGGGCCTGGGCGAGGGTGCGTCGGGACAGGTGACCTCGGAGATCAACGCCCTCGGTTCGAACGTCCTGACCATCACCCCGGGCAGTACGACTTCGACCTCGGGCATCCGCGAGGCGCTGGGTTCGGCCTCCACCCTGTCCATGTCCGACGTGTCGGCACTGGCCTCCCCCATCGATGCTCCCGACATCAAGGCGGTGGCCGGGATCACGTCGTCCTCCGAGGTCCTGACGGCCGGGAGCGAGACGGCGACCACCACCGTGCAGGGAACGACACCGTCGTGGCTCCCCGTGCGAGGCCGCACGGTGGCCGAGGGTCGCTTCCTCGCCAACCAAGATGTCCAGGACCACGCCGCGGTGGTGGTCCTGGGCGAGACGACCGCGTCGGAGCTCTTCAGTCGCGGGGACCCCGTCGGTCAGACCGTGGACGTCAACGACGTGCCGCTCACCGTCGTGGGCGTGCTCACCTCCACCGGATCGTCGACGTCGTCGACCACCACTGACCCCGATGACACCGCGATCGTCCCAATTACGACGGGGGCCGAGCGTATCTTCGGTGGAACCTCACGCAACTCGGTCAGCTCCATCGCCGTGCAGGCGCGTTCGTCCGCAGACCTGGCCGGGGCCTATCAGGAGGCGGACCACCTCCTTTTGCAACTGCACGGCATCAACGACGCCGCCGATGCGGACTTCACCATCACCTCGCAGGCGTCTCTCATCGCCGCCAACACGTCGGTGGACCACACGCTGACCATCCTGTTGGGTGGGATCGCCGCCATCTCGCTCATCGTGGGTGGCATCGGCGTCATGAACATCATGCTGGTGTCGGTCACCGAGCGGGTCCGAGAGATCGGCTTGCGCAAGGCGCTCGGCGCCACCCCGAGGGTCATACGCCGACAGTTCTTGGTGGAGGCGTCGGTGCTCGGCCTGGTGGGCGGATTGCTGGGCGTGCTGGCTGGGCTGCTGGGCGTCGTCTGGCTCCCCGGGCTCATCGGGGACCCCATTTCGTCCAGCCCGACGGCCGCCATCGGGGCGCTGGCCATCGCTCTGGCCATCGGCGTGCTGTTCGGTGTCTATCCCGCCAGCCGGGCGGCCACCCTCGCCCCCATCGAC
Source organism: uncultured Acidimicrobiaceae bacterium (assembly GCA_963736515.1). Taxonomy (GTDB): domain Bacteria; phylum Actinomycetota; class Acidimicrobiia; order Acidimicrobiales; family RAAP-2; genus Bog-473. The sequence continues at coordinate 15,143 of CAVTPE010000005.1, read as the reverse complement.
GCTCTCCGCAGCGAGTGAAACGCGATCACCGATCAGATCAGAGCAACACCGAAACGGAAAGAAAGAGGAATCAGGACGATGCAGTCACTGAACAGCCGGAGCAACAGCCGTCGGTACTTCATGCGTATCGCCGGTACGGGCGCGACGGCTCTGCTTGCCGCGACCGCCGTGACCACGGCAGCGGGCGCCGCTGCACCGGCCAATGCCCCCGCCGGGGCCACGGGCAGCGTTGCCGCGCTCACCGGATCGAGCATGGAGGTGCAGAGCCAGAGCTCCGGGCAGACCACTGTGAACTGGACGCCGTCCACCACGTTCTCCAAGTCAGTGACCGAGTCGGTCAGCGCGCTCGCCAGTGGTGATTGCGTCACGGTCAGCGGCACACCTTCCAAGAGTTCCAAGACGACCATCGCGGCGCGCACGATCACGGTGAGCACCGCGAATTCGTCCGGCTCGTGCGTCGGCGTCGGTGCCCGCAGCGGAACCCCGGGTCCTGGGGCCAGAGCTGGCGCGGGTGGCGGTTTCCGTTTCGGAGCCGGCGGGTCCGGCGGGTCCGGCCCCGAGGGCGGGACGCGTCCGCGCTTCGGCGGAGGTGGATCGTCCAACTTCCGCAAGGCTTTCGCAAACCTGGCCATCGCGTCGGGCAAGGTGACGGGTGTCAGCGGCTCCACCCTGACAGTGTCGGGTCTCACCGTCAGCCCCGGGCAGTTCGCCCGTCCGTCGAGCAAGTCCACCTCGCAGAGCGCGAAGAAGCCCACGGTGCCGAAGACCAAGACGGAGACGCTGAAGATCACGACGTCGAGTTCGACCACGGTGGGTTCCACCCAGACCGCTGCGTCGACTGATCTCGCCGTCGGCGACTGCGTCAGTGCCTTCGGCCCGGCGGCCACGACCGGCGCGGTGACGGCGACTACCGTCCGGATCACCGCCACGAGTGGCACCTGCAGCAGCGGGTTCGGTCGCTTCGGCGGCGGCGGCGGCTTCGGCGGCGGCGGCGGTGCCGGTGCCTAAGTCGGGTCCGCGTACGGGTTGGGGCCGTGCCGGCCATCGGCGTGCCGTCCTGATCGGCGGCATTGTCGCCGTGGTCGTTCTCGGAGGCGGCGTGGCCGCCTGGGCCGCGGTCGACAACAGCGCCGCCGGGTACCGGATGGCCACCGTGACCCATGCCGACATCGGGACCGCACTCGATGTCGTCGGTACCGTGGAACCGGTCAGCGACGCCGCGGCCTCCTTCCAGGTGGCCGGGCAGGTCGCCACGGTCACGGTGACGCCCGGGCAACAGGTCACGGCGGGACAGACCCTGGGCACGCTCGACACCACCGCGCTGAGCGAGTCCGTTTCGTCCGCGCAGTCCACCGTGGCTGCGGACCAAGCCAAGTTGGTCGAGGACGAGGAGAGCCAGTCGAGCTCCTCGTCGACGTCGGAGAAGACCCAGACCTCTACTCCCGCCTCGTCGACGGCCGGGAAGACCCAGACCTCGACTCCCTCATCGTCCACCACCACGACGACAACCGCGCCCTCACGCGGCACCGGAACGACGGGCGGCCAGAACGCCACTGTCACGACAGACCAGACGACATTGACCGGAGACGAGGCGACCCTGTCCGGCGACCAGAACAAAGAGGCGGCCGACCTGGCCCAAGCCCAGAGCGACTGCACCAGCGCGAACACGAGCTCCACAACCGGCCAGGCCGCATGTGAGGCGGGGCTCCAGACGGTCTCCACCGACGAGCAACAGGTGTCGAAGGACCAGGCCGCCGTATCGAAGGACGAGACCGCTCTGGGTCAGGCGCTCGATGCCGAGTCCTCCGGCGGCACCACGTCGACGACCGGACCCACCGGCTCCGCTCCCACCCAGGGCAGCCATGCAGTCACCGGCGACACGGGCACCGGGTCCACCGCCACCGGGTCCACCGCCACCGGGTCCACCGCCACCGGGTCCACCGCCACCGGGTCCACCGCCACCGGGTCCACCGCCACCGGGTCCACCGCCACCGGGTCCACCGCCACCGGGTCCACCGCCACCGGGTCCACCGCCACCGGGTCCACCGCCACTTTCGCCACCACGGCCGACACAGGGTCCAACGGCACCGGCACTGGGTCGTCCGGCGCGGACGCCGACACGCCCGAGCAGATCGCCTCGGACCAGGCCTCCATCGATTCGGCCGAGGCCGACCTGACCAACGCCGAGCAGTCGCTCAACGAGGCCACACTGAACAGCCCGATCACTGGCACCGTGGTCTCCGTCGACATCACCGCGGGCGACACGGTGATCGCCGACTCCGGCACCGAGATCATCACCATCATCGGTACGAAGTCCTATGAGGTCCAAGGCACCCTGGACAGCTCCCAGGTGCCTTCGGTCAAAGTCGGTCAGAGCGCCACGGTGCAGGTCGATGGCACCGACGGCTCGCTGGACGGCACCGTCTCCCAGGTCGGTCCCGTCCAATCGAGCAACGGCGAGTACTCCTATCCCGTCGTGGTCGCCCTGCCCGCCACCAACGACGCACTGTTCAGCGGCTCGACAGCCAACGTCGTGATCGATACGGGGTCTGTGTCCAACGTCGTGGCCGTGCCCACCTCGGCCGTCGAGACGAGGGGTTCCAGCTCCTACGTCATCGAGCTCGACAAGGGCGTGTTGACAACAAAGGTGATCAAGGTCGGCATGGTCGGCGATACTTACACCCAGGTGCTCTCCGGCCTCAGCGACGGCCAGAGCGTCGTCCTGGCTGACTATGCCGAAGCTGTCCCGTCGTCCAACACCGACCTCACGAACGCTCTCGGCGGGGGCGGATTCGGTGGTGGCCGAGGTTTCTTCGGCGGAGCCGGCGCCGGGACCTTCCGCGCCAGAGCTGGCGGAGCCGGCGGAGTCGGGGGCGCCGGGATCAGCGGCTGAGCCCCCCGGCCCGGCGACGCGGCGTCGGCGTCGTCATGGGCGGTACGGTGGCGAGATGGCTCCGATCAGTCTGGACCAGGTGAACCTCGTCGTGCGCGACGTCGAAGCCAGCCGCGCTTTCTACGCGCGCCTCGGCCTGGACTTCGGCGACGAGCGCGACCCCGTCTGGTCGGCGCACCATGTCTCCGCCCCGCGCGGGGAGGTCGCGCCTCTCGACGTCGACCTGGACAGCATGACCTTCGCCGCGCAGTGGAACGATGGCTGGACTGGTGGGAGCGGCGTGGTGCTCGGCTTCAAGGTCGATACCCGGGCCGAGGTCGATGGACTCGTCGCTGCTCTGGCCGCCGAAGGCGTCCCCGTCCAGCAGGACCCCTATGACGCCTTCTGGGGCGCGCGCTACGCCGTCGTCAGCGACCCCGACGGCAACGCGGTCGGCATCATGAGCCCGGTCGAAGCGGCCTTCCGCCGCCCGCCACCCTCGCCTTCGTGAGCTCCCCCCCTCCCGACGAGGCGATCGACGTGGTGGTCGAGATCCCCACCGGCAGCCGCAACAAGTACGAGTACGACCACGAGAGGCACGTGATCCGGTTGGACCGCCGCCTCTTCACCGCCACCACCTATCCGGCGGACTACGGATTCGTCCCCGATACCCTGGCCGGCGACGGGGACCCGCTCGACGCACTGGTGCTGGTGGCCGACCCCACCTTTCCGGGCTGCCTGTTACGGGTGCGGATCCTGGGCGTGTTCTCAATGCGCGACGAGAAGGGCGTGGACGCCAAGTTGATCTGCGTTCTCGAGCACGACCCCCAGTGGGACGGTGCGCACGAGATCGGCGACGTGCCCGAGCATCTCCGCAACGAGATCGCCCATTTCTTCAGCATCTACAAGGACCTCGAGCCCGAGAAATCGACCGAGGTGCAGGGGTTCGGGGACCGCGCGGCCGCGCTGGCCGAGCTCGAGTCGTGTCGGATCGCCTACCGTGCGACCCACACGTAACAGGGAGGAAGGGACGATCATGCCGTTTCCACGTGACGAGGTCCAGGCGACGGTGGACCGCTACCACGAGCTGCGCCGGCGGATCGACGACGGTCTCGAGCCAGATGCCTTTGGCGTGCTGGCCGACTTCTACACCGAAGACGCCGTCTACATCGACGGCGCCTGGGGACGCATCGAGGGCCGCGACGCCATTGCCCACTGGTTGGTGGATTCCATGTTGGGCATGGAGGACTGGAAGTTCCCCATTGAGTTCACCGCGATCGAGGGGAATGACGTCGTCGTGAAGTGGACCCAGATCATGCCGAGAACGCGGCCGGATGGGACGGCCTACCGGCAGTCCGGCTACTCCCGCCTGATCTATGCCGGCAATGGCAAGTTCTCCTACGAGGAGGACACGTACAACATGGCCCACGTGCTCGAGGACATCGAGGCAAGCGGCTGGACTCCGAACGGCTCCATGAACGTCCCGCCCGCCCACCCGGACCGGAACTTCGACATCCCGTCGGGCTGACTCTAGGGGGTTCCTCCCGTCCCGCCGGAGTTCCCGAACCCGGGGAACCCTCCGCCGCCGAACGGGTTGACCGTCCCGCCGCTGCCGCTCGACTGCTGCTGTTGGGCCTGCGACTGGTCGCCGAGGGTGGCCGTAGTGGTCCGCTTGCTGTCCCCCACGTAGTACGTGATGGGCACGGACTGTCCGGCCTTGGAGTTCTGGACCACCTTCTGCAGATCGTCGGACGACGTGATGTTGGTGCCGTTGATGTTGACGATGACGTCACCCTGCACCAGGCCGGCCTTGTCCGCCGGCGATCCCGAGACCACGCTGAGGATCACGGCGCCGGACGTGGGCGTGAACCCGTACTGCTGGCGCAGCGCAGGCGTCAGCGTGGTGATGTCGACGCCGAGGTAGCCGCCCCCGTTGCCGGACTGTCCGCCCTTCTCGAGCTCGGAGATGAGCGATTCCACCGAGGCCGCCGGGATGGCAAAGCCGATGTTCTGGGAGGACGTCCCGTCGCTCGAGGTCCCGGCCACGGCGGTGTTCATCCCGATGACCTGGCCCGAGGTGTCGATCAGCGGCCCACCGGAGTTGCCGGGGTTGATGGCGGCGTCGGTTTGGATCATGTTCTGGAGCGTCTCGGTCTGGGTGCCCTCTCCTCCTGCGGTCACCGAGCGCCCGAGCGCCGAGATGATGCCCTGGGTGACCGTCGGTGTGCCGGCGGCGAGCCCTAGCGCGTTGCCGATGGCCACGACGGCGTCCCCGACGACAGCCTTGCCCGAATTCCCGAAGGTCACGCTGGGCAGGTTCGACGCGTTGTTGATCTTGAGCAGCGCCACGTCCTTCGACTGGTCGTAGCCGACGAGCGTGGTGGGCAGCGCCTTGGTCTGGCCGTACTCGGTGACCGTGATGGTTCCCGTGTTGCCACCCTGGCTATAGAGCTCGATGACGTGGTTGTTCGTGAGGACCTCCCCGCTGGAGGTGATGATCATGCCGGTCCCCTGGTCTTCGTTGCCGTTCGACTTGACGTCGATGGAAACGACGGCCGGGATCACCTTGCCGACGAGCTGCGGGATGGTGACGTTTCCGCTGAGGACGGCCGCTCCGGGCGAAGCGCTGGATTCGTGGATGGTGACGTTGCCGCCGTTGCCGCTGTTGTTGTTCGCCAGGGCGGTGACGCCCGCCCCGATGACCCCGCCGATGATCGCGGCCACGAGAGCCACCGGGAGCCAGGAGCGCACCCTGCCGGGGGAACGCCGCCCGGAGCTGGCGGTTGACGGGCCGCCACCGGGATAGGTCGCGTCGGCGGACGGAGGGTAGGAGAACGGGATCGGCGTTGGGGGCCCGCTCTCGTACTCCCCCGGTGGCGTCCAGGCGCCTGATGGCGGCGGTGGGTAGGAAGATGGGGCCCTTGGCGGCGGAGAGGCGGCCGTGGGGGCGTCGAGGGCCCCTGCGGGCGGGTTCGTGGTCGCTGGCTCTGGTGGCCGTGGCGGTGCTGCGCCCTCCAGGCTCCCTTGTGCGGGTTGGGCCGGGGTCATCCTGTCGTCCGGTGCCGTCGTTGCCTCGGCGGGCGGTACGGCGCCAGATCCGGGTGTGCCGGCAGCGGGCTCCGGCCCTGGCTGCTCGGTGTCCTCACTCATGTGGATCCTCCTGAAGGGAACATGGCTCGTCCACACCGCAGCGCGGTGGGCAAGTGGCCCGTCCCGGCGTCTCCCGCAGTCCAGCGGACGTCCGTACCCATGTTACGGGATGTCGATGGCGGCCCGGCAGCGGGCAGGGGCGCCAGGCGAGGTAGCGTGTCCGCCGCATGTCACGCCGGATCGACATCGAGTTGACGAGCAAGACGGGCGACGGGTCATGGACCTGGCGCGCCGCCGGAGCGCGCCAGCCCAAGGGCATGGTCGAAGCTGCGCTCGTGCCACCCGGTGCGACCGTGGGCGCCGTGCTGAGGGCCGAAGTCGAGATCGGGCTCGAGGGCATCGAGATCCTGTCGCTGACTGCGGCCAAGCCGGCCGGCTCTCCGGACAAGACCGAAGGCCGGATCGAGGTCAAGGGCACCCCGAGGCGGGCGCCCGACGTGTCCGTCATCCTGGCTCCGGGGTCGGACAAGCGGCGGCGTGATCGCGACGACGATGGCGAGCGACGCGACCGGCGCCCGGGCGGTCGCCGCCCCGACGGCGAGGGACGGCGCGACGAGCGCGGCGGCGAGCGACCGGCGCGTGGAGGCAGTGGGCCTCGTCGACCCGGTGGTCGACGTCCCGGTGAGGGCGACGGTCGTTCCGCTCGCGGTGAGCGCCCGGTCGCGCCGACGTCCACCGTTCACCGCAACGCCATGCTCGCCGCCCTGCGGCCCGAGCAGATCCCCGTGGCCGAGCAGCTGCTCCGCGGCGGGCTGCAAGCGGTCCGGCAGGCCATCGAGACGCAGAACACCTCGAACAAGGCCGCCGGGAAGCCTCCGATCGCCGCAGATGCCCTCCTCGCCATGGCCGATGAGCTGCTGCCGGTGGTCCGCCTGGCGGACTGGAAGGACCGCGCCTCGGTGGCGCAGGCGACCGGGAAGGATTATCGGCTGCGGGAGCTCCGGGCCGTGGTCGCGGCCTCGCGAACGGTGAACCTCGACGAGGATGGGCGCACCCTGGCCAAAGCGCTCCGAGAGTCGCTCGACCAGCGGACGACGGCGTTGCGCGAGGAGTGGCTGGCCCGCATCGCGAACGCGCTGAACGACGGGCGGGTGCAACAGGCCGTTGAGGCCTCCATTCGCCCCCCCGAGCCCGGCACCCGCTGTCCGGCCGAACTGGCGGTCAGGCTGGCTGCCGCCGCCGGAGAAGCCATGACGGCCGACCTGGCGCCGGAGGACTGGATGCGCCTCCTCGACGCGGTTGTCGCGTCACCGGTGCGTCGGACCGTCAAGCCGGTGGGCATTCCCGACGACGAAGTGGCGAAGCAGGCGGCCCGCAATGCGGCCGGTGCGGTTCCCGCGCTGGCCAAGCTGCTCGGGCTCCGCATTCCGCCGCCACCGCCCCGCAGGGTGAACACCGAGCGGCGGTTCAGTCCAACCGGCGGTTGAGGGTCAGCAGGCGGGCGGCGAATCCGGCCGCCTCCAGTCGTTGCTTGGTCGTACGGTCCCCCGGCAGCGCCGGCGCATCCACCCCGGCGCAGCCCTTCTCGGTACACCAGTCGACCGCGGCCTCCATGAGCGCCGTGCCGACGCCCACGCCCCGGGCGCCTGTCTCCACGTAGCAACACTCGATCAGGCCGTTCGTGCGGCCTTTTGGGCCATCGCCGGCCGTCACGGCGAGAAGGCCGACGACCGCGCCCTCGTACTCCCCCACCATCAGGCGGACCCCCTCGTCGGACCCGGTCCAACGCTCCAGGAGGCTCACCGTCGTGGCGTCACCGACCAGCGCCGTGCCTCCCCGCATGGACTCGGCGGCCACCAAGGCCTGGGAGAGGAGCCGCGTGCAGGCCTGGCGGTCCTCGGCACGGGCGGCCCGGGCCAGCTCCATGCCTCAGGAGCCGGTCGGCCCGTGGAGTTGTGCGTCGAGAACCTGGCCGGCGCGGTTCAGGATCGTCCGACGATTGCGCGTGGAGGCCTCGTAGCGCTGGACGGCTTGAAGCTCCTCGGGGCCCAGGCTCTCGAGCCGGCGGACCACCTGTGACGCGCTGAGCGTGTCGTAGTCCGCCAACGCACGGCCGACGATCGCTGCCGCCGCAGGGTCGGGTACCGGACGTTCCGCGCCGGGTGTCGCCGCAGGCGCTTCCGCCGGGCCGGCGCCTCCGTCCGGTGCATTCGGCGGCGATCCGTTGCCCAGGAGGCCTTTGAGGCGCTGCGAGAGGTCATGCTGCTTTTTGTTGACGACGAAGCGCCCCACAACGAGCGCATTGCCGAGTTCGAGCTCCACGCGGCGCCGACCGTCGGCGATCAGCTCGGGGAGCACTTCGACTACGGACACCGCGACGCCGACCGGAGCTGCCACCCACAGATCGATGGTCCGTCGGAGCCCGCTCTTGGCAGCCTCTCGTCCATCGGGGTCAGATTCCTCAGACACAGTCCCGGCAGAGCATCTTCTTCTCGTCTGCCAGCTGGCTCGGGTGCTTGACCAGGAAGCACGAACGACACACGAACTCGTCAGGTTGCTTCGGCAGCACCCGTTCGTTGCCTTCGGTCTTGTCCTCCTGGTCCGTGGCCTCCTCGTCTTCGGGCTCGTCCTCGACGACCAGGCGCTCCTTGAGGATCACATCGAGGCTGGCCTCGACGTCCTCGTCGTCCGGCTCCTCCTCCTCTTCCTCCTCGTCGCCCTCGCCCGACTTCTCGACGACCGCCGCCGGCGACGGGGTCAGGATCTCGTCGACCTCGTCGGTCTCCGCGTCGTCCTCCTCCTCGTCGATGACGACGATGTCGTCGTCGTCATCGTCATCGAGCGCGACGGCATCGATGTCGACGAGCTCCTCCGCGTCGTCGATGTCGACGTCGAGCTCATCGTCGTCGACGACGTCCGCGTCTTCTGCTTCGGGGGCCTCTGCCACCACTTCTTCGACCTTGGCCTTCTTCTTCGTCGCCATTGTGGCGCGGAGCATAGACGCTTCGAGAGACCGTTCAATCGCCCGTGAACGAGATCCGGAGGGCTAGGAATCCGCTGGGGAGGGGCGGGAGGGCCCCGGGGTCTTTGGCGCCATGTCGCTCGCCCGGATGGCCGGGCTTGCAACACGTTCTCTACTCGACCCCCAGGGCCAATCACCGCCTCTCACAGCTCATCCCCCCCTTGGCCGCATCAGCGCTTCGCTCTTCCGCAGGTCCTTAGGAGCGTCGGGGACTGGGCCGTACATTAGGCAAATCTGGGGTGGGGTCGTCAAGGACTTCTCGGGTGCTCCCACCAGGGAGAACAAAGGTTGTTCCTGGTCACCGCGTTGCAGATTTTTCCGACCGGCGGCGTTCGGCCCGACGCTCGGATTCGAGGCGCTCGAGGTCGGTCGCCCCGTGGTCAACGAAGGTCATCGCCTCGGCCAGTGCCCGGTGCCCCGCGACTTCCGCCACGGCGCGATGCATCTGTTGGGCCACCCTCCGGTATGCGGGATGGCCCTGTGCCCCCGAGCGGAGTTCGGTGAGGTGCATGGCCTCACGCGCGTTGAACTGCATGACGTAGCGGATGCGGTGGGCCAACGCGACGACGTACGAAGCCTGTTCCGGGAAGTCGGGCAGCAACGAGCGGTAGAGCTCCTCGGCCCGGTCGATCGCCTCGTCGTAGTGCTCGGCGAGGCCGGCGTCGGCAACGAGATCCGGCATGTCGTACCCGAGCGAGATACCGAGACGCTGCCACTCCATCGAGAGCATCCGATGGCGTTGCAGGTCCCGGAACGCGCCGTAGTCGGTGACGAGCTCGAACCGGTAGTCGGTCCGCTCGAAGGCGCGTCCGGGACGATGACGGCGATTGCGCCGATCGCCGACGTACGCCTCGAGCAAGGCCACGCGGTCCTCGTGACCGAGAAGCCGCACCCTGCGGGCGGCCTCGCGCTCACTGCAGCCGAGGTGAGAGAAACACGCCGCAACCAGGACCTTCTCTTCCCCGTCAGGATCGAAGTCGAGCAGGGTGACTTCCGGCTCGCCGTCGCTGCCCGAGGGGGCGTCGAGCGGTCGCAGCTCCGGCCACAGGCGGGAAACCAGACGCTGTGTACGGTCCCGTGTCGACGCCATGTACTCGGACCACTCGCCACCGCGCTCGGGAATGTCGACGCGCTGGAGGAAGGACGGGATCACCTTGCGCAACTCGAACAGCATCATCTCGGCGTAGTGACGCGCCTCGGGAAGCGGGTGCGCGCGCATCCGCAGGAGCAGCTGCTCGTAGGACTGGCCGGTGCCGTAGATCCCGATGTTCGACAGTGACGCGGCCGGCAGAAGGCCGCGCAGCGCGTCGAGGGATTTGGCGCGGGTGGCCTGGCGGTAGACGAAGTCACTGTCGCCGGCTCGTTGGGGAAAGCGCTCGGCTACCCAAGCCTGCATGCGCGGCAGGAGGGCGCCATAGGTGTCGAACACCCGGTCCATCTCGCCGACGAAGCGGGCCCCGTGGGCGGAGTCGAGGATCTCGGGTGGTCGGAAGTAGCGGTACTGGCCGTTCTCGAGCCGCTGGTTGTACGCGATGTAGCGCGTCGACTGCTCGAGGTACGCCATGAGACGTCCCCACTCGAGCACCTTCGAGAGCACGTTCGAGGCCTGTTCGCAGGCGAGGTGGACGCCCCCCAGTTGTGCGACCGAATCGTCGCCGTACTCGACGAAGACTTTCTCGTAGAGCTGCTCCGCACGGGCGAGTCCGACGGTCGCGTCAACGGTCGCATCCCCCGAGATGTCGAGCTCCCCGACGAACTCGTCGAGGAAGAGTCGCCGCAGGCTCTTGGGCGAGCGGGAGTAGCGGGCGAAGAGGGCGCCTTTGACCACCTCTGGCAGGTTGACCAGGGCGAATACCGGCTGGTCCAGGTTCGTGACGTAGCGCCGGAGCACGGCTTCCTCGTCGGCCGTGAACCGCTCTTCGGAGTACGGGAACATGCCCGGGTAACCATAGAACGAGGGTGACGCGACGGTGGCGGATGGGCTCAGATGCCCGGCAGGCCCCCGGCGACGACGCCCCTGAGCACGAGGTTGACGGCATTGCGGGCGGCCGCCGCAACCTCAGTGTCCAGCGCGATGTGCGAGACCTGTTGGGCCAGATCGGCCACCGACTTCATGGTGCGGACGAAGTCGCCGGGAGCCAGCTCGCCGACGTCGCGAGCGGCCACGCCGAGGGCGGTCGAGAAGGAGGCTCCCCGCGCCCAGGACGCCACCGCCGTCGCCAGGCCGGGGGCCGGCTGGCGGGTGCGGGGAACCCGATGCGTCTCCTCGATGTCGCGGATGCGCTCGGCCAGCATGGTGAGGGCGTCGCAGCGCGCGGCGAGCTCGGACCGGCGCTTGTCGCCGAGGCGGTCCTGCAGCGGTCTGCGCTGCTTGTCCCGCCGGGGCCCGTGTTGGCCCGGGAGGCGGCGGGCCCGCCGCGGCTCGAAGACGACGGCCGAGAGGACGCCGGCCAGCACTGCCGGCTCGGCGCCGGCGAGCACGTCGGCACCGAGCGCCTCGGCCACCAGGAGATCGGCCTCGTGGTAGATGCGGGACAGGCGGCGCCCCGCGGGCGTCAGGGTCCAGGCGTCCAGGTACCCCGTCTCCTCCAGGACGGCGACGCGGTGGCTCAGCTGCTGCAGCAGGAGGTCCGGCGTACGGGCCTGCCACTGGGCGAAGGAGCGCTGCAGCACGGCCGTGGCCGCCTCGCGGTCGAAGCGAGCCACAAGGTTGACGGCCAGGTTGTAGGTGGGCCGGAAAGCCGAGCGCAGGTCCGGCGGTGGGGCCGAGGCCACCCGTGCGGCCTCGGCGAAGGTGATCTCGCTCGACCAGGCGACGACGGCATGACCCTCCTCGTCCAGGCCCCGTCGTCCGGCCCGGCCCGTGAGCTGCAGGTACTCGCCGGACGTCAGGGTCGCCCGTCCGGCCCCGCCGTACTTGGTGAAGCGCTCGATCACCACCGAGCGGGCCGGCATGTTGATCCCGAGCGAGAGCGTCTCGGTGGCGAAGACCACCTTGAGCAGCCCGGCGGCAAAGCACTCCTCCACGGTCTCGCGGAAGAGCGGGACCAATCCGGCATGGTGCGCCGCCACACCCCGCTCCAGGCCTTCGAGCCACTCGTCGAATCCGAGCACGCTGAGATCGTCGTCACCGAGGGGTTCCACGCGGCGCTCGGCCACCTGGCGGATGGCGGCGCGCTCGGCGGCGTCCGTCAGGCGGACACCGTCGCGGACGACCTGGTGCACTGCATCGTCGCAGGCGGCGCGGCTGAAGATGAAGACGATGGCCGGCAGCATCTCGCGCCGACCGAGCTCCTCGATCATCTCGGTACGCCGTGGGGCACGGTAGGGCAGGCGCGGCCCCCTCCCCCGCTGCCAGTGCGCCGCGCGTCCTTGCAGCGTCCGCCGTACCGCCTGGTCGATGCGAAGCCCTTCGCCGCCCGGTTTCCCGTCGTCGTGCAGGAGGAGGCACAGCAACGTCTCGTCATCCTCCCTGCGGTGGACGGCGAAGTGGTGGCGGAGGACGATGGGGCGCTCCCGCTCGACGATCACCGCCGTGTGCCCACGCACCGTCCGCAGCCACGCACCGAGCTCGTCGGCGTTGTTCACGGTGGCGGAGAGGCACACGAAGCGCACTTCGGCCGGGCAGAGGACGAGGACCTCTTCCCAGACCCCTCCGCGATAGGGGTCCTGAATGAAGTGGACCTCGTCGAGCACGACCGTGTGCAGGCCCTCGAGGAGATCGGAGCCGGCCAACAGCATGTTGCGCAGCACCTCGGTGGTCATCACGACGACGGGCGCCCTGGGGCGGAGCGTGGTGTCCCCGGTCAACAGTCCGACGTGCTCCTCCCCGTAGGACGCCACCAGCTCCGCGTACTTCTGGTTGGACAGGGCCTTGAGCGGCGTGGTGTAGAAGGCTTTGCCCTGCGCGACCAGGGCCCGGTGGACGGCGTACGCCGCTACCAGCGTCTTGCCCGACCCGGTCGGCGCGGACACCAGGACCGAGTGTCCGGAGTCGAGGGCGTGAAAGGCCTCGTGCTGGAAGTCGTCCAGGGCGAACGGCAGGTCGGCTTCGAACTCCGCCGCCCCGGCCGTGGCCTGGACCGGCCACGGGGACGCCGTCAACGTCCGAGCAGCTTCCCGATACCGATGGAGAGGAAGTAGAAGACGATCAGCGGGATGGCCAGGGCGAACATGGAGAAGGGATCTGAGCTCGGGGTGAAGACGGCGGCGACCACCACGATGATGATGACAGCCCAGCGCCACGAGCGGAGCAGGCGGCCGGGCGTCACGACGCGCGCGAGCTCGAGGGACACGAGAACGACCGGGAACTCGAAGGTCAATCCGAAGATCGTCATCATCAGGAGGATCAAGCCGAGATAGGGGATGGGGTCGTAGATCGCCTGCAGGTTGGGGCCACCCACGGACTTCAACCAACCCAGCGCATGAGGCAGTGTGATGTAGGCCGTGGCCGCCCCGAGGAGGAAGAGCACGAAGGCGCTGGCGACGAAAGGAATGGCGTAGCGACGCTCGGATGCCTTGAGACCCGGGGTGACGAAGCGCCAGACCTGGAAGAGGATGATCGGGGACGCGAGGACGAGACCACCGAACAGCGCGATCTTGACCCGGAGGGACAGTCCGTCGAGCGGCGAGGTCACGAACAGGTTGCAGGTGCCGTTCGACGCGATCAGGAGTGAGGACGTTCCGCGGCTGGTGTGGTGCCTGGTCGATGCCTCCACGGTGCAGAGGGGGTGCAGGAGGAAGTTCAGTATCGGCTGGTAGGCGAAGACCGCAATAGTGGCGGCGACGACGAACGCGAGCACGCAGATGATCACGCGCCGTCGGAGCTCACCGAGATGTTCCCCCAGCGTCATGTTGTCCGGGGATGGGCGGTTCTTCCTCTTGGCCGTGAAGGGAAGCGTGACCACGGTCGTGTCGTTCAGTTCAGCGTCGGGTCGCCGGGCTCGACGCTGCCGCGCGGCTGGGGGTTCCGGACCGGGAGGTCGGCGCGGATCGGTGTCGGTGTCGGCGTCGGCTCGGCCTGCGGTCCCGCCCCGACGTCAGGTTCGACTGCCGGGGGTACGGCGCGTCCGGCGGCCGCCGTGCGGTTGACGTCCTCGGGCGCCGGTGGCTGAAACGATCCGTCGGGCTCCTCATCGGAGGACATGTTCGAGAGGTGATTGAGGAGCGCCGACGGCGAGCGGGCCAGTCGGGCGATCTCCGAGGTGGCAGGCAGGTCGGGCATGGTGTTGCGCACCTCGGACTCCATCCGGTGCCGGAATTCGTTGAAGGAGCGCCAGGCGCCACCGACCTGCCGGGCGACCTGGGGAAGGCGATCAGGTCCCAGGAGGATGATGGCGACCACGGCGATCACGAGCAGCTTGCCTGGGTCGAGGTTGAACATGTGCCTTCACTCTACGGTGCCGCTACAAGGATTGGATGAGCCGCTCGACCCGCTCGTCGTGTGACTTGAAGGGGTCTTTCAGGAGCACCGTGCGTTGGGCCTGGTCGTTCAGCTTGAGGTGGACCCAGTCGACAGTGAAGTCGCGCCGGCGCTCCTTGGCCCGCTTCACGAACGCGCCGCGGAGCCTCGCCCGGGTCGTCTCCGGCGGCTTGGTCATGGCCTCGGTGATGGCGTCGTCGGTACAGGTCCGTTCCATTTGGTCACGCTGCTGCAACTTGTAGAACAGGCCGCGGCTGCGGTCGACGTCGTGGTACATGAGGTCGATCATCGCAACCTTGGGGTGCGAGAGGGAGAGATCGTGGCGAGACCGCATCTCCTCCACGAGACGGTGCTTGGCCACCCAGTCGCATTCGCGCCACAGGGAGGTCGGATCGGCCTCGAGGCCCTTCAGGCAGTGCTCCCACATGTCGAGAGCCCGGTCTTCCTCGGGCGAGAGACCGCGCCGATCGCGGAACTTCAACGCGCGTTCGAGGTATTCGGTCTGGATGTCGAGCGCCCGCATCTCACGGCCGTTGGCCAATCGCACGCGGCGCTGGCAGGTGATGTCGTGACTGATCTCCCGGATGGCCCGGATGGGGTTCTCGAGTGTCAGGTCGCGCAGGACCGTGGAGGAGTCCTCCAGCATGGCCAGGAGGATGGAGGTGGTGCCGACCTTGAGGAAGGTGGCGTACTCGCTCATGTTGGAGTCGCCCACAATCACGTGGAGGCGTCGGAAC
>CAVTPE010000004.1:0-367167 GCA_963736515.1 uncultured Acidimicrobiaceae bacterium | reverse complement strand
CCGACGTGATCGAGTCGGGCAGTGACACGGCGGCCAATATCAAGTCGCACCACAACGTCGGTGGCCTCCCCGACGATCTCGCCTTCGATCTGGTCGAGCCGCTGCGCCTGCTCTTCAAGGACGAGGTGCGCGCCGTCGGCGAGGAGCTCGGCCTGCCGCACGAGATCGTGTGGCGCCAACCGTTCCCCGGCCCGGGGCTCGGCGTTCGCATCATCGGTGAGGTCACGCCCGAGCGGGCCGAGATCCTGCGCAACGCCGACGCTGTCGTTGTGGAGGAGATCCGGCGGGCCGGTCTCTATCGCGAGCTGTGGCAGAGCTTCGCCGTGCTCCCGGCCGTCCGCACCGTCGGCGTGATGGGCGACGGGCGCACCTACGCCTACCCCGTCGTGATCCGGGCCGTCACCAGCGACGACGCGATGACGGCGGACTGGGCCCGACTGCCGTACGACCTGGTCGAGCGGATCGCCTCCCGCATCATCAACGAAGTGGAGGGCGTGAACCGGGTGGCACTCGACGTGACGTCGAAGCCGCCCGGGACCATCGAGTGGGAGTGACCGTGACGCCGGGGAGCGGCGAGCACGCACGCCTGTTCGACTTGTCCGACGAAGACGCGGGCGCAGCGGCCGCCGAGGCCGAGGAGAGCAGGCACTCCGATGTCGTGTCCGACCGCGTGGTCGACACCACGGCCGAGGGCGCGGACGACGGGCGGCGCCGGCGCCGGCGCAGCGCCACCTCGACCGGCGCATTCTCGGGGCGGCCGGCCGCGCTGGTCGACGATCTGACCTTGCCGCAACGCGCCACGGTGGAGCACCGCGGCGGACCGCTCCTGATCATCGCGGGGGCCGGCTCGGGCAAGACGCGCGTGCTGACCCGCCGTATCGCCCACCTCCTCGCGACCGGGGACGCACCGCCCTGGGGAATCCTGGCCATCACCTTCACCAACAAGGCGGCGGGCGAGATGCGCACCCGCGTGGCCGACCTGGTCGGCCCGCCCGCCGAGAAGATGTGGGTCTCCACCTTCCACTCGGCCTGCCTGCGCATCCTGCGCTCGAACGCCGACCGGCTCGGGTACCGCTCGGCCTTCACGGTCTACGACGACACCGACTCGCGTCGCCTCGTCGAGATGATCACGGCCGAGCTGGGCTTCGACCAGAAGCGACTGCCCTCGCGGGCGGTCCAGGGTGTCATCAGCCAGGCCAAGTCCGAGCTGGTGGATTTCGAGACGTTCCGCGAGGAGGCCCGCAGCGGCCCGGACCCCTTCCGCAAGCGCATCGCCGACATCTACGCGCTCTACCAGGGCCGGTTACTGGCCTCCAACGCGCTGGACTTCGACGACCTGCTGATGGTGACGGCCAACCTGCTCCAGGCCTGTGACGACGTGCGGGCCTCCTACCAGGAGCGCTTCCGGCACATCCTGGTGGACGAGTTCCAGGACACGAACCACGCCCAGAACGAGATCGTGAAGCTGCTGGGCGAGGCGCACGGGAACGTGTGCGTTGTGGGGGACTCGGACCAGTCGGTCTACCGCTGGCGCGGCGCCGACATCCGCAACATCTTGGAGTTCGAGCGCGCCTTCCCCAATGTGACCACCATCATGCTGGAGCAGAACTTCCGCTCGACCCAGACGATCCTCGACGCGGCCAACGCCGTCATCGCCAACAACGTCGGCCGCCAACCCAAGGAGCTCTTCACCGTCGGCGACACGGGTGACCCGGTCACGCGCTACCGGGCCGAGGACGAGCGCGACGAGGCGGCGTGGGTCTCCAGCGAGATCCTCCGCCTGCACGCGTCGGCCGGGCTGACGTGGGGCGACTGCGCCGTCTTCTACCGCACCAACGCGCAGAGTCTGCCCCTCGAGACGTCCATGAAGTTCAGCGGCATCCCCTACAAGGTGGTGGGCGGGGCCAAGTTCTACGACCGCCGGGAGATCAAGGACGTCCTGGCCTTCGTCCGCGTGCTGGCCAACCCCGACGACGAGGTGTCGGCCCGCCGCATCGTCAACGTCCCCAAGCGCGGCATCGGTGACACGTCGGTGGCCCGCCTGGCCGCCTGGGCCCAGGTGGAGCATGTCTCCTTCAGCGAGGCCATCGACCGCGCCGCCGACGCCGGTCTCTCGGGTAAGGCCCTGAAGGGCGCCGAACAGCTCTCGAAGACGCTGGCCGAATTGCGCCCGCTGGTGCAGACCGTGAACCCGGCCGACTTCGTGCAGCTCGTGGCCGAGCGGACGGGCTATCTGGCCGAGCTGGTGGCAGAGCACACCCACGAGGCCGACGGGCGCATCGAGAACCTGGCCGAGCTGGCCAGCCAGGCGGCCGACTTCGACGACGTCATCGGCTTCCTCGAGACGGTGGCCCTGGTGGCGGACTCCGACGAGCTCGAGAGCGACGGTACCCGCGTCTCGCTGATGACGCTCCACACCGCCAAGGGCCTCGAGTACCCGGCGGTGTTCGTGGTGGGGTTGGAGGAGGGGATCTTCCCCCACTTCCGCTCGCTGGCCGAGCCGAGCGAGCTCGAGGAGGAGCGCCGCCTCTTCTACGTCGGCATCACCCGGGCCCGCCGGCACCTCGCCATCTCGCACGCCTGGTCGCGCACGACCTGGGGCCGCACCCAACCGGCCATGCCGAGCCGCTTCGTGACCGAGGTCCCGTCGCACCTGGTCGAGGACGTGGGGCTGGGCTCGCCCCGCCGGGGCTCGGGGTACGACTCCCTCTCGGGCGAGGAGCACCTGTCGGGGGCGACCTTCTCGCCCGCCGTCCCTCTGGCCACCGCCTCCCGCGCCCGTTCCGGTGGGGCGGGCTCGGCGGGCGCCCGGGGCAGCACCGGCGCCGAGGACCTCGGACTGGCCGCCGGCGACGAGGTGGTCCACGACCACTGGGGCCGCGGGGTGGTCGTCAGCGCCAAGGGGGAGGGGTCACGGGCCCAGGCCACCGTCCGCTTCGACTCGGTGGGCAAGAAGAACCTGCTGCTCACCGCCACCCCGCTGCGGAGGGCCTGAGCGTTCCCGGTCTGGCGTCCGGATCTGGGCATCCGTATCCTGGGCACCTCATGAAACGTCCGTACAGGGTGGTCGTGGCCAAGCCGGGGCTCGACGGCCACGACCGCGGGGCCAAGGTGATCGCCCGGGCGCTCCGTGACGCGGGGTTCGAGGTCGTCTACACCGGCTTGCACCAGACCCCCGAGCAGGTGGTCCAAGCTGTCGTGCAGGAGGATGCCGACGCCGTCGGGCTGTCCCTGCTCTCGGGGGCACACCTCACCCTGGTGCCCAAGGTGGTCAAGCTGCTGGCCGACGTCGGGCGCGGGGACGTGCTCGTCATCGTGGGCGGCATCATCCCCGAGGGCGACATCCCAGTGCTCCACGAGCAGGGCGTCGCCCACGTCTTCACGCCGGGGGCGCCGCTCGACTCGATCGGCTCCTGGCTGTCCGAGGCCCTCGACCAGCGCGAGGAGGCGCTCGGGGCCTGACCCGCCGTTCCCGCTGCACCCGCTTCCCCCACCCCCACCACCGCGCCGGCGCGCGAGAGACAAGGAGACAGCACCCAAGTGGACCTGTACGAGTACCAGGGCAAGCAGTACTTCGCCCGCTTTGGCATCCCCACCTCCCCGGGCGGGGTGGCCGACACGGTCGACGAGGCCGTCGAGCAGGCCGAGTCCGCGGGCTACCCCGTCGTGGTCAAGGCCCAGGTGAAGGTGGGAGGTCGCGGCAAGGCGGGTGGGGTGAAGCTGGCCGCCGACGCCGACGAGGTCCGGTTGCACGCCGGCAACATCCTCGGGCTCGACATCAAGGGCCACGTGGTGAAGCGGCTGTGGGTGGAACACGCGTCCGACATCGCCAAGGAGTACTACGCCAGCTTCACGCTGGACCGCCAGGCCAAGCTGCACCTCGGCATGCTGTCCGCCGAGGGCGGGGTCGAGATCGAGGAGGTGGCGGAGACCAACCCCGATGCCATCGCCAGGATCCACATCGATCCGGTGTCCGGCATCACCGAAGAGCTGGCTCGCGAGTGGGTGGACCGGGCCAACCTCGACCCCGAGGCGCGAGGGCAGGCGGCCACCCTCCTGGTCCGCCTCTATCACTGTTACGTCGAGGGCGACTGCGACCTGGCCGAGATCAACCCGCTGATCCTCACGCCCCAGGGCAAGGTGCACGCGCTCGATGCCAAGGTGACCCTCGACGAGAACGCCTCCTTCCGCCACCCCGAGTGGGAGGAGTACGACGACGACTCCGACGTCGACCCCCGCGAGAAGATGGCCAAGGAGAGAGGCCTCAATTACATCGGCCTGTCGGGCTCCGTCGGCATCATCGCCAACGGAGCGGGCCTGGCCATGAGCACGCTCGACGTGGTGACCCAGGTCGGCGGCGAGGCGGCCAACTTCCTCGACATCGGCGGCGGCGCCAACGCCGACGTGATGGCCGCCGCCCTCGAGGTGATCAACGCGGACCCGGCGGTGAAGGCCATCTTCGTCAACATCTTCGGCGGCATCACGCGGGTCGACGAGGTGGCGAAGGGCATCATCGAGGCCATCGGCCGGGTCAAGCTGGGCTCGCCGGTCGTCATGCGCCTGGACGGCACCAACGCCGTCGAGGGCCGTGCGCTCCTGGCCGACCATCTGTCGCCCACCCTCATCGCCGAGCCCACCATGCTCGAAGCCGCCCGACGGGCCGTCGGCCTGGCCACGGCATAGGCGCCCCGGACACGAGAGAGAACAGGAACCAACGTGAGCATCTTCGTCGACGAGACGACCAAGGTCGTGATCCAGGGCATCAGCCCTACGAGCCAGGGGCTCTATCACGGACTGCGCAACAAGGCCTACGGCACCAAGGTCGTGGGGGGCACCAACCCCAAACGGGGCGGTGAGGAGATCGAGGGCATCCCGGTCTTCGCCTCGGTGGCCGAGGCCGTGAAGGAGACCGGCGCGACGGCATCGTTCATCTCGGTGCCGCCCCGGGGCGCGGCCGACGCCATCATCGAGGCGGCGGAGGCGGGCATCGCCTTTATCGTCTGCATCACCGAGGGCATCCCGGCCCAGGACGAGGCGGTCGCCTACAACCGGCTGGTCCAGGAGTTCCCGGGAACGCGCCCTCCTCGGCCCCAACTGCCCCGGCATCATCAGCCCCGGAAAATGCAACATCGGCATCACGTCGGGGGACATCGCGCTGGCGGGCGGACCGGTCGGCATCGTGTCCCGCTCGGGCACGCTGACCTACCAGGCCCTGCACGAGCTCTCGCAGCAGGGCATCGGCCAGACCACTTGCGTCGGCATCGGCGGCGACCCGGTGCCGGGCACGAACTTCATCGACTGCCTTGCTGCGTTCGAGGCCGACCCCGAGACCAAGGCCGTCATGATGATCGGCGAGATCGGCGGATCCGAAGAGGAACGTGCCGCAGGGTTCATCGCGTCGAGCGTGACGAAGCCGGTGGCGGCCTACATCGCCGGCGTCACCGCGCCGCCGGGTCGCAAGATGGGACACGCCGGCGCCATCATCTCGGGTTCCCAGGGCACGGCGCAGGCCAAGATGGACGCGCTGTCCGCCGCCGGTGTCCAGGTGGCGCAGAACCCGACCGAATGTGGCGAGAAGATGGTTGCCATCGTCCGGGGGCTGTAGCACCGGACGACACGGACCGGAGGGTCACTCCAGACGTGGGCTGAGTCATGAAGGCGGTCGACTGCAGTGTGCGGCGACCGTACGATTTGTCAGTGACCGATCCGCTGATCCCGCCGGACGCCGTGATCCCGACGCCGCCGGAGCACTCCGAGATGGTGCTCGAGCCGCTCGGCGAGCAACACAATCAGAGCGACCTGGCGGCGTGGGGCTCGAGCATCGAGCACATTCGCGCGACCCCCGGGATGGGCGACCGGGACTGGCCGCCCGATGGGCCCTACACCTTGCAACAGAATCTTGCGGACATGCGTATGCACGCCGCCGACTTCGCGGCCCGCACCGGCTTCACATGGACGGTCCTCGACCCACCGTCGCGCGCAGTCATCGGCTGCGTCTACATGTACCCGTCCGCGGTCGAGGATTCGCCGCCCGGACAAATCACAGTGCGGTCCTGGGTCCGCGCCGACAGGGCATCGCTGGACACTGAGCTCTACCGCCTGGTCTCTGACTGGATCGCCCGGGATTGGCCCTGGGCAGACGTCGTGTACGCGCCCCGCTGAGAGCTCAATCGTCGCCAAGTCGCAAGGGTGCTCGTACTCCCACTCCATCAGCGCATACCCCACCCACGGCGCCCGTGTCGTTAGCGTCGTGTGGCAATGGAGACTGGAGATGCACCCTCTGGCTCGGGCTCCCGAACGCGGCTGAGCCGCAAGGACCGCGCCCAGGCCACGCCACTTCGTCTCGCTGACCTCGACCCGGCGTCACGCCGCCGCGCCATTTTCCGGTGCGGGGGGACCGTCGTGCTCTGTTGGGTGATCATCATCGGCGCCTTCTACGTGGTGCCCATCGGCCACGAGTCCGGCCTGCGCGCGTTCGTGCGCCTCGGCGCCGACATCGCGCTCATCGGGGCGGTCTTCGCGTGGCAGATCCGCCGTATCTCGGTCGCCGAGCTCCCCGAGCTTCGTGCGATCGAGGCCCTCGGCATCGTGATCGTGCTGTTCCTCGTCGTGTTCTCCGGAATCTATCTGGGGATGTCGCACGAGGCGCCGCTCACCTTCACCAAGCACAACCTCGACCAGACGCAGGCGCTCTACTTCACCATCTCCATTTTTTCGACTGTCGGCTTCGGTGACATCACACCGACGACCGACCCGGCCCGCCTGGTGGTTGCGGCCCAGATGCTGCTCGATCTCGCCATCATCGGCGCCGTCGTCCGCCTCATCTTCAACGCCGCCAAGAGTCGCGTCGCGCCGGCCGAAGTGCCGACGGCTGGGGGGTTGTCCTAGCTCCTGCCACATGTCGCTCCGCCTGGCGGCATGCTGGCCACGACTACCACGCAGAACTACCGAAGGCTCTTGGCCCTTGCCGGCAGTGGACAGCCAAGGTGAACGGCAAGATCGTGACCAAGCGATCGACCGACCCAGAAGCCAGCTCAACCAAGAGTCGGTCGGCAACGAAAGCCATATCCGTGCCCTTCTAGCAAGACCAGATGCGCACCGTTGACGCCAAGGCCACCGAAGTCCTGTTGAAGGAAGCCGTCAACGGGTGGGGCGAAGGCTTTATTGCAAGCCACGTCATTCAACCTAGAGCAAGAGGGAATCTTGAGATGCGGGTGCGGGGTCTTGAGAAGCAATGAGATCCACCGCCGGAATCCGTGCGCCCGGGATCAAATCCACAGTCGAAAGGTCCAGAGCCGGAATGGTCATGGTGTCCACGTCTTCGCCTGATACCTCTTCCAGGCTCCGCCGAGCAGGCTCGGGTAGCACCATCGTCAGGAGGAAACCGAAGATGGCCGCAGCGCCGGCGACGAGGAGCATTCCCCTGAGGCCCACTTGTTTCTGCAAATGCGGCACGAGAAAGACACCCACAAATGCTCCGAGCTTCCCGATCCCGGCGGCGATGCCGTGTCCGGTTGTGCGCATGCTGACAGGAAAGACCTCCGACGGCATGACAAAGGTCGTGGTGTTCGGCCCGAACTCAGTGAAGAAGTAGCTGAGTCCGAAAATGGCTACAAACGGCGCAACCGCCGTGGTGAGGGCCGGGAACGCCCCTAGGACCACGAAGCACAACGCCATCACGCCGAACCCGATGAACTGCAAGCGGCGGTGACCGATGCGGTCCATCCTTGCAATGGCCAACAGGTAGCCCGGCAATGCAAAGAGCACGAAGATGCCAAGGGTCCATACCAACTTGGCCTCCAGGCTGGCATGTGGTGCAACTTCTTTCAGAATGCTCGGGAGCGAGAGGGTGTTGCCGTAGTACGCGTAGTCGAAGAGGAACCACGTCCCAGCCGTCCCGGCGAGGAGCAGCAGCATGCGTCGGTTACCGAGGAACTGGCGAAGGGTCATGTGCCTGGTCCCATCCGAGACCGTATCGGACGCGTCGATCGCGCCGCCCGCGAACACATTGAGCTGCCTGGCGGCACGGTCCGCCTTGCCCTGGACTCGGGCCTGGAATCGGGGGGACTCAGGCATCTTTGCTCGTAGGTAGACGACGCCTGCCGCGGGCAATGCGCCCAGGCCCAACAGCAGTCGCCAGGTGAGATTGCTGCTGATGCCGGACGAGAGCAGGGCCAGGGCTACCAGCGGCCCCACGATCAGGCCCAGTGCCTGCATTGAGAACACGAGTCCGACCAGTCGCCCGCGGTCTTTGCGATTCGCGTACTCACTCATGAGCACGGCAGAGACCGGGTAGTCGCCGCCAATCCCCAGCCCCAGCACGAAGCGGGCCACCACGAGGAACACAAAGCCCGTTGCCAGGGCCGAAGCGATCGCTCCAACGATCATGATGAGCGCGACCACCGTGTAGACGGCCTTGCGGCCGATCATGTCGGCGATTCGACCGAAGAACAGTGCGCCGAAGAAGGCGGCCAGGATGGCCGATCCCGTGACCCAGCTCGTCTGGGTCGTCGTCAGGTGCCATTGGGACTTGACGAGTGTCGCCACAATGGCAATGACAAAGAGGTCATAGGCGTCCGTGAAGAACCCAACCCCTGAGATGAGGACGGCTCGACGGTGGAACTTGCTGGTCGGTGCCTCGTTCAGGAGATCAGTGACCGTAGGCCCCGAGGCGGCGAGGCCAGTGTCTGGCAGCAGGTCTCCGAGCTCCTCGGCCCCTGAACCCACAACGTTCAGCTCGGTCACTCGATCTTCGCCTTCCTTCGCGCCGATGCTCCCGCCGTAATCTCGCAGGCCAGCGTGACGAAAGGGCAAACTTAGGGTTATCTACAGGTGAATAGCACGCGAACATTTGGCAAACTGCCCCCCCTGACCTGCCTATATTGCGAGGGTGCCTGGGAACCCTGAGACTGAAGCCGCGAGGCGCAGATGGGCCTCTACGGCCCAGGAATACCTGGTAGCCGTCACCGAAGCGGTTGACCACCTCCGGAAGCTGTTCGAGACGGAGCTGGAGACGCCGATCGAGACGGACGAAGCAGTGGCATCACGGGTGGTGTCTGCGTGCGCCAGCCTCAGTGGATGGCTCACAAGCTCGCACCCACCGAGAGGCTTCGCAAAAGCGGGAGGTGAACTGGGGGCGGCAGCCGGTGTCTACCGGAACGCCGCGGTCGCCTTCCGAAGCCTGGCTGACGTAGACGGAGATCAGCGACTGGCCCGATCTACCGCATGTGCCACGTGTTTGGAGCAAGGTGACCATCACGTCGACATATTCGCCGCCGCACTGGCGAAGAAGCTGGGTGACGCGGTGCCGTAGGAGGTGGATGACATTGACCCGGGGGCGGCCCGAAATGCTCGGCGCCCCGTCCCCGTTGTGCGTTCGTGGACAGAGCGAGCGTTGGCGCGGCCAAACATGGCCTCGAGGCCGCCTCGGGGCGGGACCCCCACAGGGTGGGACTTCACCGACCCCTGCAGGACGGTGATCACCCACCGTCGAGCCGGCCGGGATCTGCCGGCCGAACCCGGCGTGATTCCCGGCGCGTCGCCATGGCCAACCGGCCCCCCGAGGGTCCCCGGCTCGCTGTGGCCCGCCTGAGCGACGTCGGCCCCGACGCCGCTGGCGAATCGCTCGCCGAGAGTGCTGACGCACCCACCGCGAGCAATCGCACGACAGCGCTCGAACAGCACGAATGTCTGTGGTCACAGCAACGGCGAGGTCGAACGCGGGGGCACCCCCTGGTGCCCACACTGGCTCCCACTCGGTAGATTGGGTGCGTGCGCCTCGGAGTCCTTGTCTCGGGTTCCGGGACGATCCTCGGGGCCATGGTGGAGGCAGGTCTCCCGGTCTCCGTCGTACTGTCCGACCGGCCCTGCGCCGCATTCGGCCTGGCCGAGGAGCATGGCACCGCCGCCGAGCTCGTCGACCGGAACAGGTACGGCGGCTTCGGACCCCGGTTCGACCGCGACGGGTTCACGGCGACCGTGGCCGCCGCCCTGATCGCCCACCAGGTCGACCTCGTGGCGATGGCCGGCTTCGGCACCGTGATGACCGGGGCCGTGCACCGCGCCTTCCCCGACAGGATCATGAATACCCATCCCGCGCTGCTGCCCGCGTTCCCTGGGTGGCACGGCGTGCGCGACGCCCTGGCCTCCGGCGTGTCCGAGAGCGGGTGCACCGTGCACCTGGCCACCCTCGAGATGGACGCCGGGCCGATACTGGCTCAGGAGGCGGTCCCGGTCCTGGCCGGTGACACCGAGGAGACGTTGCACGAGCGGATCAAGGTGGTCGAGCGCCGGCTCTACCCGGCTACGGTCGCCTGGGCGTTGGCGGAGCTCGAGGCGGGACGTGTGATCGAACCGCCGGCCCGGATACCGGTCGGTGTCGGCAGCCACGGCGATCGGCCGACGGGCCGGCTGAGTCCGAGAGGGGCGGAAAAGGCGTGACGAGGGTCACAAAGTGAGAAGGAGTGACGAGGAGATGTCTTCGTGAGGGCCCTGCTGTCGGTGTACGACAAGGAGGGCCTGGTCGAGCTGGCCCAGGGCCTCTCCGACCTGGGGTGGGAGCTGGTCGCCAGCGGCAACACGGCGGCCAAGCTGAGCGAGGCCGGCATCGCCCACATCGAGGTGGCCCAGGTGACGGGCTCGCCCGAGATGCTCGGTGGGCGCGTCAAGACCCTCCACCCGAAGATCCACGGCGGCATCCTCGCCGACCGGTCCAAGGCCGAGCACCTCGACGACCTCGCAACCAATGGGATCGACGCGATCGACCTCGTGGTGTCGAACCTCTATCCGTTCTCCTCCGACCCCTCCATCGAGCTGATCGACATCGGGGGCCCGGCCATGGTGCGCGCGGCGGCCAAGAACCACGAGCACGTCGGCATCGTCACCTCACCGGCCGACTACCCGGTCGTGCTCGAGGAGCTGCGCACCTCGGGCTCGCTGTCGGCGGCGACGCGTCACCGGCTCGCCCGGGCCGCCTTCGCCCACACCGCCGCCTACGACGCGGCCATCGTCGCCTGGCTCGACGCCGGAGGGCCCGCACCCGTCGGGGATCTCGCGGGCGCCACCGCCGCCGACGTCGAGGAGGCCGAGCTGTCCGAGGTCCTCCCGGCGACCCTGCACCTCACGCTCGAACGAACCGAAGTGCTGCGATACGGCGAGAACCCGCACCAGCGGGGCTCGCGCTACCGCCAGGCGGGGACGACCAGCTGGTGGGACGGCATGGTCCAGCACGCGGGCAGCCCGCTGTCCTACCTGAACATCTTCGACGGCGACGCGGCGTGGCGGCTGGTCCACGAGCTGGCCGCTGACGCCGGGGCCGGCCAGGTCGCGGTGGCCATCATCAAGCACGCCAACCCGTGCGGCGCCGCCGTGGCCGGTGACCTCACCGCCGCCTACGCGCGGGCGCTCGAGTGCGATCCCATGAGCGCGTTCGGGGGCGTGGTGGCCATCGGCGGCGACGTCACCGAGGAGGTGGCCGAGGCCATCGCAGCCGGACCGCAGGCCGACGTCATCATCGCCTCGTCGTACGAGCCGGCGGCCCTGGAGAGGCTGCAGCGCCGTCGCAAGTCCACGCGCATCATGTCGGGACCGGTCCCGGAGCAGGCGCTGCGCCAATTCCGGAGCCTCGGCACCAGCGTGCTGGTCCAGGACGTGGACGCCTTCGTCTCGCCCCGCAACGAGTGGCGGACCGTGACGCAGCGCGCACCTTCCGAGGACGAGTGGCGCGACCTGGTTCTGGCGTGGCGCGTGTGCGGCCGCACGACATCCAACGCCATCGCCGTCGTCACGAACGGGCAGGCGGTCGGCGTGGGTGCCGGGCAGCAGTCCCGTGTCGTCGCGGCGGAGATCGCCGTGCAGAAGGCGGGGGAACGCGCCAAGGGCGGTGCGGGTGCGAGCGACGCGTTCTTCCCCTTCCCCGACGGGCTGCTCGTGCTGGCCGACGCCGGGGTCACGTCCGTCGTCCAACCGGGCGGGTCGGTGAAGGACCCTGACGTCATTGCCGCCGCGGACGAGGCCGGTCTGGCGATGGTCCTGACCGGCGAACGGCACTTCCGCCACTGATGAGCGCCATCCTGCTCGACGGCGAGCCGGTCGCCGCGCGGATGAACGCCGAGGTGGCCGAGGGCGTGGCTCGACTGGCCGCCGAGGGCATCCATGTCGGTCTCGGCACGATACTGGTGGGCGACGACGTACCCAGCGAGCGGTACGTCGCCATGAAGCACGACGACTGCGCCACCCTCGGCATGTACTCGGCCGGCGAGCATCTCCCGGCCACAGCCACGCAGGCCGAGGTGCTCGACGTCATCGCCCGCTTCAACGGCGACCCGAAGATCAGCGCGTTCCTGGTCCAGCTCCCGCTGCCCGACGGGCTCGACGAGACGCAGGCCCTGCTCGCCGTCGACCCCGCCAAGGATGTCGACGGGCTGCACCCGGTGAACCTGGGGCGCCTGGTGATCGGCACACCGGGCCAGCTGCCCTGCACGCCGGCGGGGATCGTGGAGCTCCTCCACGCGTACGACGTCCCGGTCGAAGGCCGCCACGCCGTGATCATCGGGCGCGGCGTGACGATCGGCCGGCCTCTGGGCATGCTCTTGTCGCTGAAGCGCCCCGGCCTCAATGCCGCCGTGACCATGGTGCACACGGGCGTCGCCGAGCGCGAGATGGCGGCGATCGTGCGCACCGCCGACGTCGTCGTCGCCGCCGCCGGACGGCCGCACCTGCTCACCCCTGACATGGTCAAGCCCGGGGCCGCCGTGGTGTCGGCCGGAACGACCTTCGAGGGAAGGAAACTCATCCCCGACGCCCACCCCGATGTCGCCGAGGTGGCCGGATGGATCACGCCACGCCTCGGCGGGGTCGGCCCCATGACCCGTGCCATGCTGTACCGCAACACACTGCGGGCGGCAGAGATGTCGGCGACATGAGATCAACACCCAGGCGGCATTCCCCTTCCGTGGGCGAGCCACGTAGAGAGGCAGACACCAAGTGAGCGAACGCGAGTACTCCGAGCGCCCGTGGGGCAATTACACGGTGCTCAGTGACGACCTGCCCGACCACAAGGTCAAGCGCCTCGTCGTCCACCCCGGCAAGCGGCTCAGCTATCAGCGCCACGCCAGGCGCGCCGAGCACTGGTTCATCGTGTCGGGCACGGCGACGGTGACCCTCGACGGCACCGTGTTCCGGGTGCCGGCAGGGCAGGCGATCGACATCCCGCTGGAGAGCGCGCACCGCGTCGCCAACGAGGGGGACGCCGACGTCGTCCTCGTCGAGGTGCAAATGGGCTCGTATTTCGGCGAGGACGACATCGTCCGGCTCGACGACGACTATGGGCGCGTCGAGGGCGGCCCGGGCGACGCCGGGACGGGCCCGGGCGACGCCGGGACCGGAACAGGAGGCGCCGGAAAGATTTCGTCGACATGACGCGCATCGCGGAGCTGCTGGCGGCCGGGCCCACCTACTCGTTCGAATTCTTCCCACCCAAGAACGACAAGGAGCTCGCCACACTGGCGCGCACGATAAGCGAGCTGCAGCCGCTGGAGCCGTCGTTCGTCTCGGTGACCTACCGCGGCGGCGCCGAGTCGCGCCAGCGCACGGTCGACCTCGTGTCGGGCATGCTGCACACGACCAACCTCAATCCGATGGCCCACATCATCTGCGTGGCCCACACCCGCCTCGAGCTGGCCGACATCCTCGTGTCACTGCGCAAGGCCGGGGTCGAGAACCTGATGGCGCTCGGGGGCGACCCGCCGGAGGACCCGGCAGACGGCCCCGGCGAGCTGGCGTACGCCGCGGAGCTCGTGGAACTGGCCCGGGCCATCGGCGGCTTCTCCGTCGGGGTGGCGGCCCACCCGGCCGGCCACCCGCGCTCGCCCGACCTCCCGGGTGACCGCGACCACCTCGCCGCCAAGCTCGCCCTGGCCGACTTCGGGGTCACCCAGTTCTTCTTCGAGGCCTCCGAGTACGAGGGCCTCATGGCCGACCTGCGCGAGCGGGCCGTCGACGCGCCGGTCCTGCCCGGCATCCTGCCCGTGACCTCACTGTCGACCATGGGCCGGTTGGGCGCCATGGGAGCCGCGGCGCCGGACTGGATGCAGGAGCGCCTGCGGAACGCCCACGAGCGCGGTGGCGCCGACGCGGTCCGCAAGGAGGGGGTGGAGCTGGCCACCGAGCTCTGCTCCCACCTCCTCGATTCCGGCGTGCCTGGGCTGCACTTCTACACCTTCAACACCTCGAGCGCGACCCGCGAGATCTACGCCGCCCTGGGCCTGGGGCCCACCACCGGTTCGTAGGGAGACGCGAGGGCCCGAGGTCCCGCCTGCAGACGGGGTCGGAGCCGTCCGGCTAGTGGGTACACTAGTGGGTATGGCGTATGTGGTGGCCCGTCCCAAGGGAAGGTTCGAGATCCGCGAGTCGGTCCACACGCCCAGGGGCCCCCGAGCCCGCTCGCTCGCCAACTTCAAGGAGCTCGACGACGAGGTCCTCGCCCGCGCTCGTCAGCGGGCGAGCCGGCCCTTCGACCCGGACGCCGTACGCGTCGCCGCCCGGGCCGCGGCGGCCCGAAACGCACCGAATCCGATCCCTCGTCACCAGCTCCCGGCGACGCGGCAGTTCGTCGAGGCATCGCGGCGGATGGCCGCCGCGCTCGAGACGCGGCCGCGGCCGCCCGGCTCGACGCGAGACCCCGGCGACGCCCTCGTCGACCTCCTGGGTCTCGTCGCCCAGGTCGGCGCCTTTCGGCCGCCCCGCGATCCGGAGCCGCTGCGGTTCCCGCCCCTGGCCCGCTTGCGTGCGGCGCGCTCGGTAGGAGCCTCAGACTGACGAGCAGGGTCCAACGTTGACCAGGACCGGGCAATTCGACGATCTGACCTCCAAGATCGTCTCGTTGCACGAGATGCTCGACTCCGCCGGGGTGCCGCACCAGTTCGGCGGGGCCATCGCCCTCGCCTGGTACCGCAATCCGCGGGCGACCACCGACATCGACGTGAATCTGACGCTGCCCCCCGCGGCCGCTGAGCCCGTCCTTGCCATGCTGGCGATGCTCGGCGTCATGGTCACACCCGAGGATCGGGCCACCGTCGCCCGTGACGGGCAGGCCCGCCTGGACTGGGGCGGGTCGTACCTCGATGTCTTCTTCGCCACCATGGACCTGCACCTCGAAATGGCCGAGCTCGCCCGCGTGGTCCGTTTCGGCCCCGTCGACATCCCGATCCTCGCCCCCGAGCACCTCGTCGCCTGCAAGGCCATCTTCGACAGGCCCAAGGACTGGCTCGACATCGAGGAGATCCTCCGCTGGGGCACCGAGGTGGACGCCGTGCGCACCCTCCACTGGGTTGGTGAGATCCTCGGTCCGGAGGCAGGGCAGTACGCCCGCCTGGCCGGGCTGCTGGGGGCAAAGGGCGGCGGCCCGCCCCCCAGAGTGCCCTGACCCCGTCAATTGGGACGCCACCGCCTCGACCCATAGCATCCGTCCATGGCAGATCTGATCCGCATGGGCGACGACGGCATCCTCCAGGTCCCTGACGAGCCCATCATCCCCTTCATCGAAGGCGACGGCACGGGGGTCGACATCTGGCCCGCGGCCAAGCTCGTCCTCGATGCCGCCGCCGCCAAGCACGGCCACACGGTTGCCTGGAAGGAGGTCCTGGCGGGCCAGAAGGCCTTCGACGAGACGGGCAACTGGTTGCCCGACGAGACGGTCGACACCTTCCGCTCGCACCTGATCGGGATCAAGGGCCCGCTGACCACGCCCGTCGGCGGCGGAATCCGCTCCCTCAACGTGGCCCTGCGCCAGATCCTCGACCTCTACGTCTGCCTGCGCCCGGTGCGCTGGTTCACCGGCGTCCCCTCGCCGGTGGTGCACCCCGAACTGGTCGACATGGTCATCTTCCGGGAGAACACCGAGGACGTCTACGCCGGCTACGAGGTCCAGTCCGGCACGCCGGAGGCCGAGAAGCTGGCCACCTACCTGCGCGACGAGATGGGCTGGCCCATCAGGGAAGCCTCGGGCATCGGCATCAAGCCGATCTCGCCCATGGGATCCAAGCGACTGATCCGCGCCGCGATCGAGTACGCGCTGGAACGCAAGCGCCGCTCCGTGACGCTGGTGCACAAGGGCAACATCCAGAAGTTCACCGAGGGCGCCTTCCGCGAGTGGGGCTACGAGCTCGTGCGCGAGGAGTTCGCCGACGTCGCCGTGGGTTGGGACGACTGCGGCGGCGAACCCGGGGACAAGCTGCTGGTCAAGGACACCATCGCCGACATCACGCTCCAGCAGGTGTTGACCCGGCCGTCGGACTTCGACGTCATCGCCACGACGAACCTCAACGGCGACTACCTCTCTGATGCCCTGGCGGCCCAGGTCGGGGGCATCGGGATCGCCCCGGGAGCCAACATCAACTACGTGTCCGGTCACGGCATCTTCGAGGCGACGCACGGCACGGCGCCCAAGTACGCCGGGCAGGACAAGGTGAACCCCGGCTCGGTGCTTCTCTCGGGGGTGCTGATGTTCGAGCACATCGGCTGGAACGACGCCGCCTCGGACATCGTGCACGCGCTCGAAGCCACCATCGCCGACAAGGTCGTGACCTACGATTTCGCCCGCCTCATGGACGGCGCCACCGAGGTGAAGTGCTCCGAGTTCGCCTCTGCCATCGTCGACCGCCTCTAACAGAACCAGCAGAAGACAACCTGTCGGACCACTAACCCTGTCGGACCAGTAACCCTGTCGGACCAGTAACCCTGTCGGACCAGTAACCCTGTCGGAAAGGACCACCACTCCATGGCCAAGCCCCCCGTCCACGTGACCGTCACCGGCGCCGGCGGCCAAATCGGTTACTCCATCCTGTTCCGTATCGCGTCGGGCCAGCTGCTCGGCGAGGACCAGCCGATCGTGCTGCGGCTCCTCGAGATCGAGCCCGCCATGCGCGTCCTCGAGGGCGTCGTCATGGAGATCGACGACGGCGCCTTCCCGCTGGTGCACGACATCGTCGCCACG
The DNA here is from genome assembly GCA_963736515.1 of uncultured Acidimicrobiaceae bacterium. Classification (GTDB taxonomy): domain Bacteria; phylum Actinomycetota; class Acidimicrobiia; order Acidimicrobiales; family RAAP-2; genus Bog-473. The sequence continues at coordinate 350,174 of CAVTPE010000004.1, read as the reverse complement.
TCCGACCTCAAGACGGCCTTCGACGGTACCTCGTGGGCCCTCCTCGTCGGCTCCATTCCGCGCAAGGCCGGCATGGAGCGCGGTGATCTCCTAAGTGTGAATGGCGGGATCTTCAAGCCGCAGGGCCGGGCCATCGCCGAGAACGCGGCCTCCGACGTGCGCATCCTCGTCGTCGGCAACCCGTGCAACACGAATTGCCTCATCGCGCGGTCCAACGCGCCAGAGGTGCCGGCCGACCGCTGGTTCGCCATGACCCGCCTGGACGAAAACCGGGCCAAGGCCCAGCTCGCCGCCAAGGCGGGGGCGCTGGTGGGCGACGTCACCAACGTGGCTATCTGGGGCAACCACTCGGCGACCCAGTTCCCGGACTTCGCCAATGCCCGCATCGGTGGGAAGCCGGCGACCGAGGTCATCACGGACGGGGAATGGCTGCGAGGCGACTTCATCACGACGGTGCAGAAGCGGGGGGCGGCGATCATCGACGCCCGGGGCTCGTCCTCGGCGGCCTCGGCGGCCGCGGCCGCCATCGACACCGTGGTCAGCCTGCGCACGAAGACGGCGAAGGGCGACTGCTTCTCGGTCGCCGTGGCCAGCGAGGGCCAGTACGGGGCGCCCGAAGGACTCCAATTCGGGTTCCCGGTGGAGGCCGACGGCAAGGGCGGATGGTCGGTGGTCGAGCATTTCGCCCGCGACGACTTCGCCGCCGAGCGCATCGGGCTCACCACCGACGAGCTGCTGGCCGAGCGCGACGACGTCAAGGGGCTGGGCCTCATCGGGTAGCACGCCGGTACGCTGCAGGCTTGCTCCCCACCTGCCTGCCCGCCGGCCCTGGCTCGCGGTACACCGTCCCATCCGTCTCATCCGTCACCGGTTGTTCGCGGCCGTGAAACCGGCGCGAAACACATGCCTGGCACCCTGAGAATCGTGGGAGACCTCTTCGACGGCTACGGCGCGTCCGCACGGGGGCTGACCGTGGCCGCCTTCGACGAGATGGTCGGCCGCAACGGCACGGCCCGGGTGCCCTACGCCGCCGTGGCCTCCTCGCTGGCCCAGATGGGCCCCGAGGACGTCTCGGCCCGCGCCACCCGGCTGGCCCGGGCCTTCATGGACCAGGGCGTGACGTTCGACCTCGACGGGGAGGAGCGACCGTTCCCCCTCGACGTGGTGCCCCGCATCTTCACCGGCGCCGAGTGGTCCAAGGTGGCCGCCGGGGTGGTCCAGCGGGTGAGGGCACTCGAGCTCTTCCTGGCCGATGCCTACGGTGCGGCCCGCATCGTCAGCGACGGCCTCATCCCGCACGAGGTGATCACGAGCTCGCCGGGGTTCGTACGGGCCGCCTACGGGTACTCGCCCCCCAACGGCGTGCGCATCCACGTCGCCGGGATCGACGTCGTCCGCGACGAGGACGGCGAGTTCCGGGTCCTCGAGGACAACCTGCGGAGCCCGTCGGGAGTGAGCTACGTGCTGGCCAATCGCGCCGCCATGGCGCGGGTGCTGCCCGAGTTGTTCTGGGGTCAGCCGATCCAGATGGTCACCGACTACCCGGCGCGGCTCATCAGCGCGCTGCGCCGGGCCGCGCCGGCCGCGGTGCAGGACCCGACCGTGGTCGTCCTCACACCCGGTGTCCACAACTCGGCCTTCTACGAGCACGCGTTGCTGGCGCGTCTCATGGGTGTGCACCTGGTGGAGGGTCGGGACCTCGTCTGCCACGGCACCGATGTCTTCCTCCGCACCACCGAAGGCGAGGTGCCGGTCCACGTGATCTACCGGCGCATCGACGACGAGTACCTCGACCCGCTGCAGTTCCGGCCCGAGTCGTTGGTGGGTTGCCCCGGCGTCGTCAACGCGGCGAGGGCGGGGCGGGTCACGATCGCCAACGGATTGGGCAACGGGGTGGCCGACGACAAGCTGGTCTACACGTACGTGCCGGCCATGATCCGCTACTACCTGGGCGAGGATCCGATCCTGCACAACGTCGAGACCATGCACCTGGTGGACGATGGGGTCCGCAAGGACGCGTTGTCACGCCGTGGTGACCTCGTCTTCAAGCGGGTCGACGGCTCGGGCGGCAAGGGCCTGGTGATCGGGCCGGCCGCAACCGGCGCCGAGCTCGACCAGCTGGCACTCGACGTCGAGTGCGACCCGCGCCACTGGATCGCCCAGCGGGTGGTGGCCCTCTCCACGTCGCCCACCTGGGTCGACAACACCATGGTGCGGCGGCACGTCGACCTTCGTCCCTTCGCCGTCAACGACGGCGAGGACGTCTGGGTCCTGCCCGGCGGACTCACCCGGGTAGCTCTCGGCGAGGGCGGCCTGGTCGTGAACTCCAGCCAGGGCGGCGGGTCCAAGGACACCTGGGTCGTCGGCGGCGGGCTCTCAATGCCACTGCTGCCCCCGCGCCAAGTCGCGCCATTCCAGGCCGGCCCGCCCATGGACGCCGGGCCCGCCTCCGACGGCGAGCTCGGCGTGCAACAGCAACAGCAACAGCAACAGCAACAGCAACAGCAACAGCAACAGCAACAGCAACAGCAACAGCAACAGCAACAGCAAGGTCGGGCAGGCCGGTGACACGTGCGCTCCTGAGCCGGGTGGCGGAGTCGATCTTCTGGGTCGGCCGCTACGTGGAGCGGGCCGAGGGAACGGCGCGCATCCTCGACGTCTCGGTGTACCAGGCCCTCGAACAGAGCGACGTCGAGGGCTCGCACGCGGCCCGCCGGCTCCTGGCCGTCATGGGGCTTCCCGATTCGGGCACCGAGACGCTCTGGCAGGCGACGGAGCGCCTGGCCACCGATCCCGAGAGCAGGTCGTCCATCGCCGGAGCGCTGGCGGCGGCCCGGGAGAACACGCGGGCGGTTCGGCACGTCGTGCCGGTGGAGTTCTGGGAGCACATCAACTCCACCTGGGCCGAGTTGCCGCAGCACTGGGAGGCCGCTCGCCGGACCGGGCCGGCCTCCTACCTCTCATTCGTGAAGACCCAGTGCGCCGCCATGATGGGCCTGGCCGACACCATGATGAGCCGCGATCAGACGTGGCTCTTCTTCACCCTGGGACGATGCCTGGAGCGCACCGACGTGGTCGGCCGCCAGCTGGCCACGGTGGCGTTCGACGAGGTGTTCGACAGCGGCCTCGTCATGCTGCTGCGCTCCTGTGGCGGTTACGAGCCGTACCTGCGCCTGTCCCAGGGCGTTGTCGAGCCGGGCCGTGTCCTCGACTTCCTGCTGCGCGACCGGCTCTTCCCGCGCTCGGCCTTCGCCTCCCTGACGTTGGCGGAGGAATGCCTCGACCAGATCAACGCCGGGCGTGAAGGGGCGTGGGACGACGCCCGCGGACTTGTCGGGCTGGCCCGGGCCGAGCTCGAGTACTCGGCACCGGCGACGCTCTCTCGCGGGTTGGAGACCCGGCTCGAGCGGTTGCAGTCCTCCATCTCATCGGTGAGCGACGCCGTGACGCGCCGCTACTTCGCCCAGGACCTCCCGATGCAGTGGCGGCAGGGAGGTGGGAACGGGTGAGCCGCACTGACGGATGGCGGTTGCGGGTCTCCCACGAGACACGGTTCGACTACGACGCACCCGCGCGGGCCTCCTACAACGAGCTGCGCCTGACCCCGCGCACCGAACTGCGTCAGACCACGCTGGAGACGAGAGTGGTGACGCTCCCACCGGCGCCCCAGTACTCCTACCTCGACTACTGGGGCACGCACGTGGTGGCCTTCAACGTCGATCGGGGCCACGAGGTGCTCGCCATCACCGGCAACTCGCTGGTCGACACCCAGAACTCCGACGAGCCCGACGACTGCACTTGGGAGGATATCGGCGACGCCTCGACAACCATGGCCGACCACCTCACACACCACCTCTACACCGCTCCCGGAGCGGAGCTCTCGGAGATCGCGGTGGGGCTCCGCACAGGGCGCCCGCTCGAGACGGCGCGACGCATCATGGCGACCACGCACGACTCGCTGCGTTACATGCGCGGTGTGACCTCGGTGCACACCTCCGCCGACGAGGCCTACACCGACGGCGGTGGCGTCTGCCAGGACTTCGCGCACCTCGCGCTCGCGCTCACCAAGTCGGTCGGGTTGCCGTCGCGCTATGTCTCGGGCTACTTCCATCCGGACCCGGACGCCGCCATCGGCGAGGAGATCACCGGCGAGAGCCACGCGTGGGTCGAGGTGTGGACGGGCCGGTGGTGGGCCTACGACCCGACGAACGACTGCTCCGTGGGGGAGCGCCATATCGCCGTCGGCCGCGGGCGCGACTACGGCGATGTCCCGCCGGTGAAGGGCATTTACGCCGGCAACGCCGAGAACACCATGCGGGTGGCGGTGCGCATGGCGAGGGTCCACTGAGCGTGCGGACCCTTGGTGACACGGTGCGGACGCGGTGCTGACCAGGATGCGGATCTGGCTCCCCGACGCCCCCGGCGTGTTGGGCGCGGTGGCCGCCGAGATCGGCGCCGTACAGGGAAACGTCGTGGGCCTCGAGGTGCTCGAGCGTGAGGCGGGCGTGGCGATCGACGAGCTCGTGGTGGAGCTGCCCGACCAGCAGGGGGCGGTCGATGCGGTCTGCCGCGGGATCCGCAACGTCCCCGGTGCCGGTGTCGAAGAGGTCACCGAGCTACTGACGGGGGCGCCGGACCGGGAGGTCACCGTCCTGGCCGCCGCCGCCGGGATCCTGCAGGCCGCCACGGCACCGGCGGCACTGCACGCGTTGAGCGCCCAATTGATCGCGCTGTTCGACCTGACGTGGCTGGCGCTGGCAGACGACGAGCTCGCTGGCTTCACCGAGGTGCACGGCGACGCGCCGACCGTCCAGTGGGTCGCGGCCTTCGCCGAGGGTTCGCAGAGCGGGGCGGACCCGGCCAACGACACCACGGGCTCCGGCGTGTTCATCGAGCCGGTTCCCGACACAGGGTTCACCGTCTGCGGAGGGCGCCCCGCGCCGATCCGCCGCCGCGAGCGCCAGGAGGTCGCGTTGCTGGTCATGGTGGCGTCGCGGTTCATCGACGCGTTGGACGGGCGGGTCGCCGTCGTCGCCGTCGAGCCCGCGACCCCCTGAAAGAGCCTCCCCGGCAGCTCCCGCAACTCTCGCGGCCGACCAGCCGGGGAACTGATGCTCCGGGCAGCACCGCATAGTGTCCCCGGCATGGTGCGTGTCGGCTTCATCGGATCCGGTCTCATCGCCTGGGCGCACGGTCTGGGTCTCAAGGCGATGATCGACGGGGGCGTGCTCGACGCATCGATCGTGGCCGTGCACGACACGCACGAACGCCGCGCCCGACGATTCGCCGATGCCCTCGGTGGCGGCGAGGTCGAGGTGGTGGCCGACGCGGCGGAGGTGACCCGGCGCTCTGACGCCATCTGGGTCTGCACGCCGACGTCGGCGCACCGGGGCGCGGTCGACGCGGCCATTGCCACCGGCTGCGCCGTGTTCTGCGAGAAGCCGCTCGACGTGGACCTGGCCCGCGCCACGGGGCTGGTCGAGGCGGTCCGCGCCTCCGGCGCGGCGAGCCAGAGTGGCCTCGTCCTGCGGAGCGCCCCGGTCTTCCGGGCGCTGCGCGACCTGGTGCTCGGCGGGACGATCGGCGCGCCGATGGCCGTGGTCTTCCGCGACGACCAGTACTTCCCGATTCAGGGGACCTACGCCTCGCAATGGCGGGCCGACGCCGCCCAGGCCGGCGGCGGATGCCTCATTGAGCACTCCATCCACGACCTCGACATCCTGCGTTTCTGCTTCGGCGAGGTGGAGTCGGTCATGGCCCGGACGGCCAACCATGCCGGCCACGAGGGCATCGAGGACCTGGCGGCCGTCACCTTGTCCTTCGCGTCGGGACTCGAGGCACAGCTCACCAGTGTCTGGCACGACATCTTGAGTCGCGGCTCGACGCGCCGGCTGGAGGTGTTCGGCCGCGAGGGCATGGTGTGGTTGGACGACGAGTTCCGGGGCCCCCTCCACCTCCAGACCAACGCCGGCACCGAGGTCCGGGCCTGCCCTTCGCCGCCGTGGGTGGACGCACTCCCTCTGGCCGACGACGAGGTCGGCCTGGCGCTGCGGGCCTATGTCGAGGCTGACCGTGGCTTCGTTGATGCCGTGGTCGCCGGCCGGCCGCCCGAGCCCGGGCTCGACGTCGCCCTCGGGGCGCACCTGCTGGTCGACGCCGCCTACCGGTCCGCCGCCGGCGGGGGAGTGCCGATCCGGCCGTCCCCGACTCAGGGATGAATTCATCGCCGCCGGCGTCATCCCGAAGTCGGAGCGGGGACTCGGAAAGAGACCTCTGAACAGGAAGGATGACCAAAAATGGCGACCATCGGGCGGATGGACGGCATCGATACCATGAGTTGCGGCGGCGTTGTTCCTCTGGCCGCTTGACGTTCTCCCCCCGACGCCCAGCCAAGGAGACCCAGAGCGTGCGCCCGCTGATCCGCATCTTCACCCGGCAGCCCCTCGCGGCAAAGGTGCCGGAGGTCACCGCCCTCTTCTGGGTGATCAAGATCTCGACGACCGCGTCGGGCGAGGCGATCTCGGACCTGTTCGTGTCCCACAAGGCGCTCGGCTTCGTCGTCGAGGTCTCCGCGTTCTGCGTCGCGCTCGTCCTCCAGTTCGCCTCCCGGCGCTACGCAGCGGTCACGTACTGGTTCCTCGCTCTGGCCATCGCCACGGCCGGCACCGGTGTCGCCGACACGATGCACCTGGTCCTCGACCTGCCCTATGCCGTGACATCGCTGTTCTGGCTACTCGTGCTCGGCGTGGTCTTCGTCATGTGGAACCGGAGCGAGCACACGCTCGACATCCACACCATCACGACGAGCCGGCGGGAGAAGTACTACTGGTGCGTCGTCTTCGCCACGTTCGCCCTCGGGACGGCTGTCGGTGATTTCGCCGCGACGACACTCGGATTGGGCTACCTGGGGTCGGCCGTCCTCTTCTGCGGAGTGATCCTCATTCCTTGGGCCGGCTGGAAGCTGCTCAGGTGGAACGCCGTCTTCGCCTTCTGGTTCGCCTACGTCATCACCCGCCCGGTCGGCGCCTCCTTCGCCGACTACCTCAGCAAGGGTCACGACCTGAGCGGCGCCGCCTTCGGTGACTGGCAGACGGCGCTGCTGTTGACGGGCGTCGTCGTGGTCCTGGTCGCCTATACGGCGGTGGCCCGGTACGACATCCAGTCGCCCGATATCGAGGTCGCCGACGGGGCCTAGCTCGCCGCGGGTCGCGCACGGACCGGTCGACCGAGCGAGGCGCGTGCGAGGGCGGACCCGTCCTCTCTAAGGTGCGGGCCATGGACGTCGCGCCGTTGTTGCTCGAGCTCTTCGGGCGGATCCCGCCGCTGGCCGCATCGGCGCTCGAGGGCGTCGATGCGGACGAGCTCCGCCGAGCCCCCGAGCCGGAGGCGAACACGATCGGCTGGCTCGTCTGGCATCTGACCCGGGTGCAGGACCATCACATCTCGGAGTTGCTCGGCGCCGAGCAGGTCTGGGCCGGTGGCGACTGGGCCCGCCGCTGCGGGCTCGAGCCCGATCCCTCCAACACCGGCTACGGCCACAGCGCCGAGGAGGTCCGCGCCGTGCAGCCCGAGAGCGCCGAGGTGCTGCTGGGCTACCTCGGCGAGGTGGACGCCCGCACGAGAACGATGCTCGAAGGCCTGGTCCCCGACGATCTGGACCGGGTCGTCGACCGCCGCTGGGATCCTCCGGTGACACTCGGAGTGCGTCTGGTCAGCATCGCCGACGACTGCCTGCAGCACGTGGGCCAGGCCGCGTACGTCCGGGGTCTGCTCGACGACTGAGCCGGTCCGGCTGCACCGACGGGGCGGCCCTGGGCCTCTCAGCGCGGCGGCTTGGGCCAGCGGACGTATTCGGCATAGTGGTAGACGGTCTCGTACCCGAGCCGACGGTAGACCGACTCACCCATGGGAGAGGCTTGGAGCGAGCAGGACGACGCACCGTGCTCGAAGGTCAGGTTGGTGGCGGCCACCGTGACCAGCGCGCCGAGCCCGGCCGTGCGGGCGGCGGGCACGGTGCCCACCCACTGCAGGCTGGCCACGCCGTCGCTCTCATAGGCCATCGCCGTCGCAATGGGTTCGTCGCCCCGGCGTGCCACCACAATGAAGGCGGCCGGGTCGGCCAGCACCCGGGCCGTCTCGTCGAAGAGGTCAGAGAGCACTTCGGCCGGCATCCCGTAGGTCGCGTAGGCCTCGGCGTTCACGTCGATGAACTCGCGCACGCCCTCGTCGTCGTCGACCACGCGCATCGTGACCCCGTCGATCGGGTGCGGCTCGGGGAGCGGGCTGCGACAGAGCATTTCGGGCACCGGGTCGCCAAAGGGCTCGAGGCCCGCCACTCCACAGGCGCGACGCAGGTCGTCGTCCTCACCGCTGTCGCGTACCTTGACGGTGAAGCCACGGGCCAGACCGGAGAAGAAGGCGTCGGCCCGGCTGATGAGTGCGGCGCCGCTCAACGAGTCGTCGGAGCGGAAGGCGCTGTTGGCCACAACGGGGATCCAGGTTCCGCTCGCGCACAGCACGGCCCCGCCCCCCTCCTCCAGCGAGCCCCGGCTGCCCCAGCGGGTGAGCGCGCGGTCGAATGCGATGAGGGTGCGGTGGCCCAGCTCCAGTTCGGTCGGGGGTACTGTCACCTCGGAGGCGCCCGCATTGCTCAGCGGCCGTTCGTGGAGACTCGTCATGCACGTCATGATGCCCCACGCGGCGCCCGAACAGGACCACCCGTCGGCACCGGGTGCCTCAGGCGACCTCGAACACGGGGTGGTCTGCCGCCACGGCAGCCCACTCGGCGTCGGTGGAGTCGGGCGTGACGCCATCGAAGAACATCCCCACCTCGAACTTCCAGCGACGCAGGTAGGCCCGCAGCATCGGCACGCTGTCGGCCACCGGGATCTCCGTCGCCGTGCACAACTGGCGCCGCCGTCCGAGGATCAGCACCATGTGCCCTCCGGCGTGGCGCACGTTGCGGACCCACTGCGTCTCGCCGCGGGGGGCGACCAGGTACTGCCTCCCCTCGATCGTCAGGAGGTTCACCGGGACGTGGTGCAGCTTGCCGCTGGTGCGGCCCCGGTGCTCGAGGACCCGGGAACCCCGCACGCTCACGCCCATGCGGGTCAGGCCCTTCACCACCGAGTTGAAGATGTGGCGGGTGAACCAGTCGGGCTCCTTGTAGTGGACGGGGACCGGCTGCTCGGTACCGGACGGGTTCATGCTGGTCGTGGCCATCGGGCCTCCTCGGTGGTCGGGTCGCTCATGAACATTGATACTAAAGGTGAATAGTGTTCTTGTCAAGTACTTGTGTTCTCAGTCAGGACCAATGAGAATGGCCCCATGTCGGCGCCACGCACAGCCCGGGAGCGGGTTCGAGAGGAGATGACGGCGGAGATCCTGGCCGTCGCCGGTGCGCACGTGGCCCGGGAGGGTGCGGCCGGGCTGTCCCTGCGGTCCGTCGCCCGGGATCTGGGCATGGCCCCGTCCGCCCTCTATCGCTACTTCGACGGACGCGATGCGCTGCTGAGCGCCCTCATCCTCGCGGCCTACGAGGCCTTGGCCACCGAAGCCGAGCGGGCGGCTGACCGGGCGGCGCACGCGGACGCAGACCACGCGGGCGACGCGGAGCGCTGGTTGGCCGTGCCCCGTGCCCTCCGCCTCTGGGCCCTCGAGCACCCGCACCTGTGGGGGCTCATCTTCGGGACCCCCGTCCCGGGTTACCACGCACCCGAGGACACGGTCGAGCCCTATGCCCGCGTGGCGGAGGCCCTCGTGCGACCGCTCGTGGTGGCGAAGGAGGCGGGCCGTCTGCGCAGCGAGGACCCGGCGCGGCCCGTGTCGGACGAGTTGCGGGCCGCGGTGGCGCCGGTCAGCGAGGGGCTGCTCCCGGACATGCCGGTCGAGAAGGTGGTGCTCGCCCTCGCCGCGTGGACGACGATCGTCGGCACCATCAGCCTCGAGGTCTTCGGGCATTGGCGCAACACGGTGTGGGAGCCGGGCCTGCTCTTCGAGGCAACCATGCGCCAGGTCGCGGACTCGATCGGCCTGCAGTAGGGGACCCGGCCCGCGGTGCCTGTTCGTCTACCGGAATCAGCGCAGCGCGTCGCGCAGCACCTGGGCCCGGGCCCGGAGCTCGTCGAGACGGTCCTCGGGGACCCATTCAGCCATGGCTCCGACGAGATCGAACATCAGCGCAGCCAGCTCCGCCAGTTCCTCGGTCGGTTCCTCCAGCTTGATCTGCGAGAACGGGAACGCGATGTTCACCCGGCTCGACGGGGCGACGACCCGGGGTGACCCCCCAGGCTTCGCCCCTCCCACTCCGTCAAACGCGGCACGGGAAGTGTTCTTTTCGGATGACTTCGGCACCTCACCACCCTGGTCGCGACCCGACGAAGCGGATGATGGTACTCCATCGACATTGCCCGCCGCGGGTCCCGGCCGGGCACCGACCACTACCCCAGAACGGGCAGCTTCACCTCGAGCCCGGCGTTCGCCAGGAAGACGAGCTTGTGCTCGAGTGCGTTCCGCCAATCGATCATGTCCTTGTCGAACTGCGTGCGGTCGCCTTCCTCGCACGCGTGCTCGAGCTCGTCGAACGCCACGTCTTCGGCGTCGAGAAGGGCCCGGTACTTCAAAAGGAAGTGGTCGTCGATCGGCTGGTGCACCTTCGTCCTCCCTACCTGCGGCCCGACCGTCGCGAGCCGGTAGAGAAACGATACTTCCGTGACGCGCTGCACGCTCGGGCGGGCGCCAGGCGGGCCCAACCGGCCGCAATGACGGGCCGATTCGCACCGGTCGTCCTACCAGTGGCGGCGGAGGCGGCGGTAGGTCCGGGGCATCAGGGAGCGGAAGACCATGGCGGCGTCGATCAGGCCGGACACGCTGATCTCGAGCGAGGGGCCGCCGGCCTGGGCCAGGATCCGACGCGACACCGTCTCGACACTGCGGGTGGTCAGCCGTGGCGGCTTCCGGAGGCCACGGCCCAGCGCGCCCAATCCCAGTTCAGTCGCCATGAAGGCGGGGTAGACCACGTGGACGTGGACCCCCCGCGGCCCGAGGCGGAACGAGGTCGACTCGGTGAAGGCCGACAGGGCGGCCTTGGAGGAGGGGTAGGCGCCCGGTCCGGGCGAGGGCAGGCGGCCGCCGTCCGAGGAGACATTGACGATCGTCCCGCTCGCCGCGCTCGACCATGGCCGGCAGCACGGCGAGGGTGGCGGCGACCGGCGCGAAGAAGTTGACGTCGAAGGTGCGGCGGTAATCGTCTTCAGTGATGTCGACCAGCCGGACGCCGGGATCCTGGGCGGCGTTGTTCACCAACAGGTCGATGGGCCCGTTCGCCGTGGCCACCTGGTCGAGGGCCCGCCGCAGGGCGGCGGTGTCGGCGACGTCGCAGGTGATCGTCGCTGATCGCGGTGTGAAGGCGCGCAGGTCCGTCGCCAGCTTGCCCAGCCGCTCCTCGTTGCGGGCCAGGCCGTACACGGTGGCGCCGGCCCGGGCCAGGTCCATCGAGAGCTGGGCGCCGAGACCGGCCGACGCCCCGGTGACCACGGCCAGGCGGCCCTCGTAGCGCCCACCGAAGTCAGGTGCCTGGGCTGAGGGGGAGGAGCTGCGGCGGGCCACGGGTGTCAGCCCGGCGGGTCGGGCGGGTCCGCCGGGTCCGGCGGGTCCGTCAGCTCCTCGAGGTCGGTCCCGAGCCGCTCCACCGCTTCGGCTAACACGCTTTGCCCGGCGACGAGCGCCGCCAGGTCACCGCGCACGCGCACGCGCCCGGCGGCCAGGGCCTCCGCCGGGTCGAGCTCGCCACGCGCCATGGCCAGAGCCTCCCGGTAGCCGAGCACGATGGTCGCCGTGCCGTCCGCCGTCCCGGTGGGATCCAGTCCGAGACGGGCCCGTCCCTCCGCCACGGTGAGGACGACGCGCACATCACCGGCCCCACCGCCCGTCCGGATGTCGTCGGGGACGGCGGTCACGACCTCCACCACGCTGAAAGCGCCGTCGGCCGCAGCCAGCGAACCGGCGCCCGCGGCCGCCACGGCATCGGACAGATCGAGCGCGCCGAGCGCGGCGTCGAAGGACGCCACCCACTCGGGAGAGAGATAGCGGGGCATGGCGAGAGTCTGGTCCCTCGAAGGTGGCATGCCGGGCGCGGCCGCGAAACCCCGTGTGGGGAAGCAGGCCGGGCGCCCGATCAGCCGGCGGAGGCCTCTTCGGCCGTCTTCTTGGAGCGCCCCGTGATCTTGCGCCCGAGCCACGCCACCGGGTCGTAGCGGGCGTCGACCACCCGCTCCTTCATAGGGATGATGCCGTTGTCGGTGATCTTGATGTGCTCGGGGCACACCTCGGTGCAGCACTTCGTGATGTTGCACATGCCCAGGCCGCGGTCGTGTGCCAGCTCGCGGCGGTCGTTGACGTCGAGCGGGTGCATCTCGAGCTCGGCGAAGCGGATGAAGAAGCGGGGCCCGGCGTACTTGGGCTTGTTCTCGTCGTGGTCGCGGATGACGTGGCACACGTCCTGGCACATGAAGCACTCGATGCACTTGCGGAACTCCTGGCCGCGCTCGACGTCGACCTGCATCATGCGGTAGCCGCCCTCGGGTTCGGGTCCCGGCTTGAAGGCCGGGACCGTCTTGGCCACCTCGTAGTTGAAGGAGACGTCAGTGACCAGGTCGCGGATGATCGGGAACGTCTTCATCGGGGCCACGATGACGGGCGCCCCCGCGGGCAGGGTGTCCATGCGCGTCATGCACATGAGGCGGGGCAGGCCGTTGATCTCGGCGGAGCAGGAGCCGCACTTGCCCGCCTTGCAGTTCCAGCGGCAGGCCAGATCCGGGGCGTCGGAGGCCTGGATCCGGTGGATGACGTCGAGGACCACCTCACCCTCGACGGCAGGCATCACGTAGTCGGTGAACTCGCCGCCCTCGTCGTCCCCCCGCCAGATCCGCATGGTGACGGTCGCGTCCGCGGTGGTCGTGGCGGTCGGCGTCTCTGTCGCAGTGGTGTCGGTGTCGGCCATGGCTACTTTGCCTCCTCGAACAGTGCGCGCAGCTCGGCTGGCATCTCGGGCAGCGGCTCGGGTGCGATGGCGATCGGCGCCAGGTAGCCGTGGTCACCGGTCTGGCGCTGCACGAAATTAACCTTGCCCATCTGGGCGTCCGGCCCCGGGTAGTCCTCCCGGGTGTGCCCACCCCGCGACTCCCTGCGGTTGAGGGCCCCCTGGGCCACGGCGATGGAGGTCGTGATCATGGACGGCAGGTCGGTGGCCAGGTTCCAGCCCGGGTTGTAGGCCCGGCCCCCCTTCACCTGCACCTTGGCCGTCTGCTGCTTGAGATCCTCGAGCTTGGCCAGTGCCTCCTCGAGCTCGGGACCGGTGCGGATGATGCCCACCAGCTTCTGCATCGTCTCCTGCAACTCCTCGTGGACGTCGTAGGGGTTGTAGCCGTCCTCGCGCCCGAAGGGCGCGAATGCCTCGTCGATCACGGTCGATACCTGCGCCGCGTCGACGCTGGGCGCTCCGCCCCGGCCTTCCGCAAAGTCGGATGCACCGATGCCGGCGCGGCGGCCGAAGACGATGAGGTCCGAGAGCGAGTTGCCGCCGAGGCGGTTGGCGCCGTGCATGCCGCCCGACACCTCGCCGATGGCGAAGAGGCCCGGGATGGTGGCGGCCTGCGTCTCGGCGTCGACCCGGACCCCGCCCATCATGTAGTGGCAGGTCGGGCCGACCTCCATGGGGCCGGCCGTGATGTCGACGCCGGCGAGCTCCATGAACTGGTGGTACATGGAGGGCAGCCGGCGCCGGATGTACTCCGATGTGCGCCGCGACGCGATGTCCAAGAAGACGCCGCCGTGCGGGCTACCCCGGCCGGCCTTCACCTCCGAGTTGATGGCCCGAGCCACCTCGTCGCGCGGCAGGAGGTCAGGGGTGCGGCGGTTGTTGTTGTGATCGTCGTACCAGGCGTCGGCCTCTTCCTCGGTCTCCGCCGTCTCGGCCCGGAACATGTCGGCCACGTAGTTGAACATGAAGCGCTCGCCCTCGGAGTTGCGCAGCACGCCGCCGTCGCCGCGCACACCCTCTGTGACGAGGATGCCGCGCACCGAGAGCGGCCACACCATGCCGGTCGGGTGGAACTGCACGCACTCCATGTCGATGACGTCGGCCCCGGCCCAGATGGCCATGGCGTGTCCGTCGCCGACCGACTCCCACGAGTTGGAGGTGTACTTCCATGCCTTGCCGATCGACCCGGTGGCGAGGACGAAGGCCTTGGCGGTGAAGAGCACCATCTCGCCGGTGGGGCGCATGTAGCCCACGGCGCCCGAGATGCGCCCCTCGGCGTCGGGGAGCAGGCGCAGGATCTTGCACTCCATGAAGACGTCGGTCCCCATGGAGACGACCTTCTGCTGCAGCGTGCGGATGAGCTCCAGGCCGGTGCGGTCGCCCACGTGGGCCAGGCGCGCGTAGCGGTGACCGCCGAAGTCCCGCTGGGTAATCCGGCCGTCCTCGGTGCGGTCGAACAGCGCGCCCCAGCGCTCGAGCTCGAAGACCCGGTCGGGCGCCTCCATGGCGTGGATCTGCGCCATGCGCCAGTTGTTGAGCATCTTGCCGCCGCGCATCGTGTCGCGGAAGTGGACCTGCCAGTTGTCCTCGGGCCAGACGTGGCCCATGGCGGCCGCCATGCCGCCCTCCGCCATGACAGTGTGCGCCTTGCCGAGCAGCGACTTGCACACGAGCGCCACGCGCAGGCCGCGCTCTTTGGCCTCGATGGCGGCCCGCAACCCGGAGCCGCCCGCCCCGATGATGATGACGTCGTAATCGTGGGTTTCGTAGTCGGGCATGCGGATCCTCGCGGCCTAGAAGTGGAAGCCGGGGTCGTGGAGCGTCCCGCTCGCCACCAGGCGCACGTAGAGGTCGCACAGGGCGACGCCGAAGAGGCTGATCCAGGCGAAACGCATGTGGCGCGCGTTGAGCGGCGTGACGAACTTCCAGAGCTTGTGGCGGGTCGGGTGCTTGGCGAAGGACTTCACCTGCCCGCCGCAGAAGTGCCGGCAGGCGTGGCACGACAGCGAATAGAGCCACAGGAAGACGGCGTTGGCGCAGAGGACCAGCGTGCCCACGGTGATCCCGATGTGCACGTGCTCGACCCCGTTGACGAGGTAGGGCTGGCGGAAGGCGAGGATGGCGTCGTAGGTCAGGATGCAGTTGAAGAGCAGCAAGATCCAGAAGAAGTAGCGGTGGATGTTCTGCAGGATCAGGGGGAACCGCGTCTCGCCGCTGTAGCTGCCGTGGGCGTCGGCCACGCCACAGGCCGGGGGCGAGAGCCAGAAGGACCGGTAGTAGGCCTTGCGGTAGTAGTAGCAGGTGAGTCGGAAGCCGAGCGGGAAGATGAGGATCAGCAACGCCGGCGAGTAGTTCCAGAAGGGCAGCGTCCCGAAGGTGTGGCTGCCCGGGACGCAGCTGTTGGCGATGCAGGGGGAGTAGAAGGGGGAGATCAGGTCCCGGTTCAGCGCGACGCCGGCGTAGTAGTTCTTCCCCACGAAGGCCGCCCACGTCGAATAGATGACGAAGGCCAGCAGGATGGCCGCGGTGATCGCCGGTTCGACCCACCAGCCGTCCTTGCGCAGGGTGGGCACGTCCGGACCACCCCGGGGCGCCCCGATCGCAACCGGCGTCGTGGTTGCGCTCTCGACCGTCGTCGTCACTCGCACCTCCTCAGTGCCTGCCGCACGGCACAGCTCACCGCCGTACGACGCCGCGACCCTATGGTCCGCCCGGTGGCGCGTCAAAGACATAAATGGCATGAAGATCAGAGCGATACGCTCTGATTGATGCAGTTGCACCAGTTGGCCTACGCCCTGGCCGTCGCCGAGGAGAGGAGCTTCACGCAGGCCGCCTCCCGCCTGCACCTGGCACAGCCCTCGCTGTCCCGCCAGGTCCGCCTGCTCGAACACGAGCTGGGCGTGCTGCTCTTCAACCGGGGTCCCGGCCAGGGCCCGGTCACCCTCACCCCCGACGGCGCCGCCCTGCTGCCCTTCATGCAGCGGGTCCTGGCCGACGTGGAGGCGACCGGCGCCGAGGCGCGGGCGCTGTCGGGAATGGCCCGGGGGCGCCTGGCCGTCGGCGCCACCCCCAGCCTCATCACCGAGCGCGCTGGCGCCGGCCCTCGTGGCGTTCCACTCCATCCACCCGGGCATCGACCTGGCGGTGGTGGAGGCCGGTTCGCACCAGCTGGTGCCCCAGGTGGCCGCGGGCGAGGTCGACCTGGCACTGGTGGTGCTGCCGGTGACCGACCCGCTGGTGGTGACCACGCCGCTCTTCGACGACCCGCTCGTCCTGGCCACCGCGCCCGACCACCCCTTCGCCCGCCGGCGCCGGGTCCGGGTGCGCGACCTCGACGGGCTCGACCTGGTGATGTTCCGGGAGGGCTACGACCTGCGTGCCGTGACGCTGTCGGCCTGCGAGGCGGCGGGGGTGGAACCGCATCTCGTCAGCCAGGGAGCCGAGATGGCGGGCGTCCTATCGTTCGTGGCGGCGGGCCTCGGGGCGGCGGTGGTCCCCGCCATCGCGCTGCCCGACGACGGGTCGCTGGTCGCCATCCCCTTCACGGCGCCCACGCTGAGCCGCACCGTGGCCCTGGCCCAGCGGGGCGACCGCGCGCTGGCCCGTCCCGCCCGCGCCCTGGCCGACCAATTGCTGGCGCACCACCGGCCGAAGAACGCCGCACGGACGTCCGGGCCCGAGGTTTAGGCTTCGACCATGGACGGCTCCTCCCCCTTCGACCCCTCCGCGACTCCGCGCCCCGGCACCCTGAAGCCACCCGCTGACCTGCCGGGCGCGCTGGCTGACCTCCGTTCCTCGGGCTGGGAGTCGGTATCGGTCGCCGAGGAGATGCGGCGCAACACGGCCAAGGCGATCGCGTCCGGGGCCTCGCTCGTCCCCGGCGTGCTCGGTTTCGAAGAGACGGTGGTGCCCCAGCTGGAGAACGCCATCCTGGCGGGGCACGACATCATCCTCCTGGGCGAGCGGGGCCAGGCGAAGACGCGGGTGATCCGCTCCATGGTCGGTCTGCTCGACGAGTGGATGCCCATCGTCGCCGGCTCGGAGATCAACGACGACCCCTACAACCCCGTCTCGCGCTACGCCCTCGATCGCGCCGAGGAGCTCGGCGAGGCCACGCCGATCGACTGGGTGCACCGTTCACAGCGCTACGGCGAGAAGCTGGCCACTCCCGACACCTCCATCGCCGACCTCATCGGCGAGGTGGACCCGATCAAGATCGCCGAGGGCCGCTACCTGAGCGACGAGCTGGCGCTGCACTACGGCCTCATCCCGCGCGTCAACCGCGGCATCTTCGCCATCAACGAGTTGCCGGACCTCTCGGAGCGGATCCAGGTCGGGCTGCTCAACATCCTCGAAGAGCGCGACGTGCAGATCCGGGGCCACCGGATCCGGCTGCCGCTCGACATCATGCTCGTGGCCACGGCCAACCCGGAGGACTACACGAACCGCGGCCGGATCATCACGCCGCTCAAGGACCGCTTCGGCGCGCAGATCCGCACCCATTACCCCTTCGAGACCACGACCGAGGTCAAGATCATGGAGGGCGAGGCCGACCTGCCGACGGCGGGCGTGCCGGTGACGGTGCCCAAGTTCATGAAGGAGGTGGTGGCCGAGATCAGCCAGCTGGCCCGGCGCAGCACCCACCTCAACCAGCGCAGCGGCGTCTCGGTCCGCCTCTCCATCGCCAACTACGAGACACTCGTGGCCTCCTCCGTGCGGCGTGCCCTGCGGACCGGCGAACCGGTGGCGGTGCCGCGCATCAGCGACCTCTCGGCCCTGGTGCCCTCCACCCAGGGCAAGATCGAGGTCGAGGCCATGGAGGAGGGTCACGAGGACGAGGTGGTGGCCCAGCTGGTGGCCGCGGCCACCCTGGCCGTGTTCCGCCGCCGGGTCACCCTCGACGACCCCCAGGCGATCGTCGCGGCATTCCACGAGCAGGTCGTGGTGCACGTCGGCGACGACCTCCCCTCGTCGGCCTACCTGGCCGTCCTGGCCGACGTGCCCGAGCTGGAGCCGCCGACCCGCAAGCTGGCCGGCCCCGAGGCGGCCGAGGCCGAGTCCCCCGCCCTGATGGCCAGCGCCATGGAGTTCCTCCTCGAAGGGCTGCACCTGACCAAGCGGTTGAACAAGGACGCGTCCGGGGCACGCGCCCTCTACCGCGGGCGCAAATAGGGCCTCGGAGAGGACACGCACATGAGCGCCCGCTACGACTACTCGGAATGGGACGGCACCCAGGAATTCGCCGACCTCGATCCCGACGACCTGCTGGCCGGCCTCACCGACGATCTCCTGGCGGGCGGCGACCTCGACGACGCGCTGCGGCGGCTCCTCCGGAGCGGCTTCCGCGGTGCCGACGGCGAGCAGGTGCCGGGGCTACGTGACATGCTCGACCAGTTGCGGCGCCGGCGGGCCGAGATGCTGGCCGAGGGTGACCCCGACGGCCGCATGGCCGAGCTCACGCGCCAGCTCGACGAGATAGAGCAGGACGAGCGGGCCGCCATCGACGACCTGGTCGAGGAGGCGCAGAGCTCGGGCGACCAGCGACGCACCGAGGTGACCGACGACGTCGCCACCGAGCGGCGCATGGCGCTCGACCTCCAACCCGACGACCCCGCCGGACGCGTCAGCAGCCTGCAGCACTACGACTTCGTCTCCTCGGAGGCGCGTGAGCGCTTCGAGGAGCTGGTCGAGGAACTGCGCCGCGAGATGGCCGATACCTTCTTCGAAGGTGCCTCCGACGCGCTCTCCAACATGGACGCCGAACAGATGGCGCGCATGCGCGATGCCTACGACGCGCTGAACACCATGCTCGAACAGCGCGAGCGTGGCGACGACCTCGACCCCAGCTTCGAGGAATTCATGGAGCAGTACGGGGACATGTTCCCCGGCAACCCGCAGAACCTCGACGAGCTGCTCGAGCAGCTGGCCGAGCGGATGGCCGCCGCCCAGGCGGTGTGGAATTCGCTCAGCCCCGAGCAGCAGGCGCAGCTGCGCGGACTGATGGACTCGGTCCTCGAGGACATGGACCTGCGCTGGCAGGTGGAGCGTCTGGCCCAGAACCTCCAGCGCGCCGTGCCCGATGCCGGCTGGCAGAAGTCCTACGACTTCAGCGGCGAGGGCCCGATGGGCCTGGACCGGGCCACGGACCTGGCGACCCAGCTGGGCCAGCTCGACCGCATGGAGGAGGTCCTCCAGTCGGCCTCCACCCCGGCGGCCCTGGGTGAGATCGACCTCGACCAGGTGCGCCAGCACATGGGCGAGGACGCTGCCCGCACCCTCGATCGCCTGGCCAACCTGACCAAGTCGCTGGCGGACGCAGGGCTGATCGAGCAGCAGGGGGGCCGTATCGAGTTGACGCCCCGCGGCGTGCGCCGCCTGGGTCAGAAGGCCCTGGCCGACCTCTTCGGCCAGATCAACAAGGACCGCATCGGGGACCACGCCGCGCAGCGCACCGGAACGGGCCACGATCGCGAGGAGACGACGAAGGCCTACGAGTACGGCGACCCGCTCAACCTGCACCTGTCCAGCACCGTGCACAACGCGGTGCGGCGGGGCGGGTCGGGCGTGCCGGTCCGCCTCACCCCCGAGGACTTCGAGGTGGTCGAGGTGGAGGCCCTCAGTCGTTCGGCCACCGTGCTGGCCGTCGACCTCTCCATGTCGATGCCGATGCGGGACAACTTCGTGCCGGCCAAGCGCATGGCCATGGCCCTGCAGACGCTCATCTCTTCGAAGTTCCCGCGTGACTATCTCGGGATCGTGGGCTTCTCCGAGGTCGCCCGCGAGATCCGCCCCGACGAGGTCCCGACGGCCATGTGGGACTACGTCTACGGCACCAACCTGCAGCACGCGCTGGCGCTGGCCCGGCGCATGCTGGCCCACGAGCACGGGTCGAAGCAGATCATCGTCGTGACCGACGGGGAGCCGACGGCGCACGTCGACGACGCGGGCGAGGTTTGGTTCAACTACCCGCCGATCCCAGAGACGCTGCGCCGGACCATGGCCGAGGTCATCCGCTGCACCCGGGCGGGGATCGTGATCAACACGTTCGCCCTCGACCTGCAGCGCACCCACTACCCCTTCGTGGAGCAGATCGCCCGGGTCAACGGGGGCCGCACCTTCTACACGACACCCGACGCGCTCGGCGGCTACGTGCTGGTGGACTTCCTCCAGCATCGCCGCGTCCTCCGCCCGGCCGGCTGAGCGGCCAGCCGCCTGAAGGCATTTCGGCAGTTCCGGGCCTCAATCGGCCCGGTTCGGGCCGTGGCGGGAAAATCGTCCGAGAACGCCGGGTACGCGGCCAACGGACGCCCGAATCGGGCCTTCAGCTGGGGTTTTCCCTCTACCGGGAGCGCAGATCGGGGTCCGTGGCGCCTATTTCGTGCCTGGAACAGACATTTCCCCTTGCGCCTGGCGGGTGCGTGATGAAAGATGACTACACCGCTGTAACTACACCATTGCCACCTGAGGTGAAGAAGGGGGGCGGACCAAGTGCCAGTCGACATAGTCACCACGCTCTACGGTCGCCAAGAACGAAGCTGGCAGTTGCAGGCCAACTGCATGGGGGTGGATCCAGATCTGTTCTTCCCGGAGCGCGGCGCGTCCACCCGGGAGGCCAAAGAGGTCTGCCGGGGTTGCGTCGTGCGTGAAGACTGCCTCGAGTACGCCCTCGCCAATGGGGAGAAGTTCGGCATCTGGGGCGGCATGAGCGAGCGAGAGCGCCGGCGTCTGCGCCGCGCCCGCGCCCTCGCTCGCCGGGACGTGGCCAGCGCCTCGTAGCGCGGCCGGCCGCTTCTCTCACACAGCGGGGAGCCGGGACTCCACCGTCCCGTCCTCCGACAGGCCGAGCTCAGCCCGCCGGCCGGGGGCGACGGCGGCCAACACGGCCTCGGGGATCAGGCCCACGAGCTCGCCCCCCTCGACCCTCCCTCCGGCCTCTCCGACCAGGGTGGCCACCGCGTCATAGAGCCTTTCCGGCCCGTAGCGGTCCGCATCGACCAGATTGCAGGACACCTGGGCGCGGGACCCGAGGACCAGGCCCAACGCCCGCACCTCGGGGCACCGGACCAGTGGCGCCACCCGTCGGGCCACCGAGGCCGGGGAGACCCAGACGTTGTAGGCCACCAGCACGCGACGGGCACCGACCGCGGTGGCCCCGTGGCGGGGGTCGGCCTGCACCGGGCCGTAGTCCGGGGTCAGTCCAGCGGGCGATCCCCTGAAGGCATGGCGGCGGATGTCAGGCAGGGTCCGGGCCCGGCCGCCGGGAAGAGGTCCGTAGACGAAGCTCGGCACCCCCAAGTCCTCGCCCAGCCACCGTGCGAACCGATCGCGCTCGGCCACCGCCTCGGTGAGGTCCTCGGGGGCGGGGCCGGCGGGCGCGTAGGGGACGAACGGCACGACGTCGAGCACACCCAGGCGGGGGTGGGCGCCGGCGTGGTCACGCAGGTCCAGGTGGGCGACGGTCGCGGCGGCGAGGGCGCGGGCGGCCGCGGCCACCACATCCGCAGGGCCGGCGAGGGTGAGCACCGACCGGTGGTGGTCCGGGTCGCGGTGCAGGTCGAGCAGGGCGGAGCCGGCGGCGGTGGCCAGCCCGCTCAGGACCGCCTGGTCGCGGCCCTCGCTGACGTTGACGACGCACTCGAGGAGCACGCCGTCAGCGTGACACGCCGGGCCGGGGGAGCCGGGAGGCCCGCCGGCCGGCCGGGCCCGCCGGCGTCGGGATTAATTCGCGGCGACGGCGTGGGAGAGGCGGCGGCGCCGCAAGATGCGGCGGCGCTCACGCTCGGAGGCACCACCCCAGACACCATGGTCGATGTGGTGCTCGAGTGCGTACTCGAGGCAGGATTCGGAGACGGGGCACTCGGCGCAGATGCGCTGGGCGACCAACACGCCCATGCCGTCATTTGGAAAGAAGGTGTCGGGTGCAACTTCCTTGCACTTCCCCCGGCCCATCCAATCGGTATTCATCGTTCGGCTCCCTTATCACGCACCATTCTACGGGAGCACCCCGTTCAGAGCCAGGTTTCGCGGATAGGAAGTTCCTAAGAATCCGGCGCCCGATTCGCGCTCTACCAGGGAGAACGTCGTTCCGCCCTCCGGGGCTACGCTGGCCCCGATCGCCAATGCCAGGAGGTTCCAATGTCCCCGGACACCGAGGAAGAAGTCGTCGAGGAGGGTGAGCCGGTCGAGCCAATCGGGCACGTGCGCGTCGTCTACCTGGGGCCTGTGGCCCCCCATTGGGAGGTCCAGTCGGACTACGGCTCGCCCGAGGTGATCGAGCCGTTCCGTGAGCGCGTCCTGGCCCGACTGGTGCTGCTGCCGCCACACGATCCCCAGTTCCGCCGCAACAGCGAACGTGTCGTCCGGGACGCCGAGCGCGAGCAGCTGGCGCTCGAGTGGGTCCTCGACTGGGGCGAGGAGGCCGACGCCTGACCCCGGAGCGCCCGCGCCCCGGGCACCGGGCGGGCACGGGGCCTGGACCGGCCGTCCGCTGCACCCGAATTGCCCCCGAAGTGCCACCCGGACGGCAGCCCGATGGTGGAAGCATGGTTGCGTTGTTGTTCAAACGTTGCGGGTCATCGGGCCCGCTCGAGGGGGAGGCAGTGATGGGGGAGATCCACGCCACCGACGGCGATGCAGTCGTCCGGGACATGCAGGAGCTGGTCGGCGAGCTGACCGACGACGAGGCGGCGCTGGTGTGCACGCTCACGCCGTCCGGCCTGGCGGAGACGGCCATGGTCGAGCACCTGTTCGACCTCGTCGACCTGTTGGCGACGATCCGCGACGACGACGCCATGGCCGACTACGTGTACGCCATCGCACCTGGATGGGACGGCAGCATCGAGACGCTCGTCCTCGGGGGACGGGTCACCACCGCGTTCAACCGCCACGAGCTCGAGAGCTGTGGGGCCGAGCTCACCGTGACGGGGCGCCGTCCATCGGTACGGCGTGCCGACGCGCACCGCGTGCCCGCGCCGGTCGGCTGAACCCGGCCCTCCGTCCGGCGGGTGTCGGCGGAATCAGTCCAGCAACCCGATGCGGGCGAGCCACAGACCGGGCGCGTCCACCTCGGCCGGGGTCGGCAGGTCCATCTCGTCGGACCACAAGCGGGTCAATGCGCTCTCGTCCGCCCGCTCGAGGACGCCCGTCACGAAGTCGCGCCCGCGGTCGACCTCGTCCTGGCCGACGTTGATCCCGAACAGGCCGGCGAAGGCCTGCTCGCCCTTGCCCTCCTCGATCCGGTAGCGGTACCAGGCCTCACGCAGCGCCGACGGCGACGACGTCAGCGTCTCGGCGATGCCGGCGGTGATGTGATCGACGTAGGCGCCGATGGCGGTCGTCTGTGCCGTGAGTGCGCTCGAGATGCTGCGCTGCTCGGGGCTTATGAGGTCCGAGAGGAGGGCCTCGGGGTCGCCCAGCGCCTCCTCGAGCGAGGCCTGGCCGCCCAGCCCGTCGCCGAGGCGCTCGACGATGGAGCGCTGCGCCGCGGCGGCATGGGCCGACGCGTCGCCGAGCAGTGTCATCAGCGAGGCACGCACGCCGGGCCGCGTCAGCACCGCGTGCATGGTCAGCTCGCGCAGGCAGACCCAGAGTTGCACCTCCTGCAGGGGAAGGCTCCAGTCCTCGGCGAAGCGGGCCACGTTGCCCGGCACGAGCAACAGGGTCGACGACTCGGGCCAGGGCAGTGGGAGCGCGTATTGCCCGAAGGCGCGGCGGGCCAGGTGCCCGGCGGCCGAGCCGAACTGCATGCCGAGGAAGACCGGGCCGAGCGTCAGCGCGAACTGCCCGAGGAGGCCGCCCAGTCCGCCGGCCGAGTCGGGGTCGAGCTCGCTCAGGTCCAGCGATGACGGGACCGCCGAAGCTCCCTGCTGCTGCGCATCGACCATGGCCTTGAGGACCGGCCGGTAGGCCTCGAGCGCGCGGAAGCTCCATTGCCCGGGCCCGACGGTCTCGAAGGAGACCCCGCCGCCACCCGAGGCGGGACCGATCCCGGTGGCCTCGACCACGTGGAGCTCGGCCACCCTGGCCAGCTCCTCGAAGGCGATGCGCACGAGTGGATCGGGGTTCTCGTCCTCGCCGCCGTCCGTGGCCACCCCGACGGCCAGGGTGCGGGCGGCTTCGAACCAGCTGTCGGCGGCCCCCGGCCCCGACCCGATGACCTTGAGCAGGTCGCCGAGGAGACCCCCCATCGGATTGTCGGGGTCACTGGAACCGAACATGCTCACCCTTGCATGCTACGAGGACCTGCCGAGGGTGATGTCCACCACCTTGGTCGTGCCCGGCTGCTGCACCGAGACCGTGATGTGGGCACCCGGGGGCAGAACGTAGAGGCGGCCCCGCAGCTCCGCCATGGAGCGCACCGGCGTGGCGTTCACGGCCACGATGAGCTGGCCTGTCTCCAAGAGGCCCGAGGCGGGACCGCCGGACTGCACCTGCTCCACCTTGGCGCCCGTGCCGTTCGGGGCGTCGGTGCCCTGCACCCCCAACCACCCGTGCACCACCATGTTGTCGGATCGCAGGTCGTTGGCGACACCCACGACCAGGTCGCTGGGTAGGAACGTGGCGGGGGTGGTGCCCGGGTCGGGGTCGTAGAGGATCCCGATCACCGACCCTCCGGCATTGAGCAGCGGCTCGCCCGCGATGACCGGCGGCGTCCCGGGCGAGGAGGTGATCGCCGGCATGGTCGAGGCCGGCCCGTCGGCGATGGCCGCCCCGACGTCGGTCACGGTGCCGGACGTGCAGTGCAGGGCGACCTTGCTGCCGCCGGCCGACACGAAGCTCAGCGCCAGGTCGGGCGTTCCGCTGTCGAGGTCGGTGTCAGTGGCGAACGGCGCCACCGGAAGGTCCTCGGGCACGTTGACCAGCGCGATGTCGGAGGTCTTGTCCGTGGCGACCACCGAGGCGGCCCGGCGCGTGCCCCCGGGGCCCACCATGACGAGGCGTTGAAGGCCGCCGAGGAGATCGGCGGTCGTGGCCACGAGACCCCCCTCCGCCACGGCGACCCCGATCAGCAGGAACGTGCCGTGGGTGGTGGTCGCCTGCAGCTCGACGATGGAGCGGCCCGTGGTCACCGCCGCCGCCGGCACCGCGTTCTGCGGGCCGGCCAGGGTGGTCAGTGACCCGCTGCCCGCCGTGTCCAACGTGGCGCTCTCGAGCGGGTGCTCCGAGGCCGGGGAGAGCAGGACGATGACCCAGGCCACCACGGCCATGACGGCGCCGACGCCCACCAAGACCATGACGGCGCTGCGGTACTGGTGGCGCGGCGGGGGGTTGAGCAGGAAGGGGATGCCCGGATCGGGCCCCGGAGCAGCCATCTCGCTGGGGTGGCGCCACAGCCGGTCATCAGGATCGATCCAGCCGCGCTGGGGCGAATCGGGGTCGTCCCGCCCGTTTCCCCCGAGGTCGCCCGGACCCGGGGTGTCCTCCTCCGGGTCCTCGGGTGTGTCGCTCACTGGGGCGACCATACCGAGAAAGTCCAGGAAAGTGCCGTCGGCCGACGGCCCCGCCGTACCATGAGGCCCCATGTCCCGCGACCTTGCCATCGACCTCGGCACGGCCAACACGCTGGTGTACGCCAAGGGGAAGGGCCTGGTGCTGAACGAACCGACCGTGGTCGCGCTCGATTCGCGCAGTCGCGAAGTGCTCGCCATCGGCACCGACGCGTGGCAGATGATCGGTCGCACGCCGGGCTACATCGTGGCCGAGCGGCCTCTGCGCGGCGGTGCCATCACCGACTTCGAGGTCACCGAGCGGATGCTCAGCGTGCTCCTGCGCCGGGTCGGGGTCGGGCGGCTCAACCGGCCCAAGGTGCTGATCTGCGTACCGTCCGCCATCACCGCGGTCGAGCGGCGCGCCGTGAAGGAGGCGGCGCGTCGGGCGGGAGCGTCAGCCAGCTTCCTGATAGAGCAGCCGATGGCCGCCGCCATCGGGGCCGGGCTGCCCATCCACGAGCCGGTGGGCAACATGGTGGTCGACGTCGGCGGCGGCACCGCGGAGATGGCCGTGATCTCGCTGGGCGGTCTCGTCGCGGTGCAGGCGCTGCGGTGCGGGGGCTTCGACTTCGACTCCGCCATCCAGAACCACGTGCGCCACGCCTACGGCGTGGCCGTGGGCGAGCGCACGGCCGAGGCGGTGAAGCTCGCCATCGGTTCGGCCTCCCCTCACGAGGGAGAGCAGCAGGCCGAGATCCGCGGGCGGGAGGTGGCGACGGGCCGGCCCAAGACGGTGATCCTCTCCCCGCTCGAAATCCGTGAAGCGCTGGAGGACAACGTGACCGCCATCGTCGCCGCTGCCGCCGAGTGCCTGGGCGAGGCACCACCCGAGCTGGCGCAGGACATCATGTTCGAGGGGATCCACCTCACCGGAGGCGGCGCGCTGCTGCGCGGCATGACCCAACGCATCGCCGACGCCACCGCCGTCCCGGTGCACCTCGTGGACACGCCGCTGGAATGCGTCGTCCAGGGAGCCGGCGTCTGCCTCGAGTCCTTCGACCGCCTGAAGCGGCTCTTCAACGAGGAGGATTAGGCAGCTCGTCGGACGGATCGTCCAGCAGCTCGTCCGCCGCCTGGCGCACCTGCCAGTCGCGGTCCCCGGCCGAGGCCCGCAGGGCGGGCGTCACCCGCGGGTCGTCGAATCCGGCCAGTGCCACCGTGGCCCGCCGCCGCACCGTGGGCGAGTCACCCAGCGCGGTCAGGACGGCCGGCAGGCCGGCGACGTCACCGATGGCGCCGAGGGCGGCCACCGCGGCCTCGCGGCAGCGGGCGTCACCGTGCTCCGTTGCCGTCGCCGCCAACAGCGGGACCGCCGGCCGGATGTGCCGCTCCGCCAGGAACCAGGCGGCCCCGACCACGACGAGCGGGTCCGGATCGTCCAGCGCGCCGGCGACGGCGCGGGGGAGCGACGAGCGCGTGCCGGTGCCCCGCGCCGCCAGTGCCACCTCGACGGCGCGCCGCCGCAGCGCTGGGGTCCCGCCGGCGAGGGCGGACTCCACGTCGGCGGCCTGCAGCGCACCGAGCCGGGCCAGCGCGCCGAGCGCCGCCACCCGTACGCCCTGGTCGGGATCGGTCAGCCCCCGGCGGGCCAGAGCAGCGTCCCCCCGATGCCCGGCGATGCTGACGCGCCGCCGGCGGACCTCGGCGCGGCCATCGCACGCGGTTTCCGTGGCAACATCGTCGCTCACCTCCCGAGTATGTCCGAACCTGACGCGACCGCCGACGGGGATGCCGCGGCGAACCCCACCTCCACCGACGCCGGCCCCGGCGCGGCCGGCGCCAGTGCGGGCGCGGGCGGCGCGCTACCCACCGCTCCCAGACGCCGGCGGCGTCTCTGGCCCGGC
Organism: uncultured Acidimicrobiaceae bacterium; assembly: GCA_963736515.1. Classification (GTDB taxonomy): domain Bacteria; phylum Actinomycetota; class Acidimicrobiia; order Acidimicrobiales; family RAAP-2; genus Bog-473. The sequence continues at coordinate 322,803 of CAVTPE010000004.1, read as the reverse complement.
ATCCTCGCTGCCTTCCTCGTCATCGTCGTCGCGGCGGTGCTGATCGCCGCCCGCACCTCCATCAATTACTTCGCCATCACGCCCGGGAATGCCTCGCCGGTCGCGCCGTACATCGAGGTCCCCGCAGCGGACGGCCATCCGCTGACCGGCAAGATCCTGTTGACGGATGTCTTCGTCACCCAGCTCAATGCGCTGAACTACCTGCAGTACCGGTTCTTCGACTCGAACAGCGAGGTGGTCTCGGGGCCCGACCTGCTCGGTCCTTCGGTGAACGAGGGCGAGTACCTCAACCAGGGATACCTCCAGATGGCGCAGGCGCAGTCGTACGCCACCGCGGCGGCACTGTCGCACCTCGGCTACTCGGTCACATCGACCAACGCGGGCGCCCTGATCTTCGCGATCGCGCCCCACTCGCCGGCCGCCTCCACGCTGGAAGTGGCGCAGGTGATCACTGCCGTGGGCAGCACCCCCGTCACGAGCGATTGTGCGCTCGTCAACGCGCTGCACGGACTGACGCCGGGCTCGAACGTCGCGTTGAAGGTGGAGGAATCCTCCATCAACGATGTCGGACAGTTCGTCGAGGGCCCGGTCGTGACCAAGTCGGTCACGCTCGGCACACCTCCCAAGGGGCTGGTGGACCGGGGCTGCGGGCCGCCGACCACGCCGACGGCCTACCTCGGCATCGATCCCATGACGCAGCAGGATTGGCAATTCCCGGTCAAGGTCACCGTGCACACGCAGAACATCGGCGGCCCGTCGGCCGGCCTGGCCATGACGCTGGGCATCATCGACAAGCTGAGCACCGGGCGCCTGACGGGGAACCGCATCGTGGCGGCCACCGGCACCATCGACCCGAACGGCAACGTCGGTGACGTCGGCGGCGTGGCGCAAAAAACCGTCGCGGTGGAACAGGCGGGGGCGACCGTGTTCTTCGTGCCATCGGTGGAACTCAAAACGGCCCAGTCCAAGGCGAGCCCCCAGCTCCACGTCTACGCGGTGAACAACCTCGACCAGGTGCTGCGGATCCTCGAACACCTCGGGGGCAGGGTGCCGAGCAATCCTGTGCCGGCCCAAGCTTCGCCATAGGCTCTGGCCATGGCAGAAGGCCGCGCTCCCATCTCGTCGTCCCGGATCGCCACGGGCGACATCTCCCAGCATTCCTTCGCGGTCGTCCGGCGGGGCTTCGACACCGACGAAGTGCGCTCCTATCTGCAGTCCGTGTCCCGCAGCCTCGAGGCGCTCGAAGCGCGCGAGGAAGAGCTGCAGTCCGCCCTGGCCGAGGCGCAGGAGCGGGCCGACCACCCGGTGGTCGACGAGGCCACCCTGACGGCGTCACTGGGCCAGCACAGCGCGCAGATCCTGCGCCACGCCCACGAGGAGGCGGCCCGGATCGTCGTCCAGGCCCAGGAAGGGGCGGCCACCCTCCTGCGAGAGACGCAGCGCCAGGTGGACGAGTTGCAGGCCCGTATGGAGGCGTCGTCGGCCGAACGGGTCGTCGAAGTGGAGCTGTTGGTGGCCAACGCGGAGCAAGAGGCCCGCGTGGAGAGCGAGCGCATCATTGCCGAGGCGATCGCAGCGGGGGAGGTCATCATCACCCGCGGCAAGGACGAGGGGCGCGCCCTCCTCGACCAGGTCCAAGAGGCGCGGCGCCGGGTGCTGGCCGACCTGGCCTCACGGCGCCGGGTGTTGGGCATCCAGATCGAGCAACTGCGGGCGGCCCGGGACGAGATGGCCGCCTCGGTGCACGGGGTGCGCGACCGGGTGGACGGCATCCTGGCCCACCTCGACCGTACCGACGAGGAGGCACGAGCCGCCGCCCAGGGCGTGGCCGACCAGTTCCGCCTCGGTACGGCCGAGATGCCTCACGATCAGGACGAGGTCGGCGATGCGACCGATGCGGCGCCGCCCACCGGCCCGACGCCGGTCGTCGGCGGCGAGTCCGGCGGCGTGGCGGACGACGAGTCCGGCGCCGGGGGTCCCTCCGTCGATGAGCTCTTCGCGCGCATCCGCGCCGGGTCCGGCGAGACGGGGCAGCCCGCGGCGGCGACCGAGCCGCCGGCCCCGCGGCCCCCCACGGTCGATGCGGCGGAGACGGTGGCCGCGCCGAATGCCGCGATGGCCGGAGTCGACCCCGTGGGGGCACTCGATGCTGACCGCGAAGAGGAGCCCGAGGCGGTGCCCGGGCCCGACGACCCGATCATCGCCCGGCGCGACGAGCTGCTCGCGCCCGTCACGGCCCGGTTGAGCCGGACGATCAAGCGCACCCTCGGTGACGACCAGAACCGGTTGCTCGATCGCCTGCGCAACGCGCCGGCGATGGACGCCGACGACCTGATGGGCTCCGAGGAGGATCACCTGGCCTCGTTCGCCGCCGCGGCGCGCAGCTACCTGGACGAGGCGTTCGCCGCCGGGACGGTGTTCGTCGGAGCCGGCGCGGCGACCATCCGCCGAGGCGACGCCGTGGAGCAGGCGGCGTCCGGGTTGGCCCGGGTGGTCGTGACGACGCTGCGGCGCCAGGTCGCGGAAGGGACCGGCGAGCCGGCCGACCGCATGGGTGCCGCCTTCCGCGAATGGCGGGGCGAGCGCGTCGAGCGCCTGGCCGGCGACCAGGCCACGCTGGCCTTCTCCGCGGGCGTGGCGGCGGCCAGCGTGGACGGCAAGGTGCGCTGGGTGGTGACGACGGCGAGCGGGTGCTCGGACTGCGAGGACAACGCGCTGGCCGGCGCGGTCAGCGGCACCGAGACGTTCCCCACCGGGCACGCCTACCCGCCGGCCCATTCGGGGTGCCGTTGCCTCATCGCACCGGCGAGTGACTGACCAGGGCTTCTGACCGCAGCCGCGGCCTCTGCCTGGCCATTGGGGCAGGCGCGGCGGACGTTAGGCTCCCCTCGTGCGCATCCCCAGCGACCTGCCTGCTGATCCCTCGCCGCGCCGCCGCCACCGGGCACGGTGGTGGCTGATCGGCTTTGTCGTCGTCCTCATCATCGTGCTGGTGTCGCTGCGCTCGCTGGCCGGCCTCTACACCGACAGCCTGTGGTTCTCATCGGTGGACCTCCACAACGTCTTCTCGACTCTGCTGGCGATCAAGCTCGGCCTCTTCGGGGTGTTCGGGGCGATCTTCTTCGCCGTCCTGTGGGTGAACCTCGTCGTGTGCGACCGCATCGCCGGTCACGACATCGTGCTGGCCCAGGAGGACGAGCTGGTCCGCCGCTACCAGCAGTTCGTGAGGCCGTATGCGGGACGGATCTACGTGGGCCTCGCCTTCGTCCTGGCCCTGATCGGGGCGTCGGGGACGGTCGGGCAGTGGAACAACTGGATCCTGTTCCGCCACGGCGGCAACTTCGGTGTGACCGACCCCCAGTTCCACAAGGATATCGGCTTCTACGTCTTCGACCTGCCCTTCTTGACGTTCATCGTGGACTGGACGCTCGCCATCCTGATCGTGACGCTGGCCGTCTCGGTCGTGTTCCACTACCTCAACGGCGGGATCCAGCCGCAGCGTGGCCTGCCGCGGGTGCGGCCGCCCGTGAAGGCGCACATCTCGGTGCTGCTGGCCCTGATCGCGCTGGACAAGGCGGCGGGCTACGTCCTGCAGCGCTGGTCGTTGGTGAACTCGCACGACGGCTACGTCAACGGTGCCGGCTACACCGACGTGCACGCTCGCCTCCCCGCGGAGACGCTCCTGATCTACGTGTCGATCTTCGCCGCGGTGATCCTCCTCTTCAACATCCGGCGGCAGGGCTGGACGTTCCCGGTGCTGGCCATCGGGATCTGGGCCTTCGTCGCGTTGGTGGTCGGCATCATCTACCCCGCGCTGTTGCAGACGCTCAAGGTCACGCCGGCGCAGAGCTCGTTGGAGGCGCCCTACATCAACCGCAACATCACGGCCACGCGGGAGGCCTACGGGCTGAACAACGTCAGGGTGCACCAGTTCCCGGCCGCCACGAGCATCAGCGCCAGCCAGACCGTCGTGGCCGCGCCCACCATCGACAACATCCGCCAGTGGGACCCTGACCCGACGATCTCGCTCCAGACGTTCCAGCGCCTGCAGGGGATCAAGTCCTATTACTCGTTCCCCTCGCTGGGCGTGGACCGCTACACGCTGAGCGGGTCGCGCACCCCGGTGCTGATCGGCGTGCGGGACATCTCGGCCTCCGGCGTACCGTCCCCGTCGTGGGTCAACACGCACCTCCAGTACACCCACGGGAACGGGGCCGCGGTGGCGCTGTCCAACCAGACGACTTCCAACAACCCGGTCTTCGCCATCCAGGACGTGCCACCCTCGTCGTCGAACGGGATGCCCGAAATCACCCAACCCAACGTCTACTTCGGCGTGGGCGAGACCGGCTACGTCGTGGCCAATTCCAAGCAGCTCGAAGTCGACTACCAGAAGAAGGACGGGACGAACATCGAGAGCCACTACACGGGGAGCGGCGGTGTGCAGCTTTCGTCGATCTTCACCCGGGCCGCCTTCGCGCTGCGGCTGGGCGACTTCAACCTCCTGATCTCGAGCCAGATCACCGGAAAGTCGCGGATCATGTTCATCCGGGACCCGGTCTCCATGGCGCAGACGGCGGCGCCCTTCCTCACCTTCGACCACGACCCCTACGCGGTGATCAACAACGGGCACATCGACTGGATCGTCGACGGCTACACCACGACGGCCAACTACGCCTATTCGCAGAACGCAGGCACCCAGCAGGTGGCGGTGGGCAGCGACCTGCCGGGGAGCTACAACTACGTGCGCAACTCGGTGAAGGTCGTCATCGACGCCTACTCGGGGAAGATGACCTACTACGACACCGATCCGAACGACCCGATCCTGAAGGCGTACTCGTCCGCCTTCCCGAACATGTTCACGCCGATCTCCAAGATGCCGGCGCAATTGCTGGCGCACCTGCGCTACCCGCCGGACATCTTCTCCATTCAGTCCGCCATTTACGGGCGCTACCACCTGACCAACTCGGGACAGTTCTACGCGGCCAGCAATGCCTGGCAGCTGTCACCGACCGCCGGCGCCGGGCCGCAGTCGCAGGCGCTCCTGGCCCAGAACACCTACAACAACCAGGGGCAGCTGGTCTCCACCACCCCCGCCCGCATGTCGCCGCAGTACCAGGTGTACTCCCTGCCGGGCAGCGCGCCGGACCAGCAGGTTTTCACCGTCTCGGACGGCTTCGTGCCGGCGTCGCAGACGAACCTTTCGGGAAACAACCAGAACTTCAACCTGACCGCGTGGATGGTGGGGCTGGCAGACCCGGGGCAGTACGGCCAGCTCGACCTCTACGAGACCCCGCAGGGGACAGCGGGCCCGGCCAACGCGGATGCGGAGATCTCCGCCAACAAGACGGTGTCGTCGGACATCACGCTGCTCGATCAGCACGGCTCCGAGGTCCTGCTCGGGGAGACACTCATGGTGCCGATCGCCAATTCCATGGTGTACCTGCGCCCGCTCTACGCTTCGCCGACGACGAACCCGCAGCCGCAGCTGCAGTACGTGGTCGGCGTGCTCGGCAAGACGGTGCAGATCGACACGTCGTTGTCGGCCGTGCTGTCTGACCTGTTGCAGACGACGGTGTCGCTGCCGTCGGAATCGGGCGTGTCCTCGACGGGCACCGTGCCGCTGGCCGTGTCCGGCCTGCTGCAGCAGGCGCAGACCGACTACACCAACGCGCTGGCCGCGCTCAAGGCCGGCAACCTGTCCGCGTTCCAGACGGACATCAACATGATGCAACAGCAAATCACGCAGGCGCAGCAGGTGATCGGGGCGGAGGCTCCCACGCCATCGACCACCACCACGACGACGACGGTGCCGCCGGTCAAGGGGGCGAAGGGCTCGACGAAGGCGACGACCACCACCACGACCTCGGCCTCCCGCGCGTCGACCACGTCGTCTTCCTCCTCTTCCTCCTCCACCGTGCCGACGAGCACCGAACCCAAGAACGCAAGCACCACCTCCACGACGCTGGCCTCGGCGGCACCTCGGACCTGAGCCCGGCGAGGCGGGGTTTTGCTGCGATTCCGGTTGCGGAGCGGGGCGGGCGGTCCCATGATGGGACGACCAGGCACAAGGAAAGGAAACGTCCCATGGGACTGCTCGACAAGGTCAAGGCGCAGGCAACGGCCGCGACAGAAATGGCCAAGGACGCGGCGGCCAAGGGTCAGGCAAAGATGAATGAGGTGCAGGCCAAGAAGGCGGCTGATGGCATGCTGCGGGACCTCGGCGCCGCCTTCTACGCCACGAAAACGGGCCGGGCGACGCCGACCACCGATTCCGACATCGACCAGCTGGTGGCGGCGCTGCAGGCCCACGAGTCCGAGCACGGCCAGATCACGCTCGCCCCCGAGTCCGCGGCGGCCGCCCCGACTGCGACCCCATCCGGCGGAACGGCCGCGCCCGCTCCGCCCCCGAAGGCGGCGGATCCGGGCTCCCCACCGCCTCCTCCGCCGACAGCGCAGACGCTGTAGCGGCGGGGCCGACCGCCCTCCCGGTCAGTCCGCCTGTCGGAGGGCGGGAACACCGCCGTGGTGGGTGCGGTGCGGTCCATGTAGGATGGTCGCTTCGCCGCGGGGTGGAGCAGTCTGGTAGCTCGTCGGGCTCATAACCCGAAGGTCGGAGGTTCAAATCCTCCCCCCGCCACCAACAGGCCTGGTCACGGGCTCGAATCGACAGGGCGCATGCCGTCGTGGCCGACGTTCCTCCGGGTGTTCCACCAGAGAGAACCGTGGGAACCGTCGGAACGTTCGGACTCGCTCATTGCACTGAACTCTTTGGACGTTCAAGTAGCACGGCAAAGATCTTCGCAGCCTCCGCCTGCATGCCGGGTAGGACGTGCTGATACGTCGCCATGGTGAACGCTCACCACCTTGATCGGTACTCCGCCTTGAGGAGGAACGTGGCATGGGTGTGCCGAAGGTCATACACCCTGATGCGGGGCGGTCCCGATTGGGTCACGAGCCGTTTGAAGGCATCGGAGAGGACCTGGGGAGGATGGGCGAGCCGTCCTTGTGGCAAATGACGTAGGCCTCCCGATCGGAATCGGTTGAGCGAATGGTCCGAGGCACATTGACCAATGAAGACGAATACGGGGCTTCGCCGCCCTCCATCCCGTGGTGACTACTGGCGCTCCCATGGTCGAGGTGGGGAGAATGCTGGCCGGCTACATGCCCGACGTCCAATGGCCCTCACGTCGACGGTGGCGGGTGCACGAAGAGCGGCGTGTGCATGGTCCGAAACCGCACTTCGCCATTCGTAGCAGCTCGATTCAGTGACTGATTTGTCCGACCAATTCGCACGCGAAATGCCAAATCTGCTGGTTCAATGGTCAGTCCGGAGATTTGCCAAACGCCCTTCTAGGAATCGTCTTTGAGAATTGTTAGCGGGCAGAGCCAGAGCGGCGTCGTAGGCCTCGGCCGCCTCTCCGAACCTTCCGAGTCGATGGAGCAGTTCGCCGCGCACCGCGTCGAACCGGCTTACGTCCCGAGGTCGAGCAATGCCTTCGAGGGACTCGAGTCCGACTTGCGGCCCGTGTAGTTCCGCGAGAGCTACGGCGCGATTTAGCCGAATGACTGGCGTGTCGTGAATGCGGAGGAGCACGTCGTACCAGCTGACGACGGCAGCCCAGTTGGTGTCTTCCCAAGAGTCGGCCAGCGCATGGCAGGCTGCGATGGCTGCCTGGGTTGCGTACAAGTCGGGTTGGGTCGGTGTACGACGCAGAGCCTCCCCGAGGCGGCACATGCCCTCTTGAATCGCAGTTCTGTCCCACTTGGTGCGGTCCTGATCCGCGAGAAGAGCAACCTCGCCTCGTTGGTTCAGACGAGCCGCACTGCGAGAGCTCTGTAGGAGCAAGAGCGCTAGCAGTCCTGTCGTGCTTGGTTCTTCAGGAAGCAACTCGTGGAGCAGTCTGCTGAGCCGAATTGATTCGTTCATCAGTTGCTTGCGGATCAAATCATCGCCTGCAGTGGCGTTGTACCCCTCGTTGAAGAGGAGATAGATGGTGACCAGGACTCCGGCCAGGCGTTCTGCCATGTTGCCGGATTCTGGAGTGCGGTAGGGGATCTTGGCGATTGCGATCTTGCGGCGGGCTCGGGTCAATCGTTTGGCCATGGTCGGCTCGGGTACGAGCAGCGCACGTCCGACTTCGGCAACCGTAAGGCCGCACAGGGTGTGAAGGGCAAGCGCCGTCTGAGTCTCCAAAGTAAGGGCAGGATGACAGCAGGTGAAGATGAGACGGAGGAGATCGTCGTCGGCGTCCTGATCATCGGGGACATAAGTCTTCCTGATGGCCATAATCAGCTCGGCCGAAGACTCTTTGTCGAAGCGCTGTGATTCGCGCCGCAGGATGTCAATGGCGCGATTTCGCGCAACCTTTGTGAGCCATGCTCTCGGCTCGACCGGTATGCCGGTAAGCGGCCACGTGCGGAGCGCTGTCATTGCGGCGTCTTGCACTGCGTCCTCGGCTACTTCGAGGGATCCGGATGTTCTTACAAGTGTGGCGAGGACGCGAGAGCCCTCGTCACGGACGAGCCGGACGAGGGCCTCGCGGCCACTCTCTGACGACGCGGTGTCAGGCCGCACCGGAACTGAAGTCGATGATCGGGCGAACCTCGACCTTCCCTGTCCATGCGGCGGGGATCTGCGCCGCCCACTTCACTGCCTCGTCGAGATCGCCGCATTCAAATTGGTAGAAACCCGTCAAGACCTCAGACGTTTCAGCGAAGGGACCGTCCGTCGTCACTACCTTTCCGCCTTTGCCGCCCTCCACTTGGACTGTGGTCCCAGTCGATGTCGGGTACAGCGCTGCTCCTCCTCGCATGACTGCGGCCGCTGCGGCTCCGAAGGCACCGTATTCGGCCATAGTGGACTGCTTCTCTGCGGTGTCGAGTGTCGACCAGTCGGGGTCGCCCTTTTCGTAAACCAGGGCTGCGTACTGGGGCATCTGACCTTCCTTTCTGTTGGGCCGGCTTCTGCTGGCTTTCACCCTAAGGACGATCGGCGAAGCAAGGAAAGGACAATCTCTCCAAAATTGCCTGCTGCCCTATGCAGCGCGTTGCCCACGTGGGGCCCTGTGCTGCGGTTTCGCGACAAGGGACTGCGGAGCTGAGGCGCTGCATGGGGCATGCCCCGTGCAGCCCATGCAGCTGCACTGCCCCGTGGCCGGCCGGTTGCATGGAGTTGACCTGGCGTAACCGCCTATAGGTGTCGGAGATGTGGTCCCACTCAGTTGCCAGGAAATGCGCCGAGTTCAGCGCCAGCGAAGACAGCTGCGATCCGGTCAAGGTGGCGTGCCCAGAGTTGCGGATAGAAAGCGGCATCCTCTGCACTTAGGCCGGAGAATTGCACCCTCACATTTGTGCCGTCACTTGTCGGGGTGAGCGTGATCTCAAGGAATGTCGGTGTCGGTGTCGGTGTCGGCATCACTGTGTCGGTTCCTTGCCGGTCCCATCTCAGCAGCATGCGGTGCGGGGGATCCACTTCAATGTAGCGGCCGGCAACTGCCGTCCCGTCGAGGTCGAGGTGGAACGTCTCCCCCACGCGAGGAGCTGTCATCGAATTCCGTCCATCTTGACGAGGCCGGTCCACGTCCGAGAGTCACGAACAGTCAGGGTCGGCTGAATGAGCTCGCGGAAAGCCAGACCTGAGCAACTCACTGGGCGCAGCGATGTGTCCGGCATCCCGAATGACAGCGGGTCTGCCAGCGCATCGTGTGGATGCACGTGCATCATCCAAGAGGCGTGAGCCGACCGCGGCGATGGCTGTGAACGAACCCAGCTTGAGTTCATTTGCCGATGGCAAGGGCAAGAAGGGTATTGACGGCAGTCTCGAACGGACGGGGACTCTGCTCTACCTGGGCGAGTAGAAGTCCCCCTTGGAGCGTGGCGAGCAGGGTAACGGCGAGGTCGTCCGGGTCGACGTCCGACGGGAGCTTCCCGTCGGCATGAAGGGATCTCAGCCCATCGCTAATGGCGGCTGCCCACTGATCGAACCCTGCCGCGATGAGCGCTCGGGCCTCGGGGTCACTCTCGGCGAGTTGACCGACGAGCGAGCCAAGTTGGCAGCCCCCCTTTGCTTTGGTGCGCTTCGCTGCGGTCATCACCATCTTCCGCCAGGCTTCGACCCCGTTCGCGCTGCTGAGCGCGTGCCGCTGGCGATTGACAATGGTTTCGGCTTGGTAGTCGATGACCGCCTGCACGAGTTCGTTCTTGTCGGGGAAGAAGTGGTACATCTGAGAGCCGCTGACTTCCGCCGCCACCTTGACGTCTTCCAAGGTGGTGCCCGCGACCCCACGCTCATGGATCAGGGCGGCGGCCTCCTCCACTATTCGTGCCCGGGTGCGGGCCCCCCTGGGGGTGAGCCGCGGCCGTTCACTCGTCTCGTTGACCATCCTCCAATGGTAGCAGGAACTGAGTTTGACAACCCAGTTCGTAAATGCCAAAGTGAGTTACAGCACCCAGTTGAAACGAGAGGATAAGGCGACGTATGACTGATCTAAAAGGCAAGACAGCTCTGGTCACGGGCTCGACGAGCGGGATCGGCGAGGCAACGGCCATCGCCTTGGCTGCCCGTGGCGCTCACGTACTGGTCGTGGGACGCAACGAACAACGAGCCAAGGACGTGGTCGCCGAGATCGAAGACGGCGGCGGCAGTGCATCGTTCCGGCTCACCACGTTGAGCGATCTGCAGTCAGCCCAGGAGCTGGTCGAGTGGGCCACTGAGGCAGGCGATGGTCACGTCGACATCCTCATCAACAACGCTGGCGTCGCCTTGCTCGGACCAAGCAACGCAGCGACCGAAGCAGAGTTCGATGAGACCTTTGCACTCAACGTCAAGGTTCCGTTCTTCCTGGTCGCCTCACTGGCGCCAGCCATGGCCGAACGCGGTTGGGGTTCGATCGTCAACATCTCCACGATGGTCGCCAGCTTTGGGCAGGCGGGCATGGCTCTCTATGGCGCCAGCCGGGCAGCCCTCGAACTCTTGACGAAGGCTTGGGCCGCCGAATACGGCCCGAGTGGCGTTCGGGTGAACGCTGTATCCCCCGGCCCGACGCGCACCCGGATGATGGAAGCAGTCCCCGAAGAGATGGTGAATCAGCTCGCGGCACTCGCACCAGCAGGTCGCGTCGCTGAGCCCGAGGAACTTGCTGCGGCGATCGTCTTCCTCGCCAGTGATGATGCCAGCTTCGTGCACGGGGTCACACTTGCAGTCGATGGAGGCCGAGTAGCGACGTAGCGCCTGTCGGCGGTGACGTTTAAGAGCCAAGACCGAGAGCACAGATCACAACCAACAACTGAGGAGTCTCCGCATGAGCGCATACGTGATTGTCGAATTCACAGTCAAGGACCCGGAAATGTACCGTGAGAAATACGCCCCCGTTGCTGGGCAGACGGCCAAAGAGCACGGAGGCGAGGCTCTCGCCAATAGCAACTGGGAAGTCCTGCACGGCGATGGCTCACTCACTTCAGGAGCACTCGTGCGGTTTACTGACCGTGAGACGGCCCTCAAGTGGTACAACTCGCCTGAATATCAGCAGCTGATCGAGGTCCGAAGTGTCGCGATGGATGCCCACTTCAGCTTGCTTGACGGTCTCCCTACGTCCACAGAAGGTGAGAGGGAATCGGCGTGAGCACACCCTCAGGAAAGACGGTGCTCATCACGGGCGCCAACGCCGGGATCGGCAAGGAGGTGGCCCGGCAACTGGCGCTACGTTCCGAGATCGCCCGCATCTACCTGGCGTGCCGGAACCAAGATCGGGCGACAAGTGCGAAGGCCGAGCTCGAAGCAGCGACCGGCCGGCGCATCTTCGACATCGTGCTCATGGACGTCGCCGATCTGGGTTCGGTTCGTGTTGGCCTCGCGGCCATCAGCGGATCCGTCGACGCGCTGGTCATGAACGCTGGTGTCATTGGCCCGCACTCGATGGACTTGACCGCTGACGGGGTCACCACCGTGTTCGCGACGAATGTCCTTGGCCACGTCGTCCTCCTCGAGGGTCTCCTGGCCGAGGGGCGGCTTGGCGAGGTTGCAGTCTTCGTAGGAAGTGAAGCAGTCAGGGGGGTCCCTAAGTTGCGGATGAAGGGGCCATCGTGGGTCTCACACTCCGCCGACGAGTTCGCCACTGTCATTGATGGCAGCTATTTCGTCGGCAAAAAGCCTGACTTCAACCTCGCTTTCGCGGCAGGCCAAGTACATCGGCGCCCTGTGGATGGCCTACCTGGCCCGCCAACACCCCGACCGCCGCTTCATCACCGTGAGTCCCGGCAACACCACCGGCACCCAGGCAGCCAGTGACCTCCCACTGCCGATGCGCATAGGGGCCAAATACATCATGCCCACCCTGGGTCTCAGCCACAAACTTGACGTGGGCGCGAAGCGACTGGTCGATGGTGTTACCGATCCGAGCCTGTCGAGCGGCGTGTTCTACGCCAGCGCGGCCAACAAGCTCACCGGTCCCATGGTCAACCAAGCAGACTTCCTCCCCAACCTGGCCAACCCGTCCTTTCAGGACCACGCCGGCGAAGCCATCCACCGCTTCATCAACGAACGTCGTTCTGAGGCTCGCCGATTGGAGTCCGATCGCTAAGGGGATCTTTCGCCTTCGTCATCTACAGCGCTGAGTTCAGCCAGACTGTTGCCGTCTTGCGGCGAGCTACGGGGCCCACCGACCCTCAGTTGCTGTAGATCCGGACCGGCGTGATCAGCACGGCGGCCCTGCGTTCTTCGGCCATGACTCGGTCGTACTCGTCCCAGTTGTCATGCTCGCCGCCGGCAGCGGCGAAGATCTCTCGACGGAGCTGCCGTAGACCTTCAGCGTCAAGCCACGGCTGGGGGTCATCAGGCCCGACGAGCTCGGCGTGCCCTTCGACCGCCGCCCACTGCCAGCCGTCGCGGAAGGTTGCCGTGACCTGGGGACGGGCGCGGAGGTTAGCCAGTTTGATCCGCCCTGCAGTGACTAGTCCCAGGACAGTCTTGCTCCTGGCGGGGTGAGCGATCACACCGGCATTGACAACGGACGCTTGGATCGTGCCGTTGGACCGCAGTGTGGAAATTACGACCAATCCGCGGTCATGACGGGCGATGGCTGCTGCTTCCTCCAGTGTCGTCATCGGTCCTCCTCGCCGTCCAGAGACCATGCAACGGGAGCAAAGCGCCACCCGTCGCTCTCGAACATGACAACACCAGTGACGTTGGCGTCTCCGAACTTCCGACTGTCTTTCGAGCCCATCAGTTCCTCCTAGTCGTTGGTGGGATGCAGCCGTAGGGAACGACATGAAGGCACCCTCGGGTTCGAATGAGTCAACCCGGCTGCGTGCCCGGGGCCGTTGGCGCCGAGTGCCCAGACATTGGCCGTGGTGGCATCGATCCCACATTGTCGCCCGGAACTTTCTTCCGCGGGAAGCCTCGGGGCGGGACAATGCGGGTCCCAGTTTCGAGATCGTGGCCGTGTAGCTCGACAGCGCTTGCGCCAGACGGTGCCGCTGTCGTGGGGATGGCTTTGTCGACGAGGACGGCCGCGATGGCGGCGGCGGTCCCGAAGGTTTCGGTGTTGAGGACTCGGCCGCGGGCCGACGCTCCATCCAGCAGCAGTGCCAGTTGCTCGCCGAGCTGTTCGGGGTCGGTGGCGCCGGCCTCGCGTGCGGTATCGGTGAGCCGGGTGGCAAAGGCCTTCTTGTAGTCGCGGGCGTGAAGGCGCGCCGGATGGCCCGCGTCGGGGATCTCTACGGCGGCCGCAATAAACGGACACAGAGGCGAGTGGATGTCGAAGGCGGCGAGGAGGCGTTCTCGAGGGGTGAGGTCGGTTCGCTCGAAGACTTCAGGCAGGACATAGGGATCGAATCGGCGTAGGCATTCGGCGATCAGCTCGTCCTTACCGCTGAAGTGCTGGTACAGCGTGTGCTTGGACACCTCGGCCACCGTGCAGATCTGGTCGATGCCGGTGCGGTTGATGCCCTGATCGCGGAACAGCTGTTGTGAAGCGCTGAGGATCCGCTCTCGCGCGCCCCTGCCGCGGCGCAGACCCCGCGGCCCCTTCTCCAACTCTGTCATATGCCCAGCTTAACGCACATAAGTACCGACCGGTGTACATAGCTTGCATTCTCTGGTACGTTAACCAATCAGATCGGTGTACATAACATCGGCAGCGCAAACGGACGGAGTACTCATGGGAAAGCTCGATGGCAAGGTCGCGGTGATCACAGGCGGGACAAGCGGTATGGCGCTGGCCGGTGCCAGGTTGTTCGTCGAGGAAGGAGCTCATGTCTTCATTTCGGGCCGGCGGAAGGATCAGCTGGACGAAGCCGTCGAGCTGGTCGGCCGGAATGTGACCGGCGTGCAGGCCGATTCGGCCGACCTTGATGATCTGGACCGTTTGTTCGAGACGGTCAAGCAGGAAAAGGGAACGATCGACGTGTTGTGGGCCAGTGCCGGGGTGGGCGAGCAGGGCAGGCTCGGCGAGATCACCGAGGAGCAGTTCGATGCAGCGTTCTCACTGAACGCGCGCGGCACGCTGTTCACGGTCCAGAAGGCGCTGCCGCTGTTCAACGATGGAGGCTCGATCTTCATGACCGGGTCCAACGCGTCGCTCCGGGGCTACCCCGATTGGAGTGTGTATGCAGCAAGCAAGGCCGTGCTGCCCGCCTACGCACGGGTGTGGGTATCCGAGCTGAGGGACAGGAAGATCCGGGTGAATGTGCTGACCCCCGGCCAGGTCGCTTCGCCGATGATGGAGGCGGTGATGTCCTCGGAGATGAAGGCTGTGTTCGAGTCCGTGATCCCGCGGGGAGAAATGGGCCGCCCTGAGGAGATCGCGTCGGTGGCGTTGTTCCTCGCCTCGGACGACTCGAGCTACGTCAACGGCATGGAGCTGGTTGTCGACGGCGGCACCACAGTGATCTGAGTTCGTCGCCGGCGTGGACGAACCCTTCGACTCGCCGGCCCATCGCGCCCGTAAGTCCCTCACTACCGACTAATCCAGACACCACGAAGGAGCAGACATCATGACCACCATCAGCATCATCGGCTCGGGCAACATGGCCACCGCCATCGGCACCCGGGCTGCGAAGCACGGCCACACCATCGAGATCATGAGCCGCAACACCGCCAAAGCGCAGGCAGCTGCCGACAAGATTGGGAACGGAGCCATCGTCGGCACGTTCGGGGAAAGGCCGGCGGGTGACATCGTCATCGTGGCCGTGCTGTACGCCGGCGCGGTTGAAGTGGTCGCACACTACGGCGATGCGCTGTCAGGCAAGATCCTCGTCGATATCACCAATCCGTTCAATGAGGACGCCAGCGGACTCGTCACTACCGCGGGGGACTCGATGTCCCAGCGGATCGCCGCCGCCGCCGAGGGGACGCACGTCGTGAAGGCATTCAATACGATCCTCCAGGGCGTCCTTGCTGAAGACAAGCCGATGGACGTGTTCTTCGCCGGCGACGGCGGTGAATCGAAGGCAGCCGTCGCGGCGTTTCTGGAGAGCTTGGACATGCGGCCCCTCGACGCAGGAGGGCTTGAGATGGCCTACGTCCTTGAATGGGCCGGCATCCTCCTGGTGGGCGTGGCACGCAACGGCGCCGGCTTCGACATCGCCTTGGGAGCTAAGGCGCTCTGAACCTTTTCTGGGCCAGATGACTGCCGGCAGATGCAAGGCCCTCGGGGAGGTCGCGGGTGCCTTGTCGCCGGGGTACAGATGCCCCCGTAACGAACATGGCCGCGAATGACCGTTGAGTGCCCGAAGGTCTGTGGGATCCCACAAAAATCCACGGATTCGGATGTCGATGTCACACGACAGTTTCCAGGTCGAGGTTGGTGGAGTCAGATTTACTCAGGTAGAGACCCAAATTGAACGAATCTCAGCAGTTTGTCCAGACCAGTTGTACGGCGCGAATAGGTCACCGTCTCATAACCCGAAGGTGGTCGGTTGAGCGACCCCGCGGTGAGGCTTGCGCATCTCAGGCGTTCTCACTTGGGTGTGGAACGGCGAGGGGGTTAGTCGACGGTGGCAAATCTGGCCGGCTTGTCGCTCAGCGTCTCCGCGGCGACGGCCATGAAGTCGGCCACCCGCGGGTCCTCACGGTCGGCCATGACAACGAGGCAGGTATCGAGGGCAATGGCGTCGACCAACGGCCGGTAGACGAGGTCGGGCCGGGAATAGGACGTGGCGACGCTGATCGGGACGACAGCGATGCCGTGTCCGGCGACAATAAGCTCGAACTTCTCCTCCACCGACGAGACCCGTCGACTCGCGCCGTCGATGATCGACTCGCCTTCGAGATCCGTCAGGCTTAGCGAGACTCGACGGGCGAGCGGGTGGGAGGCGGGAAGGCAGGCCACCTTGGGATCGCTTCCGACACGGATGGCTCGGAGTCCGGCCTCATCGAAAGGACGTCGGAGGTATCCGACGTCGGCCCGACCGTCGCGGAGTGGGGCATCTTGTTCCCACCAGGGCAAGTGAAGCAGCTCGATCTCGACGCCGGGATGCGTGAGCGCGAAGGCACGCACAATCTCTGAGACGTGAAGCCCGGGAGCGAAGGCGACGACTAACCGCTCGACTCCCCGGTCGACCTCGTGCACCCGCCGGACCACAGCATCGACGGTGCTGAAGACGCGGCGTGCCTCCTCTTGGAGCAACCGGCCGGCGGGGGTGAGCTGCACGCTGCGGGTTGTCCGCTCGAACAGGTTGCAGCCGAGATCCTGCTCCAGCGAACGAATCTGCCGGCTGAGGACCGGCTGGGCGATGTAAAGGAGCTCCGCCGCCCGTCCAAAGTGCCGATGCTCCGCCACCGCGGCGAAGTAGCGAAGCTTTCGCAGATCGAGATCCATGCCCAAAGGGTATCAATCAGCTGGAAGAGGTATTGGACTCTGCCCGGCCAGGGTCTCAGCATGATTGCCATGATCGTGATCACCGCTCCGACCAGTGACATTGGTAGCCAGACCCTTCGTCTTCTCCTCGAGAGCACCACCGCTGGGGACGAGGAACTTCGTGTCATCGCACGCGACCCCGCCAAACTCTCGATCCAGGTGAGAGAGCGCGCCGAGGTGGTGGTGGGTTCGCACAGCGAAGCTGGCGTGGTCGACCAGGCCTTCGCCGGCGCTGACGCCGTGTTCTGGCTCGTCCCGCCGGACCCAGCGGCGCCGAGCCTGGAGGCGGCATACTCGGGGTTCACTGAGCCGGCGGCCCGCGCGTTCACCACCCACCAGGTCGGGCACGTGGTGGGTATTTCGGCGCTCGGGCAAGGAACCGCGGTCGCCAACCGGGCCGGGCTGGTCACCGCCTCGCTGGCTATGAACGACCTCATCGCCAGGACCGGTGTGGCCTACCGAGCGCTCGCCAACCCATCCTTCATGGACAACACGCTGCGCCAGGTCCAGCAGATCCGCGACCACGGCATCCTCACCAACACCCTCGCCCCCGACCGCAAAGTCCCGACGGTTGCCACCCGTGACATCGCCGCGGTCGCGGCCCGCCTTCTCCTCGACCGGTCCTGGACAGGGGTCGGAACGGTTCCGGTGCTCGGCCCCGAAGACCTCGCCCACGACGACATGGCCCATATTTTGTCCGAGGTGCTCGGCTCGCCGGTGCGCTACGAGCGGCAGTCACTCGACGATCTCGAGGCCAGGCTCACCGGCCACGGGATGGGCAATGCCTTCGTGCAGGGCATGGTCGACATGATGCGAGCGAAAGACGAGGGCCTCGACAACGGCGCGGTCCGCACTACCGAGACAGCCAGCCCCACCAGCTTCCGGCAGTGGTGCGAAGAGGTACTGAAGCCAGCCCCGCAAGCCTGAGCGACTGGGTAATCCCAAGGTCGCGGCATCCTCCAACGCCAGGTCTCTGTATCGGGAGGCTGGGGCGCCCGAGGTGTCTGGGCAAATGCATGGCCGGGACTGCTTCAGCGGTCCTTGCATGACCTTCGGGTCATCACCCGTGGCCGTCCGGAGGGGTGGCGCGTTTATGGGGACTCCGACCGCGGAGCGCCGACATTGAGTAGTGCAGTGCCTGGGCGGCTGCGTATGCACAACCCGCCTACCAGCACCTTTGCTCCTGTTGAGGTCCGGGCGACCCTTGAACCAACGGAACCCCCGCCACCAAAGAAAGTGCCGGTCAGGGCCGGTCCTGGGGACCGGCCCTTCTGCTGCCGCGAGATTTATCCCACGTCCAATTCGCAGCGGACCTGCCGGACGGCGCACCGGGGCGATCATTCCTCGGTGGCCGGCTACGTCCTCAGTCCATAACCGCGCCGGCCGACGAGTTGAGAACCGTACCCGTCAACATTCGTCGCCCTGTCAGAGACGAGAAAGAACACGGCCTTGGCCGAATCGGATGTGAGCGGCGAAACTTTGAGCATCGTGCTCTCCGCAAACCTCACTCGTGCCTGTTCGCTTGTGATGCTCATCATCCTGCCGACCACGTCCATGGTGTACTGAATGGTCCTTCTGTCGGGATTTGCGGCAATTCGAAGGCAAACGGATCTCACCCCGTCAGGACCCAGCTCGATGGCGAACGTCCGCATGAAGTTCTCGACAGCAGCGAACGCCGCACCGATGCCCGATGCCCCTGGTCCATGCGGTCGCGCCGGAATCCCAGTCAAGGAAACCACCACGCCGGAACCTTGCTTGCGCATATGGCGGGCCGCGGAGCGTGGCTCCCCCGACCCGTGGACGTTATGCCAGCAGCGTGCTCAGCACCCCGAAACACGGAAGGACGCCGTTGCGAGTCCGGTCATCGCCACGAAGCCGACCCGGCGCTGGTGGCTCGCCGCGACCGGCAGTCCCCAACGTGTGTGGCTGTCGGCCAGCGACCGGCCTTGACCATGGACGAGATCGAGAGGGCGGCCCGCTTCGCCCAGACGCGACACCCCGAGCTTGCCGGCGCACTCGAGGTGGTGGCCGACGCTCTCTGGCCGGGTGAGGGTCTCGACCAGGTCCATCAAGCGGCAGTGCAGTCGTTCCTTTGGTGGGAGATACCGCGGCGTCACGATCCCAGTGACTGGGATGCACTGGCCGAGGCGACGGCGGTGCTACTCGACGCCATCGGCAAGGAACGTCTGGCCGAGGTCGCGCGCTCGGCCGAGACGACCCAGGTCCTCGAGGCCTGGAAAGTGGACGAGACGACGGGTGTCGCCGCATTCAAGTCTGCTCAGAGCGCATCAGGCGTGGAGCCGCCAGATACCGACGTCCTGGCGTGGAGCACGATCCTGGGTCCCTTCGAGGCCGATGCACTCGAGGCGGTCGAGCGGGTGCTTGGCGAGGCCGTCGCGAGCGGTGAGCTGGTCCCAGGTGGACCACCGGGCAGCGCCACCGCACGACGCATCACAGAGCGCGTCCTGACGATACCGATGGACCTTCCGCCCGGCCAGACCTACGTCGGACTGGTCACCACTGAGCGGGTCTCCCGCTGGATCGAACTAGCCCGGCACCCGGTGCTCTCGGAATGGCGAGCGTCCGTGGCCAACCGCCTCTTGAGTGCCGTCGCTGTCGAAGACCCCGACTCCGCCGTGGCACCGTTCTGGTGGCTCCTCCAGCTCTGCGCCCGGCCCGACGGTGCGCCGCTCACCCAGAACGGATACCTGCCTCCGGCCGATGTCGCCGATGCGGCCGAGCGCTTCGGGTGGTGGGACTGGCCGAAGCCTCCACGCTCTGAGGCCGACGTCCACCAGCTGACGACGATCAGGGAAGTAGTTCGGCGGCTCCGGCTGGTCCGGCGTCGGGGACGGCGGCTCGTGGCGACGGCCCACGGCAGGCAACTGCTCGACCGTCCGGCAGAACTCTGGTCGACCGTGGCTGCCGAGACGGAGCAGGGCGGGGACTTCCCGCTCGCCGTGACCGAAGCGGTCGGCCTACGGCTCCTGCAGGGACGGGCGGAGGAGCACCAGTTGGTGGCCGACGTTCACCCTGTCCTGGTCGCCCAGGGGTGGTCGTCTGGGGGGAATCCCATCGCGCTCGACCAGGTGGCGTCGGCCATCTACATCCCCATCCGGTGGTGGAAGCTCTTCGGCGTCCTGGACGAGGAGGAGTCCCGATGGGACCGAGAGACCCGGCGCCCGCTCAATCCACACACCTACGGCCTGCGGCCAGACGGAGAATCGATGGTGCTCGGCTTCCTCCGAGCCCGGGCAATTCGCCCTCGGCACTCGATCCTGGATTGACGTAAACGTCTACGAGCCGAACTCATTCGAGAGGCTCACTGCTCCGTGGAGGTCGTTGGGGCTCTGCGACTTCTCCGCATGTGGTCGTGACGAGGGCGCCTGTCCGGTCGCTAACCTCAGCCAAGATTGTGGAGCGTCAACTCGAAGGGTTCAAGAGCGCCAAGACGCTGACTGGCAATTGATCGGCCAAGGCACGACACAGTTGGCATCTCTCTCATGACACTCGATTCAGCGGAGCTGATCGTCTCGAACGTTGCTGCGTGGCGGCGATGGTTGGCAACGCGCCCTTCGGACTCAGAGGGTGTCTGGCTGGTTCTCGCCAAGAAGGGCACAACGCGCCCAACCTCGCTCACCTACAACCAGGCCCTCGACGAAGCCCTCTGCCGCGGCTGGGTCGACGGGCAGCTCGCCCGCCGCGATGATGGCACCTTCCGGCGACGATTCACCCCTCGTCGTGCAGGCAGCGCCTGGTCAAAGCGCAACATCGCGATCATCGAGCGGCTGACCGCTGAAGGTCGGATGCGTCCAGCCGGGCTTCGTGCGGTGGAGCGAGCCAAGGCCGATGGGACCTGGGACGCCGCCTACGGCGGTGCCGCTAGCATCGAGGTGCCCGACGACCTGGAGAGGGCCCTCTCCGCCAACCCCCCGGCCTCGAAAGCCTTTGCACGGCTCGACAAGGCGAACCGCTACGCCGTCCTCTATCGGGTCACAACCGCCCGGCGTCCCGATACCCGCGCGCGGCGAATCGAGCGGCTGGTCGACATGCTCGCTCAGGGCCACGTGATTCATCCCGAGCCCAAGCGACGATAAGTGCGCATGTGGTGACGGGGTGGCTGGCGGACTGCCCGCGTTCGTAGCGCCCGGAGCATTCCGCTATGAGCACGCCGAGGAGGGCACCGGAGGCCCGAAATGCGTCGAAGTTGACAGAATGAGTGCCGGTTCCTTGGGGCGCTCTCGCTCGGCGGCCGACATTGAACGGGCGCGTGCCTTATGCAGTGCGTAGGTGGAACACCGTAAGCAGCCACTACGTCGGGTCAGTAACCCGAAAGTCGCACGATGGTCGTGAACCCCCGCCACCAATAGGGGATCGGGAAGTGCCCCGGGTCGCATTCACGGAAGTCCCCTCGAGAGAGATCTCGGAGGGGATTTCATGGTTCCGGGGCTCTCGCGGACCATTTCAGCGCTGCGGGATGCGTAGGCGCGGATGCGAAGCGCAGCTGCGCCCGGATCCGAGCTCAGTGAGTCGAAACGGGGCGCGCTGAAGAAGGTCTTGGGCCCACGTGGTGATCAGGAGGAGCGGACCGGCCCAGGTGTTCTGAGAAAGTTCGTCCGGCGCCGAGCGACCGTGACAGAGACGAGTCGACAGCTCGTCACGTACGCGATCGAAGATGATTCGGGCGGACTCGGGGGACGGAGTCCGGGGTCGCCGCATTTCGCCACTTCGCAGCCACAGGTCGACCCCCGCCACCCTGGTTCGTCGACTGGACCGCCCTCTGTGTTGGCATGCTTCGCCCGCCTCGAAGACGGGACTTTTGGGGCGTCCCGTTGCCGCGTTGGCTCCCCGCCGGGGTCATCGGGTCGGCCGCTAAACCCCGTCTGGCCGCTGTCGAGGGTCGACCAATGTGCCAAGCGCTTCCAGCGCCCCATGTACGGCCACCGAGCTTTGCCGAATGGCGACGTCGGCGGCGGCCAACTCACTCGCTGTCGGCGAGCGGCCCCCCGCTCGCAGAAGGCGGTCGGCGTCCAGCGCAAACACCGCCGCGCGCAGGGCATCGGCGCAGCTGCTTGCCGTGCGGCGAGCCTCGCTCGTCGGCGCATCCGCTGCGGCTCGTTCGAGCGAGCCGGCCGCTTCGGTGACCTGCGCCCGCACCGCTTCCCAGTGGGGCGCGGGCGCGGTATCACCACCGGAAGTCGGGAGGAGACGCTCGACGAGGACAGCAGCCTCGAGTGTCCCCCTGGTCTTGTCCCGCCACGCTAGTAGGACTCGTTTCCGGCTTCGCCGGTTCAACAAGATGATCACCGCGGCAACGACGGCCCCTACGAGCAGCACCGCGATTATCCATCCCCATGGAGCGGAGGATTCCTCGGAGGAGCTCACTGGGCCGGTCGTCGTGGTCGTCGTCGACTGGCCGGTGAGTGCGGCGACTGCTGCTCCCAACAGAGCGAGCACCCGCCTGATCACCCCGGCGTCGGGCTCCGTCGTTGTGGTGGTTGGTGCTGTCGTGGTCGTGGTCGTGGTGATGGCCGGTGCTGTCGTGGTCGTCGCCGTGGGCCTGCTGGTTGTCGTCCTCGGTGGCCTGTTCGTGGTTGTCGTGGAGGCTTCCGCGATGGCGGACGATTCAGAGGTCCCGGTGCTGGTCGTGGTGGAGCTGAAATCCGACACACTGGTCGAGCTCGTGATCGGTTGTGACACGCTTGGTCCGCCCGATCCGCACCCCACCACCACTAACGCGACGGTCGTCAGAACCGCGACCGTTCCAACCCGACGCAGCAACCCTCTCCCTTTTTGCAGCATCTGCACCTCCGTTGTAGGCATCCGAGCTCACGGGGAACATGCCACATCGGTCACTGAGAATCCAGGATCAAGCAGATATCCGAGGGCGAAGGTGGCGAGCACGCTCGGCGAAAGGCGACGAGCCAACTCCACTGCCCGGCCGGTTGCAGATCCCCGACTGCTACCCGCCACGGGTTTGATCAAGTGGAGATCTCTGCCGCGGCCAGTGTCCAGTGATCTCGACCTCCGAAGAGAAGCTCAAAAATGTACGGATGAGGTTGATGGCGCGTAGAACTGCCACACTGACAAGCGTGGCTTGGTGGCCATTGTGCAAATGATGTCACCGGCCGCCCTCTCAGTGGACCGGTTCAACCAGGAGTTGCGCCCGGCTCCTGAGCGAATTCGGGACTTGACTTCCGGCCGATGGGCCCCTCTGGTTGGGTTCTTCCGCCAACCACAACGCCGAATCCGTCACTACAAAATCCCTGCTTCTGCCCAGTTCCGTGTCAGCGCATAAGTCCTGGTCATCGGACCCGGCCGCTCCAAAGGTCGGAGGTTCAGATCCTCCCCACGCGACCACGATGTCCGGCTCAAGCGCTCGAACTCTTCAAGGTTCTTCGGATTACATAGCGGGGTGCTGTGCCTCATCGGACGACGATCGAGCCCAGGTCCCGCCAGCTCGGCCTGCCTGCGCAGAGGAGGGCGCGGACGACGCAGGGAGCGTCCGGGGTGCCGGTTCTTGATGCCGCCGGAGCAGCATCAGCACGAGATTCGTTGCTACATTGGGATTCCGACGGGTAGCTGATCGAGGTAGGGCAAAGCGCCGACCCAGTGGGGGACTGATCATTTTGGCTGCCGTCCCCGCCGAATTCATGAATACACCACTCGTCAATGGGTCGTCGTCGGCGCGCCCTCCGATCCCGCAGACATCGGACGGGCGAGCGCGGTCGCCGATCGACTCTTCCACTATGAATGGGTGGTCTCCGAACCGGCAAGATCCGCCACCTGGCGGCGGCCAGCCCAACCGAAACTGAGATCCCAGCAGCATCGTCGAGTGAAAGGCAGACACCCCATGCGATCCGACATCAGACCAGGCGGCGTGTTCCCCGACTACTCGTTGCCGGATCACACCAACAGTGCTCGCACACTCAGTGAGCTCCAAGGTGACGATCCGATGATCCTCACGCTGGCGCGAGGCAATTACTGTCCGAAGGAACACCAGCAGCACCTGGAACTCGCAGCGAACTATCCGAAAATCGCCGTCGCCTATACCCAGGTCGTCACCATCGCCACCGATGACCACCACACCCTGCAGGAGTTCCGGGGCGCAGTCGGTGCCCAATGGACGTTTCTTTCGGACCCAGCTCGGACGATCCAAAAGGACCTCGACATCCAGGAATACACCGACCCCGAGCACGATCCGATGATCCCCCACACTTTGGTGCTCAAGCCTGGACTCCTCATCCACAGCATCTACAACGGCTACTGGTTCTGGGGACGCCCGTCGTTTTACGACCTGTGGTCCGACTTGTGCGCGGCGTCGAGCGAGATCCGCCCCGACTGGGACCTGAGCAAACCGGGATTGCGCGAGGCCTGGGATGCAGGCGACTACTCGAGCTTTCACGGTTGGAACAAACGGGTCGCCGAGTCGATGCCCACATCGTATGAGTCCTAGAAGAATATGGATCTGTCCGTGTTTGGTGGAGGACAGCCCGGATCGAAGGGGTAGATGGCAGTAGTGCGAACGCCGGTCTGCGAACTGCTCGGGATTGAACAGCCGATTGTCTTGGCGGCGATGGTGGCGGTCCCCCAACTGGCGGCAGCGGTCTCGAATGCCGGTGGGCTCGGCATGGTGACGCTGACGTGGTCCGATCCGGCCGGAGACGTAGTTCGCGAGACTTCGGCGCTCACGGATCGTCCCTTCTGCGGCAACCTGGTTCTCACCTCCGATCAGCACCGTCGCCTCGATGAAGCCCTCGAGGCCGGTTTGCGGATCGTGTCATTGTTTCTGGGAGATCCCGCTGGCTACATCGAGCGGGTCCACGATGCGGGCGGACTCGTTCTGTGTACGGTCGGAAGCGCCGAAGAGGCGCGGCGGGCAGTGGCCAGCGGAGTTGATGTCATCGTGGCGCAGGGTTGGGAGGCGGGGGGGCACGTGGGGGGCAAGATTGCGACGCTCCCGCTGGTGCCCGCCGTCGTGGACGCGGTGGCGCCGGTGCCAGTGATCGCCGCCGGAGGGATCGGGGACGCTCGCGGCGTGGCCGCCGTCCTCGCCCTGGGCGCTCAAGCGGCATGGGTGGGTACTCAATTTTTACTCGCCGAGGAGATGCCCATCCACCAGGAGTACCGCACTCGCCTGATCAACGCGGTCGAGACCGACGCGGAGTGGTACCCCGACCTCTACGACGTCGACTGGCCGGACTCGCCCCACCGCGCGCTCCGCAACTCGACGGCCGAGATGTGGGAGGCCGCGGGTCGGCCGCCTCTGGAGAGTCGGCCCGGAGTGGGCGATGTCGTCGCGCACTTCGCTTCGGGCGAAGCAATCGTCCGCTACGAGCCAGCGCCGCCGATGGTTGGCACCACCGGTGACATTGAAGCGCTCTCCATGTGGGCTGGACAGAGCGTCGCGCTCGCCAGGCAGCGACGACCAGCGGCGGAGATCGTGGCTGAGCTCGTCTCGCGTTTGTGAGCCAAGCCGGCCTGCGACGCCGAAGGTCAGAGACTTGAGAGAGAGTTCCAGTAGGCTCTCACCGAGGTTGTACCGAAGCGTCGCCCCCGAGACCGGCACCGATACGAGACCTTGCTCACTGGTTCCGGGGATCGTCGATCGGGTCGATGTAGTCGAGGCCGAGCGGTCCGACGGCCGATACTTGGGTGACGTAGGTTCCAGACTTCGCCCAGTGGAAATGCGGGGTACCACCGGGGAGCACAATGACGGCTCCCGGTGGATATGCCTGCAGCTGCTCTTCATCGAACACGCTTCCCAGGCCGATGTAGAAGACGCCCGAAATGACCGTATAGACGCGGTCCTCCGGGTGCTGGTGCGGCATCAGCTTGACGCTCGAGGGGATCTTGACCCGGATGACGTATGGTCCTGGTTCCGATGGATGGCCGACGACGATTGCCAGTCGCGCCGATGGCGGAAACCCTGGAAACGGCTTCCAATCGATCTCCTCGGGCAGAATTGACCTGAACTCGGACTGGTCTGGTTGGTGGATCACCATCGTTGGTCGACCTCCCGACTTCTGAGGGTGAGTGGCCAAGCGGCGGGACAGCTCACCTTTCAGGGTGATGCCGGACGAACGTTAGCGCGGCCTAAACGGTTTGGCGCCGCCCGCCAACCAGCCCATCGCCCAAGTCGTTCGGGCTAGGTTCGCTGAGCATGCCAGTCCGATCGCCGAAAGCCGACAGCCGATGGCCCATCTCCAGTCGCAGTTGGACAGATCTGATCTGATGCTCGTCGGCGCTTCCAGATCGGATCTTGCGCATCCCCGAGCGAAGGAGTTCACGTGACCACGACTCCCATAGCCGACTATGCGCTCCTATCGGATCGGCACAGCGCTGCGCTGGTCAGTCGGGGCGGGTCGATCGACTGGCTCTGCTGCCCACGGTTCGACAGCCCCTCGACCTTCGCTCGCCTCCTCGACGAGAAAGCCGGGCATTGGTTCTTAGGGGCCACCAACGCGACCGAAGTGAGCAGGCGCTACCTGGACCGCACGATGGTGTTGGAGACCACGCAGCGCACACCGACCGGTTCGGTCACGATCACCGACGCACTTGCCATGGGTTCTGGCAACCGGGGACATGAGCTGGGCAAAGGAGCGCCTCACGTTCTCCTGCGGCGCGCTACGTGTACGGAGGGTCGGGTCGACTTGTCCCTGGAGTACGTCCCCCGCCCCGATTACGGGTTGAAACATCCATCGCTCGACGCGGTGGACGGTGGAATGGCGGAGTCGGAGAGCACTGACGGGCTGGTGCTGTCGACGCCCGTAGCGCTCACGCTCGACCAGGACGGCGCCGCGGCCTCGGGCCTTTTCCAGCTTGCCCAAGGCGAAAGCATGGGCTTCGCCCTGCATCACGGGAACCAGACTGAGGGCAGTTCGGCCCGGGTCTGGAGTCCGTCGGAAATACGCTCCCGGCTCGAAGACACCGTGGCGGGGTGGGAGTCGTGGTCTGAGCTCCACCAGGCCTACGTGGGTCCGTGGCAAGACATGGTGCACCACAGCGGCCGTGTGCTCCAATCACTCTCCTTTGCACCCACCGGCGCTATCTGCGCGGCGCCCACCACGTCGTTACCAGAGGTGGTGGGCGGCTCCCGGAACTGGGACTACCGCTATGCCTGGGTCCGGGACGCTTCCTTCACGATCCAGGCCCTTTGGGTGGCGGCTTGTCCCGACGAAGCCAACCAGTTCTTCGATTACGTCTCCTCGTCCGCGGCTGGATCGCTCGACCGGGGCGGTGCCTTGCAGATCATGTTCGGCATCGGCGGTGAACGTGACCTGACCGAGCGGGAGCTGCCGCAGCTGGAGGGTTGGCGGCACTCGGCGCCGGTCCGGGTGGGCAACGCGGCCTGGAAACAACGCCAGCTCGACGTCTACGGCGAGTTGCTCAACGCGGTGCATCGCATGTCTGACCACCTGTTCGACGCCACCCACCGGGTCGGGCCACTGGCCGACTCGGGTAAGTGGGATAGACCCACCGACCTGGCACCTGCCACGCGGAAGTTCCTCGTGCAGCTGGCCGAGACCGCCGCCCGCCGGTGGCAGGAGAAGGACCAAGGAATCTGGGAGATCCGGGGGGAGCCGCGTGATTTCTTGTATTCCAAGCTGATGTGCTGGGTGGCCCTCGACCGAGCGGTGATCCTGGCCGACCGTCTGGACGCCTCCTCTCGAATCGGGTCATGGACGCAGACGCGGGACCAGATCCGAGAGGCGATCGTGACGAAGGGCTGGAGTGACCGGGCCAAGGCCTTCACCCAGTCCTTTGGCTCGGACGAACTTGACGCCTCCTGCCTTATGGTGCCCCTGGTGGGATTTCTCCCCGCGGACGATCCGAGGGTGCTGGCCACGGTCGACGCGACAGAGGAGCGGCTCACCGACCAGCGGGGATTGGTCTATCGCTATCGGTCCCGCGACGGCCTCGAGGGTGAGGAGGGCGCCTTCCTTTTGTGCACCTTCTGGCTGGCCCAAGCCCTGGCCCAGACAGGCCAGCCGGTTCGGGCCCGAGCCGTTTTCGAGCGCGCCGCGGCCTTCGTCAATGAGGTCGGGCTGCTGGCTGAGGAGGTCGATCCAGTCAGCGGGGAGCTCCTTGGCAACTTCCCGCAGGCGTTCAGCCATATCGGGCTCGTCAACGCGGCCTGGGCAATTTCTGAGAGCGAGCGACAGGCGCAACCGACTTGAACATCTGCTGGACCCCCGTGAGATCTTGGGATCAGACCCTTTCGAGTTTGGAGGCCACATGCGCAGCGACATCCGTGAAGGCGAGACGTTTCCCGACTACGAGCTCGCCGATCAATCCGGGCGGCGGCGGTCCCTGTCGGAGCTCCAGGGGGGCAACCCGATGGTGCTCCATCTGTCCCGTGGCGGCTTCGATCCCAAAGAGCATCAATTCGTAGGGCAGTTGGTCGACGTCTATCCCGAGTTCAGGAATGCTTACACTCGATTGGCCCTCATCTCGACCGACAATCAGCTGAACATCAACGAGTTCCGGGACGTGCTGGGCGCCACGTGGCCGTTCCTGTCGGATCCCGATCGGGTCGTCCAGAAGGATCTGGACATCAAAGAGTTCACGGATGAGCCGCACGATCCGATGATCCCCCATACGTTCGTCCTCGAGCCGGGACTCAAGATCTTCAAGATCTACAACGGATACTGGTACTGGGGCCGGCCCACGATGGCAGAGCTCCACGTAGATCTGAGGGGAGTGTTCGAGAAGATTCGGCCCGACTTCGACCTGGCGGCTCCGGGGCTGAAGGAGGCGTGGGAACGAGGAGACCGAGATCAATTCCTTGTCGACACGTTGGAGGAGCCGATCCGGTACACCGAAGGCAAGAGCATCGGCGTCAAACGCTGACCCTGGAGGGCGAGGTCGCCCGTCCTCCGCTCGGGTTCTCGACCATTGGAACTCGAGCTGCTCGAGGGCCGGGCGGAAAGGTTGAGACCTGCACCCGTGCATCGCCACTCGACCCTCCGTGCGCTGGAACGACATCGAATCTCGAGTGCGAGGGATGTTTCAGGTGCAGAGCGTTCGCCTGGGTGCGACAATCCTCTCGGGAACAGACAGAGGAGAGCCGGATGAGCACCGTCGATGGGCAGAGCGCACCCGGCGGATCGCCGAGCCGGGAACCGGCCGGTCAGGCCGACTACATGCTGCGTGAACAGAGCGGCCAGGAGGTTCCGGTATGAGCGATTTCGACGTCATCGTGCTGGGCGGCGGTGCGCCCGGCGAGCACTGCGCCGCGGCCATTGCGGCGCGGGGGCTTCGAGTCGCCGTCGTCGAGCGGGAGCTGGTCGGCGGCGAGTGCTCCTATTGGGCGTGCATCCCGTCCAAGTCACTCTTGCGTCCGGGGGAGGCGGTCCAGGGTGCCCGCGATGTCGGCGCCAGCGCCGAGGTGAACGTGCAGGCAGCGCTGGACTGGCGGGACTACATGGTGTCGGGCTATTCGGATGCGGGGCAGGAGAAATGGCTGGCGGATCGGGGTATCGCGCTGGTCCGGGGCCGGGGCCGGCTCGCCGGACCAGGCGTGGTCGACGTGGACGGCACTCGCCACACGGCGGAGCATGTCGTCGTGGCGACGGGCGCGGATCCTTTCGTGCCACCAATTCCTGGGCTCGACGGCCTGGTTGGCGTGTGGGGCACGCGCGAAGCGACGGCCATGAAGACGGTTCCCCGCCGCCTCATAGTGATCGGCGGTGGCTCGGCCGGTGTTGAGATCGCACAGGTTGTACGGCGGCTCGGTGGCCAGGCGGTGCTCGTCGAGGGCGCCGATCGGCTGATCCCACGAGAGCCGGCCCCCCTCGGCGTGGCTCTGACGGAGGCACTGCGGCAGGACGGGATCGAGTTGCACCTCGGAGTCCAGGCGGCGGAGGCCTTGCGCGATGGCGATGACTACGTCCTGAGGCTCTCCGACGGGACCTCGGTACAAGGAGAGCGACTGCTCGTGGCGACCGGCCGCCGTCCCCGTGTCGAAGGGATCGGGCTCGAGACGGTCGGTATCGAGGCAAACCCACACGGCGTCGTGGTGGACGAGTTTCTGCGTGCCGGCGACAACATTTGGGCCATTGGGGATGTCAACGGGATCTGGCCCCTCACACACGTCGGCGAGTACGAGGGAGACGTTGTGGCGGCGAACATCGCCGGAGAGAGCCACCCGACGAATTACGAAGCCGTGCCGCGCGTCACGTACACCGATCCGCAGGCGGCTGCCGTCGGTGACGCGGAGGCACCCTACAGCAGCACAACGCTCTTGGCCGACGTGTCCAAGACCGCGACGTACAGCCACCAGTACGCCCAGTCAAACGGATTCTTGACCTTGCTCAGCGACGGCGCCCGGTTGACCGGCGCGTACGCCCTCGGGGCCGAGGCCGGCGAGTGGCTCCAGCAGGCGACGCTCGCCATACGCGCCCGCGTTCCTTTGGAGGTGTTGAGCGACGTCATCCAGCCGTTCCCGAGTTTCTCGACCATCTTCGATTCGGCTTTCAAAACCCTTCGAATGGAGGTCGCCAAAATGGCGCCGCCCTTGCAGCCTATGCAGGCGCAAATGGCACGGCCATGAACGTCGAAGATCACAGGAGGTCGCAGATGGCCGAGGTCCCCCCTCCCCAAGAGGAAATCCTGCTCACACACTTCATCGTGTCGGACGACGTCGAGCGTTCTCGGCGCTTCTATACCGAAGTCCTCGGGGGCCGGGTCGCCTTCTCCAGCCCCGGAGGGCCGACCAACGTCGCACTGTCCAATAGTTGGATCGTCATCAATGCCGGCGGAGGCCCGACCGACGACAAGCCGGAGGTCACCCTGGAGACGCCCGGCGACCCAAATCGGGTGAGCAGCTTCGTCAACATCCGGGTTAAGGACATGGAGACGGTGTACTCCGAATGGAGCGCGCGGGGTGCTCAGTTCCTGACCCCCCCGAAGCAGCACCAGTACGAGATCCGTTGCTACATCCGTGATCCCGATGGTCACCTGATCGAAGTGGGGCAGACCACCGACCCTCAGGGGGACTGGGTGCCCGATCACTGGCCATCGAGGACGCCCGCCGACGAGCACCCAACGCCCCCAGAGGGAATCGTGCTGGCCCACTTCATCGTGTCGGACGATGTCGAGCGCTCCCGTCGCTTCTACACCGATGTGCTCGGGGGCAGGGATGCGTTCTCCGGACCCGGAGGGCTCACGTATGTCCAACTGTCGAACAGTTGGATCATCATCAACGTCGGCGGAGAACCGACCGACGACAAGCCGAAGGTCACCCTTGAGACGCCCGCCGATCCCAACCGGGTCAGCAGTTTCCTCAACATACGAGTGACGGATATGCCAGCTGTGTACGCCGAATGGAGTGCGCGCGGTGCGGAATTCCTGACGCCCCCGAAGCAGCACCAGTACGAAATCCGGAGTTATATCCGCGATCCCGACGGTCATCTGATCGAAGTGGGACAAACGACTGACCCGGGGGGAGATTGGTTCCCCGATCAATGGTCCTCGAGCAAGTCCGAGTGAGCTTCCTGACGGGGCGGACGTCTCGGTCATGACCACGGCGATCATCGGCACCGGGGGCATCGGATCGGCCATCGCACGTCAGCTTGCTGCCGGCGGAGAGACCCTCCAGCTCTCGAGCGCCGACAAGGAGTCGGCGCGAAAGCTGGCCGCGGTGATCGGGGGAGCGGCGGTCGTCGCGCTCGACAACCGGAGCGCTTTGCATGGAGTCGATGCCGTCGTCCTTGCACTGCGGTTTTCCGTGTTGAAAGACGTCATCGACGAGATCGCCGACGCGCTGGGGGACACGTCTCTCGTCGTTCCGAGCAATCCGGTCGGTCTCGACGCACAAGGCAAGGTGGTGCGACTCCTTCCGGAAGGACAGTCCTCGGGCCAACTTGTTGCTGAGTGGTTGCCGATCGGGACACGCTTCGCCATTGCGTTCGGCACCATGTCGGCCGATCTCTTCGAGTCCTCGAGTCACCGGTCGCCCGAGCCCGCTGTTCTGTTCTACGCCTCGGAGGAGGAGCATGGGAGCGAAGAAGTCGAGCACTTGATCCGAACGGCGGGCTTTGAGCCGGTGAGGATAGGCGGGGTCGAACAGTCGAGCCGACTCGAGGTGAGCGGCGATCTTCACGATCTTGTGGTCGGCTCCGCAAAGGCGCGGTCCCTCGTCGTGGGGGCCTGATGAGATCCCACAAAAATCCCACGGAGTCGGTTTGAGCCGTTAGAAGCCTGTTACATGGTTGGGCGTGATGAGCGCCCTATTGTCCGAGGCAGAGAGTTGAATGAATGCGACTCAGGTAGATCCTCCAACATCCAAAAGACGGACCGAATGGATCTTTAACCCGAAGGTCGGAGGTTCAAATCCTCCCCGGCCACTAGTACGTCGCTTGAGTCGCGCCTTTACGTCGAAATGTCCTGGGTTTTCATGTTGTTTCGGTGTCTTTCCGCTGGGTTGTCCACAGTGTCCACGGAGTTCTCGGATGAATATCTGGACTGTGACGGATTGACTGGGCACGATTCGGTGAAGCACCACGCAGTGCCCCCATCAACCCGCGAAGGGGTGAGCGCATGTCGTCGTTAGACCCTCTAGGGCTGTTCTCCGCCTACGCAGAGGTTGAACCTTTACTCGCGTAAGAGGTACCGCTTCGCCTCAGCGATCATGAGATCCATAGTCTCGTAGGATCGCTTGGTCAGCCGTGTCATGAGCAGGTAGCCATGGGGCATGTCGTCCATGTGGACGTGCTTTACGTCGGTGCCCGCATCACGGTAGGACGTGGCGAGCTCGATGCCCTCGTTCCGCAGGAGGTCGTACTCGCACGTAACGACGAGCGCCGGAGGTAGGTCCCTGTGATCGGCGAAGATGGGGCTCAGGAGCGGGCTAGCCGGGTCGTTGTCCGTGCAATACATGGCGACGACCGCTTCTGAAACCTCCGGAGTGATCCCGGGATTGCCGGCGTTGCCCTCACTCCAGTCGATGTGGCTCGTGGTGAAGTCGGTGAGCGGGTAGATCGGTGCGTGGTGGGCGAGACGCGGACCGTTGTTGTCGCGGCTCCAGAGCGCGAGCAACGCGGCGAAATTGCCGCCTGCGCTCTCCCCAGCGATGGCGATGCGCTCGGGGTCGAGTCCTCCCGGTGCCTCCTTGGCCATCCAGGTGAGGACGTCCTGGCAGTCCTCGATCCCGGCAGGGAAAGGATGTTCGGGAGCCAGTCGGTACGACAGGCCGATGACCACGAATCCGCTGCGGTCCGCGAGCTCACGGCACACGTGGTCGCAGAAATTGACACCACCGACGGCGAATCCACCGCCGTGGACGAACAGATAGCCAGGCGCCCCGGGAGCAGTGTCCGGGCGCCTGTAGATGCGCGCGTGGATCGGCCCGCCGCGTCCTTCAACCTGAGCGTCCTCGGTGTCGATCATCGCGGTGACCCTGCGCGTCATGAGGCCGGGGTTCTTGTTGGCGATCCGTTCCGCGTAGGGCTTTGCCATAAACGACTCCATGGTGGGCCCGAGGTTGATCTTGGCGAGCGCGTTCATCGCGCCCAACAGCGCGCGGATCGGTTGCGCCATCAGTGTGTTCGACACGGGACCTCCTTTGCGCGGTCAACCTTGATGGTAGATGTGGTTGCCAGCGTACCGTTCTGGGCTCAGCACCGTCGTCAGAAGCTCTTGGTCTTTGGCACGCCCGTATCTGGTTGTACGAATCGGACAGGGCAACTTCAGGCTGCGGAGCTAGAGGCGCCCGACTATCCCACCGCAATGAGCAACCTCGATCTAAGTCGGACGTTGACGTGGATGCCGTCCGCGAAGAGGTAGACGTTGTCGACGTCTTTGAGCGACCGATGAGCGAACTGGTCGCGTTCGCCTTGCCGGTCCGGCATCAGCCGGGTGATCACCGAGGAGCACTTCGGCCGCCTTGGGGACTTGCAGACGCACCGGGGCAGGATCGCCGAGCGGAACCGCGTCCTCTCGCTGTCCTCGTCGACCCGACGGTCTTCGACCCGCGGCGCCCGCACCTCGATCGGATCTGTTCCTGTGACCAGCGAGCGGGGTTCGCCGTCCCCGTTGCGCACGAGCGCGCGATGCTCGTCCTCGTCGGTCCCGTGGGTCTGGCTCGGGACGTGCGCATCGACCTCGACTTCGACTTTCACTTCGAGGGCGGCGGCTAGCGCCTGGCGCCACGCCCCTCGGCCACCATCTCGTCGAGCCCGTTCGACAGTTCCGCGCTCGCGACCTTGTCACCATGTACTCTCACCGTCGGCGTTGGTTCCTGCCGGCGTGTCACCGCCGGCAGGACTTGATTTGATCAAAGGGTAGGTACGCCGCGCCTCCGTTCAGGTGGTGCAACCACTGGTTTCGGTCATCACCCAACCACAGAGAGGGAACACACCAAATGAGGGAGCAGGCGCTTCGGTCGAGCAGATGGGCAGGGCGGTATATGGCGCTTGCGCTGAGTGCGGCCGTAATCCTGACTATGGGTGCGGTCAACACTGCGGATGCCGCCTCCAACGCGGTCGTGCCAGCCACGGTCCCCGGCGTCCCCCTCATTGGCGCCGCCACCGCCGGCGACGGTCAGGCCACCGTGAACTTCACCGCACCGGGCACTGACGGCGGAACCGCCATCACCTCGTACACGGTCACCGCCACTGATTCGACCATCCCGGCCAACGGAGGAGAGACGGCTACCGGCTCCGGCAGTCCCATCACCGTCAGCGGCCTCACCAACGGGGACACGTACACCTTCACGGTCAGCGCCACCAACGGCGCGGGCACCGGGCCGGCCTCAGCTCCGTCCAACCCGGCTACCCCGCAGGCGTCGATCACCTGTCCGTGCGACCTGTTCGGGTCCCAGACCCCGGCGACGGTCGACTCCAGCGACGGCGGGGCGGTCAACCTCGGGATGGCATTCAGCACCGACACCAACGGGTTCATCACCGGGTTGCGCTTCTATAAGGCGTCCGCCAACACCGGCACCCACGTCGGTGACCTGTGGAACGACTCGGGCACCCTGCTCGCCCAGGCCACCTTCACCAACGAGACCGCCTCCGGCTGGCAGCAGGTGTCGTTCTCCTCGCCGGTGGCGGTGACCGCCGGCACCACCGACGTGGTGTCCTACCTCGCCCCCAACGGCCACTACTCGTTGACCGGCGGGGGGTTCAGCACCATGGTGAGCACCCCGCCGCTGTACGGATTGGCGACGGGCAGCGCCCCGAACGGCAACGGGGTGTTCGCCTACGGGAGCTCGCCCGCCTTCCCGACAAGCACCTTCAACGCCGACAACTACTTCGTCGACCCAGTCTTCATCACGAGCTCGGCGCCCGACGCTCCGACAGGGGTGACGGCGATCACCGCCGGCGACGGTCAGGCCACCGTGAACTTCGCCGCACCGGACGCTGACGGCGGAGCCGCCATCACCTCGTACACGGTCACCGCCGCTGATTCGACCACCCCGGCCAACGGAGGAGAGACGGCTACCGGTTCAGGCAGTCCCGTCACCGTCAGCGGCCTCACCAACGGGGACACCTACACCTTCACCGTGACGGCAACCAATAGCGACGGCGCCGGGCCATCCTCGGCCCCCTCCAACGCGGTCGTGCCCGCCACGGTCCCCGGCGCCCCCACCATCGCCGCCGCCACGGCCGGCGACGCTCAGGCCAACGTGAACTTCGCCGCACCGGACGCTGACGGCGGAGCCGCCATCACCTCGTACACGGTCACCGCCGCTGATTCGACCACCCCGGCCAACGGAGGAGAGACGGCTACCGGTTCAGGCAGTCCCGTCACCGTCAGCGGCCTCACCAACGGGGACACCTACACCTTCACCGTGACGGCCACCAACGATAAAGGTACGGGCCCTGCCTCTGCAGTCTCGACCCCTGTGGTGCCCCAGAGCGCGCCGGTCACTCCGCCCCTCTTACCTCCGCCGCCCGCTCACGGCTACTGGCTGGTTGGTGCTGACGGAGGCATCTTCACATTTGGATCAGCCCAGTTCCATGGCTCGGCTGGCAGCCTTCGCCTGCAACGCCCCGTCGTTGGCATTGTCCCGACTAATGACAGGGCCGGCTACTGGCTTGACGCCTCCGACGGCGGCGTCTTCGCCTTCGGCGACTCCGGCTTCTACGGTTCAATCCCCGCCCTCGGGCTACACCCGGCCGGTTCCCGGCTGCCGAACTCGCTGAATGCGCCCATCGTGGGGATGGTGCCCTCTGCTGACGGCGGTGGCTACTTCATGGTGGCCTCAGACGGCGGCGTCTTCGCCTTCGGCGACGCCCGCTTTGCTGGGAGTTGTCCGGGACTCGGTGGCTGCTCGGGAGCAGCCGTCGCGGTCATGCCCGACGCCAGCGGCAACGGGTACTGGGTGGTGACGGCTACCGGGCATGTGTACACCTTCGGTGACGCCCCCTACTACGGAGATCCTGGGCCACAGGGCGTGCCCGTGACCTCTGCGGTCCGCACACCTGATGGCCGCGGCTACTGGATCCTCTTTGCCAACGGTGCCATCTCCACCTTCGGGGACGCCCTGCTTTTCGGCAGCCCCATTGGGCTGATGGGTGGCAAGGACCCGGCGACTGCCATCTTCACCACCTTTGATGGCGGCGGTTACTGGGTGACAGGGGCCAACGGGGCCGTCGCGAGCTACGGGGACGCCCCCAACGACGGCTCCATGCTCGGAACCCACCTCAACGGCTCCATCGTCGCGGCCACCGGCTGGTAGTTCAGCAGCTGCTCAAATATTCAAACGAGATCATCCACTCACCGAAACATGTTCAAAGATGGCCACAAGGCCGCCCGTGCTTCAAGGCGTGAGTGGTTGCAGGATCGTGCGTGGCAGGCCGAAGCAGGCGAAGAGGCTCTTGTCGCCGAACCGCGTCATCGAAGAGATCTGGTCTTCTGAGATTGTCAAGACGAAAATCCCGCTCGCTCGATAGACGTCGGCGTTGGGGTCCTTGCGGTAATAGCCGAAGGCGGGATCGTTGTTGGCTTTCGTCAGGATCATCTTGAGGTCCTCGCGCCAGAACGCAACCTGCTGGAGGAATTGGGCGATGGCACGCGGACCGTGGAACTCGAAGGGCTCGGGCGGCATCTTGAGCCGGGCGTCGTCGGTGAGCAGCGCGACGACGCGATCGAGATCGCCCTGCTGGATGGCGTCGATGAATCGATCGACGACCTCTGCTTCGTGCGGGGATCGGGGAAGTGTCACGCGATCGGGACTGCTTGAGTGATGCAGTCCAGACCGGGCTCGCTGGAGCGCGCTGTTAACCGACGCCGGCGTGGAGTCGAGCATCTCGGCGACCTCGGTCGCCGAGAAGCCGAGGACGTCGCGCAGGACCAGTGCCGCTCGCTGTTGGGTCGGTAGATGTTGGAGGCCGGCCACGAACGAGAGCGCGATGGACTCCCGCGCGTCGTAGCGAGCCTCGGGACCCGGCTCGACGAGATCGATCAGGGCGTCCGGGAATGGCTCGATCCACCAGGGCTCGTCCGAATGCGTCGCGCCGGCGAACGGTGACCCCGAGTTAACCGCGACGGTGGCCTTCGGTCGTCGCGAGGAGTCGCGGAGATAGTTCAGGCATCTGTTGGTGGCGATGCGGTATAGCCAGGCCCGCAGCGAACGCCCGTCGAAGCGATCGAGCGCTTGCCATGCTGACAGCAGAGTCTCCTGGAGTAAGTCCTCGGCGTCCTGGATCGATCCGAGAATTCGGTAGCAGTGCACATGTAGCTCCCGGCGGTAGGGGTTGGTGAGCTCGGCGAAGGCATCGCTATCGCCGCTCTGGGCTCGGGCCAGCACCGCATCGGTCATCGATTCCGCTTCCACCATGTGAGTCCTCCCGGAGGTTGTAACACCAAATCTTCCGCAGATTCATCGCTCAATTCTGCTGCGGCTCGGTGTTTCAACTGCCCTAGACCCAACGACCCGACAGGAGACTCGCGATGGCCCCGGTCAGCACTCATTCAGACCAAGCCGAGGATCGACGGCAGAGTCCGTCTCCTCCCTATCTGGGAGCGTCCCTGCCGACCCAAACGGCGCCCGAGGTCGGCTCCGGGTCGGCCGTGCGGCGCTGGCGAGCCTTCGCCCTGTTGGTCGTGGCGTACTTCATGACCATCGTGGACCTCACGATCGTCAATGTGGCCCTGCCGACCATCGGCGTGAAGCTGCGCTTCCCCGAGTCCGACCTGCAGTGGGTGGTGACCGCCTACGGCCTGACCTTCGGCGGCTTCCTGCTCCTCGGCGGACGGGCCGCCGACCTGCTCGGGCGACGACGCCTGTTCATGGTGGGCCTGTCCGTCTTCTCCGCTGCGTCCCTTGCTTGTGGGTTGGCCACCACGGACACTTTCCTGATCATCATGCGTGGGATCCAGGGCTTGGGGGCGGCCATGATCCTGCCGGCCGCCCTCTCCATCGTGATGAACATGTTCTCCGAGGGCGCTGAGCGCAATAAGGCCCTCGGCATATGGGGGGCAGTGGGCGCCATGGGGGCCACGGTCGGGTTGCTCGCCGGCGGCCTGCTCACCCGCTATATCGGGTGGCAGTACATCTTCTTCCTCAACGTGCCGATCGGGGCGGCTGCCCTGGCGTTGGCGCACAGGGTCGTGCCCGAGAGCAGGCTGAGCCCCGAACGGCGTCGTTACGACCCCTTCGGCGCAGCTTCCATCACCACGGCGCTGGTGGTGCTCGTCTATGCCATCTCGCAGGCGCCGCAGGTCGGTTGGGCCGCTACCCAGACCGTGGTCATGCTCACCGTCGCCTCCGCCTTGCTCGGGATCTTCGTCGTCATCGAGACCAGGGTCGAAGCGCCGCTGCTGCCGCTGCGCCTGTTCCGCTTGAGCACCGTGGCCGGCTCCAATGCCGTTGGGTTCCTGCTCACCGGCAGCTTCTACACCTTCATCTTTATCGGCACCCTCTACATGCAGCAGGTGCTCGGGTTCTCAGCCCTCAAGACCGGTGGTGCCTGGCTGACCACTTCGGTGACCGCTTTGGCCTTCGCCGGCCCGTCCCAGAAACTGGTCACTAAGACCTCGCCCAAGTGGGTGATGGCCATCGGGATGGCTCTCATCGGTACCGGCATCCTGTGGGCTACCCGGATCCCGCCTCACGGGAACTTCTGGCAGGACTTATCCGGACCGTTCTTCGTGGCGGGGATCGGCGTCGCATTTGCCTTCATTCCCGTCTCGATCGGCGCTCTCACCGGTGTCACCGGGGGGGATGCCGGAGTGGCGTCCGGACTCATCAGCACGTCGCAGCAGCTCGGTGGCGCCGTCGGAGTGGCCATTGCCTCCTCCATCGCCACCTCTCGCCTTCACACGCTGGTCCACCACGGCTACGCAACTGCAACTGCCCTCACCGACGGGTTCGCTTCGGCGTTGTGGGTCTGCGGCCTCACCGCTCTGGTCGCCGTCCCGGTGGCGTTCGTGCTCATGAGGCGCGCCGACACGACCAACGCGGTGGCGGCGAGCACGGCGCAACGAGACCCCGCCGGCATCGCTTCCCCTGAGATCGCGGGCGCGGTGGCTGAATGAGAACCGTGGGGTGGAACCCGACCGGGCCGAGCGTCGCCAGTCTCGGCCCGGCGACCCGGCCCTCAGAGCATCCGATCTTCACGTCGTCGTAGTCAACAACCAGAAGAAGGTGAGAATCATGACTGTTCGTCAGCTCGCAGGAACAACTGCGGTCGTCACCGGTGCGAGCCGGGGTTTGGGCAAGCCATCTCCGTCTCGCTCGTCGAGCGCGGCGCCCATGTCGTGGGTGTTGCTCGCAACCATGAGCTGCTCGCCGAGCTCAAGGAACAGCTGGGCGACGCCTTCACCCCGAGGTCGCTGACGTGGCGGATCCGGCCACGGCGACGCAAGTGATCGCGGACCATAGACCCCAGACCGTTGTGCTCAATGCCGGTGCGACCCCTCAGGTTGGGACTCTTCGGGATCAAACCTGGGAGATGTTCAGTACCAACTGGAGCGTTGATGTCCGGCATGTCTTCAACTTCACGCGAGAGGTCCTGACGGCGGGTCTCGATTCGGGGTCGGCGGTCGTCAGCCTGTCGAGCGGAGCCGCATTGGGGGGGTCGCCGCTGAGCGGTGGCTACGCCGGTGCAAAGGCCACAATCAAGCTCATCAGCTCCTACGCCGGTCTCGAAGCACAGCACCTCGGAGCGGACATCCGCTTCGTGTCCGTCCTGCCCCAGCTGACGCCGGCCACCGGGCTCGAGAAGCTCTACACCGAGCAGTACGCCGCTCTGGCCGGAATGAGCGAGGCGCAGTTTCTCGAAGGCCGATTCGGCGGGACTCTCAGCGTCCAGCAGGTGGGCGAGCGCATCACCGACTTGGTCGCGGACGACTCCTACACAGGTCCCGCATATCTTTTGGGCCCGAAGGGACTCCGCTCAGTCGAATGAGTCAGCAACCACCCCTGATGACTGGGAGCGCCGACCCGCACGAGGATCCTCCTTCGGCCGCCGTCTTCAGGTCGTGTTGGTGCCTGTCCCCGTCTCTGCATCGACCACCAAGAGTGAGGGTCGCCAAGTTCGCCGAGAGGGGAACTTCGGTACGCCGGCGGCATCAGAGGTCGGCACGTCGGGCCACCGTGTGAGAACACCCCGGTCGTCTGTGTCAGAAGACCCCACGTTCTTGATTCTGACTATCGGCTCGCGAGCGAGTGCGGTAGCCCGAACCATGGGAATACGCTGTTGTCGAAGCGGGTCATGGCGCAAATCTGGTCCCCGGTGAGGGTGAGCACGTAGAGGCCGGTCCCGTGGCGGATGCCGGCCTGTGGGCGCAGGTAGGCGCCGAACGCGGGCTGGCCGTTGGCTCGCGTCGGCACGAGGTCGAACCTACGGCCTGCGTCGAACAGGCTGGCGCAGAAGCCGGCAACGACGTTTCGGCCTTCGTATGCGAAGGGCATGGGCGGCATCGATATGAAGACGTCGTCGGCGAGCAGACCCACCAGCGCGCCCATATCGGCCGACTCCCATGCGCGGGCGAACTTCGCCACGAGCGCAGTCTCGGCGGGTGACCCGGCGACGGGAGGAAGTTCGCAGCCGACAGTCGGCGGCAGCCGACGCTGCAGATTGGCGCGGGCCCGCTTGAGGGCGCTGTTGACCGATTGGGCGGTCGCGCCCAGCATGCCGGCCACCTCGGTGGTGTGGAATCCGAGCACATCGCGCAAGACGACCACGGCGAGCTGGCGAGCCGGCAAGACCTGAAGGGCGGTCACGAAGGCCAACGAGACGGCTTCGGTCTGCTCGTAGCGGGCCTCGGGGCCGAGCGGCGTGTCAATGGCGCCCTCAAGAAGGGCATCGGGATATGGCTCGAGCCATACGACCTCGCCGAGCCGGCTCGGCTCGGGCGGTTCCACGTTGGGCACGTTCCACTCCCTGGCCGGGCGTCGGCCGGCCGAGCGACGCGCGTCGAGACACCGATTGGTGGCGATCCGATACAGCCAGGTGCGCAGCGAGGCGCGTCCCTCGAACCCGCCGAGGCCTTGCCAGGCGGCCAACAGCGTGTCCTGGAGGGCATCCTCGGCGTCCTGGATGGATCCGAGCATCCGATAGCAGTGCACGTGGAGCTCGCGACGGTACGGCTCGGTCAGCTCCCGGAACGCGTCATCGTCCCCGACCCGCGCCCTGGACATCAGGTCGGTTGTCACCACTCTCGGTCACCTTCTTTCCGGAACTTGTCGCACTTCCTTCGTAATTAGACGCCGGCCGGGGGGTGAACTGGGCGGT
Source organism: uncultured Acidimicrobiaceae bacterium (assembly GCA_963736515.1). Lineage (GTDB taxonomy): Bacteria > Actinomycetota > Acidimicrobiia > Acidimicrobiales > RAAP-2 > Bog-473. Next base: position 281,258 of record CAVTPE010000004.1, on the reverse strand, counting down.
CGCCGGGCGCCCAATTTCCCGACGCCACGGCGCCTACATCAGTGGTTACAACAACACCAACGATAGGAGAAGCGAAATGGCAAAGATAGTGATGAGCGGCCCACAGAACGTGTCGCTCGATGGAGTGGTCCAGGACCCCGACGGTCAGGAGGGCTTCAGACTCGGCGGCTGGTTCGTCGAGTTCGGGGGTAAGGACCTCGAGGCGTGGAACAAGGTCGCGCTCGACGAGGCGCTGGGCGCCGAGGCATGGCTGCTGGGTCGGCGGAGTTACGAGTTTTTCGCGGCACGGTGGCGACCCCGGACTGGCGAGCTTGCGGACAGGTTGAACAACATGCCCAAGTACGTCGTGTCCTCGACCCTCGAAGATCCCGACTGGGACAACTCGAGGGTCCTGAGGGGCGATATTGCGACCGAGGTCTCGAAGCTCAAGCAGGAGATAGAGGGAGAAATCGTCGTCCCCGCCAGCTATCAGCTCGGGCGCACGCTGATGGAGCACAACTTGGTCGACGAGCTGAGGGTGGTCGTCTTCCCGGTCGTGCTCGGGACTGGCGAGCGCTTCTTTGGCGAGACCAGCGGCAAGAGGCCCATGCGGCTCGTGAGCACTCAGACGGTCGGTGACGGCCTCGTCTTCCTCGCCTACGAGTTTCTCGTCGGAGACGCTTGACAACCGAGCGGCGACATCGGTCGGCTGAGAGGCTTCTTCGGGGGCACCGCCCGAAGCAGGGCGGCGCCCAGCACGCGTACAGGGTCAGACCACGCGACGACCACCGGGCCATCGATTGGCAGAAGCTGCTGTTGGGGGCCAAGAGTGGCAGGCATCAAGACAGTTCGCATATCTCGGCAACCGTGGCTTCGATCTTGGCGTCCAGTTGCACTCCGATGGACGTTACGCCGCGATCGTGCAAGGAGTTGAAGAGACTGGACGGAAGCATGTAGGAGACGTGCCCGCCACTTTCGTCCGCGTAGACAGCTGCTTGAAACGGGGCAAACAGGGAGCCCTGGCGCGACGCTGGTGATGACCTTGGTTGCAATTAGAGGGTTGCCGACCAGGTACTGCGTCGCGCGCAAGGCGGGACCGCGCAGGCTCATGAGCGCCCCTTGGTCGATCCGGGAGACCGCCAGAAATCCTGTCGGACCAAGTATCGGCGTGATGGCGGTTTCCACTTCTGACCATGCTGGCTGGAAGATCACGAGGTCGCCGGTGACGCTCGGGTCAAGAAGTGGGATCAGTCCGGTAGTCACGTTGATTCCTTTCTCGCCGTCCTGTTCAGGAGGATTGCGCCTTTGGTCGACCCTGATAAGTGTGCACAAGGCTCAAGATCGGGCCTCGGCGATGGCTTGCACGGCGCGGAGCCGGCCGGCGGATAGTCCGCGAACGAGGTTGTTCGCCTTTTCGAAGAAGTCGTCGACGAATACGTGCAACCCGAGCGGCCCGGGAACTTCCGCCAGGAACATCTCCATGATCGCCACCGCTTCCTCGGTCATGTCACTCCAGTGGGTCACCGCGAAGCCGGCAGATTCGATCGTGGCGCGCAACTGGCCGGCGGAGACCAAATGGCTCAACGACGGGTGATCGGCCCATGGCAGCGGGAAGTCGGGCTCGCCCGGCGTGCCAGCGACTATGTCCCATACGGCGAGCCGCCCCCGTGGTCGCAGCACACGACGGGCCTCGTGGCAGAGGCGGGTCTTGTCGGCCACGTTCATCTGCACGTGTTGGCTGATCACGACGGTGAAACTGGCCGAAGGAAACGGCAGATTCGTCACATCTGCCTGATGAACAGAGATGTAGCGGTCCAAGCCGACCAGCTGGTTGAGCCAACGGGACGTGCTGCAGTACTCCTCGGTGAGATCGACGGCTGTGACCCGGCATCCGAACTGGTCGGCGAGATAGCGGGCCGTGCCACCAACGCCGCTGCCGGCGTCGAGCACCTCGTCGCTGCGCTCGATCTCAGCGAGCTCGACGAGTTGGACGGTCGCGATTCGACCCATGGTGTGGAAATCCTCGAGGGGTGCGAGATCCCCGCGCTGCAGATCGGTGAGGTCCAGGCCGGCGGCCAAGAGGGCGTCCTCGATGCGGCGTCGAGAGAGGCCGGTTGCGTACTGTTGGTCGAGGCTCATCGCTGGCTCAGTTGCTCGCAATGTCGGCCAGGAGATCAGCCACGACCTGGGGCTGATCGTGCTGAGGCCAGTGCGAAGCGCCTGGCACCAGGTGAAGAGACGGATCGGTGAACAGTCCGGCGATCTCGCGTGCCAGGGATGGGTTCAGATAGCGATCCGATTCACCGAAGATGATCGAGACCGGGACCTTCAGATCACGAAGTGCGCCGCTGTCGACGAGTTTGTCCTCCTCGTGCAGAGAATCGAACAAATAGGCCGTCCAGGCGCGAACGGCGGCGAGGGCGTCGGGCTGATCGGCGCTGCCGAAGAACTGCGGCAGGATCGACTGCACGGCCACGCCCTGCGGGTCGAGGGCATCCATACCCCAGTGATCGGCGGTGAGCTGGAGCAGCCAGAGACGCTGCGCCTCGTCGTCGATCAGTGCGTCGGCAAGCGGGATCAGGTCCGGGTCGGCAAGCAGTCGGATCATCTCAGGAAGCACCAAGGAAGGCAGGTGGCCGAAGATCGTGTTGAGGAGCACAAGATGGGCGACCCGTTGTGGATGTGCGACGGCGAACGCGACGGCGTCGGGTCCAGAGGCGTCGTGACCGACGAGCACCGCTCGCTCGATGTCGAGTTGGTCGAGCAGAGCCTCGAGCTCGGAGGCATGCTCCTTCAGGGAGAATCCTCCGAGGTCGGAGCGCCCGGATCGGCCATAACCTTGCCAATCGAAGGCGATCGCCCGTCTCGGACCCAGCAACGGCAGGAGCCGCTCGTAGATCCTGTGATCGTCGGGGAAGCCATGCATGAGGACGATCGGCGGATCGTCACCGGAGATCTCGCGTACGAAGAGAGTGCTGTTCGCCGTCTCGACGAGACGATCACGGGAGGCCAGCGTGGGTTCAGTCATGGGAGTGTCCTTTCTGCTGTTGGTAGGTTTGAATCACGGGATCAAGTTGGACGTTCGCTAACGCTTGGGGGAGATCTCCGTCCGGCGGCGAGGGCGGTCCTCGGTAGGCGGAGTGAGCCAGTCGTCTCGACGCAACCGCTCGACATCGGCGAAATCGCCCAGGATCCTCACGCCTTGGCTCAGGGCGACGTCCTTGTCGAGGGCACCCGACATCAGCCCGACAATGAGCTCGGGAGAGCCGGTGACGACGACGTCGGGCGACGAGGCGGGACCGGTACGCACCTCCACGCTGCCGGCGCTTGACGTCAGGGTCAACATCTCGTCGGCCGCACGGACTTCGATCTGGATGTCGGGCCGTCCTGGGTCGATGCCACCGAACATCAACTCGAGGGGAAGCTCGAGCCACCGAGCTCGAAACGCGTCGGTCCCCTGTCCTGCGAGCATCAACGGCGCGCCCCAACGGACCAGCTCGTGTACGGCCGTTCCCAGCTTTCGACCCCGATCCGTGAGCTCGTAGCGGCTCTCGGCATCACGACTGATGACCCCCGCACCCTCAAGCTGGCGCAGCCGTTCCGCGAGGAGATTGGTGGCGATGCCTGTCAGGCCGTCCTGGAGCTCGCTGTAACGCGAGGGGCGAACCAGCAGCTCGCGCACGATGAGGAGGGTCCAGCGGTCTCCGACCACATCGAGAGCTTTGGCGAGGGCGCAGTACTGGTCGTAGGAACGCATTCCCGGAGTATACACTTGAGAAAATCTATTAGCAAGCCTTTCTTTTTTAAAAATGAGCCTGAGGGGGTTGGTGTTCCGGGCCGCAGGACGAACGCCGGATTGACTCCGCGGCTCATCGGGTGACCGAGCGAGGGGGGATCATCCACCGGCCGCGCCGCGTCGCATTCCCGCCTTGACAGTCGAGCTGGATCACCTCTTTGCCCCGCGGGCGAGATCCCCACATCGGCGGCCATCTCGGGTAGGTCAGCCGCGTCGTCCCTGGGGCAGTCAGACTCAGGCGCGCTTGGAGATGCTGACCGTCACCGAACTTGTGTCCATGCGGCGACCGACCCGACGTGGTCCCGACCGTGCGTGGTGAGCCCTCGACAACCTGATTGAGATGGCGAGATCGGCGCGTCAAACGTGGTAAAGCAGGATGCCGGCCTCTTCGCGGCGACGTACCGCGCCCGTTGCCCGCAAACGCTCCAGGTGGGCGAAGGTCTCCGCTTCGGCCATGGAGCCCCATGACCGTGGGGCGAACAACTCGTGTGAGAGTTGAATGACGTTGGCCCAGCCGACGGCGTCACAGATCTCGAGTAGTCGATCGAGGCGTTCGTCGTGGTGGCGCTTGATCTCCTCGGCTCGGCCCGCCAGATCGGCGAATGGTTGGCCGTGTGCCGGCAGCACGGTCGACACGTGGGGTAGGACGGACAAGCGGTCGAGCGACTCGGTGTACATCAAGAGTGGGTCACCCGGGATCAGACCGGAAATGTGCGGCGTGATGGTGGGCAACACCTGGTCGCCAGCCAGGAGCACTCCGCCTTCTTCGTCGTAGAGACAGAGATGATCGTCGGTGTGCCCCGGGGTGAAGAGGCCGACCCAGTCCCGGGCACCCAGGGTGATGTGGTCGGAATCCGCCACGCGATGCGACGGGCGGGGAGGCTTGAACCACTTGAAGAGATCGGCCTGATTGGCGAGCATTCTTGCTCGGGCTTCGGGTGGTGGGCCGATTGTTGACCCGCCCCAGGGTGCGGGCCCCTCGATGCGGATGCTGGGGATCGGGCTCTCGTCCGGATCGATGTCGTCGGCCGCCTCGAGTTCGCGATCGTCGATGGCATCGGGATCAAAGAAGGTGCGGAAGCGGTCAGAAGCCACAATGGCACCGCCGCTCTCCTGGGCCAACAACCCCGCGCCGCCGAAGTGGTCGGGATGCGAATGCGTGACGACGATGGTGTGCACCCGTTCCATGGGGATGCCCGCCGCGTCCATGCGGCCCCGGAGCGCCTTCCACGACTCCTCGCCGGGGAGACCTGGATCGACCAATGTAAAACCCTTGTCATCCTCGAGTGCGTACGTGTTGACGTGGCCCAGCCCGGTGAAATCGATAGGCAGCTGCAGGCGCAGGATGCCAGGCACCACCTCGATGATGTCCGGCGAGGCGTCCATCTGTTCCTGTCTGAGCGGACGGGATGGGGTCTCCATCGATTCGAATGTCGTCACGAAGTCAAGATCATTGCACTCGGTAACAGGTCTGGGCACGCCGACGCTCGTAAGAGTGGCCGCGAACGCCAATTACTTTGTGAGGGGTCACTCCGGTAGCCAGTGAGTGCTCGGTTTCAGTCCTCGCGTGTTACCCGGTTGCGAATGGCTGAACCAGCGGGCGATTCGATGAAGTGACCGACGTTGTCCCTTGCTCTAGTAAGTCGCTTGGCCACAAGCTCTTCGGCCGCAGCGAGTGGTGTGATGCCTAGCGCCTCGGCGCGCTCGAGCACCAAGGTCGTTGTGTCCCGGATCTGACCGACGGCCTTCACCGCGCGCGCTGCATCATAGCCGTGGGCCTCTTCGGCGATGTTGATGATTCCACCCGCGTTAGCCAGAAAGTCGGGAATATAGAGAATGCCCGCCGCCGCGAGTGAGTCCGCGACGTGAGCGCTAGCAAGCTGATTGTTCGCCGCGCCCGCAATGATCGCACAGTGAAGATCAGGCACTGCATTTTCTGTGAGCAGCCCTCCTAGGGCACACGGACACAGGATGTCAGCGGCCGTTCCGGGAGCATCGGACGGGTCGATGAGACGGATGGCACCAGTGCGTACGGCGGCCTCCGCCTTGTTGTGATTGACATCGGCGGCGATTACGACGGCCCGTCGTTGAACGAGGAGCCGAATGACCTCTTCTCCCACCTTCCCGGCGCCCACGACACATACCGTCTTACCCTTGAGGTCATCGCCCCACCGGTGTGCGGCCGCGGCCTCCATCGCAACCACCACCCCGAGGGCAGTCGCTGAACTGGGATCGCCCGACCCGCCGCGCGATGTGGCCGTACCCCCGACAAAGGGCGTCGTCTCGCGAATTAGATCCATGTCGTCCTGGGTCGTCCCGACGTCCTCTGCGGTGACGTAACGCCCATCGAGGCTGTTGACGGCAGCAGCAAAGTCGCGGAGAAGATCGGGCGTCTTCACGAGGGTCGGATCCCCGATGATGACCGCCTTGCCACCGCCTTGTGCCAGTCCTGCCAGAGCCGCTTTTTCCGTCATGGCTCTCGAGAGACGAAGGACATCATCGAGCGCGACCGCCTCGTCCCCATAGGGATAGAACCGGGCCCCGCCTAGGGAGGGACCCAGAAGCGTCGAATGGACAGCGATGATGGCTCGTAGACCGCTCCTCGGTCGTCGCACAATGAGGATGTCCTCATGCTCAGACCCAGACCTGCCCTCCAACAGCCCGCCTGATTCGGTCTCGCTCGAGCTATTCACGACCAAACTCTATGGGCGATCGAACTCGATGAACCCCGGAGTGGCGATGCGGCATTTCCGACCACTTTCGCACCGTAGGCGTCGTCCCAATTAGCTCCTGGAGCCGTAGTCAGTTTCAGCCGGAGAGATCCTTGTCCTTCATCTCCGAGGATCGGTCAATGGTCTTCGGGAGCGCAATCTCGGCACTCTCGACTGACGGCAGCGAGCGATCCCCTGCGGCTACCTGATCCACTGCCCGAGCGAGCAGACTGTGGCCATGGACGAAGCGTCAGTCGATCCCGATCCGATGACCCAGCTGTCCCGGTGGCTCGAGACTGCGCGGTCGGCTGGCGAGCCCATGCCCGAGGCGATGGCAGTTGCCACAGCCACTACAGATGGGCGCCCGTCCTCCAGAATGGTGCTGCTCCGAGGCATCGATCACCGAGGTCTCATCTTTTATTCTGACCGCGAAAGCGACAAGGGTCGGGAGCTCAGGGCGAATCCAGTTGCCGCTGCCCTCTTCCATTGGTTGCTGCCGGTGCACCGACAGGTCCGGGTGGCGGGAGCGGTGGAGGTGGTCGATGATGATCAGTCGGACGCTTACTGGCGGTCGCGGCCGCCTGGGGCCCGGCGTAGCGCCGCCGCAAGCCACCAGAGCGAGGTGGTCGTTAGTCGAGCGGTGCTCGAAGAGCGGGTTGCCAACCTGGCCGAGGCGCTCCCCGAAGAAACGGGGCCACCGCGCCCTCCACGATGGGGCGGTTACCGGATCCGGCCTGACGTCGTCGAATTGTGGGAAGAAGGAGCGGACCGCTTGCACGATCGGCTCCGCTACCAGGTGCGGTCCGGAAGCTGGAGGATCGAGCGGTTATCGCCATGACAACCTTGAATGGCAAATGGCTCGCACGGCAATATTGCCCTAACGGTATGTCTACGTGCTCGGCCCCCTGGCTACGGCCTGGTTCCGCTCGGCCAGTTTGCGGAACTCCTCGGGAACTCGTTCGGCGGCGGAGAGTGCGACAGTGGCGTAGCCAACGGCAGTCCTGCCGAACTTGTCCCGGATTGCGTCGATAGAACGGTCCACCTCCCACCGGGAGGCTTCAACGACGGACCCAGGTCGGCGTGCCGCATCTCGTCGCAAGTTGGCGGAATCGATAGGTAATTCGAGCTGCAAGGAATGTTCTGGGCGCAAGTTGGAGACCGACACGGCGATGAGCGTGATTTCGCGGTCTTGTTCGTTGTCGTGGACCGCTGAGTGGGCGAGACTTTCGGCCACCTCAGTCAGCGTGAGCGTGGTCGAGATCCCAGCGGCCAACGTGACAGACCGCGTCACAGAGCGCATGTGAGAGAAACGGACCCGTACGGTCACTGTCCGACCGGCCAGGGTTGCCTTTCGCAGGCGCCCGGCAACCCTGTCAGCGAGGTAACCGAGCGTCTCTCGGATGAGCTCTGGAGTTGCATCCCGTCGTCCTAGGGCGGCCTGGGCACCCATGGACTTCGACCGGGCCGGTGTCGACACTGTCCGCTCATCGACGTTGGCCGAGAGGGCGGTCAGTTTTGCGCCGGCTGTGTGGCCGAGCAAGCTGCCCAGGATCGGGCTGCCGGTCTTGGCCAGTTGCCCGATGGTAGAGATCCCGGCCTGCTGGAGGCGCCGTTCTGTCATTGGTCCGATGCCCCATATCAGCCCGATGGGAAGCGGGTCGAGAAAGTCGCGTTCATCCCCCGGAGCCACGGCGACGAGGCCGTCAGGCTTGGCCACCTGTGACGCCACCTTGGCGAGGTGCTTCGTGCGAGCCACGCCAACCGACAACGGGAGACCGATCTCGTCGCGTACGCGTCGACGGATGGCAGCCGCTATCTCAGTCGGTGCTCCGAAGAGACGGACGGCGCCGGCAACATCGAGAAATGCCTCATCTATCGACACCCGTTCGACTCGAGGTGTGAAGTCATGAAAGACAGAGACGACATCGTCGCCGAACTGTTGGTATCGACCGAAGTGGCCCCCGACGAAGAGGAGATCACCGCAAAGCTGTCGGGCCCGCCACCCGGGCATGCCGCCGCGGACGCCGTAGCTCCTGGCTTCATACGATGCCGCCAGCACCACACTGCCGCCCACGGCGATGGGGCGGTTCCGCAGCGAAGGGTCCAGCAGCTGCTCAACCGACGCGTAGAAGGCATCGAGGTCGGCATGCAGGATCGTCGCCCGCCCAGTTGGCGGAAGTTCCACACCCGTCAAATTAGTCGAACATATGTTCGCTTACCAGGGAGCGCCATCGGGGCGTCGGTTGATCTGCCCAGTCCCTGGATGCGGCGAAGCTAGGTCGCCCTTTGCTGTGCCCAAGGGCTGCTTCGTTGACCGCTGCTTTCAGGCGCTGCCGAACAAGAGCTGGCAGACCGCGTCGGCATGTGCCTCGATCACGTCGTTGTGGAATGGATCGACGGAGCTGAGCCGACGGCACTCCGGAGCGAGTACGAACATCGTCGGTCCCGCGCCGGTGAGGATGTAGTAGAGATGCGGAGCCGGGACCTTCGGCACAGCGCCCATTTGTGCCAAGGACTCGAAGATCTCGATCGTGCGCTCATAGATCGGACGAACGTGCCGGTCAACGAGGTAGTCCATCCGCGGGCCGTCGGCCTTGGATTCCTGCATGATGATCCGATGCAATTGCGGGTTTCGAGCCGAGAAGGTGATGAATTCGTGCACGAGCAGCTTCGCTCTCGTGATTTCGTCGACCCCACGCAGTCCGATGGCTCGTACATCCATGGCCCGATTCAAGAGTTCGAAGAGCGAATCGGCGGCGGCCCGCCAGAGCTCTTCTTTCGAGTGGAAGTGGTAGTTCAAGAGGGGCTGGGTGACCCCTGCCCTCGCAGCGATGTCGCGCGTCGTCGCACCATCGAAGGAGCGCTCAGAGAATAGGTCGACGGCGGCGGTCACGATCCGTTCTCGGGTGGCATCCGCCGACGGACGGGTGACCCGTGCGACGGCGGTCGTCGAGGTCTTCGACATGTCAGCAGCCTAATCAAATGAACAGGCTCTTGACAGATTCCTGATCGTGCGAACAAAGTATCGACGATGACCGACTACCGAGCCCGCTACGGCCCCGACAACGCGGGCGAGACCTACGTCCCCCACGACTTCGCCGAGCAGCTGGTCGACCTCGGCGAGATTCAGATGAACTATGCGACCGCCGGCGGTGCCGGATCCCCCGCGCTGCTCCTCATCCCGGGCCAGACGGAATCCTGGTGGGGATACGAAGCCGCCATGCCTCGGCTCGCTGAGCACTTCGAGGTGTTCGCCGTCGACCTCCGGGGCCAGGGGCGGAGCACCCGGACCCCGGGCCGCTACACGCTCGACAACATGGGCAACGACCTCGTCCGCTTCATTGACATGGTCATCGGCCGGCCCACGGTCGTGAGCGGTCTCTCTTCAGGGGGTGTCCTCTCGGCGTGGCTCTCGGCGTACGCCAAGCCTGGTCAGGTTGTCGCCGCGGTCTACGAGGACCCCCCGCTGTTCGCGTCAGAGGTCCGACCGGCGGTCGCCCCGGGCATCCGTCAGTGCATCGGTCCGATGTTCGACCTCTGGAGCACCTTCCTCGGCGACCAGTGGTCGATCGGTGCCTGGAACGCGATGCGGGAGGCAGCCGCATCCTGGTTGCCCGAGCACATGAGTTTCATCCCGGTGCCCGACGAGCCGCCCCAGAACCTCAAGGAGTACGACCCGGAATGGGGTCGGTCTTTCTGGACCGGGACCGTCGGCGTCTCCTGTGACCACGAGCAGATGCTGTGCAACGTCAAGGTCGAGTCCGTGCTTCTGACGCACCACATGCGGATCACCGATGACGCCAACGGGTTCCTACTCGGAGCGATGTCCGACCAGCAGGCCCAGCGGGTGAAGCACCTCCTTACAACTGCGGGCGTTGCAGTGGACTACCGATCATTCCCCGATGTCGGTCACTCGATGCACGGTGAACGGCCCGAGCTCTACGTCGACACAATTCTCGAGTGGATTGCCAAACTGGGCAAGTGAAGATCGACGTCCATGCCCACTACGTCCCTGACGGCTACCGGGCCGCCCTTCAGCGGGCTGGCCACGACCAGCCCGACGGGATGCCGTGGATTCCGGAGTGGTCGGCCGAACAGCACCTGGAAGTGATGGACCGGCTGGGCATCGCCACGTCGCTGCTGTCGATCTCGTCGCCGGGGGTGCACCTCGGCGACGGCTCGACCGCCGTCGACCTCGCACGCGAAGTGAACGAGGACGGGCGGCGAGCGGTCGTCGACCACCACGGCCGGTTCGGGTTGCTCGGGTCGATTCCGCTACCGGACGTTGACGCCGCCATCGCCGAGATCGCTCACTGCGTGGACCACCTTGACGTCGATGGGTTCCTCCTACTCACGAACATCACTGGCACGTACGTCAGCGACGCGATGTTCGAACCAGTCTTCCGCGAGCTCGACCGCCGCGGTGCTCGCGTCCTACTGCACCCGACGTCGCCGGCGTGCTGGGAGCACACGTCGTTCGAGTGGCCGCGACCGATGCTGGAGTTCTTCTTCGACACCACTCGCGTTGTCGTGGACCTCGTGCTCAGGGGCGTCATCGACCGCTACCCCAATGTACAGCTGATCATTCCGCACGGCGGCGCGACCCTCCCCCTTGTTGCCGACCGCGTCAGCGCCTTCGCGCACATCCTCGCTCCCGACATTGACGTGATCAGAGACCTCGGTCGACTCCACTTCGACCTCGCCGGGTTCGCAGTGCCGCGCCAGCTTGATGCGCTCCTGACCATGACGACGCTCGACCATCTGCATTACGGGAGCGACTTTCCGTTCACGCCGGAGCCGGTTGTGGCTGCCGCAGGCGAACGCATCGACGGAGTCGACTCGCTCGTTGACGCACTTCGATCCAACACGCTGCGACTCTTCACCTCATTCGCTTGACAACACGAGAGGACGAAAGAATGGAACACCAGATAGAGCTTGGTTACCTCGTCCTCGAGGTGCCCGACCCGAACAGCCTCGCGCCAGTGTTCGCCGATGTCGTGGGCCTCGTGCCCGGCGAACCGACGGCCTCAGGGGTGGACACATGGCGCAACGACCAACGCGCCAATCGCCTACTGGTGCAGTCCGGACCAGCCAACGACGCAATAGCGATTGGGATCGAGGTGGTGGAGCCACGCGCGTTCGACGCCGTGATCGCCACTCTCCAGAAGGTTGGTGCAGAGGTCGCAGAAGGTGACGCTAGAGAGCGATGGGTGCAACAGCTCGTTCGAGCTACGGCTCCGTGGGGCGTCGACGTCGAGGTTGTCCTTCAGCCGGCCGACGCATCGAGCCCGTTCAACTCTGCGCTGGTCCCGGGCGGCTTCCTGACCGAGGGCGTCGGGTTCGGGCACGCGGTCTTCGCCACGACAGCGTTCGAGGAGTCCCACCTGTTTCTCACCAACGGCCTCGGCTTCTCCCAGTCGGACTGGCTCGAGACCGAGCTCGCGCCCGGCATCGACCTTGAAGTCCGGTTCTACCATTGCAACCATCGGCATCACACGATCGCGCTCGCACGGGCGCCATTCGATCTCCCACAACGCCTGCACCACATCATGTTCGAACTCAACGAGCGCGACGACGTGGGAGCCGCCTTCGATCGGGCGTGGGCCACTGACCTGGCGATCCCCAACGGGCTCGGTCGCCACGACAACGACGGCATGTTCAGCTTCTACCTGCAGACGCCGGCCGGGTTTCAGATCGAGGTTGGTTACGGTGCCCGAGTGATCACTGACGGGTGGAACGACAATCGCCGTTACGACCGGATCAGCGCGTGGGGGCACCAGCCGCTGCGGTCGGCATGAGTGTCGACACCGACGCCGATGTCATTATCGTCGGCTACGGGCCGGTAGGCAGCTCGCTGGCGATCCTGCTCGCTCAGCTCGGACGCACTGTCACCGTGCTCGAGCGGTGGCCTGAGCCCTACCCACTTCCTCGAGCAGTGCACTTCGATCACGAGGTTGGGCGCATCCTTCAGGCGTGCGGCATTGGTGACAAGTTGCGGACGATCAGCGAGCCGGCTGACATCTACGAGTGGCGCAATGCCGACGGCACGACGTTGCTGCGGTTCGGCCAGAGCGGCGACGGCCCGTCGGGGTGGCCGGCGTCGTCGATGTTCAACCAGCCCATGATCGAGCAGCTGCTCGACTGTCGTGCCCGCGAGAGCAGTGTCGACGTCCGTCGCGGGGTCGACGTGACCCGCGTCGAGCAGCGGGGCGACCGGGTCGTCGCGACCGGTGCCGACGGCACGACCGTCTCGGGTCGCTATCTCGTCGGCTGCGATGGCGCCAACAGCACCGTGAGGGCATTGACCGGGCTGCCCGTCACCGATCTCGGGTTCTTCTACGACTGGCTTATTCTCGATGTGATCCTTGCTGAACCGCGCGAGTTCGACCCGATCAACCTGCAGATCTGTGATCCGGCGAGGCCAACGACCGCAGTGTCTGGAGGGCCCGGTCGACGGCGATGGGAGTTCATGCGCCTGCCGCACGAATCGCTCGCAGAATTGAATGACGAGGCGCGTGCGTGGGAACTGCTCGCGCCGTGGGACGTGTACCCCGGGAACGCCCGGCTCGAGCGTCACGCTGTCTACACGTTCAATGCCCGCTACGCCGAGCAATGGCGCGTGGAGCACGCATTCCTCGCTGGCGATGCTGCCCACCTCATGCCGCCTTTCGCCGGCCAAGGCATGTGCTCGGGCCTGCGCGACGTTGCCAACCTCGCCTGGAAGCTCGACCTCGTGCTCGCTGAAATCGCCGGGGATGCGCTGCTCGACAGCTACCAGTCCGAGCGGTTACCGAGCGCGAGAGCGGCAATCCACTTCTCCATGGAGCTGGGGGGCGTGATCTGCGTGCCCGATCCCGTAGATGCCGCTGCACGTGACCGGGCAATGGCCGCCGCCGTCGGCGACGAGCCGGTACCGCCGCCCGGACTCCCAACTGTGACTGCGGGGTTCATCCACCCGACCGCCCCTCACGCCGGTACGCAACTCGTCCAGGGCAAGGATGGCGGCCGGCGGTTCGACGAGGTGCACGGCAACGGTTGGCGACTCGTGGGCCTCGGAGCGGATGTCGAGCGCATCAGTGGCAATCGGCGCGCTTGGTTCGAGTCGATTGGTGGCCGTGTCGTCACGCTCGCCGAACCTGATCCGCTCTTCATCCGTTGGTTCAGCGAGCACGACACAACGTGCGCGTTGCAGCGACCAGACTTCTACCTCTACGGTACTGCGCCGACGGCGCAGGCGGCGACGAGCCTGCTCGACGACCTTCGCCGACACCTCGCACAGGGAGCGACCTCATGAAGCTGGCAAACCACCGAGGCCGTGCCGCTCTCGTCTTTGACGAGGCGATCGCCGACGTCCATGACGCGTCCGATGGGCGTTTCGGACCCGACCCGATGAGCGTCTACGAGGACTGGCCGGCCTTTTTCGAGTTCGCCGCCGGAATCACTGCTGGCACGGCGCCGCTCAACGAGGTCGACCTCGGCTGTCCGGTGCCGGCACCGCGGCAGGTCTTTGCCATAGGCCTTAACTATCGGAGCCACGCCGAGGAGTCCGGAATGGCGGTACCGAGCGTCCCGGCCACCTTCACCAAGTTTCCGGCCTCGCTGTCGGGTCCGTTCGACGAGATCGAGATTGTCGGTGAGACCGTGGACTGGGAAGTCGAGCTCGTTGCCGTGATCGGCACACGGGCCGACCGGGTCGACGAGGCCGAGGCGTGGTCGCACGTCGCCGGCTTCACCGTCGGCCAGGACATCAGCGATCGGACACTCCAGTTCGCCGCCGGTGCGCAGTTCTCCCTGGGAAAGTCTCGCCGGGGGTTCGGGCCGATGGGGCCTTGGCTCGTCACGGTGGACGAGGTACCCGACCCCGGGGACCTCGGGCTGGGTTGCGCAGTGGACGGGGAGACGGTGCAGGACGCGCGCACCTCAGACCTCATCTTCAGCGTGCCACGGCTGATCGCCGAGCTCTCTGCCGTCCTGCCACTGCTACCTGGCGATGTGCTCTTCACCGGTACCCCGGCAGGCATCGGCGCCACCCGACAGCCGCCGAGATTCTTGTGTCCCGGCCAGCTGCTCGAGACCTGGATCGAGGGGATCGGCACGATCCGTAACCGGTGTGTGTGATGGCGACAGACGTCGTGAACGTTCCTCGGTACGAGGCCGACCTCTTCTCCGACGACGCCCTCGACGATCCCTACCCACACCTCCATGCGCTTCGTGATGTTGGGCCGCTCGCCTGGCTCCCGGCCCATGGGATGTACGCAGCGACCCGGTACGAAGAAGTGCGGCGCATTCTTGGCGACCCCGCCACGTTCGTCTCGGGTGAGGGCGTTGCGCTGAACGACGTGATCAACCGCCTTGGCCGCGGTACCACGCTGATGAGCGACGGTGAAGAACACCGGAGGCAGCGAGAGATCATCGGTCGACCGCTGACACCGCAGTCGATCGCCGATCTGCGTCCTGACGCGCAGGTTATCGCGGATACGCTCGTAGACCGCCTCGTCGAGCGGCGCAACTTCGACGCTGTGGCCGATCTCGCCGAGATGTTGCCGGCGACGTGGGTCCCTGATTTGCTCGGCTGGCCCGCCGACGGCCGTCGAGAGTTGGTGGACTGGGCCGCAGCCCAGTTCGACGGGCTCGGTCCGCTCAACGACCGAGCCGTAGCGGCGAGCGACGGCATCCTCGCGATGAGCGCGTACGCGCAGCAGCTGGCCGAAATGGAATTGCCCGAACGCTCTTTCGGCGCCGGCATTCAGCGCGCGGCCGATCGGGGTGAGATCGAGCGCTCCCGTTGTCCGATGTTGTTCATCGACTACCTCGCTCCGTCACTCGACACGACGATCAGCGCGCTCGGCAACGCCGTATGGCTCTTCGCCACGCACCTCGACCAGTGGCAGATCCTGCAAAGGGAACCGGAACGCATCAAGGCTGCGTTCAACGAGGTGATCCGCATTGAGAGCCCGATCAGCTGCTTCACGCGGCTCGCCAAGATGGATGCCAGCGTCGGCGGCGACGAAATTCCGGCGGGATCGCGCGTGCTCGTCAGCTTTGCCTCGGCCAATCGCGACGAGCGACGCTGGGAAGAGCCGGACCGGTTCGACATTACGCGCGAGAGTGCCGGTCATCTCGCCTTTGGCTACGGCGACCACGCTTGCGTGGGAATGGGCCTGGCTCGTCTGGAAGGCGCTGCTGTACTCACCTCGCTCGTCGAACGGGTGGGGACCATCGAGCTCGACGGATCTCCGGTCCGCAAGCGCAACAACCTGATCCGGTCCTTCCGGTCACTGCCCGTGAAAGTAACTCTATAAGGCCAGTCCATGACTGACGAATGACTACCGAAGTGATCCTCACTGGGACGGGGGTGCCACACCCTCGGCCTGGTCGCGCTGGTGCCGGTGCGCTGATTCGTCACGGTGATGTCGCGTTGCAATTCGACGCAGGCCGTTCCACGGTCATGCGCTTGATGGAGGCGGGGACTCCCCCGCACGCGCTCACCGCGCTATTCCTGACCCACATCCACAGCGACCACGTCGTGGGACTACCTGACGTGGCGATGACCCGGTGGATCCAGCAGCAGCTCGCTCCCACTGGGCCGCTCGTCGTCGTCGCTGCCAGGGGACTCGCTGCCCGTTTCGTCAGCCGGATGCTCGAGCCGTACGACGACGACCTCTCGATCCGCACCGAGCACACGGGCGCGAGGCCGATTGAGGTGGTGCTCCGTCCGTTCGACGTTCCCACCGCCCCAGATATCGTCTGGAGGAGCGACGACCGCCAGATTCGTGTGCTCGCAGTCGCCGTGCACCACGAACCGGTACCCGACGCTGTCGCGTACAGGATCGAGACACCGGACGCTACCGTCGTGGTCTCCGGC
The DNA here is from genome assembly GCA_963736515.1 of uncultured Acidimicrobiaceae bacterium. GTDB lineage: Bacteria > Actinomycetota > Acidimicrobiia > Acidimicrobiales > RAAP-2 > Bog-473. Next base: position 264,907 of record CAVTPE010000004.1, on the reverse strand, counting down.
GACACTCGTGTGTGCTCCGAGGTGGAGCAATTGTCGATCGGTGCTGACGTGCTCGTGCACGAAGCATGTCGGAATTCGGCGATGCAGCCGCTGATCTCCGGGACGGTCTTCGAGACGATCTTCAACTACCACGCCGACACCGTTGAGCTCGGCGAGATGGCCACTCGTGCGGGTGTGCCGCACGTCGTGCTTACACACCTCATCCCTCCGCCGGAGGTAACCGGCGACGCCGAGGCATTCGCGCAGGATCTCCGCAATGGTGGCTACAAGGGCCGCATCACGGTCGGCGAGGATTTAACGGTGATCAGCTTTTGACGGGTCCGACTGCTCCTTATCGAATCGCTGGTCAGATGCGTCCAAGGGGTCGGCGAAGCAGTGCGTCGTCCAGCGCGGATCGCCTCCCGGCTGACCTGCTACGAGGACGTACCCGCCAGGTACGAAGCCTGAATCTCATCGACGCGCTCTCGTAGATCGACCGCCGCGCCTGAAATCGCGATTCGACCTCGATCCATGACGTAGACGCGGTCGGCGATCGCCAAGGCCTTGTGGACGTATTGTTCGACCAGCAACACGCCGACGCCCTCATCGGCCGCGGCACGGAGCACGGAAAAAAGCCGATCGACAATGATGGGCGCAAGTCCGATCGAGAGTTCGTCCGCGAGGATGAGCGCTGGTCGGCGCGCAAGTGCCAGGCCCAACGCGAGCATTTGCTGTTGACCACCCGAAAGCAGTCCGACGCGCCGATCGAGGTGCGATGCCAACTCTGGGAAGATATCTACAAGCTTGTCAGCTGTTGTGTGGAAAACGCGCAGGTTCTCGGCAACGGTCATACGCATGAACACTGCGTGGGCATCAGTCACAAGAGCGAGTCCCGCTCGGCTGCGCTCGTGCAGTGACGCTTTGTCGTCGAGGCCGAGGCAACGAACGACACCTCCCAAAGGCGCCAATTCTCCCGCCATCGTGAGAATCGTGGTGGTCTTGCCAGCTCCGTTGGGCCCCAGTAACGCGACGACCTCACCTTTGTCGACCTCGAGGTCGACGTCGCGGACGATGCTGACCCTCCCGTACCCGGCGATCAGGTCTTCAACCTCCACCAGGGGCCTCATGTCGACCCCGCAACCGGAGCGTTCACAGACACCGGCCTTGCTTCGACCTGGTCCGGTTCACCCAGATAGGCCAGGATCACTCGCTCGTCGGATTGGACGGCGCCGGCTGGGCCATCGGCGATCTTTTGGCCGAAGTCGAGGACGACGATGCGATCGCACGTGTTGAGGATCAACGCCATGTCGTGCTCGACGACGACCACGGCGATCCCATGACGGTCCGCAATCTGACGGATCACCTCGGCCAGTTCGCGCCGCTCGCGTTCATCTAGACCAGCGGCGGGCTCGTCGAGCAAGACGATGCCGGGGTTGGCGACGATGGTGCGGGCGATCCCCACCAGCTTGATGGTGCCGAGGGAAAGTGCGTTCGGACGTTGGTCGAGTACGGGACGCAGGCCGAGGTCATCGACGACCGACTCAGCGAACGGCGACAGCGCTCGATGGTCGGGTAGTAACAGGTCGCGGACGAAGTACCGACGTGAACGGGTATCTTCTGCGACCCGGAGGTTGTCGCCGACGGTGAGCTCGTCGAAGAGCTCTACTGATTGCCACGAACGGGAGATGCCAGCGCGTGCACGTCGCTCGGGCGACCACTGCGACACGTCGATGCCGTCGAGCAGGATGCTGCCCGATGCCGGGCGGGTAAAGCCGGTGATCAGATCGAGCAGGGTGGTCTTGCCCGCACCGTTCGGGCCGATCAGCCCGACGACCTCTCCTGGGGTGATCTCGAAGGAGACGGCGTCGACTGCGACGACGCCGCCGAAACTGACGGAGACGCCACGAACATCGAGTGCCTGTCCGCGGCGCAACGGCTTGACCGGTGGAAGCGCTGAGTCCGTCACGGTTCCGGCTGGTGGCGCGAGCTCCCGACCCGATTGCTGCTTGAACCGTCGCGTCAATCGTCGAGCGTTCGACGCCCACATCGACGCCAGACCGTCGGGTGCCTGCCGGAGCAGTTGAATGACACCGACGCCGCTCACAATGGCAAGCCACGCGTCGACGTTATTCAAGTTGGGAAGCACGTTGTTTGTGATGCCAGAGACCAAGGCGCCAGGCGCGGCAGTTGCACCGCCCACGACGCCGGACACCCACCCAAGTCCGCCGATCACCCCGTATTGCACGAGGAGGATCGAGCCGAAGACGTCGAAGGAGGTGAATTGCACGTTCGATTGCTCAAACGCGATGAGCACCCCACCGAGCCCCGCGATCCCGGCTCCGACCGCGAACGCATAGACTTTGATGCCGACAACGTTGATGCCGAGCCCGGCGGCTGCTCGTTCGTTGCTACGAATGGCAATCATTTTCCGGCCGGTCGTTGCCCGGCGGAGGTTCGCCACCATCAGGCCTACGAGCACGAGCGCCACGAGCATGAGCGCGGCGTATCGCTGAGGATGGAACGTCGGATCGACGCGGTAGCCCAGGATTTCGGGACTCTTCACGACGATGCCTTCGAATCCACCCGTCATGCTCGGGTTGTCGAATATCAGTGCGCTGAACACGAGCGAGAGTGCCAATGTGACGATAGCGAGCGTCACCCCTCGGGTCCGAATCGCAGGCAGGGCGACCAGCACGCCCACCGCTGTTGCGGCAACCACACCGATCAACAGTGCGACCAGGAACGGAAGATCGAGGCTGCTGGCGGAACGAGCCGCGGCCCAGGCCCCGAAGCCGGCCAGCGCGTACTGGCAGAGTGACAGCTGGCCGGCGTAGCCGGACACGACGACGACCGATGCAATAATGATGCCGATGCCGAAGGTGGTCATGAGCGCATCGGAGTAGCTCGGCGCGGAGAAGATCAGGACGGCTCCGACGAGTACGGCCAGCGCCAGCGGCACCCGGGCGACACGGCCGCTGCCGGGGAGCGGCAGGCGGGCGTTGATTTCACCGCGGGCCGGGCGGGCGCGGCCGCCGGCCACGGCGACAACCAGGATGATCAGCAGTGGCACGGCCTGCGGCAGCCCGGTCAGCGATTGGGTGCTGACGCGCCACGTGCCGGCGATGTCAGGTTGGAAGAGCGAGAGCTCGCTCTGCAACACGCCGATGACGAGCGCCGCGCCGACTGTGGCCCCAAATGACGAGAAGCGGCCGACGAGCGCGGCTGCGAGCGCGGACAGCACGGTGACCGAGAGGATCGCCGCATTCAAGGTGACGATCGGCGCCAACAAGATGGCGGCCAGCGCGGCGAGGAAGCCCGCGATCAAGAAGTTGACGAGTTCGATTCGCGCTGGTGCCCAGCCGGCTATGGCCGCCACGCGACGGTTCTCCGACACCGCCGACGTCGCGAGGCCGAACAGTGACCTGCCGTAGAGTGCCCATAGGACGACGGCGAGCACCAGTGCGATGCCGATCAGGATCAGACGGTCCTCGCCGATGCGGATGGAACCTCCGAGGGTCAGGTTCCGAGTCGGCAGGATGGAGTCTGGCTGGCTCAACTGGTTGCTCCAGAGCAAGAGCATGAGACTCTCGGCAGAACTGAGCAGCGCGAGCGTTGCGATCAACCGACTGAGCAATGACGTGTTCCGCAGCAGGGCCATGACAACGTACGTCAAGAATCCCAGCAAGACACCTACAACCAGTCCCGCCGCGACCGCAATGGGACTGGGCCAACCGAAGTCGTCGCGCAAGGAATAACAGACGAACGCTCCTATCGCCCCGAGCGCTGCGGCCGCGAAGTTCAGGACGCCTGAGACTCGATGAACGATGACCAGCGAGAGCGCAACGAGCGCCGTCAATGCCCCGGTCGCGAGGCCGAGGAGTGCAAACTGCACGGTCCACTGACTGAAGAGCGCCGTCGCCAACGGCATCGTTACGAGTTGAGCTTGAACGGCTTCGTCACGTCGCTGAACGGCGAAACGCTCACGTAGTGCCCGTTCTCAACGCGCACGAGCATCGCGTCCCGCGAGAAGATGCGGAACCCCGCGAGCGACTTGACGTCGGGGAACGCAACCTTGCTGAAGTCGAAGGGCGCCACTTCTGGACGATTGATGGGCCCGGCGTTCTTCATCGCATTGACGAGCTGGACCGAGGTCAACGTCGCGATCTCCGATTTTGGGAGCTTCTGCAGCACATCGGCGAGCGCGTGCACGTTGGACCACGCGGCAGTGCTCGCCGGGCTGAGGTTGTTGCCGTTGGCCGAGAACCCGTCCGACTTCAATTCCTTCAGCATCTGTTGGACGCCGGAGTTGGAGCTGTCGGATGGTGGGGCCTGTTGGGTGAGCAGGTACATGCCGTTCGCGACTGATCCAAGCTGGTGCAGCACGTTCGGGGGCATCAGTGTGACCGCCGTGAGTATGGGGACTTTCTTTGGCGTAGTCCCGTTGGCCGCGAGCGCGTTCAAGAACGGCACCGGATCGGTCAGAATTATACCGATCGAGGCCGGGTTGCTTTGAGCCACTTGTGCCGCGATCGGTGCATAGTCGGTAGTAGTGGGTGGCACGAAGAGGGTTTGCACCTTCACGCCAACGCCTTGGGCGACCTTCTGGGCGTCGGCCGCAAACGTTTCGGTTGCCGCGGTGTCGACGACCACCAAGAGGTTCTCCTTCTTGTGTAACCCAGCCGAGACCCCTGCCCCACCGAGGACGAGCGTGAGCCCCGACGTCGAGGAGAAGGAGTCCGGATTGGTCAAGTCGAAGAGGGTTCCGCCAGCCGTGAAGATGCCGGGCAACTGCGCAGCGTTGGTCCCGTTGGTGAAAGTCCCGCTGGACCCGAAGAGCGCGAGCGAGCCGTTGCTCTTCGCCTCAAGGCCACACTGTTCCGCCGCGTTCGGATCGGACTTGTCGTCGCACAGAGCCACGGCGATCGGTCGTCCGAGCGCACATTGACTGTTGACGGCTTTGAGTGCCGCGGTGGTGGCGTGCTTCGTCTCGGTCGTGATGCTTGGGATTGAGAGCGGCCCGGTAAGGCTGAGGATGCTCGTGAACTGGAGGGGCTTGCCGGTACAAGACGGGTCCGTTCCCCCGATCTTTGCCTGTGCCATCACGGAGCCGCCAGCCTGTGCACTCCGACCGAAGCCCCAGTAGGCGACGGTGATGAAAGCCGCCAGGACCACCACCGTCAACGACAACCGCCGAACAGCGAGCACCATGACCCCCGTCATCTGAGCGCCCTAGCGCCCATCATCCTCCCCAAGGACGAAACCGTTTGCGAGCAAACGACTCTCCGAAGGTCACTTTTGCACATCCGCATGAACTTTGCCGCGTGGCCATCACCCGGTCGCGATACCGGTTCCGAGAAGGGAGTCGGCCGGATGGGTCGGATGACGGTAGGGCTGACTGCCGTGGAGCCACGACCGGTGTGCGGTCCTGCCCAGTGCATGGTTGAATGAACCCGCAAAGGTCGGGAAATTGGGAGTCGAGGCACGAGCAGTGGGCCTAGAGATCATTTCTGTGACCAGCCAGAGCACGATTCGCGTTGCGAGAAGTAGAAGGCTCCGATGGGCCTCAACCCGAGGGTCGGAGGTTCAATCCTCCCCCGCCCCTCAGAAGTCGCAGGTTGAGGCCTGTGCGCATCCCTCCTTCGGCGCGTCGTAGAGATCGCAATCGCTGGCGCGATCGGCACATGGGCGCAACCGGCTCGCCTGCCTATGATGCGGACCGGGGGAACCAGACGGACAAGCACTAGGGACCACGTGGACATTTTCAAGGAGTTCACCTTCGAGGCGGCCCATCGGTTGCCGAACGTGGAGGTGGGGCACAAGTGCTCGCGGTTGCACGGGCACTCGTTCCGGGTCAGGGTGCACATCGAAGGCCCGGTCGACCGACAGCTCGGCTGGGTCCGCGACTTCGCCGATCTCAGCGAACCAATGCAGCCGTTGCTCGAGCAGCTCGATCATCACTACCTGAACGAGGTCGAGGGATTGGAGAACCCGACCAGCGAGCGGCTGGCGTACTGGATCTGGGAGCATCTGCAGCCCGATTTGCCCGAACTGTCCCAGGTGGTTGTACAAGAGACCTGTACCACCGGCTGCATCTACCGCGGCGAATGATCTTTTCCGGAGACGGAGGCCGTCGTGTCGTCGTGCTGGCCAGCGGCGGCGTGGACAGCGCGGTGCTCGTGGCTGATCGGGCCTCTCAGGGCGACGTGGTGCAACCCATCTACATCCGATTCGGTCTTGCCTGGGAAAGGGCCGAGGAGGAGCACCTTCGCCGGTTCCTCGACTCGCTGCCGGCGGCGTGCCGGGCGCTGTCGCTCGTCGCCCTGGAGTTCCCGGTGGCCGACGTTTATGGGTCGCACTGGAGCGTGTCGGGAGCGGAAGTGCCCGACGAGGACACGCCCGACAGTGCCGTGTACCTTCCGGGACGCAACCTGTTGCTGCTGGCCAAGTCGACTGTCTGGTGCGCGCTCAACGAATTCGACGTGGTGGCGCTCGGCACGCTGAAGGGGAACCCGTTCGCCGACAGCGGGCCTGAGTTCTTCGACGGCCTCGCCTCGCTCGCCAGCCTGGCGCTCGAACGGCCACTTGCCGTTCTGACGCCGTTCGCCGGACTCACCAAGGTCGAGGTGCTGGAACGTGGGCGGCATCTGGCGTTGGAACTCTCCTTCTCGTGCATCGACCCTCGGGAAGGCGAACACTGCGGGCGCTGCAACAAGTGCGCCGAGCGGCGCCGGGCGTTCGCTGAGGCGGGCCTGGTTGATCGGACTGCCTACGCGGACCGCTGAGCAGGTGTCCCGTGTCTACGTGGCGCCGATTTCCTTCGGGCTCGGGGACTTGGTCGTTTCGCTCCCCATCGTCCAGGCTCTGATCGCAGACGGTCGCAGAAGGGGTGACGAGACGTGGCTGGTTGCACGATCGGACTCTCAGGCGCGCCTTTCCGAACGGATCCGTGGTCTCGCCGGCTGCGTGGACGAGGAGACATTCCCAGCCGTGTCGGGCGCAGACCGGTTGGTCGATCTGCGCGACCACCCGCTCCAGCGTGACTATTGGTGGGGCTCCCCCGAGTTCGAAGCGGCGGTCGGGCCACTCGACATCAACCAGATCCTCGACCGGATCGCCAGTGACTTCGGCATCGACGCCGACTTCTCAGCCCCGGCGCCGCTGCTGTCCTCGCCGGCACCCGGACTGGACCGCACCGTGCTCCTCGTTACCGAGACGGATGGTCCCGCCAAGGCCTGGCCGGCCACCAAGTGGGAGTCGCTTGCTGCACTGCTTCGCCAGCGCTTCGACGTCCGGCAGGTGACACGGGCGGACGGGTCGGGAGGCCTCGACCCGCTCGCCGTCCCCACGTTGCCGCTCCCGAACCCAGGGGCGGCCGTTGACGCCCTCTCGTCGTGCCTTGGGGTCATTGGGATCGACACTGGGCTGACCCACATCGCCGGGCAGCAGCGAACGCCGACCGTCACCATTTGCCGGCATGGCTCGCCGTACTTCCGACCGTGGCCCCACACTCGCGCCCTGCGCGGCGCCCCGTGCGATGCGGCCTGTTCGGCTCAGGAGCGAGCTTCCGCCTACAACGATCGTGTCAGCCTCCGGGGCTTCCAATGGCGGCCCCGCACCTGCCCCTTCGGGCAACAGTGTTTGGCCGAACTGCAGCCGGAGCAGGCGGTACGCCTGTTCGACGAGCTGGCGTAGGGGTGGCGACGGTCGGCGACCAGCCAGCGGAGGTGGATGCTCACCCCGAGATCGGCGTGCGGAACTCTCAACCCGCGGGGATCGGACGGGTGGCCGGCCTGGGGGACTTGGTGGCCTGGAACAACCTCGGACGGAACGTCGTCTTCGCTGACCGGCGGTGGCAACCGGTCTCCGTCTTTGGCACCACCTCCTTCGAGCACGACGACGAGCTCTCCCAGTACGACCTCGACGTGCACGCCATCCTCCAGCTCGCCGAGGAGGGAGAGGGCCTCGTTGTGACCCTGAACCACCTTGGCTCGGTGCTCGGCTTCGCCGCAGCGGAGGTGGCATTGTCAAGCGCTTCCCGGTCTGGCCCCTCTCCGTCGGGGTCGCTCAGGCAGGTCCAGCCGGTGCTCTCCACCTCGTTCGCCAGCGATCTCGAGCGCACGGTCGCGGTCGGCGTGCAGTTGGTCAGCTCCCGCCCGGCGTCCTCTCCCGACGGGGGCCTGCTGGTCTCGGAGCCGGTGCACACAGGCTTCGGAAAGCCTGTGCTCGACGCCGAGGTGGCTCTCGAAGGCTGGGGGCGGGTCACCGCCCTCTGCGCCTTCCGCGTCGGCCGCGACCACATGGTGGCGGTCGGCGGCGAAGGCCGGGTCACGCTGGTGGCGCTGGACGACGGGCGGTTCGGGCGAACGCGGTTCGATGTTGACCTTCCCTTCCGGACCGCCGCCTTCGCTTGGGACGGCCAACTGGTCTGGGCTGTCGGCAGCGAGCTCTCCGCGTCCCCAGTCGACGACTACCGATGGGAGGACCTGCACGGAGGCCGCTTCGCCGGCATCGATCTCTCCAACGACCGGGTGGTCTTCGGTGGCGACCTGCCCGATGACGTGGCATGGGGCAACGGTGGCGTTGCGGTGGTGATGGCCTTAGGCCGGCTGTGCGCGGTGGGGAGGACCGGGCGCCTGCACCGGCTCGCAGATCCCCGTACCGGCCGGTTCGCGTCCACCGCCCCCCTGGCCCAGTCGTCTCTCGGCATCGCCCACGCGACAGCCGTCGGTGACCACGTCCTCTACGGATTCAACCGCGGCGGGTACCGTCTGCACGCTTCGGAGGTCAGGCCTCGTGCGCATAGAGCTTGAAGTGCTCATAGGGCACGAAGCGCCGCCGGCCGTCCCGCACGTCGTCGAGCAAGGCGTCGATGGCCGCCGCCAGCTCGTCCAGCTGACCGCTCAGCCGCAGCAGTCGCCGGCCGAGATCGCTGCCACCCTTTCCTGCTGTCCGGGTGGCGGCCCGATGGGTTCGGTCCAGGCGGATCGCCAGCACCGAGAGCCGGTCGAAGGCCATGGCCGGACTCTCGGTCGACAGGGTGGCGGTGGCCGACTGGACCAGCGCGGCATCGATGGCGGCGTCAACGCGCTCGGCCAGGCTGTGGCGCTCGAGATTGAGGCGGTCGATCGAGCGCTTGGCCCCGGCGACAGTGGCGTCGTCCACGCCCGGAATCCGGGTGACGTCCTCGAGCTCCCACTGCTGCAGGTTCGAGTGGAGGAGCTCGAGCAGCAACTGCATCAGTCCGTCGGGCACGGGTTGGTCGGAGATCCTTCGGTCTGACGAGTGTCGGTCATCCGGCGATGCTTGGGTTCCGAGCCAGCGGCGGAAGCGGATCACCACCTCGTTCGCGGGAGGTAGAGCCGGGGGATCGCCGGTCATTGGGGCGCTGCTGCGAGGTGACGGAGCACGGATCTCGCTGCCAGCGACCCCTGCCCGATGGCGGTCGCGATCCGCCAGTAGGCGCCGGCTACGACATCGCCCGCGGCGAACACGCCGGGCCGTGAGGTCGCCAGCGACTCATCGACCACGACGGCGCCGGATCGGTCGATTTCGAGCTGGTCCCGAAAGAGCTCAGTCCGGGGATCTTTGCCGACATTCACCACGAGTCCGCCGGCTTTGACTGACCGACGTTCCCCGGTGGCAAGGCGCACCAGCACCACCTCCTCCAACCGCTCCTCCCCACCCACGGAGTACAACTCCCAGCCGCCTAGTTCGGTGATCCGCGGTTCATCGCGGAGCTGGCTGACGATGTCCGGTCTCGAGGTGAGGCGGTCGGAGCGGTGCACCAGGGTGACCCGGGACTCGGTCCGTGCCAGGGCCAGAGCGTCGAGAGTGGCGTTGTCCCCGCCGCCGATCACCACAACGGGGCGGCCGGAGAAGCGGTCGAGATCCGACCCCAGCTGGTAGGTCACGTCTCCGCCGAAGGCCCCATCGTCGGCGCCGGGTAGCCGTCGGAGCCCCACCCCGGTCGCGATCACGATGGTGTCGGCCACCAGCCGTCGCCCGGCCGACTCCACCCACCGCTTGCTGAGATCGATCCGGTCGACCCGCCACGATAGGCGTGCCCGGTCGCCGAGGATCGCCGCAGATCGTTCGACAGCCAGCGGCAACGGGTGTTCGTCGTCATAGACACCGGCCGCCACGTTGCGGACGTGGAATGGGATCTCGGTGACCTGGCCGCCGACCTCCGCCCGCATCTCGAGCACGATGGTGTCGAGTTGGATGTCGTAACACTCGAGCGCGCAGCTCAAGCCGGCCATCCCGGCGCCGATGATGATGACTTGGTGGTGGTCTTCGGCTCCCGACCCGGCGCTCGCGCTCACGACACCGAACCTATTGGACCTGCTGGTTGCGATCCACCTCCGGGCGCCTCTGCTCGCGTATGAGGTGCCCTCCTGGCCTCCGCCTAGACCCGACGGCATCGAGGAGCAGGCACAGGATCGCCCCGATGACGGCAAGACGGGACCATTGGCCTTTGCCTCTTTGGATGCGGTCCTTCGGTACTCTGTTTCCATGAAGTAGTTCGCCGGATTTCACCGTAGGGTCGCAACGGTGTCCGCCGCCTGACCTCGGGCAGGAGTGTCAGCACACCGGTCGCAAGGCGCAGTTCCGCTGGGCGTACCAACACATCCCAACGTCCGTCTCATTCTGCGAGACAACGTTCGTAGTGCGGAGGATCCGTCCGATAGAGGATTTTCCGGCACCCGAACAAGTCCCCATTTCAGAGAGAGGTCTTCATGGATCAGGTCGTTCTCATCTCCGGTGCCTCGGCAGGAATCGGCCGGGCGTGTGCGGACCGCCTGTCAAGCGGGGGATGGAAGGTGTTCGGGGCCAGCCGACGCGGCACTTCGTCCGGGCGATGGACACCGATCGTCATGGACGTCGACAGTGATGACTCGGTAGAGGAAGGAATCGGAGCTGTGCTTCACGAGCACCATCGCCTGGATGCGGTGATCGCATGTGCCGGATGGGGACTATCGGGTGCGGTGGAACAGACCTCGATCGCAGACGCCCGCGACCAGTTCGAGACGAATTTCTGGGGAGCCGTACGAGTGGTGCAGCGCGCGCTCCCGGGCATGCGACGACAGGGCCACGGCCGGATCGTGCTGATCAGCTCCATCGGTGGGATCGTCAGCCTTCCCTTCCAGGCCTTTTACAGCGCCAGCAAGTTCGCCATGGAGGGATTCGGGGAGGCGCTCGCCTACGAGGTGGAGCCGTTCAACATCGCGGTCACCTTGGTGGAACCAGGAAACGTGCGAACCGAGTTCACCGACAAACGACGGAGCGCGTTGGCTGATTCCGAAGACGATCCGTACGGGTTGGCGGTAGACAAGGCAATTGACCTCATGCGAAGAGACGAGGCCAATGGAGTGCCTCCCGACCGGGTGGCAGTCGTGGTTCAACGGGTACTGGAGGCCAGACGTCCTTCCCGGCGGGTCTCGGTGGGCAAGGTCGACGAACGTATCGGAATCCTGGCCAAGCGCGTTTTACCGTTTCGGCTGTTCGAGAGGGCTGCAAAAGGAAGCCTCGGCGTCTGATCAACCCGGCGGGGCTGTAAGAGCACTCAAGTCGGTTCAGCTTCGTCGGGTTGGTCCCGACCTCTGGGAAGCCTTGATCCCAGCGGCGACCCCGAACTCCATACGCCGCTCAACCCGAAGGGCTCGACCCGAGCCCATCTGTTCTGTCCCTGTCGTCGTGACTCCACCTTCCCGCTATAAGTAATGTTGTAATTGTGTAATAAGGAGATGCAATGAGCGTTACCGACACTCGCTCAACCGGACCGGAACTCACCGCACTTGACGCGTACTCCCAGGTGGTGGTGGCGGTCGCCGAGCAACTGACCCCCCGGGTCGCGGCCGTGCAGGTAGTCAGGCCACGGCGCGGCGGGGGCATCGCTGCCGGCGCAGGGTCGGCTGTCGTGTTCACGAACGATGGCTTTTTGCTGACCAACGCACACGTGGTCGGCAAGGCGGAGGCCGGTCAGGCTGCCTTCGCCGACGGCACCACAGTCCCGTTCCGCGTCGTGGGGAGCGACCCCTTGTCGGACCTGGCCGTGGTCCGTGCCGACGGCGCTACCCCGGCGCCGGCGCGGTTAGGTGAGGCCTCGCAGCTCAGGGTGGGACAACTGGTCGTCGCGGTCGGCAACCCCCTCGGCTTGGCCGGAACAATCACGGCAGGAGTCGTCAGCGCCCTGGGCCGGTCATTGCCGACCCGTGCGGGGGAGAACATGCGCATTGTCGATGACGTCATTCAGACCGACGCCGCACTGAACCCGGGAAATTCGGGCGGGGCCCTCGTCGCCGCCTCGGGTGAGGTCGTGGGCATCAACACCGCGGTTGCCGGGGTCGGGGTCGGCTTGGCCATTCCCATCAACGGCATCACCCGACAGATCGTGGCCACTCTCATGGCTGAGGGTCGTGTTCGCCGGGCTTACCTGGGCTTGGCCGGGACCCCGGCCCCACTGCCTCCGCCGGTGGCCGCTCGGCTCAATCAAACGACCGGGATGCGCATCGAGCAGGTCGTATCCGATGGACCGTCCGCCGAGGCTGGACTGCGCCGCCACGACCTCTTGGTCAGTGCCAATGGTGAGGCAGTCACGAACGCGCAGTCCTTGCAGCGACTGATGCTCGGCGACGCAATCGGCCAGGCGTTGGCATTGACCGTGATCCGCTCCGATGCCTTCGTCGATGTGATCGTCACACCCGAAGAACTGCATGGCGACGAATGACACGAATGCGGGCCACGGGGCGGCCCTGACGACCTAGGGACTACCTGCGTGAGTCCGCAACTCGATCACGCAAAGCGCTGTCCTGGGCTCGAGCGCAGGTGCATGATCGACACCTCTTCCTCCCAGCTCCTTCCCAGCGCCGCCGGATCAGCTTGTTGAGCCACTCCGGATTCCCCCCTTTCCACTCCGAGCATGATCGACAACTTCCCGCCGGGCCATGGATTCTTCGCGGACCGGGAACTACCGTTGCCTGGCCAGGAGGGAGCCGCGATGGCTGACGTAGCTGGATCATCTGAGTCGGCGGACAACCCGGGCCCACCGCAATTGGTGACTGCGGGGGAACCCCTCTCGTCGAACAGTTCAGCCCATTGGTCGCGTCGGAGAGAGCGATCCTTTGAGGCGCCGTGGGTAGCAGGAATCAACAGCACAGCTGATCGCCTCGACGGCGAACTCAAGCGTGTTCCTGGCAATGGGCCTGATTATCAAGTTGTGGCGGACTCTCTCGCTCTCGCTCGTCATCTCGCCAAGCGGCCAAATCTCCTAGTCGACGGTCGACTACGGCTGCGCAGCCTTCGCCGTCTTTGGAAACGACTCGGGTCTTGGTGGGCTGGAACCGATGTCGATCAAGCTTGGTCAGCGATTCATACCGCCGGTGAAGCGTTGCTTGGAATCGAATCACCGGAGAGCCTTCGATCACAGCTCGGCGACATGGCCGCGTCGCTGGTGACAACGCTCACATCGGACGATCTACGAACCTCGTACTACCTCGCGACACTCGATTTGCTCGCTGACCCACAGCGTGAGATCAGTAACGAGGATCGAGCGCAGCTGCGAGCGATTCGGAATGCTTGCGACAGCTCGACGGAGAGCGCGCATGCCGACGCCAGGGCTTTTCGAAATACCCTCGTTCTCGCGGGCTCACTCATCGCCGCTGTGTTGATCATCGTTGCGGTTATTTCAGTGTTCGATTCAGGGTTTCGGTCGGTCTTCGCAACCGGCTCGGTTGGACGTTGGTATGTCGTTGAGTTGGAGCTTGTTGCATCGTTAGCCGGATTGACCGGTGCTGTGCTTTCGCTCAAGAGCTACATCGGATTCCAGTACACATATGGTCTGCCCTTCGTGCAGGCGTTCCTGAAGGGCACCACCGGGGCGGCCACCGGTCTGTTCGGAGTCGTCTTCGTCCAAGCCGGAATCATCAGCTTTGTAAAGACCAACTCAAACGGCGCCCTCTTCGCCGTCGCGATCATTTTCGGCTATGCGCAGTATCTGTTCACTCGGTTGGTGGACCAGCAGGCGAACAAGGTCCTTTCGTCGACGAGCTCTTTCAACGATCCTGGGACCGTGGCCAAGCTGCCTTCCACAACGGTTTCAACACTTCTCACAACTCGAAAATCGTCCAATCCGCCGGCGCCTCCGCCGCCGAACCCGTCGTAGCCCAGCGGCATGGGCGCGCTCCGGGAACGCCGGCTACGGGAGTGCAGGGCTACCGGCGAGGAGCGAGTAGATCTCGACCATCGGTGCCGTTCCGTTGACTCCGTTTGTGTTCCCATTCTGGAGGAAGAGTCCGCTCGAGTTGCGCTGGGTCCACATGTAGGTGGCGTACGCCTGCGCCTCTGACCCATAGGCGCTGTTCGCCTGCACTTGGTTCAGCAAAAACAAGTCTCGAAAGTAGATGGCGTTGAACGCCGGCCCCTGGCTCTGCAGGGTCGTCTCGGTTCCGAAATGGGTCACCGCGGCTCCTGCGGTGGCCTGTGCTGCGGTCAGATAGCCGGAGTTTCCCGTGATCTGAAAGAGGAGCACTCCGGCACCGACCATCGTGCCCTGGTTGTAACTCCAGATCGTGGTATTCACGCTCCCGTCGGGGTTGACATGGTCGTAGTAGAGACCGCTGGGCGACTTGAGACACTTGTTTACCCACTGGTACATGCCTGCCGCCCACCACAGGTCAGTGGGGTCCTTGGTCAGCTGGTAGAGCTCCAATCCGACCTCGGCATTCGCGGCGTTCGCCGTCGTGTTGCGCTGGCTGCCGGGGACGTCCTCCCAGAACACCCCGCCCGTACAGCCAATTGTCTGACTCATGTCCCAACCGGTCAGGATGAAGTTGAAGAGGTTTTGGGCAACGATCAGGTCGATCCTGCTCCCCGTGAGCCGATACGAAGCGATCAAGTCGAGTGCGCTCCACGCATTGTCGTCGTAGTACGTGTTGCCCCCGGGTCCTTTGGGTGGGGCGACTGCCGATTGGAACGCCGGGGGCTGGCCGGTACCGCTCGGACTGGTCTCATGGAGATCGGCATAGGACACCAGTCCGAGCAACCTTGCCAAGATGTCAGGGGTGAAGGCCCGGCCATCGGGGCTCGCGGCTAAATACACGGTTGCGGCCATCGCGTTCGTAAACGGCCAAAGACACGAGTAGGGGTCACAGGAATTTGAGGGGAGCCCCTGGTACAACAGTGCCGGAGCCTCGAAGAGGTTCTGTTGGAGGGCCAGATAGCTCGCCACAGCCTCCTGTTGGTCGGTCGACGACGCGTTGCTCAAAGCCGTGGTGCGAGCTTGGACTGACACTGAGGCAGCCGCGTTGGTGGTGCCCAATGCCAAGGATCCCGTGGCGGCCATTGCGCACAGCACCAAGGCGAAACCAACCAATTGCGCCCGACGAGACAATTGCGGCCGAACTCGCGGTCCGCTGATTGCCGGCGTCGACAGGCGTGTCTGATGCATGGCTGCGTCCCTCCCAGTGCGTAGTCTGTGGTGGAGCTGAGCCGAAGTCAACGCCGCCGTGAGGCGACGGCTTGGCCGGTGTTCTGTCCGTCATCGAGGCTGAAGGTAGGACCCGCATGGATGGGCGTCGATAGTCCACCTCCGGCCGGGTGGAGGACGCCGCGGATGCCGCACCGATGCCGTCGAGGCCAATGACTCGGATGTCGCGACCGGCGGAACCGACTTCGTCGATCAGTCGCCGACGGCGGACGCGACCGCGCATCCGATGCGCGAGTCGGCCAGGCCGAAATACAGGTGCCACCGGTCCTCGAACAGCACCAGCGACTGGGCGAAGCACACGTTCGCCACCTGTCCCTCCCGCGCCCCGACGTCGTCGGCCCGCAGAAAAGGCACGGTATCCCGGGCAATGCACGACCGGGGGTCCTCGGCGTCGAACAACGCCTGTCCCGGCTGATAGGAGAGCGCCTCGAGGGAAGGATCCCCGTCGACGTAGTGGTTGGCGCCGTTGTAGATCAGTACGATCCCGTTCGCGGTGGACAGGGCCGGTGGCCCGGGCTCGACCAAGAGCGAGTCGAACCGTCGTCGCCGGGGAAACAGAATCGGCCGGAGCACGCGCTGCCCCGCTACCACGTGGATGTCCCAGGGCTGCTCGGCCAAGCGGTCATAGGAGAGATAGCGGTCCCGAGTGGCGTCGAAGTCGATGGGCGTCCAGCGGACGAGATCCTCTGACGTGGCGGCGAAGCAGGTTCCTTCGCCCCAGTACATCCAGAATCGCCCACCGGTGCGTGCCGCCACGAGGCGGCCGCCACTCACCTCGGTCACGATCGAACCACTCTTTGACGAGCGGAGCGCATAGGGAGTCGATGCGAAGGCGGGTCCCTGCTTCCTCCAGTGGCGGAGATCGTCCGATGTCGCCACGAAGAGTGTGCCCACCTTGCCGTCGAAGGCCGTGTAGGTGGCGACGAAACCGCCGTCGGGAGACTCAACCACCCGGGGGTCCTCGCAACCGCCCGGCCACTCCCAGGGTTGCCAGGGGTCGTCGGCCGGGAACAGCACGGGCTGGGGGTCGACCGCGAAGGTCAGACCGTCGTCGCTCACGGCCAGACCGATCCGGGAGGTGCCGCCGAAACGGCCCACCGTGTCCTCACCCCGGATCAGCATGTGGACGCGCCCCTCGTGGACGACCGCTCCCGGGTTGAAGGCATCCTTGGCGGCCCAGGCCACGTCGATACCGGCGACGGGGCATGTGAAGCGGACGTCGGGCACGTTGGCCAGGACCTCCTGGCCCACCGGGGTGAACGGCCCGATGCGCCAACTGTCGCTCACGCCGTCGCTTCCCGGGCGAGGACCAGTGCGCTGGCGCGCACCGAGCGGTCGCGGTCGATGATCCCGAAGGAGACGTCGTAGCCGTGAAGCCACTCGTAGTTGTCCACGGCCGTCCAGTGAAACAGTCCTCGCACATCGATGCCGCGAGCGATGGCGTCGTGCACGATGCCGAGGCCCTGTGCCAGGTAGTCAGCCCGGGCGTCGTCGTCGTCGGTGCCGATCCCGTACTCGGCGACCAGGACCGGCGTGCCGGGTAGCTCCTCGTGGATCCGGTCGAGCACCAACTCGAGCCCGCCGGCCCAGATCCCATAGCCGAGCGCGGAGAGGGGGGCGTCGGGCGGGTGGATGTTCAGTTTCCCCTGACGGACCCCCATCGTCCCGTAGTAGGAGAATCCGATCATGTCGACGAAGCCGACAAGGTCCGACCGCTCGACGGGGTCCCGTCCGGGCACCTGCAGGACGCCGTCCCGGAAGAGCCCCACCCACGGGGCCCAGTAGTAGTCGAACAGGGCCTGGGCCATGGACGCCGTGGCCGCTTCGTCGTCTTGAGGCACGATCGGCGACAGTCCGAAGATGGAGGAGACAGGCGCCCCCGTCTGCGCCAGCCGCACGGCGGCCTCGGCGTTGGCCAGGTGAATCGCCTCGTTGGCCACGGCGACCTCAGCCGGGTTGTGGTGACCGGGCGGCCATCCCCGTCCGCCGTAGGCCGCTCTGGCGTAGTAGTTCGCTTCGTTGACCGGTTGCCACCCAGCCACGAGGTCGCCGAACGTGTCGGCCACGAAGTCGACGTGGCGGCGCCAGACGTCGGTCCGATTGGGCTCGAGGAGGAACCCGCCGGACGCCAGGAACCAGTGGGGGAGCGTGAAGTGGTGGAGGCTCACCCAGGGTGAGACGCCCGCGTCCCGGGCTGCCGTCAGGACGTCGCGGTAGTGACGGATGGCGGCCGGGTCGTGGGCGCCAGGCTCCGGCTCGAGCCGCGCCCATTCCACCGAGAGCCGGTGGTGGGTCAGCCCGAGACCGGCGAGGAGGGCGAAGTCCTCGACATATCGGGTGCTGAAGCCGTTGCCGTCGCCCGACAGCGGGGCGTGGCCCGACCGCTCCCAGGCCCACCAGTCCGAGGAGGGTGCCGCTCCCTCGCACTGCGTCGATGATGCGCCGGTTCCCCACCAGAAGCCTTCAGGCCATTGCATGGCACGAGTATGACAAGCGCAGATCAGCATCGCGGCCTCGGTAGGCCATAGGGCGATGCAACCGTGGAGCAGTGAGAGTTTTGTGGGTATGGTGGCTCAATGCCGGCGATCTGGCGCCCGATTCCCTATGAGGCGTGGAGCGCCACCTGCGACACCGTGCATGCACACACTCAGGTGCTCGGCAAGCTCGCCGCGGCGCTGGCTCCGCCCGAACCCCAGCTGCAGCATGCCGCGTTGCGTTTGAGCGGGCGGGGCTGGGAAACACTGCCACTGCCCGCTCCGGACGGCTCCGGCGCATTTCTCGTGGCCCTCGATCTGCAGAACCACCACGCGGTGGCTGAGCACAGCGACGGTCGTTCCCACCGTATTCCCCTTGCTCCAAACCGTCCCGTCGGAACTGTGACGAAGGAGGTGTTGGCAGCGATCACGGACCTCGTGGGCCCCGTACCATTCGATCCCACGCCACAAGAGGTGCCCTGGACGACGGCCCTGGACGAGGACGAGACCCACTTCACCTACAACCCGAATCAGGTCACCGAGTACTTCGCGGCGGCAACCCGAGCCGCGCTCGTGCTGGCGGCGGTGCGTGCCCCATACCGGGGAAGATCCACGCCGGTCAACGCGTGGTGGGGAAGCTTCGACCTTGCTGTGAGCCTGTTCTCCGGCAAAGGGGTCGATCCCCCCTCGGGCGACTTCATCACGCGCAACTCGGCGAATGCGCAGCAGATCGAATTCGGCTGGTGGCCTGGCGACGCCCGGTATCCGCACGCGGCGTTCTTTGCCTTCGCGGTCCCGGCGCCGAAGGGGCTTGAAAGTGCGATCTTGCCGACGCCGGGAGCGCGCTGGGAGGAAAGTCTGGGCGAGTTCATCCTCAACTGGGACGATGTCTGCGACTCGCCGGACCCCTTCCACGCCGCTCTCGACTTCGGGCTTGCCACCATCCGGCATGCGTGCGCCGTGTGCGGATGGGATCCGGTCCTCGCGGCCAGCGCCGAAGGGGTACCGCCACCGGTTCTCTGAGCCGCGAGCCATCGGTCACACTGTCGCTGTCGCTGTCCCGTGCGGTCGTTCCGCCGGTCATCTCCAGATGTCACGCGAGCGTCGCCCGCTGATCCGTCATACGGTGACACCTGTTCGATAAGTACGTCTACGCGGCGCCGAGATTCAGACGCTGCCGAACGAGATCCGGCAGACGGCGTCGACGGAGTTCGAGTCCGGATCCGGGTCCATGATCGTCCGGGGTCTGCAAACGAAGGTGAGGAAGACGTGAGGCAAATCGAGCTCGGCGGCCTGGAGGTGTCCCGCATGGGGCTGGGCGCGATGGGCATGTCCACCGCCTACATCGACCCCGGCGTGGATGAGGCCCAGTCCATCGAGACGATCCACCGCGCGCTCGAGCTCGGTATCACCTTCATCGACACCGCCGAGGTCTACGGTCCGTACACGAACGAAGTGCTCGTGGGGCGCGCCCTCAAGGCTCGGCGCGATGAGGTTGTCCTGGCCACCAAGTTCGGCATGATCTCGCACGTCGGAGAGGGTCCCGGACACCTCGACAGCTCCCCGGCGAGCGTGCGAGTCGCCGTCGACGGATCGCTGCGACGACTCGACACCGACCGCATCGACCTCTACTACCAGCACCGCGTCGACCCCAAGACGCCGATCGAAGAGACGGTGGGAGCCCTCGCGGAGCTTGTCGCGGCGGGCAAGGTCCGGCACATAGGCCTGTCCGAGGCGTCTCCCGAAACCATCCGCCGCGCCCATGCTGTCCACCCGATCTCGGCCCTGCAGTCCGAGTATTCGCTGTGGACCCGGGACCCCGAGGCCAAGGTGTTGCCCGTGCTCCGCGAGTTACGCATTGGGTTCGTCCCCTACTCGCCTCTGGGCCGCGGCATGTTGACCGGCGCCATTCGCTCCGTCGATCAGCTCGATGCAGCTGACTTCCGAAAGTCGAACCCACGATTCACCGGGAAGAATTTCGAGGCGAACTTGGTCAGCCTGAAAGAGGTCGAGGCAGTCGCTCGTGAGGCCGGAGCGACGCCCGCACAGGTGGCCCTGGCTTGGCTGTTCGCGCAGGGAGACGACATCGCCCCGATTCCGGGCACCAAGCGGATCTCCCGGCTCGAGGAGAACGTCGGCGCTGATGCGGTGCAGCTGACGGACGCACAGCTCTCCCGGTTGGACGTCCTGACTCCTGCGGCTGGAGACCACCACACCGAGGAGCAGATGCGCCTGATCGAACGCTGACCGTCCGAGTCCGATTCCCGCCGAGGCCGTGCCATCAGCGTTCCCTGCGGGGCGGCGATGTCGCGCCGGCCACCCGGACTGGATCGGGATTTCGGAGGAACGCCGTGGCCGCCAACCCCACGAACCCGATCGCCCCCACCACGATCATGGCAAGGGCGTACGAGCGCGTGGGGGTGGTGAGGCCTGAGACGAGGATCGTGCCCGCGACCGCGGTGCCGAAGCAGGAGCCCAGATTGGAGACACTGCGTGACAGCCCCGAGATCTCGCCTTGGCGCTCCTCAGGAAACGCTGATTGGACGACGTTGACTGATGGGGTGAGCATGATGCCGAGGCCCAAACCGATGAGCAGGAGGCCGGGGGCGAAGGCCCATGGACTCGGTGAGTGCTTCACGATCCCGAGCAGGAATCCGACACCGGCGATAGTCGTCACGAAGCCGACCAAGATAAGCGTCCGCTGTTGGAATCGCTGCGCGAGACGCCCCGCGGCCAACGATGACACGAGGATGCCCAGGGTCGCCGAAGTGAAGATCACCCCGGTCTGTATGGCGTTGTACCCCCGCACCACCTGCAAGTAGGCCGAGACGACGAAAGACGTACCCATGAGCATCAGCCATTGCACGTTCTGGGTCACGAGCCCGAGGTTCGATATCCGATTGCGGAAGAGTGTCGTGGAGAGCAACGCTTCCTTGCCGGCGCGCTCGCGGGCGCGGATCCACATGAAGAAGCCCCCGAGGATCACCGCCCCGATGACGAGGAGCACCACCGTCAAGATGGCGTTGTTGTCCGCGGCCAGGATTCCCATCACGAAGACGACCAGGCCCAGGGCGGAAAGGACGGCACCAACGATGTCGAACGGACGCGTGGGGTCCGGTGCAATAGGGTCGCGGATCCCCCGCGCGAGAATCACGATGGTCACGACGATCACGGCCTGGAAGACGAAGGCGGCCCGCCAACTGATGGCCGTCGTGAGTAACCCCCCGATCAATGGCCCGGTGGCCGCGCCCACCCCTCCCATGCCACTGATCACGCCGAACGCGCGAGCGCGCGATCTGAGGTCGCTGAAGAGCAACGTGGTGAGGATGTAGACGGGCGGGATCAACAAGGCGGTGCCTACCCCTTCGAGGATCGAGTTCCCCAGGATCAGGACCCCAAGTCCCGGCGAGAGGGCGCTGAGGACAGCCCCAGTGGCATAGATCCAAAGTCCCAGCGTGAAGCAGCGCTTGCGGCCCCAGCGGTCGGTCAGCTTGCCGCCGGGAATCATGAGAGCGGCCATCACCAGGAGGAACAACGTGATGGCAACCTGGACCCCCTGGACAGTGGTGTCCAAGTCGTGGCTGATGTCGTTGATCATCACGTTCATGTTCGAGCCGGCGAAGCTACAGATGAACTGCGCTAACGCCAGAGGCACGAGCATCTTGCGGAGCGCCGGCGCCGTTGCGGTTTCGGCTGGCTGCGTCACGATGCCTCCCGGAGGTCCCGCTTCCAAGGTCTTCCTTCATCATGGCCCGTCGAGGGAGCTCCGGCGCGTGGCCGGATACGTCCAGGTGTGTACCACCCCGGTTGTAGGGGCGTTGGGCTGCGTCAGTCGGCCTCCGTGTCGCCTGGTGTCGCCTGAGCCCGCAGCTCCACGTCAGTCCAGGATCGACAGCGCCGCGGTGGCTCTCCGGGCGATGCTGGCGTACCCGCGGGTCGCGGCTGCGTCGTGGGCTTGGGCCAGGAGATCGCGGGCCCGTTCGAGGTCGCCCGGGCCGCCGCGGGCCGAGAGCATGCGGCCCCACTGCAGGTGGGTGACAGCGGCCGCGAACTCCATCTGACCCCGCCCGTTGAGCTCGGCTGCCCGGGCGAAGTGGGTCTCGGCCTCGTCGTAGCGGCCGAGCACCGACTCCAGGCCGGCGCAGTAGTACGCCACCGGGCTGCCGGCGGTGGCCCCGATGAAGAGAACCTGGTCGTCGAACGGCGCGAGCAGCTCCAGGAGCAGTCGAGCCGGTGCCTCGGCGCGCAATTCGGTGGCAACGTCGGCATACGAGGCAATCGCGAAGATCCAGACGACGTCGTAGGGCAATGACGTGAGGTCCGCAGCCGCCACTTCGAGCATCTGGCGTGCCGTGTCGACGTTGCCCGCTTCCACATGTCCTTCGGCCAACGTCGAACGGAACACCGGGAGTGCCGGGTTCTCGGCCGCGATCTGCTCGATCATGGGAACGAGCTCGCCGTAGCGCCCCTGTTGGCGGCGGACACCGATCAACTCGGCCCCGTAGAAGCCGAAGGCGTCGGGCTGTCCGCTCTCGGTCCCTATCTCCAACGCCGCCGAGGCGAGCTCTTCGGCTCGATCCGGATCCCCGGCCAAGAGCGCATTGGCGGCGTCGTTGAAGAGGGTGACCCACATCATCGTCGGCTGGCGGAGTCCCTCCATCACTGTGTGCATGATTGTGAGGCACCGACGCGCCATCTCGAAGTCACCGGCTTGCACTGCGGCCAACCGGCTGTAGGCGCCGGTCCAGAAGAGTAGGTCGGGGTCCCCCAGGAGCTCCGAAAGCTCCAGGGCTTCCTTCGCGTCGACCATTCGCTCGTTCAGGGTGGAAGGGACTTGGAGCGGGTCGCAGACCAGGTTAAGCGTTCGGATGACGGTGTCCGGATCCCCCAACCGCCGCGCCATCGCCCTGGCGGCGTCGGCCAATGACTGGCGCCGGTCCAGCGACGTGCCCAAGGCGAGCTCGCTGCACAGCGTGGCCAGGAGGAGGGCCCGCTCGCGTCCGTCGTCATCGCCCAGGGCATCGAGCGCCGACTCCAGGACCGCGACCTTGTCGGCGTCGATGACTCCGATCGAGCTGAAGAAGCCGCGGCTGTTCCCTAATGCGGCAGCCACCAGTCGGTCGGTTGCGTGCAGCTCCTGGGCCCGGTGCGCGGCGTCGAGGAAGGTATCTCGGGAGGCAGGCAACCCGGCCTGGCGTTGCGCCTCCCCCAAGGCCAGGCGCAGGTCGCAACCGACCAGCGGGTCGTCCTCGGGCACCATCTCCGCAAGGTGGAGCGCCCGTGAGAGGTACCTGACCGCGTCGTCCGGGGCCAGGGCCGCCAAGGCGGCCTCGCCGGCCTGCCGGGCGCAACCGATGGCCTTGGCCGCGTTGGCCGGTTGGCTGGCGCTGAGCCAGTGGTGGGCCAGCTCACCCACCCGCGCCCCCGGCGTCTGTCCGACGCTCGCCTCGATGGCCTCGGCGACCTGCCGATGGGCCCGGGTTCGCCGGACCCTCGGCAAGCCTTGGTACAAGGTGTGCTGCGTCAACGCGTGGGAGAAGCTGTAGCGCCCAGGTACGTCAGGAACCTCGCGCACGAGGGCGGCGGCGGTCGCAGCATCGAGGACGTCGAGCACCTCCTCCGCGCCGAGGTCGGTCACCGCGTCGAGCAAGTCGAAGTCGAAGTCGCGTCCGATGACCGCTGCCGTGGCGAGGACCCGACCCGCCTTCGCACCGACACGGCCGACGCGGGCGGTGATCACGTCTCGCACGCTGTTGGGCAGCACCATCTCGGACAGTTCCCCTGCCACGGTCCAGCGACCACGATCGTCCTGGTAGATGGCCCCGGTCTCCATGAGACTCCGCAACACCTCTCCGACGAAGAACGGGTTACCTTCGGTCTCGAGGCACAGCGCATCGGCGAGATCCCTCGCCTCCTCATCGAGGCGTTGCCCGGCTGCCGCCTCCATGAATGCGAGCACGCCGGTGCTGTCGAACCCCTTCAACTGCACCCGGCTGACACTTGGCTCGCGTTGTAGGGCACCGAGGAGATCGCGGAGCGGGTTGGCAGGCGAGAGCTCGGTGTCCCGAAACGTCCCGAGCACGAGCAGCCGGGCCGACTCGACGGTCGTGACGATATGACGCAGGAGTCGGAGGCTTTGACTGTCCGACCATTGCAAATCGTCGAGCACGAGAACGGTCGGTTGGAGCGCGGAGGCGGCCGTGAGAAGGCCCGCCACCGCTCCGTAGAGGAGGTAGCGTTCGGTGTCGGGATCCGTGCTCGTCGGAGCCGGAATGGTCCCCAATCGTTGACCGAGCGCGGGGACCATCGATGCGATGTCGCCGCCGTGGGTCTCGACGTAGGTCCGAAGCACCTGCTCGGGGGCATGCGTCACGTAATGGTGCAGCGCCTCGGCGATGGGTGCGTACGACGCGCCGACGTCTTCCAGGCTACGTCCCAGGAGAACGCAGGCGCCCTCCTTCGAAGCGCGCCGGGCGGCCTCGGCGACCAGTGTCGTCTTCCCGACTCCGGCGTCACCCGACACGAGCACAACCGCACTCCCTTCTCCCGCCGCCGCTCGCTTGTAGGCGTCGGTCAGCAGTGTCGCCTCGGTCTCGCGGGCGACGACCCCGGTAAGCGGGACATGCGTCAGGCGCGCCGGTAACGGCACGCGGGTCTCGGCCGACATCTCGTCGAGCGGCTCCCAACTGACGTCGAGCACCTCCACGGGCTCCGGGAGGCCCTTCAATTCGAGCGCACCGAGCCGCTCGAAGAGGTATGGGCTGCGCCGGCCGCCCATCACCCGGACGGCGTCCGTGGCGAGGATCTGGCCGGCCTCGGCCTGGGCACACAGCCGAGCCGCCTCGATCACCGGGTCGCCGTAGTAGTCGTTGGACTCCATCGTCGCCTCTCCGCCGCTGAGTCCTATGCGTAGCCCCAGCTGGTGGCGGGCGCCGACGTTGTCACGGTGGACGGCTTGCTGCATCGCGACGGCGCAGGAGAGGGCAGCAGAGGTACTGCGGAACACGACCATCACCCCATCGCCGAGGCCCTTCACCTCGACCCCTCCGGAGCCTGCAACGGCTCGACGCAGCACCGCGAAGTGGGCTCGGAGCAGCTCGTCCGCGGCGTCCGGACTGATCGCGTAGCTGATCTCGGTCGAGCCGACCAGGTCGGTGAACAGGACCGTGATGGTCTCGGTGACCGCCAAGGCTCCCCTCCTCCGGTTCCACCCTGCAGGCGCCAGGGTAGACGGTTCGCAACCGGCGGTGCGCCGGGACGAGAGCCCGATGTCGGCGATCGGTGACCGTGGGCGTGAGCCGCGGGGACTCACGCAGGCTCAGCGCTCCCGGACAATGACCCTGTTCGTGGGCGCGGCCCGATGATCGAGCGTCTCCCGACGGGATGGTCGTGTCCGAGGCCAGGCAGGCCAGCGGACCCTGGGCTCGTTCTCCCCCCGCCAGCCCCACCCGACCGGCCTACCTGACGGTCGCCTTCGGCTCGAGCTTTTCGCGGCGGCGTTCCATTCGTAGACGAACACCGTCCGTCACCATCTCGGTGGCCCGGTCCGAAGTCGTAGGTTTAAGGGTAGGCGCAGAGACGGGTCCCCTGAGTCACCGTTTCCGGTGCAGTATGAGAAGGCCAGGCCACCGGGGACTACTCCCGCGAGCGCGAGGGTGGTCCGACGCGCGAGCGTGGGAGGGAAGACGAAGGGCGCGGAGGTGACATGAGCTCCAGTGATTCCAGTCATGCCATTGTCCGCCCCGCGGCGACGTGCCGCTGCTGCACAGGACCGTCAGACGCAACGAAGCGGCCCCGGCGGCCCGGCTCTGTCACGGCGGCACGTGTGGATGCCGCTGACCCCGAATCGGTCGCCAATGTGGGCGAGTGGTACTTGGATTGTCCAAGCGCTCACCGCGACCCGAGGGTCGTTCGGGCGTATCGACTGCTCCAGGAGCAGACGGACGTCCTGTTCGCGATCACCACGCGACGAACGGGCCCTCGATCCGTTCGGATTGTCTTCACGCGCTGCCGCCGACCCTATGAGAGCGATGAGGAGCTCCTGGCTGCGGTGGCACTGAGCGGGACGCTGGAAATCACGTCAGCGGCAACGGTCAAAGAGCGGCTCCATCCGTTACTCGATTGCGACTTCGGGGGCGGATTCGATCGTTTTCGGGCCGTGCACGACCTGATCGGCCATTTCTGGTGCGGCTATGGCTTCCAGATCACCGACGAGCTCGCCGCGTGGCACGTTCAGGACCACATGCACCACGGACTAGCTCGGTTGGCCCTTGCCAACGAGCTGTGCGGAGTGAACGCTGCTCGCTGCGTTGCTGGAGAATGCCCCGACCTCAAAGCACTTCTGCTCGTGCCGCTCAGGAGACCTCTGGAACATGAGATCGTGTAGGAACGTCGTTCATGCATTGAGCGATCGTGGTGTGAGAGCTGCCGTGCGCCGGCCGGCGTGCGTCTTCTTCGAAACTCACGGCAGGGAGGATGTGGAGCTCCTGGTCCAGTGGCACGTCGAGGAAGGGCGCGATGAGTGTCGCGCGGTTGAACGACATTCTCACTGCCCGGACGAGTGACGTCAGGATTGGGCCCGACCGCGGCGAATGAGGCGGGCCCGGGGCCCGATGACGACAGCCGGCCGGTCGTACGCGAACGGCTCGCCGCCCCCGGGGCGGCGTTGGGGCGGGCGCCGGGGTTCGACTGGACCTGATCGCATGTGATGTCGCTGGCCCGACCACGGGGCCGGCGGCACGGTCAGGCGGTCCGCCAGTCGGTAGGCGACACTCTCATAGTTGACGCGCCAACCGCGAAAGTCAGCCCACGCGTCCTCGGCACTTCGTTCGGTGGCGAAGCCCACGCTCACGAGCATGGCCACCGCCCGTTCGAATTCTGCATACGTCAGGTCGATCGGCCCCTCGGGGTCCGGATCAAGGTCGACGTCCCATCTGAGCGTGGATGCGATCCGGTTGAGCAGTGTGAATCCCATCCGCAGGCACAGGCGGGCCTGGGAAGACGCACGGCTTGGTGCGAGCGCCAGGTGCATCGCG
This sequence comes from uncultured Acidimicrobiaceae bacterium, assembly GCA_963736515.1. Classification (GTDB taxonomy): domain Bacteria; phylum Actinomycetota; class Acidimicrobiia; order Acidimicrobiales; family RAAP-2; genus Bog-473. The sequence continues at coordinate 237,935 of CAVTPE010000004.1, read as the reverse complement.
GCGGCATCGAGAACGGCGATCAGTCCGAGGAGCCACGAGTACCACGGCTCCGGGGAACGGAAGAGGAGGAGCACGGGATAGGTGGTGTGGGTTTCGGCCACGTCGGCCGCCCACCCTTCCCATGCGGCATACAGGTCCGGAAGGGTGTCGGTAATCCCGACCATCTGGTGTCGGGCCAGGAGCTCGGGACCCCATGCTGGAACACCGGCCCGACTCTCGAGCAGGGCGACGAGGCTCTCTCGTCGGTTGAACGAGCTGTAGAGGGCCGGCAGGTACGCGATCTGAAGGGCGACGATCACGACCCAGATGGCGCCGATGGAGATGTCCACGCCCGTGTCGGCTGTGCCGCCGCTATGGACTGCTCCCACCGTGAAGAGAGCAGTCAGGGCCTGGAGCAACCCGTCGGTGAACGACAGGCCGGCCCCGACGAGGAGGAGCGCGAACCCGAGAACGAGGCAGGCGGCCCAGAACAGCAGTTGAACGACAAGGGCAACGGGGCCGGTCGGCGCGAGGATCGCGTCCTGACGCTCGTACGTTTTTGCCAGGCGGGACGCGAGGACGAAACACAGCCGGACACTCCGGTTGACCTGGAGGCTCAACCGCTCGATCCCCGACGGTCGCCGCGGGAGGATCATGGTGAGAACGACGTCGAACACGGTCATCACGACCACGACGAAGCCGACGATGCTGGCGACCACGTTCACTGTCCCACGACGCGATCAACGAGCGCGAGCGCGAGCACGGCCGCGACCCGACCACCTTCAACCTCGGCCTGCGGCAACCGGGGACCATCCCGTTTCGAGCGTGTCGCACCACTCGAGCAGCCGCTCACGGGCTCCTGATGGTTGTGGTCGGCCAGGCCCGTTCTCAGCGCAGAGGTCGTGACGACGCCACCTCGTAAAGCGTGATCTCAACGCTCAGAGGTGCCGGTCTGGCTTCAACACCCTGAGCCGCACTCCTCTGTCGGGCCAGGTGCTGTTGCAGGTGGTCCATTGATTCCCACCGCTCGGACAGAATGACCCGTCCCGGGTCGAGTGGGTCAGCTGCCATGACATATTCGAGGCAGCCCTCCTCCTGCCGAGAGGAACGCATGCCCGCGACGCTTGCCTCTACGAAGCGGTCCCGTTCATTCGGGTCAATCGAGAACGTTCCCTGCACAATGACGTTGGCCATGTCTATTTATAGGCGATGGCCCTCGCATGCGCCTGGCAGTTCCAAACGCCTGCGGGTCTCACCGACCGAAGGGGCTACGAACGGGATGCGTCGACAATGCTCTCGATCGCATGTCTGAGCGTGGTATCGAATTCGCCCTTGCTCTGATTGATCGACAACCCCTCGGTGAGAGCACGCGAGAAACTGGCGATCACGCCGTGGTTGGCGGCCAGGCGGTCGTCTGCCTCCTCGCGGTCGTAGCCGCCTGACAACGCGACAACTCTCGCGACACTCGGGTGTTCCACCAGGTCGGCGTAGAAGTCGTCGACGTCGGGCAGCGAGATCTTCAGCATGACGCGTTGCTCCGAATTCAGTTGGGCCAGCTGCTCCACGATGTTCGCCTTCAGGATTTCCTCCGCAGCACCTTTTTCGGGGCTCCCGATATCGACTTCAGGCTCGATGATGGGGACCAGATCGGCCGCCACGATCTCCTTCGCGATCTCGAATTGTTGATCGACGACCGCCTTGATGCCAACACCGTTGGCGCGTCGTACGAATGAGCGCATCTTGGTTCCGAACACCCCGTTCTCTTTCGCACGCGAGAGCAGGGGAGCGAGGCCCGGGATGGGATTCATGACCTGAACGCCGTCCTGTTCGGCGGCCAGGCCCTTGTCGACTTTCAAGAAGGGGACCACATGCTTCACGTCCCACAAGTACGACACCGAGTGACGACCTCCGATCTCGCGATCCATGGTGTCTTCGAACAAGATGGCTCCCAGGATGTCAGCGCCGTCAAAGCTGGGACTCTGGATGATCCGGCTCCGCATGGCGTGCATCAACGCGAACATCTCATCGTCGTCCGCATATTGGTCCTCGCCGATGCCGTAGGCCTTCAGGGCTTTGGGGGTACTCCCGCCGCTTTGGTCCAAGGCGGCGATGAAACCTGGCCCGAGCATGACTCTCTGGAGCTGTTCGTCTTCCATGCGTCGCGTCAGGTGTCCAGTGAATAGACCAGGTTGGCGAGCTCTCGGTAGTATTCGGGTCCGAGCGGTCCGTCGTCCGCATAGCAGACGAATACAAGAGGTAGGTTGTCCGGATCCCGCCCGCGTAGCAGTTCTGATTCGCCGCCGGCGATCTGTTGACGGGCGGTAAAGAGGCCTTGCCTTCGCAGCAGGGACTCGATCCGATCAAGTTCGCTGAGCGATCCGACATTGAAGGTGAGAGACCGGAGGCCCAGCGACTGCTGGCCGTGGCGAGTGCGATGAATGCTCCGCATCTCGCGCAGCATGAGAACCGTCTCTGCGGGCGTCACACCACCGAGCACGGCAGCGGCATCCTCCCGGGCGATCTCATCGAAAGGACCGAGTTCCCCGTAGAAGGTGACGGATCGATCCAGGTCGCCTACGGCGATCAGTGTGGAGCGAATGGCCCATGGCTGTGCGACTCGGTCAGCAGGCATCGCGTTTCCTCCGTGATTCCTGGAGGTCTTCTCCAACGAGAGAACGACGTGTTGTTCCTCACAGTACCGGCCACGTCCTTCTCGGCGAGCAGTTGAGCGAATGCGGCGACAGACTGTGGACCTGCGCCACCATGGAGCACCAAAAAGGGACGCCCGGCGCCTCGGTCTTCTACCCTCAGCTCGACCTGGCCGATCCCCGCGACGTCGAGGGTCAGGGTGGTCGACGAGGCATTCGTGGTCATGTTCGTTCTCCTTGCCCGGATCCCTACTGACCCGGATCCCTACTGACCCGCATCCCTACTGACCCGGATCCCTACTGACCCGTCAGAAAGGGCCCGAGAGCTCGCCCAAGGCGTCGGTGAGGCGGAGGTTCTCCGTGTAGTCGACCGGGCAGGTGATGACCGACACCGTGTCGGCGGCCAGGGCCTCGTTGAGCATGGGGAGAAGATCGTCCGCGGCCGCTACGCGGTAGCCCCGCGCCCCGAAGCTCTCGGTGTAGGCCACGAAGTCGGGGTTGGAGAATTCGACGTCTACGTGGCGACCGAGTTCGAGATCCATCTTCCAGCCGATCAGGCCATAGGCGTCGTCTTGCCAGATCAGGACCGTCAAGGGGATGTGCTCGCGGAGAGCGGTCTCGATCTCCTGGGAGTTCATGAGAAACGCTCCGTCTCCGACCGCGGCCAGCACCTTGCGGTCGGGCGCGGCCAACTTGGCGCCGATGGCGCCCGGGAGGGCGAAGGCCATCGTCGAGAGCCCGTTGGAGACCAGGCACGTGTTCGGCTCGAAGGTCGGGTAGAGACGGGCCATCCACATCTTCACGGCCCCGGTGTCCGCGAGGACGATGTCGGAGCGGCCGAGGGCAGCCCGAGTATCGGCAACGACTCGCTGCGGCTTCAGTGGAAAGCTGTCGTCAGCTGCCCCTTGGGCCAATTCATCGGCCAGGAGCCGCTGGATCTTCCCGCCTCTCGTGCCCTGGGCGAAACGGCGGGTGGTCGCCTCGCCCAGGGCGGCCAGTGTGCTCCCGATGTCGGCCTGGATCCCCACCTCGACGACGTAACGAGCGTCCACTTCTGCGGGGACACGGCTCAGGTGGATGATCTGCTTGTCTCCGCCGGGATTGATCCGGACGGGGTCGAACTCCTGGAGCTCGTAGCCGACGCTGACAATCACGTCTGCATCGTCAAACCCGAAGTTGACGTAGTCGTGACTCATGAACCCGACGGCACCGAGGGAGTGCGGGTGATCGTCGGGGAACACGCCCTTGCCGTGAAACGTGGTCGCCACCGGCAGGCTCAACAATTCGGAGAAATGCAGCACTGCGCCGGCCGCTCCCGAACGGGCGGCTCCGTGCCCGGCCAAGATGATGGGTCGCTCGCTCGCGTCGAGGACGGCGGCCGCACGTGCGATCTGTGAGGGCGACGGTTCGTCGGTTCGGGGTGTGTTGAGTTCCAGCGGCACCAGCTGATCGGGGACGAAGGCAGCCTCGACGTCCTCCGGCACACCGAGGTAGACGGATCCCGGCCGCTCGGTCTGGGCCAGCTTGAACGCCTTGCGCACCATTTCGGGAATCGACCCCGGCGTGAGGATCAGGTCCGCCCACTTGGTCACCGGGGAGAACATGGACACCAGGTCGACGCTCTGATGTGATTCCTTGTAGATCCGGTTGAGTCCCACCTGGGCCGAGAGAGCCAGGAGAGGTGTGCTGTTGGTAGAGGCGTCAGCCGTTCCCAGGAGGAGGTTGATGGCACCGGGCCCCAGGGTGGCCGAGCAGACTCCGGCCCTGCCCGTGAGCCGGCCGTAGATCTCGGCCATGAACGACGCCGCCTGCTCGTGGCGGACCAGGACGTAGCGAATGGAGGACCGCGACAGGGCGTCGGTGAGGTAGATGTTCTCTTCCCCTGGGATCCCGAACACGGATGTCACTCCTTCGTGTTCGAGGCACTCGACGAGGAGCTCGGCGGCACGCCGTCGTGCTTCAGCCACGGCACGGAGCGTACTGAATCTCCGGAGCGTCGCAAAGCGACGAGCGGGCGCCCGGCCACGTGCCGTCGCATCCTGCGGTCGCCACCGGTCATCGGCCCCCGTTATGGTCGGGCGATGGCGCGCGAGGTCGTTGCGGGGTACTGCTGGCCGCAATCGGTCCCGCCGGGCGGGCGCGTCGGTCTGCACCTGTCGTCGTCCGCCGGGCGACCCGTACGCGTCGAGGTGGCCCGGGTCGGCGGGCAGCGCGACGTCGTGTTCCGTTCGGCGGCGGTCCCCGCCGAGGAGCACGAGACCCAGAGGGACGCGGCGTCGAAGGGGTGCGGGTGGCCTGTCGCCCTCACCTTGGACGTCGATTTGACGTGGCGGTCGGGCTACTACGAGGTCGTCATGGAGATCGACGTGGGCGAAAAGGTGCGGCGCGACTACGCGTTCTTCGTCGTGCGTCCGTCTCCGGGCGCGCGGATCGTGGTCGCGCTGGCCACCAACACATGGCATGCCTACAACGACTTCGGCGGCCCGAACCTGTACACCGGCGGCAGCCACGTCGCCATGCAGCGGCCGATGTCGGCGGGCTATCTGTACAAGCCGCCGGGCAAGGGCCGCCGCGTGACCGGGACGGGAGCGCCAGACCCGCAGAACGCGGCGCACGTCGGCTACATCCAGATCAACCACCTCTCGGGCTACGCCGGGTCGGCCGGTTGGCCCGACTGGGAGTTGCCGTTCATCGAGTGGGCCGAAGGGGCGGGGTTCGAAATCGGGGTGTGCACAAATGCCGATCTCGAGCAGCACCCCGAGGTGCTGGACGGCGCGAGTCTGTATCTCTCGGTCGGTCACGACGAGTACTGGTCGCGCGGCATGCGCGACTCGGTCGAAGCGTTTGTCGCCAGAGGCGGGAACGCGGCGTTCTTCTCCGGCAACACGTCCTTGTGGCAGGTGCGGATCGAGGGTGACGATCACGACGTGATGGTCGGCTACAAGGCCTTCTTCAAGAACGACCCGCTGATGGGAACCGGCCGCGAAGCCGAGGTGACGACGTTCTGGTCCGATGTCGTCGTCGGTCGTCCCGAGAACTCCATGACCGGCGTCTCGTTCACCCGAGGGGGCTACCACCGCATCGGTCGCAACGTGACCGCGGGTCTCGGTGGCTACACCGTGCACCGAGCCGATCACTGGATCTTCGACGGTACCGGGCTCGGCTTTGGTGACGTGCTCGGTGCCGGCGCGACGGTGGTCGGCTACGAGTGCGACGGGTGCGTGTTCACCTACCGGGACGGACTGCCGTACCCGACCGGTGAGGATGGCACGCCAGCCACCTTCGAGATCCTGGGCACGTGCCCGACACAGCACTTCACGCGCGAGACGGCGCCTCGCCCGCCCAAGCCGGGCGAACCGAGCGAGTTGGAGTACATCGCGTCACGCGTGTTCGGGACGCGTGAGCCCGAGGCGATCGATCGCATTCGACATGGGCACGCGGTGCTTGGTGCGTACACGAACGAGGCCGGAGCCACCGTGATCACGTCGGGCTCGACCGATTGGGCTCATGGGCTGGCGGGGCGAGACCCGCAGATCGAACAGATCACCCGGAACGTCCTGACGCGGTTGGGGTAGAGCGCTTCAGGAGGCGCGGCGAAGGGCTCGCTCGCCTCCGGGCCGCCGGCCAGGAAGCTTTGGGAGGGTCTCTGTGTTGGAACACGTATGGTTCCCCTTTCCGTGCTCGACCTCGCGACCGTCGCCACAGGGTCGACCCCGGCCCAAGCCCTGCGGGAGACGGTGCAGGTCGCGGCGGAGGTGGAGCGGCTCGGCTACCACCGCTTGTGGGTGGCCGAGCATCACGGGATGCCCGCCGTGGCCAGCTCGGCGCCCGCCGTCCTGATCGCGCACCTCGCCGACGCGACCTCCACCCTGCGGGTGGGCTCGGGCGGCGTCATGCTCCCGAATCACGCCCCACTCGTGGTGGCCGAGCAATTCGGCACGCTGGAGGCGTTGCACCCCGGGAGGATCGACCTCGGGCTCGGACGTGCTCCGGGGACCGATCCGGTGACGGTCCGGGCACTTCGCCGCACACCGGAGATGCACGCCGACACCTTTCCCGACGATGTCGTGGAGCTGATCAACTATCTCCTGCCCGGCGAGGGTGCCCCGAGCCACCCATCGGCGAACCCCGGTCGTGGTTACCTTCCCGAGGTGTGGCTGCTCGGCTCATCGCTCTTCAGCGCGCAATTGGCGGGGCTTCTCGGTCTCCCCTTCTCGTTCGCCTACCACTTCGCCCCCAAGCTCCTCGATTCTGCGTTGACCACCTATCGGTCGAACTTCCGTCCCTCGGTGCTGCACGCCGAATCCAGGGCCATGGTGGCCGTGTCGGTGCTCTGCGCACCGAGCGAGGACGAAGCGCGCTGGCTCTCCGGCTCGACCGCACTCAGCATCTTGCAGTTGCGAACCGGCCGTCTCGGCCCGCTGCCATCCCCCGAGGAAGCGGCGGCATACGAGTTCACCTCCGCCGAGGAGGCGGTCGTCGGCGAGGCCATGTCGACGCATCTGATCGGTGATCCCGACATCGTCACCGACGGCCTCCGGCAGCTGCAGGACCGTACCGGGGCGGACGAGATCATGCTCTCGACGCGGTCCCATTCATACGAGGTGCGGCTGCGGTCCCTCTCCCTCATCGCGCAGAAATGGGGGAGGGACTCGGGCGGCGACGATGGCGCCCGGGGGGCTGGCCCCGATCCGGGGACGGGCTGAGCACCTCGAGTCCCGGGCCGGAAAGCCCAGGTCAGAGTCTCGCCTCGCGGATGCCCGTGCCAGGCTCCCGATCAAGGTCCGAACCTGTCGCGGTTCCATCCGAGGTCCAGGGAGGAAGGCGCCTGAACCCGGGAAAATCGGGAACCAAAGGGGGGCGGGCAGGGTTGAATGGAGTAGCGGAAGCCACCAGTGGGTGGCAAAGGAGTTGGAATGACAGATCGATACAGCAAGGACCCAGAGGCCGTGGCCAAGCTGGCCCCGAGGCAGTACGCCGTCACCCAGGAGGCGGCCACGGAGCCGGCCTTTGACAACGAGTTCTGGGACAAGAAGGAGGCCGGCATCTATGTCGACATCGTCTCGGGAGAGCCCCTGTTCGCCTCCCTCAAGAAGTTCGACAGTGGGTGTGGATGGCCCAGCTTCACGATCCCGTTGGAGCAGGCCAACGTCGTGGAGAAGCAGGATGCGACCTATGGCATGATCCGGACCGAGGTCCGCTCGGTCCATGGGGACAGCCACCTCGGCCACGTCTTCAACGATGGCCCCCCCGAGGACGGCGGCCTTCGCTATTGCATCAACTCAGCTGCGCTGCGCTTCGTGCCCTACGAGGATCTCGAGGCCGAGGGTTACGGTGAGTACACGAAACTCTTCGATGGAGGAACGAACAAGGAGGAGGTGGCCCAGTGAGCGCCACGACGGAAAAGGCAATTCTGGCCGGCGGATGTTTCTGGGGGATGCAGGACCTCATCCGCAAGCGCCCGGGCGTGCTCTCCACCAGGGTCGGGTACACCGGCGGTGAGGTGGCGAATGCCACCTATCGCAACCACGGGAACCATGCCGAGGCGATCGAGATCACGTTCGACCCGGCGGTGACCTCGTACCGCGAGCTACTGGAGTTCTTCTTCCAGATCCACGACCCGACGACACGAAACCGCCAGGGCAACGACATCGGGGCGAGCTACCGGTCGGCGATTTTCTACGTCGACGACGAGCAGAAGCGGGTGGCCGAGGACACCATCGCCGACGTCGAGGCCTCGGGCCTGTGGCCCGGCAAGGTGGTGACCGAGGTCACCCCGGCGGGGCCGTTCTGGGAGGCGGAGCCCGAGCACCAGGACTACCTGGAGCACTACCCCAACGGATATACGTGCCACTTTCCCCGGGCGGGTTGGGTCCTGCCCCGGCGCAAGGACGCGGTCGCGGGATGAGCGGTACCCGGTCGGGCAGCGCACGCCGGTGACCGGGTGCCGGTGAGGGTTTCGCCGGGGCGTCGTACCCCGGCGGCGCCCGCGCCCGCTGCCCCTCCCGACCCCGCCCGCCGGTCAATAACCTTGAGGCCATGGCCGACGAACTGATCAACCAACACGCCGAACCCAGCGGGGACGGATGCGTCGAGTGCGACGCGTCCAACGGCTGGTGGCTCCACCTGCGGCGCTGCGCCGCGTGCGGGCACATCGGCTGTTGCGACAGCTCTCCCAGCCAGCACGCCAGCGCGCACGCCCGGCAGAGCGGCCACGCCGTCGTCCGGAGCTTCGAGCCGGGTGAGGACTGGTTCTGGGACTACGAGAACGAGCAGTACGCCGACGGGCCCGAGCTGGCCCCGCCCCAGCATCACCCGCTGAGTCAGCCCACCCCGGGGCCCGCCGGCCGTGTCCCGACGGACTGGCAGCGGCATCTCCACTGACCGAGGGGGCCCGCCGGGGTCGTCTGAGCGCTGAAACAACGTGTCCCGGCGCATAACCTGCACGCAGTGGGCGGACCCGCCCGGTTCGCCGACACCGATGGGAGGTCCTCGTGCCCGCAGTGACCGTCAGCGATCTCAGCAAGCTGCCGCCCGTCCCGGTGCTCGACCGCACGCAGGCGAGCGAGCGCGCCGTGAACTCCGTCACCACGGCTCCGCAGGGGCTCGAGGGCGAGGGGTTCCCCGTGCGTCGGGCCTTCGCCGGCGTACACCTGCAGGACCTCGACCCGTTCGTGCACATGGACCAGATGGGGGAGGTCGAGTATGCCCCCGGCGAACCGAAAGGGACGCCGTGGCACCCGCATCGCGGATTCGAGACCGTCACGTACATGATCGACGGGACCTTCGCCCACCAGGACTCGCACGGTGGCGGCGGCCTCATCACGGACGGGGCGACGCAGTGGATGACGGCCGGGAAGGGGATCCTGCACATCGAGACGCCGCCGGAGGAGCTCGTCGTCGCCGGCGGCCACTTTCATGGCATCCAGCTCTGGGTGAACCTGCCGGCCAGGGACAAGATGATCGAGCCGGCCTATCAGGGCCTCGAGGCGGGCGACGTTGCCCTGCTCGCATCCGGCGACGGCGGGACCCTGGTCCGGATCATCGCCGGTGAGGTCGGTGAGCACCGCGGTCCCGGGTCGACGCACACGCCGATGGCCTTCATGCATGCATCGGTGGCGCCGGGCGCGCTGCTCGAGCTTCCCTGGGACCCAGGCTTCAACGCGCTCGCCTACCTGCTCGCCGGATCCGGGCGGGTGGGCAGCGATGGTCGGCCGGTGACGAGCGGGCAACTGGTGACGTTCGGCGCGGGGGACTTCATCTCGCTCCGGGCCGACGACGCGCAGGATTCCGGGACCGGCCACCTCGAGGTCCTGATCCTCGGGGGCCAACCCATCGGGGAGCCGGTGGAGCACTACGGGCCCTTCGTGATGAACACCCGCAGCGAGATCGCGCAGGCCCTCGAGGATTTCGAAGCTGGTCGGCTCGGAACGGTCCCGCCGAACGCGCTGATGCCGCATGTGCCGGACCCGGATCCGGTGCGCGCCGAGCACACCGGTATCTGATCCTTCCAGGCGCTGTCTCCCTACGAGGGCGGCCGGAGACCGTCCTCGATCATGACGAGCAACCGGCCGCTCTGTTCCGGCGTCAGGGTCGCGCTCATGCACATGGAGCTGAGGAGCTGCATCAGGTCGGGCGCGTCGATATCGGTGCGCACCACCCCCGCCTCCTGGGTCGGCGTGAGCACCAGGTCCAAGGCGCCCACGATCCGCTCACGCGACGCGACGCGCAGTTCCGGGTTCTTCTCGAACGCCTCGTGCAACTCGTTGAGGAACCGCTTCTTGCCACTCGCATAGCGGACGAACGCCTCGAGCCACGCCACGAGCGCCGGCCACGGCTCCATGGTCGCGGTGACCGACTCGGCGACGGTCGTGAGCTCGTCGACGTCCTCGCGGTAGACCGCTTCGACCACGTCGATGCGCCTGGGGAAGTGCCGGTACAGCGTTCCGATCCCGACCCCCGCCTCCTTGGCTATGGCCTCCATCGAGGCGCCGCCGCCCTCCTGTGCGAACACGTCGCGCGCCGCAGTGACGAGGCGCTCGTAGTTGCGCTTGGCATCGGCCCGCAACGGGCGCGCCACCTCGGCCTCGTCGACGCGATCCACCGTCGTCGTCATCGACTTCGGTCGTGCCGTCATCGTCGTGCGTTCCCTCCCAGCGAGGTTCCGTCTTGCAAAGCGGAGTCACCCTCCGTATAATAATCGGAGGAAGCTTCCGCTTACTAGCGTACCAGCGGACAGATCGGAATCAAATGCCTTCTTCTCTCATTGTCGCGCCCCGTCCCGCGCCCGTCGGCGGCCCCGCCGCAGGCCCGCCCGGACGCCTGAAGAGCCTGCTCAGCAGCCCCTCGGTGTTCCTGTTCGTGATCCTGACCTCCCAACTGATGGTGGTCCTGGACACGACCATCGTCAACGTCGCCCTCCCGCACATCCAAGAAGGGCTGGGCCTGTCCGGGGGCGAGCTCTCCTGGGTGTTGAACGCCTATCTGCTCACCTTCGGCGGCCTCCTGCTCCTCGGGGCCCGGTGCGGGGACCTGCTCGGTCGGCGCCGCACCTTCCTGTCCGGGATCGCCATCTTCACGGCGAGCTCCCTGTTCGGCGGGTTGGCCGTCTCGGGCTGGATGCTCCTGTCCGCCCGGGCCCTCCAGGGGGTGGGCGCCGCGTTGGCCGCCCCCTCGTCGCTGGCGCTCCTCACCACCATGTTCTCGGAAGGGCGCCAACGGACCCGGGCCATCGCTCTCTTCACCACGGTCTCGGCGGCCGGGGGGGCCATCGGCCTCGTGGCGGGTGGAGCGCTGACACAACTCGTGTCGTGGCGCTGGGTGATGTTCGTGAACGTCCCGATCGGGATCGCCGTCCTGATCGTCGGGCGCATCGTCCTGGACGAGACCGAGCGCCGCACCGGGCACTTCGACGTCGCCGGTGCCCTCACGTCGACGTTCGGCATGGCGGGCATCGTGCTCGGCCTGGTCGAGGCCGGTAGCAAAGGGTGGTCGAGCCTCGCCACCATCGGTTCTCTCGCCATCGGGGCGCTCCTTCTCGGCGTGTTCGTGCGGATCGAGACCCGGGCCGAAGAGCCGATCGTGCCGCTGCGGCTCTTCGCCAGCGGGACGCGCACGGCGGCCAATGTCTCGCGGGCTGATGTACGCCGGCATGTACGGCATGTTCTTCTTCGTCGGACAGTTCCTCCAGGACGTACAGGCGTACTCGCCGCTTCGCACGGGCCTGTCCTTCCTGCCCATGCCCCTGTCGGTGTTCCTGTCGTCACAGCTGGTGAGCAAGGTCCTGATCGGTCGGGTCCGCCCCAAGGCGCTGATCATGACGGGGATCGCCCTGACCGTCGTGGCCCTGCTCCTGTCGAGCCAGCTGCATGCCGGCGCCTCGTACCTACAGATCCTGGTCAGCTTGGTGCTGCTGGGCTTCGGCTCGGGCACCGCGCTGGTGCCGCTCACGACGGCCGGGCTCGCGGGCGTCGAGCCCGGTGACGCCGGGGCTGCGTCCGGCCTGGTGAACGTCACCCAGCAGCTGGGCGCGGCCCTCGGGTTGGCCGTGCTCGTCACGGTCCTCAGCGCCGCCGCCGGGCACGCGCAGCTCAAGGCCGGGGCGGCCGTCCCGACGGACCTGGTGCACGGTCTCGACCTGACCTTCGGCGTGGCCGCCCTCTTCGGGATCGCCGCGCTCGTCCTGGTGGCCCTGCTGGTCCACCTGCCGGCGCAGCACGCCGACGCGCCGGCCGGGACGGACGACAGCGAGCGGGCAGGCGAATCGGAGTGCGCCGAGTCCGAGCTCGTGGACGGCGAGGGCTTCGAATGGTCGGCCTCGGAGCTCGTGGCCTAGCCACCGCCACTGGCGGGGTCCAAGGCCCACCTCTTCACCCCAGCCGCGTTCAGCAGGGGGCCGATCCGCGAGGGTCGGCCCCTGCTCTTCGGTCCGGGCTCTCGGAGGGGGAGCATCTACCGGGCGGCGGCGGGAGGGCGGAGTGGATACCTCCGGAACTATCAACGATCTCGTTGATAGTCCCCAGAAACATCATGCCCGCGTGCGCCTCCTCCCTCAGTAGACCTCGGTGGGCAGCGGGAGCGCACCGTCGGCGTCCACCGGCGACGGGTCCGCCACCGCCACCGACTGCCCCGGATGGACGTTGATGAGCACCCCGGCGATCGCGGCAGCCAGGACGAAGATCCCGGCCACCCAGGCGCTGGCCGTCGCGTAGCCGTGCACCGTCGCCTTGGCCGCCACACCGCTGCTGTGCGCGGCGTGGGACGCCAGATAGGTGGCGGTGGCCGCGGCGGCGATGGTGTTGAGGAGCGCGGTGCCGATGGAGGCCCCGATCTGCTGGGACGTGTTCGTCATGGCCGACGTCACCCCGACGTCTTTCGGGTCCGCGTTCTGGGTGGCGGTGCTGATGCAGGGCACGATGGCCAGACCCAGTCCGAGGCCCAACAGCAATTCGCTCGGCAGCACGTGGGTCACGTAGGCGGCTCCGGGAGTCAGGGTCGTGAAGAGGGCGGCGCCGAGAGCCGAGAGCAGCAGGCCGGGCACGACCAGCAGCCGGGTCCGCACATGGGGCATCAGCCGGCTGGCCAGTTGCGTCGCCGCCAGCCCGTTGAGGGCCAACAGAGGCAGGAAGGCGACGCCGGTCATGAGCGGGGAGTAGTGGTCGATCGTCTGGAGGAGGTAGGTGAGGAAGAGGAAGGTGCCGAACATGCCCGTGACAGCGAGCATGATGGTCAGGAAGGACCCGGCGCGGTTCCGGTTCCGCAGCACGCGCAGCGGCAATAGCGGATTGGGCCCCTTGCTCTGCCACAGGATGAAGGCGCCGAGCAGCACCACGGCCGCGATGAGGGCTGCCTTCACGTCGGTGGCGCCCCATCCGCTCGTGCCGGCCTCGCCGAGTCCGTAGACGAGGCTGACCAGGCCACCGCAGCCGAGCACCACGCCGAGCACGTCGAGCCGCACGCCGCGCGTCCCCTGCCGATCGGGGAGCATGGTGAAGGCGCCGAAGAGGACGAGCGCGGCGATGGGCAGGTTCACGTACAGGCACCAGCGCCAGTCGACGTATTCGGTCAGGAAGCCCCCGAGGATGAGCCCGAAAGCGGATCCGGCGATGGCAATGGTCGCGTAGATCCCGAAGGCCCGCCCCCGCTCGCGTTGATCGGTGAAGGTCGACGTCAAGATGGACAGCACGGACGGGGCGAGCAGCGCACCGAAGAGGCCCTGGAGGCCACGGGCGCCGATCAGCATCAAGGTGGTCTGGGCGGCGCCGCCGACGGCCGACGCCAGGGCGAAGCCCAGCACCCCCGCCATCAGGGTCCGCTTCGGTCCGAACATGTCGCTGATACGGCCACCCAGCAACAAGAAGCCGCCGAAGGCCAACGTGTAGGCCGTGACGACCCACTGTCGATCGGTATTGGAGAACCCGAGGGCGTGCTGCGCCGAGGGCAGGGCGATGATCATGATGGTCGAATCGAGCACCACCATGAGCTGGGCTCCGGCGATGACGACGAGGATCCACCAGTGGGCCCGCGTCGCCCCGTCGGGTCCCGTGCCCGATTCGACCTCCTGCAGCGTCGTCACCGGGCCGCCCCCCCGGGCTCCGACGGTTGCTCGTGCTTGGAGAGGATTCGGTCGACCTGGTTCTGGCTGAGCGGCCGGTGCGCCAGCTCGGCCTCCGACGGGCGCATGCCGGCGACCACGAGGTCGAGATGCCGCTTCCACGCCCCGGGGGCGTTGGAGCCGGTGGTCTCGAGGACGCCCCTGATCGACCACAGCACGAGGGAGACGTCGGTGCTCTCGAGATCGAGCCGCACCCGGCCGTGCGCCTGCGCGTCGGCGAGCAACTCGGCGATGAGGGTGCGCGCCGTCCGCACGAGATGGTGATCGGATTGCCACAACTTCGGCAGGCAACCGAGATGCTCCGCTTGATACGCGCTCGACGCCTGGAGGAAATGCTCGAGCCCCGTGCCGTCGGGCAACGTGGCCGCGTCCTCGGCCATGGCGATCGTCGCCTCGAGGACCTCGGTGACCAGCGCCTCGATGAGGGCCTCCTTGGAGGGGAAGCGGCGGTAGAGCGTGCCCATCCCGACCCCGGCCGCCCTGGCCACGTCGGCGACGCTGGCCTCGAGGCCCTTCTCCTCGAAGACGTGACCCGCGGCCACGAGCAGACGCTCCCGGTTCTTCAGGGCGTCGCTGCGCATCGGTCGGGGCAAGGTCGCTGCGCCGGGGCCGCTCCGCCCACCCGCCGGGCTCTTATCCGGAGATTTCATTCCGCTTACCCTACCGTGCATGCGGAGCGATCGATCCACTTAGCCGGGCCGGTCCGGGGGTCGGGCGCCGAGCGCCATCCACCTGCGGTGGGCCACGATGTGCGCTCGAACCCCCAACGCTGAGGGAGCTGCATCCATGCGTGAGGTCCATCCCGATCCCCCGGTCCGATTGAGCCCGCGCCAACCGCGGCCCGGCGCATGACGGAGACGGACGCATTCGTCCGGCGGCTGCCCAAGGCCGAGCTGCACGTGCACATCGAGGGGACGCTGGAGCCCGAGCTCGTCTTCGCGCTGGCCGCCCGCAACGACGTGCCGCTCGCCTACGCCGACGTGACCGCACTCCGGCGCGCCTACGTCTTCGACGACCTGCAGTCGTTCCTCGACATCTACTACGCCAACTGCGCCGTGCTCCTCACCGACCTGGACTTCTACGACCTCACCACGGCCTATCTGTCCACCGCGGTCAGCCAGGGCGTGCGCCACGCCGAGATCTTCTTCGACCCGCAGACGCACACCCGGCGCGGCGTCCCCTTCGAGACCTGCATCAGCGGGATCCGCCGCGCCCTCGACGACGGGGCGGCGAACCTGGGGATCTCGTCGGGCCTGATCCTGTGCTTCCTGCGCGAACTCGGCGAGGAGGCCGCGCTCGACACACTGGGGGAGGCCCGACCCTTCGTGCAGCACCTGACGGCCGTCGGTCTCGACTCCGCCGAATCGGGCAACCCTCCCTCCAACTTCGTCAACGTGTTCCGGCGGGCTCGGGAGATGGGGCTTCCCGGTGTGGCGCATGCCGGAGAGGAGGGTCCTCCCGCCTACATCTGGGAGGCGCTCGACGCGCTCCGGGCGCGGCGGATCGATCACGGGGTGCGCTGTCTGGAGGACGAGCGTCTCGTGGAGCGGCTGGCGGCGGAGCAGATCCCGCTCACGGTCTGCCCGTTCTCCAACGTCAAGCTCCGCGTCTTCCCGTCCCTGCTCCAACACGACCTGCCGGCCCTCGTCCGGCGCGGACTCCTCGTGACGATCAACTCGGACGACCCCGCCTATTTCGGCGGCTATGTCGCCGACAACCTGGCCGCGGTCGCCGAAACGTTCGACCTGGGCCGCCAGGCGGTCGCCCAGTTGGCCCGCAACTCCTTCCGCGCCTCGTTCCTCCCTGACCCGGTCAAGGAGGGCTTCATCGCCGAGGTCGATCGCAGCCTGTAGCGAGCCGCGGCGGAGAGGTGTCGACGCCCTGACGGCCCCCGCCCCTGCACGCCATGATGGGCCGATGACGCCGCCGGGGATTGCCGGACTCGTGCTGACACCCGGGGCGAGTGCCGGACGGCAGCAGTCGGGACTCGTCGCCATCGATGCCGCGGTGACGGCCGTGGGCGTCGTGGTGGAGCGCGTCGAGTTTCCGGGACAGGCGGCGGGGAAGCGCCGCACGGATCCGCCGGCGGTGTGCATCGAGACGGTGCGCGATGCCACCGCAGCGCTGGCCGAGGCGACTGGGCGTCCCGACCGGCCGCATCGCCATCGGGGGACGGTCCTTCGGGGGCCGCATGTGCTCCCTGGCGGCGGCCGAGGGGCTCGAGGTGGCCGCTCTCGTCTTGGTCAGCTACCCGCTCCATCCCCCCGGTCGGCCCGAACGCCTTCGCACCGAGCACTTCCCCGCGCCTGCGGCTCCCCTGCCTCTTCGTCTCGGGGCGACGCGACGCCTTCGCCACGCCCGACGAGCTCGAGCGGGAGACCACCGCGATCCCCGGCCCGGTGACCCGCGTCATCGTCGACGGCGACCACTCGCTGCGCAAGAGCGAAGCCGAGGTCGCAGAGATCACCGCCTCCTGGGTCGCCGGCTTGCCGTGACTCCGTCACCCGCCTGACCGTCGCCGGGCCGCCTAGACCTTGGAAGCCGGGCCGGTGTGAAAGATGGGCCAGCCGATCTCGGTGCGCCACGCACTGTCTGCCGTGTCGAGCCGCCCGACGAGATACCGCTCGCGGATCGGCCCATCGACGCCCAGCGTGGCGCCGGAGACGGCGGCGGCCAGCGATTGCCTCGCGGACGGCGGGCACGACTTCGTGGGCCCACAGGTTCATTGCCGCGTCGCTGATGCTTTCGCCTGGAGCCACCAAGTAGATGAGAGCGGCGGCATCGCGTTCGAGCACGGCGAACGTCAGTTCCTCGACCCACTGCGCCACTCCGCCCCAGGTCCAGCGGCCCTCCTCGTCGCGGGTCTCGGGCAGCGGATCCCGTGTGTGGCGCCCTGACACCTGTAAATGGTGGCGATGTCGGTCGGTTTTCTCCCGGCCGACGCAGCCGATTCGTCGACGAGAGGCCGAGACTTGGCGACCGCGGGCTGCGCCAATCGGCGAGATGTCCGGGCATCCATCCGTCCGCCTGTCGCCCGGTGACAGCTAGCGTCTTCGGGCCGGGCCCTCCGACCCAAATCGGCGGCGTGGGTGCGGCCGCGGGTGTCAACTCGGTGACGTGGTAGAACTCGCCGTCGAAGGTGACCGGTTCGCCGCCGCCCGACAGCGCCTGCACGACCATGATCGCCTCTTCCAGCGCTCGTATCCGGGCGCCGGGCGACAGGGGCGGGAGCCCGAGGGCGACGATTTCCTCCCCCATCCCGCCGGCGCCCGTCCGAGGACCACCCGGCCCCCCGAGATCGCCGACAGTCCCGTGACGGTCCGGGCCAGGACGGGAGCGGGCCGGCTGAGGAGGTTGGTCATGATCACCGCTCCGGTGATGTTCCGGGTCGCGCCCAGAACGAACCCCAGTGCCGCGTAGGCGTCGAGACGTTCGGCGAAGTAGGGATGGTCGCCGACGCCGACGACGTCGAGACCGGCCTCGTCGGCGAAACGGGCATGCCCGAGCATCTCGCTCACCTGGTGGACGCCGGCCTCCAGGCAAAGGCCGAAGAGGACTCTTTCCCGCTCGGCGGTCACGTTGCCCTCCACCCCTCAGTGGGCTGAGGTGCGTATGGAGTTGCCGTGCTCCAAGGCCTGGGCTCACTTCATTCGAGCCTGGCGATCAGGCTCCCCGCATCGACCTCGCGACTGCTCCGCTCGGACCGCGACGCGGTCGCATCTTCAGGTGTTGCCGACCAGGCCGTCCCAGCGACCACATGGGGGATGGGCAGGCCTTCTGGCACGTCGTCTTCGGAGTCGTGGTACTGCGCCATGGTGGTCGTCGTCGCCCAACTGAAGTAGTCGTGGAGCACCTGACGGAGCCGTTCGTCACGATCCAAACCGGCGTCGGCGAGCGCCAAATCGAAGCACGCGATCGCCCGACGATCCATCTCCTCGTGAGGGCCATTCCCGCTGTGCATCCTCACGACAGAGGTCTCGTCCCCCATGAGTTCGGAATACCTCGCTGGGCCACCCAACGCCTCGATCCAGTACGCAGCCAGCCGTTCGGTGTGCTCAGGATGGTAACCATGGCTGAACGCGTGGCTCACGACCTCGTCGGCCAACACCCTGGCGTGCCACGCGTGCGCCAAAGTCGAAATCCATCGTCGCCTCCCGCGGCCTCATAGACCGATTCCACGAGTCCAGGATGCCATGCCCAGGAACGCCCGGAGTGATGGGACACCGGCAGCATCGTGGGTGGTACCGATCGGCCCGCCTGGCGCGATGGCCGATCGTCCGTCCAGCGCAGTTCGACGGGCCTGGCGTGCTCGTGGAGTGCCCACGAACCCGACGGCGTCGACGGCACGCCCTTGCCCTGTGAGCGTGAAGTCACGCGTAACGAGATTGACGCAACGATCAAATTCCTCGGCCTCGAGTGACCTCCGACGCTGCATCGGGGCGGTCAGTCGTCGCGTCACACGAAGGAGGCGCCTCGGGTCAAGGCCGTCCGGAGCGCGCGGTACGCGGCCGACGTCTCCGCGACGAACTCGTCGTCGCGGTGCGCCGCACCCCGCTCCAGCCAGGTGAGCGTGGCCTCCACGAGCCAGCCGAAGAGGGCTTCGGAGCGCCAGGCGTCGAGCAGCTCGTCGCCGGTGTCGAGCTCGCTGAGCTGGCGCACGACGGACACCGAGACGGAGCGCAGCTCGGCGGCATATGCCGCGAATTGCGGTTCGCGTGCCGCATGGCGCCAAAGGAGCGTGAAGGCGACCGGGTCCGCCCGCGCCACCGTCAACAGCGTCCGGGGACCGAGGCCGGCCCGCGTCGGCATCGCCAATTCCGCGCGGAGCTCTTCGCCGAGTTCGTCGAACACCTGCTGGAGGATCTCCCGGTAGAGCTCCTCTTTCGACTCGAAGTGCCGGTAGACGATCAGCTTGGTGATGCCACACGCGGCCGCCACGTCCTCCATGGAGGTGTCGGCGAATCCTGACGAGGCGAACGCCTGTGCTGCACCGTGCAGGATGGCGGCGCGACGCTGGGCCCGCGGCAGGAGCTTGCTCTCGGTTTGTATACCGGCAAGTATATACCTAAGAGTAGACAGGTAGCATGACCCCACAGGAGGCAGCAGTCATGGGCACGGCACAGGTCGAGTTCACCGAGCAGGAGCTCCTGGCCGACCTCGCGGTCGCCGAGCCGCTGATCGCCGGCGGTGTCCGCTGTCACGGCGGCTTCGACGGGGACGGTCGCTATGTCTCGCCACGGACCAGGTTCCGCCAGCCCGCTATCACCGCGTGGGGCGGGCAGAACACCACGTTGTTCTCGAGCGAGCTGATCGACGTCCCGCTTGCCTGGTGGGAGCGCTCCTTCCCCAATGTCGAGCAGGCCCGGTTCCTCATCCGGGCGGGCGTCCCCGAGCCGTTGATGGCGACGTTGACCCGGATCGGCACGGTGGAGGGATACGGCGCCAACATCCGCCTGCTGCAGCCGAAGGGTCTGCAGCGCCACTTCGTGGAGGACATCAGGGGGACCGCCATCGATCATCTCGGACGCGGGCTGTTCGAGGCGCACGGCCGCGACGAGGCGGGCTGGGACGAGGAGGCCGGGCACAAGGACATGTGGTTCGCCGCCCGTGACATCGCGTTCGACCGGTCGTGCGAGGAGCTCGACATCGAGGCGATGCTGGCCCGGATGGGGTTCGGCCCGGGCCGCCCAGGCGCCGACGCCCGGCGCCTGCTCCCGGACGCCATCCCCCCCGAGCTCGAGATGATGGTCTCACTGATGGTGCGCGTACTCTTCATCGAAATCTCCGCGTTCCATACCTTCGCCTGGGCCGAGGAATGGATGTCCGACACCGAGCTCGTGGCCGGCGACGGAGAAGCGGCCCGGCTCGTCTCCTTCATCCGGGCCGACGAGTCGCCGCACGTCGGCTACCTACGCGCCGCGCTCTCCGAGATGCGCGACCGCACCTGGCGCGGCGAAGACGGGCTCCACTACGCGGGCACCGAGATGATCAGGCGGATCTGGGACCCGCTCCTCGCCCACAGCCTCGGTCCGGCGCGCGAGGAGGGCCGGCGGGGTGCCCTGGCGGAAGTGGAGTTCTGGTGCGCCCAGCACGCGGACGGAGCGGACATCCTGACGGAGTTCCACTCGCTCGGTGCCGCATGAAATTCGGGGTCTTCTACGAGCATCAGCTGCCGCGGCCCTGGGAGGCCGACGCCGAATACCGCCTCATGCAGGACGCGCTCGAACAAGTTGAGCTGGCCGACCGCCTCGGCTTCGACGTGGTGTGGGAGGTCGAGCACCACTTCCTCGAGGAATACAGCCACTCCTCGGCGCCCGAGGTGTTCCTCGGTGCGTGCAGCCAACGGACCCGGGACATCAGGCTCGGTCACGGCATCATCCAGACCGCACCGGGCTACAACCACCCCGCTCGCACGGCCGAGCGGGTGGCCACCCTGGACCTCATCTCGGGCGGCCGGGTCGAGTTCGGGTCGGGGGAATCCGGCTCCGAGGCGGAGCTCGGCGGGTTCCTGGTCGATCCGGCGACCAAGCGCGACGCCTGGCTCGAAGGGTTGCAGGTGACGCTGCGCTGCATGACGGAGACGCCGTTCACCGGTGTCGACGGGCGCTTCGTCCAGATGCCGCCGCGCAACGTCGTTCCCAAGCCGATGCAGCGGCCGCACCCTCCGTTGTGGGTGGCCTGCTCCCGCCGCGACACCATCTTGCTGGCGGCAGAGAAGGGTATCGGCGCGCTGACGTTCGCCTTCATCGATCCCGAGGAGGCGCAGAAATGGGTGTCCGACTACGAGCGGACCCTGGCTGAGCGTTGTGTTCCGGTCGGGCTGGTCGTGAACCCCGACATCGCCTGCGTGACCCAGATGATGTGTCACCGCGACGAGAAGGTGGCGCTCGACCGCGGCCTGGAGGGAGGCAACTTCTTCGGCTACTCGCTCGGCCACTACTACGTCTTCGGCGAGCACCGGCCCGGCTCGACCGATGTCTGGACCGAGTATCTGGAGCGGCGCGGCGACCAGGGCTATTCGCCGGAGGTGGAGACGGCGCTGCGCCAGGAGCGACTCGGGGCGAAGCTCGCCGCCGGCGACCGCACCGGACTACGGGGGGCGACGGGGACACCGGCGCAGGTGCGCGAGTACCTCGAGCGCTTCGAGCAGGCGGGCGTCGACCAGGTCATCTTCGTTCTGCAGGCCGGCAAGAACCGCCATGAGCACATTTGTGAGTCGCTCGAGCTGTTCGGCCGCGAGGTGCTCCCGGCGTTCAAGGACCGTGACGAAGCTCAGGTCCGCGCCAAGGCGGCGCGTGTCGCGCCCGCCGTCGAGGCCGCACTCGAACGAAGGTCGCTCGAGCCGCCACCGCCCTCGCTCCCACCGGGCTACTCCTTCCCGGCCATGCCCCGGCGTTGGGCCGACGAGACGGGGAGCGAAGAGATGCGGGATTGGCTCGAACACTTCGCCGACGCCCGCGCCAAGGGGATCCGCGAAGAGGGGCTCGGGATCCTGGGCAACTGACCGCCCCGGCGCCCCGGCGCCCGGCGCCCCGGTGACCGGCTCCGGCGCCCCGGAGGCGCAGCCCGGAGTCCAGAAGTTCTGGGGTGGATCGACCCGACCCGTCGCCCACGCCGGGGAGCGGCACTCCTTCTGCTCGGACCGCTCGCGGAACGCTTCGAGAACGGTCGCGTCCGGGCGGAGCAAGTTGGTCGGGCTGAGATCGCTTACTCGAATGTACATTCAGCAGTCAGGAGATCGCCGACCGGCCGATCTATGGAGAAGAAGGGCTAATCCAGCTTCCTCAGCCCGTACTCACTGCGCTCTGCAGGAGTGAGGGCGCGAAAAACGCGCGTCCGTGCCCGAGCGATCGCCGCTTCCAACGATGAGTTGTTCCAGATGCGGACCTCGCCGTCTTTGGCACACGTCGCGATCCAAAGGCCGTCAGGCGAGTACGCGGCTACGGCAACCGCGGATCCCTGGTTCACGACACTTACTGGCTCTCCTTCTGTGAGGTCCCATACACGACAAGTGCCGTCAACAGACGATGTGAGGATCTGGCGACCGTCGGGAGCAAACCGAGCACTGGTGGCGACGCCCGTGTGGCCTTGGAGCGAAAGGAGCAATGATCCGGAGGTCGCATCGATGAGCACAGCCGTGCCATTGTCCAACGCCGCGACGATCTGGCTTCCATCAGGTGAAAACTCCACGAACTCCGCGAACGAATGTACTTTGACGCAGAGCTGCTGCTCGCTCATATCGGCGTCCCAAACGTGAACCTCACGCCCGGACGCAACGACGATCCGAGATCCGTCCGTTGAGAAGGAAGCACAGGGAACATCCATTTCATAGGTATGACTTCGCGTTGCCGTCCGACTGTCAAGATCCCAAAGGACGACAGAGGCCGTCCCCGTGCTGCCCGGAGCGGATGCCACGACCATCTGATGAGAATCCGGCGAGAAGGACGCCCAATTCAAAGCCGCGTCTGGCCACCAGAGTTCGAAGAGTTCCTGCCCATCCTCGGCATCCCACAACGTGATCGTCCTGCTCTGACCTGCAGTGACGAGTCTTGACCCATCGTTCGAGAATGCAGCGCACAGGACTTTCTCTTGACTGTTCCCTAGCGTGAGGAGGTGTGCGCCCGATCTTGAATCCCAGACCCGGGGGCCCTGTTGGGATGGGGCCGTGACTACTTGGCTGCCATCTGGGGAGAACGCTACGCAATACACCGGTTCTGGATGACGCAGGACCAATTTGCACGTGTCTTGTGAGATCGTCCCGGCGTCCCAACAACGAACCGTGGCGTCGTCGGACGCGGTCGCCAACAAGCCACCGTCGGGGGAGAACGCAACAGAGCGAAGGCTATCCGAGTGACCAGCAAGCGTGAAGAGTTCCCGGCTCGAACGAACATCCCGAACCCGGGCAACGCCTGAAGTCAGACCCGTCACAGTACGCGAACCATCCGGTGAGAAGTCAACAGAATAGACAGCGGCGTCTTCTCGGAAGTTCGTGACCCTTTCCCCGCTCGGGAACTCCCAGACCATGCAGTTTCCGTCATGGGCGCCGGCAACGAGCTTGGAACCGTCCCGGGAGAAACGTGCGGAATAGACTGCGCCTTCCGGTAGGCCGACCAGGCGCATTGAAGTTCCTACGGTTCCGTTGCGATCGACGGGGAAGACCTCGACGTGCTGTGACGCTCGTCCCGTGACCAGAAATTCCCCATTGGGAGAAAAGTCCACGGAGATGACGAAGGTTCCATCCTGCCCTTCCGACGAACAGACAAATGATCCGTCAGATGCCGACAGAATTTCCAGCCTCCCGGTAAATCCGCCAGCGTCCCTCAGAGCGACGGCAACTCGTTCACCGTCCGGGGAATAACATGCAGCCAGCACGTTTCGACTTTGGCCATTGCTGCGGTCAACGGTGTTCAGCACGCGGCCGCTGTCGCCATCCCAAATCCGCAGCACGCCATCGCGGTGCGCCGTCAGGACATGACGCCCGTCGGGGGAGAAGACAGCCCGGACGATCAAATCGGCGTGGTCTGCGAGAAGCAGGAGCAGCGATCCGTCGGAAACGGACCACACTCGTGCCGTTCCATCGAACGAGCCGGTCACGAGACGGAGCCCGTCGTCAGAGAAGGCGACGGAGTTGACGGAACCGCCGTGACCAGAAAGACGCTGTCGGACCCTCGATTCCCGCAGAGCCGTGTTCAGGGCCAAGGTGGTACGAGCGGTGGGCAGGTACTCATCGACAGCGGCGAGTGAGAGCAGGAGTGCGAGTTCGGGGTCTCGCCCAAGATCATTCAACGTACGCTGGCCGAGCAGGACTGAGTTGCGCCGCCGCTCGTTTTCGTCATGCTTTGCCGACTCTTGGAGGAAGTCTGAGATCAGGCTCTCACCCGACAACTCACCTTGCTCGTCGACCCACGCCAGCGCCCTGACGAGCCTTGAACCGTTCAAGAGGTACGCCTCGCTGTGATCTGCGGCCTGCCATTCAAAGCTGAGCCTTTCGAGATCGCGGCGCAGACGGAGGTTGTCGGCCTCGGCGGCAACGGCATCTCGGAGCGGATCCCATGCCCGCAGGAGCGTTTCATGCGTCACCGCGACCGTGGGCATGCCAACGTCCCCGCTGGTCATGAGAAGCCTGGCATCGACAAAAGCGTCGACGATCCGACGCTCAGTGGCATTGAGGCTGTCCAACGGGATGCTGCGCCGGACGGCCTCGCCTCGTTCGTCAAGGGTGACAAGTTTGAGTAACGTCGACATGATTTGGTCGCCGAACCCATCCAGTCGGAGAACTCGGTAGACCTCATCAGCGAGGTTGCGAAGGGAACCGTGAACCCCTCCAAGGGCGTCATAGGTGTCGCGCGTGATCAGCCCGTCTTGGGTCCGGCGACCGAAGAGCTGCTGCAGTGTGAAACTCAGCATCGGGAGCGCGTCCCCTCCCTTGGTGTCCTCCACCATCCTCTGCACGAGACCAGGCCCGAAACGAAGTCCAGCGCTTCGAGCTGGGCCCTCGATGACCTCAGGCAGGTGGGAGCGTTCGAGAGGGCCGAGCACAAGCGGGTTCGAGATGAGCGTGGCGAGCGCAGGGTCTTGCGAGAAGGCTCCCAAAAAGTCGGACCGGAGAGTCAGCAGGAGTTGCAGGGGACTCGGTTTCCGCAGACCGGCGGCCAAAATGGCGAGAAAGCTCTCGCGTTCACCCGCTGGAGCGAGCGTCACCAACTCCTCGGCCTGATCGATGACGACGAGAATCGACTTCGCCGCAGCGCTCCGCGTGGCCAACACGTCGGCGGCGTACTCTTGGAGGTCGGCCGGTCGGTGTCGTAGAGCCGCCTCAATATCGGGTCTTCGCTGGGGAGACCCGTCGAGCGCGATGGCGAGACAACGCGAGAGCGCCGATACCGGTTTGGCTCCTGGGGAGAATGGGTCGAGGGAGATCGTGTTGTCCTCGAGTCGGCGTAACCTCGGAAGGACGCCGGCTCGAACGAGCGACGACTTTCCGGTCCCGGATGCGCCAACAATGCACAGGGGACCTGCGTTCTCCTGCAGTTGCGCGCTTCGCAAGCGCTCCGATACGGCCGTCACCTCCGCCGCCCTGCCGAAGTAGATGCCCGCATCGGCTCCCTGATACGCGGCAAGACCGAGGTAAGGCGGCCGGCTCGTGTCCCAGACGATCGAGCTTTCGGGACCAAGTCCACATCGGCTCAGCGCCGACAGCAGTTGGGATACCGCTGAATCGAGATCGTTTTGCACGACGTCGATGCTCTGCGAATCGGCGAGAAGCGGGTGTTGTGAGTCAACACCTATTCGAAGTGGGAAGATCGGCTTGCCTTCCGAACGCGCCAGCACCAATTCGGCGAAACACCACTTGGATTGGTCGGAGGCGGGAGTTTCCAAAAAGATGATGCCATCGGCGCGCTGAAACGCCGAATAGAGTTCCCGCTCCCAGTTGCGCCCGAGAGGAATGCCGAGCTCCGGGTCGTAGTCGACAAAGAAGGCCTCCACCTTGGCCTGCTGCAATCGACGTTTGACCGCTTCCACGGCCACTTTGTCTTCATTGCTGTGACTCAGGAACAGGGACGTCACAGATGACCGATCCACCACGTGCGGAATGAATCCTCAACCCTGCTGTCGAGCGCCCGAAAAATCAGAGCGAAGAATCGGATCGAGCACACCTCCATGTCAAGTGGATGGAATCGCCGCCGAAAGATCGGGCACCCCACAGGCTGAGGCCAACAGGCTTGCGTATTCGAACAGGCTCACGCGGGTCCGTTCCAGGTCCTCACGGAGCTCGCCGGCGCGGGGCCAGGAACGCTCGTGCTCCAACCGCGAGCGATCTGACGGTCGGCTCAACTCCCACTCCTCGAGAAGAGGATGCCAACGAGCCAATACGGGTCGTAGGACAGCATTGAGCAGCGCGACGGCCAGATACCCGAAGTTGTACTGACCGCTGCCCTTGGGCTCGGCCACACCAGGGCCATGGCGGCGAAGGATGTCTCTCGTGGAGGAGAAGAGCGAGTAAAGGCTGTCCAAGGCCTCTTCGAGCAGCCCCTCATCCGGCCCGAGCCGGACGACGGCGACACGGGTGATGAGTTCCACATAGAGCTCCCACGCAGCCTGACGTTCGACGTCGTTCGGCTCCCAAGTCCCGGAAACCTGCAGGAACGGCAGGTTCAGGGCCACCTCGACGCTCTTCGGGAACTTCACGATCCCCCTCCCGCGGTGCAGTACGCCCTAACGGTAGCGGGCAAGTCGAGTCGTCTCGGCCACGCCAGGGGAACGGGCGAGCGGGCCCGCTCAGCCGATCTCGCCCTCCCCCTTCACGTCGGCACCGGTCTTCCCCATCTCCCGCTCGTGCCGGGAGACCTCGGGGTCGAGGGTATTGCCCTCGGCCGCGGCTTCCTCGTCGGGAGTCGGCGGCCGGTCGGCCGTGTGGGCGGCTGCGGCCTCGCGAGCCTCTTCCTTCTTCGTGGCCTCCTGCACCTCCGCGTCGGCGTCGCCCGCCTTGTTGTTGGACTCTTTGCTCATGGTCTCTCCTTCGGTCCTGATTGGAGCATTGCCAAACGGCACCCTCTTTAATCATGGGCCCCGCCGGCCGGCCCCGGGGTCGCTACAGTCCGGTCATTATGACGGACTACGACGCCATTGTGATCGGGGCGGGTCACAACGGGCTGACCGCCGCCACGGTCATGGCCCGCGGCGGACTCCGGGTCCTGTGTCTGGAGAAGAACCACTTCATCGGCGGCATGGCCTCGACCACCGAGCTCATCCGCGGGTACCGCTTCGAGCTGGCGGGATCGATCCAGTTCCCCGTACCGAACCAGATCTTCGAGGACCTCGACCTCGGGTCGTGTCCCATTTACGAACCCGAGGTCCAGTCGGCCAGCATCAGCGACGACGACCGGCCGCCGATCCTCCTCTATTCGGATCCCGAGCGTCTCCTGGAGCACCTCGGCGAGGTGATCGGGATCGAGGCGGTGCTCGGGATGGCCGAGGTGGCCGCCTGGGCCGAGGCACCGGCAC
The DNA here is from genome assembly GCA_963736515.1 of uncultured Acidimicrobiaceae bacterium. Taxonomy (GTDB): domain Bacteria; phylum Actinomycetota; class Acidimicrobiia; order Acidimicrobiales; family RAAP-2; genus Bog-473. The sequence goes on along the minus strand of CAVTPE010000004.1, from coordinate 210,689 downwards.
GTGCCATCGGCCGCTTCGACGTGCGGACGCCTCCGAAGTCGCTGGACGAGATGTGGGAGTGCGCCAGCAACGAGGCCGAGCGCGAGGCGATCCGGACCGCCATGTTCGGGAGCGTGATGGACGTGGTCGACCGCTACCTCCCCGACCGGTCGAAGCACGCGCCGGTGCGGAGCATGTTGGCCTTCCTCGCAGTCAACTCCACCTTCCGCGGGCCCTTCTCCCCGGGGAGCGCGCTGTGCCTCGCCTTCGCGCTGGCATCGCCGGGAACGGCCACGATGTCCAAGGTGCGAGGTGGCCTCGGCACCATCGCCGATCACCTGAGCCGCCTGTTCGAAGAGAACGGTGGCGAGCTGCGCCGCCACACCAAGGTCTCCCGCATCGTCGTGCACGGTGGGGCCGTGGAGGGCGTCGAGCTCGGCGAGGACGGAGTGGTGACCGCTCCTGTCGTTGTGTCCAACCTCGACCCGACGACGACGTTCGCGCACCTGCTCGATGCGGACGCACTGCCGGAGGCCTTTGCCCGCCGCGTGGGCGCCATCGACCACCGCGCCGCCTACTTCCAGGCCCACTTCGCCTTGAGCGGGTTGCCGGAGTACCGGGGGCCCTACGAGGCGTTGAACGAGGCCAAGCTAGGGCGCAACGTCACGTTCTTCGGCACGGCGGAGCAGATGCAGCGGGATTACGAGGGGTGTGTGCGCGGCGAGGTGCCCGCGTCGCCGAGCTTCAACCTGCAGATCCCTTCGCTGGACGACCCGACCCTCGCGCCCGAAGGGATGCACGCCGCCAGCAGCTTCGCGTTCTACCTCCCGATCGGCGACCGCGAGACGCAGGGGCGCCTCCGGGACGAGATGGCCGAGCGGATCGTGGCCAAGGTCGCGGCGGTGGCCCCGAACTTCCCGGACCTGATCGAGCGTCAGCTGAACTATCCCGCCTACACCTACGAGCTGATGTTCGGATGCACAGGCGGTGACTTCACCCATGGCCTGCTGCAGCCAGAGTTCATGGGGCCGTTCCGGCCGGGCCCCCGGGGGTGGCCGGACGCCGCGGTGCCGGTCGACGGCCTCTACCTGTGTGGAGCGGGCTGCCACGGCGGCCCGGGTGTGACGTTCATTCCCGGCTACAACTGCGGCTACGCGGTGTTGGAGGGTACCAGCGAACGGTTGTAGCGCAGTTGGCGCTCCATGAAGGCGAGGAAGAACGCCACTGCGAAGGCCAGGCTCGTGAAGAGGCTCATCACGAAGAAGATCCAGGCCCACTTCAGCCCCCGTCGCCTGCCCTCGGTGATCGTCCACAGCGGCAGGAGGATCAGGTTCACGATCGTGTAGTCCTGGGCGGCGGAGTCGGCGGCCCAGTTGGTGAACAGCATCTTGACGTAATTGATGTAGCTGGCCCGGTGCCCGTAGAGGTGGACGTAGCGCCCGTTGAAGTACCAGCCGAGGAGGAGCGAGCAGACGCCGACCGCGTAGTAGATCCCCTCCAGGGGCGAGACCGGCCCGGCCGCACCTCCGCTGAAGAGCCGGCGATTGGCCGCGAAGGCGGCCACCGTGCTCGCCACACCGAGAATCCCGTAGAAGACCAGAGAAGCCGTCACCGTCCTCCTCGTTTCGTCGTCGCGGCCACCCTAACGAGGGTCGCCGCGGTCCGGCGGAAGGCTCAGAGGAGCTCGAGGAGCGTTTCGGGCGGGCGGGCGATGACCGCCCGGTCCCCGACGATGAAGATGGGCCGCTCCAACAGGATGGGATGTCGGGCGATGGCGTCGAGCAGCGCATCCCCCGTCTGCGCGTCGAGCGCCAACTCCGTGTAGGCGGGCTCGCCCGTCCGCATCATCATCCGGGGTTCGTCGATGCCCAGCAGCCGCATCAGGCGCCGGAGGTCGGCGACGGTGGGGGGCTCTTCGAGATAGCGAACCTCGTCGGCCTGCACAGCGTGCTCCTCGAGGATCGAGATGGCGGTGCGACACTTCGAGCACGCCGGGTTCACGTAGAGCTGGGGCGGCATCGACTCACTCTATGGTTCGAGCGTCAGGCCGACGCCGGCGCCAGCGCGGCAACGACCTCGGCCCAGCTGTAGGTGAAAGTGTGCACGGGAGCGACGGCGACGGCCAGCGTGATCGCCATGGAGGTGCCCCCACCGTCGCCACGGTGGGTGTCGCCCGTCATGTCGAGAGCGGCTCCCATCACGAGGTGGGCGCCGGAGCCGAAGTCGTCGAGGATGCCTTTGCGGTGGCCCCAGCAGCCGGCGGCCTCAGGGTGCGGGCAATCGAGGTTGCCGCTGGCGAACCCGTCGTCGTACATCCACCCGTACACGGCGTCGAGCCCGTTGGAGGATCCACCGGCCCATTCCGCGTCGTCGAGGTCATAGGCCCTCCCGGGATCGGGCGGGTCGTTGGCATCGTCCGCGCCCTGCTGCGCATTCCGGTTGAGGGCGGTCGTGAGGCCGCCGAAGGCCGGGAGCCCCCGATCCACCCGCTCGAGGTTGATCGCGACGAAGAGCTGATCGGGCACGCTCAAGCGAGCGAAGCCCGGCGGGAGCGCCATGGGGCGGATGCCTTCGAGCGCGTGGGCGTGATTGACGGCGGCCAGCGCGGCACCGATGCAGGCGGCGGAATCGTCGAGCCCTCCTCCGGCGCACACGCGCGTGAAGTCGGGCGCGGGCGCCACGTTGTGGGCGGGGTCGCGGATCCCGGTGGCGGACTCCGAGGAGGGGATTGCTCGGAGCGGCCGGAGCGTCCCCGCCGACGTCGCCGCCAGCGCCTGCTTCCAGGTGTAGGCGTAGCGGCCGGCATGGGAGGAGGTGGCCAGTGTGACTGCGAGCGAGGAACCACCGTGGTCTTCACCCGACGTGTCCCCGGTCGGATCGAAGGCGGCGCCCATCACGAGATGGCGTGATCCGAAGCGATCGAGGACGATCTTCCGGTCGGCCCAACAGCCCGAGGTCTGATTCCCCGAGCATCCGGGCACGCCGCTGTCGGGGCCGTCGTCGTACAGCCACTGGAAGTCGGCATCGAGCCCGTTGTCGACGTCACCGATCCACTCGGTCGTGACGGAGGCGTACCCCGGACCGGGCCGTGCGGGCAGGCGGGCGGCGTCGGCCCCCTGCTGCGCGCCCGAATCAAGGGCTGGCGTCAGCCCGGTGAACGGTGCCAGCCCCCGGTCGACCCGTTCACGGTCGACGGCGACGAAGAGCTGTTCGGGGATGGTCAGCTCAGGAAAGTCGGACGGGAGCGCCATCGGTCGCAGGCCCTCGTGGCCCCGGGCCGCATCGAGGGCGTCCAGGGTGATGCGGAGGCACGGACCCGAAGTGTCGGCGCCGACAGGCGCGCAGGCGTCGAGGTAGTCCGGGACGGGCGCCACCGAATGCGCCGGCTCGGCCAGGCCACCGTCCACGGGCGCGCCGGACGAGCAGCCGGCGAGAAGGAGGGTCAGCACCGCGCCCCCGCCCGACCACCACGGCAGCCGCCGCGCGGGCGAGCGCGGCTGCCTGGAGGGACCCCGCATCAGGTGTCAAACGTAGTCATGCGTCCGGCCGTTCCGGCATCGCGTCGTCCCGCGCCCGGTCTGACACGGTCCGTGCCTGTTACACGTCTGGCGGCGCCGATTTGCCGTAATGAGGCGGCCGCTTCTCCAGGAACGCAGTCATGGCCTCCTGCATGTCGCCGGTCATGGACGACAGGACCTGCGTCCGGTTCTCGAGGTCGATGCCGGCCTGGAGGGAGCCGACCTCGAGCTGGGACCACATGACCTCCTTGGTCATGCGGACGCCCCACGGGGCATTGGCCGCGATCAGTGCTGCCGTCTCGAGCGCCGCGCTCTGCAACTCGTCGTCGGGCACGACCCGCAGGACGAGTCCGATGCGTTCGGCCTCCTCGGCTTCGATGATGCGGCCCGTGAGCATGAGCTCCCAGGCCCGCGAGGCGCCGATCAAGCGGGGCAAGAGCCAGCTCACCCCGATGTCGCAGCCCGACAGCCCGATGCGCACGAAGGCCACGTTGAAGCGAGCCGCCGTTGAGGCGATCCGGATGTCACTCGCCAGGGCCAGGGCGAGGCCGCCCCCCGCCGCCGGACCGTTCACGGCGGCGATCACCGGTTGAGGCAGCGAGCGCAACCGGGGGACCAGCGCGGCGATGTGGGTCTGCGTGGCAAAGGTCGCCCCCACCCGGTCGAGTCCTTGTGATCGCGGTGCCTCGCCGTACCCGCCGAGGTCGATCCCGGCGCAGAAGCCCCGTCCTGCGCCCGTGAGGACGACGACCCGGCAGGCCGGGTCCACCGCTATGTCCGCCAGTGCCCCGTGGAGCTCGCCGATCAACGCCGAGTTCATGGCGTTCAACCGCTCGGGACGATTCAGGGTGATCCGGGTCACGCCCTCGTGCGGCTGGTCGACCTGCAACGTGTCCATGGTGGGGTCTCCTCCGCTCGGCCCGGCCTCATCCTGCAACACACGATCTCTCCAATCGAATCACCGGTAGAGGCCCGAGGAGCTCAGCCGGCCCACGGGTCCCGGTGGGAGGTCGTCTCCAGAACCATGTTCCTGGTCCCGCCGTATCGGGCAAGGACGGACTTCCTCCACACCGAGCAGGTGGCTCACTTCGACCCGAATGTCGCCACCTGCGTGCCCGCGTGCGCCCTACCGGGCATCCATCTACTGTCGCTGGGGTGATCACGGGTCTCCACGCGCTAGTCCATGCAGACGACGCCGAGGCCGCGCGCGCCTTCTTCCGCGACGTGCTCGGCTGGCCGCACGTCGATGCGCACGAGGGCTGGCTCATCTTCGGAACGGGCCCGTCGGAACTTGGCGTCCATCCGACCGATGGCGGGTCGGCACATCATGAGATCTCGTTTGTCTGCGACGACATCGAGCAGACCGTCGCCGAGCTGACGGCCAAGGGAGCCGCGTTCGCCGGCGGTATCGAGAGCCGCGGCTTCGGCCGCACCATCGCCCTCGAGGTCCCAGGTGGCGGCCGCATGCTGCTCTACGAGCCGCGGCACGCCACTGCGTTCGATCTCTGACGGCCACGGCCGTCCCGCCTCCTCCGGCCCCATGCGCTATCCCGTGTCGTTGGAGTTGCTCGACCTCTGGCGCCGTTGTGATGACGAGACGGTCTTCACCCTGACGGGCCAGTCCCTGCTCGACCTGTCCCGGTAGCTGAAACGGACGGACTCGTCACTCCGGCCCCCACGTACGGGGGTTGTCGACGGCGTTCCGGCACAGAGGCGGGATCGCAGCTAGGCCTGCACCAGCTCGAGCCACCCGACACGCTACGTTCGACCTCGACAGAAAGGTGATCGTGCAGTTCGCCGTCGTCTTCGCCGTGTTCCCGATCATCTTCCTGGGCGAGCTCCCGGACAAGACCATGTTCGCGTCCCTCGTCATGTCGACGCGTGGCCGCCCGGCGATCGTGTGGCTTGGCGCGGCCGCCGCCTTCGCGGTACATGTCGTCATTGCCGTCACCATCGGCGTCGCACTGTTCCGCCTCCTGCCCCGTCAGGTGCTCGACGCCGTGGTCGCGGGCATGTTCCTCGTCGGCGCCGCATTGGCCTGGCGCGAAGCCGCCAAGGAGAAGGAGGAGGAGGAGCTCGTCGAGCGGGAGGTCGCGTCGCACCGCCGCATCGCGGTGACCGCCTTCCTCGTCATCTTCCTGGCCGAGTGGGGTGATCTGACCCAGATCCTCACCGCCAACCTGGCCGCGCACTACCACGACCCGGTGTCCGTAGCCGTGGGTGCCGTGCTTGCTCTCTGGGCCGTGGCCGCGCTGGCCGTGGTCGGCGGTCAGAGCCTGCTCCGGGTGGTCAACGTCCGTACGCTCCGGATCGTCACCGCCGTGGTCCTGGTCGTGCTGGCCGGCTGGGCAGCCTGGGCGGCGGCCCACTGACGCACCTCCCCGCTCAGATGCCGGGACGGTCCCACAGTGCTTCGGCCAACTCGCTTCCACGGCTCACCGCAGACGGCCCGTTGGTCTGCGACCGGCTCCCTTTTCGGCGCTGAAGACCGACCCCTATCCCGGGAGCGGGGCGAACCGGTAGCCGATGCCCCGAATGGTGGTGATCCAGGTCGGGCTCCCGGGGTCGGATTCGATCTTGAGGCGGACGCGGCGGATGTGCTCGGTGACGGTCGACCGGCCCTGCCACCGCCCGTCGGAGCCCCACACCCGCTCGAGGAGGTCATCGCGTGAAAAGACAAGTCCCGGCGCCGCGGCGAGGAAGGCGAGGAGGTCGAACTCCTTGCGCGTCATGACCACCTCTGAAGCGCCCACGGTCACCCGGCGGGTGCCCTGGTCGACGACGAGCTCGCCGTGGTTCAGGGTCGTGGTCGGCATGGCGCAATAGCGGCGCAGCACGGCGCGCATCCGGGCTTCGAGCTCCGCAGTGGAGTAGGGCTTGGCGACGAAGTCGTCGGCGCCGAGGTCGAGCAGACCCACTCGATCCCCCTCCGAAGCTTGCCCGGAGCAGACGATCACCGGAATCGAACTGCGCCGCCGGATCTTGGTCAGGGCGTCGGCGAGCCCACCGTCCAGGTCGAGGCCGAGGATGACCAGGTCGGCCGGGTGGGAGACGAGGGTGTCCAGGAGTTCATTGACGCCGGCCGTCTCGATCACCTGGTACCCGGAACGCTGCAGATAGTGCCGCAGGGCCCGGCGGGAGTTGCTGTCGTCCTCGGCCACCACGATGGTCACGACGTCGGCGGCGGGTGTGAACATCGTCGTACGGAGGCTCTCGCCGTCGGGCGCAGCGTGTTCCGGGGCGTCAAGGGGAGACGTCACGCGCCGCCGCCGCAGAGACCGAGGGTGTCCCCACGTCCCGACATGTCCAATGCCCCTCTCGTCCCTCCCGCACGCTCGTGCAGGAGCATTCCGTGCGCGCTCGTGCCGGTCCGAGGTGGCCCGGCGAACGATCGGCGCCGAGTTGTGCTCCCGGTTTCGGCGCGTCCCACAGGACTTCTGGACCAAAAATTGCGCGTCGGAGAGCCAAATGGCGCGGGCGAGATGCCGCGCGCGCCCGACGCCGGTGGACTCCGCCTGTTCAAGCGTCAGGCGGGCTGAAGCGGTAACCGACGCCGTGCACGGTGGCGATCCAGCGCGGAGAGTCCGGATCAGAACCGATCTTCAGACGCACCCGGCGGACATGCTCGGTGACCGTCGAGCGGCGTTGCCACGCCCCGGTCGAGCCCCAGACCCGCTCGAGCAGATCCTCACGTGAGAAGACCTGACCGGGCGACGCCGCCAGGAAGGCGAGCAGGTCGAATTCCTTGCGGGTCATGGGTATTGCCTTGTCGCGCACGGTGACCGTGCGCGTGTCGCGGTCGACCACGAGCTCGCCGTGGTGGAGGCAGGTTGCGGCAGGCTCGCCATGGCCGCGGCGCAGGACGGCGCGGACCCGTGCCTCGAGCTCGGCGAACGAGAAGGGCTTGACGACGAAATCGTCGGCCCCCAGGTTGAGCGTGCGGATCCGGTCGCCCTCGGAGTCTCGTCCCGAACACACGATCACCGGCACCGTGCTGTGGCGGCGAATCTTGGCCAGGACGTCGGCGTCGTCGAATCCGGGGAGCCCGAGATCGAGGATCACGAGACTGGCCGAGTGCTGGAAGACCGCCCGCAGGGTAGAGGGCCCATCGGTGGCCTCCGTCACCCGGTATCCGGTCCGCTCGAAGTACTGGACGAGAGCGCTTCGGCAGCCGTGATCATCCTCGGCCACCAGAATTGTCCGTTCTCCCAAACCCGCCCCGACCGGGCATTCCAACGTGCTCCGGCCGGGCGGGGTGAGGGGTCGCAGGCCACGCTGATGCTCCGGAGTTCGGGTCGCCAAGCCGACGGGCGCGTTCACGTGCCCGCCCTCTCCGGAGGCGATGGCGTGGTCTGTGGGTGCTGCCGGGGTGTCTTACCCATGCGGTGTACTTCGGCCGCGCCGGGAACAACCTTGAGGGAAAGTGCGGGCGCCGGGCGCAGGTCCCCGACTCCCTCGTTGCCGCTCCGGCACACCAGGAGAATGCCCTCGAGCCGGAAGCGTCGTCACGTTGACGGTTCGGGTCCGGACGGAACGAACCAATGCCCGCGAACGAGATTGTCTCGCACCCCAATGCAACGGAAACGTTGCGCCAGGGTTGCGTGGGATTCGCAACCAATCGACAACGATCACGCAACCGACCTGCAAGAACGCAATCTTTACAGTGGTGGCCACTCCTGATTGCGAGAAATCCGCAGGTCAAATGACTGACATCAGGAAGAAGTGGCCACGGTGGATGGCGCAAACGAGGGAGGGGGAAACGTGGGATCGACATCACTTCAGGTTTCCCCGGCGCAGGAGTCGGCGGAGGCGGATACCGAAAGTCTCTGGTCTGAGTTCAAGGCGACCGGGTCACAGACGCTTCGCAATCAGTTGATCGTCTATTACACGCCGTTCGTCAGGTACATCGCCAGCCGCGTGCTGACCGGGCTACCACGGCACTTCGACGAGGAGGATCTCGTCAGCTACGGCATCATCGGGCTCATCGACGCGATCGAGCGGTTCGAGCTCGACCGCCATCTGCGGTTCGAGACATACGCCGTACCGCGCATCAAGGGGGCGATCATCGACGAGTTGCGATCGATCGACTGGGTTCCACGGTCCGTGCGCACAATGGCCCGGGCGGTTGACCAGGCGTTTGCACACCTGGAGGGGACGCTGCGGCGCACGCCGAACGAGTCCGAGGTCGCAGCCGAGCTGGAGATGTCCGTGGGCGACTTCCACAAGGCGCTGCGCAAGATCTCAACGGTTGGCATGATGGCGCTCGACGAGATGCTGCGCGGCGGTGACCACTCCGAGCGCTCGACGCTGGGCGAGACCCTGCCCGACGACTCGTCGGGCCCCGTCGACTCCTTCGAGGCCAAGGAGTCCAAGGAAGCGCTCGTCATGGCCGTCGACGGCATGCCGGAGCGGGAGCGGATCGTACTGATGATGTACTACTACGACGGTCTTACCCTGACGGAGATCGGCCAGGTGCTCGGTGTCACGGAGAGCCGCGTGTGCCAGATCAACAGGAAGGCGCTGCGCCAGCTCCGTTCGAAGCTGGCCGACCCGCCCGAGGCGGTCCGGATCAACTCCGCCACGCGGGGCACGGACCGTCGCGAGCATGCCGGGCCGGCCCCCCTGCAGCTGCTCGCCAGCTAAGGCACAGAGTCGCGATGGCGGCCCGGCGGCGTGAGGGTCGGCGCGCGCCCACAGACAGGGGGTAGCCGCCCCCACGCAAGACCGGTACGGTACGGCTTCCCACGATGATCGAGGCCAGGGGGCCCTACCATGCCGCTGCACAAGCGCGAATCAGCCCGGGACGAGGTGCTGGACTCGATTTACGCCAACCGGGACATGGAGGCCAACCTCCCGTCGAACGCCTGTCCCCATGTCGAGATGCTGCCGGGCGAAGCCTTCCAGGCCATCTCCGACGAGCTGCTGCTCGACGGGAACGCTCGCCAGAACCTCGCCACCTTCTGCCAGACCTGGGAGGAGCCGGAGGTCCACAAGCTGATGGATCTCAGCATCGACAAGAACCTCATCGACAAGGACGAGTACCCCCAGAGCGCCGAGATCGAGCGGCGCTGCGTCCACATCCTGGCCGACCTCTGGAACGCCCCCGCGAAGGGCGAGCCCGTTGGCTGCTCGACCATCGGGTCCTCCGAGGCCTGCATGCTCGGCGGCATGGCGGCCAAGTGGCGCTGGCGGGCCAAACGCCGGGCCGCCGGAAAGTCGACTGAATCACCCAACATGGTCTGCGGGCCGGTCCAGGTGGTCTGGCACAAGTTCGCCAAGTACTGGGACATCGAGATGCGCGAGATCCCGATGTCCCCCGGCCGCTACTGCATGGACGCCGAGCAGATGCTCGAGCAGGTCGACGAGAACACGATCATGGTCGTGCCGACCTTCGGTGTGACGTACACGGGGGCCTACGAGCCCGTGCTCGAGCTCTCCCAGGCGCTCGACAAGCTGCAGGAGGACACCGGCCTCGACATCGACATCCACGTGGACGGGGCGAGCGGCGCCTTCCTGGCCCCCTTCTGCGCCCCCGACATCCTCTGGGACTTCCGGGTGCCGAGGGTCAAGTCGATCAGCACGTCGGGGCACAAGTTCGGCCTGGCCCCCCTCGGCGTGGGCTGGGCCATCTGGCGGGACGTCGCGGAATTGCCCGATGACCTCATCTTCCATGTGACCTACCTCGGCGGGGACATGCCGGTGTTCCAGATCAACTTCTCCCGGCCCGCCGGCCAGGTGGTGGCGCAGTACTACAACTTCGTGAGGCTGGGCAGGGACGGCTATCGCAATGTGCACCAGGCCTGCTACGACACCGGGAAGTTCCTGGCGCGGGAGGTGGTCAAGCTGGGCCCCTTCGAACTGCTGGCCGACTCCGATCCTCAGACGGGCATCCCCTCAGTGGCCTGGCGGATCCGGGAGGGTGAGGACCCCGGCTACACCCTCTACGACATCGCCGACCGGCTCCGGACCCGCGGTTGGCAGGTCCCGGCCTACCCCTTGACGGGGTCCGTCGCCGACATCTCGGTCCAGCGGATCCTGGTACGCCAGGGCGTGAGCCGGGACCTGGCGGGGATCCTGCTCGAGGACATGACGAACGCAGTGGCCCACTTCGACCGCCACCCGGTCACCGTGTCGATGACCAAGGAGGAGTCGGGCGGCTTCAGCCACCTGTAGCGCCGTCCGCGTCGGTGGCCAGTGCCGCCACACGCCCTGACGACCAGTCGACGTACAACGGGCGTCGGCGGATGAAGCGCGGCTTGCCGACCGCCGCCGGGCGATCGCTGGTCCAGGGCGCCGGAAAGGCCAGCGTGACCCCGGCGAGGGCCCGGAGCGCGGGCTCGTAGGCGGAGCGGATCCAGGTGAACCGGCGCCACGCCTCCTCCTCCAGGCCCGGCTCGACGACGAGGATCCCCGACAAGGCGGCCATGGCCGCGTCGTACTCGTCCCGGCCGATGCTGACCTCCGAAGGAAGCTGCTCCACGCTCGCCAACAGGTCCTGGAGCTTCGCCGGCGGTGGCAGCGGGACGTAGACCGCGCGGGCGATGTGCGCGATGAGCGGGAGGCCGTAGACGAGGACGGTCAGCGGGCCCTTCTGGGCGTCGGCAAATTGTTCGCCCATGTCGATCTCGGAGACGGCGACGACCAACGCCGACGCGTCGAGCACCGCCCCCATGGTGGCGACCCACGATTGCTTGGCATCGGATCCGGGGAAGTACGTGAGGATCGGGAACGCACTGTGGGTCTGCTCGAGGTCGAGCATCCAGTCGGCCGAGCTCCGCCAGAGATCGGAGCTGTCGAGGCCGCCCAGACGCTGCAGGCTCTCGAGGAACTCGACTCCGCCGGGCGGCGAGCCGGCCACCGGGCGGAGGCGGTTGGTCCCCTTCTCGCGGCTGTTGTACGCGGAGTAGATGGTGGGCAGATAGCTGATGAGGAGGGCAACGAGTCCCAGGCCGATCGTCGCCTCCACGAAGGCGATCCAGATCCTTCCGGTCCCGTCGGGCTCGGCGAAGCCCATGGTGGTCAGGGAGGAGACGCTGATCTCGAATGCTCTCGACCAACTGAGACCGTGGGCGCCCCAATAGATGAAGGTGAAGGCCAGCATCATGAAGATCATCCAGACCAGCGGGAGGCTGACCAGGGCGACGGGCGCGTAGAGGCTGCGCAGCGACCTCGTCGCGGCATCGTTCCGTCGCCGGTGCACCAGGACCCGGTACACGAGGGCGAAGACGAACTGCGACAGGCGGGGATTGCCCTCCTGGGGCAGGACCACGGTCTTCAGCGCCGAGCCCAGAACGGCACAGGCCAGCAGGGCACCGAGCACCACGGCCAGCACGTGGGTGAGGGTCATGGCGCGCCGATGCGACGGATCAGGAGATCGACTGCGCGGCCTCCTGCACCGCCTTGTCCACGGATTGCTTGTCGACCTGGAGCTCCTTGGCCACCTTCTTCTGTGCCTTGAGCCCGGCCTTCTCGATGGCGTCCTCGATCGTCGTCTCACCGACGATCACCAGCGCGGCCTCTCCGGCGTCGATGGCCTCGCCGAACTCCTTGACGTCGGTGCGGGACATTCCCTTCCACAGGTGCCCGCTCACACCGCCGACGGCCGCACCGACGATGGCTGTCCCGATGATGGAGGGCGGGAACAAGATGCCCACCAACGCTCCCGCAGCGGCGCCGCCCCAGGCGCCGTGCCGGGTCGTCGTCTCGTCCTTGTTGACGTGGACCCTCCCCTTGTCGTCCTTGGTGATCACCGCGGCATCGTAGGTGCCCACGGCGCCCACGGCGTGGAGATCCTTGACGACGTCGTAGTCGGCGCGGGCGTCGACCTCGCTGGCGTACGTCCCGATGAAGATGAAGACGCCATCGGCTTTCGACATGGCCACGCTCCTTTCCGGGGTCCACCGGGTGGGCCCCACGCTCCGATCTTCCCGGGTGCTCTCCCCGAGGGTAGGCCGGTGCGGAGCTGCCCTGCGAGATCGGTCCGTCTGGCATGATCCCTCCCGGTGTCTCTTCCCCCGGCCATCGAGATAGCGCGGCGGGCCGAACTGCGTCCGATCGACGACATCGCCGCGCAGATGGGCATCGGGACCGAGCTCCTCGAACCGTATGGCGCGAACGTCGCCAAGGTCAGCCTCGACGCCGTCGCCGCCCTGGCCGAGCGGCCGCGAGCCCGCTACATCGTGGTGACCGCCGTGACGCCGACACCGCTCGGCGAGGGCAAGACCACCACGACGGTCGGCCTCGGACAGGCTCTGGCCTGCCTCGGGCGCCAGGCGACCATCGCCATCCGCCAGGCCTCCATGGGCCCCACCTTCGGGATCAAGGGAGGCGCGGCCGGTGGTGGCTACAGCCAGGTCGTCCCGTTCGAGAGCCTGAACCTGCATCTCACCGGCGATCTCCACGCGGTGACGGCCGCCAACAACCTCCTCGCCGCCATGGTGGACAACCACCTGTACAACGGGAACGCGTTGGGCCTCGATCCGCACGGGGTGACGTGGAAGCGTGTGCTCGACGTCAACGACCGCTCGTTGCGCAATATCGTGAGCGGGCTCGGCACGAAGCAGGACGGCACGCCGCGGGAGACGGGGTTCGACATCACCGCGGCGTCCGAGGTGATGGCCGTCCTCGCCCTCTCGACGTCGCTGCGCGACCTGCGCGAGCGCATGGGGCGGATCGTGGTGGGCTACGGGGCCGCCGGCGAGCCCGTGACGGCGGAGCAACTGGAGGCGGCCGGCGCCATGACCGTGATCATGCGCGACGCCATCAAGCCCAACCTCCTGCAGACCCTGGAGAACACGCCGGTGCTGGTGCACGCCGGGCCCTTCGGCAACATCGCCCACGGCAACTCGTCGGTGGTGGCCGACTTGATCGGGATCCACGCCGGCGAGTTCCTCGTCACCGAGGCCGGGTTCGGGGCCGACATGGGGGCCGAGCGGTTCTTCAACATCAAGTGCCGCACATCGGGCCTGGTGCCCGACGCCGCGGTGGTGGTGACGACGGTGAGGGCGATGAAGCTGCACTCGGGCCGGCACCGCGTGGTGGCCGGGCGCCCGCTGCCCCCCGCCATGGTCGAGGAGAACCCCGAGGAGGTCCGACTCGGCGCGGCCAACCTGCTGGCCCACCTGGCCATCGTTCGCCGTCACGGGGTGACCCCCGTGGTCGCCATCAACGCCATGGAGGGTGACTTCCCCTCCGAGCACGCCGCCATCAGGGAGATCGCGGCCTCGGTGGGCGCGCGGGCCGCGGTCTGCACGCATTTCGAGAACGGCGGGAAAGGGGCGGTCGAGCTGGCCGAGGCCGTCGTCGAGGCCAGCGCCGAGCCCGGTGACTTCCACCTGCTCTACGAGGATGGGGCGACGCTGCGGCAGAAGATCGAGACGGTGGCGACCGAGATCTACGGGGCCGAGGGGGTCGACTACCAACCGGCGGCGGCCCGCCAGCTCGACACGTACGAGCAGGCGGGCTTCGGTTCGCTCCCGGTGTGCATCGCCAAGACGCACCTCTCCATCTCCTCGGATCCGACGCTGCGCGGGGCGCCCCGAGGGTGGCGGCTGCCGGTGCGTGAGGCGAGGGCCAACGTGGGCGCCGGGTTCGTCTACCTCGTCAGCGGCGACATGCGCACCATGCCGGGGCTCTCGAGTAGCCCCGCCGCCGAACGGATCGACATCGACGAGAACGGCAACGTGGTCGGCCTCTACTGAGGCCGCCACCGGGGAGGCACCCATGGCAATCGACTTCACCCTCGCCCCCGAGCACGAGGAGATCCGCTCCCGCGTGCGCTCCTTCATTGAGGACACCGTGCAGCCGCGGATAAAGGGCTTCGACGACGAGGGCAAGGTGACGTCGCGTCATGAGTACCTCGTCACCATTCTCGAGCTGCGCGAGGAGGCGAAGCAGGCCGGCCTCTGGCTGCCCCACATGCCCGTCGAATGGGGCGGTATGGGGTTGGGGCACGTCGAGTTGGCCATAGTGCAGGCGGAGGCGGGCAAGACGCGACTCGGGCCGTGGATCCTCAATTGCATGGCGCCCGACGAGGGCAACATGCACACCCTGCTGCACTGGGCCACCGAGGAGCAGAAGGACAATTACCTGCGCCGGCTGTGCGACGGCACCGCCATGTCGTGCTTCGCCATGACCGAGCCCGAGGTGGCCGGCTCCGACCCGACGCTCATTCAGACCCGGGCCGAGAAGGACGGGGACGAGTGGATCATCAACGGCCACAAGTGGTTCATCTCGAACGCGCGCCGGGCCCAGTTCGCCATTCTGGTGGCGCGGACCGAGCCCGACGTGCCGCCCGGTTCGCGTGGCGCCAACACGGCCTTCCTGGTCGATCTCCCCGCCGAGGGCTGGAACGACGTGCGCGAGGTCGAGACCATGCACGGGTCGACCGGCCACTCCGAGATCGTCATCGAAGACCTGCGGGTCCACGACTCGCAGATCCTCGGCGGGCGGGGCAACGGCCACCGACTCGGGCAGTACCGGCTGGGCCCGGCCCGCCTGGCCCACTGCATGCGGTGGATCGCCCAGGCGGAGACGGCGCTCGACATGATGGTCGACCGCTCCCTGCACCGGTACTCGCACGGTTCGCTGTTGGCCGAGAAGCAGGGCGTGCAATGGCTCATTGCCGACTCTGCGATGGAGCTCTACCAGTGCAAGCTCATGGTGCTCCACGCCGCCTACAAGATCGACCGGGGCGACGACTTCCGCACGGAAGTCTCCATGGCCAAGCACTTCGTGGCCAACAGCCTGAACCGCATCATCGACCGGTCGATGCAGGTCCACGGTGCGCTGGGCTACTCCACCGACACCCCGCTGGCCAACATGCTGCAACATGCCCGCTGGGCCCGCTTCGCCGACGGTGCCGACGAGATCCACCAGATGCGGATCGCCGAGCGCACCATTGCCGCGTACAAGGACACGGGGTCGACCAACGCGGCGACCGGCGGCCTGCCTCTCTGAGGGTGGGCTGCCTCCTCGCGCTGATCGCCGCCATTTCGCCGCGGCTCGTCATCTTCCTGCTGTGGATCTTCTCGGACCGCCTGACGATCGCTTTCCGCTCGGGTTGGGAGGGGATCATCGGTTTCATCTTCCTGCCGTACGCGACGCTCTTCTACGCGCTCTCACGCCGGGAAGGGGGTCGACGCGTTCGGGTGGGTGATCGTGGCTTTCGGGGTGCTGCTTGACCTCTCCTCGCACCTGTTCGGCTCCCGGGCCCGCCGGCGCCGGGAGCGTCGCGGGGTGGCCACCTAGCTCGGACTTTCTCACGTCTTCACCGGAGGGCGGACCGTTCTCCGCCCGATGGCCGTCCCTCCCACCCCCACCCGCGGATCCGACGTGATCTCTACCGCAGCCGCGCTGTCCAACGAAGAGGTCGTCGACGAGCTCGATCAGGCCTTCCGGCAGAAGGCCGCCGCCGAGGGGAGGATCGTCGTGCTCATGGGCGAGGTCGAGCGGCGCCAGGCGTACCGCGACGAGGGTGCGACCTCGGTCGAGTCCTGGGCCGCCGAGCGCTTCGGGATCTCGACCCCGACGGCCCGGACGCTGACCCGCCTGGGCGAGAAGGCCTGGGACATCCCGCACCTGGTCGGGTCGCTGTGCGCCGGCGACCTGTCCATCGACAAGGTGCGCGCCGTGGCCGACGTGGCCACCCCCGAGAGCGACCGCGAGCTCTGTGCGCAGGCCCGCCAGTGCACCGTGCGTGAGCTGGCCGACGTGGCCCGCACGACCGCTGACGCCACCAGGGCCACCACCACCGGCGCCGCCGGCGCCACCGCCGCCACCGGGCCGTCGGGGCGCTCGGAGCACGAGCGCCGTTACCTGCGCTTCAACGAGGCGTTGCGCACCATGAGCGTGCAGCTGCCCCCCGAGTCCTTCGCCCAGACCCGGGCCTGCCTCGAGGCCCGGGCCCGAGGGGTCCCCTCCGACGGGGAGACCCCCTGGGACCAGCGCCTCTGTGACGCCTTCTTGGAGATCATCCATGGCTCGGCCCCGGGTGCGCAGGTTCAGGGCACCACCACGACGGCGAGCCCGTACTTCGTGGTCGTCCACACAACGCTCGGCGCCCTGGTCGAGGAGGACAAGGAGGGATCCGCCCTGGCCGGAGAGCTCGAGCGCGACGGGCTGATCAGCACCGAGACGCTGCGACAGATCGCCTGTGACGCGACGCTCGCCATCGGGGTCGACGACGACGTGGGCCACACCATGTACGAGGGCCGGGCCCGGCGCACCCCCTCTGACGCCCAGCGCCGCGAGGTCATGCGCCGCGACCGCCACTGTCGCTTCCCGGGCTGTCCCAACGTCACCTTCACCAACGTCCACCACATCGTGGGCTGGAAGCCCGGGGGGCGCAGCGACCTCGACAACCTCGTCCTCGTCTGTGTGCACCACCATCACCTGGTGCACTCGGCGGGCTGGGCGATGACGGGCAACGCCAATGAGGAGCTCACCTTCACCGGCCCGAGTGGCCGGGCCATGACCTCGCGCCCGTCACCGCTCTGGACGAGGGTCACAAGGTCGGGCTACTAGCCGAAGCGCAGACGGAGGTCGGGCTCGGGGCCGAACGAGGGCGCGCTCGGGCCGGTCACGGTGAGTTTGTGCCACCCCGCCACCCCGATCATCGCCGCGTTATCTGTGGCCATGGCATGCGGCGGTATGAGCAGCCGGGTACCGAACTCGTCCGCGAGCGCCTGGGCGCGGGCCCTCAGAATGGGGCTGGCTGCCACGCCGCCGACGATGGCCAGAGCGGGGTCGCCGAACTCCTGCAGGGCTCGGCGCAGCTTGGCGATGAGCACGTCCATGCAGGCGGCCACGAACGAGGCCGCCACTTCTGTCTCCGAGAATCCCGGATCAGCGCGGACATAGTTCACGACCGCGGTCTTCAGCCCGGAGAACGAGAACGTATACCCGTCGGCGAGCATGGGACGGGGAAAGCCGAGTACATCTTCGCCCGTGCCGGCGAGGCGATCGAGCACGGGACCGCCGGGATACCCGAGACCGAGAAAGCGAGCCACCTTGTCGTACGCCTCCCCGATGGAGTCGTCGACCGTCTCACCGAGTAGCTCGTAGCGCCCCGGCTCGGTGGAGCGCGTGAGCATGCAGTGGCCCCCGGACACCAGCAGGGCGATCTGGGGGAACGGAACCTCGTGGTCGGTCAGGTAGACGCTGGCCAGGTGGCCCTCCAGGTGGTTGACCCCCACCACGGGGATGCCCCACCCCAGCGCCAGGGCCTTGGCCGTGGCGATGCCGACCAGCAACGCACCGACGAGGCCGGGGCCTGACGTGACCGCGACCGCAGTGAGGTCCCCGCCGGCGAGCCCGGCCTCGTGCAGGGCCCGCTCGACGATGGGGGTCATCGTTTCAAGGTGGGATCGGCTGGCCAACTCGGGGACGACCCCTCCGAATTCGGCGTGCAGGTCGATCTGGCTGGCCACCACTGAGGCGCGCACCGAGAGCGAGTCGTCGACGACGGCAGCCGCCGTCTCATCACACGACGTCTCGATGGCCAGCAGCGACCGGGTCACCGGAACTCCGCCAGAGTCGCCGATATGGCGTCACGCGGGATGGCCCCGTCGCGCTCGACCAAGTGGGGCACGGCGTGCACGTTGACCAGCGTCGAAGGGACGTCTTGGAGCGGGCCGCCGTCGACGACGAGGTCGACGGCGGCACCGAGGCCGGCCGTGACGTCCTGGGCCGTGCGCGGCGTGGGAGCGCCGTGAATGTTGGCACTGGTGACGACCAGGGCGCCCGTCAGCTCCAGCAGGGCACGTAGGAAGTCGTGGTCGGGGATGCGCGTCGCCACTTCCTCCCGGCCGTCCAGCCAAGCCGGTCTGTCACGTCCCGTTTCGAAGCCGAACGCGAGCGTGAGCGGCCCGGGCCACCAGCGCCGGGACAGCGCGTCGGCCCCTGGGGTGAACGCCACGCCGAGCGCGCGCACCTGCGACACCGAAGCGGCCAGGACGGGAAGGTGCATTCCCTCCGGCCGGCCCTTGGCTCGGTAGATCGCACGCACCGCGTCAGCGTCGTCCGGGCGGGCCGCCAACCCGTACACCGTGTCGGTGGGCACGACGGCGACGCCGCCGGCACACAGCACCTCCGCTGCGGTGCGCTGGCCCTCGTGATCGGCGCGCACCACCCTCATTGCCCGCTCCCGGTCGTGCGATGGCCCGGTCAGAGCCGGAGGGGGCGGACGGCCGCTCCGACGAGGGTCGGATTCGCCTGCCAGTCCACACCGGGTACATCGACGTAGAGCTCGATCTCGTTGCCGTCCGGATCAAGGATGTAGAGGCTGTGGGTGACGGTGTGGTCGGCGGAACCGACGACGGTGGCGCCCGCCTTCTGCACCGAGTCGAGCGCGGCGCGCAGGTCGTCGTCGGTCTCGCCCACGTTGAGCCCGAAGTGGTAGAGGCCGACGCGCCGCCCGGACGGGATGGGCGTGGCATCCGCTCCGACTTCGATGAGGAGCAGCTCGTGGTGCGTGCGGCCCGACGAGAACCCGGCGGCCCCGACGGGTGCCTCTCCCGGACCCGGCAGCACCTGCTGCCAGCCGAGGACGTCTCGGTAGAAGGCCACGGAGCGCCCGAGGTCTCGCACGTACAGGACCAGATGACCAAGCTCGCGAACCGTCATGCGCTCACGCTACCGGTGTCCTCGTCGGCGACGGACGCTGCGGAGCGGAGCCAGTGGGCCGTCGCCGGCATGCCCGGCCCGAGGTGGATCGGGACGTCGAAGGGCTGGGACTCGAGCCCCGCCGCCTCCATCAACTCGGTGAGTGCGTGCGGGACGGCGGCCGCGATGTCCCAGAGGCGCGGTACAGCGCGGGCGTCGGAAGCCAAACCCCAGTACAGGACGCCGAGATTGCTCATGATCGTGATGTTGAGGCCCATGCCGTCCATCACGGGACCAAGCGGGAACATCCCGAGCATCTTGCTGCCGCCGAGGTAGAGCGGGAAGTCCGGCCCGGGCACATTGGAGATCACGAGGTTGGCGACGGGGCGGTGCCGGTCGGCCAATTTCATCCCCGTGTAGAGCCGGGCGGCGGCGGCGAACACGTTGGGTGTGGCGTGCTCGGCCCAGTTCTGTAGGGTCGTCGCACCGAGGGCCTGGTGCTCCTCTTTGGCCCCCTTGGTGCCCTCGTGGATGAGGTGCAGCCGCTCCAGCGGGTCCTCGATGTGGCAGGGCAGCTGGACGAACATGGCCGACACCTTGTTGGAGCCCTTCAACTCGGCGACGTCGGGCGTCACCGAAACCGGCACCACCGAGACGAGCGGGATGTCAGGGAGCTCGTCGCCGGCCAACAGGTAGGCGCGCAGCGCCCCGGCGCACATGGCCAGCACCACGTCGTTGACCGTGGTCCCCATCTTGTTCTTGACGGCCTTGGCGTCCTCCAGGCTGGCGGCGGCGAAGGCGACGCGGCGCCGGGCGTGGACCGCAACGTTGATCGACGTGCGTGGTGCCGTCAGTGGCAGAGCCGCCTTGGCCGTCTCGCCCTGGCGGATCCGGCGCACATCGAAGACGTTCCGTGTTGTGCGCAGGATCATGCGCCCGACGTCGAAGGGCGCCACCAGGCCCGTCGCCATCGCCTGGGCTACCAGCTCGAAACCGGACGGGATGCGCGAGTCGAGTTGGCGCGCCCTCTGCGGTTGCGTCTGCGGGGGGTCGGGCTCGAGGTCGAAGAGGACGCTCAGCAGCTCCGCGCCGGACACGCCGTCGATTGTGCTGTGGTGCATCTTGACGACCAGCGCGATCTTCCCGTCCTCGAGCCCCTCCACGATCCACATCTCCCACATCGGGCGGTCACGATGGAGCTTGCGGCTGATGACGTCGGCGGCGAAGTCGCCCAGTTCGCGCATGCCCCCAGGGGACGGCAATGCCGCGCGCCGGACGTGGTTGTCGATGTCGAACTCGGGGTCGTCCACCCAGACGGGGTGGCCGAGGCGCATCGGCACCTCCACCAGTCGGCGCTGGAAGACCGGCGCCAGAGGGATGCGGTCATTGATGAGCTGGCGAATCCGCCGGAACGAGTACCCGCCCGGCACGGTCGACGGATCGAACACAGCCGTCATGGCCACGTGCATGTGGAGGGTGGGGGTCTCCATGTAGAGGAAACTCGCATCGAGCCCGGTCAGGCGTTCGGGGGTCATCGACTCTCCTTGGTGATTGCAGCGGCGTCATAACCTCGCGCCTTCATCAGGCCAGGGCAAACGGGCGGGGACAGCCTCCGACCAGGGTGGACCGCGGCGACAGCGCGATCGGGCGAAGATGGTGGCGTGCCGTACGCCTTTTTGACCGTGACCCTCATCGGCGCCGTCGCGGTGGCGCTCGCCTACCGTCCGATCCGGCGGGAGCCCTTCACCGTGTTCAGCTTCATCTGCGCCTGGATCGCCGGCGAGCTGGCCTTCCAGAACGTCGTCTGGCAACTGGTGGCGACCGGCCTCTTCATCTGGTTCGGGGCGCTGTCGAACTGGGCCGGCTGGCTCGGCCTGGCCGTCGCCGTGGTCGACTGGGTGGGGCTGATCGGGCTCGGCATCGCCGGGCGGCGTGCCGCCGGCGTCACCGCTGCTGCGTTGGGGGAGGTGCGCAGCAGTGCGTTCCCGATTCCCCGCGAGCCGACCGTGCCGACCTGGGGCCGCTGGTGGCGGGTGACGCGCGCCATCCCCCTTCGGTCACGGTTGGTACGGGTGACGCGCAACATCGACTACTGGGGCGACGGCGATCGACGCCACCGCCTCGACGTCTACCGGTCCCGCCTGGCCCCGCCCGGGAAGGCACCGGTCATGGTGTACATCCATGGCGGAGCGTGGATGATCGGCGAGAAGCGCGAACAGGGGAAACCCATGATGTACGAGCTCGTGGCCCGCGGCTGGGTCTGCGTGGCCATCAACTACCGGCTCAGCCCCAAGGCCACCTGGCCGGACCACATCGTCGACGCCAAGCGGGCCGTGGCCTGGGTCAAGGAGCACATCGACGGGTACGGGGGCGACCCCACCTTCGTGGCGGTCAGCGGAGGATCGGCCGGCGGGCACTTGTGCGCGCTGCTGGCCCTGAGCACCGGTGACACCACCTTTCAACCGGGCTTCGAGGAGGCGGACACGAAGGTGGATGCCTGTGTCCCCTTCTACGGCGTCATGGATCTGACCGGCTCGCCCGACGGTTCGGCCATCTTCGGGCCCGGCCTGCTCAAGATGCTCGAGAAGAGTGTCATGAAGACGACGGAATCGGCTGATCCCGGGGTCTTCCATGCCGCGTCACCGACATACCGGGTCTCCACCGAAGCACCCCCGTTCTTCGTGCTCCATGGCGTCAACGACACGCTGGTGCCCGTCGAGACTGCTCGCACGTTCGTGGACCGCCTCCGAGCGGTGTCGGAGCAGCCGGTGGCCTATGCGGAGTTGCCCCTGGCCCAGCACGCGTTCGACGTCCTGGCCTCCCTGCGTTGCCAGGCCACCACTTCCGCCGTGGCCGACTTCCTCGAAGGTGCCCGTGCCGCTGCAACGCGGTGTGAAACGTCGCCGCCGCCGTTGAAGATCCATTCTGACGTGGAGTCAGAACGCAGTTCATGACCTACCGTCCGACGACGGCAGAGTGTCGGCGCCGGCACGGACACACCGCCGAAGGTCCCGACGGTCGGGCACCCGGGCCATCGCGGTGTCGCTCTGGACACCCGTGCCGGCGTGATGCGGACCGAGCCCGGCGGTGACACGACTGCCCAGGTCGAATCGCGCACCTACGGGCTGAAGTATGTGACCATGGTTCTCGTCGAGGAGTAGGGCACGCCGCAGGAGATGGCCTATCTGACCCGACCGGTCAGGCCTCGTCGGCGAGCTCCACCTCCACCACGAGCGCGTCGCCCACGACCGCCACCAGCTCGTCCACCCCACCCGCGTCACAGATGTCGCCGCGGGCCGCCTCGACCGCGGCGAGCAGCGCCGCCGGCCCGGTCACGGTGAGGCGCGCCACCCGCGCCCGCATGGAGCGCTTGTGCGCCGTCTTCTCGCGGCGCACCAGGCCGAGCACCTCGGCCGCCGCCGCCAGCACGGACCCGTCGGCGGCGACCTCGGCGGCCTCCGGCCAGGGTGCCACATGCACCGAATCCGGCTGCCACCAGCTCCAGACCTCCTCGGTGACGAAAGGCAGGAAGGGTGCAAACAGGCGGTGCAGTGCCGAGAGGGCCAGCGCCAGCGTCGCTCGGGCCGACGCTGTCCCGGCGCCATCCCCCTCACCGTAGGCCCGGGTCTTGACCAGCTCGACGTAGTCGTCGCAGAACGACCAGAAGAAGGATTCCGTGACCTCGAGTGCCCGCGCGTAGTCGAACCCCTCGTGCGCCGCCGTCGCCGTCCGCACCAGCGAAGCCAACTGCGCCAGCAGCGCCACGTCGAGGGGTTCGCGCACGGCCTCGATCCCCGGCACGGGGCCCTCGCCCAGCCGGCCCAACGCGAAATTCGACACGTGTCGAGGATCTTGATGGCCAACCGGCGCCCGATCTTCATGACCCCCGTGTCGAGCGCGGTGTCGGTTCCGGGGCGTCCGTTGCAGGCCCAGTAGCGCACGGCGTCGGAGCCGAACTCCTCCACGAGAGGCATCGGTGTGACCACGTTGCCCTTGGACTTCGACATCTTCTTGCGGTCCGGGTCGAGGATCCAGCCGTTGATGGTGGTGTGCCGCCAGGGCAGGGCATCCTGGTCGAGGTGCGAGCGCAACAGTGTGGAGAAGAGCCAGGTGCGGATGATCTCGGGGCCCTGCGGCCGTAGGTCCATAGGGAAGGTCGCTGCGAAGAGCGCGGGGTCGTCCTCCCAGCCGCAGGCGATCTGCGGTGTGACCGACGAGGTGGCCCAGGTGTCCATCACGTCGGGGTCGCCGGTGAAACCACCCGGCGTGCCCCGCTGCTCCTGGGTGTAGCCCACGGGAACGTCGGTCGTCGGATCGACGGGCAGGCTCGCCTCGTCCGGCAGGATCGGGGCGCCGTAGTCGGGCTCGCCGTCGGCCCCGACGGGGTACCAGACCGGCACGGGCACCCCGAAGAAGCGCTGGCGGCTGACCAGCCAGTCGCCGTTGAGCCCACTGACCCAGTCGTCGTAGCGGACCTTCATGTAGGGCGGGTGCCAGTCCAGTTGGCCGGCCCGTTCCAGGAGTTGGCGGCGGAGCACCTCGTCCCGACCGCCGTTGCGGATGAACCATTGCCGGCTCGTCACGATCTCGAGCGGGCGGTCGCCCCTCTCGTAGAACTTCACGGGGTGCTCAATGGGACGGGGTTCGCCGACCAGGTCCCCCGATGCCGCGAGCAACTCGACCATGGCGCGCTGGGCCTGCTTCACCGTGCGTCCCGCGATGGCCCTCCACGCCTCACCGTCGGGCACGCCCGGCGGCGGCGTGTCGGTGATTCGGCCCGACCGGGTGATGATGCTGCGGGTCGGGAGGTCGAGCTCTCGCCACCACACGACGTCGGTGACGTCGCCGAAGGTGCAGATCATGGCGATGCCCGAGCCCTTGTCCGGCTCCGCCAGGTGGTGGGCCAGCACGGGCACCTCGACCCCGAAGAGCGGGGTGTGCACCGTGGAGCCGAACCTCGTCGCGTAGCGATCGTCGTCGGGGTGCGCAACCAATGCGACGCAGGCGGCTACCAGCTCGGGTCGGGTCGTCTCGATCTCGATGTCGTCGAAGCGCAGCCGGTGGTAGGCGCCACGCAGCTCGCGATCCTCCATCTCGGCTTGCGCCACCGCGGTCTGGTAGTCCACGTCCCACAGCGTCGGCGCCTCCGAGGTGTAGGCCTCGCCGCGGGCCAGGTTGCGGAGGAACATGCGCTGGCTCGTTCTCCGGCTCCGATCGTCGATCGTGGCGTAACCGCGGTCCCAGTCGACCGAGAGACCGATCCGGCGCCACAGGGCTTCGAAGGCGTGCTCGTCCTGAGCGGTCAGTTGGTGGCACAGGGCGATGAAGTTGGGCCGGCTGATCCCGATGTCATTCTTGACAGGGTGCTCGGGCGGCGTGAAGTCCGGGTCGTAGGGGAGTGTGGGGTCGCAGGTCACGCCGAAGTAGGTCTGCACCCGGCGCTCGGTCGGCAGCCCGTTGTCGTCCCAGCCCATCGGGTAGAAGAGCTTCCAGCCCCGCATGCGCCGGTAGCGGGCGATGGCGTCGGTCTGCACGTAGCCGAAGACCGACCCCATGTGGAGCGAGCCCGACACCGTCGGGGGCGGCGTATCGATGGAGAAGACCTCGGCCCGGGTGGCGCTGTCGTCGAAGCGGTACGTGCCCGCCTCGTCCCAGGCGGCGGCCCAGCGCTCCTCGAGCCCGTCGAGGGTCGGCTTGTCCGGGACGCCGGGCGCTCCCGTCGTGGGGGTCGACATGATCGAGTTACCGTACCCGGATGCTGTACCTGCACGACACCGCCACGGGCACCATCCGCCCGCTCGAGATGCGCACCGAGGGAGAGGTGTCGATGTACGTGTGTGGTCCCACGGTGTACGACCTGCCACACATCGGCCATGGGCGCGCCAACCTCACCTTTGACATCCTGCGGCGCTACTTGAGCTTCACCGGGCTCAGGGTGCGGCACGTCGCCAACGTCACGGACGTCGACGACAACATCATCAGGCGGGCGGCTGACTTGGGGCGCACCGAAGCCGACGTGGCGGCCGAATTCGAGGCCCGCTGGTGGGAGTCGATGGACGCGTTGGGTGACCTCCGGCCCCAGGACGTCCCCCACGCCACCGGCTACATCGAACGCATGGTGGCGCTGGTCGGCGACCTGATGGCCAGGGGAATGGCGTACGAGACACCCGACGGGGTCTACCTCGAGGTGGCCAAGGTCGACGGGTACGGGCTCCTGGCGCAGCAGTCGCTCGAGTCGTTGCAGGCCGGGGCGCGCGTCGAGGCCAACGAGGACAAGCGGTCACCCCTCGACTTCGCCCTCTGGAAGAAGGCGAAAGAGGGCGAGCCGAGCTGGGGCTCGCCGTGGGGGCAGGGCCGACCGGGTTGGCACACCGAGTGCGTGGTCATGTCGCTGGACCTGCTGGGCGAGGGCTTCGACCTCCACGGCGGCGGCCAGGACCTGATGTTCCCGCATCACGAGAACGAGCGCGCACAGGCGGTCGCCGACGGCAAGGTCTTCGCCCGCCACTGGATGCATCACGGTTGGGTGGAGGTCGACGGCACCAAGATGTCGAAGTCGCTCGGGAACTTCGCGACGCTGCCGGACCTCCTGGCCCGAAGCGATGCCCGCGCCTATCGCGTGCTGGTGCTGCGGGCCCACTACCGCTCGCCCATTGAGGTGACGCCCGACACGCTGGCCGACGCCGAGAAGGCGCTGACCCGGCTGGACGGGTTGGCCCGGCGCTTCGCGCGCTTCGACGTGGCAGATCTGCTGGCCCGGACGGACGAAGGCTTCGTGATCGAGGGCACACCCCCGGCCACGGGCATCGACGCCGCCGCGGTGGCGGCATTCCGGGCACACATGGACGACGACCTCGACACACCCGGTGCCCTCGCTACCGTCTTCGAGCTGGTGACGGCGGCGCACTCGGCCGCCGACTCGGGCGACGAGGCCGAGGGCGGCCGGCTGGCCCACACGGCTGCCGTCCTCGCCGCCGCGCTCGGGGTGACGCTGCGCGCCGCCGACACCGAGGCCGACGAGGAGTCGGCGCGACTCGTGGTCGAGCGCGACGATGCCCGCCGGGCTCGGGACTTCGCCCGGGCCGACGCCCTGCGGGACGAGTTGGTGGCCCGCGGCTGGATGGTGGAGGACACCCCGGCGGGCACCGCCATCCGCCGCTGAGCGACCCAGTCGACCGCCAAATCCCAGTTCAAGGCCCTGAACGGGCACCTGCTGTACCGGTTACCGTTTCGTAGGTTACTCTTCAGTAACCAGGGACGACCCGGGATGCGTGCGGCGCACCCGGGAGGGTCCGCCGAAAACGCAGACAGGCCTCGTACAAGGAGGGCGCACCATGTCCGACTACTCCCTCGAACTGAACGAGGACCAGCTCCAGATCGTGAAGTGGGTCCACGAGTTCGCCGAGAACGTGGTCCGCCCCGCCGGCCCCGAATGGGACGAGCGGGAGGAGACGCCCTGGCCCATCATCGAGGAGGCCGCGAAGAACGGCCTGTACTCCTTCGACTTCATCGCCCAGTGCTTCTCGGATCCGACAGGTCTTCTCATGTGCCTGGTGAACGAGGAGATGAGCTGGGGCGATGCGGGTATCGGTCTCGCCATCTTCGGCTCCACCCTGGCCGTGGCCGGGATCTTCGCCAACGGGACGCCAGAGCAGATCGGGGAGTGGATTCCCCAGTGTTTCGGGACACCCGAGGACGTCAAGCTGGCGGCCTTCGGGGTCTCCGAGCCCGACGCCGGCTCGGACGTCTCGTCGCTGAAGTCACGAGCCGTCTACGACGAGGCCAAGGACGAGTGGGTGCTCAACGGCACCAAGACATGGATCACCAACGGGGGAATCGCCAACACCCACGTGCTCGTTCTCTCGGTCGATCCGTCGCTCGGGAGTCGGGGCCAGGCGAGCTTCGTGGTGCCGGAGGGCACGCCCGGCATCTCCCAGGGCCAGAAGTTCAAGAAGATGGGAATCCGTGCCTCACACACGGCCGAGGTCGTCCTGGACGACTGCCGCGTTCCTGGCCGGTGCCTCCTCGGCGGCAAGGAGAAGCTGGACGAGCGACTCGCCCGCGCCAAGGAGGGCAAGAAGACGTCCTCCCAGGCCGCCATGGCCACGTTCGAGGCCTCCCGACCGATCGTGGGCGCCCAGGCCGTCGGTATTGCCCGGGCCGCCTACGAATACGCGCTCGAGTACGCCAAGGAGCGCAAGCAGTTCGGCCGGGCCATCATCGAGAACCAGGCCATCGCCTTCAAACTGGCCGACATGAAGATGCACACGGACGCCGCCCGGCTGCTCGTGCATCGCGCCGCCAACATGGCCAGCACCGGAAAGAAGTTCGAGAACGGCGAGGGCTCCATGTCCAAGCTCTACGCCGGTGAGAACGCCGTCTGGGTGACCGACCAGGCGATCCAGATCCTCGGTGGTTACGGCTACGTCCGGGAGAATCCCGTCGAGCAGTGGCACCGCGACTCGAAGATCTACACCATCTTCGAGGGCACCTCCGAGGTGCAGCGGCTCGTGATCAGCCGGGCGATCTCGGGGATCCACATCAACTGACCCAGTGGACGTGAGCCCGCGCCGGACAACGCGGCGCGGGTGTGCAGCCTGGTTGAGGTACGTCGGCGACGACATGACGTGGGACAAGGTCGAGGTGCCGGCGACTGACGCATGAGTGAAACGGCGAGCCCGCCAACCACACCCGCGCAGAGGTCCGCAGGTGTCGGTGCGGCCCCGCCACCGTTATCAGGCGTCGGGTTCCAGCGCGGCCGCGAACAAATAGGACGTGGCGAGGCTGCGGAAGGGGCGCCACTTTTCGGCGATCTCGAGAACCTCCTCTTGAGTTGGCAGATGGTCCAGGTGATAGGCGCTGCGTATCGCCTTGCGTAACGCGAGGTCACCAGGCAGGACGACATCCTCCCGGCGCAGGGCGACGAGCAAGGCTCCTTCCGCGGTCCACGGCCCGATCCCCGGAACCGCGGTCAGATCGGCGATGAACTCGTCGTCCGACACCTTTCTGAGCCTTTCCTCGTCCAGTCGACCATCCGAGAGACGTTCGGCGAGATCTCGGAGCGTGTTGACCTTGCGCCAGGAAAGCCCCGCAGCCCGCAGGTCACCCGGTTCCACCGCCAAAAGCTCCTCGGGCGAGGGCAATTGTCCTCCAAAGAGCGACGTGATGCGCTCAATGGTCCGCCTGGTCGCGGCGACGGAGAGTTGTTGGCCCGTGACCTGGAAGAGAAGCGACCCGAACAGGGTCATCGGAGGAAGATCGTCCAGCCACGCGTGCGGATCGAAATCCGGCCGTCGCTCAATGAGCTGTCCGATCACGGGATCCACCATGCGGAGGTGGTCCTGGGCGCTGCCAAAGCGCTCCGGCCGCTCTTCGGCGTCCGGTCGAGAGGCCTCGCTCATGTGCACCGCCTTCGGTCTTACTCCGAGCGCTCGTGGGCGATCCCCAGTGTCCATCATGGGGCGGACGACGGGCGTGATACACGCCACCGACAAGCCCGAGGCAGAGGAGGAGGTGGAGGTGGAGAACTCCACAAATTCAGGACCTGACCAAAGCCGGCGGAGCCCGCGGTACATGGCGGTGTCGTGTCCCTCCGGATCGGCTCCGGCGCGTCACACGAGGCCGGGCCAATAGTGTCGGCCTGCCATGCAGCCGCTCCGACTCCTCCGTTACGCCGCCGACGTCACCCCGGAGTGGCTGACCGACGTCCTCCGGGGCGCCGGTGCCGTGGCGGACGGCGTCTCGGTGCGATCCTTCGAGACGGCCCCGATCGGGACGGGCCAGATGGCGGATACCACGCGCTTCGCCTTGACGCTCGATCCGCCCGGCGCCGGCCCGGCCAGCGTGGTCGGCAAGTTCGCCTCGGCTGACGATCAGAGCCGCGGCACGGGCCTCGCGTTGCGGGCCTACGAGATAGAGGTCCGCTTCTACCGCGAGGTCTCCGCCCGAGTCGGCGCACGGCTGCCGAGGACCTACCTGGCCGAGGTTGAACCCGCGACCGGCTGGTTCACGCTCCTGATGGAGGACATCGCCGGCGCGGCGCAGGGCGACCAGATCGAGGCGTGCCGTCCCGACGTGGCGGCGGCCGTTCTCGAGGAGATGGCCGGGCTGCACGCACCGTGTTGGGAGGCGCCCGAACTGGAGGGCCTCGAGTGGCTCAACCGCTCCGCCCCGGAGTCCGACGGCTTCCTCGTCGCCCTGGTGTCCTCGTTGCTGCCCGGCTTCCTCGAGCGTTACGCGGACGAGCTCGCGCCGGAGCACCGAGAGGTGTGCCGGCTCTTCGCTGAGCACCTCCCGACGTATCTGCGCCTGCGCGGCGGGCCGCGCACGGTCAGCCATGGCGACTTCCGCCTCGACAACCTTCTGTTCCAGCCGGACAACCCGAGACCGGTGGTCGTCGACTGGCAGACGGCGGCATGGGCCGGCGCGTCCATCGACGTGGCCTACTTCATCGGCGGCTGTCTCAGCATCGAGGACCGCCGGGCCAAGGAGGTGGAGCTCCTCGCGCGCTACCACGACGCCCTGTGCCGGCGTGGCGTGCGCGACTACACCCTGGAGCAGTTGCGCGCCGACACCCGGCGCGACACGTTCGCCGGGCTGCTGATGGCGATCGTGGCCTCCATGGTCGTCCAGCGCACGGCGAGGGGCGACCTGATGTTCCTGACCAGTTCGACCCGCCACGCCCAGCACGCCCTCGACGTCGACGCCCCCGCACTGTTGCTGGGCGCCCGATGACCGACCTCCTCGTGCTTTGCACCGGGAATGCGGCGCGTTCGGTCATGGCGGGCTTCATGCTCGACGTCCTGCGCGACGGTCGTCCGGGGAACCCCCTGCGGGTCGTGACTGCGGGCACCCATACCATCGACGGTCAGCCGATGGGCATGCGCACCCGCACCGCGCTCGACGCGCCTTCCCGAGCTCGCCGGCGCCGACTTCCGCCGGCATCGGAGCCGGCAGGTGCACGGGATCGATCTCGTGCACGCACAACTGGTGGTCGTCATGGAGGCCGACCACGTGCGCTTCGTCCGGCGTCAGTTCCCGGACGCCGCGGCGAAGACGGCCACCATCCGCGACGTCTGCCGGAGACTTGCACCGCCGCCGGCCGCCCTCGACGAGCGGGTCGCCGCTCTGGGCCTCGACGCCGTCGAGCTCTCCGACCACGACGACGTCCTCGACCCGGCGGGGAACGAGGCGGACGTCTATGCCGCGTGCGTCGACGAGCTCTGGGATCTGTGCCGGACGCTCGTCACGTTGCTGTGACGGGCCGAGCACGCCGAGGCACGCCGTGGCACGCCGTGGCACGCCGTGGCACGCCGTGGCTCAGTCGGGGTGTACCGAGCGCAGCCCGGCCCAGGCGAGGTCCGCCATGCGGCGGGCCAGCTTCTGCGCCTCCTCGTCGACCTCGGCCTCGGAGTCGTGCCGCTGCGCCATGAAGCGACGGCTCACGCCCTCCGCCATGCCCACGATGCCGTAGGCCAGGAGGCGGCGGTGGTCGTCGTCGAGCCCGGCGTCGATGAGGGGGTCGATCGCCTCCGCGATGGCGTCCTCCACGGCGCGCAGGGCCCGGCCGAGCTCGAAGTCGTCCGCGTGGTCACGCCCGTAGAGCAGCCTGAACTCCGCCTCGTGGCTGACGACCAGGCGGAAGTAGGCGGCAAAGCCCAGCTCGACCTGCCGGCGTGGGCCCTCGGCCTGCAGGACGGCGCGCCCGATGGCCGTCAGGACGTCCTGGGCGATGGAGTCCACCAGCTCGAGGTAGAGCGCTCGCTTGGAGGAGAAGTGCTGGTACAGGAGCGGTTTGGTCACCCCTGCGGCTTCTGCGATGTCGTCCATCGTCGTGGCCCGGTAGCCCCGCTGCGCGAACAACTCGAGCGCGACCGCCAAAAGCTGTAGCCGCCGCTGTTTTGCCGAAAGCCGCCTCGAGGCCACCTGGATCGCTCCCGACATCGGGTTCAGGTTACCGAACGGTCAGATGCCGGGAACCCGCCGAAGGACCCCTGCCAGCCGCGTCGGCAGGTCGGCCAGGTTGAAATGGTCCGTGGCGACGCGGCGGTTGTGCGCAATGACGCGTGCGTCGGGCTCGTCGAGCCAGTGGGCCAGGGCGGCCGGGTCGGCCGAATCGAACCAGCGGAATCCGAACGCCGCGAGCTCGGCGGCCACCGGGTAGGGGCCGATGGCGAGCGGTCGCCGGTAGGTCGCGGACTCGACCGACGGGTTGCCGAAGCCCTCCCAGAACGAAGGAAGGAGGACGGCGTCACAGGCCGCGTAGGCATCGGCGATCGAGCAGCCGCCGACGGGGGTGCCGAGCACGACCCGGCAGCGGGCCCGCGCCACGAGCCGTTCGAGCTCGGGTCCGTACCCGTCCTCGGCGGGACCGAGGAGCCAGTAGACGCCGCGGACGGCCTCGGCCAGGGCGATGGCGCCCGGGATGTTCTTGCGCGGCAGCGCACGCGTCGGCTGGAGCAGCACCGGCATGCCCTCGGGGACACCCAGCGCGGCGCGCACCCTCACCCGTCCGCCCGCCGGCGGATCTGGGTCGAAGGCGTTGTAGATGGTCGTCGCCGTGATCCCATGGCCGACCAGCTCCGCGCGGCTCAGCTCGTTGATGGTGACGTGCACCCACGCCGCGTCGTCGGGCGGCGGCGAGAGGTGGTCCAGGTGCGGGCGCTGCCACGGCAGGTCGTGATGGTGGAGCAGGGCCGGTCGTCCGGCGCAGGCCGCTGCCACGACGCGCGCCGCCTGCGGGTTGAGGGGAAGCGAGCAGAGGTTCTCGACGATGACCAGATCGGCGCCCGCCAGCGCATCGTCCACCTCGGCTCGTGTCGGGGGCTCGGCCGCGTGCATGGCCAACCCTGGTAGGACGGTGTCCACGGGCCCGGCGCCGGCGACCGTTCGCACGGTCCAACCGAGGAGGCCCAGCGCACCCGCCCATTTCGCCGCCTCGACGGCGACCCCGTCGCCGCCCCCGAGTCGGAACGAGACCATGCACGCCGTCGCCACGACGGAACTGTATGCGTGACGGAAGGGCCCGCTTGCAGGTCGACTAGCGTTGCGACGTGGCGAAACGAGCACTGATCACGGGCGTGACCGGCCAGGACGGCTCCTACCTCGCCGAGCTTCTGCTTTCGAAGGGCTACACGGTGATCGGCATGGTGCGGCGCTCGAGCACGTTGAATTTCGAGCGCATCGCACACATACAGGACCGGATCGAGGTCGTCGCGGGCGACCTCCTCGACGAGGTGTCGCTCATCAACATCCTGCGCGACCACCGGCCGACCG
The DNA here is from genome assembly GCA_963736515.1 of uncultured Acidimicrobiaceae bacterium. GTDB lineage: Bacteria > Actinomycetota > Acidimicrobiia > Acidimicrobiales > RAAP-2 > Bog-473. The sequence continues at coordinate 178,314 of CAVTPE010000004.1, read as the reverse complement.
AGGTCTACAACCTGGCCGCCCAGTCCTTCGTCCAGACGAGCTTCACCCAGCCCGTGCTGACGGGCGAGACGACGGCCCTGGGCGTGACGCGGGTGCTCGACGCCATCCGCCTGGTCGACCCCGAGATCCGCTTCTACCAGGCCAGCTCCTCGGAGATGTTCGGCAAGGTGCAGGAGGTCCCACAGCGCGAGTCGACGCCCCTGTACCCCCGCAGTCCCTACGGCGTGGCCAAGGTCTACGGACACTGGCTCACCGTCAACTACCGCGAGAGCTACGGGTTGCACGCCTCCTCGGGGATCCTGTTCAACCACGAATCGCCGCGCCGCGGGCTCGAGTTCGTTACGCGCAAAGTCACCCATGGGGTGGCGCGCATCGCCCACAAGCTCCAGGACAAATTGGCGCTCGGCAACCTCGACGCCCAGCGGGACTGGGGCTACGCCGCCGACTACGTGCGGGCGATGTGGTTGATGCTGCAGCAGGACTCGCCGGACGACTACGTCGTGTCGACCGGCGAGACGCATGCCGTACGTGAGCTGTGCCGGCTCGCCTTCGAGGCCGCCGGACTGGATTGGGAGCAGCACGTCGTGATCGACGAGCGGTTCCTGCGGCCGGCCGAGGTCGATCTGCTGGTGGGGGATCCGGCCAAGGCGCACTCGGTGCTCGGCTGGAGTCGCGAGGTCGACTTCCCCGCTCTGGTCACCATGATGGTGGAGGCCGACATGGAACTGGTTCGCAAGAGCCTCAGGTAGAGGGGGGGCGCCGCGCTCCTCGCACCTGCCGCAATCTCGGCTGACCCAGCCGGCGTCCTTGTCGCCTTCGGCGCCGGGATCCTCTCGTTCGTCTCCCCGTGTGTCCTGCCCCTCGTCCCGGGCTACGTCTCCATGGTCTCGGGGCTCTCGGCGGCAGAGCTGGAGGCCGGAGGTGATGGGACGACACCGTCGGCCGCCCTGCGCCCGGTCCTGCGCGGTATCGGCCTGTTCGTGGCCGGCTTCACCCTGGTCTTCGTCGCGCTGGGGGCGACGGCGTCGAGCATCGGGCGTGTGCTCGATGCGCACGAGATCACCTTGGCCCACCTGAGCGGCGCCGTCATCATCGTGCTCGGTGTGGTCATGCTGCTCGGCGCCCTCCCGACGCGAGTGTGGGCCCATGCGGGGGCCGGCACCCTCGGCGTGGTGTCACGCGTCACGGGCGAGCGGCGCTTCGACGTGCGCCCGTCGCGCCTGGGAGCCTGGGCCGCACCGCTGATGGGCATGGCGTTCGCCTTCGCCTGGACACCGTGCATCGGCCCGATCCTCGGCGTCGTCCTCGGGCTCGCCGCGCACAACGGGACGCTGCCGGGGGGTGTGTTGCTCCTCTTCGCGTACTCGCTCGGCCTGGCGGTGCCGTTCGTGCTCGTGGGTCTCGCCTTCGGCCGCCTCACGACGGCCCTGACCCGGGCCCGGCACTGGCTCTGGGCCGTCGAGCTCGTGGCGGGCCTCGTCCTCGTCGTCTTCGGCGTGCTGCTCCTGACCGACAACGTCAGCTGGCTGTCGTCGCAGCTCTCGAACCTCCTCAACGACCTGGGCCTCAGCCGTCTCTCCAAGAGTTAGGCCGTGGTCATCCGGTGCCGGCCGTCGACGCGGGCGCCGACGTCATCATCCGGGCGCTCCCGGTGGCGTCGCCGGCCCCGTCCCCCGTGCTGGTCGCGCTCGACGGGCGGTCCGGGGTCGGCAAGTCCACCCTGGCGAGCGGGGTCGCACTACCGGGCAGAACGGGAGGCCCGATGGGGTGACGCCGAGGACTTCTACTTCGAACGGCTGATGCCGCCGTCCGCCTTCGACCTCGTCCTCGACGGGAGCCGGATCTGACCGGCGACGCTCACGGAGCGGACCCGGCGAGCACGTCGGCCAACGTGCGGGCGAACGTGTGCGCGTCGCCCGGCCAGCGGGCCGACACATAGGAGCCGTCGCGCACCACCCAGGCGGGTCGCGGGTCGTCCAACGTGTCCCGGGCGCGCCCGCTCGTCTTGCGCCGGAAGTCGGGTGAGCCCTTCTCCACGTCGGCGAAGTCGGCCGGGTCGGCCAACGCCCGCGTCACCTCCTGCTGGACCGACATGTACCCCCACGGCTGTCCACGCTCCTCCACGTAGGTCCGGTAGTAGTTGGCGTCCCAGAACCGGGTGTAGTGGGCAATGCCCCAGGCCCTTTGTTCGAGCGCCCAGGTGAGTGCCGTCGTCCTCCGCCCGTGCAGCACCGAGCGCCCCGTCACCGGGTCCTGCGCCCGCGCCGCCACCACGACGCCGTGGCAGATGGCCCCGACCGGCTTGCCGGACCGGAACGAGTCGACAGCGATCTGCTGCACCTCGGGGCTCTCCAGATAGGCGCGGATGCCGCGCGCCCGGTGCCCACCCGGGAGCACCAGCGCGTCATATGAGCTGCGGCGGGCTGCGCCCCAGTGCAGCGGCGACGCAAAGGCCCGATCGGCCAACAGCGCGGCGTAGGCCCGCCGGGCCTCGCCGTTGGCCCGCAGGACGCGGCCGACGACCGTGAGCCGTCGCACCCCCGGGACAGCGCCCCATGGATCGAGTCCCTGGCCGGTCACCATCAGATCGTCGGCCCGGCCGGGCTGGCCCGACGGTGTGGCGAAGACCACGTCGTGCCCTGCCGCGGACAGGACCTGCCAGCTGACCGCCACCTCGGTCGGGTCGAAGTCACACGACGGCAGCGGCATCAGGACGGTCACCATCGGTGCGACGGACCTTACCGACGGGCCCCGAGCCCCAGGGACGCCGGCGTCATCTCTTCGGCGTGGTCGAGACCACCCCGCGGCAGCCGCTCTTCTCGCCGTAAGACAAGGCCAATCAGGGCGAGATCCTGTTCGGCGGCATCGCCGACCAGGCCGCCAAGATGCGGGTGCTCGCCACCCTGGAGCGCCGGACCAAGGAGGCCGCCGGGCCGGCGCTCGAGCGGGCCGGCCTCTCCACCGATCCCGAGACGCGGGCCACCGCCACCGCCACCGCCCTCCTGCCCGGCGCGCTGGGCCTGACCTGGGACGGCCTGATGGCCGATCACCGCCCGGTACAGCGGATCGGCGAGTTGAGACCGGCGGAGCGGGACACGGCCGACCTCGTCGTGGCCCCGGAGGGCGGCGATCAGCGCCTTCGCCCTCGCCGAGGCGGACGGTCATAGGACGACCTCGATCAAGGCGCTCGCCCACATGCGCTGATCCCCCCGCTTGGAACCCTGGTACCCACCCCCCCTACCATGGTGGGGAAGGCCATGGCCCCTGTCGTCCACTTTCGCGCCGCGGTCGCACTCGCCGGCCGCTTCCCTGCCCTTGCCGGGGTCGATCTCTCTCTCGACCAGGGTGAGGTCGTGGTCGTGGTCGGGGCCAACGGGGCGGGCAAGACCAGCCTCCTGCGGGCCTGTGCCGGATTGTTGCCGGTGACGTCGGGGGAAGCCTCCGTCCTCGGGGTGGACCTCACCACGGACCACACGTCGGTGCGCCGCTATGTCGGCCTCCTGGGGCATGCCGCCCCTCTCTACGACGAACTCAGCGCGGCGGAGAACGTCCAGTTCGCCGTACGTGCCCTCGGGCTGCCCGCCGCCAGCGCCGACGACGCGCTCGAGCGCCTCGGCCTGACCGGGAGGCTGCGCACGACGCCGGCCGGTCGCCTCTCGGCCGGCCAGCGCCGCCGCGCTGCGCTCGCCGCGTTGCTGGCCCGCCGGCCCGCCCTGTGGCTGCTCGACGAGCCACACGCCGGGCTCGATGCGACCTCGCGCTCCCTCCTTCGTGAGCTGATCGGCGAGGCGGTGTCCGACGGGGCGACCGTGCTGCTGTCCTCGCACGAGCCACAGCTCTCGGTTCCCCTGGCCGACCGGGTGGTCACCATGGGCGGGGGGCGCGTGACCGGTGAGGAGCCCGGCGGCCGGCGCGCCCCGCTCACCGCCGTCCCGGGGGCGACCCATGTGGCATGACGCCGTGCTGGTGGCCGGCAAGGACCTGCGGATCGAGGCGCGCTCACGTGTCGCCCTGTGGCAGGTCGTCCCCTTCGCCGTCCTCGTCCTCGTCCTCCTGGCGTTCGCCATCGGCCCGGACCAGGCCTCGCTGCGCCACGCCGCGCCCGGCATCTTCTGGGTCGCCCTGCTGTTCTCGACGGTCCTGGCGATCCAGCGCAGCGTGGCCGTCGAGTCCGGCGAGGGGACGCGCGACGGGCTGCGGCTCTCGGGCATCGACCCGGCCGGGATCTTCCTGGGCAAGGCGGCCGCCCTCGCGCTCCAGCTCCTGGCGCTCCAGCTGGTCCTGTGGGCGGGCGTCACCTTCCTCTTCGACGTGCGGGTGCACGTGGTGTGGCTGGCCGTGACCGCCAGCCTGTTGGCCACCATCGGCCTCGCCTGCGCGGGCGTCCTCTACGGCGGCCTGTCGGCCGGTCTGCGCGTGCGCGACACCCTCCTCCCGCTCCTCGTGTTGCCGGTGCTGGCCCCGGTGCTGCTCGCCGGCTCCAAGGCGTGGGAAGCCGCCCTCAGCGGCAATGCATCGGGTGGGACACAGTGGCTCAAGATCCTCGTCCCCTTCGCGGTGATCTATCTCGTGGTGGGCATCGTCCTCTACGGTCCGCTCCAGGAGGCGGCGTGACGTCCCGCCGGCCGCGCTGGCTGAACGTCGTCGGGATCCTCGGCGTCATCGCAATGGGATTCACGGTGTGGCTCGGGCTCTGGGTGACCCCGCCGGACCGGTTCCAGGGGAACTTGGCGCGGCTGCTCTACATCCACCCTGCTATCGCGACGGTGGCGTTGTACTGGGTCGGGCTCGTGGCGGCCGGCGGGAGCCTGCTCTACCTGTGGCCCCGCACGCGCTCGTTCTTCTGGGACCGCCTGGCGGCGTCGGCCGTCGAGGTGGGGGCGGTCTTCGCCGCGCTGACGCTGGTGACCGGGTCGTTGTGGGGTCGCCCCGTGTGGGGCGTCTGGTGGACCTGGGACGCCCGTCTGACCTCCACCGCGCTGCTGTTGCTGCTCGAGATCGGGTACCTCGCCCTCCGGCGCGTGCCGGCCGAGCCGGCGATCCGCGCCCGTCGGTGCGCCGTCGCCGCGCTGCTCATAGCCGTCGACATCCCGATCGTGCATTTCTCGGTGGACTGGTGGAACACGCTCCACCAGGGCGGCACCTTCATCGACCCGGGCTTCAGGATCCACGCGTCGCCTTCCATGTCGTGGACGTTCCTCCTCGGCTTCGTCGCCTTCTCGCTGGTCTTCGTCTGGCTGCTCGGAGTGCGGTACCAGGTGGAGGTGTTGCAGGACGCGGTCGGCGACCAGGAGCTCGAGGTCTCGTTGGCCGAGCGCTGGAGCGAGGACATCCCGGTCGGGAGCGCGCCATGAACTACGTGGATGCCGGGTACGCCATTGCGCTGGCGACCCTGTTCGTCTACGCCATCAGCCTGGTCGCGCGCCGCCGGCGCTGGGAACGGGCGCTGCGGATGTCGGAGCCGCCGGCGGCCGAGCAGGAGAGCGCGCCGGCACGCGGCGAGCGGTCGTGACCGGCACCACCACCGAGCCGACCCCGCCGCCCAGCCCGCCGACGTCCGAGGTCCACCAGGGACCGGCCATGCCGCCGGCGCGCCGCCGGCGGACCAGCCGGCGGGTCCTGGCCGTCTTCGCGCTGCTGCTCGTCGCGCTGATCTTCCTCCTCGTGGAGGGCCTGGGCAGCTCGCTCAACTACTTCGACACGGTGGACCAGGCCTTCGCCCACCGGCACACGCTGGGCACCCAGACGTTCCGCCTCGAGGGCACCGTCGTCCCCGGCACCATTCACGCCACCGACGCCGGGTCGGACTTCACCATCTGCCAGGGCCCGAACGACGTCCACGTCGCCAACACCGGAAGCCCTCCGGGCCTCTTCAAGGCGCGGGTCCCCGTTGTCGTCGTCGGCCACTTCACGTCGGATACGTCGAGCGACTTCGTGTCGAACTCCATCTTGATCAAGCACTCCAGCACCTACAGCGCCCAGTACCCGAACCGGGTCAAGGTGACGTCGACCGGCCCGGTCTGCTGATGCTCGACGCGCACCTGGGCACCGTCGGGGTCTGGCTCGCGTTCGTGGCGAGCCTCGTCGGGATCATCGTCTCCGTCCGCGGGCTGGGCACCCGCCGGCCGGTCGCCGACGCGCCGGGCATTGGCGACGCCCGGCTGCTGGCCCCCGTCATGCTGGTCGGTGGCCTGTTCGCCGCCGGCGCGATGGAGCACGCACTCGTCACCCACGACTTCGCGCTGGTGTTCGTGGCCCAGAACAACAGCACGGTCACCCCGCTCCTGTACTCGGTCACGGGGATGTGGTCCGCGCTGGCGGGGTCCATCCTCCTGTGGGGCCTGATTCTCTCCATCGTCTCGACCATCTTCGTGTGGCGGTACCGCCGGCAGGCGGACGATGCGGTCATTCGCTACGCGACGCTCGTCCTCTATGTCGTCTCCGCGTTCTTCTTCGGCCTCATGGTCGGTCCCGCCAACCCCTTCGTCACCGCGTCCGGCGTGACCCAGGGCCTCGGGCCCAACTCGCTCCTCCAGGACAACCCGCTGGTGGCGATCCATCCGCCGCTCCTCTACATCGGATTCGTCGTCTTCACCGTGCCCTTCGCGTTCGCCATCGGGATGCTGGCGACGGGCCGGGTGGGGGATCGCTGGCAGATCGAGTGCCGACGCTGGACGCTGGTGGCGTTCACTTTCCTCTCCGTCGGCATCGTGCTCGGCGCCTGGTGGTCCTATCAGGTGCTCGGCTGGGGCGGCTTCTGGGGCTGGGACCCGGTGGAGAACGCGGCGCTGCTGCCCTGGCTCTGCGGGACGGCCTACCTCCACTCGGTCCTCGTCCAGGAACGCCGGGGCCTGATGCGGGTCTGGAACCTCTCCCTCTCCATCGCGACGTTCGCCCTCACCATCCTCGGCACCTTCCTGACTCGCTCCGGGGTCATCACGTCGGTCCACGCCTTCTCCGAGTCCTCCCTCGGCCCGCTGCTAATCGGCTTCTTCTTCGCGGTGGTCATCGTGGGCTTCGGCCTGATCGCCTGGCGGGGCGACCGCCTGCGCTCGCCCGGGGGTATCGACGCCCCGCTCGGACGCGAGGGTGCGTTCCTGCTCAACAACGTGCTCTTCGTGGGCTTCGCCTTCGTGGTGCTGCTCGGCACCCTCTATCCGCTGCTCTACGAGGCGGTCACCCAGCAACAGGTGACGGTCGGCGCGCCCTTCTTCAACACCGTGGCCATCCCGGTCGGCCTGACCCTGCTCTTCCTCATGGCCGTGGCGCCCGTCCTCAGCTGGCGCAAGATGAACGGCGGCCTGCTGTGGCAGCGACTCGCCGTCCCGGTGTGGATCGGTGTGGGCACCGTCGTCCTGTGTGTCGCCTTCGGCCTGCGCGGCTTCGCCACGCTCGTCGGGTTCGGCCTCGGCGCCATGGCCGCCGCCACGGCGGGCCGCGCGCTCGTCCTCTCCGTGCGGGCAGCCCGCACCCGCCACGTCGGCTGGTGGCGCGGCCTGGTGGGGCGAGCCAACGGGGGCATGGTCGTGCACCTCGGTGTCGTGCTGCTGGCGGTCGGTGTCATCGCTGCCACCTCCTACCGCCATCAGGCCGAACTTCCCCTCCACAAGGGGACCGCCGTGACCTACGACGGGCACCGCTTCGAGTTCGAGGGATTGCGCACCGTGAGCTCGTCGTCGCGCACCTCGCAGGAGGCCGTCGTCAAGGTGGACGGCGGTACGTTCACCCCGGCGACGACCAGCTTCGGTAGCGCGCTCTCGGTGGTCGGGACACCCGCCATCGACTCAGGTTTCTTCGATGACGTCTACCTGACCTTCGATGCGGTCGGTGGGCTCGGGTCGGCGTCGGGGAACCAGGCGATCAACAACCTCCCGCGGGGATCGGTCGCCATCGGCGTGGTCATCGAGCCCCTGGTGGCCTGGCTGTGGGCCGGCGGCCTGCTCATCGGCGTGGGGGGCGTGCTCGCCCTCGTCCCCGGGTCGCGGCGACGGGCCACCGATCCGACATCGGCCTCATCGGAGCTCGTGACCGAGCAGGCCGGGGCACGGGACGAATCGCCCCAGCCGGTTGGTGCTCTCGTGGCCCGCGGCGCCGCGGGCCCGGCATGAGGGCGCGCCGTCGTCACGCGACCCGCTGGGTGGCGGGCGCCGTGTTGCTTGTTCTCGTCGTACTGGGCGTGGTCCTGGCCACCCGGACACCGCAACAGGCCACCGCCGTCGCCAGCCCCTTGCTGGGTCGGCAGGCGCCGACCTTCACCGGCACCGACCTGACGACGGGCGCGCCGGTCTCACTGTCGTCGTTGCACGGTCGTTACGTCGTCGTCAACTTCTTCGCCAGTTGGTGCATCCCCTGCCAGCAGGAGGCACCCGACCTGTCACGGTTCCACTTCGAGCAGGCGCACTCGCCCGACGGGGCGGACATGGTGAGTGTGGTGTTCCACGACACCTCCAGCACCGCGCGCGCCTTCCTGCAGAAGAACGGTGATCTCTGGCCAGCCGTGAGCGACCCCGGCGGCGCGATCGCCGAGCGCTACGGGGTCACCGCGCCGCCCACAACCTTCGTCATCAGCCCTTCGGGGCGGGTCTCCGCCGTGCTCGTCGGCCCGGCGACGCAGAAGAACCTCGAGACGTTCCTGAAGGCGGCCCGGACCGACCAGGCCGGCGCGGCGGGTGGCTGAGCGTACGGCGCGCCTGCCGCTCTGGGTCCGCGTAGCGCTCCCGGTGGCGGTCCTGGCCGTCGCGCTGGTGGTCGGCAGCGGCGCCCTGGACTCGTCGCCCCAGACGGCGGGCCAACGCGCGGCCGCCATCGAGACCGGTGTGCGCTGCCCTTCGTGCACCGACCTCTCCGTGGCGGAGTCGAACGCGACGACGGCCATCGCGGTGCGCCATCAGATCGAGAGCATGGTCTCGGCGGGGCGTTCGAACGCGGACATCGACCGGACCCTCGTGTCCGAGTACGGCCAGACCATCCTCCTCGTCCCGCCCGACGCGGGCGGCGTACCGCTCATCTGGATCATCCCCATTGTCTTGGGCGCCGGCGCGCTGATCTCGGTGGGCGTCGTCTTCTGGCGCCGGACCCGCGAGTTCGGCGCGCTGAAGGCCGAAGAGGCCGTGTCGTGACCGCCGACGTAGAGCAGCAGGAACGGTCCCCCCGCGACGAGCGCTGGTACCTGACCGACGAGCGGGACTTCCTCGAGCGCTCGTTGGCCGACGCCGATCGTGAGCGTGAGGCCGGGGACCTCTCCGACGAGGACCATGCCGTGCTGGTGGCGCGGGACAGGGCGCGGCTGGTCGAGGTGGAAGAGGAGCTGGCCGCGCTCGACGCCGTCGCCTCGACCTCGACCCCGGCGTCCGACTCCGCCCCGGCGTCCGACCCCGCTCGCACGAGCTCCGCACCGGCAGAGCCCGCCCAACCGGAGCGCCCCCCGATGGCGTTGTGGCGCAAGGTCGGGATCGTGGGGGCCTCCTTGTTCATCGCCGTCGGCGCCGTGATCCTCGTGGCGCACTACGTCCAGGGCCGCCAGCCCGGGCAAGCCTCGTCGGGCAGCGTGAGCGTGTCGCAGGCCCAGCTCATTGAGCAGCAATTGCAGCAGGCGTCGGCACTCAACGACAAGGGGAGCACCAAGGCGGCACTCGAGCTCTACGACAAGGTGCTCACCGAGGACCCGTCGAACCCCGCCGCGCTGGCCTACGCCGGCTTCCTACAGTGGAACGTCGGAACGACCGCGCAGGTGGCGTCGCTGGTCCGGGTCGGACGGGCCGAGATCCAGACGTCGATCAAGGACTCCCCGACGTACTACCAGGGCCACCTCTTCTACGGTCTGGTCCTCGAGAACCAGGATCGCAATCATGCGGCGGCCGTGACGCAGTTCAACGACTTCCTGGCCGACAACCCGCCGGCCGCCGAAGCTGCCCCAGGCTGCCCCGTTGGTCAGTGGTGCCTACAAGGCGGCCGGGCTCCCGCTTCCCGCCGCGTTCACCACCGGCACGTCAGCCCCGTAGCGCCCGCAGATCGGCGACGACGTCGGAGAACGCTGCCGCGAAGGCGTCGCAGTCGAGGTCCGTGGTCGTCCACCCCACGCTGATCCGCAGCGAATGGCTGGGGTCCACGCCCATCGCTTCGAGCACCGGCGACGGCTCGATGCTCTCCGACGAGCAGGCGGAGCCCGAATGGGCGGCGACGCCCGCCCGGTCCAGACCGATGAGCACGGGTTCGGCTTCGACACCGTGCACGCCGAGGCAGACCAGGTGGGGCAGCCTCGCCTCGGGGCTGTCCGGTCCGACGACGTCGACACCCTCCACGGCCAGGGCAGCGTCAATGATGGAACCGATCTGCCGGCGCGCCATGGCGGCCTCCGTCTCCATCCTGCCGCCGATCAGGGCAGCGGCCGCAGCACCGAAGGCGAGGAGGGCCGGGAGCGCCTCGAGCCCGGCGCGGCGCCCCCGCTCCTGTTCACCGCCCACCAGGAGGGGTTCGAACCGGCTCCCGCGCCGGACGATCAGGGCACCGGCCCCTGGAACTCCGCCGAGCTTGTGCGCACTGACGCTGACGAGATCGGCATCGAGTGCGGCCAGGTCCGTCGGCACGTGGCCGCACGCTGCCGCGGCGTCGACGTGCACCGTGACCCCGGCCGCCCGGCACAGCGCGACGACCTCGCGCACGGGCTGGAGCGTCCCCACCTCGTGGTTGCCCCATTGGCAGTGCACCAGCCCCGGGCGGGGTCGGGAGGTGTCCTCCAGGCGCTCCCCCAGCGCGTCGACCTGCAGCCGTCCCGCATCGTCCACCGGCAGCTCCTCGGTGGGGGCGAGGCGGGCCGAGGCATCGCGGACCGCCGAGTGCTCCACGGCGGCGCAGAGCACGGGCGATCCCGGCGCGGCCCGCGTCGCCCCCCACACGGCGGCGTTGATGGCTTCGGTCGCGCCCGAGGTGAAGACCACCTGGCGCCCGGCGACGCCGACCAGTTCGGCCACCTGCCCGCGTGCGACCTCGAGCGCGTCGCGGACGATGTGACCCTCCTGGTGCACCCGGCCGGGATCGCCCGTTGGGATGGTGGCCCACCGCGTGACCGCAGCGAGGGCCTCGGGCCGTGCCGGCGTGGTGCTGGCATGGTCGAGATAGGCGCGAGCCACGGGCGGTTCAGGCAGAGGCGGTGCAGGCGTCATCGCCCCGCGCCCGCGAGGAGAGGATCACCGGGAGTGCCCGGCGCGACGCCGTGCCGCACAGTCCGGACAACAATCCCTTGACCATGCCGCGGTCCACCGCGCACAGCACGGGGTTGGTACTGCTGGCGTCACCGAAGGGGCACTGCTCTGCGACGACGGCAGTGGTCTCGCCCCGGTCCTCGGCGTGGGCGGCGAAGCCGTGCGCCGTCAACGTCTCGGCGACCACGTGCATGGCGGCACGCACGGTGCGCTGGCCCTCGCTCGGGGTCATGCGAGAGGCGAGGGAGCGCCCGTACTCCTCGCCGACGTGCGCCGCCATCTCCTCGGCCTCTTCGGGCCCCAGCCGGTTCATTGCCTCGCCCAAGAGCCGCATGAGGAGGTCGTCGCGGCGTTGCATGAGGCCCAGGTGCAGTTCCTCCTCCACGCAGAAGTAGCGCTTGGAGGGGCGGCCGGCACCGGCGGCGTTGCGCCCGGTCTCGACCCTGAGGTAGCCCCCGTCCACCAGCCGTTGGAGGTGGTGGCGGGCCACGTTCGGGTGGAGCGAGAAGGTGGCGGCGACCTCGCTGGCCGTCCCGCCGGGCACCGCGCGCACATGGAGGAAGATGTCGCGACGAGTGGGATCGCCGAACGCGGCCGCGACGGCAGCGACGGCGGCACTGAACCGGCCATCGTCCGCGCCGGCCGGTCGCTCGTTCTCCGCGATGATCGGAGCGGTGCTCACCCTGGGTAGTCTACCGAGGGATCAGCCCCTTCAGCTGGGGTGACGCGGATGGCGTCGCCGAGCCTGCGGCTCACCCGATCCCGAGACGAGGAACCGCATGGCAGCAGATCAATCACAGCTCGAGGCTGCACTGAGATCGGTCCGGGAGCCGGAGATCGGCCTGACGCTGGGCGACCTCGGCCTGGTGCGTTCGGTGCGCCTGCGCCGCCGCCGGGTGCACATCGACGTGGCCCTGCCGGTGTCGGCCTGGCCGGGCACCGATGAGCTGGCCGAGGAGATCCACCGGGCCGCCGGCTCGGTTCGCGGCGTCGAGGAGATCGAGCTCGACTTCGTGGTGATGACCGACGAGGAGCGGGCCGGGCTCCGGCACCGCCTGCGGGGCGGAACGGTCGAGGCCTCCGATGTCGACGACGGGCCCGACCACGCGGGACACGGGCACGGGCACGCCCCCGCGGCGCCCCTGCCCGCCTTCCTGGCACCCGACGCGAAAACGCGTGTCATCGGCGTGTCGTCGGGCAAGGGCGGCGTCGGCAAGTCGACGGTCACGGTCAACCTGGCCATCGCGCTGGCCCAGGCCGGCTTCCAGGTCGGGCTGCTCGACGCCGACGTCTACGGCTTCTCGGTGCCCAAGATGCTCGGGACGGACCATGACCCGATCATCATCGGCGACATGGTGATCCCGACCTCGGCCCACGGCGTCAAGTGCCTGTCCATGGGTTACTTCGTGCCGGACGACCAACCGGTGATCTGGCGCGGCCCGATGTTGCACAAGGCGATCCAGCAGTTCCTGACCGACGCGTACTGGGGCGAGCCGGACTTCGTGCTGATCGACATGCCGCCCGGGACCGGCGACGTCGCCCTCACCCTGGCCGAGGTCATGCCCCGGGCGGAGATCATCGTCGTGACGACGCCGCAGCCGGCGGCACAGCGGGTGGCGCAGCGCTCCGCGTTCGCCGCCCGCCGGCTCAAGCTCTCCGTGCGCGGCGTCATCGAGAACATGAGCTGGTTCACAGGAGACGACGGGAAGCGCTACGAGCTGTTCGGCTCCGGCGGGGGGGCGACGCTCGCCGCCGACCTCGGGATTCCCCTACTGGGCCACGTCCCGCTCGTCAGTGCGGTGCGCCAGGGTGGCGACGAGGGCCGTCCGGTCACCGCCGTCGACCCGGACAGCGAGACGGCACAGGCGTTCCGGGCCATTTCCGAGAAGCTGGCCGCGCTCGGCCCGGCCCGGGTCTACCGGCGGGAGCTCAGCCTGCGTTGAGCCGGCCTGTGGCCGTGACCCGGTTGGCCATCTCATGGAGGACGCGGTCGCCGGCCGATTGATCGAGCCTGAACCCGGTCGAACACGAGCACCTCCCTCCCGCGGGCGCAAGCGACCGGCGACCGGCGACCGGCACCCCGCCACCGACGTCGGGGCTGGGTACTGTGGGTCACGGCAGGGAGGTGGCATGGCGCAGGACTGGGCACGTCCGGTGGTGCACTGGGAGATCGAGGCGACTGATCCCGAGCGGCAGAAGGCCTTCTACGCCGACCTCTTCAACTGGCGGATCGGGGACGGCTTCATCATGCAGATCCCCCCTGGCATCGGCGGCCCGGAGCCTGGCCCCGGTGGTCATATACGTGGCAGCGAACGGTCCGGCGTCACGCTCTACGTACAGGTGGCGAACCTGCGGGCGTCGCTCGAGCGGTCGGTGACCCTCGGCGCCACCATCGTGGCAGAGCCCTTCGACGTCCCGGGCGGGCCCACGCTGGCGGGCATCACCGATCCCGAGGGCAACCCCGTGATGCTGGTGCAGGCCTGACCGTGTCGATCGTCGAGATCACCACGTTCAGGCTGGCCGAGGGGGTCTCCGACGAGTCCTTCCTCGCGGTGGACCGGCGGGTGCAGACCGAGCTGGTGCCGAACCAGCCCGGCTTCCTGCGGCGCACCACGGCGCGTCACGGCGAGGACTGGCTGGTCGTGACCCTCTGGGCCACCGACGACGATGCGGCCGCATTCCAGCGGGTGGCCGACGGTGACCCGCTCCAGGTCGAGTTCGAGCGTGCGGCCGAGGCCGGCACCTTGCACCTGGCCCGTTACGCCACTCTGGACTGACGTGGAGCTCGCCGAGCTGAAGGTGACCCGGTTCGAAGTGCGGGACCGGGTGGCCACCGTCACCCTGCACCGGCCCGATCGGCTCAACGCGTGGACCGGCCGCCTGCACGCCGAGTACCGCGCGCTGCTCGATCGCGCCGCGACGGACCCCGGGGTCCGGGTCATCGTCGTCACCGGCTCAGGCCGGGGCTTCTGCGCCGGTGCCGACGCGCAAGCGCTCGCGGGCCACGTCGAGCGCGGTTCGTACGACGCCGGGTTGGGTGACGACGTGGCCATGCCGGGCTACGGCGTCCGCCCCGAGTTCGATGCCGACTTCGCATACCACTTCGGCATCCCCAAGCCGATCATCGCCGCGGTGAACGGGCCGGCCGCCGGCGTGGGGTTCGTGCTGGCCTGCTACTGCGACCTGCGCTTCGCGGCGCGGGGGGCCAAGCTGACCACGTCGCACGGGCGCCTCGGCCTGCCCGCCGAGTACGGCCTGTCGTGGTTGCTGCCCCGTCTGGTCGGCGTCACCCGGGCCGCCGACCTGCTGCTGTCGAGCCGGGTCGTGCTGGCCGAGGAGGCGGAGCAGCTCGGGCTGGTCAACCGGGTGCTGCCCCCCGACGAGCTGCTGCCCTTCACGTACGACTACGCCCGGCGGCTCGCCACGGACATCGCTCCGTCCTCGTTGGCGGCGACCAAGCTGCAGCTCTACCGCGACCTGCACGGTGACGTTGCGTCGTCGGTGCGCGACGCCGGCGTCCGGATGGCGGAGATGATGCGCAGCGCGGACTTCGCCGAAGGGGTGGCGGCATTGACCGAGAAACGACCGCCGGCCTTTCCCGATGGGCCGGCGTGAGCCGGACGGCTCAACTGTCGACGCCGGCGGGCAGCTTCGCCGGGTCCCAGCCGAGCAGCGCCACGGCCTGGCGGAAGGCGAACCGGTCGGTCATGCCCGCCACGTAGGTGACGCCGGCGCGCACCGCCTCCTCGCTTCCCGCAATCACGTCGGAGGACTCGTTCGGGGCCGCGGAGTGCTCGGTGATCAGGTGGGGCCGGTCGGCGAAGTGCTCGACCAGCGCGCGCAGCACGCTGATCACCGCCTCGCCCTGCCGCCGCGAGGCGTCGCGCAAATAGATTCGTTCGTAGTTGCAGGCCCGGAACGCGGCCAGCGCCTCAGCCTCCTCCTCCTCCATCCCGACCTGACCGGTGCGCAAGGAGGCCGAGACCACGCCCGTGATGAAGGCGCCCAGCTGCGCGCTGCGCAGCTCCCCGCACCGGGCGCGGACGGCCGGCGGCAGCTGGTGCGGGGCCACGATGCCGGACAGGACCGCGTCCTCCCAGTCGTGGCAGACGTACGCGATGCGGTCGGCCCAGCTGACCACCTCGCCCTCGGGCGTGGCCGGGGCCGGGCGCGACCAGCTGTGGTTGGCGACGCCGTCGATGGTCTCGGCGCACAGGTTGAGGGGGGCGAGGGAGACCAGCGCCCCCCACGGGGCATGGTCGAACCCGCCGGGCACGTAGGGGTCCAGCGCGTCCTCGCTGGCGTGCCCGCCGGGACCGTGCCCGCAGTCGTGCCCGAGGGCGATGGCCTCGGTGAGGGCCACGTTGAGGCGACATGCCCGCGCGATCGCCGTGGCGACCTGTGCCACCTCGAGCGCGTGGGTCAGGCGGGTGCGCTGGTGGTCCTGGGGGAACACGAAGACCTGGGTCTTGCCGGCCAGGCGGCGGAACGAGGTGGCGTGCAGGATGCGGTCGCGGTCACGCTCGAAACAGGTGCGCCAGGCATCCGGCGGCTCGGGTTCGGCCCGGTCGCCGGCGTCCGACGAACGCGTGGCGCCGGGCGCCAGGAGCGAGTCCTCGAGTTCCCGGCGCTCGACCCGCCCCCTCGGCACCGCCGGTGGGGACTCGTCCCCCTGGATCGATCCCGGCGCCGGCCCGATCCGGGCACGGGAGTCGGCGTGGGCCAGGCGCACGGGCCCGGAGTAGCCGGCCATCGTCGCTGCCCAGCGGGCACTGCGCTGGGTCCCACCGGACATCATGTCCATCAGTCTGCCGCGTCGCTGTAACGTCCAGATGGCCTCGCCCGTCTGCGAGGTCGTGAGGAGAGTGAGACCAGGTGGACGTGCGCATCGGCATCACCCACACCCCCAAGGAGCTCGAAGTGGAGATGCCCGACGATGCCGATCGCGACAAGGTGGTCGCCGACATCGAGAAGCTGCTCAAGAGCGGCGACGGGGTCCTCTGGCTGACCGACCGCAAGGGCCGACGGGTCGGCATCCCCGTGGTCAAGGTCGCCTATGTCGAAGTGGGCGCGCCCTCGGGCGATCGCCGCGTCGGGTTCGGCGCCCCCTGAGGCGGGCGTGACCGCGGGACAGGCGCGGAACCGGTGAAGGCCGCGCCCGACCTCTTGGACCTGCGCCTGGTGTTCGTCACCGGCAAGGGCGGGGTGGGCAAGACGACGGTGGCCGCGGGCCTGGCCCAGTTGGCCGCCGAGCACGGCAAGCGCGTCCTGGTGTGTGAGGTCGACGCCAAGGGTGACGTGACGTCGCTCTTCGAGGCGCCTCCCACCGACTTCACGCCGCGGGAGATCGCACCCGGCGTCTGGTCCATGTCGATGGACACGGAGGCGTCGCTGCGCGAGTACCTCAAGCTGCATCTGCGCATCCCGGTGGTCGGCCGGATCGGGCCGCTGGCCAAGGCGTTCGACTTCGTGGCCACGGCGGCGCCAGGGGTGCGGGAGATCCTGACCGTCGGCAAATTCTGCTGGGAGGTGCGAGAGTCCCATTACGACCTGGTGGTGGTGGACGCCCCGGCGAGCGGCCACATCATCGGCCAGCTGGCGGCGCCCCAGGCCATCAACGACCTCGTCAAGGTCGGGCTGATCCGCAGCCAGACCGACTGGATGCTCGACATCCTCTCGGACCCGCACCAGACGGGGTTGGTCGCGGTGTGCACGCCCGAGGAGATGCCGGTCAGCGAGACGCTCGAGCTGGAGAAGCGGGTCCGCGAGGAGACCACGGTCCGCATGTCGGCCGTGGTGGTCAACCGTGTCCTCCCCGAGCTCTTCGGCCAGCGCGAGGAGGAGATCTTCGAGCAGTTGCGCACCCCGGATGCCGAACACACGTTGTCGGAGCGGGCCGGCGGCTCCGTCGCACCGGTGCTCGAGGCGGCCCGCCTCGCCGTCACCCTGCGCCGCACGCGCTCGGCCCATCTGCAGCGGCTCCAGGCCGGGCTGGCCGAGGACCTGCCCGTGCTCCTCCTGCCCTATCTGTTCGCGCGCAGCTTCGGCGCCCGCACCACGCGCCAGGTGGCCCACGCACTCGGCGAGGAGCTGGGCCTGTGAGCCCCGCAGCCAAGACGGTCGGTCAGCTGCTCGCCGCGAAGGACATCGTCATCGCCTGCGGGCCCGGCGGGGTCGGCAAGACGACCACCGCGGCCGCGCTGGCCGCCACGGCGGTGGTGGAGCAGGGCGGCCGTGTCCTCGTGCTGACCGTCGACCCGGCCAAGCGCCTGGCCGACGCGCTGGGGTTGAAGGGGATCGGGAACGACGAAGTCCGCATCCCCGATGATGTCTTCGCCGGCTCGGCGGCCCGCCCAAGGGGTGAGCTGTGGGCGGCCATGCTCGACACCAAGCAGAGTTGGGACGACCTCATCCGCACCCACGCGCCCGACGAGGCGACGCGCGAGCAGATCCTGGCCAACCCGCTCTACCAGAACATCTCGGGCCGCTTTGTCCAATCGCACGATTACATCGCCATGGAGCGGCTCTACGAGATCCACACCGAAGGCAACTACGACCTCATCGTCGTCGACACCCCGCCGACGCGCAACGCGCTGGACTTCCTCGACGCGCCGCAGCGCATGGCGGACTTCTTCTCGTCGCGCTTGTTGCGCTGGCTGATCGTGCCCTACCGGTCGCGGTTGGTGAACATGGCGTCGCGGCCCTTCTACCAAGTGGCCGACCGCATCCTCGGCACGCAGTTCCTGGCCGACATCTCGGAGTTCTTCATCTTGTTCCAGTCGATGTACACGGGCTTCGTCGAGCGCGCCGAGGCTGTGACGCGGCTGCTGTCGGACCGGCGCACCACCTTCATGGTCGTCTCGACGCTCGAGGCAACGCCGGTGCGCGAGGCGGAGTTCTTCTCCGCCGAGCTCACGGCGCGCAAGCTGCATCTCGGCGTCGTGGTGTTGAACAAGGTGCTGCCCGAGTACCTCCGCGACGCCCAGACCGACAAGTTGGCCCAGTCGATCGCCGCCCGGGCCGACGCGCTGGCCGCGGGACTGACCGACGACCCCGTGGTGGCGGCACGGGTCCTGGGAGAGGTGGCCGAGAGCTTCCTCAACTTCGGCGTGGTGGCGCGGCGCGAGGCCGAGCAGCAGGCGGAGCTCACGGGCGCGCCGGACGTGCTCGTGACCGTCCCGTTCTTCGACGCCGACATCTACGACATGGGCGGGCTGCTGCAGTTGGGCACGCGGGTCTGGGGATAACGGGGTCGGGCGGCGCCTACCATCGGTGCCATGGCCCAACTGATCAATCCCGAGGTCCAGGAGTATGCGGACGCCCACACGACGGCGCCGCCGGGCCACCTGGCGTCGGTGGACGCCTCGACCAGGGAGGACTTCGCCGCCTGGGGGATGATGGTCGGGCGCCAGGAGGGCCGGTTCCTCGAGCTGCTGGTGTTCGCCACCCAGGCCACCAGCGTCCTCGAGATCGGCACCTTCACCGGCTACTCGGCCATGGCCATGGCGGCGGGCCTCTGGAAGGACGGTTCCATCATCTCGCTCGAGGTCGACCCGCACCACGCCCAGGTGGCGCGCGGCAACATCGCCGCCGCCGGGCTCGAGAGCCACATCAGCGTGATCGAGGGCCCGGCACTGCGCTCCCTCGAGGAGCTGCAGGGACCGTTCGACCTCGTGTTCATTGACGCCGACAAGGTCTCCTACGACGCCTACTTCGAGGCCGTGCTGCCCAAGCTGGCCGGCCACGGGCTGATCGTCGTCGACAACACGCTGCAGGCCGGCGGCGTCCTGGCGTCGGAGAAGGAACCGCACGAGGGGGCACGGGCCCTACGCGCCTTCAACGACAAAGTGGTCAACGACCCCCGGGTCGTCTGCGTGCTCACGACCATCAGGGACGGCGTCACCTTGATCCGCCGGGCCGCCTAACCGGGCGGACGGGTCGTGCTCGACTACCACCTTCACCTCTGGCCCCACTCGGAGCACGAGACGCCGCTACGGCTCGAGCAGCTGGCCGACTACTGCGCCCGGGCCCGGCAGGTGGGTGTGAGCGAGCTGGCGGTGACCGAGCATCTCTTCCGCTTCCGCCAGGCCGACGCGCTGCTCGGCGGCTTCTGGGACGACGAGCACGTGCCCCCGGCGCTGGCCGAGTCCATGGCCGGGTACTGGAAATTCCACGCCACGGCGGACCTCGACGCCTACGTGGAATGCGCCCAGGCGGCCAAGGAGGCCGGCCTGCCCGTCGTCATCGGGCTGGAGGTCGACTACTACGAGGGCCACATGGACGCGGTTGCCGGCCTGCTGCGCGGCTACCCCTTCGACGTCCTCCTCGGCTCGGTGCACTGGGTGGGCGGGTGGCGCTTCGACGACCTCGACGACCCCGTGTCCATGGGCGAGTGGTCGGCCCGGCGGGTCGACGACTGCTGGGAGGCGTACACGCAGGCGTTGGAGGAGCTGGCGGCGTCGGGCGCCTGTGACGTCCTGGCCCACCCGGACCTGATCAAGGTGGCCGGCCACGTGCCTGCGGCACCCGCCGAGTGGTGGGACCGCATTGCCGAGGCGGCCGTGGCGTCGGGCATGGCGGCGGAGGTCAGCTCGGCCGGCTGGCGCAAGCCGGTAGGGGAGCAGTACCCGGCCCTGGGGCTGCTCGAGCGCTTCGTGGCCCGGGGGGTACCGCTGACCACGGCCTCGGACGCCCATCGGCTCGAGCACGTGGCCGACCGGGCCGACGACCTGCGGGCCGTCCTGGCCGCGGCGGGGGCCGACGCCCTGCAGGGCTACCGGGGGCGCGCCGGCTATCCAGTGGCGATCGCCGGGCCGACGGGGGCGGTGGGGGCCTGATGCCGACGCCCGCCGAGCTGGCCATGAGCCACACCGACCTCAAGCCCGAGGAGCTCGGGCACCTGCAGCGGCTGCTCGGGAGCTGGAGCGTCCTGGCCGACCTCTCCTTCTCCGACTTGCTCCTCCTGGTCCCGGTGCACGCCGCCCGGAGCAGCGGCACCGCGCCGAGCACCGACGAGACCGGGTCGGAGCCCGCCAGGGAGGACCCCGAGCTGGTCGTGCTCGGCCAGATGCGCCCCAACAACCGGCCGACGCTGGTCGACCAGGACCTGGTCGGCCAGACGGTGAACGAGTCGCAGTGGACCCTGGTGGCCCGGTGCCTGCACTCGGGCGAGATCGTGCGGGGCAGCATCCACCACCCGATCCTGGGCGAGCAGGTGCCGGTGGAGAACATCCCCGTCCGTTTCGGCGGCCGCATCATCGGGGCGCTGCTGCGCGTCTCGCTGGCCCCGCTCAAGGGGCCGACCAGCATGTACGAGCGGACCTACCTCGACGTGTTCGAGCGGCTCGCCGACATGGTGGCCCAGTCGGCCTTCCCGTTCCCCGACGAGGACGTCGGCACCGAGGAGTCGCCCCGCGTCGGCGATGGCGTCGTGGTGGTCGACGCCGACGGAAGGGTCGAGTTCGCGTCGCCCAACGCCATGAACGCCTTTCACCGGATGGGGATCTACACCCAGCCCGAGGGGCGCCGCTTCGGGGACCTCGACATCGAGGAGTCCGCCGTCGAGTGGGCGCTCGCCACCGGGCGGCCCGTGGTCGAGGAGGTGGAGCGCCGGCCGGACGTCATCGTCCTCGTCCACTGCATCCCGTTGCTTTCGCACGGCGTGGTCACCGGGGCGATGATCCTCCTGCGCGACGTCACCGACGTGCGGCGCCTCGACCGGCTGCTGCTCTCCAAGGACGCCGCCATCCGCGAGGTGCACCACCGGGTCAAGAACAACCTGCAGACGATCTCGTCGCTGTTGAGCCTCCAGGCGCGACGGGTCGGGGACCGGGCGGCCCGGGTGGCGCTGCACGAGGCCGAGCGGCGGGTGCGCTCCATCGCGCTGGTGCACGAGATCCTGTCGCGTGATCCGAGCGACCAAGTGCCCTTCGCCGAGATCGTCAGCTCGCTGGTGCTGATGGCGGAGGACTCGGTGGTGTCGTCACAGCCCATCGTGATCTCGGTGCACGGGGACCTGGGCGAGGTGTCGGCGGACGTCGCCACCCCGCTGGCGGTCACGGTGGCCGAGCTGTTGCAGAACGCGGTCGAGCACGCCTTCGACCCGGAGAACGCAGGGGGGCAGGACGGCGCCGTCGGACTCGAGGGAGCGGGCGGCGCCGCGGGCTACGCGCCGGTTGGCCACGTCGACCTGACGCTGTCCAACGAGGATTCGGCGCTCCTCGTCGAGGTGCGCGACGACGGGCTCGGCTTGCCGAACGGGTTCGACATCGAACGCACGTCGAGCCTCGGCCTTTCGATCGTGCGCGACCTGGTCGTCAGTCAGTTGGAGGGGACGATCTCCATGAATGAGCTGTCGGCGGCCGACGGCGGCGGCACCCGCGTGGCGATCTCGGTGCCGGTGCGCGCGCCGCGGTGAGCGAAGTGGTGTCTGCGCTTCAGATGGCGACGCGTTGCGACCGTCGTGCGGCCAGCCACGCCTTGCGCAGCTTGCGGCGCTCTTCCTCGGACGTGCCGCCCCAGACACCTGACTCCTGGTTGGTGGCCAGTGCGAAGTCGAGGCAGGGCTCGAGCGCGTCGCAGGCGTGGCAGACGCGCTTGGCCGCCTCGATCTGGTCGACGGCCGGTCCCGTCGTGCCAACAGGGAAGAAGAGATCCGGTTCGGTATTGCGGCAGGCGGCAGAGCGCCGCCAGTCGTCCGAGTCCCAGTCGACAGTCCGGTTCCACATGAGCGCCATCGGAATGTGCCTCCACCAGCATTGTGATCCTTTTCACATGATCGGACCCAGATGGTGTCCGTCAGTGAAAAGCGGGTTAACTCGGGAAAGGGTAATGGTCCGTCCGGAGCCTGGCAAGGAGTTTTTCGTGAAAATTCGGCCGCTTTGGCGGTGGAATCGTGACGAGGAGAAGACACGGGCCCGATGACCGCCGTCTTCGCACATAGGGGTTGCACAGAAGGGTTCACCGAGAACACCATCGATGCCTTCGCCGAGGCGCGCCGGCTCGGTGCCGACGGGGTCGAGCTCGACGTGCGCCTGACGGCGGACGGCGGACTGGCCGTGCACCACGACGCAGAGATCCCCGATGTCGGCGTGGTGGCCGACCTCGTCGTGGCCGATCTCCCCTCGCACGTGCCCCTGCTGGCCGACGTGCTGGCGGTCTGCGAAGGCATGGTGGTCAACGTCGAGATCAAGAACGCCCCCCAGGACCCGGGATGGGACCCGGGGGAGGCCGTGGCGGTTCTGACGGCCGCGGCCATCGAGGAGGCCGGCTGGACGAGTCGGGTCCTCGTGTCGTCCTTCCAGATGGCGACGCTGCGCGCCGTCCAGGCCGCCGACGGCCGCCTGGCGCTCGGCGCGTTGTGGGGCTTCGCCTCCGAGGTCGAGCCCGCCCTGGCCGAGGCGGCGGCCGCCGGGTTCGGAGCGGTCCATCCCTTCTTCGTGTCGGTGGACGCGGACTTGGTCGAGCGCGCCCATGCAATGGGCCTTGCGGTCAACGTGTGGACGGTCAACGCCCCCGAGGACCTGCGCGCCATGGTGGCGCTCGGGGTCGACACCGTGATCACCGATCGGCTCGGCGACGCCCTGGCCGCCGTGGACGAAGGCGCCGGGGCCGGGGCTGGGGCCGGCTGAGCGACCCCCACAGGGAGCGCGACGCGGAAAAAGGGCTCGTCACCGGGTCGAATGGCGGGATGCGGCCCGGGTCCACAAAGATGGTCGGCCATGAACGTCGTCGTGTGCGTCAAGCAGATCCCCGATCCGGCCGCCCCTGCAGCGCTGGATCCGGGCACCAACACCCTCGATCGGTCCGGCAAGCTCATCATGGACGACTCGGACAACTACGGGGTGGAGATGGCCCTCCAGCTCGCCTCGGGCGAGGGCGACGAGGTCACGCTCGTCTCCATGGCTCCGGGTGGTGAGACCTCGGGTCTGCGCACCGGGCTCGCCATGGGCGCGGCCAAGGCCATCCTCATCAGCGACGACGCACTGGCCGGCAGTGACGCCCTCGGCACGGCCCGGGTGCTGGCGGCCGCCATCGGGCGGGCCAATCCCGACCTCGTCGTGATGGCGACCGAGTCCACCGACGGGTACACCGGCACACTGCCGGTCCAGGTGGCCGAGCTCATGGGCTTGCCGTCGGTCACCTTCGCCAAGGCGATCGCCGTCGACGGCGGCTCGCTCAAGGTCGAGCGCCAGACGGAGGCGGGCTACGACGAGATCGTGTGCCCCCTGCCTGCTCTGGTGACGGTCACCGCCGGCGTCGTCGAGCCCCGGTACCCCTCCTTCAAGGGGATCATGGCGGCCAAGTCAAAGCCGGTGGACAACCTGACGGTGGCAGACCTCGGGATCGACGCGTCGCTGGTCGGCGCCGCCGGTGCCGGGCAGGAGATCACCGACGTCTCCGATGCCGAGTCACGGGGGGCGGGAGAGATCGTGGTGGACGAGGGCGACGGCGCGCAGCGCGTCGTGGCCTTCCTCGAGCAGTTGAAGGTGGTCTGAGATGCCGATCGACAAATTGTGGGTGCTGGCCGAGGTGGGTGACAGCGGCCCGACCCCGGTCACGCTCGAGCTGCTGACCGAGGCCCGCGCCGTCGCCTCCACGGTCGAAGCCGTGGCCTGGGGTGCCGATGCGGCCGGGCTGGCCGGTCCGCTCGGCGAGTACGGCGCGACCACGCTGTACGACGTCGGCGACCTGGGCGGCACCCTGCCCGGTGTGCCGGTGGCCGCCGCACTCGCTGCCCTGGTGAAAGGCGGCAACGTGCCCGACGCCATTCTTGTGCCCGCCACCTACGAGGGGCGCGACGTGGCGGGCCGGCTCTCGGCCAAGCTCGGCCGCCCGGTGCTGACCAACGTGACCGGCCTGGTGGAGAGCGACGGCGGGTTGTCAAGCCTCCACCCCGTGTTCGGCGGCAGCCAGATCGTGACGGCGCGCTTCACGGGAGACGGCCCGGCCATCTTCGTGATCCGGGCCAAGTCGTTCACCGCCGAGCCCTCGGGCGGGGCCGCAGCCAGCGTGGTCGCCGCCCCGGTGCCCGACGTCGCCGCCACGAACACGGCCAAGGTCGTCGAGCGCCACCTCGAGGAGCGCAGCGGTCCCAAACTGGACGAGGCGGCGGTCGTCGTCTCCGGTGGCCGCGGTCTGGGCGAGGCCGCCAACTACGCGCTGATCGAAGAGCTGGCGAAGCTCCTCCACGGCGCGGCGGGAGCCAGCCGCGCCATCGTCGACGCCGGCTGGGTGCCCTATTCGCACCAGGTCGGCCAGACCGGGAAGACCGTGAAGCCGACCGTCTACGTGGCGTGCGGCATCTCCGGCGCCACGCAGCACCTGGTCGGGATGAAGGGCTCCAAGAACATCGTCGCCATCAACAAGGACCAGGAGGCGCCGATCTTCTCGGTGGCCGACCTCGGCATCGTCGGCGACGTGCACAAGGTCCTGCCGGCGCTCATCGAGGCGCTGAAGTCCAAGGGCTGATTCCGGGCCGGGCGGGGCGCGGGGTCCTGGCCCCTGGTCCCGGGTCTTTGCCCACCTGAAATCGGGGGTGGGCGGCCGGCGCCGGCAGGGTGGGGAACGTCGAGCCGGCGGGGCCGGGTCGTCCCCGTGCCCTCTCGCAGGGAGCGTGCACGCTCCGAGCGGGCGACCAGCGGTACATTCGGCGCAGTCCGCTGATCGCTCCCGATGCTCTTTCCCACCATCGACTTCGCAATCTTCTTCGCCGTCGCCTTCACGGTGAACTGGCTCCTCAGCCCGTATTCGGGCTGGTGGAAGCTGTCCATGATCGGCCTGAGCTATGTGTTCTACGGCTGGGTGGGCTGGAGCTACTGCCTGCTCCTGCTCACGACGACGGCGGTTGCCTTCGCCGGGGGCACCTGGGTTACAGCCGCCCGCGGCGAGCGTTCCCGGCGCATCGCCATGGGGGTGTCGGTCGGCGCCCTACTGGCCATCCTGGGCTGGTTCAAGTACTTCGGCTTCGTCTCGGTGAATCTCGACAACCTCACCCACGCGGTGGGGTTGGGGCGGGCGGTCCCCCTCCTCCAGGTGGGGTTGCCCATCGCCATCTCCTTCTTCACCTTCATGGCGATCAGCTACGTGGTCGACATCTACCGGGGCGACCTCGAGGCGGCCAAGCCGCTCGACTTCGCCGTCTACATCTCGTTCTTCCCCCACCTCCTGGCCGGTCCGATCGTGCGGGGAGGCGAGCTGCTGCCCCAGATCCGCAGTCGCCGCGACCCCAACTCGGTCGACTACTCACGCGCCTTCTGGCTCATTTTGGCGGGCCTGTTCAAGAAGGTCGTGATCTCGTCCTACGTCTCGAGTGCGATCGTGACGCCGGTCTTCACGTCGCCGAGCCAACACTCGGCGCCCGAGGCGATCTTCGCCGCCTGGGGCTACGCGGTGCAGATCTACTGCGATTTCAGCGGCTACACCGACATCGCCATCGGGCTCGCCATGCTGCTCGGGTTCCGGTTCCCGCAGAACTTCGACGCGCCCTATACGGCGCGGAACCTCCAGGACTTCTGGCGGCGCTGGCACATGACGCTCTCCCGCTGGCTGCGCGACTACCTCTACATCCCCCTGGGCGGGAGCGCCAACGGCCAGGCCCAGACCATTCGCAACATCATGATCACCATGGTGCTGGGGGGGCTCTGGCACGGGGCCGCCTGGACGTTCGTGGCCTGGGGCGCCCTGCAGGGCTTGGGCCAGAGCTTCGGGCACCTGCGCCGCATCAGCCGGGAGCGGCGCGGCCTCCCGGGCGTGGCGGACGGGCCCGTTCGGGCGTGGGTCCAGCGGTTCCTGACCTTCCAGTACGTCTGTTTGGGCTGGGTGTTCTTCAACGCCACCGGCATGTCGCAGGCCTTTGCCCTCATCGGTCGCGTGTTCAGCGGCTGGGGTGAGGCGTCCCCGCTGGTCACACCGCTGCTCGTCGTCGTCGTGCTCGGCACCATCGCCCTGCAGTTCGTGCCCACGATGAGCGTGAACCGCCTGCAGGCATCGTTCTCCCGCCAGAAGACCGCAGTCCAGGTCGGACTGCTCGGCGTGGCCCTGGTCGGCATCACCACCTTCGGTCCGGTCGGCGTCGCGCCCTTCATCTACTACCGCTTCTGATGACCGACGCCCGCACACCGCCGCACCACGCCGACTGGGAGTCCCAGTCGGAATTCCGGTCGCATCCGCACCCAGAGCTCGAGGCACCGGACGACGGCAGGGCGCGCGCGCCGTGGACGCGCGTCCTGGGACTCGCCGCCGCCGCCTTCGCCGTGTGGTTCCTGCTCTTCGCTCCCACCCTCCAGCACAACGCGCAGGTCTCGCCGGTCGGCACCCGCCGGACCATCAGCCTCGACGTCACGGGTCCGGTGGCCGCGCTCAGCCGTGGGCTGCAGCTCTCACGCATCGTCTCGGCCACGGGCCGTTCGAACCGCCTGCCGGGGGGGACGGTGGGGCTCGTCACATCCGGGCCGCGGGCGGTCACGTCACCGCACGGGTCCAAGCCGGGCTCGACCACCGCGCCGAAGGGCGGCACGACCGCGGGCGCCCCGACCACGGTGCCGCCCGACCCGAAAGATCCGACCGCGGCTGCGCCGTTGCGAGTGCTGATCGTGGGCGACTCCATCGGCCTCGACCTGGGCGGCCCGCTGCAGTCCGACCTCGCGGACACGGGCGTGGTCAGCGCCGCGCTCGACGCCCGCGAGAGCACGGGCCTGACGAGACCCGACTACTTCAACTGGCCGGCAGAGCTGACGTCGGACCTCAAGATGGCGCGGCCGCAGGTCGTCGTCGTCATGATCGGGGCCAACGACGCCCAGGACTTCCTCGGGCCGCCCGACGTGCCGTACACCTCACCGCAGTGGAACACGCTGTACGCGCAACGGGTGGCGCAGTTCATGAAGCTCGCCGGGAGCGGCGGGGCCGCCGTGATCTGGGTCGGGATGCCGCCGATGCAGAACCCCGTCCTGAACGCGCAGATGTCCGATGTCAACGCAGTGGTCCAGCAACAGACGGCGGTGGCCCGTCCAGCGGTGACGTTCCTCAAGACCGACCACTCGCTGGGAACGGCGCAAGGGGCCTACACGCCCTTCATCACGAACGGCGCCGGACAGGTCGTCAACGTGCGCACGCCCGATGGCACGCACCTGACCGCGGGCGGCGGGCAGGTGGTGGCCCAGCAGGTCATCGACGAGCTGCAGACGCTCGGCTACCACATCCCCTGACGTCGGCCGGTCCGGTGGACTGGTCGCGACGCGCAGACGCGTGCCGGATCAGAGCGGCGGCGACGCTCCCCCGAGCGCCATCTCGTCCGCTGGTTGCGCGCGTGTCGCGCCCAGCCCGGCCCGCCGTGGGCGCACGTAGGCGAGCCAGACGATGCCGGCCCCGACCAGCACGGCGCCGAGTGTCCACCCCAGCGCCGTGGTACTGAGGCCGACGTACTTCAGTCCGGATGCGAAGATCACGAAGGTGATCACCGGGCGGATGTAACGGTCTGGTGCGCGCGAGGAGATCAGCGAGCCCACCAGGACGGCCGGCACACTGCCCAGCACGATGGAGGTGGTCACGGCGAACTCCACGTGCCCGAAGGCCAGCGCTCCGAGCGCGGCGGCCAGCGTCAGCGGGACGGCCTGGGTCAGGTCGGTGCCGACGAGCTGGTTGGCCCCGATGATCGGGTACATGAAGAGCAGAAGCACGATCATCAGCGATCCCGATCCCACCGATGTCATCCCGACGACGAAGCCGCCGAGCACCCCGATGGCCACGGTGGGGAGAGGGCGCACCACGACCTGGCCGATCAGGCCCTGGCGGCTGTGGCCCGAACGGCGGTCCAGCCCGTAGCGCAGCACCATGGCGAACGCGCCGAGCAGGAGCGCGCCACCGAGGAGGATCTGCACGTTGTCCTCGGCGCCCTTGGAGTTGCCCAGCAGATGGAGGACGTAGGCCCCGAGCAGCGCGGAGGGGACGGACCCGACGACCATCCAGCCGACCAGCGAGTAGTTCACCGTCTTCTTGGTCATGTGCACCACCGCACCCACCGGCCGCATGAGCACCGCCGCCACCAGGTCGCTCGAGATGGCGGTGGAGGGCTTGATCCCGAACAGGAGGATCAGCATCGGCGTCATCAGCGCGCCGCCGCCGGCACCGGTCATCCCCACCAAGAATCCGACCACCGCGCTTCCGAGGACGATGTAGGGGTCGATCGACACGGCGGCTCCAAAGCCTTGGCGGAGGTCGCCCGGGCAACGCCCCGCGACCGAGAGATCAAAGCGGGTTCATAATACTTATGTATCTGGTCATCTATTCGGGGCGCGACCCGGACTCGTCTTCGCCCAGGCCAGCGGGCCGGCTCAGACGAGCGGCCAGGGGTACGGCGGCCAGTCCCCGTCGTCGACCAGCTCGGGCAGGGCGCGCAGGCCGAGGAGCCGGGCCACCCGGTCGAGGGTGGCGGCGACCTCGGACGGCTCGATCAGGTCGCAGAGCGCAGCCGGCGGCCCCCCATGGGCCAACCGGGCTAGATCCTCCTCGACAGCGGGATCCAACGGCGTCCCGCCGAAGTCCCAGATCACCGTGCGCAGCTTGTCATGGCGGTTGAAGCAGAGGCCGTGGTCGATCCCCCAGAGGCGGTCCTCGGCCAGGAGCACGTGCCCGCTCTTGCGATCGGCGTTGTTGGCCACGACGTCGAACGCGGACATCCGCATGAGCGTGGGGTGCCACTTGGGCTCGTCGCGCAGGGTGAAGTAGTGCGAGGTGCCGTCCTCGTGCACGAAGCGCTGCACGGAGCCGGGACCGAAGGGGCCTTCGGGCCGCTCGACGGTCTCGGGCACCAGTCCCCAGCCCAACGCCTCGGAGAGCACGTAGGCGGCAACCTCACGCCGGAAGAGCCCGCCGGGGAAGTCCCACAGCGGGCGTTCACCCTTCGACGGCTTGTAGACGGCGAGCAGTTCCTCGCCCTGCAGGCGGCAGGTGACGAGCAGCGTCGCGTTGGAACTTCCGGCGATGCGCCCGTGGACCTCCATGTCACCCTCGGCGAGGACGCGCATGACCTCGAAGTCGGACACCGCAGCTAGGTCACCGGTGGCCGGTGCCCGTTGGTGCGCGGGCAGTCGTGCCCGGCGGGGTCCAGCGGGAGCGAGCACAGCGGGCAGGGGGGGCGACCCGCCTCGACCAGGCGCGTGGCGTGGATAGCGAAGGCGGCCGCCTGCTCGCGGGTCGAGCGCGACACGGAGGACATGCCCGCTCTCCATGTCGTCTTCATTTTCCTCCTCGTCCTCGACGCTGACCTCCTCGAGGACCACGATGACGCGGTCGAGCTCTTCGTCGTACGAGACGCCGATGGTCCCCACGACCCACTCGAACTCTTCGGTGCCGTAGAACTCCAGGTCGTCGGGCAGGTGGCCCGGTCGGCCCAGCTCCTTGACGATGCGCCCGAGATAGCCGGCGAGCACCGCCACCTGTTGCTTCTCGACCTTGACCGTGGTCTCGGACAGGCCCTGGCGGCAGTAGAAGAGGAAGAGCCGCTGCCCGACCTCGCCGATGACGCCCACCGTGCAGTGGTCCGGCGCATCGAAGTCGTACTCGTCGCTCACCGCGGTCGCCCCGTCATGACAGCGCCAACTCGTTCAGCGTGCCCAGTGAGTTCAGGCACAGCACCACCGGGCCGCCCGCGTTGAAGAGGATGGCTGAGATCGAACAGGGCGAGATGACCAGTCGCTGCAACAGGTCGAGCGGCATGCCCGCCGCCGCCGCCACGATCGCCTTGATCGGGTCCGCGTGCGACACGGCGACGATGGTCTGACCGGGGTGCTCGACCACGAGGTCGAGCACGGTGTCCATGGCGCGCACCGACATCTCGGCGAAGGACTCCCCGCCTGGGAAGCGGAACCCTCCGGGCCAGCGCTGGACGGTGGGCCACTGCGGGTTCCGATACAGCCGGGCCAGGGGCTTCTCGGTCCACTCACCGACGTCGACTTCGACCAGTCCGGGAGCGGTCCGCACCCGCAGTCCGAGCGCCCGGGCGATGGGGGCCGCGGTCTCGCGGGTGCGTTCGAGCGGCGACGCGTACACGGCAGTCGGGGCCTTGGTCAGGGCCGCGATGCGCTCGGCCGCGGCGGCGGCCTGCTCGTGTCCCTTCTCGGCGAGGTGCAGGCCGGCGGCCTGCCCCGGGAGCATCTTGCCGGTGGTCGGCGTCACGCCGTGGCGGACCAGCAGGACGACGGTCGCCGGCGGAGCCTTGCGGCCACGCCTGGTCGGCGTGCGTGCGGCGGCGGAACGGGCGGTCGGGGACACGGGCGCCCATCGTAGGCTCTGCGTCGTGGCGTCCAACCGTGTGCCGGGCGATTCCGTGGCTGCGGTGCAACGGGACGTGGCCGCCTGTCGGCGCTGCCCACGGCTGGTGAGCTGGCGTGAAGAGGTGGCACGCACGGGCCGGGCCTCCTATGCGGGTCAGGTCTACTGGGGTCGCGGTGTCCCCGGATTCGGCGACCCCGGCGCGTCCCTCGTGCTGGTCGGCCTGGCACCGGCCGCGCACGGCGCCAACCGCACGGGCCGGATGTTCACCGGGGACCGCTCGGGCGACTGGCTCTTCGCCGCCCTGCACCGGGCGGGCTTCGCGTCACAGCCGACGAGCACGTGGCGCGACGACGGCCTTGAGCTCACCGACGCCTACGTCACGGCGACGGTGCACTGCGCACCGCCCGCCAACAAGCCCACGCCGGAGGAGCGCGATGCGTGCAGGCCCTACCTGGCCCGTGAGTTGTCCCTCCTGAGCGAGGCCGTGGTCGTGGTGGCACTGGGTCAGTTCGCCTGGCAGGCGGTCACCACCCACTACGGGCTCCGCCCTCGCCCGGCCTTCGGTCACCTGGCGGAGGCCCGCCTCCCCGATGCGGTGACGCTCCTCGGCTCGTACCACCCGAGCCAGCAGAACACCTTCACCGGCAAGCTGACGGTGTCGATGTTCGACGCCGTCTTCACCCGCGCCCGCGCCCTCATCGGTGTGTCGGGTTAGGAGACGAGGTCGTAGAGCAGACGGAAGAAGCGGATACGGGCAGGGTCGGGGGTGATCCCGTAGCTCTCGTAGAACAGTGGCTCGAGCTCCTCCCCGAAGTTCCAACCGACGCTCCAGGCGCCAACCGCGACGTCCCACCAGCGATCCGCCGCGCCCAGCTCGCCGAGGTCGACGTAGCCGGTGACACGACCCTCTTGCAGCACCACGTTGGGCGGGCAGTAGTCGCCGTGGCACACGACCAGGTCCTCGTCGGCCGGGGCGGTCGCCTCCAGCTCGGCCAGCGCCGCAGCCGGGGTCAGGTGCGCGTGCTCCTCGTGAAAGCCGGCCGGATCGATGTCGCCCGTCTCCACCCGCTGCTCCACGTGGCCCAGTGCTCGTGCCAGGTCGAAGCGGAAGGGGCACCACTCTTCGCCGACTCCCTCGTGGAACGCGCGCAGGCCCCGGCCGAGGGCCCGCACCAGTGTGGGGAGATCGGGCCGCGGCGCCAGATGGAGGGCGTCGTGCCCCGGTAACGCCTCGGTCAGCAGGACCGTCGCGCCCTCGTACTCTTCGAGCGCCACCACCTCGGGCACCGGGAGGTACGGGGCACCCCAGACCATGCGCTCGGACTCGCCACGCAGCGTCGGAAAGCGGCGGCGGTCGCCGCTGACGACCTTGGCGTAGCGCGCCGCGCCGGCGGGGCCGGTGAGGCGCCACGTGGTCAGATCCGGGACCAGCCGGTATGCGAGCTCGGCCGTCCAGCCCGGGGCGACGCGCTCGAGCACGGGCGGCGGCTCGGGAGTCTGGGGTCGGGGTGGCACACCAGGCAGGGTAGGGCTCGGGGGGCGGGCCGGCGGCAGCGGCTACCGTCTCGGCGACACCGCAGGGAGGATGGAGTGCGCGAGCCGAACGACGTGACACCGTGCGACGCGGCGGAGGTCACGCGCTGGGACGACACGGCCGACGTGATCGTCGTCGGCTTCGGCGCGGCCGGGTCGTCCGCGGCCTTCAGCGCCGCCGCGGCCGGGGCCCAGGTGTTGGTGACAGAACGGACCGGTGGCCCCGGGGGAGCCGCCGCGCTCGCCGAGGGCATCGTCTACCTCGGCGGGGGCACGCCGATCCAGACCGCCTGTGGGTTCGAGGACTCCCTCGAGGACATGTACCGCTACATGATGGCGGCCTGCGGTCCCGATCCCGACGAGGCCAAGATCGCCCGCTACTGCGAGGAGAGCCTGGGTCACTTCGACTGGCTGGTCGACCGGGGCGTCCCGTTCGACCCGACGTTCTGCGCCGACACCTCCATGGCGCCCAACGGCACCGAGGGACTCGTCTACTCCGGTGGCGAGGACGCCTACCCGTTCAACGAAATCGCCCGGCCGGCCCCACGCGGCCACCTGGCCAAGACGAAGCGGGCCACGGGCTGGCTCCTCATGCAGCACCTGGCGGCCGCCGCCACCCGGGCGGGCGCCGCGGTCTCGACCGACACCCGGGTCGACCGCCTGGTGTGCGACGACGGCCGGGTCGTCGGCGTGCAGGCGCAGCGCTTCGGCGAGACTGTGACATTGCGGGCCCGCCGCGGCGTGGTGCTCACCGCCGGCGGCTTCATCTTCAACGACGACATGCTGCGTCAGCACTCTCCGCCCTTGGCGCGGGGCACGTTCAAGGTGGGCACCGAGGGTGACGACGGTCGCGGCATCCGCATGGCGCAGGCTCTCGGCGCGGCGGTGCGCAACATGTACGCAGGCGAAGTTTCGCTCCCCATCACTCCGCCCCGCACGCTGATCCACGGCATTCTCGTCAACGGCCAGGGGCAGCGCTTCATCAACGAGGACACCTACATGGGCCGGGTGGGCCAGTCAGCGCTCTACGAGCAGGACGGGGAGGTCTATCTGATTGTCGACGAAGCCTCCTACGAGGTGAACTGGATGGGACTGGCCGCCACGTGGGTCTGCGAGACGGCGGCACAACTCGAGACCGAGATGGGACTGCCGGGCGGCTCGCTCCAGTCCACCGTGGACCTCTACAACCGGCACGCGGCGGCGGGCGAGGACCCGCTCTTCCACAAGGGCCGGGCCTGGGTGCGCCCGCTGGTGCCGCCCATCGGCGCCGTCGACCTCCGCATCGGGCCGGCGCCCTACGCGCCGTTCACCCTGGGCGGCCTGGAGACGACGGTCACCGGTGAGGTGCGCGACCTCACCGGCGCGGCGATCGGTGGGCTCTTCGCGGCCGGTCGTACGACGGCCGGCGTGTGCTCGTTCGGCTATGCCAGCGGGCTCTCCATCGGGGACAGCACGTTGTTCGGACGCTTCGCCGGCGAAAGCGCCGCGTCGGCCCCGGTGACCCCCGCGTGAGGTCCCGCAGCCTTGACCGATCAGGGATCGCATGCAACGAACCGGATCCGGGTAGAGAGAATTGGACGGTGAGAGGAGGAGGCGATGGACCTCGACCTGCTTGATCTGTACGGACGCGCCAGTGATTGGACCTCGGCCAAGGTGGCGGGAGCATCTTCGAAGCTGGATTCCCCGTCGTCGTGCGACGGGTGGGATGTCCGGACGCTGATGAACCACATGCTTCAGACGCAGCAGTACTTCGTGGGGGCAGCGCGGGGCGATGATGTGTCCCCGCCCGCAGGCACTCCCCCGGACCTCGTCAGCGACGAGCCTCGCGCTGATTTCGCCCGAGCCCGCGCCCAGACACTGAAGACATTCGGCGAGCCGGGGGTGATCGACAAGACCGGGCCCGCGCTCGGCATCGCCTTCAGCGATCAGCTCCTGCACGGATGGGATCTCGCCAGGAGCACCGGGCAGGACGCGACCATGCCCGACGGCCTCCCTGATGCGGCGTACTCGATCATCTACGGCCGATTCACGGACGATCAGCGCCAGGGCGTCTTCAAGCCCGAGATCCCCGTCGCCCCCGACGCGCCCGCCCAGGACAAGCTGCTCGCCTACACCGGACGTGATCCGTCGCCGACATCCTGAAAGGCTTCATCGACGCAGCGCGGCATATTCGATGACGCGGGTCATCACGACATCGTCGGCTTTCGCCACCGAGCCACAGTCGAACGGTGGCTGCGGGTCGTACTCGATCATGAGCTGTGCGGCCTGGGCGGCGGTGCGGTCGGCCAAGAGCTCGACCAGGCGCAGCGCCATGTCGATGCCGCTCGACACCCCGGCGGCGGTGATGATGCGCTGGTCGAGGTGCTCGACGACGCGTTCGGGTGTCGGTTCGGCGCCGTGGTCGGCCAGCTCCCGGTAGCAGGACCAGTGTGTGCTGGCCGTGAGCCCCCGGAGGAGCCCCGCCGCGCCGAGCACGAGCGAGCCGGTGCACACCGACGTGGTGAACCGGCTCCCGGCATGCGCAGCGCGGAGCCACCCGAGGACTCGCTCGTCGTGCTCGAGTGGCCGCGTCCCGACACCTCCGGGGAAGACGATCACGTCGGGTGCCGGCACCTCCTCGAAGGTGGCGTCGGCACTCAGGCCCAGCATCCCGTTCTCGCTGCGGAGTTCGCCGCGGTCGTGGCCGATGAAGACGATGTCGAAGGTCGGAATGCGCTGTAGCACCTCGTAGGGGCCCACCGCGTCGAGTGCGGTGAACTTCGGGAACAGAGGGATGGCGATCTGCACGCGGTCCTTCATGCGGACGTCCTTTCGTTCGGGGTGGCTCGGAAGCGCCGCCGGTAGGCGTCGGGGGCGACCCCGAGATGCCGTTGGAAGACGCGCCGCAGGGTTTCGGCACTGCCGAGCCCACAGCGGGCCGCCACGACGTCGAGCGTGTCGCTCGTCTCCTCGAGTTCGCGGCGCGCCGCCTCCAGGCGCGTCCGCTCGACGAAGCGGCTCGGCGTCTCGCCCACCTGCGCCGTGAAGACGCGGGTGAAGTGCCGGATGCTCATGGCGGCCGCCGCAGCGAGAGCAGGCAGCCGGTGGTCGCCGCCGGGCGCGGTCTCGACGAGGGTCTGGACGGCCCGGACGGTCGAACGCTCGGCGCGGGGGACCCACACCGGCGATGCGAACTGCGTCTGCCCCCCGGGGCGGTGCAGGAACATCACCAGCCAGCGGCCGACCGTCTGGGCCACCTCGACGCCGAGATCCTCCTGCACCAGCGCCAGCGCGAGGTCGATGCCCGCAGTGACCCCGGCGCTCGACCAGTACTTCCCGTCCCGGATGTAGATCGGGTCGGGGTCGACAGTGAGGTCGGGGTACGCCTCGGCGAGCTGGCGGGCCCGTGCCCAGTGCGTGGTCACCCGGCGGCCCTGCAGGAGCCCGGCCGCGGCGCCGACGAACGCACCCGAGCACACCGTCGCCACCCGCCGGCACCGTGGGGCGGCCTGGCGGATCCACGCCAGCAGGGCCTCGTCGCGCGCTGCCTCCCCGGTGCCGTTGCCGCCGGGCAGCACCAAAGTGTCGATCCGCTCCGAGGTTGCCGGCAGCGGGGACGTGCCCAGCACGAGACCGCTCTCCGTCCGTACGGTGCCACCGCCGGTGGAGGCGAGCGTGACGCGGTAGCCACCGGCTCGCCCGAGCGAGGCGGCGGCCCGCCCCGCGCCGGCGAAGACCTCGTGCGGGCCCACGGCATCGAGGGGTTGGAGTCCTTCGAAGGCGACGATCACGACCCTGCGTTGCTGCACGATCCCACTGTGCGGGGTTTGACCCGCTGGCGTCAATGACCTGGTTCCCACAGATTCGGCCATGCCCGACCGCGATGTCGAGGGATCGACCGGCCGTGAAGCAGCGCAACGGTCAGGAGGGACGCCTGGGCGGCCGGTCCGAGCAGGTTCAGCTCGGGCGGGCTCGGCGGGTGCCGCGCGCCCGCACCCAGGCCAGCAGGTCGCCCTGCACGCCGCGGCGGACAGAGCCCGTGAAGATGTCCTCCCGGGCGGTCGACACCTCACGGGCCACCTCGGCGTAGAGCTCGTCACCGAGTGCGGCGGGCTGAAGGTATTCGACGAGGACCGACGAGATGATGCCGGAGGTCTCGGTGTCGTTGGCCGCGGCGGCGACCGCCGCGCCCGCCACCGCATAGAAGACCGCGCCGTGCACGGTGCCGTGCGGGTTGGCGTGGCGCTCGTCCGTAGTGAGCACGGCCACCGTGTGGCCGGGCCCCCGCCGCTCCACGCCGATGCCGAGAAGGGCCGCGAAGGCGTCGGCCCGCGGACCGCTCATCGGCGCACCTCAGGCAGTGGGGGCGGACGCCGGCAGGCGCCCGGGCATGGGCACGGCCGTGGCGGGCCAGCGCTTGCGGCTGATCCGACTCAGCTTGTTCATGAGGGTGACCGCTCCGGGATCGTCCTCGATGGGCCGGGTCTCGATCACGCCGGCCGCCTCCATGTCGTTGAAGAGCTCTTCGCCCTTCTCGGTGCGCAGGAGCGTGAGGGTCCAGTCGCCGAAGGCGCCGATGCCCCCGGTGGAGATGTCGGCGTGCTCCGCCGCGAAGTCTGGGCAACTGGTGCAGCCGTCCCTGGTCCAGGCGTGCGCCTCCTTGAGCGGGACCTCGTGGTAACTGCCGTCCTTCATCCACACCTGGAAGACGCCCTTGATGTTCATCTTGACGATGTCGGCCCGGGCCAGCCCGTACTTGGCCTCGAAGAGCTCGGGGAAGATGGCGTCGTCGAACGTCTTGGAGCACAGCAGCCCGATGGAGAGGGTGAAGCGTCGCGCCACCTTCCCGGCCTTGCGTGCTTGCATGACCGGTGGCGCGGACGCCTGGCAGCCCATGCCGACCAGCGCGATGCGCTCGGCCCCGCCGGCGATCGCGTCGGGATAGGCGAGCGGGTTCGCCGAGTAGGTGTAGCGGGAGCCGGCCGTGGCCAGCACGTCCTCTTTGTTCCAGGCCACCTGGGGCACCGCTTTCCAGGTCGAGCCGTCACCCTCGAGACCCGAGACGAGGGCGGCGTCGATCACCCCATGTTCGAAGGCCCAGATCAGGAGTGCGGACACGAGCCCCCCGTCCTGCCCCGTGCCCTGCACCGCCGCGTCGGTGGCCCGGGCGAGCACGGTCCGGCGGGAGATACCTGCGACCTCGTCGTCGTTGCGGGGACGCCCGAACAGGTGGGTCTCGATCTCGGGCTCCCAGGTGCGGAAGCGCGGGCAAGCTCGGGTGCACAGGGTGCAGCCCTTCAGGCCGTGGGTGCAGTTGTCGGGCCCGCCGTCGGCGTCCACGTGGAAGGGCCGGTAGACCCCATCCTGGTCGTTGTAGCCGAGGACGTCGTAGGGGCAGGCGATCACGCAGGCGGAACACCCCGTGCAGAGCCCGGAGGTCACGACCTCGGTGAACAGCTCGGCCCATTGCGGCTTCTCGGGAGGCATCGGCCCACCATATTCGGCTGGGCCGCACCGGTCGGATACCTTGCGCCGGTGCCCGAGATCCTCGAAGTCGAGCTGTACCGGGCCCTCGCCGAACAGGCGCTGGACCGCGAGATCGCCCGAGTGTGGATGGTCGACGCCCGCTACGGCAGGGGCGGCACCACGCCGCCGCGGCTCCGGGCGGCCCTGGTCGGCCGTGCTTTCACCGCCGCCCGCCGGCGCGGCAAGCTCCTCCTGCTCGACACCGCAGGTGGTCCGACCCTGGGTCTGCGTTTCGGGATGACGGGTGGCCTTGTCGTCGACGGGCGCGAGGCGCTCGACCGGCTCCGCTACGGACCCGGCGTCTTCGACGACAAATGGGTGCGGATGCGCGTCACCTTCGATGACGGCGGCCAGCTCCTGATGCACGACCCCCGCCGCTTCGGGTCCGTCGAGATCGCGCCCAACGAGGGTCGGCTCGGGCCGGACGCGCTCACGGTCACGCTCCGCGAGCTGCGGGCCGCGCTCTCCATCTCGCCCGGGCGCGGCACGAATGCAGCGCCGTTGAAGGCCCGCCTGATGGACCAGGAGCGCCTGGCGGGCGTCGGAAACCTCCTGGCCGACGAGGTCCTCTGGCGGGCCGACCTGGACCCCGGTCGGCGGACGCCGCTCACGGACGACGAGCTGAGGCGGCTGCACAGGGTGGTCCGGACCACGCTGCGGCAGCTGGCGCGCCGGGGCGGCTCGCACACCGGGATCCTCATGGAGGAGCGTCACGACGAAGGGCGCTGCCCGCGCGACGGGACGGAGCTGCGCCGGGACGTGGTCGGCGGTCGCACCACGTACTGGTGCCCGGCTCACCAGCACTGACCGGCCGCCTCAGCTCGTCAGTGGCGGGAGGCCCTTGGTTGATCCAGGGAGCCGAGCCCGACCCCACCCGGGAGAGCCGCGCCTGACCGCAGCCCGCAGCCCGCAGCCCGCAGCCCGCAGCCCGCAGCCCGCAGCCCGCAGCCCGCAGCCCTCAGCCCTCGGCGATCTCCTCGAGGACCTTGGCGGCGTGGCCGTCCGCCCTGACGTGGTGCCAGGCCCGCTGGATCTTGCCGTTGGGCCCGACGAGGAAAGTCGAGCGGATGGTGCCGACCGTCTTCTTGCCGTACATCGTCTTCTCGCCCCACGCCCCGTACTTCTCCATGACCTTCTTGTCGGCGTCGGTCAGCAGGGGGAACTTCAGCTTGTACTTGGTCCGGAACTTCACGTGCTTCTCGGCTTTGTCCGGTGAGATCCCGAGCACCGCGACGCCGGCCTTCTCGAAGGTCTTCAGGTTGTCGTTGAACTGGCACGCCTCCTTGGTGCACCCCGGCGTGTCGTCGGCCGGGTAGAAGTAGACGATCACCCGCTGCCCCTTGAAGTCCGACAGCTTGACCGGTTTGCCGTCCTGGTCAGGCAGGGTGAACGCAGGGGCGGTTGCCCCCGCCTCGATTTTGGCCATCGTCGGTTCCTCCTTCGGTCGTGGTGCAGGGCGGGCTCACTTTGGCACAGGGTGCCGCCGTTGACCCGTCCTGGGCTGGTACAATAGAACCGCGACCACCGGCAGGGGGCTGGTGAGTCGGGGCTGACTCTCACTCCTCTGGAAGGCGCACAGCCCCGCCCCACAACAGAGAGAGCGGGTCAATGACCGTTGATGCCCTCGCCGGCGCGCACGCCGGCGCCGCCACCGTGGACAGCGATGTCTCCGGGGACGATACCTACGAGACCGCCCGGACCTTCGAGTCCCTCGGCGTCTCACCCGAGCTGACCAACGCGCTGGCCGATGAAGGCATCGTCAGCGCGTTTCCCATTCAGGCCCTCACCGTCGCCGACGCCCTAGCCGGGCGTGACGTGTGCGGCAAGGCCAAGACGGGCTCCGGCAAGACGCTCGCGTTCGGCGTCCCGCTCCTACAACGGGCCAAGGCGACCAGGGAGGCACAGGGTCCCCGGACCCCCACGCGTCCCGCCCGACCGCTCGCCCTCGTCCTGCTCCCGACGCGCGAGCTCGCCGTGCAGGTTCACGACGTCCTGGCCCCGCTGGCCAAGAAGCTCGGGCTGCATGCCGTGGCCGTCTACGGCGGGGCGGACATCGACCGCCAGGTCACCAAGCTCCGTAAAGGGGTCGACCTGATCATCGCCACACCGGGGCGCCTCATCGACCTCGGTGACCGGGGCGAGCTGGCGGTGGACGAACTCGAGACGCTGGTGCTCGACGAGGCCGACCGCATGGCCGACATGGGGTTCATGCCCCAGGTCGAGTGGGTGCTCCGCCGCCTCGACCAGTCCCACCAGACTCTGCTCTTCTCCGCCACGCTCGACGGAGCCGTCGACCGCCTGGTCACGCGATACCTGACCGACCCGGTCTTCCACGAGGTGGCCTCGACCACCCAGACCGTCACCCTCATGGAGCACCGGTTCCTCCAGGTGCACCAGATGGACAAGGTCAAGGTGGCGGCGGCCATCTGCCGGAGCCAGGAGAAGTCGCTGCTCTTCGTCCGCACCAAGCGCGGTGCCGACCGTCTGGTGGAGAACCTGGTCAAAGAGGGGATCAGGGCCCAGGCCATCCACGGCGACCTGCGCCAGGCCAATCGTGAGCGCGCGCTGGCCGACTTCTCGAACGGCAAGCTCGCCGTCTTGGTCGCCACCGACGTGGCGGCCCGGGGCCTGCACATCGAGGGGGTCGACGGGGTCATCCATTACGACCCGCCCGAGGACCACAAGGCCTACCTGCACCGGTCGGGCCGCACCGCCCGGGCCGGCAAGGCCGGAGTGGTCGTGAGCCTCTCGCTGTGGAACCAGCTGGTCGAGATGGAGGTCATTCAGCGCCGGCTGGGCCTGCGCATCCCCATCGTCGAGATGTTCTCGAACGACCCCCGCCTCGCAGACCTGGCGGACTGGATGCCCCGACCAGAAGAGAGCGTCCTCTGAGCAATGACGCGTCGACGCCGGTCTGGTCCCCCGAGGACGGGGTCCGCCGGGTCCTGGTCGTCACCGCCCATCCCGACGACGTGGACTTCGGGTCGGCCGGGACGGTGGCCGCGTTCACGACGGCCGGGGTCGAGGTCACGTACTGCATCGTCACCAACGGCGACGCCGGAGGATCGGATCGCACGATGTCTCGGGCGGACATGGCGCTGCTCCGCCAGGACGAGCAGCGGGCCGCCGCCGCGGTCGTCGGCGTCAGCGATGTGCGCTTCCTGGGGCATCCCGACGGCAGGGTCCAGGCGACCATCGAGCTGCGCCGTGACATCAGCCGCGTCATCCGCCAGGTCAGGCCCGAGCGGGTGGTGACCCAGTCGCCCGAGCGGAACCTGGAATTCATCTACGCCAGCCACCCGGACCACCTGGCCGCCGGCGAGGCCGCGGTGGACGCCGTCTATCCCGACGCGCGCAACCCGTTCGCGCACCCTGAGCTCCTCGACGTCGAGGGCCTCGAGCCCTGGAGCGTCGCCGAGCTGTGGATCATGGGACCCGGCGGGGACCACGCCGGGGTGGCGGTCGACACCACCGCCACGCTGGAGCGCAAGGTCGCCGCGCTCATGTGCCACAAGAGCCAGATGCCCGATCCCGACGGTGTGGAGCAGCGGGTCCGCGACTGGGCGCGTGGCAATGCGGAGCTGGCCGGGCTCGGTGAGGGCCGCTTCGCCGAGCTCTTCCGGGTCGTCCTCATTCCCTGAGGCGACATGGGCGCTGGTGACCCCTGGCTGCTGGTGCAGCACGTGGCCTTCGAGGGGCCGGGCGGCATCGCCCCCGCTGTGCGCGATTCGGGCGCCGACCTCACGGTGGTGCGCGTGGACCGCGGTGACGCCATCCCGCCGCCCGCGGCGGTCACGGACATGGCGGGGCTCGTCGTGATGGGTGGTCCGATGGGCGTGCACGATGACCTGCCATGGCTGGCGGACGAGCGCGCCCTCCTGCGCGAGGCGGTCGAGGCCGGGCGCCCGGTGCTCGGCGTGTGCCTCGGCGCCCAG
Source organism: uncultured Acidimicrobiaceae bacterium (assembly GCA_963736515.1). Lineage (GTDB taxonomy): Bacteria > Actinomycetota > Acidimicrobiia > Acidimicrobiales > RAAP-2 > Bog-473. Next base: position 136,868 of record CAVTPE010000004.1, on the reverse strand, counting down.
CAGCTGGCCGCCGCCTTCGGCGCGTCGGTGACGCAGGGGCCGGCCCCCGAATACGGCGTCGGCGAGGTGCACCTCACGACGGGCGCCATCGGCGACCCCGTGTTCGGGCCGGCCCCCACTCCGCTCCCGTGCGTGCACTGGCACGGAGACACCTTCACCCTTCCGGAGGGAGCGGTGCGCGTGGCGGGCAACCACGCCTACGAGAACCAGGCCTTCCGGATCGGCCCCCGCGCCTACGGCCTGCAATTCCACGTGGAGGTGACCGCCAGCCTGGTCGGCCACTGGGGGCCGCATCTCCCGCCCGGCGTCTTCCTGCGGGCCTCCGACGTGGCGCATGTCAGCCGCGCCGGTGACGGCATCGTCCGTCGCTTCGTCGGCCTGGCCGGGGACGGCCTGGAGGGCTGATGGGCGAGGGCGCGGGCGTGTCCGTGGCCACCGTCCGCCGTCTCGCGCTGTCGTTGCCGGAGACCGCCGAGGCACCGCACCACGACATGACCTCGTTCCGCGTCGCCGGGAAGATCTTCGCCACCATCCCGCCCGAGGGCGGGCGCGTCCATGTCTTCGTGGGCGACGACGAGGTGGCGGCGTACTGCGCGGAGTACCCGGCCGCCGTCGAGGAGCTGTGGTGGGGCACCAGACGTCGCGGTTGCCGGGTGGTCCTCGGAGCCGCCACCGTGCCGCTCCTGCGCGAGCTGCTTGTCGAGGCCTGGCGGCGCCGGGCGCCCAAGAAGGCGCTGGCCGCCCTCGACGGCTGACGGCCGACGAGGTCAGCCCGCCATCTGGCGCAGCACGTACTGCAAAATGCCGCCGTGGCGGTAGTACTCGGCCTCCATCGGTGTGTCGATACGCACCATCGCCCGGAACTCGGTGACCGAGTCGTCGTCCGCGGTGGCCGTCACCGTCAGCTCCTTCGGCAGCTCGCCCGCGTTCACCACGTCGAGGCCGCTGATGGAGAAGCGCTCATGACCGGTGAGGCCCAGGCTCTGCACCGAGTCGCCCTTGTAGAACTGCAGCGGGACGACGCCCATACCGATGAGGTTGGACCGGTGGATGCGCTCGAAGCTCTGGGCGATGACGGCGCGCACCCCGAGGAGCGCCGTGCCCTTGGCCGCCCAGTCGCGACTGCTCCCCGTCCCGTACTCGCGGCCGGCCAGCACGATGAGCGGCACACCCTCGTCGGCATAGCGCACGGCGGCGTCGAAGATGGATGTCTCGTCGCCGTCGGGCAGGTGCAGGGTCACCCCGCCCTCGGTGCCCGGCGCCAGCAGGTTGCGCAGGCGCACGTTGGCGAAGGTGCCCCGCATCATGACCTCGTGGTTGCCGCGCCGCGCCCCGTAGGAGTTGAAGTCGTGGCGCTCCACCCCGTGTTCGGTCAGGTAGCGGCCGGCCGGGGTCGACGGCCCGATGGAGCCCGCCGGCGAGATGTGGTCCGTCGTCACCGAGTCGCCCAGCAGGGCCAGCACCCGGGCGTCGGTCACGTCGGTGACCGGAGCCGGCGTCATGGTCATGCCGGCGAAGTAGGGCGGGTTCTGCACGTAGGTGGAGGCGTCCTCCCACGCGTAGGTCTGCCCGCCCGCCACCGGCACCTGCTGCCAGTAGTCGTCGCCGTCGAACACGGACGCGTAACGCGTGCGGAACATGTCCGACGTCAGCGAGGCGCGGATCGTCTCGCTGACTTCTTCGAGCGAGGGCCAGACGTCGGCCAGGAACACATCGGCGCCCGAGTCGTCCTGTCCGAGGGGCTCGGTGGTCAGATCGATGTCCATGGTGCCGGCGAGCGCGTAGGCCACCACGAGGGGCGGCGAGGCGAGATAGTTCAGCCGCACGTCGGGGTGGATGCGCCCCTCGAAGTTGCGGTTGCCCGACAACACGGCCGAGACGGCCAGGTCGCCGGCGTGCACCGCCTCCGAGACGCCCTCGAGCAGCGGACCGGAGTTGCCGATGCAGGTGGTGCAGCCGTAGCCGACGAGGTAGAAGCCGAGCGCGTCGAGTGGCTTCACCAGCCCGGCCCGCTCCAGGTAGTCCATGACCACCCGTGAACCCGGGGCCAGCGAGGTCTTGACCCAGGGCTTCGAGCGCAGGCCACGCTCGGCCGCCTTCTTGGCCAGCAGCCCCGCCCCCACCATCACCTGGGGGTTGGAGGTGTTGGTGCAGCTGGTGATGGCGGCGATCACCACGTCGCCGTCCCGCATCTGGTGGTGGGGCGCCGCCGCCGGCTCGCCGTCCGCCGTGAGCGGGGCGCGGTCGAGCGCGACGCGGAAGGACTCCTTGGCCGTGCGCAGCGGCACCCGGTCCTGGGGCCGGGCGGGGCCGGCCAGCGAGGGCTCCACGTCGCCCAGGTTCAAGGTGGCGTACTCCGAGTACACCGGCTCGGGCCCCGAGGGGTCGTGCCACAGGCCCTGCGCCTTGGCGTAGGCCTCGACGAGGGCCAGGTGGTCCTCGTCTCGCCCGGTGAAGCGCAGGTAGTCCAGGGTCACCTGGTCGATGGGGAACATGGTGCAGGTGGCCCCGTACTCCGGGCTCATGTTCCCGATGGTGGCCCGCGTCTCGAGCGGCAGCGCGGCCACGCCCGGCCCGTAGCACTCCACGAAGGCGCCGACCACGCCGTGGTCCCGCAACAGCTCCGTGACCGTGAGCACCACGTCGGTCGCCGTGATGCCCGGCTTGGGCTCGCCCTCGATGCGCAGCCCCACCACCGGTGGCAGCAGCATGGAGAGGGGCTGGCCCAGCATGGCCGCCTCCGCCTCGATCCCGCCGACACCCCAGCCGAGGACGCCGAGGCCATTGACCATGACCGTGTGCGAGTCCGTGCCGACCAGCGAGTCGCAGAAGGCTTGGCCGTCCTCGGTGGCGAAGACCAGGCGGCTCAGGTACTCGAGGTTGACCTGGTGGCAGATCCCCATGCCCGGCGGCACGGCCCGGAAGTCGCGGAACGCGCCCTGGGCCCAGCGCAGCAGCTGGTAACGCTCCATGTTGCGCTGGTACTCAATGGACACGTTGGCGTCGTAGGACTCGGCGTCGCCCGAGCGCTCGATGATGACGGAGTGGTCGATGACCAGCTCGACGGGCACCAACGGGTTCACCTTTGTCGCGTCGCCGCCCAGGTTGGCCAGCGCGTCGCGCATGGCGGCGAGGTCCACGACGCCGGGCACGCCCGTGAAGTCCTGCATGAGCACTCGCTCGGGCGTGAAGGCGATCTCGTGCGCGGCGTCGCCGGCCCCCTGGCCGTGTCCCTCGGGATTGGCGCCCCAGTCCGCGACGGCGACGATGTCGTCGGCCGAGACGTGCGGCCCGTCCTCGTGGCGCAGCAGGTTCTCCAGGAGGACCTTGATGGAGTACGGCAGTCGCGCGATGTCGTACCGACCGCTGAGCGCCGGTGCTGTGATGTTGAAGATCCGGTAGGTGCGGTCGCCCACCGTGAGGTCTGCCTTGGCGTCGAACGTGTCGGGGTGCTCTGCGGGAGGGGAGTCCGTGCTCATGGACCCATTCTGCCGTGAGGCTGCGCCGGCCGCCCACACGCGACGCCGGCGCGTCCCGGGAGGCGGCATCGGGCCCGCGCCTCGGCCCACACCGGCGTTGGGCGGCTTCGTCACGACTTCGTAACCCCACCGGCGCCCGGCACCGGGCGATATCGGGCAGACTCGGTGGTGTGCGCACACGCGGAGGCACCATGGGTGCCACCCTGTCGGGCCTGCGGCACCACCGCCTCGCGTCGACACTGGCGGCGGCAGTCGTCGTTCTCGGCGCGCTGGTCGTCGGCATCGGTGTCGGCGCCATCGGCGGGACGCCGGCCGGAGCGGTCTACGACGACGGGGGGATGATCGGCTTCGGCAGCGTCGGCCTGACCGATCCGCCGATGCCCCAGCCCCTGAACTCACCCGTCTTCTCCGGTGTCGCCACTCCGGACGGCAACGGGTACCTGCTGGCCAGCGTGGACGGCGGTGTCTTCGCGTTCGGCGACGCCTCCTTCGAGGGCTCCGCCGGCAGCCTGCCTCTGCAGGGCCCCATCGTGGCCATGGCGACGACACCGGACGCCAAGGGCTACTGGATGGGCGCGCTCGACGGCGGGGTGTTCGCCTACGGTGACGCATCGTTCTACGGCTCCATGGGCAGCACGCGCCTCAACCAGCCGATCGTCGGGATGACCGCCACGCCCGACGGCAAGGGGTACTGGCTCGTGGCGGCCGACGGCGGCATCTTCGCCTACGGCGACGCCGGCTTCTACGGGAGCACGGGCGGCACGCCGCTCAACGAGCCGATCGTGGGCATGGCGACGACGCAGGACGGCAAGGGGTACTGGCTCGTCGCGGCAGACGGCGGCATCTTCAACTACGGCGACGCGCAGTTCCACGGCTCGGCCGGCGCCGCCGACCTGCCCGACCCGGTGGTCGGCATGGTGGCCTCGCCCGACGGCGGCGGCTATCTCCTCGCGACGGAGAACGGGGTCGTGCTGCCCTACGGCGACGCCCAGGCTTTCGGCGGCCTCTCGTTGGACCCGACGGCAACGCAGATCTCGGCCATCATCGGGAACAACAAGGGGACCGGGTACTGGCTACTCGATCCGCAGGCCTGGCAGTACAGCTTCTCGACCGCCACGCCCGAACCGATGTTCCCCGGCTCGGCCACCATCGCCGCCGCCGTGGCCTCCCAGATCGAGCCCGACCCCGACATCCAGGGTCTCTTCTGCAACCCGTACGGCCCGTGCGAGCAGTGGTGCGCGCTGTTCGCCACCTGGGCCTGGGAGCAGGCGGGATTCCCCGTCCCGCGCTACGCCTTCACCGGTGACATGTGGGGCTGGGCTGGCGCCCACGGCCGCGACCTTCCGCCGACGGCCATGCCGGCGGTCGGCGACGCCGTGCTCTACGGGACCGGGCCGCAGAGCACGGCGACCTCGGTGCACGTCGGGATCGTGACCCAGGTCTGGCCCGACGACGCCATCATGACGGTCGGAGGCGACTCCGGGCCGGGCCGCAGCGGCTTCCTGTCCACCGCGCTGGACGGGCCGTTCCTGCCGGCCGACTCCGCTTCGTACAACGGCGAGCCGATCTACGGCTTCGCGCAGCCGTAGGACACGTCGTCGGGACGGGCTCCAGGCGCCTCGCGTAGGCTGCGGGACCGGAGGGAGGTCCGTCCACGTGCCCGTCTACGAATTCCGTTGTTCGACCTGTCATGCCGTCTTCGACGAGCGCCGGCCCATGGCCGACGCCGACGCGCCGGCCAGTTGCCCTCACGGCCATGTCGGCGCGCGGCGGCTGCTCCCCGTCTTCGCCACCACCGGCCTGGCGGCGGAGCCGGGCGGTGGCCTGTGCGGCGCACCGGTGGCCGGCGGCTGCGGCAGCGGCTGCGCGTGCTGCTCGAGCACGCGGCGGTGACCCTCTCCTCCTGGGACGACTACCCCGTCCACCAAGCGGCCGAGTTCATCGCCCACCCGGCGACGAGCGACCGCAACTTCTACGACCGCTACTACTTCAACATGCACCCGGGCTCGGGTGACTGGTTCGCCATCTTCGGCTACGGCCAGTACCCGAACCTCGGTGTGGTCGACGCGTTCATCGACGTTCGCCATGGCGGGTCCCAGCACGTGGTGCGCGCCTCGGCGCCCCTGGTCGACCGGGGCGACCTCTCCGTCGGGCCGTTCCGCGTGGAGGTGCTCGAGCCCCTGCGCCGCCTGCGGGTGGTGGTCGAGCCCACCGAGCACAGCGTGGCGATGGACGTCACGTGGGAGGGGCACATTCCCGCCGTGGCCGAGCCCCGCCAGTACATGCGGAGCAAGGGCAAGGTCGTCTTCGACACCCAGCGCCTGGCCCAGACGGGTTGCTGGTCAGGCACGTTGTCCGTGGGCGGGGTCGATCTCCCGGTGGCCCGGGACCATTGCTGGGGGACCCGCGACCGATCGTGGGGCGTCCGTCCGGTGGGTGAGCCCGAGAGCGACGGCATCCGCCAGGGCGAGCTCGTGCTGGGCGGGATGTGGAACTACTTCCCCATGCAGTTCGACGATCACGCCATCATGTACATCTGCCACGAGCGGGACGACGGCGAGCGGCCGCTGGTGCAGAGCGAGCGGGTCTGGGTCGACCCCGACCGGCCCGTCGAGGATCTCGGCCGGTCCGAGCACGAGCACCATCTGATCCCGGGCACCCGCGTCATCGACCACTCGGTCGTGCGATTCCCCGAGGCCGGCATGGAGGTCACGTGCCGCTCGTTGCTGGCCAACTTCGTCTCCATCGGGACCGGCTACGGCATCGACGCCGACTGGCGGCACGGGATGTACCACGGCAGCGAACCGGTGACCCAGGGCCTCGTCCTCGCCGTCGACGACGTGCAGGGGATCGCTCAGTACGGGATCGTCGACCACGTGGCCGAGTTCTCCTACGACGGCCACGTCGGGTACGGCTTGCTCGAGCACGGCTTCTTCGGCCCCTACCGCAGGTACGGGTTGCTCGACGGTGGCATGGGGGCGCCGGCGGACTGAGCACCGCCGCCCGGGTCCAGGGGTGGGCGGGGCATGCGAGAATGGGGGATGCCTGACGCCTCCAGCGTCCTCCTCCAACGTCTCCAGGCCGCCTACGACACGGTGGTGCCCGGCGCGGACCCGGTACTGCGGGCCTCCGACCGGGCCGACTTCCAGTCCAACGGGGCCCTCCCCCTGGCCAAGGTCGTCGGCCGGCCGCCGCGCCAGGTGGCCGAGGAGGTCGTGGCGGCGGCGGACCTCGACGACGTCTGCGCCGAGGTGGAGGTCAGCGGTCCCGGCTTCATCAACCTGACACTGTCCGACCCCTTCGTGGCCGGGCAGGTGGCGGCCCTCTCGACCGACGAGCGGCTGGGCGTCGAGGCGACGGCGCACCCCGAGACGATCGTGATCGACTACTCGGCGCCCAACGTGGCCAAGGAGATGCACGTCGGCCACCTGCGCACCACGCTCATCGGGGACTCGCTCGCCCGCCTCCTCGGCTTCCTCGGGCACGACGTGCGGCGCGAGAACCACATCGGCGACTGGGGGACGCCGTTCGGCATGCTCATCGAGCACCTGCTCGACGTCGACGGCGCCGAGAACGCCGAGTCCTTCAGCGTGCGGGACCTCAACGAGTTCTACGGCTCGGCGCGCCGGCAGTTCGACAGCGACCCCGACTTCGCCGAGCGGTGCCGGCGCCGCGTCGTTCTGCTGCAGGGAGGCGACGACGAGACGCTGCATCTCTGGCGCGTCTTCGTGGCGGAGTCGATGCGCCATGCCGGCGAGGTCTATGAGCTGCTCGGGGTGCTCCTGACCCCCGACGACGTCGTGGGAGAGAGCTTCTACAACCCGCTGCTGCCCGTCGTCGTCTCCGAGCTCGACGAGAAGGGCCTCCTGGTGGAGGACGACGGGGCCCTGTGCGTGTTCCCCGACGGCTTCGAGAACCGCGCCGGCGAGCCGCTCCCGCTCATCGTGCGCAAGTCCGACGGCGGCTACGGCTACCCCGCCACCGACCTGGCCGCAGTGCGCGACCGCACCGGCCGCATCGGCGCCACCCGCCTGCTCTACGTGGTGGCGGCCGAGCAGACCCTCCATTTCCGTCTGGTGTTCGCCGCGGCCGCAGTTGGCGGGCTACCTCCCGTCGGGCGTCGAGGCCGTCCACGTCTCCTTCGGCTTCGTCCTCGGGACCGACGGGAAGAAGATGGCGAGCCGGGCCGGCGAGTCCGAGCGCCTCATCGACCTCTTGTCGGAGGGTATCGAGCGGGCCGAGACCGCCCTGAAGGAGCGCTCCAGCGACCTCTCCCCCGAGCGCCAGGCCGCCGTGGCGCATGCGCTGGGCATCGGGGCGGTCAAGTACGCCGACCTGTCCACCGAACGCGTGCGGGACTACGTCTTCGACTGGGACCGCATGCTCGCCTTCGAGGGCGACACCGGGCCCTACCTGCAGTACGCGCACGCCCGCATCCGATCCATTTTCCGGCGGGCCGGCGTGGCGCCGCCGGCACCGGGTGCGGTGCCGCAGCTCGGCGAGCCCTCCGAGCGCGCGCTGGCCCTGCAATTGCTGGGCTTCGCGGCGGCGGTCGAGGCTGCCGCCGACTCGTACAGCCCCTCCAAGCTCTGCACCTACCTCTTCGAGCTGGCCACCTCGTTCACCACGTTCTACGAGGCCTGCCGGGTGCTGGTCGACGACGAATCGGTGCGCTCCTCGCGGCTCGGCCTCTGCGATCTGACGGCACGGGTGCTCGAGCTCGGGCTCTCGCTGCTCGGCATGGAGGCGCCCGAGCAGATGTGACCCCGGCCGGGGCGCCCCCTATCCTCTGGCCGGCACGGCGAGTGCAGGCCCGAAGGGCGGGCCACCCCACAAGGAGTCGCAGCGAAATGGAACTGAACGGCACGTCGGCGATCGTCACCGGAGGGGCGTCGGGCCTCGGTCTCGCCACCTCACGCCTGTTGGCCGAGCGGGGAGTCCGCGTGGTCGTCGCCGACCTCCAGGAGGACAAGGGGGTGCCACTGGCCAAGGAGATCGGCGGCCTCTTCGTCCAGACCGACGTCACCAACGCCGAGCAGGTGATCGCCGCCGTCGATGCCGCGACCGAGATGGCGCCGCTCAAGTCGCTGGTGAACTGCGCGGGGATCGGCTGGGCCACCCGGACCATCGGCCGGGACGGCGACTACACGTCGGCGCACGACCTCGACCTGTACCGCCGGGTGATCGAGATCAACCTCATCGGGACGTTCAATTGCGTGCGTCTGGCCGCCACCAAGATGAGCCTCAACGAGCCCGACGAGGACGGGGCCCGGGGCGCCATCGTGAACACGTCGTCGGTGGCGGCCGAGGACGGGCAGATCGGCCAAGCCGCCTATTCGTCGTCGAAGGGCGGGGTCGTCGGTATGACCCTCCCCGTCGCGCGTGATCTGGCCGTGGTCGGTATCCGGGTCAACACGATCTTGCCGGGGCTCATCGACACGCCGATCTACGGCGCCGGTGAGGGCTCCGAATCGTTCAAGGGGAAGCTGGCCCAGGACGTGCTGTTCCCGCACCGCCTCGGCTACTCCACGGAGTTCGCCACGCTGGCCGTCGAGCTGCTCTCGAACTCGTACATCAACGCCGAGTCGATCCGGATCGACGCCGGCATCCGGATGCAGCCGAAGTAGTCGGGGGGAGGCAGAGCAGATCATGATGGACCCGGAGCTGGCGGCCATGGTCGACCTGTTGCCCGCCATGGACCTGACCGACCCGCCCGCAGCGCGGCGGGCCTTCGATGAGCTGATCGGTTCCATCACGTTCGACATCCCCGGGATCGAGACGCTCGAGATCGACGACCGCATGGTCCCCGGCGCCGACGGCGATCCCGACGTGCCGGTGCGCGTCTACCGCCCGGTGGCGGCGTCCGCGTCCGTGTCAACATCCGCCGCGAACCGGGTGCCCGGGGTCCTCATGATCCACGGCGGCGGCTTCGTGATCGGGAGCGTCGAGGCCGAGCACGCCGGTGCAGCCCTCACCGCCCTCGGCACCGGCGCCGTCGTCGTGTCGGTCGACTACCGGCTGGCGCCCGAGCATCCGTTCCCCGCCGGACTGCACGACTGCTATGCCGCGCTCACCTATCTGCACGCCGAGGCCGACGCGTTGGGCGTCGACCCCGGGCGGGTGGCCCTGAGCGGCGTGAGCGCCGGGGGCGGTCTGGCGGCGGCGACGGCCCTGCTCGCCCGCGATCACGGCGGGCCGCCGGTCTGCTTCCAGATGTTGCAGATCCCCGAGCTCGACGATCGGCTCCAGACCGGCTCCATGCGGACGTTCGTGGACTCGCCGATGTGGAACAGGCCGCTGGCCGTGCAGAGCTGGCGGGCCTATCTCGGGCCGCTCTACGGGACCGCCGACGTGCCGGCCTACGCCGCGCCGGCCCGGGCGGACGATCTGACCGGGCTGCCGCCGGCCTACGTCTCGACGGCCGAGAACGATCCGCTGCGCGACGAGGGGATCACCTACGCCCAGCGGCTGCTGCAGGCGGGCGTCTCGGTGGAGCTGCACCAGTTCCCCGGGACCTTTCACGGCTCCACCCTGGTGTCGACGGCGGCCGTGTCGAAGCGCGCCCAGCGCGAGTCGGGGCTGGTGCTGCGGCAGGCGCTCGGCGTCCAAGGGAACTGATTTCCTTTTCCTTGCATGAACCGGGCCGATTCGCCGGCCCCGCCGCACGCCTACTCTGACCGAGACCCGGCGGCTCGCCTGCGGTCACTCGACACGAGAAGACACGAGAAGGGAGACCCCGACCAATGGCCGACGTCTTGTCTGAGAAGCCCCGTGCGCTCATCGACCGGCCCGTCCTGGCCTCGCTGGCCACCTTGAACCCCGGCGGATCGATCCAGATCACACCGCTCTGGGTCGACCGCGACGGCGACGACGTCGTGTTCAACACGGCGCAGGGCCGCAAGAAGGCGCGCAACCTCGAGCGGGACGGCCGGGTCGCCGTGACCGTGATCGACCCCGACGACCCGTACAACGTGGTCGCGTTCAGCGGGACGGTCGCCGACGTCTCGACCGAGGGTGCCGACGCGGACATCGACGCCCTGGCGAAGAAGTACCTCGGGGTGGACAGCTACCCGGCGCGCCGTGAGGGTGAGGTGCGCATCCGCGTCACGGTGCGCACGGACCACATCGCCATGCAGGGCTGACGCCGGAGCGGGACGGCCGGTCACACTCAGCCTGGCCCACGCAGCACCAGCACGCCGACCGCTGCTCCGATGGCGAGCGGCGCGCTCGCCAGCCCGAGCAGGGCGGCCCGCCGGACGTCGGGCCGCGCGCCCGCCCCCCGGGCCGCCCGCAACCAGAGCAGCCAGGCCAACGAGCCCGTCACGAACAGGTTCGGCCCCACGTTGAGGCCGATCAGCAGGGCGAAGGGGTGGGGAGGTCGGCGCGCCGCCAGCAGCGATGCGGCCGGCAGGTTGTTCACCAGGACACTGGTGAGCGCCGCCACGGCGGCGGTGCCCCCGGCATCGAGATGGGACAGCAGGGTGGCCGGGCCGGACCACGACCGTCCGAGTGTGCCGAGGGCCACGGCCAGGCCGAAGAGCGCGATCAGGACGGGTACGCCGAGGATCTCGAACGCGCCCCGGGTCAGGGTCCAGCCGCCCGATCCGCCGTCCGACCGTCCTCGGAGCAGCACGGCGGCGACGCCGACCCCGGCCACGGGAAGCGCCGGGGCGCGCAGGGCCAGCACGAGGACGGTCACGGCCGCCACGGCCAGGAGCCCGAGGCCGAGGACGGGGCGTTCCGCCTCTGTGGTCGGAGCGATGGTGGCGCGGAGGGCGCGGTGGTGCACGGCACCGACGACGAGCGCGGTGACCCCGGCGGCGGCCAGCGCCGGGAACGCCATGTGGGCGAGGAAGGCGCGTCCGGAGAGGTGGAGGTGGCCGAGGACGATCAGGTTCGTGAGGTTGGAGCCCGGAAGGAGCAGCGACCCGGCGTTGGAGAGGAGCAGGCAGCCGTAGAGGAGCGGCGCCTCGCCCTCGCCGCGGCTCCGGGCGGCGTAGACGAGGACCGGAGTCAGGAAGGTGACCGACGTGTCGAGGTTGAGAAGCGTGGTGACCGCCACGACGAGCACCGCGGTCCCGGCGTAGAGCAGCACGCCGTTGGGGGACACGCGGGCCAGGGCGTGGCCCCCGGCGGCGAAGAGGCCGTCGCCGTCGGCGACGAGACCGACCAGGAGCAGGCCGGCAACAAGGACGAACGGTGGCCAGTCCTGGGCGGCGGCGGCGCGGGCCTCGTGCGGGGCGAGCAGCGCCGCGGCGACGAGGAGACCGCAGCCGGCCACGGCGGGTCCCCAGCGCAGTGCGGCCGCGGCCGCGGCCGCGGCGGGCGGCGGGCGGTCCCCGCTATCGATGGGGCGCACCGTCGGTTTGTGCCCCATCGCGGTGGCGCAGAAACTCCGGTGTGCGCTGTGCGGGCTCCGGTAGCGTCGACTCGATGACGTTCAAGGGATGGCCCGCACGCGCACTCGACTTCTACGAGGGCCTCGAGGCGGACAACTCGAAGGCGTACTGGTGGGACCACAAGGAGATGTACGAGCGCGATGTGAAGGCGCCCATGGACGCGCTCCTGGCGGAACTGGGCCCCGAGTTCGGCGAGACCCGGCTCTTCCGGCCGTATCGCGACACGCGCTTCAGCCGCGACAAGTCCCCGTACAAGACGGCGATCGCCGCCAGGGTCGGGGACGGCTACGTGCAGCTGTCGGCCGACGGGCTGCTGGCCGGCGCCGGCTGGTACCACATGACACCCGAGCAGCTCACCCGCTATCGCGACGCCGTGGTGCACGACAAGGCAGGTGGCCAGCTGCAGGACATCGTCGAAACGCTGCGCGCCGGCCGTCTGGAGGTCACCGCGATGGAGACGCTGAAGACGGCACCGCGGGGGTTCCCCAAGGACCATCCGCGCATCGAGTTGCTCCGCCACAAGGGCCTGGTCGTGATGAAGTCGTGGCCCGCCGCCTCATGGATCGAGACGGCGGCGGCGAAGAAGAGGGTGGCCGACGTGTTCCACGCGGCAGCCCCGCTCCTGTCCTGGCTGCACGGCAACGTCGGGCCGGCCGACGGACGACCGTGAGCGTGGCGATGCTCAGGCGGCGACGGCCTTGACCTCGCTCGCCTCGTCGGCGCTCGAGAGTGCCTTCCACAGCGCCCAGTAGCTCTTGTAGGTGATCGCGTCGGTGACGTAGCCGGCGCGCTCGAGCTCGGCGTGGAAGGCCGGCAGGTTGCGCCAGGGCACACCCATGTCCACGTGGTGCGCCAGGTGCCAGCCGGTGTTGTAGGGGACGATCCAGAAGCGGGCGAGCCAGGACTGGCGCACGTTGTGCGTCGTGGCCCGGCGGTCCGGGCTGCGTTGCATGCCCCCGTGCTCCGCGATGGAGCGCAGGCGGTTGATGACGCGCCACTCTGTCATCCAGGGGACGAACCACAGGAGCGGGTAGATCCACCAGCGTCCCGTGGTGGCCCACATCACCGCCCACAGAAGCGCCTGGACGCCGAAGATGGACAAGCCGATGGGGCGGAACGGCTTGGTGCGCGTGTTCTTGACCAGCGGGACGAAGTTCTTCCAGCCGCTGATCCCGACGGCGTCACGGAAGAGCCGCCGTCGCAGGGCCCGGCGGGTGCAGCGGTACGGGGAGTAGAACGCCATGTCGGGCTCGCCGGGACCGAACTCGTCCTTGTGGTGGGCGAAGTGCACCCGGCGGTACAGCTGCACCGGCGTGAACACCGGATAGGCCACCACCCACTTGCCGATCCAGTCGTTCCATCGCTTGTTGGTGAAGAGGAGCTTGTGCGCCGCCTCATGCATGAGGATGGCGAAGCGGGCGTACATCGGCCCCATGAGCACGAACGCCAACAGGTAGCTCCACCACTGGTCGATCCACACCGCGCCACCGATGATGAGCGCCACCCAGAACCACACCGCAGCCACCGAGATGGCGTTGCGCACATTGTCGATGCGGCGCAGGTCGCTCCGCAGCGCAGGGATGGCCATGCCGTTCGCCAGGAGCCGGTCGCTGGGCAGGACCTCGGGCCGGTCGGCGACGTCGGGCACGATGGTGCTGACCATGGCGCCTATATTACTGGAATTCGTCAAGTGACGCAACCACGTAATGCCGCGACCCGGCCCGGGCTCGAGGAGCCGGCCTCCCCGCTCACCGCCCGATCCGTCCTGGCCAGCGGCTTGCTGGGCATGGATCCTCCCGAGCTGCCCGTGGCGCAGCTCGTGCGGCTGACCGGTCTCTTCGGCATCAGCGAGAACGGGGCCCGGGTGGCCCTGAGCCGGATGGTCGCCACCGGAGAGGTCACCACCGACGGGTCGGGTCGGTACCGCCTGGCCGGGCATCTCGCCGCCCGCCAGTCGCGGCAGTCCGCCAGTCGCGCCGGTGCGACCGCCCGCTACGACGGGGAGTGGTGGCTGGCGGTGGTGACGACGACGGGAAGCTCGGCCGAGGTCCGGGGCAGCCGCCGCCGGGCGCTGGCCTACGCCCGGCTGGCCGAGCTGCGTGAGGGTGTGTGGATGCGGCCGGCCAACGTGGCCGTGCTGTTCCCCGACTCCCTGGACGACGACGTCGAACTGATGACGGCCACGCCGGGGGATCCGCCGGGCCTGGCCCGTCGGCTGTGGGACCTGGCGGCGTGGTCCGACAGGGCGCGCCGCCTGCTGGGTCGCCTCGGCGCGCTGGCCCCCGAAGGGCCCGACGAGCTGGCGCCCGGGTTCGAGCTCTCGGCCGCGGTGCTGCGGCACCTGCAGGCCGATCCGTTGCTGCCCGCCGAGCTGCTCCCCGCGGATTGGCCCGGTGGGCCGCTCCGTGCCACCTATGACGACTGGGACGCCCGCTACCGGGCCACGCTGCGCGATTGGAGCCGGGCCGACTGAACGGCCGGGCGCCCGGGACGGCACGTGTCCGCACTGGGCGGCCGGACCGGCTGCTCCCGCTGGGCTAGTGCAGGAGGTCGAGCGTGTTGGCGTCCCCGTTGTCGTCGACGAAGAGGATGCCGTGCCCGCCGGGCGCGACAGCCAGCCCGAAGAGGTCGCCCCCAGAGTCGAAGGGATCGATCGTCAGAGTGTCGACCTGCGCGCCCAAGGGGGTGACCTCGACGGCATTCCCGTCGTTGCCGTTCACCGCGACCAGGTCACCGCCGGGAACCACGGCCAGACCGAGTGGCGAGTTGAGGCTTCCGTTCTGGCTGACCGTGAGGCCACCGCCCGACGCCGGGAGGAAGCGGCTCGTTGCGAAGGGCACGGCCGCGAGACGGCTGTGGACCGTGTCTGCAACATACAGAGTGCCGTTGGGTCCGAGCGCAACACCGGTCGGGCCGAGCACGAGGGCGCTGGAGTTGAGCTCCTCGGGGAACCCGGTGGCGATCGCCGTCGTCCCGATCAGGAGGGGCGGCCGTCCGGTTGGCTCGAAGACGCTCAGGCGGAGCACCGTGCCACGGTCCACCTCATTGCCTGCAGCCGCGACGGTGCCGTTGAGCACGTTGGTCACGAACAGCTGGGCGAACGGTCCGAAGAGCTGCTGCGCGGTCATGTCCCACGGCCCGTTGATGCCGTGACCCGCCCACGTCTCGACCGGCACGCCCGCGCTGTTGAGGACGATGAGGCACCCGGCCTCCGGGGTGCCGGTTCCCTGCTCGGTCACCGGCAGGCTGCCGACGACGACGTAGCCGTCGTTCAGCACGCTCAGTGCTGTCGTGAGCCCGATGCCGCCCGGGCAACCGGGCAGGTTCGGGTTGATCTGCGCGAACACGCTCACCTGTCCGCTCGGAGCCACCTCCACGATGGTCGTGCCGGTGCCCTGGGTGTTGTTGCTCGCGTTGAAGTTGCTCACCAGCGTGTCACCGCTCACCAGGGAGCCCGTGCTGAACGGGACGTCGGCGACGCCGTAGGGGTTGACGTCGCCGTTGGGCGGCACCGTCGACGCGACGGTGGTGACGGTGGCGAAGTGCGACAGGTAGGGGATCGGTGCCGCACCGGCCGGGGCGGCGTCCGCCAGCGCGACGGCCAAGGGCGCAACAGCGACGGCGACGGCAGCGGCGACCGCAGCGAGAAGGCCGAGGCCCCCGACCCCGGGACGGCTCCGCCTTCTTGCGGGTGTGAGAACCGAGTGGGCAGAAGTGCGCTCTCCGAGCATGGCGTATGGCCTCCCTTGTCTCCCGGCGCCGCAGGAATACGACGTGCCGCCCCCTCACCGGTGTGTACGGCTGAGAATGGCCTGAGGATTGCGCCTGGATAATGTCCTGGTCATGGACGTGGAGATCGCCTTCACAGGGATGCCCGTGTCGGACCTGGCCTTGGGCCGGGACTTCTTCGAGCGCCTCTTCGGCCGGCCGGCCGACGTCGAGGTCGCCGCCGACGAGGTGATGTGGTGCCTGGCCGAATCGGCCTGGCTCTATGTCGTGGTCGACGCGGCGCGGGCGGGCCGCGGCCTGGTGAGCCTCTCCGTGGCCGACCTCGATGCCGCGCTGACCGAGCTCGACCGCCGGGACATCAGCCCTCCCCGCGTGGAAGTGGTCGGGGACGCCGGCCGCAAGGCGACGATGTTCGACCCGGACGGGAACTCCGTGGCGATCATCGAGGTGCGCCCGTAGGCCCGGTGGCTTCGGTCGTCTTCTCCCAGACCGAGACGTGGCTTCGGCTCTCACTCGTGAAGGGCGACCGGTCCCAGTCGTTCCAGCGCTCGCGCAGGCTCATCCCCGCCAGCCGTGCCATCAGGTCGAGCTCCGAGGGCCACACGTAGCGGAACGGAGCCGAGAAGGTCTCGATCCTGCCGTCGGTGACCCAGTAATGGTGGGAGACCGACCCTTGCTGCGCCACGTCGTACTCGTCGAAGCCGAGATGCGACGTGGTCACGGTGAACGCCCGCACGGTCTCGCCGGGCGGGAGTCGCCGGAGGTCCGGCACCACGACCTCCATCACGAAGGCCCCCCCGGGCGCCAAGTGCGCGGCGACGTTGGCGAAGCACGCCACCTGTGCGTCCTGGGTGGTGAGGTTCATGATGGTGTTGCGCACGAGATAGGCGAGGGTTGCGGCGCCCCGGCATCCTTCGGCCGGGGTCGTGGCGAAATCACCGAGGGTCACCGTGATCGCATCAGCGCCATCGTGAGCCCGGAGCTGATCGACCATGTCGGACGAGAGCTCGATCCCGTGCACCTGCAGGCCCCGCCGGCTCAGAGGTAACGCCAGCCGTCCGGTCCCGATGCCGAGCTCCAGGACGGGCCCGTCGCCGGCTCGCGTGGCCAGGAAGTCGACGGCCGGGTCGACGACAGCTGGATCGAAGAGGTGGGGCCACTTGGCCTCGTAGCCGGAGGCGATCGACCCCACGAAGTAGTTCTCGGGCATCGACCAATGGTGCCAGGCACGGGTTGGGTCCGGGCCTGTCGTGCCCACTCTTGTGCCGGCCGGATGTCTCGCGAAAAACTATAAACGAGTTAGTTGAGAGTCCCCAGAGTGCCGCGGCGGGCTCAGAGGCGCCGCGGCGGGCGTCTGCGCGCGGAGACGCGCTCGGCACCCGCAGTCGCTCCTTCCGGATACCTGGCACCGACGCCCGGTAGATCCGGGCCGAGCGAGCAGCGAGCGAAGCAGCAGACTTACGCCGCGTGCGACTGGTTGATCCAGGTGTGATACATCTCGGCGTAGTGGCCGCCCAGCGCCACCAGCTCGTCGTGCGAGCCGACCTCGAGCAGGCTGCCGTCGCCGACGACGACGATGCGGTCGGCCCGCATTGCCGTCGACAGCCGGTGCGCGATGAGCACGGCGGTCCGCCCGTCCAGCAGCACGTCCAGCGCCGCCTCCACCATCGTCTCGGACTTCAGGTCCAGGTTCGAGGTGGCCTCGTCGAGCACGAGCACCCGGGGCTCTGCCATGAAGGCCCGACCGAGGGCGATGAGCTGGCGCTCGCCCGACGAGAGCGATTGGCCCCGCTCGTGCACGGGTGTGTCGAGTCCGTAGGGGAGCCGGTGCACGAGCTCGCCCAGGCCGACCTGGTGCACCGCGTTCCACACCTCGTCGTCGGGCGCACCCGGCCGGGCGAATGCGATGTTGTCCCGGATGGTGCCGGCGAACAGGAACGGCTCCTGGGGGACGACGCCCAGTTGTGAGCGCAATGAAGCCAGCGTCACGTGCGTGAGGTCGTAGCCGTCGATGAGCACCCGTCCTGCGCTCGGGTCGTAGAAGCGGGTGACGAGCTTGGCCATCGTCGACTTCCCCGCCCCGGTGGCGCCGACGAAGGCCACCGTCTCGCCGGGCTCAATGGTCAGATCCACGTCGTGCAGGACGGGCACGGCGGGGTCGTAACCGAACGACACGTGGTCGAAGCGGATCTCGCCGCGGATTTGCGGGAGCTCCACGGCGTCGGGCGCCTCCAGGACCGAGGGCTCGGTCTCCAGGAGCCCGCGCAGCTTGAACACCGACGCCCGGCCTTGCTGGAAGGTGTTGTATTGCTGCACCAGGAGCTGGATCGGCGAGAAGAACCGGTTCACGTAGAGGAAGAAAGCGGTCAGCTGACCCAGGTTGATCTCCTGGGGGTGGTGCAGGTACATGGCCCCGCCGATGCCCAGGATCAGGAGCTGGCCGAAGACGCTGATGACCTGCGAGCCCGGCCCGTAGATGCCGTTGATGCGCCCCGTGTAGTTGTTGGCGTCGCGGTACGAGCCCACGATGTCGCGGTGGGTCTCCACGTTGTAGCGCTGCCGGTTGTGCGCGCTCGACGATGCGCACGCCCTGCAGGCTCTCGGAGAGGTCCGCCAGCACCAGCGCGATGCCGTCGCGCACCTTGTCGTACCCGCGTTCGGAGGCTCGCTTGAACCAGATCGACATGAGGACCAGCGGTGGGAGGACGGCAAAGACCGTGATGGCGGCCAGTGTGGCGTTGGTGGCGAAGAGGAAGACCGTGATGACGACCATGGTCAGCCCCTGAATGGCGAACTGGGCCAGGCCGTCCTGGAGCAGCTGTTGCAGGTTCTCGATGTCGCTCGTCATGCGGCTCATGACGACACCGGCCTTCTCCTCGGTGAAGAAATCGAGCGAGAGCCGCTGCAGGTGCCGGAAGACCTTGATGCGCAGGTCGTTCATGACCCATGAGGCGAGGCGGCCCGTCACCCGGGCCTGCCCGTACTGCGCACCCGCCGAGACGCAGATGGAGACCAGGTACAGCACCGCCATGAACACGACGACGCCGTAGTCGTAGTGGGGCGGCGTCAGGCCGTGGTTGATGGCGTACGAGACGAAGCTCGGGCCGAGCTGGGTGAACAGGGCGATGAGCCCGACGAGCAGGGTCGCCAACGCGCACATCCCCGGGTACTCCAAGAGCAGGGTGGTGAGGGTCAGCTTCTTGGACTCGTGCGGCGAGGGCAGCTGGGTGAAGACGGCGTCGGACTCGCCGCGGTCGGGCTCGTCCTTCAAGAGGAGGTCGACGCCGTCCTGCAGCTCGTGGGGGATGCCGCCGAAGGGCAGGCCGGCCTGGGCGGCGCCGGGTGCGCCGCCGCCGCCCATGGGTGCTCCACCTCCGCCGAACATCAGACCGCACCCCTCTCGGGCTCGAGCACCTCGTCGTCGGTCTCGAGAAGCCCGTCCTCCGGGGCGAGGGCCACGCCCTCGGGCTCGAGGACGTCGTCGTCGAGCCCGAGGTCCTCGGCCCCGGCCGCGGCCTCCTCGGCCAGGTCCTCCTCGCTGGCGGCCTGGGCCAGCACCTCGGAATAGAGCGGCGTGGAGGTCAGGAGCTCGGCGTGGGTCCCGTCAGCGACGATCTGGCCGCCGTCGAGCAGCACGACCCGGTCGGCCAGGCTGATGGTCGAGAGGCGGTGGGCGATGATCAGCGTCGTGCGTCCCTCCATGAGGACGCGCAGCGCCGAGTGGATGCCCTGCTCCACCTTCACGTCGATGGCGCTGGTGGCGTCGTCGAGGATGAGGATGGGCGGGTTCACCAGCAGCGCACGGGCGATGGCGATCCGCTGGCGTTGTCCGCCCGAGAGCGTGTAGCCGCGCTCGCCGACCACCGTCTCGTACCCGTCGGCCAGATGGTTGACGAACTCGGAAGCGCCGGCCGCCTCGGCCGCGGCGATGATCTCCTCCATGGAGGCGTCGGGCCGGCCGTAGGCGATGTTGTCCCGGATGGACACGGAGAAGAGGAACGGCTCGTCGAGGACGACGCCGATGTTGCCGCGCAGGCTGGTGAGAGTGAGGTCGCGCACGTCGTGGCCGTCCACCCGGACAGTGCCCCCGGTGGCGTCGTAGAAGCGGGCAAGGACACGCGCGACGCTCGACTTGCCGCTGCCCGTACGCCCCACGAGTGCCACCGTCTCGCCGGGGTGGAGGTGCAGGTTCAGGTGGCTCAGGATGTCCCGGCGTCCGCCGTTCTCGTCACCTGGCTTCGACAGGAGGCTGTCCGCCGCGTAGGAGAAGGTGACATCGTCGAACTCGACGTCGCCCCGGCAGTTGACGAGGTCGACTGCGTCGAGGCGGTCGACGATCGTCGGCTGCTCGTCGAGGATCTCGTAGATCCGCTCGGCCGACGCCGAGGCGCGCTGCCCCATCATGATGAGCATCCCCAGCATCATGAATGGGGCCTGCATCATGATCAGGTACAGGTTGAACGAGACGATGGAGGCAACCGGCAAGCCCGAGTGGATGACCATCCATCCGCCCACGAGGAGGACGAAGACCAGGCCGACCTGGGAGAGGTTCTGCACCAACGGAGCGAAGCGGGCGCGCAGGTCGGCGTCCTTGATGTAGCCCCACTGGACCCGGTCGGCCGCCGTCGCCAGCTGGCGGAGCTGCTGCTGCTCGGCGGCGAAGCTGCGGACGACGCGCACGCCGTTCACGTTCTCGTCCACCACCGTGGCCACCTCGGCCAGGCGGGACTGGATGATCCACGACACGGGGAAGAGCGACTTCCGCATCCTGACGCCGACGAGATAGATGAAGGGCATCGCGGCCATGGCCACGAAGGCCAGAGGCACGCTGATGGAGAGCATGAAGCCGAAGGCCACAAGCGCGATGGAGCACTGCACCAGGATCATGGGCGCGAACGTCAGGTACATCTGCACCGAGCGGATGTCCGAGTTCGCCCGCGAGATCAGCTGACCCGACTGCACCCGGTCATAGAAGGGGAACGACATCCGCGTGAAGTGCTCGTAGAGGATGTTGCGCAGGTCGAACTCGATCGCGTAGGCGACCTTGAAGAGATTGGTGCGCGAGATGTAGCCGAAGAGCCCCGTGAACAACGCCAGCACTGCGATCAATTCCACGTAAGTGTGAAGCGGCTGCGTCTTGTTGATGAGCGCGTTGGTGATGCCGTTCTGGAGGATCTTGGGGATCCACACCTGAATGATCAGCCCGAGGAACGAGAAGATGAGCGCGCTGAACCACGCCACCTTGTGCGCCATGACGATTGGCGTCGCCCGCTTGATCCAGCCCTTGGATCGATCCGGGTCGACAGTCGCGCTGGGGGCTTCGTAGCGGCTCGTGACGCCCATCGGGACGTAGGCCGCCAGTGGCAGCCGGCGCACGCCGTCCTGGGGCTCGGCTTCGTGGGTGTCGGTTTCCGGAGTGTCGGTTTCCCGGGTGTCCGCCCCCCGGTCCCGGTCCGGCCGGTCCGGCCTTTTCCGGCGGCCTGCGCCCCCGAGGGTGCCCCCTCGATCATGTCCTCGGTCTTGCTCATCGCTCCGTCCCTCGGGGCGATGTCGTGCCGTCGCCGGCCTGGCGCGGGCCCTGGCGGGACTCCACCATCGCCCGGGCCCAGAGCTCGAGTGAGCGGAGCGCCATGGCCTCCTCTTTGTCGGGCAGGTGGCCGGCGATGGCGACGAGATACTCGTCCACGGCCTCGTCGGCCCGGGCCAGCGTGCTGACTCCCTCCGGCGTCAGGCGCACCTCCACCCGCCGGCGGTCGGCGTCCTCCTGGCGGCGGTCGACCAGGCCGCGGGCCACCAGGCCGTCGATCAGGGCGGTGATGGAGGGCCGGCGGACGGCCAGGCGGTCGGCCAGACCCGAGGCGGCCGCGGTGCCTTCGGCCAGGATCCCGAGCACCCGGTACTGGGGGAGAGTCAACTCCACCTGGGCCAATGCGACCTCCACCCGCTTCGAGAGCCACGCCGCGACGCGGCCGTAGGTCCCGAGAACGGGAGGTGCGGCGGACATCTTGGTGCCGGCGCGGGAGCGGGCCGTGCCGCCGGATGCCGCGTCGGTAGAAGGAGGAGAGGTCACTGACACTTCGACCATCATACAGTTAGAGAGGCTAACTACGTGCAGCGGACCTTCAGGGAGGGCCCGCCGGTCCTGAGTCAGGCTTCGCGCGATCCCCATTCGGGGTCGAGCTGGCGCAGGAAGAGGTCGCACCGTTGTTCCTCGTCGACCTCTCCGATGCTGCCCGCCGCCAGTTGCAACATGTGCAGCGAGCGGAGGAAACCACGGTTGGGTTCGTCGCGCCAGCGAACGTAGCCCGACCCGCGCCAGCCGGCGGCCCGCAACGCATCGAGCCCGCGGTGGTAGCCCACCCGGGCAAAGGCGTATCGGTCGATGGGGTCGTTGGCCAGCTCGGCCAGGTCCGCCCAGGCCTGCAGGCAGTGGGGATCCCGGGCCGCGACGGCCGCCACCGCCTCCCGACGGCGGTCCGGAGGGAGGGACCGGGCCGCGTCGAGAGCGGCGGCCAACTCCGGATCGAGCGGGTCGAGGACTGTCTCGGGGCTCCCGGAGGTGAAGTGGACTGCATGCTCTGGGGTCACCCGGGCCATGTTACGAGCGCTCGAGGGCGCCCAACCGAGAACGGTCGGCCAGTCCGCTCGTCGGTGCCGGAATGTCGTCCGACCGAGACCCGGCGGTACTCTTCCTCGCCGTGTTGACGCCCGACCCCCGGCCGACGTCGTTCCAGGACCAT
The DNA here is from genome assembly GCA_963736515.1 of uncultured Acidimicrobiaceae bacterium. Lineage (GTDB taxonomy): Bacteria > Actinomycetota > Acidimicrobiia > Acidimicrobiales > RAAP-2 > Bog-473. The sequence goes on along the minus strand of CAVTPE010000004.1, from coordinate 114,521 downwards.
CCCGGGCTTCGGGACCGCGAGCCCGAAGCGCGCGAGCTGGCAGACGTCCTGCGCCGCCTCATCCGTTTGTCGGTCAGCGCGGCGCCGCCGGCGTCAGAGACCGCCCGCCTGACCGTCCGCCTCGCCACACTCGCCGACGAGCTCGAAACGCACCTGCCCCAGGACCCGCTGCCGCGGTTCATGCCCCCCGACGAGGACGGTCCGCCGAGGGACGTGCCGCTGGGCGGGGCCATGCCATACGACGTCGTGGTCGGGCCGTTCAACCCGGTGGCACTGCCGGTCGTACTCGACTTCGAGCCGCCGATTGCTCTCGGCCGCGGGGTTTTCGACGTCACCTACGAGGGCGCACCCGGCTGTGTGCACGGAGCCGTGCTGGCGGCCGCCTTCGACATCATCCTCACGGCGGCCAATGCGATAGAGGGGTCGGTCGGCCCGACCGTATCGCTGGCCCTGCGCTACCTGCGCCCGACGCTCACCAACGAGGAGGCGGTCTTCGAGGGGTGGGTGACCGAGGTGACCGACCGCCGGATCTTCAGCAAGGGCCGCATCGTGCAGGGAGGCGTGGTCACGGTGGAGGCCGAGGGCGAGTTCGCCATCTTCAACCAGGACGGGGTGAACCGGATGGCGGCAGGCCGCCGTCGGTCCTTCGATGCCGGTACGGAATCAGCGCAGTCCGCCGGAACGACGGGGGAGTAGCGGACGATCGTGGCCCGCCAGTCTCTGGAGGCCACACGTGACCCGGCGGACTATTCGTTCACGCACCGGCTGCGCACCCGTTTCGCCGAGACCGATGCCATGGGCATCATCCACCACGCGGCGTACCTTCCCTATCTCGAGGAGGCACGGGTTGCATATCTCCGGGCCCTCGGGCACCCGTACGGCTCCGTGCGCGGTGGGGACAGCGGCGACGCCCGGGAATTCCCGGTGCTCGAGATCTCGGTGTCGTACCGCCGGCCACTGCACTTCGACGACGAGGTGGACGTCTCGCTGCGGATCGGCGCCGTCCGGGGCGCCACCTTCCAGATCGCCTACCTGCTGGCGGTAGACGGCGTCGCACGGGCGACCGCGGTGACGGTGCACGGGTGCATCGACGGGCATGGCCGCCCGGCGCGCCTGCCGGCGTGGGTCGCCGAGACCGTCGGCGGCAGTCCTCGCGCCTGAGTCCCCGTCGGGCTCGAGCGGCCTTGTGCGGCGCGCACGTCGGCGGTGGTGACGGACGTGCCGGAAGGCTCAGAGGGCTGAGATGATCACGGCGAACGTCTCGGTCATCGACTTCTTGGCGGCCAGCGGGTCGTCGGCGCGCGCCACGACCATGCCGGCCTGCATGATGGCGCCGAGTAGAAGGTGTGAAAGCGGCTCCACCGTCGACGGCGCGACCCGACCCATGTCCGCCGCGACCGTCAGCGCGGCCTTGATCGTTCCGAACGCATAGCGCTCATCGAGCTCGTGCCAGCGATCCCATCCCAGGACGTTCGGGCCGTCGAGCATGACGATGCGCTGCACCTCCGGGTTGACGCACTGGTCCAAGAACGCGTCGAAGCCCGATTGGAGCATCCGCATCGGGTCCGTCTCACCCGAGGTTGTCGCCGCCTCGAGCACCTGCGCCGTGAGCTCGTCCTCGACCTGCTCGAAGGTGGCCTGAAACAGGTCGGTCTTGCTCGGGAAGTGGTGATAGAGCGCTCCCCGGCTGACCGCGGCCTCGCTGAGGATCTCCTCGGTGGATGTGGCGGCGAATCCTTTCTTCGCGAAGAGACGTCGGGCCGTCGTGATGAGACGGCCCCGGGTGGCCTCGGTGCGTTCCGCCTGCGTGGGCACGGGGGAATCATAATTGGTCTTTACAAACAGACAGTTGGTATGTAAAGTACGGTTATGACCCTCTCTACGAAGACACACACCGCACAGAGCCCTCCCACGGTCCCGACGCTGCTGCCGCGCCGGTCGATCAGCCTCAGCCGGGGCGACGTGGCCTACGTCGACCACGGTGATGGGGATGGCGCCTTGCCCGCGGCGCTGTTCGTCCACGGGGTCCTGGTCAACGCCGACGTCTGGCGCAATGTCATCTGGGACGTGGCTGACCGGCGGCGTTGCATCGCCCCCGATCTGCCCGCGCACGGCGCGACGCCCGTCCCCGAGGCAGCGGGAGCCGACCTGTCCCTCAACGGTCTCGCCGGCATGCTCGACGAGCTGTGCGAGCGCCTCGCGCTCGACCAGGTCGACGTGGTGGCGAACGACACCGGTGGCGCGGTGGCGCAGGTCTTCGCGGCCCGTCATCCCGAGCGCATCCGCACGCTGACGCTCACCAACTGCGACGTGCACGAGAATTTCCCGCCCGAGTTGTTCAAACCCTTCATAGCGCTGGCCGAGGCGGGTGAATTCGGACCGATGGTGGCGGCGATGGCCGGTGACCTCGATCTGGCCCGCTCGGAAACGGGGTTCGGTATGGCTTACGCACATCCGGATCAGCTTTCCGACGACGTCCTGGCGAGCTACCTCGGACCGTTTGTCCCCGATCAGGGAAGAGGCCTCGAGCGCGTGCTCACCGCATCGTCGGCTGCGGAGCTGATGGCCGTCGAGCCGTTGCTCGCCGACCTGCGTGCCCCGGCCCAGGTCGTCTGGGGGACGGGCGATCCCTTCTTCGAGTCGTCATGGGCGGACCGCCTGGCCGGCATGATCCCCGGGGTGGAGCGCGTGATCCTGGTGCCCGACGCCATGTTGTTGTGGCCCGACGAACGGGCGGGCGACCTCGTCCCCCTCTTGCGTGATTTCTGGGAGTCGCACGCCTGATCCCTGCACGCCAGTCATCCCACGGCGTGGCGGGACGTCAGGCGGGGTGGCCGGGATTGAGCGGTGGCGCGGCCCGGTAGGTGAGCAACCCTGCCTGCGCGCCGGCGACCGCACGGACCGCTCGAATGAGGAACGCCTCGTGATCGCCGACCGAGAAGTGACCGAGGACCTGGCCCTCCATGCTCACTGCCGCGTCCACGAGGAGGGGGGCCCCGGTCGACCCGAGCCGCCAGTCGACCGATGCGAACTTGTCGACCACGTCACCGGTCTCCTCACCGAAGAGGCGAGCCAGATCGACCTGGTCCTTCCCGAGGAGATGCAGGCCCATTCCGGGCGAGTGCTCGGCGACGGCCAGGGTGTGGTTCACCTTCGAGACGCAGACGAGGAAGTTCGGGGGGTCGATGCTGCACTGAGTGACGAATCCGGCCAGGCAGCCACTCATATCGGCATCGGGTGACCGGACCGTGACCACGTAGTACGGGTAGTCGATCAGGTCGAAGAACGCAGAGAGTTCCTCGGTCGCGTCGGTCACCGTCAGTGCGTCCGATCTGCTGCCCCGAAAACCACCGCCGGTCCTCCCAGCCTTCCGCCGAGCACATCTCACGACCGAGGGGTGGACCGTACAGGCACCAGCAACCCGCTGCGCCCGTGAGGCACCCCGTCAGGGATTCCACTACCCGCACCGTGGGTAGGCAAAACTCGTGGGCATGATCTGTGGGGCCGGGCCGACCGGAGCCGGAGCACGACCGGGGTGTCCTCGCTGTTGAAGCAAGGGGCCGCTGGCCCCCACGGCACCGAGGGCGCTCCGCCCGGCTTCGACATCAAGGAAGGTGGGCTGGGCTCGGCCGCCCAGAAGCTCGCGCTGGCCACGCTCTGCGGGGTCCTTTTCCTCACGTTCCTCGACAACACTGTTGTCAGCGTCGGCCTCGCCAACGTCCAGAGCGACCTGCACGCAGGTGTCACCTCGCTGCAGTGGGTCGTCAACGGCTATGCGCTGACGTTCGCGAGCTTCATGCTCGTCGCCGGGATGCTCGGCGACATCCTCGGGCGCAAGCGCGTGATGCTCGCCGGTGTGGCCATCTTCTGTGGCGGCTCCGTGGTGGCCGCCCTGGCCGGGAACGTCGATTGGCTCATCGCCGGCCGCGTCATCATGGGGGTCGGTGCCGCGGCCAGCGAGCCCGGCACCCTGTCCATCATCAGGCACGTCTACCCCGACAGGAAAACCCGCGCCGACGCACTCGGAGTGTGGGCAGCCGTGTCCGGTCTCGCGCTGGCCCTCGGTCCCGTCATCGGGGGCTTCCTCGTCGGTTTCTCGAATTGGCGGGCCATCTTCTGGTTCAACCTGGGATTCGGGGTGATCGCGTTCGTCATGGCCGCCGTCGCAGTACCCGAGTCGGCGGACCGCCAGGGACGTCGGATCGATGTCCTCGGCTTCTTCTTCGGCGCGGCGTTTCTCGCCTGCCTGTCGTTCGCGGTGATCCAGGGGGAGGAGTCCGGCTACACCGCGTCCTGGATCGTGACGCTCTTCGTCCTCTGCGGGCTCTCGGGCATTGCGTTCGTCGTCACCGAGCGGAGGGTCAAGAGCCCGATGCTCGACCTTTCGATGTTCCGCCGTCCACCCTTTGCCGGCTCCAACTTCGTCGCCTTCGTCGCCTACTTCGGCACCTTCTCGATCTTCTTCTTCACCGCGCTGTACCTCCAGGTCGTGGCGGATGCGTCGGCCTACCAGACGGCCGTGGACTTCCTCCCCATGGCCGCCGGACTCATCATCGCGTCCGCCCTCACCGGGCCTCTGGTGGCGCGGTACGGGCCGCGCTGGCCCATGGTGCTCGGCTGCCTGCTGGCCGGCGGTGGGATCCTCGTGGCCAATGCCGTCCTCTCGCCGACGGTCGACTTCGGGACCCTGGGCTGGGTCCTTCCGGTGGCCGGCATCGGCCTCGGCATGCTGCTGGTACCGGTGACGTCGGTCCCGCTCACGGTCGTGCCTCCCGAGCGCTCGGGTATGGCGGCGTCAGCCACCAACACGAGCCGGGAGATGGGCGCTGTGTTCGGTGTGGCCATTTTGGGCTCGATCGTCAACGCCAAGCTGACCGGTGACCTTGCCGCCAAGCTCAAGGCCATCGGGATTCCGCCCAATTTCCAGAGCCTGGTCGAGCACGCCATTCAGACGGGCGGTGCATCCAGCGGCGGAGCGGCCAGCAGTGCCGAGCACTCGCAGAACGCGGCCGTGGCGCGCATCGCCACCAAGGTGGTGAACGCCGCCTACAACGCCTTCGGCTCTGGTTTGCACGAGGCCTTGCTCCTCTCGGGCTGCCTCATCCTGGCCGGTGCCGTCGTGGCGGCGCTCACCATCCACCGCAGGCCCGGGGAGACGTTCGACATCTAGTGGGTTCAGGTGTGCAGACCGGAACTTCGCGCCGGCCCGGCCCGGCACCCGTGGCTCGGGATCCAGGGGCAAGCTGGACGTTGATCGGAGGCACTCGTGAAGATCGACACAATGCTGGCCGGGCTCGAGGACGCCCCCGTCCATGCCCACCGGCTGGAACAACTCGGGCTGGACGGCGCTTTCACGTTCGAAGGGCCGCACGACGCCTTCACCCCCCTCATTCTGGCGGCGGGCGCCACCACGACCATGGAGCTCGCCACCAACGTGGCCATCGCGTTCCCGCGCAACCCGGTCCAATTGGCCCACCAGGCCTACGACCTCCAGCTGCTCACCCGGGGACGGTTCAGTCTGGGCCTCGGCTCACAGATCAGGGCCCAAGTCGAGAAGCGGTACGGCGCCTCGTTCGACCGCCCCGTTGCCCGCATGCGCGAGATGGTCGGAGCGCTACGCGCCATTTTCGCCACCTGGGAGACCGGCGCGCCGCTGGACTTTCGGGGCGAGTTCTGGTCGCACACCCTCATGCCCCCCCTTTTCAATCCCGGCCCCAACCCCTACGGCCCACCACCGATCGCCCTCGGAGGCCTCGGACCACAGATGCTCCGACTGGCCTCCGAAGTGGCCGACGGGGTGCTCGTGATGCCCTTCAACACGGCCGCGCACTTCGCTGCACGCAGCCTGCCCGCCATCGAGGAAGGACTCGCGCGCGGGGGACGGGACCGCTCGACGTTGACCGTGACCGGCGAGGTCATCGTCTGTTGCGGGCGGACCGAGGAGGAATTGGAGGCCGCCCGCGTTGCTGGGCGGTGGCTCGTCTCCTTCTACGCATCCACTCCGGCGTACCGCCCGGTGCTCGAGGCCGAGGGTTGGGAGGCGCTCCAGCCAGAGCTCAATGGTCTCTCCAAGTCGGGCCGGTGGGACGAGATGCCCGGCCTCATCGATGAGGGCATGTTGGGCGCCCTCGCCGCGGTGGGCTCGCCCCAGGAGGTGGCGCTCGACATCGCCAACCGCTTCGGAGGTCAGGTCGACCGAGTGGGCTTCTACACCCCTTCCCTCATCAATGAGGCAACCCTCGGGGAGATGGTTTCCGCGTTGGCCTCGACCGCCGGTCCCCGGTCCTGATCAACTCGAACTGCCCGGCCCGGCCCGGCACGAACGAGAACGGGACCGAGCGACGAGCCGACGTGCCACTCGTGGTCGATGGGTTGTCGTCTATCTCAGGTCAGTCCCAGGCGTCGGACCTCAAGCCGAGCCCGGGCACCGCTGACCCGGTGCCCGCCGATTAGCGTGCTCCTCGGATGTTGCCGATTCGTTGGCCGCTGGCTCAGCTCACATCCACAACCCTGACGGAGGCATAGCGGCACCATGACGGAGAGCACGGGGGACACACCGCCTGGATTCCCGCCATCGCCCGGGCAGGCCCGCGCGGGTGACATCGGGCGGCTGCAACGGGTCCACAGACCATGACGGTCCGGGTGTTGGTGCTCGGCGCCGGCTTCGGCGGCCTCGAATTGACGACGACGTTGTCCGAACGGCTCGGAGACCAAGTCGAGGTCGTGCTCCTCGACAAAAACGAAGGATTTGTCTTCGGCTTCTCGAAGCTCGACGTCATGTTCGGGAAGCGAACGTCCGACGAGGTGACGCATTCGTATCGCCACGTGGCACGACCGGGTGTGCGCTTCGAACGGGTCGCCGTCCAATCCATTGATCCGCACACCAAGCGGGTCGAAACCGACGGCGGGACCTTCGACTGCGACATTCTTGTCGTCGCACTCGGCGCCGATCTCGATCCGGCCGCGACGCCCGGACTCTTGGAGGGCGGCCACGAGTTCTACACCAACCGGGGCGCGTTCGCCCTGCGCGAGGTGCTGGCGAGCTTCCCGGGCGGGCGGGTGATCGTCGGAGTCACGTCGACCCCTTTCAAATGCCCGCCCGCACCGAGCGAAACAGCGCTCCTGATGCACGACTACCTCGTTCGCCGAGGGCTGCGCGACGCTTCGAGCATTGCACTCGTGATGCCCCTGCCGGCGCCCGTCCCACCCTCGCCGCTCGCTTCCAAGGCCTTTCTGGCAGCGTTTGCCGAGCGGGGGATCGAATGGCATCCGCAACGGATGGTCACGAGCCTCGACCCCGCTCGTCGCGAGGCCGTCCTGGCCGATGGCTCGACGATGGCCTTCGACCTGTTCCTCGGCGTGCCCAAACACACGGTCCCCGCTGTCGTCGCCGAATCGGGTATGACGGTCGATGGCTGGATCCCGGTCGACCCGCTGACCCTGGAAACACAATTCTCGGCGTCTATGCCGTCGGCGACGTGACCAGTGTCGGCACTCCGAAAGCAGGCGTATTCGCCGAGGGGCAAGCTGCCGTCGTCGCCGACGCAATCATCGCGCGCGTGAACTCGGTGCCGAGCACGGCAACCTACGGCGGCACGGGCACCTGTTACGTCGAATTCGGACATGACCAGGTTGCGCGGGTGAATGTCACATTCCTCAGTGGCCAACCGCCGGTGGGCGGCTTCGACGATCCTTCTGCTGCCATCGCAGACGAAAAGGCGGAGTTCGGTTCCAGTCGTGTCCGCCGCTGGCTCCAGCGGGTCTGACGCCCAGTTCGTTGGGCCTATCCGTTGGCCTCTCATCACATGGTAGAACGGCCGTTCCGGCTCTCTCATCTTCAGCCCGTCTCGGCCGAGACCAGCTCTCCATAACCTGTCTGGCGACGGGGAGCATGCGGCTCGCAGTCTCCGGACGAGCGGAGTCGGATCACAGGAACGGATGCCTGAGCGACGGGAGGAACGATGACTGCTGACAAGCGTAAGTGGTTCGCCTTGGCGGTCATCTGCGTCGCTCAGTTCATGGTCATCCTCGATGTCTCCATCGTGAATGTCGCGTTGCCCTCCATTCAGCGGGGCTTGCATTTCTCCGAGCAGAACCTGCTGTGGGTCTTGAATGCCTACGCTCTGTTCTTCGGCGGATTCCTCATGCTGGGCGGGAGGGTGGCGGACAAGCTCGGACGGCGTCGGGTTTTCGTGACGGGCGTGATCCTCTTCACGACCGCCTCTCTCTTTTGTGGGCTGGCGACCTCGAGCGGCTGGTTGGTCACGTCCCGTGCCGCGCAGGGACTGGGAGCCGCGCTCCTGTCTCCGGCAGCGCTTTCCATCCTGACCGTCACCTTCGTCGAGGGTCGAGAGAGAAACACGGCGCTGAGCATCTGGGGGGCGATCGCCGGAGCAGGCGGTGCGTTCGGGGTCCTGCTCGGCGGCATCCTGACCCAGGAGTTCGGCTGGCAATGGATCTTCTATGTAAATGTGCCCATCGGCTCGGTCGTTGTCATCGCGAGCTTCCTCTTCCTCACGCACTCCCTCGCCGAGGACGAGAACCGGGGTTTCGACATTCCGGGCGCCATCACACTGACCGCCGGGCTGGTGTTGCTGGTGTTCGCATTGGTAAAGAGCACGAGCTGGGGTTGGGGGTCTGCCAAGACCCTGGGGACGCTGGCGGCATCGTTGGTCCTCATTGCTCTGTTCGTCGTCATTGAGCGCCAGACGAAGTCCGCCCTCGTCCCCCTGTCGATTTTCCGCAACCGGAGCCTGAGCGTGTCCAACCTGGTCTCCTTGGCTCTGGGCGCGTCGATCTTCTCCATGTTCTATTTCTTGTCCCTCTACATGCAGCAAGTCCTGGGCTATTCAGCCCTGAAGACGGGTGTCGGTTATCTGGCGATAGCGGGAGCGATCATCGTCGCGGCTGGAGCAGCTCAATCACTGGTGGCCAGGATCGGAGTTCGATTGGTGATGACAATCGGCATGGCGCTGGCGGCCGGTGGGCTCATCTATTTCGCTCAGATCTCGCCACACGGAACGTACCTCGGCACCTTGCTTCCCGGATTCCTCTTGGCCGGCGTGGGCCTCGGGCTCTCCTTCGTTCCGGTGACCATCGGCGCGATGAGCGGTGTTGCCCCGAATGAGGCAGGTGTCGCATCAGGTCTGATCACCACGACACAGCAGATCGGCGGGGCGCTCGGGGTGGCGGTTCTCTCGTCGCTCGCCGTGTCAGCGACGTCGAGATTCATCGCCGCCCACGCGCAGACGGCGTCTGCCATGACCGATGCGCTGACCCACGGCTTCTCGATCGCCTTCTGGGTTGGCGCGCTCTTCGCCGGGGCCGGTTGCCTGATCGCCTTCTTCGGTATGGACCGCACTCGAATGACAGGCGCCGTCGCCCCGGAACAGAGCATCGGGGAGCAGTCGACCGAAGTCGCGCCGGTACCCCCGAAGTCGTGACCCGGGCAAGCCGACGCGGGCTGTCACAGGGGATCTGACGGCCCGAGTCGGGCCGGGAGGTGGGCCCTCGCTACCTGGCCACCGTCTCCGCCGTCACTCACTTGTCGCCACGCCAAGCGGATGGTGAGACGCCTGTGCCGGTGCCGCGAGTCTCGACTCCGTGCGCGACTCCGACCGCATCGGGTCGCCGTCCGGCGTGGTCATGCCCAACAGGCACTTCTGCCGGAACCCGGTTGCCGGCATGTCGCCTCCGAACGGGGCCGTAACGCCCGGAAGCTTTGCCCGGAGTGCCGGAAGGTTTGCCCGGAGTGAAGGTGAAGATCCTCCGTCCCTTCGCCACCCGCTCTGGATGACCCGCCCCCCTTGCCTTCCTGTTCTATTCGGCGTAGGATACTTAGTATTCTACTTCGAAAGCGAGACGTATGAGTATCCGGCATGCCCTGTTGGCCCTACTCAGCGAGGGGCCCAAGTACGGGCTCCAGCTGCGGCACGAATTCGAGGGACGGACGGGTGAGGTGTGGCCCCTGAACGTGGGTCAGGTGTACACGACGCTGCAGCGCCTCGAGCGTGACGGTCTCGTGGAGTCCGACGACGCGGCCGACGAGGGACCGCAGAAGGGCTTCCACATCACCGACGAGGGCGCGACCGAGCTCGACAAGTGGTTGCGCACGCCGCCCGACTACTCCTCGCCGCCCCGGGACGAGCTGGTCATCAAGGTCCTGGTGGCACTCGAGCTCCCCGGGGTCGACGTGCACGAAGTGGTGCAGGTCCACCGTCGCTATCTGGTCGAGCTGATGCAACAGTGGACGCGTCTGAAGGAAGACGAGACCCGTCTCGATCTCAACTTCGCCCTGGTCGTCGACGCCGAGCTCTTCAGGCTCGACTCGCTGATCAGGTGGCTGGATACGGCGGATGGCCGTCTGAAGCGAGCAGCTGCGGACGTGGGCCCGCCGGCCCCGCAGCCGTCCTTCCCCCTCCCCAAGGCCCGGCGCAAGGTAGGAGCTCCCAAATGAGCTATCTGGAACTACGCGACATCACCAAGGTGTACGGCGAAGGCGCAACCGAAGTACACGCCCTCCAACGCATCGATCTCTCGGTAGAAGCGGGATCGCTGGTGGCCGTCATGGGCGCCAGCGGCTCCGGTAAGAGCACGCTGCTGACCATCGCGGGCAGCCTTGAGGAGCCCACGAGCGGTGAGGTCTACATCGGAGGCCGGGCGCTGTCGTCGCTTTCACGCAACGGCAAGGCGCGTCTGCGCCGCCAGTCCATCGGCTACGTCTTCCAGGACTACAACCTGCTGGCCGGCCTCAGCGCCGTGGAGAACGTGTCGTTGCCGCTCGAGCTCGACGGCGTGGCGGCCCGCAAGGCTCAGGCGACGGCTCTCGAGGCACTCGAGGACTTCGGACTGTCGGACCGGGCATCGCACTATCCCGACCAGCTCTCGGGCGGCGAGCGCCAGCGGGTTGCCATCGCCCGGGCCGTGGTCGGGGGTCGCCAGCTGCTCCTCGCCGACGAGCCGTCCGGCGCGCTCGACTCCACCAACGCCGAGACCGTCATGCGCCTGATCCTCGCCGCCTGCCGCCGCGGCCTGGCGGCCGTCGTGGTCACTCACGACGCGCAGCTGGCCTCGTGGGCCGACCGCGTGATCTTCCTGCGCGACGGGCGCATCGTCGACCAGACGCTGCCGGCCGAGAGCCCCGAAACGTTCCTCGCCGAGCTCCCGCACTCATGAGCGTCGGCACCCTCGAACGGCCAGCCACCGGGTCGGCCTCCGCATCGAGCACCGGCGGTGTCGCGGCCCGCAGGGCCATGGTCCGTTGGTCCTGGCGGCTCTTCAAGCGCGAGTGGCGCCAGCAGTTCCTGATCCTGCTCCTGATCATCGTGGCGGTGGCGGCGGTCGTGGTCGGCTCCGCCGTCGCGGTCAACACGCCGCCGGCGTCCACCGCCGGTTTCGGCACGGCCCACGACCTGGCGACCTTCAACTTGACACCCACGAGCAAGCCGTCACCGTCGGACAGCCCGGCGCACGTGGCGGCACAGATCGCCCAGATCGAGCACGCCGTCGGCACCGTGCAGGTCATCGCCAATGAGACGTTCACCGTGCCCGGCTCGACGCAGACGTACCAGCTCCGTTCCCAGGACCCCGACGGACCCTACGGCGGGGCGATGCTGCAACTGCTCTCGGGGCACTACCCGAACGGGCCGAACGAGATCGCGCTCACACCGGGCCTGGCGTCCGAGCTCAACCTGCGGGTGGGCGACACGTGGTCCCAGGGCGGCAAGACCGTCGCCGGCATCGTGCAGAACCCCCAGAGCCTGCTCGACGAGTTCGCGCTCGTCCCGCCCGGCCAGGTGACGCACCCGACACAGGTGAGCGTCCTCTTCGACGGGTCGCCCAACGCGCTCCATTCGTCCCTCAATTCCCTGTCCCCGTATATCACGACGCCGGGCGCCACCAACAGCAACCTCGTCAACCCGTCCACCCTCGTCCTGGCGTTGGCGACCGTGGGCATGCTTCTCATCGCCCTGGTGTCGATCGGCGGCTTCACCGTGCTGGCCCAGCGCCGCATGCGCTCCCTCGGCATGCTCGAGTCGATGGGGGCGACCGACGGCAACGTCCGTCTCGTCCTGGAGGCGAACGGCGTCATCGTCGGGGTCGTGGGGGCCATCTTGGGCTTCGTGCTGGGCCTGGTGCTCTGGCTGGCCTACCGTCCGACCAACGAGCAGAACGCACACCACGTCATCGGCACGTTCGCCCTTCCGTGGAACGTGATCGTGCCGGCCATGGTGCTGGCGGTCATCGCGACCTTCTTCGCCGCCAGCTATCCCGCCCGCGCCATCACCCGTGTCCCCGTGGTCAGCGCCCTGGCCGGGCGCCCCGCGCCCCCGCGCCAGATCCGCCGCTCGCTCGTGCCCGGTGTCATCGCACTCGTCCTGGGATTCGTCTTCTTCTCCATCTCGGGCGCCTCAGGCAACGGCGGTGGAGTCATCTGGCTGGTCCCCGGACTCATCGCCCTGATCGTGGGGATCATCCTCGTCTCCCCGTTCTTCCTGGCCCTACTCGCCCGGATCGGCGGCCGGTCGCCCATCGCCATCCGCCTGCCCCTGCGCGACATGGCGCGCTACCGGGCCCGCTCCGGTTCGGCCCTCTCTGCCATCAGCCTCGGCATCATGATCGCGGTGATCGTCTGTGCCGTCGCGGTGGCCCGATTCTCCAATGTCTTTGACTACGTCGGCCCCAACATGACAGCGAACGCGATCAACGTGTACACCCCGCCCACCGGCCCCACCTTCGGGCCGAACGGTGAACAGCAGAATGCGGGGCCGGTGCCGAGCCTCTCGTCGCAATTGACCACGGTCCACGCGATCGCCACCGCGGTCGGCGGGACGGACGTCGTGGACCTCGACCAGCCGGCGGTCGGGCTGCAGAACCCGAGCTCGAACGGCCGGCAATGGAACGGACCGATCTATGTGGCGACGCCGGCACTCCTGCAGGCCTACGGCATCAACCCGTCGACCATCGGATCCAACGTCGATATCCTCAGCTCGCGGCCCGGGCTGGCCGGCTCGGGCGTCCAGCTCACTTGGAGCGGGGGCGGCAAGGGCGGGGGTGGCGGCGGACCGGTACTCCTGGGACCGGGAGGGAACAACGTGAATTCGTGTTCCCCCGGCTCTTGCCTCGCGCTCCCGGTCATTCAGCAAGAGAGCCAGCTGCCCATGGGCACGTCGGCCCCGAACACGGTGATCACCGAGAGCGCGCTGCAACGTCTGCACCTCGCGGGCCAGAACAGCCTCGGCGGCTGGCTGATCCGGTCCGACGGTGCGATCACCTCGGCGCAGCTCACAAGCGCCCGCTCGCTGGCAGCCAGCAACAGCCTGAGCATCGAGTCGAAGAACGACGAGCCGACGTCGGCCGAGATCGTGAACTGGGCCACCGTCTTCGGCATCGCGCTCGCCCTGGGCGTCCTCGCCATGAGCGTGGGCCTCATCCGCAGCGAGACGGCCAGCGAGCTGCGCACGCTCACCGCCACCGGGGCGAGCTCGCGCACCCGGCGCGCCCTGACCGCCGTCACCGCCGGTGGACTCGCCTTCCTGGGCGCACTACTCGGGACGGTGGCAGCCTACGTCGGCCTGTTCGGCTGGTTCCGAACGAATGCGCTGGAAGGTGGCCTGTCGGACGTCACCAATCACGTCCCGTGGAACAACCTCTTCTTCATTGTGATCGCCATGCCGGCCGCCGCCGTACTCATCGGCTGGGTGCTGGCGGGACGGGAGCCGAGGGGGATCGCCACCCGGCCCATGGAGTAAGGCGCCGCGACCTTCGGCAGCGACACCGGCCCGGTGGCGAGCCACTCCCTTCGTTGTCACCGGGCGCTGCGGCGGGCCCAGGGTCAGCGCAGTGGGGCCCGTTTCGCGGTCCACCTTCCGAGGGCATGCCCCGAGGCGCTGAACCGGACAATTTGAATGCGGAGGTCCCCAGTCGAGGGTCGTCGGACTAGCATCGGCGAGATGACCGGTCCGGCTACGAGTCATCTGAACAGGGGCTTTGTCTGGCACAACAGCGTTCGGCGGGTCAATGAGAGGGGAGGCCGTCGTGCCCAGGACTGAATCATTCGGCCCCGCCCATGACATGGGCGAATGGCGCGAATTGGCCAAGAAAGCCCAATGGGATTCACTCCAGGCCTACGAAGACCTCCTCGCGAGGGTCGTGCCTGACGGGTGGCCCCGGCGACTGGCCGATCTCAACGTGCGCTACTACGAGGAGATTCTGAAGGGAACGCAATCGCTCACCGACGACTGGTTGGACGCGGTCGAGCGTGTGATGCCGACTCGACCGCCCGATCGCAACGCCCGCGCCGAGGGGCCGCGGCGCGTTCCCATGTCGCTGCACGCCAAGGTGGGCGAATCAGCAAAGGGTTCGATCAGCTTGCGGAACAAAGAGCGGGCCGAGACAGAGATCTCGTTCCTGGCTTCGGACTTGACGAGCAGTGACGGCGAGTTCATTCGTCCGAGCATCACGGTGTTTCCCGACCGTTTTTCGCTCGGGCCTCTGGAGGAGCGCGTAGTCGTCATCGAGGTGGCGCTCGAGCCGGACCTGTTCCCGCCGGGAAAGCAGTTCCGGGGCGCGGTGGCGGTGCGAGGCTACGACAATCTGGAGCTGGCTCTCACCGTCTGGGCCGATGAGTAGGCGATCGTGACGGAGTCTCTCTGTGCTGTTGTCTCCGACCTGGATCCGAGGACCGCGTTGGAGCAGGCGCTGCTGGACAGCGACGTATGGTTGAGCCTGACGACGTTGACCGGAGAGCTCGGACCAGCCGATATGCGGGTGTTCGTTCTGCCCGACCTCAACGTCTTCGAGCACGACGGCCCCACGGGGACGCAACCCGCGCTCGTGGAGCATCTCGTCGACCTACTGGCCCACCATGGCTTCACGTCCGTCACGGTGGGATCTGGTCCCGATGCTGCCGCGAGGATTCTGGACAACCGGGACGTCCTTGTCATTGCGGACTTGGTCGGGTACCGGTTCGTCACGGAGCAGGACAATCCGTACGATGTGGTGGATCTGAGCGAAGACCAGGTCAAAGCGCCGTTTCCTCCGGCGAGCGCCTTGCAGGGCACAACCCTCGCCGAGTCATGGGTCAACGCTGATATTCGCATCAGCTTCGCCAAGAACAAGACGCACGCCGAGCATGGCTTCGCGCTCTGCGTCCACAACCTCCTCGGCGCTCTTCCGCTGCGGGATCGTGCCTACCACTACAGGGCCCGGCTCAAGCCTTGGGACAGCTGCGTTGATCTGCTGCGAGCCACCCCCGTGCACGTGGCCATCGTCGACGCCATTGTCAGCAATCACGGCCCTTTAGGCGACCGCTCACCGAGGCCACTCCGAACCGACACCATCATCGCCGGCACGGACCCGATACTCGTCGACTTTGTGGCGGCAGCCAAGATGAACACCGATCCGTACGCATCGCCGGTCAACGCGAAAGCGCTCCACGACGTCGGTCTCCCTGAGAAGTACAAGATGCTTGGTGACCTCACTCCCTATGACGGCTGGGAGAACGTCCATCCATTGCAAACCTCAGCGCTCCAGCGCGTGGACGAATCGCCGAGCTTGGCGACGCACCTGCTGTCCGCCACGGTACGCCCCGACCACGAACTGTTCCCTTTCAAGCGGGATCTCACCGAAAAGGTCAACCGGACATCGGCGCCAGTGCTGGCCGGCCCGTGGGCAGTGTGGGGCTATGCCTGGCTGGCTGCGATGGTGGACGGTGTCGAGGCCTGGCGCACGCTCTTCGCCAAGGATGCCCTGGGCCGCCTGGAGGTGCCACTCGACCTCGACCCGGGTGCGTTCAGCCGAGCCGACTACGACGACGTCGTCCATTACCTGGAGCCGCTCGAGCAATTGGTCAGGGCAGTTCCTCCCGACGAGAACGGCCTGCGCTGGCGTTATGTCGACGGTTCGGTGCTCTTTCACTACTCCAAAGTCCTGCCCGTCGACTTTGACCGCTTCGTCGAAGTCGTGCCGGTGCGAAACGCAATCACATGGATGAAGGACTACATCGGCGGTCACACCGTGCCCATCCGGCGGGACCGCATGGGACGGGTCACACACCAGGCCGAGCGCAACGTGTACTTACCACAACCGAACTGGCTCACCCTCTACGGTGGCTCTGTCATTGATGTCGCCAAGCTCGAGTCCATTCGCTACGACGACGACGAGCACAAGATCGTCTGGCGCACAGTGCACAGCAGCAACGATTCCGCCACTCACGACGACGGCAGCGTCCTTTTTGCGCGCGTCCCTTCGGGTACCGAGGTCACCGTGGTCGCACGCCAGCAGTTCCGGCTCCCGCCTTTCTGGCAGATGGTCAATCTCGACCGGTTCCCAGAGATCAAGAACCGCTTTGTTGCGGCCGAGTACTTCAAATTCTTCGACGAGACGATTGACAACTTCGGACGGGCCTATTCGGGGGATGAGGTGAGGATCGGTCGTGCCTGGGACCCGGCTCGCGGCGAAGATGGGTTCGAGCAAGGCGAGCTCGACCTCATGACGCGGGCGCGTGAGTTCGTGGGCCGATTCGGCCGCCAAGATCTGGACGGCACCGTGGACCAGAACGGCTTCCGCCACTTCGAGGGCCCGCAGCAGGCGGAGCCGGACGTTCCGGAGACGCGACGGTTTCGCAACGGATTCCGGCGGGTGTCGCCCGACATGTCCACCTGGTGGTCGGACCTGGCCCGACAGGTCGGCAAGGACCTCGGTGTGGTGGTCGTGGAGGAGTGAAGGCGCTCGTCACGGGGTCGAACGGCCTCATTGGGTCCAACATTGTCCGCGCCCTTCTGAGCCAAGGTCACCTGGTACGCGGCCTCGTCCGGGGCACCAGCGATCTCCGGAGCCTCGTTGGGCTCGACCTGGAGCGGCTGCAGGGTGATGTCCTCGATCGGGGGTCTTTGCAGATCGCCATGGAAGGCTGCGACGTGGTGTTCCACGCGGCGGGGATCTTCACCTACTGGGGGCACGACGAGCAACAGCTCGAGTCGGTGGTTCTCGAAGGGACGCGCAATGCGCTCGAGGCGGCGGCCGAGGCCGGCGTGGCCCGGTTCGTCCTGACCTCGTCGTCGGTCACTTGCGGCTCGTCCACCCGACCCGAGCCTCGTGACGAGCGGGACCAGCTGAGAGACACCGATGCGCCGCCTTACTACCTCATGAAGGCCCGACAGGAGCTCGAGGCCCTGGAGCTCGCGGACGAACTCGGGCTTGACCTGGTGGCGGTTTGCCCGACTATCACGGTGGGGGGGCCTGACTACCGTCTGCTGCCGAGCAACGCCCTCATCGTCAACTATCTCAACGATCCTTTCTCATTCACGTTCCCCGGCGGATGCAACGTGGTCCACGTCGAGGACGTCGCCAACGGTCATCTCCTCGTGTCCGAGAGGGGGATGCGGGGGGAGCGCTACCTACTCGGCTCGGAGAACATGACCTGGGCGGACATCCACCAGACGATCGCCGATTTGTGCGGCGTGCGGGGACCAACGTTGACGACCACGCTCACCGGCGCCTATCTGGCCGCCTCTGCAATGGAGCTGGCGGCCCGGTGGACGAAAAAGGCGCCCGCTTCCACACGGGCCGAGGCGAAGGCGCTCGGCCGTTACTACTGGTATCGCAGCGCCCGCGCCGAGGCTCTCGGCTACCGACCTCGCTCGAGCCGGCGTGCGCTGGCCCAAGCCATTTCATGGCTCATCGACAGCCCGCACGTGTCGAGTGCGATGCGGTCCCGCCTCCACCCGATCGCCGAGGTGTCGGGCACCGGCTCGACGGGTTGGCGGGTTATCGCGGGGGGTAGGGCGTGAAGCCCTTTCGCACCCTCGCGGTGGTGCGCCAGGACCGCGCCGCAGTGTGGACGCTGGTGCGCGACCGGCTTGACGAGCTCGTGCCCCTCATCGGCGACGTGGAGAGCGTGACCGTCGATTCTCGCCACGAAGATCCTGACGGAACCGTGCACCTCGTCAACCTGTGGCGGGCCAAGGCGGAGGTCCCCGCGCTCCTGCGCACCGTGATCAAGCCCGACATGTTGGCTTGGACCGATGCGGCCGAGTGGAAGGCCGACGATTGGGCGTGCCATTGGAGAATCCGCCCCCAGGTGTTTGCCGACCGGGTCGATTGTGTCGGTGTCACCCGCTATGAGGAGGCGATGGGTGGTCGCGGCACCCGCATCGTCCTGGAGGGTGAACTCGACGTCGCCCCGGGAAAGCTCCCCGGGGTGACCTCGCTCATTGGGGGTCCGACCGCCCGGGGTATCGAGTCGTTTGTCACCGGACTGGTGCCGAGGAACTTCCAAAAACTGGCAAAGGCGATCGCGGCTCACAGCGCCTCGTAGGGCTCAAGGGCTGACCAGGTAGCTGTGGTGGAACCCGAGCCTGGGGTCGGCGAGGCGGGACATTGTCGGCACGTACATGTGCAGGTCTGGCATTTTTACCCGCAGGCGGATGGAGTTCGACGGGTAGTCGTAGATGGTGATGTGGTTGAGCCCGCGGTTGGCGGTGAAGAGCAAGGACTGGTCCGAGCTGAGCATCGTGGCGTAGATGGAGTCGAGCACGGTGAATCGACTGGCGCGTAGCGCGCCCAGGAAGTGCTGGCTGCTTGTGAACATCGAGCCCCGGGCCAGCGCGTCGTAGGCCTGGGTGCCGACTTGGCGTGCAACCTTGGCCTGTCCGCGGAGCCCGGGCCGCTCGTCGACGAACCGCCAATCGGCGAAGGACACCAGGTCGATGAACACGATGCTCTGGCTCGCCCCGTTGCAGAAGATGAGCTCGCTGTCAGAGATGGTCACGTCGGAGTTCAGGTGCGCCGGGGTTTCCCGGCCGACGGCCCAGTGCCGGAGTACGCGTGCCGATTCGGCGTCGACCTCGAAGGCGTACTCCTTGGAGAACCCGATGGCCCAGTCCTTCCAGTCCCGCCCTTCTTGTGGTGCGACCCGGAAGGAGACGGGATAGAAGAGGTCTTCTGTCGGGTGGGTGGCCAGGTGCCAGCAGGTGGCCGGGAGCTCGACCCGTCTCGCCTCTCCCTTGTGCAGATCGTAGATGCCCACTTCCTTCGCTTCACCCGTGACCGGACTATCCATGCCGCCGTAGACGATGTAACGGCCGGAAGCGGTCAGCTTCATGGCATGGGGCAGCTTGAGTCCGTGCGGGGCGACGCGCTCACCCTTGCCCAACCGGTTGACGTCGAAGCGGTACAGGTAATCGCCGACCGCCGTGATGAACTCGGCGTCGTCGAGCCAGACCAGATGCGTGCTCCCTCGCAAAGTGGTGTCGTTGACCTCGTACTGGAGGGTGGAAACCCTGTCCACCTCGTCGAGCGTGGCGGCGTCGTAGAAGAGGAGGTGCTGGCCGGCATTGCCCAAGAAACCCACTGATCGCCCGGGATTCACGGTGGTGGCATGGCCGGCAGCCGCACCGTCGAAGTACTGCACCTTGTAGGCGTAGGAGTTGTCGGAAGGGTCAAAGAGGAAGAGGCAGACGCCGGCCATGCCCTCGAACCCGTTGATGCCGTTGCCGTCGAGGGCGACGTAGAAGCGGTATGGGTAGGTCCTCACGTGCCCCTTCGCAGATCAGAACGTGCCGACGATCCTAGGGGATCCTTTGCCCAGGAAGTGGGGCCGCCCGTCGTCACGGCGGGTCGGTAGCGCCGCGAGGCCGCCACATTTTCGCGGGCGAAGACCGGTTGTTGCTGCCCCGGGTCGCCTGGCGGACGCCTGCCAGGATGTCACGAAACCGTCACGAGAGGCTCCCCCGGGGGGAAACTGTTGACACTGCGGCCGATCGGGTCGAGGATGTTGTGCGGCTATCGGAGGAGGTGACCGTGGGGAAGGGCGGTGGAGGCAGCAGCGGTACCGAGACTGTCACTGTTACTTCGACTGACACCGGGACGGTTGACATCATCGGGTTGGATGACGTCCAGGTCACGCTGAACGTTCCCGACCCGATCACCACCAACTCGACGTTGACGACCACGTCGACGCTGTTGGTCCCGGATCCGATCAAGAACGACGTCACCACGAAAAGTGACATCGGAATGAAATCCGATCTCACCTTGGATATCAAACCGCTCGACATGACGGTTGACGTCAAGCCGGTCGTCCTCGACCTCTGCTACACGGTCAATATCGGGCGGATTCCCGAGACCCGCATCCGCAACCCTTACCGGCATCACATCGGCCTGACCCTCTTCGGCACCGAGGTGCTTGGCATGACGTTCGAGGGTGAGCAGGACACCGTTATCGAGGACCTGCACCGCCAGCCCATGGTGGTCGAGGCTCACGAGTCCTTCGAGCACGAGCACGAGCACGAGCACGAGCACGGAAGCGGCTGGCGGCGGGACGACGGCGACGGACTCCACATCCGAGTCGGACCCTGAGATCGGCTCCGGTGCGCGAGCGTCTCACCGACTACAGCCTCCTGGCCGACGGCGGCCGAGCCCTGACCTTGGTCGGGGCGCCGGGTCCGATCTCGCACGAGCTCGAATTCCACAACAGCGGCGAGCAGCGCGCGATCTTGCGCCAGGCGACCCTCGTCAGTGCGCAGATCGAGGCCGCGGCCGGACAGGCTCCCGGAGTGGTGATGCCGAGCGTCGTCCTCCATCCCGGTCAGGCGCGTCGGGTCCCCGTTCGAATCACCATCCCGCTGTACACGCCGCCGGGACGCTACGACGGCAAGTTACATGTGGGCGGCCAGACGGTCGACGTGGTGATCCACGTGGTGGAGAGATACGAGCTCGAGATCGCCCCGACGGAGCTGGTCTTGGAGAATCGAGCAGGCGATCGGACGGTCAGGCAGCTCGTATGTACAAACCGTGGGAACGTCCCACTCGTGTTCGGCGAGATCGGGGCCGTGGTGCTCGACGACGAGCTCACCAACTGCCGGAGCCTCCGCGCGGTGACGGCGGCGTGGCCCGACGAGGACGGGCAACACGATGCGGTCGACCGTTTCGTCGACCTCTTCGTGAAGGAGGGGTGGAAGAAGGTGGTGGAGTATTCCGGCGTGCTCCGGGTGCATACCGCCGGCGGCCCACAAGAGCTCTCCCCCGGCGAGACAAAGGTGGTCGACCTGGAGATCACGCTCCCAGGCAAGCTCGAGCCGAGGACCCGCTACACCGGTTTCGCACCGTTGTACACGTCCGACGTGACTTTCAGGATCGTGCCCGTCCGGGGCCGGCCCGATGCGGAGGCCAAGACGACGAAAGACGATTCCGCAGCATCACGTAAAGCCCCAGCGGCCAAAAAGTCCCGCAAGGCCCCACCGGCCAAGAGAGCGGCGCGGACCCGGAAATCAGCCTCGTAATAAAGGAGCCCTCACATGACCATGCCATCTGCCCCGACCTGGGTCGACATCTTGACCCCGAACCAATGCCCCTGTTGCGGACAGGCCGTCATGCCGACCCCGCAGGACTATCTCAACGCATTCACGACCTCCGTCGATCAGATCACGTCCTCGATGTCGCAGTGGATGGGGGGTGCGGGCATGGCGACCACTGCACCGGATCAGCCGACGTCCGGCACGGTGACCCGGAGGCACATGGGGCAGCGGTCTGGTCGGATGGGTGGTCCGATGGTGGGAGCGCCCTTTGGCGGCTGGGGCAACAACCAGTCGGCGGGTTCGTCCGTCCGCGGCCATCAGCATCACGCGGGCTGTGGGTGCGGGTGCCACGACAACCGTGGCGACCGCGGGTGCGGGTGCGGATGCCACGACAACCGTGGTGACCGCGGGTGCGGCCAATGGAGCAAACGGGGCGGGTGTCGGCAAGACGACTGCCACTGTCGGTGCTGCATCGGAGATGACATCGACCTGGTTGTCTACTCGAGGGTCGGCGAGCGACGAGTGGTGCCCATCACGATCTCGAATGAGCGACGGAGAGAGCGCGACGTCACCCTTGAGTTGAGCGCATTCAAGAGCAAGGGAGGGCGGGACGTTCCCGTGACTGGTGCGATAGTCGGTGCGAGCACGTTCACGTTGGCACCCTGCGAGGAGCGCGCCGTGACCATCGTGGTGGATTCGTCGGAGCCTGGCAGTTCCGTTGGTGACGTCACCACGCAGACGCCGACCGGCGCCACTACGCCGACACCGACCGACGTCAACACGCCGACACCGATCGACGTCGACGATTGCCTCGTCGCGGTCGCCGACCTTCGGGTGGAAGGATGTGACATCCGTTGTCCGATCGGCATCGCGGTCGTGTTGCTCCCGCTTGATTGCGATACGTTCGATGTCAGGTGCGCTTGCGGGTGCTGCTGAGCGGCTGGAGCGTTCGCTTGCGAGCCGCGGGCGAACGAGCGACGGGTATGCCCGGGTGTCCGTGAACGACAACTCGAAGTGCGAGAATTGGGCACCTACAGATGGTCGAAGAACGCAGAGGCTCTGTTAGCGGTAGCGATGCGTCCGGAGCCTTTGCGGCCGCGAAACGGGGCGGTACGCCGGCAGGCGTGACCCGGGTTGCGACGAAATTCCGCTAAATCACGGATTGAGGGGCCGAAAGAAGTACGTCGCCGATCGGGAGTGGTGACTCGACCCTCCGTTCCGCGGCCCCTCGCCAACTATGACCATCTGTCCGGTGGCGGTCAGTCCGTCGCCGAGGAGGACCGACGATCGAGGTAGGCGGTCAGTTCCACTATGAGCTCTTGGGCGTCGGCTCGGGCTCCGTCGATGAAGCTCGACTTGCGTCGGCGCAGGAAGGGGCTTCCGATAAGGAACATACCGGGAGACTCGACGACGCCTCCGTCGTGCCTGATCATCCCCTTGCCGTCGAGGACATTCACGTGGAGCCAGGAGTAATCCGGGCGAAATCCTGTCGCCCAGATGATGGTCTCGATCTCACCGCCTGCGAGGTCCAGGCCGAGGGGCGGCGAGGCGTCCACGGCAGTTGGTGGGAATCGGTGCGGCGGGGACGAGTCGTCGAGGCCGTTGTCGGAAGCCCACTCGTCGATGGTG
Organism: uncultured Acidimicrobiaceae bacterium; assembly: GCA_963736515.1. Taxonomy (GTDB): domain Bacteria; phylum Actinomycetota; class Acidimicrobiia; order Acidimicrobiales; family RAAP-2; genus Bog-473. Next base: position 91,596 of record CAVTPE010000004.1, on the reverse strand, counting down.
TCGAGCAGCCGTCCGAGCTTGAGGTCCGCGAGCTCGCACTTGTTGCGCAAGGAGCCGGAGAATTGGGCCCGTCCCTCATTGATTCCAGCGAGTCGGCCGACCAGCTTTACGCCGATGCTCGTGAGCGCATTGAGGTCGAACGTGGCCCGCTCGGGTGTGCCCGCGAGCTGCATCGAGGGCACGCGCCGAGCCCGTACGATGTCGTCGACCTCGTCGAAGCGTTCATCGAGCACGCCGGCTTCTTCCATCCACCAGTGGATGTCCCTGTCGCGGTACATGCGTGGCCCGCGTACGTGTTCGCCCACCGCTAGGTTGACCTGGCGCCCGGAGCGCTGGATCTCCGCGGCGATCTGTACACCAGTGGCTGATGCGCCAACCACGAGCACACCGCCTTCCCGGAGCTGCTCCGGGTTCCGGTATTCCAGCGGAGTCAAGGTCGCTACTGACGATGGCACCCCCTCTGACAAAGGCGGGACACGGGGCACGTTGAACGCCCCCGTGGCCACGACTACCGTCTCGCACCTCCATTCATCTTGGTGTGTAGTGACGCAGTACTCGCCGTTCATGCGCCGCACCGAGGAGACAGGCGAACCAGACTGCACCGGGGCAGCGATCAGCGTCGCGTAGTCCGTAATGAAATCGACGACCTCGGGCATGGTCATGTAGCCGTCAGGGTCACCACCGTCGTAGGAATATCCGGGGAGGCGGCACTGCCAGTTCGGCGTGAGCAAACGCAACGAATCCCACCGCTCGGTCCTCCACGAGTTGCCGACCTCGCTTCGTTCGAGAACGACATGGTCGATGGACGATTCGGAAAGGCACTTGCTCATTGCCAGCCCGCTGTGACCGGCCCCGATCACGACGGTCGTGGTATGCACAGGATCCAGCCCTGCTCGGCTGACGGCTATCGCCGTCAGCGAACCTGGACGCTCACGTTGGTGGGGTTCGTGACGATGTCGTACACGGCCGAACGCTTCTGCGATTGTGCAACCAGCGCCTTGATGTCATCGGGCGAGGCGTCGGCATCGATGTCGTAGGTCACCTTTATATCGCTGAAGCCGTTACGAACGTCGCTGTCCGCGCCCAGGATGCCTCGTACGTCCATCCCACCTTCGATCGTTGCTGCAACACTGCGCAATTGGATCTCACGGTTCTGCGCTACCGCAGCGACGCCAGCAGTCAAGCAGCTAGCCAGGGCCACCAGAACGTATTCGACGGGGGTCGCGCCATTGTCCTCGGACGCAAAGATCTCTGGGTGATCCGCGTCAAAGACGTACCGGGTGCGGTGGCTCTGTTCTTCACCGAGACCGAAAAAGCCCTCGACTGTTGAACTGCTGTGGGTGCCGTTCTTCCACTCACACGTTGCCCTCCATTGGAACTGCGCCGCCTGGGGCGCCTCGGTGAGCGCCTCGCGTGCGCCCAGTAGGGCCTCGACATTGACGCCGTTATTGACTGGCGTGTCGGTAGTGGTCATTTGCTTGCTCCTTCCTCATTTCCCCGCAGGGGACGTCCCTGCGGTCTTGCAGCATCATGGTCGGTAACGCGATCTGACGCGCCCGACAAACATGAGGTTCGCCCCGGATCGACTGACGCCGGTCCACCACCAGGCGTGTCTTCGCAGAACTCCACGCAAGCGGCCGACCCTCGAGGCGACGCCCTATTCATGGTCGGACTCCAGGGGGCGGCCGAAGGTGACGGCGGACACAACCGGCTCTGGAGTCGAAGAGCCCAGCTGGAGGTCTGGACGGGCTCCCAACGCGTCATTGATGCTCGAGAAGGCCAGGCGGAACGCCACGAAGGCCGTGATGGCGAAGATCTGCTCCTCATCGAATCCGGCGTCGCGCAGACACTGGACGTCAGCGGCGCTTATGGCGTTCGGGTCGGCCGCCACTGCTCGAGCCCACTGGGCCAGCGCCTGCTCGGCCGTATCGAGATTCTGGTCCTCACCGCGGAGAACGGCCGCCGCAACCTCGGATCCTGACTCCGCGGCGAGCTTCTTGCCCCACGCGAGCGAGCAGTAGGAGTCACCCAGAGTTGACGCAGCGGCGGTCACGAGCAGAGCACGCTGCGTGAGGGTGAGCGAGCCGGCCTGGGTCGCTTGGCTCATCAGCTCTGACAAACCGTCGAGCATTCCGGGCATGTACGCCCACAACCGCGACACGTTCGTCACGTAACCCACGCCGTCGAGGTCGTTGTCGAACAGGCGCTGCGCCTCTGGTGTGTGCCTCGGTGCGGCAAGGAAACCCGCTCTGGTCTCCCCGATTCGGAAGGCCGCAGCGTGGTTGCCGACGAGGCCCGGGCCGGCCGGCTTGCTGGCGATGTAGCCCACGACCGCAACGGACGCCCGGAGAGGAAGGCCGTCGCGGACCTTCTCACGGGCCGTCTCCACCGCCGATTGCAAGAACGCCGCCTCGCCAACTGCCTCGATAGCCTCGAATGCGGGGCCGGTCGAAGCCAAGGCCCGCGCATACGCCTCCGGATCGGCGAACTCGAACACGAACGGGATGTCGACGCGTTCGACGTTGGTGAAGCCTGCGTCCAGGAGGAATGCCTCGCCGACGCCGGGCCGGCCCAGCGCCACCATGGCGGCTTGGTTCTGCACCTTGGGGGCCGCGGCCAAAGAGAACGGCGACAACGCCCATGCGCCCGGCGATGCCTTGATGTGACCCCAGACAGTGAGTCCAATTCGGCCACCCGGGACCAAGACACGGTGCACCTCGGCGATCGCGGCGGGCGTTGTGCCCCAGATACCGCGGAAACTGGTGACAATGTCGAAGACGTCATCGTCCCACGGCAGCGCCTGCATGTCTCCGACCCGGAGGTCAGCGTCGGGGTTGCGGTCCCGGGCCACGGCGAGGAGGCGTGGCGACGCATCGATCCCCGCGCACAATGCGCCGCGCAGGCCGGCGAGCTCCACCGAAAGGCCGGCTCCGCAGGCGACGTCGAGCAACCTGTCGCCCACGTCGACGCCCAGGCGATGGTGCATGGCGAGGTATTCGCGGCAGTTGGTCGGCTCGCTGAGGGTGGCAAACTCCACGGCCCGCCGGCCCCAACCCTCGTCGACGCCGCGCCAACTGTCGTCGCGCCCGGCGGAGACCGAACGATCCTCCGTCACGGTCTCGACCTCGGGAGAGCGGGGCCGGGGATCACAGGCAGCTCGGAGAGGCCGCGCAGCACGAGGCCGTCGCCGTGGCCCCAATGCAATTCTTCAACCGGTACGGCGAGGGAGAGTTCTGGGTACCTGCGCAAGAGGGACCCGAGGGCGAGTTGGCCTTCGATACGGGCCAGTGGCGCGCCGAGACAGTGATGGATGCCGTGTCCGAAGGCGAGGTGACGGGCCCCGTCCCTGTCGAGGTCGAGCAACTCGGGATTGCCGTATCGGTCCGCGTCCCGGTTGGCGGCCGCCAGGCAGATGATGACTTGCGCGCCGGCAGGAATCGCGACGCCACCGAGATTCAGCGGCGCCACGGTGTATCGAAATGTCGAATGAGGGACCGGTGCGTCGAAGCGCAGGAATTCTTCCACGGCCTTTGGTATCTGGGTGGGATCGGCGCGAAGCTGGAGCATCTGGCCCGGGTTGCGGAACAGAGCGACCAGGCTGTTGCCGATGAGGCTGGCGGTCGTGTCGTGACCGGCGACGATCAGTTGAAAGATGGTCGAGAGGAGTTCCTGGCTGTCGAGGCGCTCTTCTCCGTCGCGGGCGTTGATCAGACCGCTGACGAGGTCATCGCCCGGAGCCGTCTGCTTGGCTTCGACGAGCGCCCCCAGCATGGCCACGACGGTGTCGGACGCGTCCTTCGCCGCCGCGTACTCGGCGGGGGTCGATGTAGGGACGAGCAGCTGCGTGAACCCCTCTCCGAGCGCGGCACGGTCGCGCTGCGGTACCCCGAGGAGCTCACATATGACCGTGAACGGCAGCGGGAACGCGAAGGTCCGGATCAGATCGATCCGGCTGTCGGCTCCGTGAATGGCGATGTCGTCGAGGAGGTCGTCCGCGATTGTCTGGATGCGGGGCCGCAGCGCCTCGACTGTTCGAGGTGAGAAGGCGGCTGAGACGAGCCGTCGCAGCCGGGTGTGGTCGGGTGGGTCGACGGTGAGCATGTGCCGGGCGAAGGCCGGTCCGGGTAGACCTTCAGCCACGACAGCAGAGCCCGTCGCCAGCGCCGCGTGCATGTCCTTGGAAAGACGTGCATCGTTGAGGGCGGCGTGCGCCTCTTCGTAGCGGACCACGAGCCAGGCGTCATGTCCATCGGCCAACGTCACCGCATGTACCGGGCCGAGCTCGCGGACCTGGGCGAACAGCGGAAAGGGATCGTCGAGATCGTAGGACCCCCACGCCGCCAGAGCTTCGGTGATCGTCATCTCTCACCTCCCCGTCAGATTGCTTGAGTCGGTCCCATCAACGCTTGCGGGATGCTTCTCTGAGGAGTGTGTCCTTGGAGCCCTTCTCCTCGATGTCGCCGGGAGCGAACGAGTTGCCATTTGGTCGTCGCCGTTGCCGAACGGACATGGACAGCGCCCGATCGTCTGCTCCCGCCCCAAGCATCCCACGTATTCAATCATGATTCTTCTCTGAGAATCTCCAGCTCGGCCGAGGTGCCTGGCGCTACGCCGGACAGTGAACCGAGCAATCGATCTCCTGAGATTAGTGCCCAATGGGTTGAACGGACAGTGAGATTTCGCATATGAGGCCGCCTGGCCGACCGCGCCTCCGACGGGGACGCCGCCACGTCACCCCGGGGTCCCGACGAGGCCTTCTTCCGCGCCGGGGCCCGTGTGCGGATCAGCGACAACGTCCCCCACCATTCCTTCAGTGTGGTTGGCCGGCTGGGCGGGACGACCGATGGCAGGACCCGCGTCCCACCGTCGCCTGATGTGCGGATTCGGATGGTGGTGCGGCGCATTGAGACGTGGCCGGGCCAGGGAGCAAGGTCGACGATCCCGGCGCAGGGAAGACGACCTCTTCGAGGTCGGGGAGCGAAATGACTTCGGAGGCTCGGATTGGCCCGTAGACGTGGGGGAAATCGCTGTACCTCGCCGCCGCTGCCAGGTTCGTACCGAGTCTCCGAACTCAGAAGGGTGGGTCGACCCCGAGGGACCACCTTCGGCCCGGAGGGGAAACACGCTTCTCTCACCGGTGCCAACTGACGCTCGTCGCAGCAGTCGAGGAACTCATCTTGTCCTGGGAAGGCGCACGTGGCCGACCGATGCCTCGATACCCATTCCCTGGCCGGCAAGAGGTGACAGATCATCGGTGGACGTCCCATGGGCGGGTCACCCAAGCGAAGGTTGCCGCTCTCTGCATGGACGGCAAGCGGGAGTTGCCCGTACCGCGGCTCTACTTCGTGATTCAGGCGCCCGATTCCACTTGGGCCGGATCACCCTAAGGTGATCAGTGGAGACGCCCCGTTTGGGCAGGTCGGCTGGTGAAGCCATCACCGCGTGCAGGCTCGACGCCTCTTTGGTCGACCCAAGGGAGCGAGATGTCCGAAGTGCCCATTGAGGGCTCGCGGCTGCTGACAAGTGACGGTGTGGAGCTCGCGACCCGCTCCTGGTCGTTCGACGGTGAACCTCGGGCCATGGTGATCCTCGTGCACGGTTTGTCCTCGACGAAGGATCACCCGCACGTCGTTGGGCTGGCCGAGTGCATCCGGGCTAGGTCGCTCGACGTTCTTTCTTACGATGCTCGTGGACATGGAGAGTCCGGAGGGTTCTGTACCCTCGGCGACTTGGAGCGCAATGACGTTGCCGCGGCTGTAATCCACGCACGCAGTAGTCATCCTCGTGTCGCCCTCGTCGGTGCTTCAATGGGGGCGGTCGCGGCGTTGGCCTACGCTGCGACAGACCCGGAATTGGCGGGAGTTGTCGTCGTCTCGAGTCCAGCCGATTGGCGGATTCCGTTTCGAATCCGCGCGCTCGTTACGCTCACTCTGGCCCGTACCAAGCTCGGTCGGTTCTTTGCTGAACGTCATACCAACGTACGGATCTATCCAGAATGGAATCCGTCTGAGCCACCCCGCTCCGTGGCGAAGAGAGTGGTCAGCACTGTTCCACTGGCCATCGTCCACGGACGAAACGACCACCTCATTCCTTTTCACTTTTCCCTCGGCGTTTCGAGCACCGAAATGCCAGATGCCCATGCTGTAGTTGTCCCCCGGATGGGTCACGCGTTCGATCCGGTCGGCCACGAGCCGATTTGCGACGCGTTGGATTGGGCTCTCAACCACGCTGCATCTCCTGAGGTCACCATGAGTGACGATTGACCGATTCCCCTGCACCTGTGGCCAGCGGAACAGTTGCAACCCGTGAGCGTTCGACTCATGGTTGACTCAATCGCCGGCTGGGTGATGTCCCACTTCATCGGTTGGATGCGGGGAGGTTCGGCCTTCTCGGATTAGTCTGAAATCGGTGGGGTTAGCTCTGATCGTTCACCTGGACGACCTGAGGGACTTGGCCTTCTAATGGTCTGGTAAACGGCTGTGCATGGTGCCAGTGACAGGATCGGTAAGGAGATCACGATGCCGAATCTGGACATGATCGTGCACTACCGCGACGCGACGGAGCGCGACGCGGATTCCGTTGCAGCCCTCCACGCCGACAGCTGGAGGCGTCACTACCGTGGCGCCTATCTCGACACCTATCTCGACGGGGACGTCATAACCGAACGCCAACAAGTATGGCGAAGCCGACTGACAGAACCTCGGACCGGCCTGGTCACCGTCATTGCCCAACAAGGCGATGAGATCGTTGGGTTTGCTCATACCATTCTGGACGAAGACCCACGATGGGGATCACTTCTTGAGAACCTCCATGTCACGAGTGAGTTGAAGAGGAACGGAATCGGTTCACACCTGCTCTCGGAGACCACTCAAAGACTTCTGCGACTAAGACCAGAGGGATCACTGCACCTCTGGGTACTCGATCAGAACACAACAGCTCAGGCCTTCTACAGCGCACGAGGTGGTAGTCGAGTTGAGACTCAGCTTCGCGGGCCGTTCCCAGGTGGTGGTCGGGCGCTCGGTCATCGCTACCACTGGTCAGATCCGGATCGTCTTGTTGTCCGATCCGAAATCACAGGGAGGATCCCGCTCGATTGACCGTTGCCAGTGACGCGCGAGTGATGAGTTCCTAGTCACGAGCCCTCGAAGCGAAAATGTCTATGAGAGCGAGTGCCACCAACCGGTCTCCTTCCGGAGTCAAGACATCGACCCCGAGAGCGCGAGAAAGATGCTCATGGAACAGGGGGATTACGCTGGACACCGCCGTCAGGAGCGCCGCTCGAATACGTCCTGTGCATGCTCTTTGGCCGATACCGCGAGGATCCTCATCCAGCAACATTTGCTCGGTCTGCATGACCATCTCGTTGAACATGGGTGCAGCAGTCTGCGATCCGTCGACTAGCGACCGGGCCGCATACTGCCAGAACTTCCGAGAGGTTTGTGCGAGGTCGCCAATTGGTGATTTTGCCAGGGCCAAGCTGTTGCGTTGGTGCAATACCTCGAAGACGTAATCATCACAGGCCGCGCGAAGAGCAAGTTTTGATCCGAAGTGATGGCGCAGCATTCCGTGGGAGACGCCGGCAGTCTGCGCGATAGCCCGGATGGTCGTCCGATCGTATCCATCCTCGGCAAAGTGCTTCAGAGCGGCGTCTCGAATTCTGACACGGGCTGTGAAGTCCCCAAGCGTCGTTGGGTCGCGATCAACCGCGCCGTTCGCGCTTAAGGAGTCGTTGACCTCGTCGGTTTCGATCGTTGACGAATGCGAGTCCTCGAAGTCGGGCAAGCCCGAGTCCTCGCCGGTCATCACGACGTGCCCCAAGCAGAGGCGGAGCGGAGAGCTTCGAATCCAAAACGGCCATGGCACCCATCGGTGAACCGAACGCTTGCCGTGTGTCTCGACGCTTCCCGAATTACGACCTTATCGCTCATATCTAGGCAAATACTAGTGATAAGAACTGCCGCCTTCGCAAGTGCGCTTCCAATCGTTCTCCCTCGTGGAGAGCAGTTTTTGTCGAGATCCCCGGCGCTGGAGTTCGCTCCCGGGAAATCCCCGTTTGACAGCCCGGATGCTCTATCTATATCTTGCCGCTAAATCTGATCGACTAAGTCAGGTATTGGCGGAGGGGCAGCGACCCGGTGACCACACACATCGCAAAGCGCGAGGGACTGAAGGGAAGGCACGTGAAGAAGAGCAGCATCTTGAGGGTGGCCGTGATCGGAGCGGCTCTAGCAGTCATCCCCTTAGGCGGAGCCGGTCAGGCCTTCGGCGACTACGCCCCGCAACCAGGAGACATCGTGGGCATTGGCGGCGACACGCCTCAATACGCCGTTGACTTTGCGCTGAACGGAGACGCAGTTGGCGACGCCGGGTTCGATCAGCAGGCCACGGTCAACCGCGTCGTGTCCTTCCTTGCGACGCCCGATTCCAACGGTCGCTCTGCGTACACTGACAGTGTCACGACGAACGCGCCCTCGACATCACTCTTTCCCACTGATGTCCTTCGTTCGGGGACAACGCCAACGCCGAGAGTGAGCAGCTCGGGGGCCTCCATCGCGGCTCTGTTGGCAGACACCGGTTCCAGTGAGCAGATCAACTTCATCTCGAGCGCGAGCGAGCCGACCGCTGCTCAGCAGTCGACGGCGCAGGGACACGGATGGGGGTTTCTTCACGTCGTGCAGATCGCGACCGACTCAGTGCAGATTGTCGGTTCCAGCGCCACACATGCGCCGGTCGGCCTCTCGGTCGCTGAACTCCTCGGCATCTACAACGGGACGTTCACGACATGGAATCAGTTGCCGGGTAACTCCAGTGGGTCCACCGACGCGATCATCCCCCTGATTCCGCCATCGGGCTCCTCGGTCAACAAGACCTTCCTCGCCGACCTGAAGACCGCGAACGGCGGAACGGCTCCGACATTGGCTGGGGCAGTCAAGACGGTCGAGCAGAACGATCCGAGCGCGATAACGGGAGCAACGACACCCGCAGACGCAATCGTTCCGTTCTCGACAGGTCGTCTCAACCTGTGGAACAGCTCGTACTTTCACAGCCCCAACGCCGGAACGTGGGCCCTGCCTTCCACCCTGCCGGTCCTGACCCCAGGAGTGAAGTTCCTCAACGGCACGACGCCCGACAGCGGGTCGCCGTACACCAGCCCGATCTCTGACTACATCATCTTCCGGCAGAGCGACGCCACCTCGACGACGCCGCTCGAACCTGGGGGCACGAAGAACTGGGTCCAGACGCTCTTCTCCAACCCGAGCGCTCCGACGACACCGTTCCTCGCCCGGGCGACGGGACAGACGTTGCTGGCAGCGTCCGGCGTCACGCCCGCATACAACGATCTGGGCAACGTCAGCAACGGGTAGCAGACCAGCCTCCCAGTATCCGAGCACAGACCCGGCTCTGGCAGAACGGCATCGACACCTGGTGCAGGTTCGTGCATGCGCCTCAAGATTCCACCACGTCATCCAACGGAAAGGACTTCGCAATGAAGGAGCGGATTGAGGCATCAGCGGCGATCCGCGCAATGGCGCAAACAGACGAGGCCCCCCTTCGCGCACTCCAGCCGCTAGACCCGGAGAGGCCGGCATCTCCGCCGCCAAGGGTCAGACGCGCATGATGAGCCTCTTCGCCAAGGCGTGGAAACAGAGGCGGCCGCGATCGTCGTCTGCGATGGTCGCTTTCATGACCGTGGTGGGTGTCGCGACTGCGGGTTCAGGGCTGTTCACTGCTCCGGCAGGGACCGCCGCAGAGGCAACAACTGCGCCCTATACCGACCCGAACGCAGTCGGCTACATCGGACTCTGCAACCAAGCAGGGCAACAGATCACCACCGGCAGTGTGACCTCCACTCCGTTCGTGTGGCGGGCGGTGTCCTCGCAGGCGGCTCCGGCCCCGTACAACGGGGCAGGCGGGACAGCAGTTCTCGGCGCGTATCTGCCCATGCAGTCGCTCGCCCCAGGGGACTGGAGTGGAGAGCAGCTCACCGCCTCGACCCGGTATTCGAACCCGCAGAGCCCGATGGCTCAGGCAACGGCCAAGGACGTGCCTTTGCAGGTCTTCCTTCAGGACTACCCGCCCCACTGGGACGGCTTCGTCCAGCTCCGTTTATTTCTCGGTGTTCCTGATCAACCGGCGTACGTGCAGCACTATCCGGCACTCAATCTGCAGATCTCCGGTGATACCTGGACGGCGGTCGGCGGCGGTCCGGTGAACTGCATCGCCGGAACGGCCGAGTCGCTCGAGAGCGTGCTCACGCCGACCCCGACAACAGTTGCCACCTCCGGCCTCGCAGCGAGTGGAACTACCACTAGCACGACGGACGCGTCTGCTCCGAGCGGGAAATTCCCGGCGGCATCAGCCGCGGCTGCGTCGGGACGTTCCAGGGCGCCCCAAGCCAGCGGCGTCGCCGTCGCGCAACCCCAGAGTCGGACCCATTCGGGTCCTTGGTATCTCCTTCTCCTCGTCGCCGCGGTCCTCCTCATCGCCCTGTCAGCCCTTCTCATCGCCCGGCACCGCCGAGCGCAACGCCTGTCTTCCACCGCCAGCCGAACCTCAGTGAAAGGTCCTCAACAGTGAAGATGTCCCGCAGTCGAGTTGCTTCTCGTTCGGTCGCTCTGGTGACTGCTGCGATCGTGGGCCTAGGCGGTCTCGTCGGCCTCGCCGGCACCGCGTCGGCGTCCGGTTCGCCCCCTTGGGAGCCGGTGGGAGGCAACGATGTCGGAAGCCTGGCCTTCTTCAACTCCGCCGGCCAGCAGATCACGGGCGGAAATCTCACCGACGGCCCCCTCGCCGCCTTCGTGCAGGGCACGACGACGTTGCGCGCCAACGACACGAAGGCGACTCTCTTTGCCGCCACACCGGTGAACGGTGTCGCTCCTGGCCAATGGTCAACCGAGCAAATCAGTGGCTCGACGGCGTTTCCGAACCCGTCCGCACCAGAGTCGCTTGGCACATCGGTGCTCCCGGTGGTCACGGGTGCCGGTACCGACCTCTCACTGGCCGGCTACATCGGCGACTTTCCGAATACGGACACCTCCCCGACGGATGGATATAGCGGCCTCTATGTTCTGCGTGTCTTCACCTCAGCGGCGGGACAGTCGTCGACGACGAGCTACGACGCCGCCGACATTCAGGTCAGCAACGTCGTGACGACCGGGGGTGTGGTTACCGGAGGCACTTGGTCTGTTGTCTTCCCGGCGCTCACACCGATCGGCACGAGCACGACGCTAGGCACTTCGCCTCCCAGCCCCCAGCCTTCGGGGTCCTCGGTGAACTTGACCGCGACCGTCACCCCTTCAGCCCCGGGCGCGGTGCAGTTCGAGTACGGCACAGGCACGCCGACCCTGATCGGGAGCCCGGTGACCGTGAGCAACGGCACGGCATCGACCTCTACGACGGCGCTGCCCGTTGGGACCGACTCGCTCCATGCGGTCTTCGTCCCGTCGCAATTCGCCAACTATTCGGGGTCGACCGGCGACGACTCGTACACCATCAACGCGGGCGCCTCGGCCACCACCACGACCTTGCAAGCTCCGACCCCTTCCGGTCCCGTGACCTTCGGGACTTCCGTCAGGTTGAACGCCACGGTGACCTCGGGGGTGGCGGGCACCATTACCGGCGCCGTGCAGTTCTTGAGTGGGGCCATTCCCATCGGGAGTCCGCAGACGGTGAGTGGCGGTGCCGCGGCCCTCACGACCACCGCGCTGCCGGTCGGGTCGCCGGACTCGCTTACCGCGGTCTTCACTCCCACAGGCAACACCTATGCCGGTTCGACCAGCACCCCGGTGCCGTACACGGTGAATCAAGCCTCGACCACCACAGTGCTCGCCACGCCGACTCCGGCCAGCCCGCAGTTCGTCGGGGCCTCGGTGACGCTGCAGGCCACGGTCACCTCGGGAGTCTCCGGCACGATCGCCGGCACCATCCAGTTCAAGAGCGGCGCGACGGCGATCGGGGCGCCGCAAACCGTTACTGCCGGCGCCGCCTCACTCACTACGACGGCGCTGCCGGTGGGCAATCCGGATTCGCTCACGGCGGTCTTCACGCCGTCGTCGGGCGGCAACTTCGCCACCTCGACCAGCGAGCCGGATTCGTACACGATCAATCCGCTGAACGCGACCACGACCTCTCTGCGGGCAACGTCGCCTAGCAGTCCCGTCACCTTCGGCACTTCGGTGACGTTGGGTGCCACCGTGACCTCCGACGCGGAAGGAACCATCTCGGGTACAGTCCAGTTCCTCAGCGGCAGCACTCCCATAGGGAGTCCGCAGACGGTGAGTGCCGGCGCCGCCTCCTTGGTGACAACCGCGCTGCCGGTCGGCAATCCGGATTCGCTCACCGCGGTGTTCACGGCGACAGCGGGAAACACCTTTGCCGGTTCGACCAGCAGCCCCTTCTCGTACACCGTGACGCAGGCATCGACCACCACAGTGCTCGGGACGCCGACTCCTGCCAGCCCGCAGTTCGTCGGTACTTCGGTGACGCTCCATGCAACCGTGAGCTCATTGGTCTCGGGCACCATTGCGGGCACCGTTCAGTTCAAGAGCGGCACCACGGGCATCGGGAGTCCGCAGACCCTCAACGCCGGCTCTGCCTCACTGACGACGACGGGCCTCCCGATTGGCAGTCCCGACTCACTTACCGCGGTCTTCACCCCGACTTCCGGCGGCAACTTCGCAACTTCGACGAGCGACCCTGTCTCGTACACAGTGAACCCCCTGAACGCGACCACAACGGTCCTCACTGCGTTCCCGGGCAGCCCGCAGCTGGCGGGGACCTCGGTGACGTTGAGTGCCTCCGTGACCTCCGGCACACCGGGGACGATCACCGGTACGGTGCAGTTCTTCACCGGCAGCAGCGCGGTCGGAAGCCCTCAGACTGTGACAGCGGGCGCGGCCTCCATCGCCACAACCGCGCTCCCGGTGGGCACCGACTCTCTCAGCGCGGTCTTCACGCCGACAGCCGGGAACGGCTACGCAAGCTCAACGGGCACGGGTTCGTTCACGGTGGAATCGACGGTCACCACACCGCCGGCGCCGCCGGCCGGCGCCACGTCCTCCCAGAGCGCCTCTTCGAGTTCGCCGTCCGGGAGTGCCACCGCAGGGGTCACTGGTGTGACAGCCACAGGGTCCGGCGAAGGCGCGCTCACTGTCGCCACCTACTCGGGTAACCCGGCGGCCGGCGCGGTCTCGGGAGGCACTGGCGTCTACTACGACGTGGCGCTGTCCTCGGGCAACCAATTCGGTTCGGTGACCATCACCATCTCTGACCTGGGCCCGGGCGGACAGTCACTCGACTGGTGGAACGGCAGCGCCTGGGTGCCCTTCAGCGACCAGATCTACGACGCCACCACCAATTCCGTGACGACCACGGTGAACGCGACCACGTCACCCACGGCAGCCCAGCTGACCGGCACGCCAATCTCGCCATCCACGAACCCTGCACCCTCGCGGGGCTACTGGGAGGTCGCATCGGACGGCGGCGTCTTTTCCTTCGGCGGTGCCGGCTTCTTCGGCTCCGCCGGGTCGATCCACCTGAACAAGCCCATCGTCGGCCTGGCCGCCACCCCGGACGGGGAGGGGTACTGGCTGGTTGCATCGGACGGCGGCGTCTTCAGCTACGGCGACGCCACGTTCTACGGCTCCGAGGGCGGCCAGCGGCTGAACCAGCCGATTGTCGGGATCGCCTCAACGCCTTCGGGCAAGGGCTACTGGGAGGTTGCCAGCGACGGCGGCATCTTCAGCTTCGGCGACGCGGCGTTTTACGGCTCCGAGGGCGGAAAGCCGCTCAACAAGCCGATTGTCGGGATCGCCCCGACGCCTACGGGCAACGGCTACTGGGAGGTCGCCAGCGACGGCGGCATCTTCAGCTTCGGCGACGCTGTGTTCTACGGGTCAACGGGGTCGATCCACCTGAACAAGCCTGTCGTCGGTCTCGCGGCCACGCCGTCGGGCCATGGGTACTGGCTGGTTGCGAGCGACGGTGGCATCTTCAACTACGGCGATGCCCCCTTCGAAGGCTCAGCCGGGAGCCTGTCGCTCGTCCAGCCAGTTGCCGGCATCGCGACCACCGCCAGTGGCAACGGCTACTGGCTGGTGGCGAGCGACGGTGGCATCTTCAACTACGGCGATGCCGGCTTCTTCGGTTCCCAGGGTGGAAAGCCGCTCAACAAGCCGGTCGTCGGGATCGCCGGGGCATAGGCCGGGTGGGCAGTGCTGACGCAGCTTTGATCCGGCCCGGGATTGCCGGCGACGGTCGAGGGTCGCTGGTCCGACGGAGTTCGCCCGCGGGACCGGAGGCCCGGTCTGATCCCTCCCGTCTGGAAGCAATCGAGATCTCAGCGTGGTTCGGAGACACGCAAGTTCTCGATGACGTCTCGCTGTCGGTGCCGCCGGCATCCGTGACGGCGCTCATCGGGCCATCGGGTTGTGGCAAGTCGACGTTCCTCCGCATCCTGAACAGGATGCACGAGTCGATCCTTGGCGCCAAGATGGCAGGCGAAGTCCGTCTCGATGGCGACGACATTTATGCGCCCGGCCACCGCCTGACCGACGTGCGCCGCCAGATCGGGATGGTCTTCCAGAAGCCCAACCCCTTCCCCGCCATGTCCATCGCCGACAACGTTGCCGCAGGCTTGGCGCTCACCAGCACGAAGATCAGCAAGGCCGACCGGGCCGAGCTGGTGGAGACCAACCTGGCGCGGGCCGGGTTGTGGGACGAGGTCAAGGATCGACTCTCACGTCCGGGCGCGGCTCTCTCGGGGGGCCAGCAGCAGCGGCTGTGTATTGCACGAGCGCTGGCGGTGCAGCCCAAGGTGTTGTTGATGGACGAGCCCTGCTCTGCCTTGGACCCGACGTCGACGCGTCGAATTGAAGAGACCATCGCGGAGCTGCGCACGCAGGTGACCATCGTCATCGTCACCCACAACATGCAGCAGGCGGCTCGGGTCTCCGAACAGGCGGCTTTCTTCTTGGCTGAGCAGGGCACGCCGGGTGCCATTGTGGAGTCCGGCCTGACCGATGACATCTTCAATAACCCCCGGGATCCCCGGACGTCCGACTACGTGCATGGCCGCTTCGGATGACCATCGATCTCATCCCTCCCGTCGGCACAGCGGTGCCTCGGAGGATCACGTCGGTCCGCGAGCGATCCGACCGGATCTTCCACGGCACGGCCGGCGGGATCGGCATGGTGGTGCTGGCGATTACCGCGGGCATCGGTCTCTACCTCGGCTACCAGGCCATTCCGACGCTGCGTCACTACGGCGTCTCCTTCTTCACTCAGACGCAGTGGCTGCCCGAACTGGATCGAATCGGTATCGCTGCGGTTCTCGTGGGTACGGCCGAGGTGGCCCTCGTTGCCATGGTGGTGAGCTTCCCGCTTGCCCTCGGCTTGGCGCTTTTCGTCTCTGACTATGCGCCGAAGTGGAGCAAGTCGCTGCTCGTCTCTGCGGTCGACCTCATGGCGGCGGTACCGAGCATCATTTACGGGCTCTGGGGGTTTTTCCTGCTGCAGCCGCACGCGATCCTCGTCGCGCGATGGCTGAGCCAGTATCTGGGCTGGATTCCCGTCTTCAAGGTCGGCACTGATCCCAATGCCGCCATCTGGCAGCAGTCGCGCTACACGAGCTCTGTGTTCATCGCGGGATTGGCAGTGGCCATGATGACGATCCCGCTGGCGACGGCGGTCATGCGAGCGGTTTTCGACCAGGCGCCGATCGGCGAGCGTGAAGCAGCAATGGCACTGGGCGGCACGCGCTTCGGGGTGGCACGCACCGTTGTACTGCCCTTCGGCAAGGGTGGGATCATCGGCGGGACCATGCTCGCCCTAGGGCGCGCCCTTGGCGAGACGGCAGCCGTCCTGATCATCATCTCGCCCGAGTACATCATCAAGCCGCGGGTCCTTGAAGCCGGAACCCAGACGGTCTCGGCTCTCATCGCCGGCAACTTCGGCAATGCAACGAAGTCCCAGTTGACGGCGCTCCTGGCCGCCGGATTCGTCCTGTTCGTGATCACGCTCGGCGTCAACAGCGCGGCGGCCGTCATCATCCGGCGCAGCCGGAGCGGACTGGCGACGGAGGCCTGAGATGGGCCCCCCGACGACACTCGGCTCGGTGGACACACTTGCCCCCTCGTCCGCCGGTCCAGCCAACCACGTGCCCAAGCGGCGGGAGGCTTCCGATGCGGGACGGTCAGACCAGCTCGAGGGAAGTGGGGGCACGCCGGGGACCCCAAGGGAACCACGCCCGGCCAAGCGGCGCCCGCGACGAGTCCGCGCACTCACACTCGACGACTGGCTCTCCCTGGGCGGCTCGGTGCTGGCCTCGTTCGCACTGCTCTACGTGGGCTACTTGCACCTGCTCGATCTCAGCGGCACCGTCGGTTTCATCGTGTGCTGGTACTTCGTCTTCCTGCTCGTGTACGGGTTAGTGGTCGGGATCGCCAATCCCCGCCACATCGTGGTCGAGCGACTGGTGGCCGCCACGCTGTACCTGGTCGCTGCACTCATCCTCTTCGGCCTGACCACGACGGTCGTCTACACCTTTGTGCAGGGGTGGCCGGCATTCCGTCACCTCAACTTCTTCACGCAGGACATGGCCGGCGTATCCACCACGGCTCCGCTCAGCCAAGGCGGCATCCTCCACGCGATCGTCGGCACCCTCATCATGGTGGGGATCGCCGTGGTCGTGGCCGTGCCCCTTGGCGTCGGCACGGCCGTCTACATGACGGAGGTCAAGGGGCCGGGATCGCACCTGATTCGCACCGTCGTCGAGGCCATGACGGCATTGTCGGACATCCTGGCGGGCCTCTTCGTCTATGCCCTCCTGGTCGTCGGGTTCGGACTCGGGAAGACCGGACTGGCGGCGGCCATCGCCATCGCGATCACGATGATCCCGCTCGTGGCCCGGGCCTCGGAGGTGGCGCTGCGGGTCGTTCCGGGCAGCCTGCGCCAGGCAAGCGAGGCCCTGGGCGCTACGCATTGGAAGACCACGTGGAAGGTCGTGCTCCCGAGCGCTCGTGCCGGGCTGGTCACGGCGGCCATCCTCGCCATCGCCCGGGGCATCGGCGAGACGGCAGTCGTGCTGGTCACCACCGGGGCGACGAGCTTCTTCAACGCCAACCCCGTCTCGGAGCCCATGACCTCGTTGCCTCTCTACATCTATACGGCGTACCAGACCCATCAGCCGGTGGCGCTGACCCGAGCATTCGGGGCAGCCAGCGTGCTCTTGGCCATGGTCCTGCTCCTCTTCGTCGTCGCCCGGTGGACCGTGCGTGACAAAACGGATAGAAGCCGCCTCCTGATCGTCCAGCGCCTGTTCGTCCGTCCGGGGGTAGACGAGGACGCACCGCTGTGAGGCGATTCGTCACCGCTGCCGTCGCGTTGGTCGGCTCCCTGGCGCTGACGCCGCTCCTCGTCTCTACTCAGGCTGGCGCGGCGAGCCCGCTCCAGATCAACGGGTCGGGTTCCAGCTGGGCGGCCAACGCCATCAATCAGTGGGTACAAGACGTCTACACCGAGGGGGTCCAGGTCACCTTCAACCCCGACGGTGACTCCCAAGGTCGTCAGGACTTCGCCAACAAGGTCTCGGACTTCTCGGTCACCGCCGATGGCTATCAAGGCTTCGATGCCACGACCGGTATCTCGGATACTTCGAATGGCCGGTCCTACGCCTATCTGCCGGTAGCAGCGGGCGGCACATCGTTTCCGTACCAGATCAAATTCGACGGCACTCAGGTCGAGAACCTGCGCCTGTCGGGGCAGACGCTGGCCAAGATCTTCACCAATCAGATCACCAATTGGGACGACCCCGCGATCACCAAGGACAACAACGGGATTGCGCTGCCCTCCATCCCGATCGTCCCAGTCGTCCAGTCCGAGGGCTCGGGCGCCACGCAGCAGCTGACCAATTACTTCGGGACCGAGTACCCGGGCATTTGGGACAGCTTCGCCGGGCAGTCAGGGCCCACCGAATATTTCCCACGTCAAGGGGACCAGATCGCCCAGAATGGATCGACGGGGGCGATGAACTACATCGCGTCCAGCGCGGCGAATGGCTCAATCGGCTACGTCGAATACTCCTACCCTTTGAGTGTCGGCTACCCCGTGGCCAAAGTGCTGAACAGCGGCGGCTACTACACCCTCCCGACCCAGTACAACGTGGCCATTGCGCTCGAGCAGGCCCAGATCAACATGGACCCGACTTCGCCGAACTATCTGCTCCAGACATTGAACAACGTCTACACCGACGCCGATCCGCGCACGTACCCGTTGTCCTCGTATGTCTACATGATCGAGCCAACAGGCGGTCCAACCGTCGGGACGAATGATCCCAGTGAGACAAGCGGAAAGCGGCAGTCGATCGCCGACTTCGAGTACTACTCAATCTGTCAGGGCCAGAGCCAGATCGGACCCAGAGGATATTCGCCGCTGCCCGTCAATCTCGTCGAGGCTGCATTCGGGCAAGTCCAGAAGCTCCAGCAAGCCGACCCCGGTGTCGACCTGACCAACCTGAACATCCAGACGTGCAACGAGCCCACATTCGTGCCGGGTCAGCCGAACGTCAACTATCTGACCACCATCGCGCCAGAGCCGCCGGCCTGCGACCAACAAGGCGCTGGCCCGTGCGCGGCCGGCGTTACGCCGAATGGCCTGGGGTCCACACCGAATTCGTCGGGTACCTATCCGGGCTCCAGTGCATCCGCCGCGGGAGCAGGCGCAGCCGGCGCAGCCGGCGTAGCGACCCCAAAAGCAGCGTCCCCCGCCACGAGTAGCGCCACGGGTGGAGGTACGGCGGCGGCGGCGGCAGTGGCCGCGAAGGCAGCCGCAGTGTCAGCAGCGAAAGTGGACCAAAATCCACAGTTCGTCTCGACGCTACTCCCCGGTCGCAGCACGTCGTCGTCGATCGCCGTCCTTGTCGCCCTGGCGTTTCTGGTCGTCTTCGCGGTACCCGTCGTGATCGGCTATCGCCGGTCCCGTCGACGAAAGGCTGCGTCGTGAGGGCGCGAAGGGCCATCGGCATCAAGGCGTTCTGCCTGATGTCGATGGTCGCCGTGTTCACAATTTCCGGAGTCGGCAGTAGCGCCGCAACGAACAAGGACGTCAGCAGCTCTCCCGCTTTCAGCACCACCAAGACCATCGCGCGCGACGTTCTGGTCGAATGGTCAGCCGACGACCGTAGACCAGCGGACGGTTTCTCTGAACGTGAACGACACTACCGACTTGCAAGGCCGGCAGGAGATCGCGGTGTCGTGGACGGGCGCACACCCGACCGGTGGCATCGTGGCCAACCCGAATTCCATCGCAGGACAAAACGAGGAGTACCCAATGGTCATCCTCGAATGCCGAGGGACGGCCAGTGGCGTGAATCAGGCCACACCCCAGACTTGCTGGACTCAGGACTGGGGATCCCGCTACCAGGACAGCTTCACCGACAACGCGGACGGCTCCTGGCCCTCGTACCGCTTGGATCATGACGCCAGCTCGCCGGGGGCCGCCGATGTCGGCGTTCCGTCGAACCTCCCTCCTGGAGCATTCGGCGACTGTCAGAGCGAGGAGACCGGTTCGTTCGCTGCGCCGATCCAGTACTGGGTTCCCTGGGTCGCAGCCGATGGGACCGTCTACGACGGCGGCCTCGGCGGGGTGTGCGGCGAGCCACCCGAGGCGACCAACGTCGGCGGTTCGGCTCTCCCGAGCAACGAGACCTATGGCGTGACCCGTACCGATGGCACCGGGAGCACCGAGTTCGACGCCTTCAATGCGACGGAGAACGCCACGCTCGGGTGTTCGCAGACAGTCACCTGTTCACTCGTAGCGGTTCCGATCATGGGGATCGACTGTGACGCCGATCTCATCGGTGTCTCGCCGACGTCGGCTGAGCAGGCCGCCGCCACGGATTGCGAGAAGACGGGTTTTTACCAGCCTGGCGCCTCTCAGGCCGGCCAGGGCAACAGCTTGAACGAGACAACCGTCAGCGGAAGCCTGTGGTGGAGTCCGTCGAACTGGCAGAACCGCATCACAGTCCCGTTGACGTTCGCACCACCACAGGATGCGTGCAATCTGGTGAGCTCGAGCGACGCGGTCAACGTCTACGGCTCCGAGCTCATGATTCAGGCCACCAGTCAGTGGGAACCAAACTTCTGCTTGAGCAAGACCGAGAACTTCTCGTTCATCCACGTACCTGAAGGTGAACCCGAGGCACGCAACGATGTGGCGACGAAGGCGGCGGAGGCGGCCTTCACCAGCTACGGGCAATCAGGCGGATACGGGCAACCAGTGGTCAACGCTCCTGTCGCAGTGACCGGATTCACGATTGCGTTCACGATCGATGGATCCGACGGCGACCCCATCAGCACGCTCAAGCTCACGCCGTTGTTGCTGGCCAAGCTCTTGACGAACTCGTACCCGGATCTCTCGCAGAACGAAGGCGGTGACCCAGCTCTGGCGCAGAACCCGTTGAACATCACCGACGACCCAGAGTTCATCGCACTCAACCCCGGAATTCCCCAGCTCGGGGCCGGCAGTGCGGTCGCGGCCGAGCTTGCTGCGGTCTCGGGAGGCTCCGACGTCGTGAAGGCGCTCACCACCTACATCAACGACGACCCGGCTGCTCGTTCGTTCCTCGACGGCACGCCGGACACGTCGACGGCAGGCGAGAACATGATCGTCAACCCTGCCTACCAGGGGATTCAGCTTCCGGTGAGCCAATGGCCTCTGCTCTCGGCGTATGAGTCGACGTCATTCGACGCCTCCGAGACCGTGAACAACTGCCTGCAAGCAACGCCTGAGCCCTTCGACACCCTGTTGGCTGCTCCCCTCGCGAACCTCGAGGACATCAGCGAGGGGATGCAATTCAACAAGGCAAACTCGACCCTGACGTGCACGCCGAACCAACCGGGCGTGCCGAACTCGTTGGTGGCGAATGGGACGCAGACACCGGGCCACTACTTCATGCTCGGCGTGACCCCCTTGGCCGACGATAACCGTTACGACCTCCAGTCGGCAGCGCTGCAGACCACCCCAGGGACGTTCGTGGCGCCGAGCAACGCGACATTGCAGGCGGCGATCGCCTTACTGCAGCCGGACCAGTCCAGCGGCACGTGGCCCATTCCCTACGGCCAGTTCAGCTCCGCGCTTGGCGCGGCGGCGTACCCCGGGACCATGGTCGTCTACGCCGCGGTGCCCACGAGCGGACTGCCGGCTGGGGACGCCGCCGACTACGCCGCACTTCTCACCTTCGCTGCCGGCCCGGGTCAGACGCCGGGAGAGGGGGTGGGGCAGATCCCGCCGGGCTACCTGCCGATCACCGCCGCGAATGGTCTGGGCGGGTTGGCTGCCTACACGCTGGCCGCCGCTGCCGATGTCGCGGCCCAGAACGGCCAAGTGCCGCCCTTAACACCGCCGTCTGGCGGATCCGGCGGTTCGGGTTCTTCCACGTCGGGCGCCTCGTCGCCGTCGGGCGCAAGTGCATTCGGGGGCAACGCGGTCTTCATCAATGCCCTTTTGGGATCCTCGGCGTACCTTGCCACGGGCCCGAATTCGGCAGCCGCCAAGGCCGAAGCCGCCAAGGCAGCGGCAGCAAAGATCGGGTTTCTTCGGTTACCCAACCTTGAAGACACCGTGTTGTGGGTCCGGGGTCTGCCGGTCGGAATCTCGTTGGCTATGGCCTTGATCGTAATTCTGGCTGTCGTCACGACCCTCTTCCTCGGTCGCCGCCGCCAACGATGGTGATGGGCGACGTATCGGCTCCCTCTGAGGAGGTCGACGAATCAGTACCAGACGCCGTCGCTTCCGCGGTCGCTGAACCAGACGTGGCAGACGCGGAAGGAAAGGATCCTGAGGCGACCCAACCAACGAATCGTGAGGTTCGTGGGGCGGGACCGCCGAAACTTGGCAAACTGGTCATCCTTCTGTCGGTGGTGCTCTTCGCCGGAATCGTCACGGCCTTCCTTGGTGTGTTCGTCTACGGACTGAGTGGCTTGCAGGAACACCGCAGTCAGCAGCAGCTCTACGCCCAGTTCCGTGGCTTGCTCGCCCCCGCGAGCACTACGGCCCCCAGCACCGGCGGCACAATCCCTCCGGGCACTCCGGTTGCGTTGCTCAACGCGTCGCAAGCGGGAATCCACAACGTCATGGTCGTTGAGGGCACGTCCTCGGGGGCGCTTCTCAAGGGACCCGGCCACCTGCCGAGTACCCCATTGCCTGGGCAGGGCGGTGAGGCGGTGCTGGTGGGCAAGAGCACGACGGCCGGCGCTCCCTTTGCCGATGTGTCGCGGCTGCGCAGGGGCGATGTGGTGACAGTGCGCACCGGCCAGGGGCTGTTCCACTTCTCTGTGCAGGGTCGCCTCCCGCCGGGAGCACGTCAAGGCGCCATTCCCTCGGACCGTGGCCGGCTCGTACTCGTGACCTCGGGAGGTAGCGGTGGGACTGGAGGACTCGAGCCTTCGCACACGCTCGACGTGCTCGCCACGTTGAAGGGCAAGGCAGTGACGGCACCGCCACACCGGCCGCACTCCGTTGCGCGTGCCGACGTGCCCGGCCAGACGGACCCTGGCGCCTGGCCTTTCGTCGCACTGTGGCTGGCCGGCCTTGCGATTGCCACTGCGCTCGTGTGGTGGCTGTGGGACCGGTGGGGCATCCTGCGCGCCTGGATCGTGGGCGCCCCCGTACTCCTGGCGCTCCTTTGGGGTCTGAGCAATGAAGCAATGCGTCTCCTCCCCAACGTCTACTGAGGTTTCAATTACGCATGTTCGCTACCGAATCACTCTCTGGCCGCGTCGACGATTGGCGTCCCGCCTTCAGACATCGGTCGGCGGCATGGTGCCGTCGTCGGCCGACAGAGAGAAGCTGCTCGATCTTGCAACGGCACTCTCGTCGGCCACTGATCCGCTCACAGTCGCCATTCGTTTTGGAGACGAGACACTGCGGACAGTACGTTTCTCACTTTTCGGTTCAGCCGAGATCGAATGTCGCGCAGCCTCCCACTCAGTGAAACCTCCAGAGCTGAAAATGGGGCCACTTCCTTGCATCAAATCAATATCTCGCTTCTGGATGACTCATCCGAACTGATAGATACCTGGCGCCCCCGGCAGTGGCGCCCCGGCAGTGGCGCCCCCGGCAGGACTCGAACCTGCGCCACCGGCTCCGAAGGCCCACCCGGTTTGTCCGGGCAATCTGCTCGTCCGACCGCGTGTGCCTGAGTTGGCCTTCCAGTCTGTGTCGTGTGTGGCAGTCTTCCCGGTGGCGCCCATTTGATTGCCAAATCGGATTGCCGAAACCTCCCCCGGGAACCCCCCCATTGCCGACCGCAGCCTCTGGTGACCTGACCTTCACGTTCCCCGGAATGGGTCCGAATGTCGTGGAGCGGGCATCCGCAGAGTGCTACCCACCAGTCTGGCGGGGGTGGTGGCCACCCATGGGTCACCAGTTGGCATCATTGCGCGAAGTGTCTATCCGGCCGATCATCGAACCAGGGAGAGAGGAGCCCTGGGTGGGCGGATCATACGAGGATGGTGCCCTGGCCGAATTCACGAGTCGGCACAATGCCCAGCGCGTAACGACGGCCGGGGCGAACAGGACAGGATCCGGCCGATGAAGACGCGCCGCGTGGGACGCGAGATGTCGGTCATCAGGGGCTGAGTCCGGGTGGGAGCGGCTCTGTACTGGTCGCGCGCCACGCGGCGTGCCAATTGGCGCTCGTCGCTGGTCATCGTCCTCGTCTGCGGAATTTTGGGTGCGGTCGCCCTGGGTGCTCTCGCCGGGGCCCGCCGAACCGAGTCTGCTTACGGCCGCTACCTGAAGTCCATTAACGCCAGCGACGTGACGGTCAATATCCCGGTCCCGAACACTTCCATCATCGCCAAGGTCAGCGTGCTGCCGGACATCCGCTCCAGTGCAGCGTGGCTGGGACTCACGGCCAACCCGGTGGTCCACGGTCGGGTCGACGACGCCTTCACTACCAACGGCTTCGCCGGGAGCCTCAATGGCGAATACTTCACCCAGGATGCCATGGCGGTGCTCGCTGGTCGGATGCCCCGACTCGACGCCACCAATGAGATCGCACTGACCCCTGGCCTCGCTCATCTGTTCGGTGTGCGCGTCGGGGGCGACGTCACGTACCAGTTCGAGAACTCAACTCCGATCGTCCCGGTGGTGACCGGATACGCCACGTACCGGGTCGTCGGCATCGTGGCCCAGCCACCGGCCCTGACCGATCAGTTCGACCAGGTCAACGGCGCCGTCCTTCCGCCAGCGGCCACAGCCGCCGCGCTGGCGCACTACCCCGGTCTGGTCCAATTCTCCTGGGTCGGTCTGCGCCTCGTTCACGGCAGCGCAGGGATCCCAGTTCTCCAAGCGCGCCTGGCCCGGCTGGCCGTGCAACTGGCAGGCCCCGGGGCCGCGTTCGATGTCCGTCCGCTCGACACCGTCCACCAACAGGTCCAAGAGGCCATCCGGCCTCAGGCCGTCGCTCTAGCCCTGTTCGGTGGACTGGCCGCACTGGCTCTCCTGGTCCTGGTGACGCAGGCACTGGCCCAGCTGCTGGACCGTGCGGGCGCACAACTCGAAGCCCTACGGGCCCTCGGGTTCACCCGCGCCGAACGTGCAGTCGCCACAGGACTCGGGGGTGCGGCGTCGGTGTTGGTCGGGGTGGCCCTTGCCGTGGTCGGGGCTGTGGCCCTCTCGCCGCTGGCCCCGGTGGGGCCGGTACGCCAATACGACCCGGCTCGGGGTTTCCAGTTCGATGTCACCGTTCTCATAGGCGGGGGAATAGTTCTTCTCGTCGTTCTGCTGGCCGTGCTGGCGGGCTTAGCCTGGCGATCGGTGCGGCCGGAGCAGGCTGCCAGAGCGCCCCGCACCTCAAAGGTCGCCGACGTCGCTTCCGCGGCTGGGGTGCCGATCACGGTCTCATTCGGAGTCCGATACGCCGTTGAGGCGCCGGCGGGGCGACGGCAGAGTTCGGCACGTGCAAACTTGGTGGGTTCGGTTGCTGCCGTTGCTGCCGTGGTTACAGCGGTCGTGTTCGGTGCCAGCCTCAACGGCCTCGTCACCCACCCCGTCCGCTACGGCTGGAACTGGGACGTCCTCATCCAGTCACAGGGCGGCTACGGGAACTTTCAGGGTTTGAGTTTGAACAAGGTCATGGACCAACCCGGCGTGCGGGACTGGTCGGCCTTCGCGTTCACGCAGGTGCCGATAGACGGCCAGTCGATTCCGGTACTTGGGCTTGATATGGGCGACGGGTCGGTGGAACCTCCAACGATCGACGGTCACCCACTGCACGGATCGGATCAGATTGAGCTGGGGGAAAGCAGCCTGCACCAGCTGAACAAAGAGATCGGTGACACCGTCCGGGTGGGGACGGGAGCATCCGCCCGGCGTATGACCATCGTGGGGACGGTGACCCTTCCGTCTCTCGGGCTGCAGCTGACCGATCACGTCTCGCTCGGCCGCGGCGCAATGCTGGCCGAGAGCGCGCTCATGGCCATTGAGAACCTGAATGGCCACCGGACGCCCGTCGATGAGTCCTACAGCAGCCTGTCCTCCACGCTCGCCTTCAATCTCGACTCGGGAGCCCAAGCCGGTCCAGTGGTCCGGCGGATCGTGGCCGCCGTCGCGGCCGATCCCTACAGCGAACCGGGCGGCACCTACGAGGTGGACCGGGTGCTCGGCGCCGCCGTGGCCAACAACACCCAGATGGGGAGCCAGCCCCTGACCCTGGCCGTGGCCCTTGCCGTCGCAATGCTCGTCTCTCTCGCGGCCACCGTGCTGGCCACGGTCCGGCAGCGTCGCCGTGAATTGGCGGTGCTGAAGTCGTTGGGGCTGACCCAGCGTCAGGTACGGGCGATCGTTGCCTGGCAGACCAGCACGGTCCTCTTCATCGCCGTCGCTTTCGGTGTGCCCCTCGGCCTGGTGGCCGGCCGCTGGACCTGGACAAGCTTCGCCGGTTCCACCGGAGTGCTTCCGATTACGGTCGTGCCCACGGTGGCGTTGCTGTTCGGTGCGCTGGCGCTGCTCGTCGCCGGGAATGTGCTGACGGCGGTCCCGGCGGTGATCGCCTCCCGCACACCGACCTCAGCCGCCCTGCGCGTCGAGTGACGTGGGGATAGGAGATAAGTGGTTTTGAAACGCTCCACCCTCCCGCCCGGTCGAGGTTCGAAGACCCGCCGCCCGCCACCGCCACCGCCACCGCCACCGTCACGGCCGCCGCCGTCCCGATTCAAATCGCCGCCGTCACCGTCACCGCCAGCCTCAGGCCCATAGGTCCGGCGCCGCCCGGGAACCGGTTCGGACAGGGTGCTCTGGGGCGTGATCTTGGTGGACGAGGCCCGAGCGGGGCCCTGCCCCCTAACGGCACTTACATGGGTGATCCGCCACCTGGACTGAACGTCCGGGGAGCCTTCTTCGGACGAAAGTCCGACAAGGAGGTGTGCGGTGGTGTGGTGTCCGTCGTTTCAGAGTCGTCTTCGCGCAGACGGCGTGCGGCGTCGACGAGGATCTACCTCCACCTCAGCATCGACTGGCTGGCCGAGGAGTACCGCAAGGCCATGGAGTCCCTCCACGCACCGGTGGAGGTGGTTCGATGAGCGCCCTGCCGAAGGCAGCCCACACCCCATCGCCGTGGTGGAGCACCATGGAATTTCCCTGGGACGAGACCGCCCGCAGGGCGCCCGTCATGGTGGCCACCATGGCCTCCTACCTGGATCAACTGGGCGTGTCGGCCCGTCAGACCACCGTCGGGGCCACCGAACAGGGACTGCGTCACTTCGCCGGTCAGGTCACGCAGGCCGACCCGGCGTGCACCTCGATGGCCGCGGTCGAGCGACGCCACATCGAAGCGCACAAGCTCTGGCTCGCCGCTCGACCCGGCAAGGCCGGAAAGTCCTTGGCCAGCGTCACCATCTGGCACCGCCTCGGTTTGTTGCGCACCTTCTTGGAGCGCCTGCGCGACTGGGACTACGACGACGCTCCGACCAAGACGCTGATCTTTCCCGGAGACTTCCCACAGGCCGACGAACCGTTGCCCAAATTCCTCGACGACCCGACGATGGAGAAGTTCACCGCCGCACTGGCGAGCGACCCCGATCCTCGTCGAAGGGTCATGGTCGAAATCTTGGCCCAGACCGGCATCCGGGTCGGCGAGCTGTCCGGGCTCGACGACAAGGCCGTGACCTTGCTCGGCGACACCTTCTCGCTGCGCATCCCGGTCGGCAAGCTGCACAACGACCGCTACGTGCCGATCGGGCCTGACCTTGTCCGCCTGATCGTCGACTACCAGAAGTTCCGGGGACCGAGCCGCTCAGGACGCCTGGTCGAGCGCGACGACGGCCAACCCTTCGACCGGCGCACCATCCATCGCTACGTCGATCGGGTGGCCAAGCGTGCCGGCATCGGCCACGTCCATCCCCATCAACTCCGCCACACCCTCGCCACCCGGATGATCAACCGGGGCATGAGCCTCGAGGCCATCGCCGTCTTGCTCGGTCACCGCTCCATGCGCATGACGCTGACCTATGCCCGCATCTCGGACCGGACCGTGGCCGAGGAGTACTTCCGGGTCACCCAGGCCGTCGAGGCCAGCAATGAGAGCGGAGAGCCTTTACCGGCCAGCGTCGAGGGCGCCAACATGCGCCGGATCGCCGCCGAGCATCGGCGGCTCTTGGGGAATGGTCACTGCACCCGGCCGGTCAGGCTCGACTGCACCTTCGAGTCGGTCTGTGAGCGCTGCGGGTTCTTCGAGACCGGACCCCAGTTCCTCACGATCCTGCGCCGGCAGCGAGACGACGCCGATCGCTACGGTCAAGAGGACCGGGCTCAGCTCCTCGAGGGCTTTATCGAGGAGGTCGACCGGGAAGGCTGAATGTGTTTCGATGAACCAGGTCCAGGGTCAACGGATCACCCATGTAATCGCACTTATGGGGCACCCTGTGCCGTGCTCGGGTGTGGTTATGGGACGGGTTCTGGTCCAATGGACGCTCTGTTCCAAGAGGACGAGTTCACAGCTTTCGGTAAGCCTCAGAGGGCGGTGAGGAGTGCTGCAGCTCGTTTGGCGAGTCCGGTGCAGCCATAATCGTCTGCGGTCGCTGCGGCGGCGCTTGCGAGGTCGCAGGCACGTTGGAGATCACCCTCCGCGTGTCGGGCGAAGCAGAGGTCTCTGCATGATCGAGTTGGCCGAGTGCGGTCCAATAAGGGGTTCGGAGTCGGTTGTGGATGTCGTGTGCGGTCGCGAACCACTGCTCGGCCTGGTCGTAATCCCCCAGCAGGGTGGCGGCGCGGGCGAGCGGGCGGGCGATGGCACCGTTCACCTTGACTCCACCGATTGCGATGATGGGTTGCGAAGGGCGCGACGCGCTCGACAAGTGTACGGGCCGAGGCGGGGTCTTGGACCGTGGCGGCTGCGTCGATGAGATTCGACATCGACGCAAGCCAAGTCCCGTCGTACGGGAAATCGAAACCGGTCGCCGCTTCAGCGGCGAGCTGCACGCTCGCCTCGTCTATCCGTCCTAGTTCGCACAGTAGCGACACGACGGCGGATGGGAGAGCGGCAACCGAAGGGTTGTCGCGTGCGGCATCGACAAAGAAATCGGCGACCTCGTCCAGCCTTCCTTGATGCTCGCGAATGCCACGGAGGATGCCGCCGAAGGTCGACAGGGCTTGGGGCACGTCTGCGGCTGTCCCGAGCTCGAGGAGGCGCTCGTTCGCGGTCTCCGCTTCAAAAGCCTTCCCGGCCAAGAGCAGCCGTCCGGAGACGTACTGTCCGTGCTGCCAGCGTTGGTAAGGCAGCCCGACCTTTTCAGTTAGCGCTTCGATCTCGGCGAGGACGCCGTCGGCTCCGACGATGTCGACCCGCTCATAGCTCGCCAATAACATGTCCCGCCTAATCCGAGTCCTTAGTACTGGGTCGCCGATCTGATCGGCGATCTTGACCGCCGCTTCGATATCGGTGATGCGTTGGTCACGGCCGTCGGGAGTCGTCAGCGCGTACCCGCTGGCCTATCACTGCTCCCAGGCACAGGACGCGTAGCGCTTCATCGCCGAGTCGTTCCACCCGCCGCCCCACCATGTACGGGCTTCGCTGCGTCGTCGCCGACCGTCTCTTGCAAAGGGAAGCCGAGCGCCGCCTGGATCAGGATGTCTGTGTCGTCGAGTTGTTGAGCGAGGGTGGCGGCTTGGCTGAGCGTGTCGTGATATTCGGGCTTGGACGCCTGGGCTTGGACCGTGCACTCGTAATAGCGGGTCCGAGAGATGCCGAAGACCCGGCAGGCCTCGGCCACATTGCCGACACGGACGGCGTAATCCAACACGGCGATGCGCCGCTGGTAGATGATCTCTGCTCGGGTCACGGTGATGGGCTCCTTGGCTCGGGGAAGGAACCACAGAGTCCATCGCCGGACCCCTCAAAGGGGTGGATGTGCAACCTCATCTCACGGACCGGAAGGTCTAGTTCGTTGCACTGGTCCACTATGTCGTTGCTCGTTCGGATCGCACTTCGGTAGGTGGCGACGGCAGCCGTCACCGTGTCAGAGGGTTGTACGTCATCACCAAGGACGGTGTCGTCCCGGCCAGCGAAGGAGAACTGGAACCAGAGCGATTCCACGGTGGTCAGGTGCTTGATCAACCCTAGAAGACTGGTCCCGGTCGGGACGCTCGATCGGCGAGCCGCCTCGTCATCCAAGCCATCCACTGTCAATACGACCGACTCCGGGAGGTAGTCGAGGAAGTCCAACAAGTTCTCCCCTCAGACGCTTCGGAGTGCTTCGGTCCGGCACGGACGGAACCGTAGCCGTGGAGGAACGCAAGCTCTCACTTCCGGCGGGGGCACTTCGGATCTGCGTCTGGCCGACGACGCGAAACGATAGATTGCGGCGATGGACTGGAAATTAGAGCTTGTGTCAATTCCCGTAACCGACGTCGATCGGGCAAAGGATTTTTACGTTAACCAGGTTGGATTCTCTGCCGACCATGACCATAAGGTCAACGATTTGTTGCGCTTCGTACAGCTCACCCCTCCCGGATCCGCCTGCTCGGTAGTGATGGGAACAGGGATCACCGATATGACACCGGGCTCTCAGAGGGGGGTGCAGGTTGTCGTCGAAGATGTCGAAGCTGCCAGAGAGCACCTCATAGCCAACGGCATCGCAGCAAGCGAGGTGGACGTTCAGCCGTGGGGCTCCTTTGTCACCTTTAGTGACCCTGACGGCAACACCTGGGCGCTGCAGCAGCTACCAGCGCGATAGCGCACAAAAGTCACCTCGTCCCGGCGATCTGGGGGTGCGTCCAGGAGATTGGGCGCCATGACAACAAGGAGGTTCGTGTTGTGGTGACGTAACCAATCGACAAGCTGAGGGCAGCCAGCCGGTGCGAGTCCGGTCCGGGGAGACGCCAAGGTCCCCGGTAGCAAAGCCCCCGTGCGTGGTCGAGAGGCCGGGTGCGAAGCGGGGCCGAGCAACTGACCAGTCCGCAACATGAAGTGAAGCCTGCAGCGTCGTTACGCCGGTCCGTGGTCACACGGACGAGGAGGAGCCGAGCCCTTCCCCTAAGGGCGAAGGCCATGGACGGCACCAGAGAGCTTGGAGCGGGTGCCTAAGAATCTCCCGGCGCAGGGGGCGTGGAATGGTCAGAAGGGTGTCCTTGGAACTGGAGAGATCCTCCTCGGCCCCGGATCTGCGGTCCGGGAAGCAGCCCTGTCTATAACCGGCGACGGGAAGTGCCAGGGAGCCGAGAGGAAGTCGGAGGGGGCCGTAGTAGTGCTGACGGCCGGGACAACACAACCCGACCCGAGCGAAGGGCCCCTGCTTCACCGGTGCATTGCGAAGATGTGGAGGAACCCTGATGAGTGCCGAACATTCGGCTAGATCCGTCAGCCACGCCGAAGGCGTGGACCCGGTCCGAGCCCTTCAACGCGTGCTCTATCGCAGCGCCAAGCAAGAACCCACCAGACGCTTTCACGCCCTCTATGACAAGGTCGCCCGCAGCGACGTCTTGTGGCGGGCATGGGTCGAGGTGGCGAAGAACCAGGGTGCCCCCGGAGTTGACGGCGTGAGTATTGCGTCGATCAGCGACGGTGGCACCAACGGGGTCAAGGTGTTCCTCGACGGACTGGCCGCAGCACTTCAGGCAAAGACGTATCGTCCGAAGCCGTTGCGACGGGTCCACATCCCCAAACCGGGCAAGCCGGGTGAGACCCGGCCGCTCGGGATACCCACGGTGGCCGATCGGGTGGTCATGACGGCGGCCAAGATCGTCCTCGAACCAATCTTCGAGGCCGATTTCTCCCCGCAGAGCTATGGGTTCCGGCCCAAGCGCTCCGCTCACCAGGCGCTCGAAGAGATCCGGGTGACGGCGAATCGGGGAGCGAACTGGGTGCTCGACGCCGACATCAAAGCGTGCTTCGACGAGATCGACCACGAGGCCCTCATGGCTCAAGTCGAGCGCCGGGTTCTCGACCGGCAGATGTTGAAGCTGCTGCGGGCTTGGCTGAGAGCTGGGGTATTCGAGGGCGGGTTGGTCTCTGACACCGAGTCAGGGACTCCGCAGGGTTCACCTATCTCCCCGTTGCTGGCCAACATCGCTTTGCACGTCATCGACGTGGCGTGGGCCACGGCGGCCAGTCTGGGGACGTTGATCCGCTACGCCGACGATCTCGTCGTCCTCACCACCAGCCGGAGTCGTGCCGAAGAGGCGCAGCGCCGGATCGAGGCCGTGCTGGTCGGACTCGGGCTGCGCCTGCATCCCGACAAGACCCGCATCGTCTACATCGGTGATGGCACCGACGGCTTCGACTTCTTGGGCTTCTCTCACCGGAAGACCCCGTCGAAGTTTGGGGATCGTCGCTACCTGTCGAAGTGGCCGTCACCACGGGCCATGGCCTCCATCAGGGCCAAGGTTCGTGATCACACTGACCGCCGCTTCGCAGGCCGAGAGCTGCAAGGTGTTGTTGTTGACCTCACTCCCGTGCTGCGGGGGTGGGGGGCCTACTTCCGTTACGGAAACTCGAACCGGAAGTTTGCCGCCATCGACAGCTACGTGCACTTCAGGATGTCAAAGCTGGCCAGCGTCAAGTACGCCACCAGAGGCCGCCTTCGGGTTGACCGGTTCAACTATGGCTGGTTGACCGAGCTCGGCGTCTATCGACTCACCGGAACCGTCCGCAGATGGGGGACTGCGCATGCCTGACGATGAACGGTGTCGGAAAGCCGTGTGCGGGAGAACCGCATGCACGGTTTGATAGGGGGCCGCTGGGGAGGTTGACACCCAGGCGAGATGGAACACACGCACCCAACGGGAAACCGACGGGACTGAGCCCATCCGCCGCACCGGTTACACCGAACCAGCGGCCTACCTCACCACCCCGTCCGGCCGATGAGCCCCACTCCCACCGACACACCAGGGCAGACTCATCGCCGTGTGGGGCGTATGCTCCAACGGTGACCTTGGGCGAGATTGTTGCTCTCGTTGTAGGAGGAGTCATAGCTCTGAGTGCTGTCCTTTGGGGTAACCGCCGAAAGGCGTAACGGTGTGGTTCGGCTATCGGACCGCCGTTAGCGGGAGTGAGCACTCACGGCTGTAGGGCCGGTGGGTGTCCCACTGTCCCGGCGAGCTGGGATACTCCAAAAACTCTTTCCGCCCAGGTCTCAGTTGCTCACAGTGATGGTGATCGGTGGGCTCGCGCCGCTCACGCCACCGGCATAGGCAGCGACACTTCGGAGGGTATAGGTGCCGTTGGGCACCGCCGTGGTGTTCCACTGGGCGAGGTAGCCGTAGAGGGTGGGGGTGCCTGTGCCGATCATCTGGTTGGTCAACCCGTTACCGTTCAGCTCGTAGGTGACGCTGGTGACGCCGACCGAGGCGCTGGCGTCCAACAGCGCGGCCGCCCCGGACTGGGTCGCCCCGGCAGACGGGATGAGCACCGTCGTTGAGGGTGGCGCGTTGGCCACGGTGACGCTGACCGGCGTGCTGGTGGTGGCGTTGCCCCCGGTGTCGATGGTCACGCTTTGGAGGGTGTAGGTGCCGTTGGGCACCGCCGTGGTGTTCCACTGGGCGAGGTAGCCGTAGAGGGTGGGGGTGCCTGTGCCGACCATCTGGTTGGTCAACCCGCTCCCGCTCACCTCGAAGGTCACAGAGGCGATACCAACTGCGCTCGTTGCCGACGCGTCGACGAGGGCTTTGGTACCCAAGACCGTCGCGCCGCCCGCGGGGATGAGCACCGCCGTCAGAGGGGGCGGGTTGCTCACCGTGATTGTGATCGGAGCGCTCGTGGTGCTTGCGCCGTCGACGTCCCTGGCCACGCTCTGGAGTGTGTAGGTGCCGTTGGGGACGCTCGTCGTGTCCCACTGAGCGAGGTAGCCGTAGAGGGTGGGTGTGCCCCAGGCGATGTGCTGGTTGCTGAGGGTGCCCCCGGTGAGGTTGTAGGAGACGGACGTGATGCCGACCGCGCTCGAGGCTGCCGCGTCGAGGAGCGCCTTGGCACCCGAGATCGTGGCACCGTCAGAGGGGATGAGGACGGAGGTCGTCGGTAGGGGTCCCACCACCTGGGTGAGGATCGGAGACGTCCCTTCGCCATAGAAGGCCTGGATGTCGTGCGCACCGGTGACGTTAAAAGTCGTCGAGCAGGTGGCGCTACCACCAGAGAGGGGCACCGCGGAGCACCCCGCGAGGGAGGCCTGAGTGCGATTGTCAAAAAACGTGACGGCGCCCCCACCCGGGTCGGGGCTCACCGTGGCCGTGAAAGTCACCTGTTGGCCGAGCACCGAGGGATTCGTCGAGGACGAGAGGCTGACGGTGGTTGGAGGTCCGTTCACCGTAACCGTGAAACCCCCGCTGGCCGCGTTGCCGTGGTCGTCGAGGACCTGACAGATGACGAAGTTTGGGGTGGGCGGGAAGATGGACCCCGATGCTGGTGTGCAGGTGCCAGGCGTCGTCCCTGGCAACGACGGAGGAGTGGCCCAGGTGACCACAGCACCGTTTTGGTTGGTGGTGCTTACCGTCTGGTCAGCGGGAACGAGAAGTGTGCCCGTGAAATTGACTGCCCCACATGCGCTGGAGCCCCCGGGGGCCGTTCCGCAGGCGCCCAAAGTCGCGTTGGTGAAGTTGGCGCCGGTCAGGGTGGCGTCGGCCAGGGAGGCGGATGGACAAAATTCCGAGCCCGCGGGTGGGAATACAGCACAGAAGACCAGATCCGCACCAGTCAGGTTGGCCGAAGTCAGGTTGACACTCGACAGGTTCGTTCCTTCGAGGGCTGCCGAGGACAGGTTTGCATTCGACAAGTCATCCCCGCTCAGGCTGGTGAGCCTCACATCCGCGCTTGGGCAAGGGTTGGTGTCTGGAACCGAGCAGTCGATGAACGACGCGCCGGCAAGATTCGCGAAGCTGAGATCGACGCCCGACAGGTTCGCCCCCGCGAGGTCGACGCCGGGGCAGTTCGTGAAGTTCGTAGAGGTGGGATTGGAGACGATCGTGCAGCCGTTGACGACAGTGTCGGCCGAGGCCGGTGTCGCTGTCGCCAAGACTGGTGTCACGAAGGCGACAACGATCACCAGAGCCGAGCTGCACACCCGCAGAAGACGTCCCAACATGACCCTCCCCCAAACCCCACGATGGTCCGGTCATATGTAGGCCGGTCGTGCGGAACTTGCCCAAGGCGGAAAAGAGTCAGCTTTACCCGCCAGGATTTCCTCAGAGACGGCTCATATCCGGCAGCGAGGATTGAAGTGGCTACTGAGTGATCCACCACTTCGGTGAATGGATTGGTCAGCGTGTGGGTGGGTGCCCGGGCCAGGTCTGACTCCAATAAACCGGCTGACGTCCTTTTGGACTGTCCTCCGAACGATCCGTCGGCCTGGCCCGGTCACCCACTCGACACCTGCCGGTCGGACGGAGTGACCTCATAGGAGCCTGCCTGAAACAGGCCCGTCGCTGTCTTGTCCGTCGTCCCGCTGGTGCGGTGTCACCCCAACCCAATCCAACGAAGGGATGACAGTGACCACTTTGGCACGGAGCATCACCGGCGGCGTCGATACGCACCTCGACGTCCATGTAGCTGCGGCTTTGGACGAGCGAGGAGCCCTCCTCGGCGTCGAGAGCTTCCCCACCACCGAGAGCGGCTACAAGAAACTGCTGGGCTGGCTGAGCGAGTTTGGCCCCGTCGAGCTCGTCGGCGTCGAAGGGACCGGTTCCTATGGAGCGGGGCTGACTCGTCATCTCCAGGCCGAACGGATCCGCGTCGTCGAAGTCGACCGTCCCAACCGCCAACGCCGCCGGCGCAAGGGCAAGTCCGACCCCCAAGACGCCATCTCCGCTGCCCGGGCCGCCCTCTCGGGCGACGCCTCCGGTGAGGCCAAGACGAGGGACGGAACGTCGAATCCATGCGGGTTTTGCGCGTCGCGCGGGTCCTCGGCTCGCAAGGGACGGACCCAGGCGCTCAACCAGATGCGCAACCTGGTCTCGACCGCGCCCGAGCCAATCCGAGCCGAGCTCCGGGGCCTCAACGTGTTCCACCTCCTCGAGCGGGCCTCGACCTATCGACCTGGGTCCAAGCGCGACATCGTCTCGCTCACCAAGTTCACCCTTCGGATGTTGGCCCGCCGCACCATCACCCTCGAAGAGGAGGTCTCCGAGATCGATGCCATCCTCAAACCCTTGGTCAAAGAGACTGCCCCCCGACTCGTCGGTGCATTGGGTGTGGGCACCGACGCCGCCTCGGCACTGTTGGTCAGCGCCGGCGACAACCCCGAGCGCCTGCGTGACGAAGCCGCCTTCGCCCATCTCTGCGGTGCCTCACCGATCGAAGCCAGCAGCGGCAAGCAGGAGCGACATCGGTTCAATCGCGGCGGTGATCGCCAGGCCAACTCGGCCCTGTGGCACATCGTGCTCACACGCATGGTCTATGACCCACGAACCACCGAGTACATCGATCGACGAAGGACCCAAGGTCTGACCAAGAAGGAGGCAGTGCGATGCCTCAAGCGCTACGTCGCCCGCGAGGTCTATGGACCTTGGGCTCAACCGGTCAGCGCAAGTAGCTCCTTGGACCGTCCTGGGTCTGATGGAGACCCGGGCTATTGGATTCCAACCAATTCCTGGTCGGTCTTGTTGGCAGCATAAGCCGCCTCGAATTCAGCCGGCGGCACGTAGCCGAGATACTCGTGCAGCCTCTGCGTGTTGTACCAGTGGACCCACACGAGGGTGGCCAGTTCTACGTCGTCCACGTTCCTCCAGGGTCCTTGATCGGGCCCTCTGATGAGCTCGCTCTTGTAGGCGGCGTTAATCGACTCGGCCAGCGCGTTGTCGTACGCGTCGCCCACGCTTCCGATAGAAGGGACGGCTCCGAGTTCGTCGAGGTGCTCCCCATAGCGCACTGAAGTGAATTGCGACCCGGCATCGGAGTGTGACACCAGCCCTTCGAGGAAGGTGCCCCGCCTCCAGCGTGCCATCTCGAGGGCGTCGAGGACCATGTCGGCTCGCATGTGGCTCGCCACCCGCCAGCCAACGATCATCCGGGAAAAGGCGTCGGTGATGAAGTAGGCGTAGGCGAAGCCCGACCAGGTGGCCACATAGGTCAGGTCGCTCACCCACAAGGCGTTGGGACGCTCGGCGGAGAAGACCCGCTTGACCAGATCGGGGTGCCGCTCAGCGGCGGGGTCGGCCTTGGTGGTCTTGCGCTTCTTGCCCCGGCGCAGGCCCTCGATGCCCGCCAGGCCCATCAGGCGAGCCACCTGGTCCCGTCCGACGTCGTGGCCCGCCCGCCGCGCCGCCTTCCAGAGTTTGCGCACCCCATAGACCCTGAAGTTCTCGCTCCAGAGCTGCACGAGGGCCGCGATCAACATGGCGTCGCGCGCGGCCCGGGCTGAGAGGGGCCGGGACTTCGCCGCGTAATAGGTGCTCGGGGCCACCTGCAGATCCCTGCAGATGGGCTCGACCCCGAGCTCGCCCCGGTTCTCGTCGATGAAGTCGACGATCACCTCCACGGGCGGTCGAGCTCCGCCTGGGCGAAATACGCCGAGGCCCGGCGCAAGATCTCGTTCGAACGTTTGAGCTCGCGGTTCTCCTTCTCGAGCTCGGCGATGCGCTGGCGCTCCTCGGTGGTTGTGCCCGGACGAACCCCGGTGTCGATCTGGTCTTGCTTCACCCAATTGCGCAACGACTCGGTCCCGACGCCCAGCTGCTTCGAAATCCGGGTGATGGCACCGGTGTCGGCCGGATCAGCGGCCCGGGCTTCGAACACCATGCGCACCGCCCGCTCTCTCAGCTCAGGCGGGTACCGCTTCTGTGGATCTGACATGTCTCCATCCTCGCTTCCAAGGTATGGAGTCTCCAAGAAACCCAGGACGGTTCACCTCTAGCTTCTCACACGGCTTGAGCCAGCCCAAGGTTTCTCGAGGACAGCCATTTAGTTTGCGTTCGATCTCGTGGAGGTCTGCCGCGCTATGAACACTCAGGTCGGTTCCCTTTGGCAAGAATTGTCGAAGGAGCCCGTTGGTGTTCTCGTTGCTTCCCCTCTGCCAGGGCGAGTGGGGATCACAGAAATAGACCTGGATCCCGGTATCGACGGTGAAGGCTCGATGTTGAGCCATCTCGCTTCCTTGGTCCCACGTGATGCTCTGAGCGAGCTCGGCGGGAAGGCGACCAATGGCATTCGGTCATGGCGATTCTGACCTTGTGGGCAGTGTGGCCATCGGGCAGGTGCAACAGGAGGACGTAGCGGGTGGAGCGCTCAACCAACGTTCCCACTGCTGAGCGGGTCTTTGGGCCAACAATCAGGTCACCCTCCCAGTGGCCCGGGACCGCTCGGTCTTCAACCTCGGCTGGGCGCGCGCTGATCATCACCATGTCCGTCAGCCGGCCGCGCCGCTCGACACTGCGTCGGGGGCGACGAACCACTCGTCCGCTACGCAGGCATGCCGTCAACTCACGGCGGAGTGCACAGCGGCCCTGAACGAACAGCGACTTGTAAATCGTCTCGTGTGACACTTGCATCATCGGATCGCCTGGGAACTCGTGGCGCAAGCGCCGAGCGATCTGTTCGGGAGACCACAACTCGATCAGCCACTCTTCGACCTGGGAGACCAGGACCGGGCGGCTGTCCAGCTTCCGTTGCTTGGGCCGCCGGGCGCACTGGGCCGCTCGGCGGTGCGCGGCGACAGCCCGATAACGCCCTGCGGCCTCCGTTGTTTGCGACCTCACGGGACACCGTTGAAATCGCTCGTCCCAGGGTGGCGGCGATCAGGGTCAAGGTCTCCCCACGAACTAAACCAGCTCTGATCTCCTCCCGGTCAACCATCGACAGTCGAGACGGGGCGAGAGTTGAGCCCGCCAGAGTGGTGTACGAGGGGTAGCCCGGACTGAGGGTCCCCCAGAAGCGACGACCACCGCATCAATCTTCAAATTCCGTCGAAAGAACGCGAAGGAGAAGATGCGGTGAAAGTCACCAACACGATCGGCGCGGGCGAGCTCTTGCGCAAGTACCTCGAGAGTCCTGCGGGATCCGAACTGCTTGGAGAGATGGTGAAGATGGCAGCCGAGCTGCTCATGGACGCCGATGTCGACCTGCTTTGTGGGGCCGGCTACGGCGAGCGCTCCGAGAGCAGAGTCAACAGCCGCAACGGGCACCGTTCGCGGCGCTGGGACACCCGGGCGGGCACGATCGACCTCGACATCCCCAAGCTCCGCAAGGGCAGCTACCTGCCATCCCTCCTCGAGCCGCGTCGTCGTGCCGAGCAGGCCCTCGTCAGCGTCGTCTGCCAGGCCTACGTCGAGGGCGTCTCGACGCGGAGGGTCGATGACCTGGTGCGCGCCATGGGGATCGACGGGATGTCGAAGTCCCAGGTCTCAGAACTGGCCAAGAACCTCGACGCCGCGTGGCCGAGTTCAGGAACCGCCCCCTCGATGCCGGCCCCTATACCTACGTCTGGCTCGACGCCTTGTTCCACAAGGTCAGCGAGGGTGGCCGCGTCGTCAGCGTGGCGACGGTCATCGCCACCGGCGTCAACGCCGAGGGTCATCGCGAGATCCTCGGCGTCGACGTCTTCACGACCGAGGACGGGGCCGGCTGGACGGCGTTCTTGCGCGGCCTCGTGCCCGAGGGCTCTCCGGCGTCGCCCTCGTCATCTCCGACGCCCACGAAGGGCTGAAGACGCCATCGCCGCGGTGCTCCCCGGAGCTTCCTGGCAGCGCTGTCGGACCCACGC
This sequence comes from uncultured Acidimicrobiaceae bacterium, assembly GCA_963736515.1. Classification (GTDB taxonomy): domain Bacteria; phylum Actinomycetota; class Acidimicrobiia; order Acidimicrobiales; family RAAP-2; genus Bog-473. Next base: position 52,414 of record CAVTPE010000004.1, on the reverse strand, counting down.
CATGCGCAACCTGTTGACCCGTGTCCCCAAGGCCGCCCAGGCCATCGTCGCCACCCTGGTGCGCACGGTCTTCGCCCAGTCCGATGTCACCCAGGTGCAGGCCCAGTTCGCCCGGGTCTCGACCAGCTCGAGGGCCAGTTCCCAGCCGTCGCCGAGTTCCTCGTCGACGCCGAGGCCGACCTGTTGGCCTTCGCCGACTTTCCCGTCGAGCACTGGCGCCAGATCTGGTCCAACAACACCCAGGAACGCCTCAACAAGAGCTCCGTCGCCGCACCGACGTCGTCGGCATCTTCCCCAACCGCCCCGCCTTCATCCGCCTCGTCGGCGCCGTGCTCGCCGAGCAGCACGACGAGTGGGCCGTCGCCCGGCGCTACATGAGCACCGAGTCGCTCGCCAAGGCCCGGCTGCGAGTACTCCCCGGCGAGTCGATCGAGGAGGTGAACGCACAACTCGAAGCTGCCAGCTGATCAATCATCAGATTGGTGCGCTGGTCGTCTTACACCACGTCCGTGGACTTGACCACGGCGAGGGGCTCCAGAGCCACAGCTTGGTGTCGGGCGTGGGCCGAAGCGCCATCTCCACCCCCCACCACGATCGCCCCATAATTCGCGCGATGTCGTTTATGGCAAGCCCTTCTCTGCGAAGTCGAATTACCTCGATGCGCTCTTGAATAGTCAACTTGGTGACCACTCACAACTCCCTCGCTCGTGACCAGCCGATCATGGCTGGTGCCTTGAGCTATTGCGGTGATCCCTTGAGGCCGCCGGACTCCTGCCTCGCGGACAATTAGGACTTGACAGCCCATAGGAGTGCCCTATGTCAAGCCGCCATGGTGAATCGGGCCCGGTGGAGCTCGGGGTCGAAGGCGACACCGTCTTGCCAGCAGCGCCAGATGATGCGCAACCAGGCTCGGGCGAGGATGCGGATGGCATGTGGATGGCGGCATCCTCGGTCAATGGCACGTTTGTAGATGTCAGCCGCCCAGGGGTCCGCCATGCGGCTGCCATTGGCGAAGTCCATGACGGCGGCGCGCAGTTTCTTGTTGCACGACCAACGGAAGACGGCCCGCTCGTACTTCCCTGACTGACGGGTCGACGGGCACGCTCCGGCAAGTCCGGCCAGGGCCGCGTCGGTCGGGAATCGCTCCCGGCAATCACCGATCTCGGACAGCAAATTTGCCGCCCTTACTGTTCCCGACCTTGGCAGACTTGAGAAGATGTGCTGATCAGGGTGGTTTGCGAATAGGTCGGCGATGAGGTCCTCGACCACAGCGATCTGTGCGTTCATGGTCTCGACAGCCGTCACCAGGCACAAGGTGATCTCTCCTCGGGCGTCGCCTTCAGAACCAATCAGGCCGGGGGCAGCAGCTACGAGCCGGGCGTAGAGCACCTCGGAGGCGATGCCACCGTTGTAGCCGACCGAGTGCAACCAGGCTGCCATGCGTTTGGGCGACAACCATGCCGCCTTCGCTGCCGTCGGAAAGCGTCGCAAGAAGCTGAGCGTGATTGCGCTGTCCGGCTTGGCGAACAGGCCAATTCCACCGGGAAAAGCCAGTTCCAGATTGGCTCGCAGCTGGTTGACCACACCGACGCGGACTTCGACCAGGTCCTTTCGGGACCGACACAATGCCCGCAGTGCCTTGGTTGCATCGCTGTCTTCGCGCAGGGGCCTCCACCGGTGTCCGTCACTTCGCAACGTGTCCGCCAGGAGATATGCATCAAAGCGGTCGTCCTTGTTGCCCGCCGACCCATATCGCTCCCGCAGCGCTTTGACCTGGCGCGGCGGAACGACGTATACTGCCAAGCCAGAGTCCATCAGGGCTTCGACCACCGGCCCGTCTCCACGTTCGATCGCCACGCCGCTGGCCTTGCTGCGCTTCAGCCGCTGGGTCATGCCCGTGATTGCCGCGGCATCGTGCGTGAACTCGAAGCGGTCGACCACCTCGCCGTCGGGACCCACCACGCACGCCACATGCACCATTGACGCCCAGTCGATCCCCGCGAATGCCCGACATTTGCTCATCAGCAACCTCCTCGTCTCGTGGATAGTCGCTGCACCAGGCGAGGGCGTTGCTGCTGGTCGCTCACTGCAAGGCGCTCGAAGCGCATGGCCCTATCGCCAGTCTCAACGCCGGACCGTCGGGCCCCGCCGAACTCCTATTGGCCCTCGAAGGGCGAGCATCGCTAGCGGTGGCCCGACGGCACCGGGTTCAGCACCATCACCCTTGTGGGTTCCGGCCTGACCATGGTGGATCAGTGAGCATCGAACGGGGGCAGGGCGGCCCCTTTCCCAGCATGCAACACTCGGAAGGGTGGGCGAATGGCAGAAGCTCGGAGCTGAGAACAACGCTCGATGGTGCGATCTCGTCTTGGGGTCTCACCGGGGCCACGGTGTCTTCGCTCAAGATGCATGGACGAGTCCAGCGCGGACTCCTCCACTGTTCCCCGATGCAGTCACGCTGATCCCATTGCCGAGTGTTCCCGACCTGCTCTCACGTATCGACTCCTCGCCCGGCTGCACGATCAAAGACAGCTTCGCCTCTCTCGATCTGGCGTCCCACGGGTTTGGCGTCCTCTTCGATGCCCAATGGATCATGTCGCCAACTCCGCTGGCCAAGGCTTGGAGTGTCCCCGCGGATTGGACCGAACTCACGGACCCCGATGGCTTGGGTTTCTGGGAAGAGGCCTGGTGCCAGGACGACGGGCCCAGGGGCCTCTTCCTGCCGGGATTGCTTTCTGAGGCCGTTGTCGTCCTGGGTCGAATAGCGAACGACCGAATCCTGGCTGGCGGAATCGTGAACCGAGGCGCAGACGCCGCTGGAATCTCCAATGTCTTCTGCGAGGCAGGTCACGGATCAGAGACATGGTCGGCGCTGGCGCAATGTGCCCGGGCATCCTTCCCCGATCTCCCGCTGATCGGCTACGAACGGGGTGAGGCGCTGGCTGATGCTCAGAACAGTGGGTTCCAAGCCGTTGGATCAGTCCGGGTGTGGCGCGCGGAGGCCTGATCGCAGTGCGCCCCAGCTGGCGCAGCGGGGCGGGTTTCACGTCGCTAACTCATCGCTTCGCCACGTTCTCTCGATGACGTCAAAGAACGGTCCGGCCGGCATGTCAGTTGACGCAGTGAGGCATCGGGCCTCGACAAATGACACCAGGCGCGAGGTCACCTCGTAGCCATCGGTATCGGTCCAGTCGATCTCCAGGCCCCCGTCCCTTGAGTTTGCGCTGGCGACGTAGACGACCTACAGGAAGTCCGGGTGGGGATACGCGTAGCCGTCGGGTGGAGGCCGCAGATGTTGAAGGTGAAGCCAGCCCAGGCTCTCAAAGGAGTCGGGCTCAAGAAACCAGCCAGTTTCCTCATGTACCTCCCGGCAGGCTGTCTCCTCGTAGGAGTCGTCGCGCTCTCGCCTCCCGCCGGGCCACGGGTGCCAGCCACCCTCGGGTGTTTGACAAACCACCAGCTGGTCGCGGACTCGGACAAACATCGAACCGAGGTCACCAAGGTGGGTGGTAACTCAGTCCACCCTAGGTATGCAGTTACCCGTAGAGGCAAGCTGCCGTCCAACCACGTAGTTTCCTGGGTACCAACGGGCTCTTGCCCAGAAAGCAATCGGTCGAGTCCGGGGTAGCGGACGCCAAATCCGGGACGCACGCGACGACACTAACTGCACACGACGCGCTGCTCTTCCGGCGTACCGGGGCATTTAGCGTTGGTTCTGGGCATCCACCGATTTGGCGGAAGCCCTTCGTAGGGTGCGTCGGGTCGGTTCTTCTGGCTTGACTTTACGGGGGCCGGAGCGAGCGAGAGCTCGACTCCACAACAGTGATCGTCGACCAGACGAGCCTCCCCGACGCACGTGCATCCCTTTTCTGGAACTCGGCGGCCGATCACGGAATCGGACCCCTGCTTCTGAATGTCTGGATGGTCACACCCCTGCGGAACGTGCAGCGGTCGACGAGGAGAGCCGACTGATCAGCCACACACAGAGAAAGGACCACACGATGAACGAAGTGAGGTTGGGCATCGACGTCGCCTGTCGGGCCGACCACTGGGCCAGCCTGGCCGACGAGCGAGGTGAGTTCATCTGGTCGTCGTGGCGGTTCCGCACGACGACGACCGATCTCGAGCGCCTGTGGGCCAAGATCCCCGAGGATGCGTCGGTGACGGTCATCCTCGAGCCGACCCGCAACGCCTGGGTGCCGCTCTCCGCGTGGCTCCAAGCACGGGGCGCCACCGTCATCTTGGTGCCGCCCGAGCAGTCGTCCGACCTGCGGGACTACTACAACAAGCACACCAAGACCGATCGGCTCGATTCACGGGTGCTGGCCCGTCTGCCGTTGCTGCACCCCGAGGGTCTGCGGGGCATCGACAACCTCGGCCCGGCCGAGTCACTGCGCCGGGCTGTCCGTCACCGCTTCAGCCTGGTCAAGCGCCGCAGCGCGGCCAGCCTACGTCTCGATGCACTCGTCGAGCTGCTCGGTCCGGGATGGGCCGACTGCCTCGGATCGGCCACGGCGTCGAAGACCGCCCTGGTCATCTTGGAGAAATACGCCGATCCACGTGCTCTCAAGCGTCTCGGGCGCACCCGGCTCGCCGCGTTGTTGATCCGCTCGAGTGCGGGACTGTGGCGCCAGGACAAAGCCGACGAGCTCTTGGCCATGGCGAACGAGACCCTGGCGCTGTGGTCATGCGGGGGCATCGACTTCAGCGAGTTGGCCCACGACATCGCTTCGGAGGTCAGAGTGCTCCGCTGCCTCGACGACGAGATCACCGCCGCCGACAAGCGGATCGCCGTCCTCTATGACGAGGCCGATCCTAAGGGCATTGTCCGCTCGACCCCGGGGCTCGGGCCCGTCCTCTCGGCCGCCATCTTGGGCAACGCGGGCGACTTCAACCGCTTCGCCAACCTCGCCGGCGTGCGCTCCTTCACCGGCTTTGTCCCCAAGATCGACCAGTCCGGACTGGTAGCGGGACACAAGGGCATCACCAAGGCGGGTGACGCCGGCCTGCGCCAGGCCCTCTACCTGGCAGCCGACCACGCCCGGCACATCGACCCGACCCTCGCCCAGCGCTACTACCGATTGGTCATGGTCGAGGGCAAGCACCACAACTCGGCGTTGTGCTCTGTCTCGGCCGTCCTCATCACCCGGATCGCCGCCTGCTGGCGCAAAGGAGAGCTCTACGAACTACGAGATGAAGACGGCCAAGCGATCACCGAGGCCGAAGGCAGGGCGGCGTGTGTCGACCGCTTCAAGATTGACCCGAAAGTCCGGGCGGCCCGTCGTCGGATCACGTCAGCCAAAACCCTCAAGAACAGGGCGGCGGGTCGAGGCAGAAAGGAGTCGGCCCGAAAGGTCGCTCCGGCCACCGACCCGCCACGAAAGGAAGCTAGCGAAAATGTGGCTTGAAGGGCTTGACTGCCGTTAGGAACTCACCCCAGGATGATCCCTGGCAGCATGTTTCCCGTGCAGCGCCCACGTCACGACTTCGATGCCATCTATGCGTCTGAGAAACCACCTGCTTGGGACATCGGGCGACCCCAGCCAGCCTTCGACCGCTTGGCCCAGGCCGGGGACCTGGTCGGAAGGGTGCTCGATCCGGGATGTGGTACCGGCGAGCACGCCCTTCTGGCGGCTTCGTTCGGCCACGAAGTAGTGGGACTCGACCTCTCGGCGAAGGCCATCGAGTTGGCCATGACGAAGGCAACCGAGCGGAGCGTCGAGGCGCGATTCTTGGTGGCCGATGCCCTTCGCCTCGTTGATCTGCGTGAGCAGTTCGACACGGTGCTCGACTGCGGGCTTTTCCACGTATTCGATGACGACGAGCGCGAACGCTACGTAGGCAGCCTGGCTGCGGCGGTTCCTCGGGGTGGTCGCTATCACATGCTCTGTTTCAGCGAACACCAGCCGGGTGATTGGGGCCCGCGCCGGGTAACTCAAGACGAGATTCGGGCTGCCTTATCCGAGGGGTGGGAGGTTGAGTCCATCGAACCCACCGTGATCGACCTCACTTGGGATCCCGCCGGAGCCCTCTCCTGGCAGGTGGCGGCCACACGCAGGTAGAGGCTGAGGAAACGCTTCCCTTCGGAACGTACCACGCAGCTCTGGGTTGCGTCGGTAGCTCAGACCCGGCGGACTGGGCTACCCGACCTCCAGTCCGCGAATATGAGTCCGTGGAAGCACCGGATGGCGCACCGCCGTGGCTCGAGATCGTCACGGCACAGCAGCGACCGGATCTGTGGGAGCGAGCCCGGACCGAGAGGTTGTTCGAGGCACTCTGGCCTGAATACAACCTGCTCGGCACGCACGCGGCTCTCTATTTCGGAGATCTTGTTCTCCGATTCACGCATCTACAGGCGCTGTTCGTCGATCGACGGACGGGCGAGTCGATCGCACGGGCGCGACGATTCCGTTCTGGTGGGATACTTCCCTCGAGGACCTTCCGAGCGGGATCGACCCGGTGGGTCTCCGGGCGCTCGAGGATCACCAAGAGCCGACCGTGCTCTCAGCCCTGTCGGCCGAAGTCGGATCCGAGTACCAAAGAACCGGCTTGAGCGTGCTTGTGTTGGCCACAATGGCCGCAATGGCCCGACGAGCCGGCCTCACGCCGCTCGTGGCTCCGGTTCGTCCCAGCTGGAAGGACCGGTTTCCGCTCAACTCCATCGTGGACTATGCCTTGTGGCAGCGTTGTGACGGCCGTCCCTTCGATCCGTGGCTTCGGGTTCACTTCCGCCTCGGAGCACGCGTGCTTCGTCCCGAGCCCAACTCGATGGAGTTCACCGCTCCGATCACAGACTGGGAGTTGTGGACCGGAATGCGGTTTCATCGCGACGGCCGCTACGTCTTTCCCGGCGGGTTGGCGGCCCTCACCGTCGCCGATGATGTCGCCCGATACTCGGAACCCAATGTCTGGATGCTTCACGAGGTCTCTTGACCAATCGACGTGTAGTGCCACCAGCCCGGCGTAATGGGGCAGCGGCACGATCGCCTCACCTCGCCTGTCAGACTGTTGAAGATGTTCAACAAAACGGCCCACCTGTACGATGTCGCCTATTCCTTCAAGGACTACGCCACCGAATCGGCATGGGTTCGCAACGCCATTCACACTCGGATCCCCCAGGCCAGCAGCCTCCTTGATGTTGCGTGTGGAACCGGCAAGCACCTCCAACACCTCAGGGGTGAGTTTGGGTGTCAGGGACTCGATCTCAACCCTGAGTTTGTAGAACTCGCACAGCAGCGAACCGATGTAAGGGTGCCCAGTGCTTTAATGGATGCGTTCGACATCGGGGAGTGATTTGATGCCGTTGTGTGTCTCTTCTCCTCTATCGGCTATACAAGCGATCTATCTGGCGCTATTGGTTCGATGGCTCGTCATCTGAATCCTGGCGATGTTCTCATTGTCGAACCATGGCTGAGGCCCGATCAATGGGTCGCAGGCCATGTGCAGGTGCTCAACCAGGAGGCTCACGGAGTAGAGCTCGTTTGCATTACGACGAGCCTAGTCGACGGGTCCCAGTCCATTCTTGAGATGCACTACCTCGTTGGTTCGCTATCGGGAATAGAACATCTTGTTGAAACCCATCGGCTGACCTTGTTCTCACTGGCCGAATAAGAGTCGGCGTTCTTGGCATCCGATCTTACGTTCGAGTTCGATCAGGATGGACCCATCGGTCGTGGGGCCTTGATCGGTCTAGCTTCCTAGGTTGACCAACCCCTGCCCCCGATGGTGCCTGCTTGAGACTGCCTGCAGACGTTGCGGGTGATCGGTAGCGTTTAGAGGTCCTTGCAAGGTAGCTCTCAAAGTGCCAGCTGCCGGCCTGGTCCGGTTGGCTTTCTTTCGTAGAGTCTCCCGCCTGGACTTCGCCACGGAGTGGCTCAAAAGAGGAACGAGCACTGGAGTCCACAAGCAGGAGTGCCCGCCACGGTGTCCAACCACCACAAGGAGGTAGTCATGAACGTGATGATCGACATCGACCCCCACAGCAAAGGCGCTGTTCAGGCCCGTTGCCATGCACGTGGAGGTGGCTGTGACACGGGAGACGCCGATCACCTGCTGTACCCCGCTCGGTATTGTCTGGTCCACCTCTTCCCGTTGGTGGTATCGACAGTTTCTGCGGGTGGGTCGTCGAGCACCCTCCACCGTCGTTGCGATGACTGACGGGACGAGGGCGCGGGCGCGATGCCGGCCAGAAGCGCGGCGCACGGGGTAGTAGCTCAGGCGGCCGGGCGTTACCGGGAAACGGAGGGGCCCATGCGGGGCAGGGCAAATTCTCTGTTGCCGACAGCGATGGTGATTCGGGCGCTGTAGGTGGTGTTACCAGCTCCGTCGGTGGCCAGGCTCTGGAGCGCATAGGTGCCGTCCGCGACGCTGGTTATGTCCCAGACGGTGATGTATCCGTAGAGGGTGGGAGCGGCCGTGCCGATGACGGTCTGGTTTAAATTTCCACCGGTCAGCAGGAACTGGACCTTGGCGATGCCCACCCCGTTGAAGGCCGACGCCGCGGCGTCGAGGATGGCGCTCGTCCCGTTGAGCGTGGTCCTGTTCGAAGGGATGAGTACCGAAGTCGTGGGCGGAGTGTTGTAGACGATGGCCAGGAGCACCGGGCTGTAGGCGATGTTGCCGTCCCGGTCGGTAGCCGTATTCTGGAGCATGTAGGTGCCGTTTGGGACACTAGTGGTGTTCAAGCTGTCGAGGTAGCCGTAGATGGTAGGTGTGGCCGTGCCGATGACCACCTTGTTCAACGATCCAGCGCTCACGACGAAATGGACTTTGGCGATACCTACCCCATAAGAGGCCGACGCCGTGGCGTCGAGGATGGCGCTCTTCCCACTGAGTGTCGCTCCGGTCGGTGGGATGATGACCGCCGTGGACGGCGGGGTGTTGTCGACGATGATGCCGACGCCGGAGCTGAATGTGCTCCCAGCCGAGTTGAACGCCTCAGACATCAGAACATAAGAGCCGTCGGGAACCGACGTGGTGTTCCAGGCGCACAGCCAGCCGTAGATTGTAGGTGTGGCCGTGCAGAGCACCGGTGCGTCAGTGCCGTAGGAGCCCCCGAAGAGAAGGAACTCGACACTTGTGGAGTTCGAGGCGGAGGCATCGAGATAGGTCGATCCGGACAGCGCAGCCCCATTGGAAGGGATCAGAACGCTCGTGGTCGGTAGTGGGCTATTGACCGTGAAGTTCTGGGAGGCCACGGCTCAGTGTACCCCGTTATTGCTCATGGTCTAACCGGTGAATATCTGGGTCGTCGAGGTTCACGCCGAGTCTGTCTCGGTGACCGTGGCCGTATAGGGGCCGGCTGTGGCGTAGGTGTGGGTGGTCATGGGTGTCGACGTAGTGGCCGTCGATCCATCACCGAAGTTCCAGGCGTAGCTGGTGATGGTGCCGACGGCGATGGTCGAGGCTGTAGTGTCAAAGCCCGTGGGCTGGCCTGCCACCGCAGGGGTGACCGAGAGTTGGGCAACAGGGGCCTGGTCGGGGGTGATGGCGAGGAAGTATGGAAAGGAATCATCGGTGATCGGGGTCTCGGCGGTATTGGTCGCCGTGTTGATCGGCGTGAGGGTGGCCGCTCACGCCCCCGCCACGTAGACCGTGGCCCCTGTCAGGTGTGATGGCAATGCTCTCCTCGTCGTTACCGGTACTGCCCACCGGGATCGGGGTCCCAGAGGTGTTCGTGACGAGGTTGACCGGCGTGACGTCGCTTGGGCCACCAAATCGGGTGCCTTCTTCCACGTAGGCGGTGGTTCCGTTGGGCGTGATGGCGATACCGTCGGGCACATTCGGGTTGACCGCAGGCCCTGGGACAGGGATCGGGGTTCCGACCGTGTCGGTGGCGAGGTCAATCGGCGTGATACCACCGCCGTTTGTGCCGTCGCCTCCGGTCACATAGGCCGTGGCCCCGTTGGGTGTGATCGCAATGGCCTCGGGGCCGACACTTATGCTGATCGGGGTCTCGGGAGTGTTGGTGGACAGATTGATCGGCGTGACGATGCCGTCGCTTGCGTCCGTCACGTAGGCCGTGGCCCCATCGGGCGTGATGGCGATGTCAGTCTCCGGCGACTGCTCGACCGTGATCGGGTTTCCCACCGTGTTGGTGGCTATGTCGATCGGCCATAATAAATTGGAGTCGTTAGTCAGGTAGGCGGTGGCCCCGTTGGGCGTGATGGCAATGTAGCTGGGCCCAGGATTGTTTTTCCCTGTGACCGTGATCGGGGTCCTGGCGGTGTTGGTAGCGGTGTCGATCGGCGTGACGGTGCCGGCGTATGGGTTAGTCACGTAGGCCGTGGCACCGTTGGGTGTGATGGCAATACCCGGGAAACTGGCGAGCGTGGGAAGCGGAATCCGGGTACCCTCCGTGTTGGTGGCGGTGTCGACAGGTGTGACGTTGCCGGTCTCCATGCCCACGTAGACCGTCCAGCCCGAGGCCGAAGCAGCTTCGGACGGGCTGGCTCCTGATTGCGGCCGTCAAGACCCCGGTCATTCCGAGCATCATGGCCAGGCCAACGAATCTCGCCGCTTTAGGCACCCAAAACGATTGCGTAGGTGCACGACTACCCACTTCCCTTGGGAAGCCCGAACCTCTGTGTGAGGTTGGATTGCCCGAGATCATTGCTGATCTCGTCCGCACCCTAACCCATACCGCCTCGCTACAAGGGGGCTGGTCCAAATGGACGACTGCCTGTCCCCGATAACGCCGAACGTGGGACGCTGCGAAAGCCCGCCACAACAGTGCGGCGGCCAGTCTTGGCAGAATGAATGGTGGTGAGTGAAGACACCGAGTATCGGGTCCAACTCTGGGACTACTACGATCGCCGGGTCCAGTTTCGTGCCCAAGATGCCCTCGCCCGAGCCCAGGACGACGAAAGCCGAGACGTTCGCAATGCCCTCGATTACTGGCACCGCCTCGGAATCGCCGCTTCTGCATCGGAACTATTGGCGGAGGACGCGCGGGTTCGCGAGGTGCTCCACTCACTTGAGCCCACCACATACCTTGAGGTCGGCAGCGGCCCCGGTACCTACACCTCGATCCTGCCCGGTAAAGGGATTGCGCTAGATCAGAGTGCTGCAGCTCTCCGGGTGTTGCTCTCGCGTGAGCCGGCGTTCTCGGTGGTCCGTGCCGATGCACTCCAGCTGCCTCTGCGTGACCGGTGCGTCGGGCGTGTATTCGCCGCGCACATCTACGGAATCCTTGCCGAGCCCGACCGGACGGCGCTCTTGCAGGAGGCTCGACGAGTCGGATTCCAGATCATCGTGCTCGACGCTGGACGCCCCGCCGGCGTGTCCGCTGAAGGATGGCAACAACGGACTTCGGGGCTCGACAGAAGGGTCTACAGAGTTCTGCGACGTCATTTCGACGCAAATGAGCTCGCTGACGAGATCGGCGGGAGGGTTCTCTTCGCCGGCCGCTTCTACGTCGTGGTTCTCTCAGAAACCTGAAGGGGACCCGGCCTTGTGGCCCTGAGTTCCACAGAAGGTGCCCCATAACGAATCTCCTATGGGTGTCAAGAGGTAGTTTGAAGTCGAACGTGATGCTGCGAGGCACGACATGAAAGGGCCACTCGAGATGTCGAGGGCAAACTCTTATTAGGCCATCGGTGCGATCACTTCGACGAAGTCGGGTGCAGCTCGGAGCGGCGGGCCGGCAAGTCGTTAGCAGGCCAACGTGAACGCGGCAGCCGGGATATGTGGGCCAGGCCTGCCGCTCCGAGGAGCTCTAATCCCGGGGCAGGTAGTGGTAGACCTCCCGGGCGACGTAGCGCTTGAGGATGCGCATGATCTCTCTTTTTGACTTGCCCTCAGCAGTGCGGCGGGCCACGTAGACCTTGGTCGGCACGTGGCACGACATCCGACTCAAGACGATGCGCCAAAGAGCGTGGTTGGCCTGGCGGTCCCCGCCGCGGTTGAGGCGGTGTCGGGTGACCTTGCCCGAGGAAGCTTCGAGCGGCGCCACGCCGCAGAGCTTGGCCCAGGTGGCCTCGCTGCGCAGCCGTGAGGGGTTGTCGCCGGCGGCGATGAGGAGGAGCGCGGCGGTGTCGGGACCGAGGCCCACCAGTTCGACGAGTTCGGGCGCCACCTTGTCGACCAAGCGGGCTATCAGGACATCGAGGCGCTTGCCCTCCTCTCCGAGCACGACGGCGCGGCGCCCGAGGGTGCCGAGGGCGCTCTTGGTCGCCATGCGCACCGGGTCGGCGTCGGCGTGCACCCGCAGGACGGCGACCCCTTCGGCAATGCGCCACGAGGGAAGCCCCACAAAGCGTTCCCGCAGTTCGTCGGGGGCGGTGTAGACGAGCTGACGGATCTGGTTGATGGCCTTGGTTCTCGACTCACGCGCGCTGCGGCGCGCCACCATGAGGGCGCGGATCGCTTCGACGTTGCCGTCGCGGGTCTTGGCCACGCCGAAGGCGCGTCCGGACAGCGCGGCCCGGGCCGCTTCTATGGCATCGAGTGAGTCGGACTTACCCTGCCGGGCCCGCTCTTGACGGTTGGGCCGGTCGACTTCGACGACGACGAGGCCCACTCGATGCAGGTGACGGGCGAGGCCGGCCCCGTAGGAGCCCGTGCCTTCCACCCCGACCAGGCCGATCTTCCCAAAGGCGCACATCCAGGCACTGAGCAACTTGTAGCCGGCGAGGTCGGTGGCAAAGGACTTCACGCCGAGCAAGCCGCCCTCTGGGTCGATCACCGCCGCTACATGGACATCTGCGTGCGTATCGACGCCGCCCGTCAAGGCGCGCTGAGTATCTACCATGATTGTCACTGCCGCTCCTTCTCCTCTGAATCGGTCAAGGGGTGGCAACACCGCTGGGACGGCGGGATCGTGAGATGTCGGCCTCCGCGAACAGGACGACTGATCACACCGCCCGACCAGTGGTGCCGGGTGAGCCTGGGCATCGGACGACGAACCAACGTGAGACCGTATGGGTGTCGAGTCAGGCCGAAGCCCAGGGGTGCCCGACCGTAATGTCGAGACCTCGACGACTGGTGGATGCTCCGACGGGAAGGCACTCCTACACTCTTCATGCCGGGAGGGTGGGACACTTCGGAACTTACGGGATACGACCACCCGCGCTCGGGCATGGCCCGTGGGGAACCGGAACTTCTAGGGTTCCACTATTTCCAGATAAACGATGATGGTGACATTGACGGTCGGACTCGTCCCGCTCACCCCGCCAGGGTAGGAGGCCACGCTCTGGATCGTGCTCAGCACAGGAATGGGACTGCATTGTGGACAGGGTTGAGAGGGGGACCCGACGGCGATCCAACCGTAGATGGTGGGAGTGGTCGGCACCGTTTCAATTACTCCGGCAATCGTTACCTCGATCGAGACCTTGGTTACACCAGGAGAGGCACCCGCGTCGATTACGAAACCCTTTGCGCTATCCAGAGTGGAGCCGTCCGCGGGGATGACGACGTTGGTGGTCGGCGGTGCGTTGTTCACGGCGATGCTGACAGGCGCGCTCGTCCCGCTCACCCCGTTCGAGGTGGCCACGCTTTGGAGGGTGTAGCTGCCGTTGGCCACAGTGGTCGTGTTCCAGAGGGCTATCCACCCGTAGATGGTCGGCGCGGCGGTAGCGATCACCGAATCGGTCAGGGTCCCCCCGGTGATCTCGTACTGCACCTGGGTCACTCCCGACGACGCCCCGGCATCGAGGATCTGGGAGGTGCCAGAGACGGTGGCATTGTTCGACGGGATGGCGACGAAGGTGCTGGGGGTTTGGGCGCCTGCAACCCCCACGGGGAGCACGCTCATGGCTGCCGCCAGAACTAGGGCACCTGACACCACGGCAACTCTCGAGATCGGCACATTGCACCCCCCGTCCGAAAGGTCGCTTCCTCCACGACGGCATAACACCACGGGGAGTACGGCGCAACCGCCGCGTCGCCCCAGCGCCGGGTAGGTGGGGCACCTCCGGTGCCTGATCGGCTCTTCGAGGTCGCGGGCAACAAGCCTGGGTAGTCTCGGGGCTCATGACCCCGGCCGATGGTGACCCCGATCGGAAGTACGAGAGTAAGGGGGAAGCTCCAGACCCCGCCGCCGAGCCGCCAACACGCCTCCGAGAGGCGGCGGCGGGGATGGCGGAAGCGCAAGCCTGGAAGGGGCAGCAGATCGCAAAAGGCTGGCGCAAGCTCGTGGACGCGCTTCGCAGACCGAGGCCTCAATCTCAGTGACCCCTACCGATGCTCACTGATCCACCATGGTCGGGCCGGAACCCACAAGGGTGATGGTGCTGAGCCCGGTGCCGTCGGGCCACCGCTAGCGATGCTCGCCCCTCGAGGGCCAATAGGAGTTCGGCGGGGCCCGACGGTCCGGCGTTGAGACTGGCGATAGGGCTATGCGTTTCGAGCGCCTTGCAGTGAGCGACCAGCAACAACGCCCTCGCCTGGTGCAGCGACTATCCGACGAGATGAGGAGGCTGCTGATGAACAAATGTCGGGCATTCGCCGGGATCGACTGGGCGTCGATGGTGCATGTGGCGTGCGTGGTGGGTCCCGACGGCGAGGTGATTGACCGCTTCGAGTTCACACACGATGCCGCGGCAATCACGGGCATGACCCAGCGGCTGAAGCGCAGCAAGGCCAGCGGCGTGGCGATTGAACGTGGAGACGGGCCGGTGGTCGAAGCCCTGATGGACTCTGGCTTGGCAGTATTTGTCGTTCCGCCGCGCCAGGTGAAGGCACTGCGGGAGCGATATGGGTCGGCAGGCAACAAGGACGACCGCTTTGATGCCTATCTCCTGGCGGACACGTTGCGATGTGACGGACACCGGTGGAGGCCTCTGCGCGAGGACAGCGATGCAACCAAGGCACTGCGGGCATTGTGCCGGTCCCGAAAGGACCTGGTCGAAGTCCGCGTCGGTGTTGTCAACCAGCTGCGAGCGAACTTGGAACTGGCTTTTCCCGGTGGAATTGGCCTGTTTGCCAAACCCGACAGCGCGATCACGCTCAGCTTCTTGCGGCGCTTTCCGACTGCAGCGAAGGCGGCATGGTTGTCCCCCAAACGCATGGCAGCCTGGTTGCACTCGGTCGGCTACAACGGTGGCATCGCCTCCGAGGTGCTTTATGGCCGGCTCGTCGGCGCCGCCCCCGGCCTGATTGGCTCGGAAGGCGACGCCCGAGGAGAAATCACCTTGTGCTTGGTGACGGCTGTCGAGACCATGAATGCGCAGATCGCTGTGGTCGAGGACCTCATCGCAGACCTATTCGCAAACCACCCCGATCAGCACATCTTCTCAAGTCTGCCAAGGTCGGGAATAGCGAGGGCGGCAACTTTGCTCTCCGAGATCGGTGATTGCCGGGAGCGATTCCCGACCGACAGTGCCCTGGCCGGACTCGCCGGAGCGTGTCCGTCGACCCGTCAGTCAGGGAAGTACGAGCGGGCCGTCTTCCGTTGGTCATGCAACAAGAAACTGCGCGCCGCCGTCATGGACTTCGCCAACGGCAGCCGCATGGCGGACCCTTGGGCGGCTGACATCTACAAACGTGCCATCGACCGAGGATGCCGCCACCCACATGCCATCCGCATCCTCGCCCGGGCCTGGTTGCGCATCATCTGGCGCTGCTGGCAAGACGGTGTCGCCTTCGATCCTGATCTCCACCGGGCCCGATTCACCATGGCGGCTTGACATAGGGCACTCACTGTTCGACTGGCCACCGATGAAGAGAAGCGAGAACTCTGGCCCATCTGCCGGTACGCCTACTACCGGAAGAGGAGTAGTCGGGGTATGGGGATCTTCGCCTGCGAGGGCCGAACGGCAATATGACCGTCTGGAGGGGCCCGGCGTACGTCAGTGCGAGGCACCGTCGCCGCGCCATGAGGGCCGAAGATGGAATCATTGATAAGTAATGCTTCCTCCTCGCATGGACGTGTTGTTGGTGGTCGAGCCGAGCACCGTGCCCCACATCCTCGGCGCGCGGGCGAGGCGGGTGGTGCACGTACCGCCGCGATCCACCTCCGTGGCGCTCATCGGAGAGCTGCGCGGCATCATTCCCGGCCTTGTCGGCGTTGTCGGCGACACGCCGCTGACGTCCGAAGTCGCCCGCCAGGTCCACCAAGCCGGATTTCCGACAATCCTGTTCACGGACAAGCCGGTTGTACCTCCGGACGGGGTCGAGGTGCACACGATCGCCGATCCCGGCCTTCCGATGGAAGTGGCGGAAAGCGCACTCGATCTCATCGGAAACACACCGCTTGTCCGGCTCGACCGGATCGGGCGAGATCTTCCCTGTCACTTGTTGGCCAAGCTCGAGTATCTCAATCCCGGTGGCAGCGTGAAGGACCGGCCCGCTCTCGCGATGCTCAATGCCGCCGAGGCAGAGGGGTTGCTCGGCCTCGGCGGCACCATCGTCGAACCAACGTCGGGCAACACGGGCATCGGTCTGGCCATGGTTGCTGCACAGCGCGGCTACAAGTGCATCTTCACAATGCCCGACAAGATCGCCGAGGAGAAGCGTCAGCTCCTCCGGGCCTTCGGGGCTGAGGTCGTGATCTGCCCCACCGCGGTCGCTCCAGAGCACCCTGACTCGTACTACTCGGTGGCCAACCGGATCACCGCGGCGACGCCGGGAGCATTTCAACCGAACCAGTACGCCAATCCCGGCAATCCGAGCGCCCACGAGGCCTCCACCGGTCCCGAGATCTGGCGACAGACGGCGGGACGCATCACCCACTTCGTCGCAGGCGTGGGCACCGGTGGCACGATCAGCGGCGTCGGGCGGTATCTGAAGGCCCAGAACCCCGCAGTCCGGGTGATCGCCGCCGATCCGGAGGGCTCGATCTACTCGGGCGGTGGTGGACGGCCCTACCTGGTGGAGGGGATCGGTGAGGACTTCTGGCCCGAAACCTACGACTCCGGGGTCGTCGACCGGGTGATCGCGGTCTCTGATCGCGACTCCTTCCTGACGGCACGCCGGGTGACTCGGGAGGAGGGAATCCTGGTGGGCGGATCGACCGGCACCGCCGTGTGGGCCGCACTCGAACTCGGCAAGACGCTCGGCCCCGATGACGTCATCGTGGTTGTCATCCCCGACTCAGGACGCGGGTATCTCTCAAAGCTCTACGACGACGGTTGGATGGCCGACCACGGGTTCGTACGAGCCCAAGGAGCAACCGTCGAAGCCGTACTCGAGGCGAAGGGCACCCGGCTCCCGTCCTTGGTCCACGTCCATCCAGAAGAGAGTGTCCGGACTGCCATTTCGATCCTTGACGAGTACGGCGTCTCGCAACTCCCGGTCGTCAAGGCCGAACCACCGGTCGCCCTCGCAGAGATGGTGGGGTCGGTCACCGACCGCCTTCTCCTGGAACGAACTCTGCATCGCCCTGAGGCCTTCGATCAGCCGGTGTCGTCGATGATGGAGCCGCCGATGGCGACGATCGGCCAGGGTGAGACCGTGGACCAAGTTGCCGAACGACTTCAGGCTTTTCCGGCGGTGGTCGTGCTCGACGGGGGCCGTCCGGTGGGGATCGTGACCCGATCGGATCTGTTGACGTTTCTGGAGCGGACCTAAATGGCGAAGCAGGGCAATGGGGAGCGCCGCGAATTCGAGCAGGGAGAACTCGGCTTCGAGACCCTCGCCGTCCATGCTGGGCAACCGCCCGATCCGGCGACGGGCGCCGTTGTCCCCCCGATCTACCAGACGTCGACCTTCGCTCAGAACGAAGTTGGCGCGCACAAAGGCTACGAGTACAGCCGTTCGGGCAACCCGACACGATCTGCCCTGGAGTCGTGCCTGGCGGCGCTCGAGGGGGCGGCATACGGGAGGGCCTTCTCGAGTGGGCTCGCAGCCGAGGATGCGATTCTGCGCACCCTCTCACCCGGAGACCATGTGCTCATTGGCGATGACGTCTACGGAGGGACCTACCGCCTCCTCGCCCAGGTGCACGCGCCGGCGGGAGTCCAGTTCAACTCGGTTGCACTCGGGGATCCGGCCTCGGTGCTCGCCGCCTGGCAGCCTTCCACTCGCATGCTGTGGGTGGAAACCCCTTCCAACCCGCTGCTCCGAATTGCCGACATCGCGTTGCTTGCCGAGTTGGCGCACGCGCGTGGCGCCAAGATGATCGTGGACAACACGTTTGCCACGCCCTACCTGCAGCAGCCCCTCGCACTCGGCGCAGACGTGGTCGTCCACTCGACTACCAAGTACCTCGGTGGACACAGCGACGTCGTGGGCGGCTTTGTCGCCACGTCTGACGCCGAGGTCGCGGAACGGGTCGCCTACCTGCAAAATGCTGTCGGGGCGGTGCCCGGGCCTTTCGACTGCTTCCTCGTTCTGCGCGGGGTGAAGACGTTGGCCGTTCGCATGGACCGCCATTGCACCAATGCGCTGCAGGTGGCAGAGATGCTCATCGCTCATCCGGCCGTGGACCGCGTCTTTTTCCCCGGTCTGTCCACGCACGTGGCCCACCAGATCGCCGCGCAGCAGATGCGAGGGTTCGGGGGGATGGTCTCGTTCACGGTACGGGGCGGGGAGTCCCAAGCTCTCACGGTGGCAGCATCGACCTCCATTTTCACCTTGGCCGAGTCGCTCGGGGCCGTGGAGTCCCTGATCGAGCACCCCCACCGCATGACTCACGCGTCGGTGGCCGACTCGACCTCGGCCGTCGATCCTGCACTGCTGCGGCTGTCGGTGGGATTGGAGAACGCCGACGATCTCGTGAGCGACCTGCATTTCGCCCTCGCTGCCGCGGGCTCTGGCTGATGTGACGAGTACTCTTCAGATCCGCTAACAGGTAGGACTCCCGGGCATCTTGATCGCCGGATTCCTCCGGTCTCATTGATCTGGTTCACGTAGAACTTGATCGCAGGTATCTGTTCCGCGTCTTCGGGGTCGCCGGCGAACCCGATGAGCGCGACGGTGCGGAAGGATTGGCGACCGGGAGCGAGACATTGATCTCGTTTCCGACGACCCCTCGGTTCGAAGTACTCGCCTTGTCAGGAGGAGTCACCGTCGCATGACCGGACGATGAAGACGCTGACGCTTCTACCCCGGAGTCGGACAGAGCGAGGTGGGCGATGGACATGGCGACCGCCATGACGCCGCCAACGCTTGACGGATTCCCGTCCTCGTGTCGAGGAAACCCATCAACTCTTCCTTTGGCTCGTCGATCACCTACGTGGGGGGTCTGGCTGGCGGAACATAGTCTCATAACCCTCATCCGGTAACCCTCTCAAAATCCATATTCGTACTTCGGCTCCTGGGAGAGCCGGGGGCATCTCGGCGGAATCTCGATTTTTGAAGGTCGCTTCATTCGTACCCGATACTCGCTTGTCGTCAGGAACTCAATCAGTCGATGCTCGCAACAGCCTTGAATTTCAGCAGAAACCCGAACGCGCGCAAGAGACTGGGGTCGCCGAACGAGGTGATCTCGCTTATCCCATCGCCGGTGACAGTCAGGACGACCACTCCGTATGCCGTGTAGTCGCCGCTCGGATCCGGGTGTAGCGCCGAGCGGGTTGACCATTAGCACGAGTTGGAAGCATTCGCCAGTCCCCGGACGATCCATGACTCGTCGGCGAAGGTAAGGGATACATCTGTCAATTCCGGCGAACCAGGTCATGAGAGGCGTCGCCTCCAATTTGGCATCGCCGCACAGTAAGTGCTGCAACGCTGTGGCGTCAGCGCTCTCAAAGGCCTCGATGTACTGGTCGAGGAGGGCGCGAGCTTCGGGATCGGTGGGTTCGGTTATATCGTCAGCTACAAGGGCGAGTCCCTCAGCCGCGTTCGAGCACGCTGCAGGGTGCTCTTTACTGCGGTCGTAGTGGTCTCGAGCATCTATGCAACCTCTGAGGCCGGAAAGTCCAGTACATCGCGCAGGATGAGTACCGCTCTTTGGCGGCCAGGTAGGTATTGCAAACTGGCGATGAGTGCCAAACGCAGGCCCTGGCGGCTTGCGACCACAGCAGCGGGATCTGCAGAATCAAGATTCACCATGGCGTCTGGAATCGGCTGCAGCCAGGCGGTATTGGACCTGGCCAGGATCGGGATTGCTTGGGATCCGTCTCAGGGCTGCCAAGACCGGACGGCAACACCCGCCTACTGCGATGGGCTAATGCGGTCAAGCAGACGTTGGTTCCGATCCGGTACAGCCAAGTGCGTAGCGAGGACCGACCCTCGAAGTTGGAGTAGGAACGAGAGGCCCGCAGGTACCTTTCTTGGACCCGTCTTCTGCCTCGTGCAATGACCCGACCATGCGGTTGCAGTGGGCCATCAACTCCCTTCGGAACGGCTGGATGTCCTTAACGAATGACTCGTTGTCGGCTGCAAGGGGTGGGGGTTTGGGCGGGATCGGGGTCAACAAATTCTCCTACTCATACTGACCGCCCTAGGAAAGCCGCCAGCCGGTCCGCCGGACCGGCGTCGCTAGGGGGTTCAACGATCGGGCCGAAGAGGGCCTACTCGTCGGGGCCTCGATACTCCCGCAGGATCGCCTCCCGAGCGAGAACGAGCAGATCCGCTGCCAGCTCACGATTCAGATCGGTGGAACACCTTACCCGACCCAGGTCCCACCCGTGCGTGAACTGTTCGATCGCAGCGAGCCCCAACACCACCGTTCCCGGTAACTCTCCAAAGGGCAGCTTGACGGTCCTCCCTAGGGCTCCCTCGGCCCTAAAGGCCCCAAGGGCCAGGGCAATATTGGTGTCGTAGCTGGCCAACCGGTCCTCACTGACAGTATCGATGGTCATATTTCTTCATCGGCGGCTATCACTGAGGCCCACCACTGTGTTGTACCAATGAAGTGGTCGATCAGGGCCCGAACATCCCACGACAGACATGGCGTCGGCGCACCCAGCTGGTCCGGCTGCACCGTTGCGAGGATAGAGCGGGTGCTGGTGAAGGCTCGGCTCAAATATTCCGTAGACGACGTCATCGATTGATCCTCTCCTGGTCTGAGTTCTGCAGTGCCGCCCTGTTCAGCGTGGGTGAGGGTCATCGGGCGCTAGCACTGCGATTTCGCAAAGGTATAGACCTCACGGGAGAGGAAAAGGAATCGCGGTTGGTCAGTGTAGATCTGGCGAGGCCTTAACGCATTTTGCTCCTCTCGACTAACCAACACGTGAATCGGGTATCGGTACATCGAGCCCATCGAAAGGGAATCGTGCATGGCAATCGATCGCACCATCGAAGCAAACGCTTTTCTCTACCACCATCGACGCCGCCTCGCCTGAGGCTGTGAGTGCCTGCGAGGGCTGGACCACCCATGAGATCGCCGCCCACGTCACCGGCATCGCGATCGAGGTCATCTCGTCATCTGGATCCTTATCTTCGAGGGTGAATCAGTGCCCAAAACGCGCAGCTTCGAAGAACGCGAGGCTCCATTGCAAGCCCTGGGTCATGCGGATCTCTTGACGGCTGCTGGATTCGGAGGAGACGCGGATGCGTCGGTTCGTCAGCGAGGTCCTCGATCGTGAGCCCAACGCCGTCATTCCGTGGACCGGCCGGCACATGGCGGTAGCGAAGTTCATTCCTCACCTGCGCAACGAACATGCCCTGCATCGGTGGGACGTCGCCGGCGAGGACGACATCAGTCGGCAGTTACTGGGAAGCGACGATCTCGTCGATCACTCGGTCGGAGAACTGGGTCAGATCCTGCTGGTCGCCGGACGGAAGCATGATCCTGACCCGGACACCGACTTCCGTGTCCGCCTCCGCAGCGACGGACATCGGGACCTGCGAGTACTCGTCAACGGCTGGCACCGCGACTTTGGCTTGGGCTGACGATTCAGCGGAGGAGCCCTCAGTCGATATCGACCCTGTGGCACGTCATGTCTTCATCTGGGGCCGACGACCTGATCGACATGGCCAGGCCTGCAGCCACCTGTCTCAACCGGACCTCGCCCGGCTGCAAGCTCTGCTGTCGGGGTACTAAGGCCAAGGGCTTTTGCCGCCGGTGCGGCCGCTAGGGCCAGCGGGCCAGCGCGGTGCGGCGGTCGAGGCCACGCTAGAAACTTCGCAGGAAGGAAGAGCTAACGGAAGGTAACCATCCAAGCTTGTACGTATTCCGACTAGTCGCAGCGGCTCCCGACATCAGGTTTGCCCGATCATTCCTTGTCTGAACTCGAGAAGATCCACCAGGTCGAATGTCGGAGGTTGTGTGAACAACTCAGCGTGCTCCCGCGATGACCTTGGGCCTCCCGAAGAAAGCAGGCTTGCCCGGTCTTCCTCGCACACGAAGACGGCAAACGCTCCGTATGTCGTCGGGCCGATCGAAATGCAAACCAACTGGTAGATGGAGGCTCTTCGTTGACGACAGCAACTCCATCTTGGAAAAACCGCACAACCTCCGCTTCCAGGTCAGGCTTAACCTCAAACCGAGCAAGTACGCCTACCACAAGCACCACCTTCTCTTCCCTCTAGCGTCTCTCAACGAGTTGACGACAGGCAGCGACCACACCGTTGTGAACTTAGTCAAAGTGGGACAACGGGCGATCGTTTGGTCGCTCACTTGGATGCTCTGATATCCCCGAAAGTATGAGTCCAGTAAATGAAAGCGAAAACAAGTCCAAAATACTAGTTAGTGCGGAAAATCGTGAAGAAGTTGACGAGATATTTACTGGTCTTACAGTAGGTCGAGCTATTGAAACTCCTCTTGGCGATAGCCCATGGGTACATATTTTGGGATATTTAGAGACAAATTCGTGTAAGTGAAGTGGAAAGTGGAAGGAAAGTGGAAAGTGGAAAGTGGAAAGTGGAAAGTGGAAAGTGGAAAGTGGAAAGTATGGAAATTGGAAAGTGTAAATTGCACCCAAATGGACGTGGTGGCTCTACGTTAGTTTCACACTTCAACTAACTGGGTTGACTGTCACTCGCCTCTGTAGGCTTTCTTGAGTTCGCTCAGATCCAGCTTGCCCTCCATACCTAGCATGGCAGTGCTGACGCGCTCAGCCTTAGCAGGGTCCGGGTCACTCATCATGGCGTCGAGGCTCTCTGGCAGTAATTTGCCACGTGACGCCATATTTATCCGTAAGCCATCCACAAGACATTATTTTGCCACCTTCAGATAGTGCATCCCAAAGTCTGTCGATCTCTTCCTGGTCTTTGCAGCTCACAGCTATTGAGGTGGCCTCACTAAGCTTGTACATGGGGCCGCCGTTTAGTGCAGTAAAGCTTTGACTATTCAACTCGAAGTCTACTGACGATACGGCGCCAGCTTCCATTCCCGCTGCTTCTGCTACTGCCTCCGTAAGATACGATGTGGTTATTATTGTTGCATCTTCAAAAATCGATACATACAAATCTACCGCTTCTTTTGCACGGTCGTTGAACCAAAAGAAGGTTACAATTTTTCGCATTTTAGCCTCCTCGATTTACTAGGTGGTTGCTACGATTATCAAGGTCCAGCCGACGGCGATCATTTGGCGATCTCCCAGATGTAACCATCAGGGTCTATGAAGCTGGCCGTTCGAATACCCCAAGGCCGATCCATCGGACCGTTGAGCAAGTCAATCCCCTTGTCGGCCAGCTCAAGGCAGACAGCGTCGACATCGTCGACAGTGATGGTGAGCACTGCGCGCGATCCTGCCTCGCGGAGCGCACGCGGCAGGCGAGATCAACTCGGGAACGGCTGGCTCGACGAGAAGATTGAGAAGGGTGTCGCCAAACTTGAAAACGACGGAGTGTTGATCCTCAAAATGCATTGGAAGCCCAAAGGCCGCTTCGTAAAATGTCCTCGCAGCATCGAGATCCTCGACGAACAAGGTGATGGCGGAGATGCCTGGCCAATCAGTCACTTGAGCATCCTCGGGATCCCCATTGCGGAACAATCAAGCGCGACACGCCGCGACGTTCTTCCTCGCATTCCCTCTGGACAGAAGGACGAGCGCTTCGCCACTTATGACAGATTCTGTGACTATGAAAGGCTGTCAGAACGCCCGGCCGCAAGACGGGACCATTGGGAACTTGGTCGGCCATCAGTGCGGAACTGCTCGCCGTTGGCCTCGAAACGTTGAGGCCAACCTTCTGGCGAATCCTCCCAGGTCTCCTGCCTTCCATACGCAGTCTGGTCCAAGAGTCCATAGGTCGGCGTCATTACTTCTGCGGCTCGGCCGGACGTCCAATACGTCTCGTACACTCGATCGCCGTCCCGCAGATAGCAGACCTGCATGCCGAACCAACGACCTGCGAGAAGAGTCGCACCAGAGTCTCGTGCCGAATACCAGGGCACATCCCATTCCATGAAGTCGCGATAGCGGAGACTCTCCTCGTAGGGACCTTCACAGAAGGTTGCGTAAGTCACATCGCGTGAGTGTAGGTATGCCAGTTCACGGACTTGACCATTGAAAAACGTGCACCCCTCACACTGCTGATCTGCCGGCGATCCGGTGTGCCACATGTGGAAGTACACGTAGAGCTGAGACCGACCCTCGAAGACGTCGACCAGTGCGACCGGTCCATCTGAACCGATGACTGTGACACTGGAATCCACTTCGACCATCGGGAGTCGCCGCCGCAGGGCGGCGATGGCATCGCCTTCTCGAGTGTGCGCCTTTTCACGGACTAAGAGTTGGTCAAGTTCTGCCTGCCAACTGGAGCGGTCTGCGACGGCCGGGAATCCGGGTCGCGGGTGGATCCGGCTCTCCTGCTGAAGTGAGGTCATGGGAGCCACTTTAAAAGGACGGGAGTAGGTTTTCAAGAGTGAAATAGTATGATAAATATACTTAATGCCGATTCGTCGAAGTTACTCCGACCACGGCGACACGTGCGCGGCTGCCCATGGCTTTGACCTCGTAGGGGACCGCTGGGCCGTCATCGTGATCCGTGAGTTGATGCTCGGGCCGAAGCGCTTCAGCGAGCTCCTCTCGGATGCTCATGGAGCAACGCCTTCCGTGCTCGCTTTGAGGCTCCGCGAATTGGAACAGACGGGGATTGTCATACAGTCCGAGCTGCCGCCGCCGGCGCGAGAGAGCTGTCTACAAATTGACAGAGTGGGGTCGCGAGTTTGAACCGATCCTGCAGGCCCTTGGCCGGTGGGCTCAGAGTTCTCCATCACTCCCCGGTGACGGAACGCTGACGCCGGATGCAGCCATATTGGCGCTGCGAACGATGGCGACCGGACCGCCGCCCGACGACGGCATTGAGCTTCGATCTCGGCTTGCATGATGGCCGTGCGGTGAGACCGGTCCAGACCTGGTACCACCTCTCATGGGGACCCGATCCCCTGGCGGCAGAGAAGCGACTTCATCACTTCGAGTCGAACGATTCAATCGCATGTGATGCTGCCGTGTGGTCCGATCTGCTTTTCGGTGATGGTGACGCACTCAAATTGCTCGAATCAGACGCCGTCAGCTCAAAAGGTCATGGGCGTCGTCTCGCGAAGAGGTTCGTGGTGCGATTCCGCCAGCGTGCCAACCATATGAGCTGAGTCGTGGACCAGCGCACCACCGAACATGGACTCCCGACCAGGGCAATCCTGGTTATCTGCTGCATGGCCCAGTTCATGGTCGTGCTCGACGTGGTGATCGTCAACGTTGCCCTGCCCCAGATGCGCGACAGCCTGGGTCTTTCTGTGGCCGGCCAGCAATGGGTGGTGAACGCCTACACACTCACCTTTGCCGGATTCCTGATGCTGGGCGGCCGGGCGGCCGATCTCTTCGGCCGCCGCCGGGTCTTCATGGTCGGCCTCGGCGTCTTCACCATCTGCAGCCTGATCGGCGGCTTGGCCCAGAGCGGCAGCTGGCTCATCGCGGCCCGGGCGGCCCAGGGGATCGGCGGTGCCATCCTTGCCCCGGCCACCTTGAGCATCTTGGTGACGACATTCACCGAGCCGAGCGAGCGCCGGCGGGCTCTTGGTGCCTGGTCCGCGACGGCTTCCAGCGGGGCGGCAGTGGGCGTCCTCGCCGGCGGGGTCGCTGACGAGCCTCCTCAACTGGCGCTGGGTGCTCTTCGTCAATGTCCCGATCGGCATCGTGCTGATGATCGGAGCATGGATGGCGCTTCCCCGGGCCGAGGACCACGGCCCAAAGAAGCGCTCGACATCCCCGGCGCGGTCACCGTCACCGGCGGGCTAGCCGTCCTCGTCTACGGCATCGTGAGTACCAACGAGTACCCGTGGGGGTCGGCCCGGACCATCGCTACTCTCGCCGTCGGCTTGGTTCTGCTGGCCATCTTCTTCGTGAACGAGGCCCACTTCGCCCCGGATCCGCTCATCCCTCTCGGCATCTTCCGTCGGCGCTCCTTGTCGGTGGCCAACGGGATCGCCGTCACCATCGGCGCGGGGCTCTTCGGGACGTATTTCTTCCTCTCTCTTTACCTCCAGGACGTCAACGGCTATTCCGCTCTGCGAACCGGCCTCGCCTTCTTGCCGGCGGGAGTCTGCACGCTGATTGGCGCACTCGCAGGCGCGCGACTGGTCCAGATCATCGGAGCCCGGCGCCAATTGGTACTTGGACCCGGCCTGGCCACGGTTGGCCTCTTTTGGCTCTCGGCCATCCGGGCTGGCGACTCCTACTTGTCCCATGTACTGGGTCCGGCCATTCTCATCGGTATCGGCATCGGCATGTCGTTCGTCCCGATGACCCTCTCGGCCACCGCCGGCGTCCCACCTCACGAGGCGGGGCTGGCGTCGGGACTGATATTGCCACCCGACAAGTCGGCGGTGCGCTGGGCCTGGCCATCATGGCCACTGTCGCTGCCACGATCGCCGCCAACCAACTCGGAAGCGCAGACCACGGGGTGACAGCGTTGACCGACGGCTGTCGGGCGGCCTTTGCCACCGCGGTGGAGGACTGGTGATTGGTGCCTTGTTGGCTCTGGCTCTGCCGACGCAGCCTTTCGTTACGGCGCGTCATCCGGTGGTCGCTCTCGAGGAGGGCGGGGAGTCGCAGGTCGCGTTCGAAAGCTGACAGCAGGGAGCAGATGGGTGTTTGACTCGCAGCGTCCCGGAGATTGCCCGACGGTCTTGTGAGATCCCACGAAAATCCCACGGATTCAGATTTTGATGTCAGAGGACCGTTCCCTGCTCAGAGTGGGTGGTGTCACATTTACCCAGCTAGACGACTGAATTGGTACAGCCACATCAGTCCGTCAAAACCAGTTGGACAGAACGAATAGGTCTCATAACCTCACTCGATCGGTCCAGGCAGTGAGTTCAGAATATGAGTGGACCGGCCCGAAGACCACCAGTGAAGGGCGGCGTCGCGGTCTACGACTTAGGCACGGTCGCCCTATACAAATGGGAAGACATCGCCCTCCGTCCGAATATTTTCGGGCAAGGAGTCGATTTGGGCGAGGCCGTTCGTCAGTAGGGCGAACCACCCCATCGGGCGAGCCTGACCGGTCCAAGGGGGACTCGCCACGGAGTCAGGTTCACGAACCTGCCAGGAGCCAGCCATGCGCAAAGTCATCGGGGCAATGAAGATCTCGATCGACGGGAAGAGCGAGGGCCCAGAAGGCTACGGGGACTGGGTGGAAGCGTGGTCCGATGATTTCGGCCTGGCGCCCGACATTGACACCTGCGTCCTCGGCGCCGGCATGTACGCCAACTACGAGCAGTATTGGACGGCCATTCAGGAGGCGCCGGGCGAGCCGAACCCCTTTGGCGGCGGCATTCCTACCGAGGCCGAGATCGAATGGGCACGAATTCGCGGCGACGACCCCGCACTATGTGTTGTCGCGCACCCTCACCTCTGCCAAGTGGCCGAATACGACCTTCTTGCACGGACTCGACGAGGTCGCCGCCCTGAAGGAGCAATCCGGCAAGGGCATCTACCTCATGGGTGGCGCCACGCTCCTGCGGGCCTGTCTCAAAGCAGAACTGGTCGACGAGCTGCACTTCATTGTCTATCCCCTGATCGCAGGGGCGGGCACCACCCTGTTCACGGCGCCCGAGCGGCAAGGCCTCGACCTCCGCCACGTCGAGGCACTGCCGGACGGCCGTGTGCATCTCATCTACGCGATCGACTGACGTCCGGCAATGGCCATCTTGGATCAAGCCGAATTCAACGCCCAGGTCGTCGAGGAATTTCGGGCAAGGGGGGGACACGTCCGTGGGGAACTCGTTGACTTCGCGCTCATACTGGTTCATCACATCGGTGCCCGGTCCGGCGTGGAGCGCGTGATGCCTTTGATGTATTTCACCGGGTGGGACGGGGAGCTAATGATCATTGCCTCAAACGGAGGCTCATCCGCCCATCCGGCCTGGTACTACAACCTCAAGGCCCATCCCAGGGTGACAGTCGAGCTGGGTGCTGAGAGATACCGCGTCCGTGGCCCAAGAGCTGGGCTCTGAGGCGCGATCCTTGGTGTGGCCGACGATCGTCGAGCAGTCGCCGGCCGCTGGGGAGTTCCAGAGGACGATGACCCGGGTCATTCCTGTGTTCGTACTCACTCGAGAAGACTGATGGGTTCGGAGGAACCATGCGATACATGTTGATGATTTGCGACGACGAGTCGGACGATCGTGGTCCGCTTGAAATAGTGAGCGACTCCGACCACGTGGCCTGGATCGACTATCTGAACGGGCAGGGGATTTCCCTTCTGGAGGGGGTTCGCCTTCGGCCGAGTGCGGACGCGACCAAGGTACGGTCACGTGAAGGCGAGACCTTGATCAGTGACGGGCCCTTTATGGAGAGCAAGGAGCAGATCGCCGGGTTCGCGCTCATTGAATGCGAGCACCTCGACGTGGCGATCGAGGTGGCGGCCAGGCATCCCTTTGCAGCACACGGTGTGATCGAGATCCGACCCGTCTGGGACGAATGACCGACGAGGTCGAACAGGTCGTCGGCGAGGCGTTCCGCGACAGCTGGGGCCAGATCGTCGCCACGCTGATCGGCACGACCGGTGATTGGGATCTGGCGGAGGAGTGCGCCCAGGATGCCTTTGCTGCGGCACTAGAGGCCTGGCCACAGCGGGGTATCCCAGAAGCTCCTGGGGCGTGGCTGACGTCGGTGGCACGCAATCGCGCCACGGATCTGCTTCGGCGCCGGGCATCGGGCGCGGCAAAGCTGGTGGAGGTAGCAGTGGATTCAAGAGATGAAGATGCCGAACCGCCCGGGCCCGACGACATCGATGAGGCAGCAGTCAGCGGAGTACCTGACGATCGGTTGCGACTGATCTTCACCTGCTGCCACCCGGCCCTCCCGCTTGATGCTCAGGTGGCACTGACGCTGCGGACCTTGGTCGGACTGACCACCCCTGAGATCGCACATGCCTTTCTCGTACCTGAGCCGACGATGGCGCAGCGGCTAGTCAGAGCCAAACGGAAGATCCGACACGCCCGCATTCCATACCGTGTCCCGCCAGCTGAAATCTTGGTCGAGCGTACGACAGCGGTACTCGGGGTCATTTACCTCCTCTTCAACGAGGGCTATTCGGCCACAAGCGGTGCCAGACTCGTCCGGAATGATCTGATGGTCGAGGCGATACGGCTGGCACGCATGCTGAACTCCTTGATGCCTGACGAATGCGAGGTCGCTGGACTTCTGGCGATGCTGCTTATGCATGACGCTCGGCACGATGCTCGGTTGGACGAGTTAGGTGACCTGGTCACGCTCGATGATCAGGATCGAACGAGCTGGGACTCGGGCCAGATTGCCGAAGCAACCGTGATCCTGCGCCGCGCCATGGAAAAACGACGGGCTGGGCCTTACCAGATCCAAGCCGCCATCGTCGCGTGTCACGCAACAGCGCCAAGCGCAGCTGCCACGGACTGGATCCAGATCGCCGCACTCTATGACCGACTTTCCTACGTTGCCCCCTCACCGGTGGTTGAGTTGAACCGGGCAGTCGCGGTCGCCATGGCTGATGGACCAGCAGCGGCGCTGGCTATCGTCGAATCACTTGCCGCGACGCACCCTCTGCCTGGTTACCATCTACTGCCCGCCGTGAGAGCCGACCTCTTGCGCCGCCTGCACCGATCGGACGAGGCGGCCAGGTATTACGGCGAGGCACTGAGCCTGGCGAGTACCGACAGCGAACGACGTTTCCTGTCCCGCAGGCTGGCTGAGACCACAGAATGAGGAATCAGCCGGCCCAGATTCACCTCCATCGATCGAAGGTGTCGTCATAGCCTGCTCGGTGGATTCGAATGACGCATATCGCTATGGAGCAGCCATGGCTGCGGCGATCATCGATGGCTGGGAACGTTTCCAGATGGCCGGCGTAGGACAGCAGCCAAACCAGACAGCGAACCCACATGCTCTTGCTCACGTTGAAGTGGAGAGTTGGGATTTGAGCACGGCGAGATCGTCGACGAATGCTCTCCGTTGAGGTCACTCAAATGGTCGCAGCTCGGCGGCAGTGACATCCCTAGAAAATCCCTACAACGGTCCATTCCAGTGGATCTTCCTGCATGCAGTCGTGCCCAAGGCTTCCGCATAAGTTCAGTTCACACAGCTATGGACAGAGTGGTCGTCACCGGACCGGATCGACTGGACCGATCAGATGGGGCTCATAACCCGCCATCAGGGGTCCTGTAGATGGGTCACGTCCACGTCCTGTCAGGCAACTAGGAAAGTGTCCGAACGGTCATACAATTCGAAGGTGGCGTCTCAAGGCGGGGCTCAGGCCGGGTCAAAGTCTTTCTGGAGGCGATTCAACGAGTCTGTTCCGATTTGGATTCAGGCCATCTGCGCAATGGTCGTGGCCGCGATCGCAGTTTTGACCTTTCTCACGGCGACTGGCACGTTCTCTTCGACACAGCACAACCCGACGAGCGGTCCTCTTGTGGTTCAGGACGCCTATCAAGGGGGTGTTTGGACGAGGACACAACCCGAGCCAGGCCGGTTGCCGCCGCAGCAAGACCGTCCTTCCAACGCCCTCAGCTGGATTCCGAACAAGACCGTCCTGACGCCAACGTGCGCCAAGTCTGCTGCACCGTATCCTGTCAAGAACGCCGGTAAGAACCAGACCTGGCGCTGGTGGGCGGAGCTCCACGATCACAGCTGGATGCCCATGGCAGCGTTCGAAGAGACTTCGGTTGACGGTCCGTACAACCTTCCGGCTTGCTGAATCTGTCGAAGTAAGTAATCGATGGGGGACAGGTGCGCTGCTGCGTCATAGGCATGTCGTGGTGACGTCGAGTTGACGGCACCCAGAGAGGAGCGATAGTGGATTTTTCGATCCGGTCCGCGTCGTCTCCGACTATCGAGACCCTGCGGATTGGGCCCTCTACGCGACGACGTTGGCGGCAGCCGTTGCGGCGGTCATCGGCCTATGGGGTTGGGTGGTACAACAACGCAAAAAGCCAGAGTTACGGTTCCGATGTTTCAACCTGATGGGCAACCTTGGACGCCAAAGGATTGCCCCGTATTCGTTCTGGGGACGGAATATTCGATCTCATTCGCCTTCGACAACATTGGCAACGGCATTGGCGAGAGCCCGATCGTCAACGTCATGGTGCCAGAGTTTGTCGAGTCGTTTTTCCCGCAGGACCCGGGTTTCCGGGTGTTCCGGCTCCCGGCGGTGGCGGGCACGTCTCGGGCGATGCCACGGTTGGACTGCCTCCGCACTATCTCGTCCATTTTCTCCAACCGCCTACTCATCCTTCGACACCAGGGCTCACGTCGATGTATGAGTTTCGACTGAAGGTGACGCGTCACCCCTCACCTGACTCGAATGCGACTTTCCACGTCGCCGTTTCAGTCGAAGACCCCAGCTCAATCCAAAGGGACGGCGCCGAATACCGATTTTGGTCGTTCCCATCAACGCTTACCCAAATGTGCCTGAGCCATGGCCTGGTAAACCCATCCGGCGAGTCCTCAGCCGTGGACAAGCCGAACCGAAAGAATCCGTCCGGATTCTCCCCGGGCGGCGCGTGGATCGAAGAGACTTCAGATCGGGCCCGCAAGTCAGGAGTCAGGCTAACCCCCACCTCATTTTCTACACGCCGACCATGGAAATCGAATACGCATTCGAAACCTAGCGAATACTTGTCCATCCTTTTGTCCATCTATTCAGAGAGAGTAGATGGACAAGGCTGAACTGGTTGGAACGGTGTAGCCCTCTGAACTGGCTTAATGCCGTAGAACCGACCTCGATGGACGTCTCCGACCGCTCTCTCAAAGTGGGTGGGATAGTCCGTGGAGATCGAGCGCGTCGGTGTCATGAGACAGAGGAGATGCCGTTGTCTAGGTGGCTGGGCAGGTGGTGACATCCTTAGCGCCGATCGACGGAGGGTCCCGGTGTAGCTACTTGTGGAGCGAGTAAGTAGTGCTTGATCATTGCTCACGGTATGAACTCAATCACTTCGGCTGAGCTAGTCATCATTCAACTGAAGCAAGTTGACGAAGTTGCCATCCACGTCTCTGAGGGTCGCAATCAAACCCACGGGGATGAGTTCAACCGGTCGAACCCACTCGAGCTCAAGTGCTTTCAAATGGTCCTTCAGCTGAATCAGATCATCGACTTGAATGTTGATGATGATCCGCCCAGGCTCGCGGGCACTTGTCTCAACATCATCACGCCGTTCGAAAATGAGAGCCCCTTGGCTCAATCTGAGGACTGAATCGACTACTTCCTCGTCAGGAGCGAAGGCAGCTTGATACCAGGCGGTGCATCTCTCGGGATCCGTAGTCCCAAGAACGAGACTTCCCAAACGGGCTTTGCTAATCAAAGACATCGTCACCTCATCCATTAGCTCTGCATTCTCAGATTGTGAGCATGCGACAGTTCAACGGTTTGCTATCGGCTCGGGAGCGATCGCGGTAGCCGGAACCATGGGAGCACGCTGTTCTCGAAACGGGTCAGGGCGCAGATCCGGTCGCCGGCGAGAGCGAGGACGAAGAGGCCTACGCCGTGGCTGATGCCGTCAGGAGCGCGCACGTACGCTCCGAATGCCGGCTGACCGTTGGCTCGCGTCGGCACGAGGTCGAACCGCCGGCCCGAGCCGAAGATGCTGGCACAGAAGCGTAGCCACAGCCTCTCTACCCTCGTATTCGAAGGGCATCGGCGGCATCGACATGAAGACGTCGTCGGTCAAGAGAGCCACCAGCGCGTCGAGATCGGCGGACTCCCACGCGCTGACGAACTTTCCCACGACCGCATTCTCCGAGTGTGAGTCTGGAGCGGGTGGTGGTTCGAGGCCGCGGCCGCTGGCCACCGTCGCTCCAGGCTGGAGCGCGCCCGCTTGAGCGCACTATTGACCGATTCGACTGTCGAGCCCAGCATGTCGGCCACCTCGCTCGCCGGGAATCCGAGGACGTCGCGCAAGACAAGCACTGCGAGCTGCCGTGGCGGCAGGACCTGAAGCGCGGTCACGAACGCCAGAGAGATGGACTCGGTCTGCTCGTAGCGGGCCTCTGGGCCGAGCGGCATGTCGATGGCACCCTCGAGAGGGTGTCGGGATACGGCTCGAGCCAGAGGACTTCGCCGAGCCGGGTCGGCTCGGGCGGTTCAACCTTGGGCACGTCCCACTCCTTGGCCGGGCGTCGGCTGGCCGAGCGACGCGCGTTGAGACATCGGTTGGTGGCGATCTGGTAGAGCCAGGTACGAAGCGAGGCACGACCCTCGAAGCCTCCGAAGCCCTGCCAGGCGGCCAGCAGCGTCTCTTGGAGGGCGTCCTCGGCATCTTGGAAGGATCCGAGCATCCGGTAGCAATGCACCTGGAGCTCGCGGCGGTGCGGCTCGGTCAGCTGGCGGAACGCGTCGCCGTCGCCGGCCCGCGCCCTCGAGATCAAGTCGGCCGTCACCTCTGTCATCGCCTCCTGCTTCCCGTCGACTCGTCGCGGTTCCATCC
This sequence comes from uncultured Acidimicrobiaceae bacterium, assembly GCA_963736515.1. Classification (GTDB taxonomy): domain Bacteria; phylum Actinomycetota; class Acidimicrobiia; order Acidimicrobiales; family RAAP-2; genus Bog-473. The sequence continues at coordinate 18,744 of CAVTPE010000004.1, read as the reverse complement.
TCATATAGACACCGGCCGAGGGGCGAACTGGGCGGTCGGTGGGCGCCCAATTTCCGAGCTGCGGTGTCTACACCACTGTGTAACTGACAACGCCAACGAAAAGGAGAACCGCAAATGGGAAAGATCGTCGTCACCACCAACGTCTCACTCGATGGGGTCGTCCAGGATCCCGACGGCCAGGAGGGCTTCAGGCTCGGCGGCTGGTTCGGCCAGTTTGGGGGCAAGGACCTCGAAGGGTGGACCAAAGTCGAGACCGACGAGGCGCTGCAGGCCGAGGCCATGCTGCTCGGCCGCAAGAGCGACGAGTGGTTCGCCACTCGGTGGCTGGATCGGACTGGCGAATGGGCGGACCGGTTGAACAGCCTGCCCAAGTACGTCGTGTCCTCCACCCTGAATGAGCCCAAGTGGTCCAACTCGACCGTGCTCAAGGGTGACGTGGTCAAGGAGGTCTCGAAGCTGAAGCAAGAGATCGACGGTGAGATCCTCATCTACGCCAGCTACCAGCTCGTGCGCACCCTGATCGAGCATGGCCTTGTTGACGAGTTTCGGCTCGTGATCTTCCCGGTCGTGCTCGGAGCGGGCGAGCGCCTCTTCGGCGAGAGCCAGTGACAAGACGCCGCTGCGCCTCGTCCGCACCCAGACCATCGGTGAAGGCCTGTCGTTGCTCACCTACGAGGTGGTCCGAGCCGCCTGACGGGCGCCGTCAGCCCCGGAGACCGGCCGACCTCAGCCAGACACGAGGTCGGCCGGCCGGCCCATTTCGGCCGCAGATCACGACCATTCCAGAGGAGAGGACAATGACCACAACAGGATCTCAAACACCGTCGACGAACGCCTCGTCGACGAAACCAAGCACGACGGTGTTGCTCACCGCCGTCGCGTACTTCATGGTGACCCTCGACACCCTTGTCGTCGTGACGGCGCTCCCGTCGATTCATCGAAGCTTCGGCGGTGGCATCGCAACGTTGCAGTGGACGGTCAGCGCGTACACGATCGCGTTCGGCGCCGGCATCTTGACCGCGGCCGCGCTCGGTGACCGGCTCGGTCGGCGCCGGGTCTACGTCGTCGGGCTCGCTCTCTTCACGGCAGCCTCGGCCGCGTGCGCACTCGCACCCGACGCCAACCTGCTCATCGCCTTCCGGGCGATCCAGGGGATCGGTGCCGCCATCGTGATGCCCCTGAGCCTCACCATCCTCACGTCGGCTTTCCCGATCGAGAAGCGGGGTGCCGTCGTCGGGATCTGGGGCGGCATCGCCGGTGTGGCCGTCGCGGCCGGGCCGCTCATCGGCGGCGGCATCACCCAGGCCCTCAGCTGGCACTGGATCTTCTGGGTCAACGTCCCGATCGGCGTCGCCGCCACAGTGGGCGCCGCCCTCCGGCTGCCCGAGAGCTATGGCCCGCGGGCGCGGCTCGATGTTCCCGCGCTCGTTCTGGTCTCAGGTGGCGTCGCGGTCCTCATCTGGGGCCTCGTCCAGGGCGGTCAGAACGGCTGGGGTACCTCGCAGAACCTGGTCGGGTTGTTCGTCGGCAGCGGCGATGCTCGCGGGCTTCGTCTGGTGGGAGAGTCGGGCCGTCGAGCCGATGATCCCGCTCAGCCTGTTCAAGCGGATCTCGTTCAGCTCCGCCGTGACGACGCAGTTCTTCATGGCGGCGGCGATCTTCTCGGCCGCCTTCCTGACAAGCCAGTACTTCCAGTTCGCCCGAGGAAACTCCCCGCTTGGAACCGGTCTGCGCTTCTTGCCATGGACGGCAACGCCGCTCGTGATCGCCCCCATCGCCGGTGCGCTCTCGGACCGGCTCGGCGCTCGCGCGCTCATCGTGCCGGGTCTGCTGATGCAGGCGTTCGGCTTCGGGTGGATGGTCCACCTCGCGACGACGTCTGCCCCTTACACGAGCTTCATCGTTCCCTTCGTCATTGCCGGCGTCGGCATATCGATGGCGCTTACCCAGCGTCACCGCCGGCGGGCTCAATGCGGTGCCACAGGATCTCTTGGGAAAGGCGGCGGGAACCCTCAACACGATGCAGCAGTTCGGCGCTGTCTTCGGGGTCGCCGTGGTCACAGCGGTGTTCAACGCGCACGGGAGCCTCGCCACCTCCGGCGGCCGTCACGAGCGGATACCGCGCGGCACTGGCCGTGTCGGCCGGCGCCTCGGTGCTCGGCGCACTGGTTGCCCTGGGTATCCGGCGTGCCCGAGCTGCTGGAGCGGGCCGGGCAGTCGAGGCGGAACCAGAGGACGAGGTTTCCCGGAATTTGGCGCCGATTGGTCAGAGCTGAATCTCTCGCCTCGTTGAAGTGCGCCTCATGATCAATCAGGGTCGTGATCAGCGTTCGCGATCCGAACGGTCTCGCTCAAACATCTTTCCCCACTACGCGTTCTCCAAGGCCCTGGCTGCCGCCGAATCCTGAGCTTCTAACAAATGCCGGTACCGGTTGACCATCTCTACGGTCCGCCAGCCGTGTCGATCCATCACCTCACCTACACTGGCGCCGCTCTTGAGCAGCGTTGTTGCGGAATGATGTCGAAGATCGTGAAGCCTCATTCGAGGCACCCCCGCTTCTGAGCACGCAGCAACGAAGGTCCGCGTGATTGTGTAGGGGTTGTACGGGCGCTGGCCAGCCGGGTCAGGCGAGAATATGTAGGAAGAGGGCACGATCCGGGAGTCGCAACTCTTCGCCCGCATATCAGATCGTTTTCTGTGAGCCTTCAAGAGCTTCGCCGTCTTCGGACCGATCGCGATGCGACGGATGTCACCCGTCTTGGTCCCCTTGACCTGGCTTCCCCCCGGAATAGCAGCAACTGACCTTCGAATCAGCAGGTTGCCCTGCTTGAAGTCGAGGTCTTCCCAGTGCAGCCCCGCAACCTCTCCCCGGCGACACCCGGTCCAGGCGATGACTGCGACGAGAGTGCCCCAGTCGGGGTCGGTGGCAAGCAGGTATTCGATGACGGTACGAACATCGTCGGAGGATGGCGGCTCCATCTCTCTCGCTCCGAGTGGAGGGAGCTCAATGCCGTCGGTGGCGATGATCGAGACGTATCCTCGCCGGTGGGCCCAGGCCAGCGATTGGCGGAGCGCCCAGTGGACCTTCCGGATGGACGACCCGGACTGCCCTTGGGTTACAAGCGCGTTGTAAAGGTCCTCGATGTGGTGTGGTCGGAGTCGAGAGACGCGCATGGAGCCGAGGACTGGTTCGACGTGCTTGATCGCGACGCGATATCGGTCAGTTGTGGCGGGGGAGAGCTGAGCCTTCCTGGAGTGCAGCCACTTGCTGAGCGTCTGCGACACCGTGATCGCCTCCGCGGGCGACGATGCGGTCCTCTCCTTGGCCACTTCGGTGACGAACGCGGCCAGAGCGATGCCCGCTTCCTTCTTCGATCCGTGGAACGTCCTTGACGTGTACTGCTTTCGTCCGTTGCTGTCCGTCCCGGCGAAGGCGTGCAGGCGCCAGGTCGACGGTCCCCGCTGCTGCATGTGTCCCGGCATGGCCGCTCCTTGCTCATGGAGAATACCGACGCATTGGGGTGGATTGCCAGCATGGATTGCCAAATCCGCTGTCACCAGGGAGCCGTCCGCCAAAAAGGCGCCTTGAGCTGGGGAAATGGAAGCGCCCCCGGCAGGACTCGAACCTGCGCCACCGGCTCCGGAGGCCGGTGCTCTATCCGCTGAGCTACGGGGGCGGGAGTTGCACGAGCAGGAAGATGGTACTCGGCAGGGGGTTACCGCGATCCCCGCTCTCACGTGACCGCCGGAGGTCGCCGTATCCTGCATCTCCATGTCGACGGACCACGATGTCGCCACCGCACCGCTGGAGTGGCATCTCCTGCCTCGTTCCGCGTCCGTCGACGAGAAGGGCACCCTCCACGTCGGCGGTATCGAGCTGCTCGAGCTCGCCGAGCAATTCGGCACCCCCCTCTTCGTCTACGACGAAGATCATCTGCGCCAGGCCTGCCGCGAGGCGGTGGCGGCGTGGGGCGATGGCGTCGCCTACGCGGCCAAGGCCTTCTTGTGCCGTGCAATGGCGCGGCTCGTCCACGAGGAGGGCATGCACCTCGACGTGGCGTCCGGCGGCGAGCTCCACGTCGCGCTCTCGGCCGGCGTCCCGCCGGAGCGGCTGATCCTGCACGGCAACAACAAGTCCGCCGCGGAGCTGGCGACGGCCCTGGAGCAGGGCGTCGGCCGGATCGTCGTCGACTCGTTCGACGAGATCGCGCGCCTCGGTGGACTGCTCGAGTCCTCCCCGGCAGGGCCCGACCGACCCAAGGTCCTCGTGCGGGTCACTCCCGGTGTCGAGGCGCACACCCACGAGTTCGTGCGTACAGGGCAGGAGGATTCAAAGTTCGGCTTCTCGGTCTCCTCGGGCGCGGCGGCGGAGGCCGTGGCCGCTCTGGAGCTCATGCCCGGCGTCGAGCTGAGAGGCGTCCACGCACACATCGGCAGCCAGGTCTTCGAGGCCTCGTCCTTCGAGCAGGCGGCCGAGGTGCTGGGTGCGTTCTTCGCGCCGCTCGAACTACCCGAGCTGGTCGTGGGGGGTGGCCTCGGCGTTCCCTACCTCAACGGCGAGTCGGCTCCGAGCCAGAGGGCCTGGGTCGAGGCCACGCGGCGCGCCTGTGCGCGGGCGGGCGTGGGTCCGGCCACGCGGATCTCGGCCGAGCCCGGGCGATCCATCGTTGCCACCGCCGGCATCACTCTCTACTCGGTGGGGACTGTGAAGCACCTCCCGGGGATCAGGACCTACGTGAGCGTCGATGGCGGCATGAGCGACAATCCTCGGCCGGTCCTCTACGGCAGCGGCTACGAGGCCTTCCTCCCGCGTGCAGTCGGGTCACCGCGTCCCCGGCCGGTACGCGTGGTGGGCAAGCACTGCGAGAGCGGTGATCTGGTGGTGCCCGACGCCTACGTGCCCGAGGACCTCGTGGTGGGCGACATTTTGGCTACGCCGGTCACCGGTGCCTATGGCTACGCCATGGCATCCAACTACAACAAGGTGCCCCGTCCGGCCGTCGTCTTCGTGTCCGACGGCAGCGCCCGGGTTGTGGTGCGCCGGGAGACGTTCGAGGACCTCACGAAGCTGGACGCCTGAGCGCCCCGTCTCGAGGGCCGAGCACGACGCGCCGGAGGACGCGGCTCGGCGTGTGCACCTCCGGCGCGCTGAGGGGGTTCACGTTGCTGCGTGGGCATGCGCAGGTCGGGGAGCGGCTCACCGTGCTACCGCCGTGTGCATCGTCGACGCCGGCCATGATCGCTCAGCTGCCGCTGGCCCACGCCGAGCAGCAGCCGCTGGCCCACGCCGGCCAGCATTCTGTGAAGGTCACAAAGCCTCCGGACGCGCGCCTGGGCCGTCGGGAGCGCGGCACCTTGTAGCGTTTGGAGGTGACTGCCGACCAGGCCGGCGCCCCGCCGCACGTCCATCAGGCTCCGACCGTGCGCGTCGGCCTGCTCGGCTGCGGCAACGTCGGGGGCGCCCTGGCCGAGATCCTGCTCACCCGCTCCGACGACGTGGCCGCCCGCACGGGCATCCGCCTGGAGCTGGTCGGGATCGCCGTGGCCCACCCGGAGCGGCCCCGGCCGCCGGCCATCCCCGCCGACCTCATCGGAACGGACGCGGCTGCGTTGGTCCGGCGCGCCGACGTCGACGTCGTCGTAGAGGTCATCGGAGGGCTCCATCCCGCGCACGAGCTGATCGAGGCCGCCCTGCGCAACGGCAAGCCCGTCGTCACCGCCAACAAGGCGCTCCTCGCCACGGCCGGCGCCGAACTGGCCGAGGCGGCCGCGGCGGCGGGCGTGGACCTGCTCTACGAGGCGGCGGTCGCCGGGGCCATCCCCGTCATCCGGCCCCTGCGCGAGTCACTGGCCGGAGAGCAGATCGTCCGGATCATGGGGATCGTCAACGGCACCACGAACTACATCCTCACCCGCATGGAGGAGGAGGGCGCAAGCTATGACGACGTCCTTCGCGCGGCGCAAGAACTCGGTCTGGCCGAGCGTGATCCGACGGCCGACGTGGAAGGGCACGACGCAGCGGCCAAGGCCGCCATCCTCGCCGCGCTGGCGTTCGGCAGCGATGTCGTCGACGCCGATGTGCACCGGGAGGGCATCACCACGATCAGCGCGGCCGACGTCGCCTACGCCAGCCGGCTCGGGTACTCGGTCAAGCTGCTGGCCATCGCGGAGCTGATCGACGGCGGACCCGAGGTATCCGTGCGGGTGCACCCGGCCATGCTCCCCAAGACGCACCCCCTGGCGTCCGTCCGGGGCGCCTTCAACGCCGTCTTCGTGGAGGGCGCGGTGAGCGGCGAGCTCATGCTCTACGGCCGCGGCGCCGGAGGCGGACCCACCGCGAGCGCCATGCTCGGCGACCTCGTCGACGCCTCGAGGAACCTTCTGGCAGGGGCGCCGGCGCCGGCGCCGAAACGCACGAGCACGACGGTGTTCGCGCAGAACGACATGCACTCCGCCTTCTACCTCAGCATGGACGTGGCGGACCGGCCCGGCGTCCTGGCCGCCGTGGCCAAGATCTTCGGGGACCACGACGTCTCCATCCGGGCCATGGAGCAACTTGGCCTGGCCGAGGAGGCCCGGCTGATCTTCCTGACCCACGTGGCCCGCGAGGGGGACCTCCTCGCCACCATCGACGAGCTCCGCCGCCACCAGGCGGTGGACCGGGTCAGCGGGGTTCTCCGGGTCATCGGCGATCCAGATGAGGACGGGGGACGGAGCGTCCCGTGACGGCCGGCTGGCGCGGCGTCATGGAGGAGTACCGCGACCTCCTCCCCATCACCGAGACGACCCCGGTCGTCACGCTGCTCGAGGGCGGGACGCCGTTGGTGGCCGCCCCCAGGCTCTCCGAGCGCGTCGGCGCGGAGGTCTGGCTGAAGGTCGAGGGGGCCAATCCGACCGGCAGCTTCAAGGACCGCGGCATGACCATGGCCATCTCCATGGCAGTGGACGAAGGGGCCAAGGCCGTCGTCTGCGCCTCGACCGGGAACACGTCCGCCTCGGCCGCGGCGTACGCCTCGCGGGCCGGGCTCGCCTGTGTGGTGCTCATCCCCGACGGCCACATCGCGCTGGGCAAGCTGGCCCAGGCGCTCATGCACGGTGCGCGCGTGTTGCAGGTGCGCGGGAACTTCGATCAGCTCCTGACCATTGTGCGCGACCTGCCGAACCACGCGCCGATCACGGTCGTCAACTCGGTCAACCCGCACCGCATCGAAGGTCAGATGACCGGTGCCTTCGAGATAGTGGACGTGCTGGGCGATGCCCCCGACGTCCACTGCATCCCCGTGGGGAACGCCGGGAATATCTCGGCCTACTGGCGGGGTTACATCAAGTACAAGGAAGCAGGCCGGTCGGGTAAGTTGCCGCGCATGCTGGGATTCCAGGCGGCCGGCGCCGCGCCCATCGTGTTGGGCCACCCGGTCGAGAACCCCGAGACCATCGCCACCGCCATCCGGATCGGGAACCCCGCCAGTTGGTACTCGGCCACGGCCGCCGCGTCCGAGTCCGGCGGGTCCATCACGGCGGTCACCGACGAAGAGATCATGGAGGCGTACACCTTCCTGGCCCAGCAGGAATCCGTCTTCTGTGAGGCGGCATCCTCGGCCTCGGTGGCCGGATTGATCAAGAAGGGCGTGCCCAGGGGCTCCACGGTGGTGTGTGTGTTGACCGGGCACGGGCTCAAGGATCCGGACCTCGCCATCAAAGCGATCTCGGTCCCTTCGGTGATCGACCTCGAACTCGAGTCCGTTCTGGCCGAGATATCCCTCTAGTGGGAGATCCCCGGGGTGGGCCCTGGAGCCGCTGACCTGCGAGAACGGGGGGTGTGTTGGCATGACCCATCCCCTCCAGCTAAACTATTGATGTCCCCACTGCGCTTCGTAGCGCTCTCCGCGGGTACAAGCGGTCCCAGGAGAGCATCACGCAGAGGTGGTTCGGGGGAGGGCATTCACACGCGAATCCCTTCTCCTCCTTGAAATTTCCCTGCCACGCGCGGACGAACCCGGGCTGGCGATAACCCTCTTGGAAGAGGAGCCGATGACTGCGGAACAGCAGCTCGAACGATCAGTACTCGAAGGCAAAGAGCGGGATGAGCTCAGTGCCATCGCCCAGGCCATGTCGCTCAAGACGACGAGCCGGACGAAGAAGGCCGACATCATCGACCAGATACTCGATGCCACCGGCGTGACCTCCGGGTCGAGCGCGGGCGGCCAGAGCAACGGCGATGCGGAGCAGGCCGGGACCAACGGCGCCAAGCCCGCCCGTCGTTCTCGGGCGGCCGCCGCCGCCAGGGGCGCGACGGACGCCGCGTCCTTCGTCGCCGGCGAGGGTGAGGCCGGTGGGGCCGCTTCCCTTGATGCGGCCGACAGCGCCGCGGCCGACACCGCCCCGGCGGATGCCACGACGACGGAGGCGGCGAGCAACGGGGACTCAGGTCCGGCCGTGTTCGTCGAGCCGCCCGAACTGGCCGATGGCGCCGACCCCGCGCCCCGGCAGAACGGGCAGCACCAGAGTCACAACAACCAGAACAGCCAGAACAACCAGCAGGGCAACCGCAACCAGAGCCGGAACAACCAGGGCAACCAGGGCAACCAGGGCAACCGGAACCAGAGCAACCAGTCCGACGGCGACGTCGGCAACCGACGCAGCCGTCGGCGCCGCGGCCGTGACCGGCCGCAGGGCGGCGAGCTGCAGGGTGGCGGCGGCCAGGAGCAGCCCTATTCGGGCGAGCTGGTCGAGGTGAGCGGGATGCTCGACCTGCGCGACGAGGGCTACGGCTTCCTGCGCTGCGACGGGTACCTGGCTTCGTCCAAGGACGTCTACGTCTCCATCAGCCAGGCACGGAAGTTCGCGCTGCGCCGCGGTGACTACGTCGAGGGCGCGTGCCGGCCGGCGTCGAACAACGAGAAGTACCCGGCGCTCCTGCGCATCGACAAGGTCTCGACCTTGGACCCCGACGAGGCGCGCACCCGGCCCCGTTTCGAGGACCTGACGCCTCTCTTCCCTGACTCGCGGCTGAATCTCGAGATGCCGGGAGACAAGGACAACCTGACCGCCCGGATCGTGGACCTGCTCTCGCCGATCGGCAAGGGACAGCGCGGCATGATCGTGTCGCCGCCCAAGGCCGGCAAGACGACGGTGATGAAGCAGATCGCCCACTCGATCGAGGCCAACAACCCCGACGTGCACCTGATGGTCCTGCTCGTCGACGAGCGCCCCGAAGAGGTCACGGACATGCGGCGCTCGGTGAAGGGCGAAGTCATCGCCTCGACCTTCGACCGTCCCTCCGACGAGCACACGCAGGTCGCCGAGCTGGCGATCGAGCGGGCCAAGCGGCTCGTGGAGATGGGCCGTGACGTGGTCATCATCCTCGACGGCATCACGCGGCTGGCCCGGGCCTACAACCTGGCCGCTCCGGCGACCGGCCGCATCATGTCGGGTGGTGTCGACTCCGGTGCGCTCTACCCGCCCAAGAAATTCTTCGGCGCGGCGCGCAACGTGGAGGAGGGTGGCTCGCTGACGATCCTGGCCTCGGCGCTCGTGGAGACCGGCTCCAAGATGGACGAGGTCATCTTCGAGGAGTTCAAGGGAACCGGGAACATGGAGCTGCGGCTCGACCGGCGGCTCTCGGAGCGCCGGCTCTACCCGGCCATCGACGTGAACGCCAGCTCGACGCGCCACGAGGAGCTGCTCTTCGAGCGGGGCCAGCTGCAGCAGGTCTGGAAGCTGCGCCGGGTGCTCAATGCCCTGGCCAGCGACGGCAAGGATGCTGCCGGCCTGGAGCTGCTCATGGACAAGATCCGCACCACGCAGAGCAACGACGAGTTCCTCGCCGAGATCGCCAAGGGTCCGGGCACCTGACCGCAGGGGCCCGCGCGGCCCCTACACTGGACCGACCCACGCCACACACTGGAGACACCATGAAGACCGACATCCACCCCGACTACGTAGACGCCACGGTCAAGTGCTCGTGTGGGAACACGTTCGTCACCCACTCCACCAAGTCGGACCTCCACGTCGAACTCTGCAACGAGTGCCACCCTTTCTTCACCGGAAAGCAGAAGCTGGTCGACTCCGGTGGGCGGGTGGAGCGCTTCCAGCGGCGCTACGGGGAGCGCAAGGGCAAGGCCAAGGCGAAGCCCGCCCCGGCGGCGCAGGACTGAGCCGGCCGGGACCGGCCGCCCGCCGCGTCCCCGCCCTCACGAGGAACCCCGGACACGCATGTTGGACGACCGGATGGCCGCGCTCGAGACGGAGTTCAACGCCGTCGAGACCGAGTTGGCGGATCCGGCCACCCTCTCGGATCCTGACCGCCTGCGGGTCCTGTCGCGGCGCCACAAGGAGCTCGGTGAGATCGTTCGCGCCTGGCACGAGCTGACCGCCGCCCGCGAGGACGTCACCACCGCCCGCGAGATGCTGACCGAGACATCGGGCGACGAGCGCGAGCTCATGCGCCAAGAGCTCGAGGAGTCGGAGGCGCTGGTGCAGGTGCTCGAGGAGCGCATGGAGACGCTCCTACTGCCGAAGGATCCGAACGAGGGCCGCAACGTGATCATGGAGATCAGGGGCGCGGTCGGGGGCGACGAGGCGAACCTGTTCGCCCGCGTGCTCTTCGACATGTACCTGCGCTACGCGGCCATCAAGAAATGGAAGGTGGAGGTCCTGTCCGAGGACGCGTCGGACAAGGACGGCATCAACGAGGCCGTCTTCCTCGTGAAGGGTCCCGATGCCTACATCCGATTGGAGCACGAGGGCGGCACCCACCGCGTGCAACGGGTGCCCGTCACCGAGGCCAAGGGGAGGATCCACACCTCGACCGCCACCGTGACCGTCCTGCCCGAGGCGGAGGAGGTCGAGATCGCCATCGACCCCAACGACCTCAAGATCGACGTCTACCGCTCGACGGGCCCGGGTGGGCAGTCGGTCAACACCACCGACTCGGCGGTGCGGATCACCCACCTCCCGACCGGGACCGTGGTGGCCATGCAGGACGAGAAGAGCCAGATACAGAACCGGGCCAAGGCCATGGTGGTGCTGCGGTCCCGGCTGCTCAAGGCGGAGCAGGACCGTCAATCCGCCGCCATGTCGGCCCAGCGTCGCGGTCAGGTGGGGGCGGGGAACCGCACCGACAAGATCCGCACCTACAACTTCAAGGAGAACCGGGTCACCGATCACCGGATCAACCTGACCCTCTACAAGCTCGACCAGGTGCTGGCCGGCGACCTCGACGAGTTGACCGACGCGCTGATGGCCGACAAGCGGGGGCGCCAGCTCGGCGGCGAGGAGGTCGGCGGCCCGTGAGCGCCGTGGCGGGGGCGGCGGGAGCCCCCGCCGGCCCGGCTTCGGAGCGGCCGGCTGCAGCGTCGGGCGACGTGGCGACGCGTGTGCTCGTGGAGGAGCTGACGGTCATGGTCGGTGGGGCACGCCACGAGGCGCGCTTCATCGTCGACGAGGTACTCGCGGTGGCACCCGGCGGGGCGCTGCCCAGGACGGCGGCGCCCGCTCCGGCGGCAGCAGCCCGGGCCATGGCGGCGCGCCGGGCAAGGGGGGAGCCGCTGCAGTACATCTTCGGCCACTGGCCGTTCCGCCGGCTCGACCTGCGCGTCGATCCCCGGGTCCTGATTCCGCGGCCCGAGACCGAGCAGGTGGTGGAGGTGGCGCTGAACGAGGCCCGGCGCCTGCACGCGGCCAAGGTCAGGCGTGGACTGGTGGCGGTCGACGCGGGGACGGGCTCGGGCGCCATCGCGCTGGCGCTGGCGACCGAGCTCGGGGCCGGCGTCGTGGACCAGGTGTGGGCCACCGATACCAGCGCCGGAGCGCTCGAGGTGGCGGCCGCCAACCTGGAGTCGTGCCGTGGTATGGGCAGCGGTGGCAACATTCCCCGCGTCGAATTGGCGCGAAGGCAGCTGGCTGACCCCTCTGCCCGGAGGGCTGCGCGGTCACGTCGACCTCGTGGTTTCGAACCCGCCCTATGTGACCGCGGACGAGTGGGCGGGGCTGGCGCCTGACGTCCGGGCCGAGCCGAGGCGGGCCCTGGTCGCCGGTCCCGGCAGGGGTGGCACCGGGGGGATGGCCGGTGTGGAGGCGGTTCTGGAAGAGGCCTTGCGCTGGCTCGGACGCCCCGGGGCCGTGATCATCGAGTTGGCGGCAGCGCAGGCCGATGCTGCCCTTCGATTGGCCCGCCAGCTCGGGTACGACCAGGTGCGGGTCGAGCCGGATCTGGCCGGGAGGCCCCGCGCGCTCGTGGCGCGGCTCCGCGGCTCAGAATAGGTCCCATGAACGACTCCGACGCTGCCCGGCCGCCTGTCGTCGAAGCCGGGGCCGCGGCGGTGGTGGACGCGCTGGGGTCCGGCGCCATCGTCGCCGTGCCCAACGTCGGCGGCTACAGCCTGGCCGTGCGTGCCGGGTCCTCCGACGACGAAGCGAGGTTGGTCGAATTGGCCGCCGACCCTGACGGTCCGCACTACGCAGTCGGGCAGATCGACGATGTGCGGGCGCTGACCTCGGGCTGGACCGACGAATTGGGCACGCTGCTGCAGCGCTGCTGGCCCGGGCCGGTCGAGGTGTTCCTCCCGTGGGCCGGTGGGGCCGGCCACGAGCGCGATGCCGATGTCCGGGACGGCGCGCCCGCCGACCCCGACGGTGTTACGGCCGACGGTGGTGCGGCCGAGCGGTGCGTGCGGCCGAGGGTGGTGCGGCCGAGGGTGGTGCGTGGGCAGCCGTCGTGGGGATGCCCGACGGGCGGGCCCTGCGCCGCCTCTGTCGCGAGCAGGGCCCGTGGCGGACCGTCCCGCTCCGTTTCAACGAGGCCGCGGAGGTCGCACACGCCTTCGGTGTCGACGACGTGGCTCTCGTGGTGGACGGCGGCCGGCGGGAGGGCGCGCTCCCGACGCTGGTGGACGCGACGGTGACCCCGATCAGGGTGCTGCGTGAGGGCGCGCTGCCGACGTCGTTCATTGAGGGCACCATGCTCATGAGCACCCGGCGGCGGTTGTTCTCCCGCACCAAGCGGACCGGCACCGGCTGATCCGTTCAGGGCGCCGCCCCTCCACACTCTTCACTACCTTCCCGAGGGCCAGCGCCTCACAGCCCAGCGCAAGCGACTGGCGCGCGGCTCCTAGCTTGAAGCGCCTCGCGCAGCAGATCACCAGGCCACGAGGGTCCGTCGGCTGGCGCGCTGCAGCCGCGTCTGAGCGCAGCGTCGCTCTGGGGATAGCCAGGCCTGCCTCGGCGGCTGACGCGAGAGGGATCGCGGTCGGGCATGCCAAGCGGCCTGGCGGCATCGCGGGCGTCTCCGTCGCCGTCGTGTGGAGCCGCGCGCGTGGCGACCAACGGCGGCCGCCACGGCCAGCGGCCCTGGGCGGCGCCCGCAACGGCGCCCGGCGCGACGGCCCAAGGCGACCACTCGCCAACGCGCCTCGTCGCCCAGGTGAGCACCTGGCTCGAGGCGATCTCGTCGCCCCGCGAAGCCGGCGCTGCACATCGAGCCCGACCGATGAGCGGGACCACAGACGATCTACCAGTCTCTCTTCGTCCAGCCGGGCTCCGCCGCGAGCTGACCGGCGCCACCGCCCCACGCCCGCCGCGCAGCGCACCGCTCGCCACAGGCACATCCCGACGCCCGCCGAGTGCCGACGCCCGGCCACTGGGAGAGACACACACAGGGCCCGCAGCGCACACGGCACCTCCGTCGAGCGCACCAACGCTACGTCAGGCCCACCGAAAGCCGGGGATTTCTCCGCCGACTATAAGCCGATCAGTTTATGGTCCGGAAAAAAGAACCCTCGGCGCCCGGGCGCCGGCGTCCCGGCGCCTACGCCCCAGGCGCCTACGCCCCGGCGTCGACCCGCTCGACGGCCGGCAGATTGCTCACCGAGCGCCGGGCCGCCCAGTGGCTGCGGTGCCCGAGCGCGGCGAAGTGGGACGGCCGGTCGGCCAGCGCGTAGGTGGCCAGCCACAGCCGCTTCAGGTGTCGCTTGTAGCCGTTCGCCACGTCGTCCTCGTAGGCCGTGCGGCCATGGAGCACGTGGTAGTTGTTGATGAACTGCATCTCCCCCGGCTGCAGGTCCATGTAGACGTTGAAGTCCGGGTCGTTGGCCAGCGCGGAGGCCGCGGCGATGGCCTCTCGTGCCGTCGGGCTGAGTCGGGGCGCGTCGGGATGGCGCTGCGAGGCGAGGACGTACTGGGGTATGAAGCGCACGAAGAGGCGCCCGGCGTGCTCGGTGAAGGCCGGCACCGAATAGAAGGCCCGCGCCCCGTCGGGCTGCTCGCCCCGGGCGTCGTAGGGCAGCGGTTCGTAGAGCGCCGCCGCCAGGTCCGGCCGCTCGCGGACGAGCTGGTTGTGGATCGCCACGGCGTTGGCGACGCAGGAGAGGCCGCCGCTGCGGGCGGCGCGCAGGCAGAGCAGCCCGACCAGGTCGGACCCGTCGGTGTGGTAGTCGAGCGCGATGCCGCCGAGCTCGTTGCCGCGGACCGTGGGATCGTCGATCGTCTTGCCTTGATCGGTGACGTCTCCGAGCACGTGGCCATACTTGTTCTGGGCCCACGGTTCGCCGAGATGCAGGCCGATACCCCAGTACAGGAGGGTGAGGTCGTCGTCGCTGTAGCGCGCCGTCTCCAGGGTGGCGATGCGGGCGAAGCCGCGCCCGTTCAGCAGCACATCGACGACGCCCTGGAGCTTGGCGGCCAGGCCGTCGAGGGGGAAGTCGTCGCGCTCGAGCTCGAGCGGGTCAGTGCTCCTGCTCTTGGCCACGGCCAGGGCGGCGGCGAGCTCGGCGTGGTCCGCCGGGTCAAGGCGCAGGGTCCAGGACGAGGGGTTGGCGACGTCGCCGGCGCGCCACTCGGCCGCTGGCTCCAGCTCGTGCAGGTTGCGGGCGTTCATGTCGGCTCCTCCCGGTTCCGAGGGTGCGCGGTGCGCGGTCGTCACGAGGCCAGTCGCGTCCCGGCCGTGTCGCGTCCTGCCCGCACCAGCCGTCCGGGCAGCGCGCCGGTGGGCTCTCCGTCCCGGTACGTGACCACGCCGGCCACGATCGTGGCGCGGTATCCCTGCGCTCCCTGTAGGAGCCGCTTGCCCCCGGCGGGTAGGTCGTAGGCCATGACCGGCGCCTCGCAGCGCAGGTGGTCGAAATCGATGACGTTGACGTCCGCCCGCATGCCCTGGGCCAGGACGCCGCGGTCGCCGAGCCCGACAGCGCGGGCGGTCGCACTCGTCAGCTGCTCCACGACCCGACCCACCCCGAGGCGACCGTGCGCGCGGTCGCGGCCCCAGTGGGACAGCGCGTAGGTCGGGAAGCTGGCGTCGGAGATGAGGCCGACGTGGGCGCCGCCGTCGCCCAGCCCGAAGACAGTGTCGGGGTGAGCCAGCATCTCGCCGCAGGCGTCGAGGTTCCCGTCGGCATAGTTCGAGAACGGGGTGTAGAGGAAGTTCCGCCCGTCGTTCTCGGACAGCAGGTCCAGCAGGAGCGCCGCCGGTTCGACGCCCCCCGCCGCGGCCAGCCGCGAGAGGCTCTTCTCGGGAGCGGGCTCGTAGTCGGGCACCTCGCCGAGCGGGTAGAGACGCCCGTAGTCGATCGGGCGCCGGCGCTCCGCGTCCCCGTCACCGAGCTCGGCCAGCAGCCGGGCGCGGCACGCGGGGTCGCGCAGGGCGCGGGCCTGCCCCGCCACCGGCAGTAAGGCGACCTCCCCATAGGCGGGGAGGGCCAGCAGGGGGTGGTAGGAGGACTGCAGGCCGACCAACAGCCCGACGGGGCGCGGCGCGACCTGGGCCCGGATCGGCAGCCCATCGGCCACTGCCGCCTCGATACGGGCGAGCAGTTCACGCCAGGCCTCGGGCTGGCGGTGGCTCTGGGCCAGCGAGAGCGAGAGTGGCACGCCGGTGCGCGCCACCATGGCGCGGATCAACTCGAACTCGCCGTCGGTGTCGGGCCAGAAGTCGGAGATCATCTCGACCACCCCGTGGCCGGCGTCAGCCACGCCTTGGGCGATGGCCTCGAGCTCGTCCGCCCCGGCTCGCAGAGATGGCGTCGGGTCTCCCGTGGCGGTGCGGTGGTTGAGCGTGCGCGACGTCGAGAACCCGATCGCCCCTGCCCGCATGGCGTCCGTCGCCAGGCTCCGCATGGCTGCCGCGTCCTCCGCCGTCGCCTCCTCCAGGCGGGCGGCGCGCTCGCCCATGACGTAGAGGCGTAGCGCGCCGTGGGGGAGCTGCGCACAGAGGTCGATGTCGTGGGGTCGCCGCTCGACCGCGTCGAGATACTCGCCGAAGCTCTCCCACGACCAATCGATGCCCTCGTCGAGCACGGCGCCGGGGATGTCCTCCACTCCCTCCATGAGCGAGATGAGCCGGTCGTGGGCATCGGGCCGCACGGGCGCGAAGCCGACGCCGCAGTTTCCCATCACCGCGGTGGTGACCCCGTGCCAGCTCGACGGCGTCATCCGCCCGTCCCACGTGGCCTGGCCGTCGTAGTGCGTGTGGATGTCCACGAAGCCGGGTGTGACCAGCAGGCCGCCGGCGTCGATCTCCTCGGCGCCCCGGCCCGGCACGGTTCCCACGGCGGTGATGGTGCCGGCGTCCACCGCCACGTCGGCCGCGATCGGCTCGCCGCCCCGCCCGTCGGCCACGTGGCCCCCCCGGACCACGAGGTCGTGTGCCTTCTGTGCCATCCCCTGCCCCTGACCCGTCCCCGGCGAGCCGGAGAAGATAATGAGATCGATCTCACTGTAGGCCCGGACCCGTAAACGAGCCCAACGGTCGCCGCGCCTCGACGTTGTGTGCGCGGAATTTCCCGCCAGAAACGTGTGACAACCGCGTGCTTCCATCGACCCATGGAGTTGGAGAACTTCGGCGAGGCGCTCGCTGCACTGGTGGCGTCGGGCCCCGCCAGCTACGGCGACGGCGCCTCGATCGAAGAGCTGCACCGGTTGTCCTCACGCTTCGAGGCCTTCGTCACCGAGGCGACGGCGGCCTTCGAGGTGGGGGAGGAGTGGGCGGCCGAGGGGGCCAAGACGGCCTCCGCGTGGATCGCCACGCGTTGTCGGGTGCCGCGCGCCGCCGCCAAGCGCCGGGTGCGCCTCGGGCGGGACCTGCGCCACCTGCCCGCGTGCGCCGAGGCCTGGCGCGACGGCGCCATCGGGGCCGACCAGGCCCGCGCCATCGCCTCGGCCCGGCGCCACCGCACCGAGTCCTCCATGGCCCGCGACGAGGGGATGCTCGTGGCCCAGGCCGCGGACATGGGCTTCGAGGACTTCTACCGGGCCTTGAGCTACTGGAAGCAGTTGGCCGACCCCGATGGAGCCGACGCCGCCGAGGAGGACCGCAAGGCCGCCCGCAACGTGTTCTTAGAGGCCAGCTTCACGGGGACGTGGCTGGGCCAGATGACGCTCGACCCGGTGTCGGGCTCCATCGTCTCGGGTGAGCTCAACCGCCTCGAACACGACCTCTTCGAGGCTGACTGCGCCGAGGCCAAGGAGCGCCTGGGGCGTCCGGCGAGGATCGACGAGCTGGCCCGCACCTCGGCGCAGCGCCGGGCCGACGCCCTCGTGGAGATGGCCACGCGCAGCGCCACCGCCCCGGCCGAGGGCATCCGTCCCGCCCCGCTCTTCTCGGTCTTCGTCGGCTACGAGACGGCGCACGGGCGCATCTGCGAGCTCGAGAACGGAACGGTGCTCGCCCCCTCCGCCCTTGACCCCTGGATGGACTCGGCCTACTTCGAGCGCGCCATATTCAGCCTCGGCAACCGGGTCGACGTCAGCGTGCGGGCCCGGCTCTTCAGCGGGGGGACCCGCCGGGCCATCGAGCTGCGCGACCGCATCTGCACCCACCCGTATTGCTACGAGCCGGCGGAGAGCTGCCAGGGCGATCACATAACGACGTGGGCCGAGGGTGGCCCGACCACCCAGGAGAACGGCCGGCTGCTCTGCGGGTTCCACAACCGCCTGCGCAACCAGCGCCAGCGGCCGCCCCAGCGCCAGCGGCCCCCGCCGACTGCGGCCTGACGGGGCGGCGGCCCGCCCCGCGATTCACCCGTCGTCACGCCGCCCATTTGGCCCGACGCAGTCGAAACCCGAGGTCATGCGGCGCTTCGTCGCGCCCGTGCGCCTGATCTTAGAGGCCAGCTTCACCGGGATGTGGCTGGGGCAGATGACCCTCGACCCGGTGTCGGGCTCCATCGTCTCGGGTGAGCTCGAACCGCCTCGAGCAGGCCCTGTTCGAGGCCGACTGGGCCGAGGCCCAGGAGCGCCCTGGGCCGTGACCCGAAGACCGACCGAGCTGGCCCGCACCCCCGGCACAGCGCCGGGCCGACGCCCTGGTCGAGATGGCCACCCGGTCGAAGAGCTGCTCCCCGGCCGACGGCCCGCCGGCCGGCACCGCTGTTCACCGTCCTCGTCGGCTGGGAGACACTGACCACGGCAGGATCTGCCAGCTGGAGGAACGGCACCGTGGTCGCCCCCGGGCCCTCCTGCCCTGGCTGGACCGGGCCGACCTCGAGCGAGCCGTGTTCGCTCCCGGCCGCCGGGTCGAGATCAGCCCCCGGGCCCGGCTGTTCACCGGGGCCACCCGCCGGGCCATCGAGGTGCGCGACCGCGAGTGCACCCACCCCTACTGCTACGATGCCGGCGGCACCGCTGCCAGGACGACCACATCACAGCCCTGGGCCCTCGGCGGCCCCACCACCCAGGAGAACGGCCGGCTGCTCTGCCCGGTCCACAACCGCAAGCGCAACCAGGCCAGCGGCCGCCCCAGCGCCAGCGGC
>CAVTPE010000003.1:0-11288 GCA_963736515.1 uncultured Acidimicrobiaceae bacterium | reverse complement strand
TCGAACCGTTGATGTCCCCCCGAGTGGTGTAGTTCCCGGGGTCCACCATCGTGAGGTGGCCACCGGCTTCGGTTGAACCGACAAGCTCAACCAAGGAGGACCACCCAGTGGCCATTACCGATACTGACCTCAACGAACTGCTGACTGCCATCCGCGCCGGCGGCGACATCGACGTCGTGCGCCAGGGCGTGGCCCTGATGCTCCAGGCCCTGATCGACGCGGAGGCGACCGCCCGGATCGGGGCTGACCGCTTCGAACGGACGGACACCAGGACCACCCAGCGCAATGGCACCCGTGACCGGCTGCTCTCGACCAAGGCCGGGGACGTCGACCTGAAGATCCCCAAGCTCCGTCAGGGCAGCTTCTTCCCCTCGATTCTCGAGCGTCGGCGTCGCATCGACCGGGCCCTCTTCGCCGTGGTCATGGAGGCCTACGTCCACGGGGTGTCGACGAGGAAGGTCGACGATCTGGTGGCCGCCCTCGGCCTCGAGTCCGGGATCTCCAAGTCCGAGGTCAGCCGCATCTGTGCCGAGCTCGACGAGCAGCTGGGGGCGTTCCGGTCCCGGAGTCTGGCCCACATCGAGTTCCCCTACGTGTTCTTGGACGCCACCTACCTGAAGGGCCGAGTCAACCACCAGGTGGTGTCCCGGGCCGTGGTGGTGGCGACCGGGGTCTCGATGGACGGGCACCGAGAGGTGCTCGGCTGTGCCGTCGGGGACTCAGAAGACGGGGCCTTTTGGACCGAGTTCTTGCGCTCGCTGCGGGCCCGGGGCCTCGGCGGGGTCCGCCTGGTCATCTCCGACCAGCACCTGGGCCTCAAAGCAGCCGTCGAGGCGGTGATGGTGGGATCGGCCTGGCAACGGTGCCGGGTGCACTTCATGCGCAACGTGCTGACCCGAGTGAAGCGGAACAACACCCACATGGTGATCGCCGCCATCCAGACGATCTTCGCCCAACCCGACGCCCGAGCCGTGCGCGAGCAGTTCGAACGGATCGTGGCCACCCTCGACGACCGGTTCGCCGACGTGGCCACGATGCTCACCGATGCCAAGGAGGACCTCCTGGCCTTCACCGCCTTCCCTGAGGCCCATTGGCGCAAGGTCTGGTCGACCAATCCGCTCGAGCGCCTCCACCGCGAGATCAAGCGACGGACCGACGTGGTCGGGGTGTTCCCCAACGATGCATCGGTCGAACGGCTCGTCACGGCCGTGGTGGTCGAGGCCCACGACGAATGGCAGGTGGCCGAACGCCGTTACCTGTCTGAGACCTCGATGGCCCTGCTCCGGCGCATGGAGGCGGCAGCCCTCGCCGAAGCACCTGACGAGGCCCTCGAAAGCAGGCCGCTCGCCGGCTGAGATCACTACCCTCGGGGCGTGGCCACCGTC
This sequence comes from uncultured Acidimicrobiaceae bacterium, assembly GCA_963736515.1. GTDB lineage: Bacteria > Actinomycetota > Acidimicrobiia > Acidimicrobiales > RAAP-2 > Bog-473. The sequence goes on along the minus strand of CAVTPE010000003.1, from coordinate 9,903 downwards.
CTGCCCGAGATCGATGTCGAAAAGGTCAAGCGCTACTGCCGCGCCAAGATTCCCGAGCGACTGCACAACGAGGTCCGCATCGAGACGTCCATCCGCGGCAAGAGCATCTCGATCCACGAATGTCGACCCATCTGGCGGGGCGCGCCCGGGGAGTGGACCAAGACGTCGGTCGCCCAGCTCCGTTACGAGGGCGACGGAACCTGGACGCTCTACTGCGCGGACCGCAACAGCAAGTGGTTCCTGTACTTCGACCTCGATTCTCACCAGCCAGTTGACGTAATCCTCGAGGAGATCGAAGCCGACCCCACCGGCATCTTCTGGGGCTGACCCACGACCGGGCGACGCACCGGATCGGCGCGCCTACCATCACGTCAGACCGAGGACCGGTTCTCCACCACTCGGCGGGACGTCATCTTCGAACCCGCGACCCTCACCTTGGCAAAAAGGTGGTTGAGATCGTCCAAGGTGTCCTGACGAGTCTCTTTGAGCTGGCCTTCCGTCTACGGAACGTCCACCGAATCCACCCGAATTCAGCCCTGTTGTAGAGCGGTCTACTACGGGTAGCGGAGATCGCCAGCAAGGCCTGCACGAGCCTCGGCTCCATTAAAACGGCGACCCTTGCCTTCAGCCAATGGCAGCGCCGTCATGCTGCTCGTCGAGGAGTTCGGTCAGTCGTGCCAGTCCACGATCAGCTACTGCGGCCAGCCTTGCCTCTGCCGCCTGCACCCTCGGCGCGTTTCGCTGCGTCGGGTCAACTCGAGCCGGATTCAATGCGGAGCGATTGACCCAGGCATGAACGTCTGGCTCGGCGCTAAATGTACGTGTCGCCAGAGTTCCGCGCACCTGCATCTGCGCCCACGTCATCGGACTGTCGGGCAAGGTGTTCGGTGGACAAAGTCGGTTTCGCTCCCGGTCGTCGTCCCGAGTCGCCTCGATAAAGCCGACCAGTGCTGCACCGAAGCACGGAAAACCGACGCGAATCGTCTGCAGCCGGACCTTGTCTGGCTGCCACAGGGGCACAAGCGGCGGATAGCTCAGTCCCGACGCCGCGCAGTGAATCACGAGCGAGCCGCGGCGAGAGGGACGACGCCTCCATCGAGCACCAGCTCGCGTTCAGTCACCGACCGGATGTGGCCCAGTCGAACAACCTGTTCGATCGTACGGATCAGGTCAAGCTCCCAGATCCCGAGAGTGGGCGTCTTGGCCATGCTGGGCACTGCATTGCTGTCGATGCGGAGCATGATCTCCGCGGCCTCGAGGCGCAAGAACATGTCATCGAGCGATTCTGCTTCGGCTGCGGCCGCCATCGTGTCCGCAGCCAGTCCCAGCCCGACCGCAGGATCCGGCTGCACAACGGCTCGGTTGAGCATCCAAGGTTCCCGAGGTCGCACCCACGTGATTCGTTCGCACGGAACGCCTTGCGCCAGCAGCCAGACGATGGCGTCGGTCGCGGTCTTCCCCGAACCGGCGACGACGAAATGCTTGGGCGATTCGGTCAGACTTCCGAGCTGGTTGACCGGCACGACACGCGCGCCCGTCGGCCACCTGGAAGGGAGGAGGCGAAGTCGCCGGGATCGTCGGCGAGAGGTAGGTCGCGTCGACGACTCGGTGCCTCGCCTCGACGCGCACGGTTTCGCCCGACAAAAGAGATGTTGCCCAATGGATGGTTCCGTCGGTGTGGTATTCACGCCCACCGAGGAAGCTGACCCGACCAGAACCCACGAAGCGATCTTGGAGGATGTGGTCGTAGTAGTGCTGGATCTCCGCACGCCGTGCCCGCTGGTGGAGGCCCGCTTCGGGCCCTCCAACCTGCACTGAGCCATCGCCGAGAAGCGTCGAGGCCACTCCGTAGAACTGCGACGCCTGGTGGAGCTGGACGAAGGGGTAGGCATCTTGCCAATGTCCTCCAGCGGCGTGGCGACGATCGACAAGCGTGACATGGACGTCGGCATGATCGATCAGAGCGTCGGTGAAGGCCATACCCATGGCGCCGGCTCCAACGACCAGGTAATCGGTGGTGAGTGAGCGCTGAGTCACGATGGCGGACGTTATCTGGCAAATCGTCCTGGCCCCGCTACCTGGGCAGGGCGGGACCCAGACGGACGGGCAGCTCGGACAAGCCACGCAACACGAGCCCGTCCCCGTGACCCCAGTGAAGTCCGGCTCGTTCGCCGCCAAGCGGAGCCCGAGGAAAGCGTCGGATCAGTGATCCCAGGGCTAGCTGACCCTCGAGACGAGCCAGAGGGGCGCCGAGGCAGTGGTGGATCCCGTGCCCGAATGCCAGATGACGACCCTCTGCCCGTTCCACGTCAAGCCGTCCGGGCTCGGCGAATCGGCAGGGGTCACGATTGGCGGCGGCGAGGCAGACGATGATCTGCGCTCCGGGCGGGATCGAGATGGCCGCCGATCTCGACCGGTTCGACGGCATAGCGGAAGGTCGAGTGGGGCACGGGCGCGTCGTAGCGCAGCAGCTCCTCCACGGCCGCCGGAATCCGGTCGGGATCATCTTGCAGGACCGCCGAGCTGACCGGGGTTGCTCGAGGAGGGCAACGACCGCATTGCCGATGAATGTCGTGGTGGTGTCGTGGCCGGCGACGATGAGTTGGAAGATGGTCGAGAGCAGCTCCTGGGTGTCCAGTCGCTCGTCCCCGTCCCGAGCCGCGATCAGTCCGCTCACGAGATCGTCGCCGGGCGCAGTCGTGCTTGTCGACGACCATCCGTCGCAGCTGCGACACGACGCCGTCGGACGCCTCCTTGGCTTCGGCGTATTCAGCCGCGTCGGCGTTGGCACCAGCATGGCCACCAGCCCGTGACCAAGTGAGGCGCGCTCACTTTCGGGCACGCCCAGCAGTTCGCAGATCACGGTGAACGGCAGGGGGAAGGCGAAGTCGGCCACCAGATCAACCGGGGACATCAGGTATCGAGCTCGGCCAGTGCGTCGAGGAGGTCGTCCACGATGTGCCTGGACCCTCGGCCGCAGGCCTTCGACCGTGCGCATCGAGAAGGCCGAGGACACCAGCCGCCGCAATCGGGTGTGATCGGGCGGGTCCACTGCGAGCATGTGCCGGGCGAATTCGGGGCCCGGGAGGCCTTCGGCCACGACCGCGCCGTCCCTGGCCAGCGCGGCACGCATGTCCTTGGAGATCCGAGGGTCGTTGAGGGCCAGACGGGCCTCGTCGTAGCCCACCACCAGCCAGGCCTCGTGGCCGTCGGCCAGCGTGACGTGGTGTACAGGGCCCAGCTCACGGACCTCGGCGAAGAGTGGGAAGGGATTGTCCCGGTCGAGGCCGCCCCAGGCGCTGAGAGCGGCTTCGAGCCAGGTATTGCGCTGATCGGCAAGGTTGAATTCGCCGGACCTCCGGCAGTTCGTCATCGGACGAACCCCGAACAGAGTATGCGCAACCACGAGATCCTGTTCCTTCGGTCCTGAAGTACGCCTGTTGCTCGACGACAGAATCAGCCGTCGGGTAGCTGCACCCCGAACCGGTAGCCGACCCGGTTCACTGGGCCGACCTTGGCACACTCGACCGCCAGAACCTGGGTGATCGAGCGATCCGGCGAGAACCACGTGCCGAGGATCGACCTCGTCGACGACGGCGTCGGCGTCGTCGCTCTCCCAGACACGGCCCGGCGTCAGGGCTCGGAAGTTCACGCGCGGAGCGAAGAGCTCCTTGAGGGCGGCGGCATCCTGCGCCGCCACCGCCCGGACGTATCGCTCACCCAACTCGTTTCCATGCTGGTTCCTTCCGCTGCGTCGTCGAGCCGTCAGTAGCTGAAGGTGGTCGCACCATCACCGATCCACTCCCACAGCTGGACGGTTCCGCCCAACCGGGCGTTGGACACGAGCTTGGCCTCGGCCAGCTTCTGGCGTTGAAGCAGATCGGGCAGACGAGGAGCTGGCCGCCGGCCGCCTCGAAGCGCCGCATCAGGTCCGGGATGGGCGGGCACCCTTCGCAGGCCACCCCCTGGGCGACTCCGTCGGTGGCCAGGCGAACGGCCTCCTTGGTCAAGAACATGAGGGAGTCCCGGCCGCCCTCGGCGGCGCCGACGGCCACCAGCAGGGCAACGGTCACCTTCTCCGGATCCTCGAGGCCGGTGGTCAGGCTGATGGCCGCCCGACTCATGCGGCCACCTCCGCGGTGGTCGGGTCGATGATGCTGCGGACTTCGTGCACTGTGTCCACTGGGAAACCCGCCGCATCGGCCGTGCTCACGGATGATCTCCTCGGAGGCAGCCAGATAGACACAGGTGATCTTGTCGTCGGTCACGTAGCTCTGCACCCACTGGATGTCGGGCCCGAGGTCACGGAGCACCTGTGTTGGACTCGGCTGGCGATGGCCGCGAGAGCCGCGGCATCCATCTGACCGGCGCCCGGAACAGTGCGCTCGATCAGGTACTTGGGCATTCGTCTTCCTCCGTTCTGAGCGACCGCTGTGGTTGCTCAGCCATTCACGGTAAGGAAGTGCCGACCGGCCGTCATGAGGTATTCACCCCATGGCCGCGGTCGAGCGACCCGACGGGTACCATTCCGCCATGGCGGGACTCAGGTGTCCGGCTTTCGGACCTGTTGGTCTCGCTCTCCTTGGCCACCGACCTCGGTTTCGGGCAGCCGTCCGAGCACATGCTGCGCTCGGCGCGGATCGGCATGCGGCTTGGGGAACGGCTGGGCCTGGACACGAAGGAACTGGCCACGCTTTTCGACGTCAGCATCCTGACCTACGTCGGGTGCCCGGTCTACGGCAACGAGGCGGCCCTCCTCTTTGGTGACGACATCGATTTCCGGGCGGACGCGCTCGAGGTCGATCTGGCCGGATTCCCGGCCATGGTCTTCATGCTGCGGCGGGCCGGCCATGGCACCTCGGCATTCAACCGGGCCCGCCAGGCCGCCTGCTGATGGCCAGCGGGGGTCGCCAGATGGTCCAGCAGATGGCGGACCACTGCTCGGCCGCCGGCGCGCTCGCCACCCGCCTGGGTCTGGGCGAGGACGTGCAGGCCGGCGTCGAGCAGGCCTATGCCCGGTGGGACGGTCGAGGGTTCCCGACGACCTTTCCGGCACCGGCGTGTCGCTCGCAGCGCGCGTCTCGCACGTGGCCGAAGCCTGCGAGGTGTTCCAGCGGACGGCCGGAATCGAGGCCGCACTCGACATGGTCCGCTCGCGGAGCGGTACCCATTTCGACCCGGAGATCGCGCAGCTGGTGACCGACCGATCCCGAGTCCTTGTTCGAGGACCTCGACCGGGACACCGTCGACGAGGTCCTCGCCGCCGACCCGGTGGAACGAGAGCTCCATTGACCGACGACGAGCTGGACCAGGCGCTGGAGGCGATCGGAGACTTCTGCGACCTTCGGTGCCCCTATTTCGCGGGACACGCCCGCGCCACCGCAGACCTGGTGCGTGGCGCCGCCGAGCTGATGCACATGCCTGCGGCGACGTCCGTCTGGCCTACCGTGCCGCCCTGATCCACGACGTGGGGCGTTTCGGAGTGCCGGGATCGGTGTGGGGTAAGCCGGGACCGTTGACGGCGAACGAACAGGAGCGGGTACGCCTGCACGTCTACTACGTCGAGCGAATCTTCAACCGGCCGGAACCGTTGCGCCGCATCGGGCTTCTGGCGGCCACACACCATGAGCGGATGGACGGTTCCGGCTATCACCGCAGCGTTGGCGGGACGATGCTTTCCTCCCAGGCACGGGTGCTTGCCGTTGCCGACGCCTACAGCGCCATGACGCAACCGCGTCCGTACCGGGTGCCGCTGACTGAGGCCGAGGTCGTACGCGAACTGCGGCAGATGCCACCGAAGGTCGGCTCGATCCCATAGCCACCGACGCCGTACTGGCTGCCGCGGGGCACCGCGTGAACCGCACGCGAGCCGGAGGTCCGGCCGGGTTGACGCACCCGAGAGAACGAAGTCCTGGCACTGCTCGCCAAGGGAATGCCCAACAAGGGCATCGCCCGTCAGTTGGGAATCAGCCCGAAGACGGTGAGCAACCACGTCGAGCGCGTCTACACCAACTGGGGGTGTCGAACCGGGCGGGCGCCGCGATGTACGCCATGCAGTACGGGATCGTGGGATCCAGAGGCAGAAACCCCTTGGTCTCTCCCCGTCAATGACGCCGTTCGCTCAACAGCCCGAATCCAACCTCGCTGTAAAACGTTCTCCTATGGAATGAGGAACCAGTGGGACAGGTATCTGCGTTGGCTGGAAGGTGAAGCACAAATGGCAGCCAACGCCGGTTTATGCCCGGCGCCGGCTGAGTCCGCGATGCCTTGTCCTAAAAGGCACCGATGCCTTCGCCACCAACTGCCCCTGGACGATCCGATGCGACCGCGGCCAGTGAGCCGCCGGGTCCGATCTGGAGCTCGTCGACGGTCCCGGTGCTGCCAGTCTGGACGTAGAGGAACTGTCCTCCAGTTTGATGGTGCGGCGTCGACGCTACCGGGATCTACGTCGCACCGTGCCAACCGCCAGAGGCTTGCCATCGATCCGGCCTGCTGAGCGCAGGTCGTTGTAGAACTCATCGACAATGATCGTTGTGAGGTCGCCACCAAGATGTCACCGAGACCGGGCTTTAGGTGGCGTTCGACGATCGATGTGAGATTTCGAATCGTCGAAGGAGAACCGATGACCGACCCGGGCGAAACATTGATCGAGAAGGGTGGCCCCGTGGTGGTGCGCGACCCCACCGCCGGGCGCGATGTTGGCGTGCGCCGCCAAGGCCTTGAGTTCTCGCAGGGCAGCTGATCGGTCGCCCCGCACTGTGCGCGGTCCAGCTAACGATGTTTTCCCGAGGTTGGATCAGTCCCCCCGTAGATGTGCAGCTCGACGAACTACTCCCCCGCTGACGAATTTCGAGGCTCTTCGGATTTCAGCGGGGAGTCCCTGGTGACCGGGGTCACCCAGAAATAGGCGAAGGCGCTTCAGGCTTGTGGTGTGAGCCAACAACCAAGAAGCACCTTCGTCCTGTCCACCCTAGTGAGATCCTCGCCGCCCTGGTGGGTCTCAAAGACGTCGCGGTCGTGCGCCTTGAGCGCCGCGGTCCCGACGTCGAGCTGATGATCGAACAGGTCACCGGCGAGTGCGCTGCCCCAGTTGTGCTGGGCGGGCCCAGGTCAAAGAACGCCCGGTCGTGCACTACGTGGACCTGCCCGTCTATGGGTGCCGATGTGCTGGCCTGGAAGAAGCACCGGATGCGCTGTGTGAACCCGACGTGCCCCAAGAGGACCTGGGTCCTCTCGGACCATCGGATCGCAGCCAAGAACTGCCTGTTGACGACGCGGGCGGCCAAGTGGGCGACGGTCCAAGTCGGCGGGGGCCGCACCGTCTCAGAAGTGGCAGCCGAGCTGTCCTGTGACTGGCACACGGTCAACGAGGCGGTGATCACCTATGGCGAGGCCCTGCTCGCCGCCGATCGCAAGCGTTTGAACCACACCACGGCCATCGGCCTCGACGAGACCTCCTTCGTCAAGCTCTCGAGGAGGAACCACACCGACTACGCCACCACGGTGGCCGACGTGGAGAACCACCAGATCATCGAGATCCTCCCGACCCGCAAATACACCGATGTGGCGGGCTGGATCGACAAGCAACCCAAGCCCTGGAAGGAGCGGATCCGCTTCGGCGCCCTCGACATGTCGGCCACCTATGCCGCCGTCTACAGCGTCATGTTGCCCAAAGCGGACCAGGTGGTCGACCCCTTCCACGTCATCTCGCTTGGCCAACCGCAGCCTCGATGCGGTCCGCCGACGGGTCCAAACCGAACAGACCGGACACCGGGGCCGACGTGACGACCCGCTCTATCGGGCCCGGCGGGTCCTGTTGCGCGGCGAAGAACACCTCGACGCCGGAGCGACCGAGCGCCTGTGGTCACTGCTCGCCTTGGGCGATCCCGGGGCCGAAGTCGCCATCGCCTATCGGGTCAAGGAGCGCTTACGCGACTTCTATCGAACGCGCGACCCCGAGACGGCCAAAGCGATGCTCGAGAGAGCTCGAGCAGCACTGCCGCCGCCGCACCATGCCGCCCGAGATCCAAAGGCTCGGACGCACCCTCCAGGCCTGGTTCGACAAGATCGCCAACTTCCACCTGGCCCGGGTCTCCAACGGTCCGACCGAAGCGCTCAACAACCTGATCAAGCGCATCAAACGGATCGGCTTCGGGTTCCGCAACTTCGAGAACTACCGGATCCGAGCGCTGCTCTACGCCGGCAAGCCGAACTGGCGTGTGCTGGGCTCGATCGTCGTCCGGTGAGGTCGCAGACCCCGCCAGATATCCGAAGAACAGTATCGCATCAGCCCAGCTAAAAGACGAAATTTCGAGAGCGGAAGACGGGATTCGAACCCGCGACCCTCACCTTGGCAAGGTGATGCGCTACCACTGCGCCACTTCCGCGTGGACGACCACAGTATCGCGCGACCGCCACCTGAGTGGAGGGGCGGCGAGCCCTCCACTGCCGGCGCCGTCACGGCGACCTCGCTCCCCTGCCGACGGTCGACCAGGCCTGCGGTCGCTAAATTGCCACGTGCGCCAGGACGAGAACACCGCCATCCTGAGCCGCTCCTTCGGCGATGTCGCTGACGAGTACAACCGGCTCCGGTCAGGCCCTTCGACTGAAGCGCTCGATTGGCTCCTTCCCGGGGCTGCAACCGATGTCCTCGAGATCGGCGCCGGCACCGGCATCCTCACGCGGCTGCTGGCCGAGCGGATCGCCCACCTCTTGCCGTCGAGCCCGACGATCGCATGCGCGCCGTCTTGGCGGCGGCCGACCCCCGGGTCGATCTTCTGGCCGGACAAGCCGAGGAGATCCCCGCCGACTCCTCTTCGTTCGACGTCGTCATCGCCCAATCGGCCTGGCACTGGGTCGACGAATCACGCGCCATCCCCGAAGTGGCCGGGTGTTGCGGCCCCCCGGCTGGCTCTCCCTCGTGTAGACCGGTCCCGACCGCACCGTCGACTGGATGCGATCGCTGTGGGCCGGAGGCATCATCTTCAACCCCGAGGAAATGACCGAGCGGACAATCACCGCAGGAGAGCATCTCGTCAACCTCGACGCCGCTGGCGTCAGCCCGTTCCTCGAACCCGAGACCAAGCTCTTCCAGTGGACCAAGCCGATGACCAAGGCGGACCTCGTGGCCCTGTCCGCCACCTACAGCGCAGTCATCACCATGGAGGACGACGCCCGTCGCGAGCATCTCTACGCAATGACGCGCTTCCTCGACCAGGGGCTGCCCTTCGCCGGGCGCGACGTCATCGACGTCCCCATGCGGTCCTACTGCTGGCGGGCGACCACGCGCTGATCCCTCGGTGGAGCCTTCGCTGCTCAGCTGTGAGGGCGTGATGAGCCGGCTGGACGCCGCCCCCACGCGGCCGTGCGTGGAATCCGCGGCGGCTGCTGTGCATCGTCATCCGTTCGTCGCACGACTGATAGCACCGGTCCACGTCGCTCTGCGGCTGCACTCAGACCGGCCGCGCATCGTCTGGAGTACCGGCCCACACGGGGCCGGCGCTCCAACAGACACAGAAGGGCAGAACACCCATGCACATCCGCCTCCGCAACGTCCTCGCCGTCAGCGCGTCGACATCCGGGCCTCCTCGCCGGCGGTGCACTGGTCGCCGACGCAGCGACCACGTCCACCGCCACGGGCAACTCGGGCACGAGCCAGAGCGTCGGGCTCCTCCGCCACGACGCCCTCGTCGAGCTCGAGCAGCGGGACCTCGGGCTCGAGTACCGGCTCGGCCGGTCCCGGCTCCACCAAGAATTGTCCGGACATGGGCAGCGGCTCCGGGATCCGGGTCCGGACGCCGCCGTCCGCCTCGGGCTCGCCGCCGACGTCCGCTCCGGCACGGGGTCGACCCCGGGCTCCGCGAGCCCCGGGGCGTAGCCCCGGCCCGATCAGAGAGGAACAGG
>CAVTPE010000002.1:0-53516 GCA_963736515.1 uncultured Acidimicrobiaceae bacterium | reverse complement strand
GACACGGTCTTCCGCTGGTCGCTGTACCTGCTGCTCGCGCTGTGGCCGCTCGCCGTCTACTGGAGTGGCCGGCTGTTCGGGCTGAGCCGCTGGACCGCCGCCACGGCCGCCGCGGTGGCACCCTTCCTCGCCTCGGCCGCCGGCATCGGCTACGAGACGAAGGCCTACGTCTGGATCGGCTACGGCGTGTGGACCCAGCTCTGGGCGTCGTGGACGCTGCCACTTGGCGTGGGGCTTCACCTACCGCGCCCTGTCGACGCTGCGGGGCGCCTTCTTCGCCGTCCTCTTCATCATGCTGACGGTCGCGCTGCACTACGAGACCGGGTACCTGGCCTTCGTCCCGCTCGTCGTGTGGCCCTTCATCGTCCCCTCCGACCTGTGGCGCCGGCTCGGGCGCGCCGCCGTCCTCGGCGCGGCGGCGCTACTGGCCTCGGCCTGGGTCATCGTCCCGCTGCTCCAACAGTCGCATTGGGCGGCGCGCAACCAGGTGCTCGAGGGCACGGGGCTCGAGAACGGCTACGGCGCCGGGCAGATGCTGTCCTGGCTGTTCACCGGGCATCTCTACGACGACGGCCGCTGGCCCGTCGTCACCGTCCTCGTCGCCGTGGGCATCGGGTTCTGCATCTGGCGCTGGCGCTCGTTCACCGCCGGTCGCGCCCTCGTGCTCATCTGGCTGGTCACGCTCGTCATGTCGTTCGGGCGGACGACCTTCGGGTCCCTCTACGACATTGTGCCGGGCAGCAGCGACATCTTCATCCGGCGCTTCGAGATGGGCGTGCAGCTCTCGGGCCTCCTGCTGGCCGGGATCGGCCTCGTGTTCCTCGGACGCCTCGTGCTGCAGGGCGTGGTGGCCCTGTTCCCCGAGGACCGCCGGGGATGGGTCACCCGGCCGGCCGGTCGCGGCATCGTCGCCGGACTGTGCATCGTGGCGCTGATCGTCGTGCTCGCGCCCGCCTGGAGCGACCTGGACACCTACGACAGCCACAACGCGACCAACATCGGCCTCCAGGCCGAGGCCGACGCGCAGCAGGACCCGCAGATCGACCGGTTGCTGGCGTACGTGCGCGCCCATCCCAAGGGCCGCGTCTACGCCGGCTCGCCGACCAACTGGGGCCAGGACTTCACTGGTGGGGGCGGTCCCGGTCTTCAAGTACCTCGAGAGCAAGGACATCGACGAGGTCGGGTACACGCTGCGCACGGCGTCGCTCATGACGGATCCCGAGTACTTCTTCGACGAGACGAACCCGGGCGACTACCCGCTCTTCGGCATCGGCTACCTCATCACGCCCGCCGACATGGCGTCGCCGGTGCCGGCCGACAAAGTCGGCTGCGCGGGCGACTACTGCCTGTGGGCGCTCCCTGATGCCGGCTACATCCACGTCTACGACACGACCGGTGTGCTGACGGCGACCCGGGCCGACGTCGGGTCGCAGAGCACGACGCTGCTCGACTCGCCGCTCCTCGAAGACCAGCGCGACCTCACGGTGGCCTTCAACGGGCAGGCGGCCTCCACCCCGACCGCGCCCGACGCGTCGGCGCTGGAAGGCAAACCCGGGCACGTGGTCGTGGAGCACGCCGACCTCCAGAACGGCACGGCCCGCGCCGTGGTCAGGACCAACCGCCGCGCCACCGTGGTCCTGAGCGCGTCCTATGACCCCGGCTGGCACGCCACCGTCAACGGTCACCCGGCCCCGACGGTGATGGTGGCACCGGCCCTGGTCGGCGTCGTCGTGGGCCCGGGCGTGCACACGGTGACGTTCAGCTACGCCGGCTACGGCTCCTACGTCCCGCTGTTCGTCCTGGCGCTGGCGGTCCTCGTGGTTCTGGCCTTCGCTCCGCTGGTGTGGCGGCGGGTCCGCGGGCACGGGGATGTTCGTGGCGTTGCCGCCGACGGCTGAAGGCGCCGGCTGAAGGCGCCGGCTGGAGGTGCCAGCCGAAGGGGCCGGCTGAAGGTGCCGGCTGAAGCCGCCGGCGATGCCTCCCGGAACTGTAAGCAATCCTGCTTATAGTCCCGGAGTTCGCCGCCCCCGTGCCGGTCCGGTCCGGTCGGTTCGGTTCGGTTCGGTTCGGTAACCCCGACTCGACGTGGCCTACTGCAGATAGCCCTCGACGGTGCCAGCCGAGCGGGGCGCCGCGGCGTCGGGATCCTGGCCGGCGGCGCGCTTGGCGCGGCGCTGGCGCAGGACGTCCCACAGCTGGTCCAAGGTGATCTCGAGGTCGCGCTTGCGCTTCAGCTCGTCGTCGCTCAGCCCTTCGCCGACGTGGGCCTCCTCGAGGCGCTGCTCCTCGGCCGCGAGATCGCCGATCTGGTTCACGATGTCCTGGTCGTCCACTGTCCGCTCCGCTCCGCTTCGCTCGACTGGGCCGCATCCTGGTCCGTGCTGGTCCCGGGCCGTGAGGCCCGGGACCAGTCTGCCCGGCCTCAGGCCGCGGCGCCCAGTTCGCTCCCGTCGCCCTCGGCCGGCGCCGCCGTGCCCGCCCCGGACAGCGCCGGGGTGAGCACGTCGGCGATGGTGGCCGCGAGGTGGAACGTCATGACGTCGCGCACCTCCTCGGGGACATCCTCGAGGTCGTTGCCGTTGCGTTCCGGCAGGACGACCTCGGTGAGCCCGGCCCGGTGGGCGGCCAGCACCTTCTGCTTGACCCCGCCGATGGGCAGGACACGTCCCTGCAGGGTGACCTCACCGGTCATCCCGACCACCGGGCGCACCGGCACGCCCCGCAGGAGGCTGACCAGCGCGGTCGTCATGGTGACGCCCGCCGAGGGCCCGTCCTTGGGGACGGCACCGGCGGGGACGTGCACGTGGAACCGCTTGCCGCTGAAGACCGTCGGGTCGATCCCGAGCTCCTCGGCGTGCGAGCGCACGTAGGAGAGGGCGATCTCGGCCGACTCCTTCATGACGTCGCCCAGCTGGCCCGTGAGGGTGAGCCCCTCGGGACCGTCGGACACGCTGGCCTCGACGAAGAGGACGTCGCCCCCGGCGCCGGTCACGGCCAGGCCGGTGACCACACCGGGCACGCTCGTCCGGTCGGCCGCCTCGAAGAAGAAGTGTGGCCGGCCGAGCCAACCCCGCACGTCGTCGGCTTCGACGACGACCGGGGCCTCGCGCTCGCCCGAGGCGAGCTTGGTGGCCACCTTGCGCAACAGCTTGCCGAGCTCACGTTCGAGATTCCGCACGCCCGCTTCCCGCGTGTAGTCGGCCACGATGGCACGCAGCGCATCGTCGCTGATCTGCACCTCGTCCTCGCGCAACGCCGCCCGGGTGAGCTGGCGGCCCACCAGGTGGTGCTTGGCGATGGAGACCTTCTCGGACTCGGTGTAGCCGTCGATCCGGATGACCTCCATGCGGTCGAGCAGCGGCCCGGGGATGGTCTCGCTCACATTGGCCGTGGCGATGAACAGCACCCGCGACAGGTCGAGGTCCACCTCGAGGTAGTGATCACGGAACGTGTGGTTCTGCGCCGGGTCGAGCACCTCGAGCAGCGCCGAGGACGGGTCACCCCGGTAGTCGGCGCCGATCTTGTCGACCTCGTCGAGGATGATGACCGGGTTCATGGTCCCGGCCTCGCGCAGGGCGCGCACCAGGCGGCCCGGCTGGGCCCCCACGTAGGTGCGCCGGTGGCCGCGGATCTCGGCCTCGTCGCGCACGCCGCCCAACGAGACGCGGACGAACTTGCGGCCGAGGGCCGAGGCGACGGACTCGCCGAGCGACGTCTTGCCGACACCGGGAGGCCCGACGAGGGCCAGGATGGCCCCCGAGCCGCGCCCGTCGACGGGCGCCAGGCCGCGCTCGGCCTGCAGCTTGCGCACGGCCAGCTGCTCGAGGATGCGCTCCTTCACGTCGGCCAGACCGTCGTGGTCGGCCTCCAGAATGCGCGACGCCTCGGCGATGTCGAGCCGGTCCTCGGACTCGACGCCCCACGGGATCTCGAGCACGGTGTCGAGCCAGGTGCGGATCCAGCCCGTCTCGGGGCTCTGGTCGCTGGTGCGCTCCAGCTTGTCGACCTCGCGCTCGACGGCCTTGCGGACGTGCTCGGGCAGGTCGCGTGACTCGAGCTTGGCCCGGTAGTCGTCGGGGTCGGCGTCGTCGCCGTCGCTCAGCTGCCCGAGCTCCTTGCGGATGGCATCGAGCTGGCGCCGCAACAGGAACTCGCGCTGCGTCTTCTCCATGCCCTCCTCGACGTCCGTCTTGATCTTCTCGCGCAGCGTCACGTCGGCCAGCGTGTCGCGGGCCCAACCGAGGACGAGGCGGAGCCTCGCTTCGACGTCGCGCGTCTCGAGGATCTCGACCTTCTGCGTGAGCGAGAGGTCGGGTGAGTACCCGGACATGTCGGCCAGGCGGCTCGGCTCGGTGATCTCGCGAAGCTGCGCCGCGATGCGGCCGGCGCCGCGGCTGTGCAGGATGTTCTCCATCACGGCGCGGTACTCCCGGGCCAGCTCGTTGGCGGCCGGGGTCGGCTCGGGCTCCTCGAGGGGCTCGGCCTCCACCCACAGGGCGTCGCCGGTCCCGGGGATGCCGGTGCCGATGACGGCGCGGCGGTCACCCCGGATGGCCACGGCGGGCAGGCCGCCGGGGAGGTCGCCCTCCTCCATGACCTCGGCGATGACACCGACGGCGGCGAAGCGGCCCTCGATGTGGGGCACCAGCAGCAGGCGACCGCCCGCCGAGCGGGCAGAATCGACCGCGGCGCGGGCCTCGTCGGACTCCAGCGCCATGGTGAAGACCATCCCGGGGAGCACGACCCCTGAGGTCAAGGGCAGCAATGGGAGTGTCACGTTCTCGTTGGTCATCGGGTGTCCTTTTGTAATGCCGTAATGGCAATTCCTCTGACTGGTCAACCATATGGGTGGAGCAGTCATTCCCGTACGGGTCCGGCCCCTGGTGGGAGGCCGGAAGGAGGGCGGGGTGGCCCCGGCCAGGGAATACGCTGAATCCCGTGAGGAGTCCCGCAGCAGAGAGGAGTCCCGTGAACAGAGCTGTCAGCAAGCGGTGAGCAGACTGTGAGCAGAGCCCAGACCGTCCCGGACCCCGGAGCGGCCGGGGGGACGACGGTGGCGCCGGCGCGGCCGGTGCCCGACCTCGACGACGGCGACCACGACCGCATGGCCCACATCGTCCTGGAGGGGTACACCCCCAAGGGGGGTGACTTCGTCTCCACCGGGCCGAGCGTGGTCGAGGGCATGGTCAACCGCACGGCCGTGCGGGCGCTGTGCGGCAAGGAGTGGGTGCCGGGGCGGGACCCGGGGCGCTACGGCCTGTGCCCCACCTGCAAGGAGATCGCCGAGTCCATGGGTTGGAAGATCCCGGCCAGCTGAAGCCGGCCGACTGGGGTTGGGCTGTGCTCTTCGTGCCGTCGGTCCCCCGGTTCGCTACCGTGCGGCAGACCGATGGACCGGGGCGGTGGCCGGCCGTCCGAAGGGAGCACGTTGGCACAGGTCAGCTTCGACGGGGCCACCAAGTACTTCGGTGACACCACCGCGGTCGACGACCTGACGCTGCACGTCGCCGACGGTGAGCTGCTCGTGCTGCTGGGCTCGTCGGGCTGCGGCAAGACGACGGCACTGCGCCTGGTCGCCGGCCTCGAGGAGCTGAGCAGCGGCACCGTCTCCATCGGCGACCACGTGGTCAACGACATCGACCCCAAGGACCGCGACGTGGCCATGGTCTTTCAGAGCTACGCGCTCTACCCGCACCTGACGGTGGCCAAGAACATCGAGTTCCCGCTCCGCCAGCGCGGCGTCGACAAGGAGGAGCGGACGACCAGGGTGAAGCGGGCCGCCGAGACGCTGGGGCTGGGCACGCTGCTCGATCGCAAGCCGGGACAGCTCTCCGGTGGCCAGCGCCAGCGGGTGGCGCTGGCCCGGGCCATCGTGCGCGAGCCCACCGTGTTCCTCATGGACGAGCCGCTGTCGAACCTCGATGCCGCGCTGCGCGTGCAGACGCGGGCCGACATCGTCGAGCTGCAGGCGCGGCTCTCGACCACCACGCTCTACGTCACCCACGATCAGGTGGAGGCCATGACGATGGGCGACCGCATCGCCGTCATGAGCGACGGGAAGCTGCAGCAGGTGGCCGCGCCCGAGGACCTGTACGCGTGGCCGGCCAACGCGTTCGTGGCCCACTTCCTCGGCAGCCCGGGCATGAACCTCGTGCAGGGGATGCTCGTCGAGAGCGGGGCGCCCGACGCCGAGGGCGCGGACCCGGCCACGGGACGTTGAGCGTGGCCTTCGCCGGCGCCTCGGTGCCCGCTCCCGCCCGCGGTGGCCGACGCCGTCCGGGGGTCGGGGCCCGACGTCCAGCTGGGCCTGCGGCCCGAGGCGCTGCACCTCAGCCACGACGGGGCCATCGCCGCCAGCGTGATCATCGTCGAGCTGCTCGGCGCCGAGACGCACGTGATCTGCCACACCGAGACGGGCGCCCGGATCATCGTGCGCCAGAGCGCCTCGGCGGCCAAGCCCAAGATCGGCGAGGCCGTGCGCATCGCCGTCGACCCCGACCCGGCCTCGTACCACCTCTTCGACGCCGCCACCGGTGCCCGCCTGGGCGGTGCGCCGTGACGGCGGTCACCGCCGCGCCCGGCCGGCCGAGCCCTTGCCCGTCACGCCGACGGAGCGGCCGGTGGGGCGCTGGCGGGGGTTCCTCGGACGCCCTGCGCTCACGCAGGCGCAAGCAGGCGCTGCTGGCCTACCTGCTGCTCCTGCCCGCGCTGGTGCTCTTCGGGGTGTTCTCCTTCTATCCCTTCCTGCGCAACTTCAAGCTGATGCTCTACGAGACGCCGCCGGTCCCGGGCCTGCCGCCGCACTACGTGGGGCTGCACCAGATCATCCCCACCATCACCTCGACCCAGTTCACGCAGAGCCTCGTCACCACGCTGCTCTTCGTCGTCCTGGTCGTGCCGATCAGCCTCATCGCCGGGCTGGCCCTCGCCGTGGCGGCCCACCGCAAGCTGAAGGGCATGGCCGCCTACCGGGTCATCTTCTCCTCCACCGTGGTCAGCTCAGTCGCCGTGGCCTCGGTCGTGTTCGGGACGCTGCTCAACCCGGTGGTGGGGTTGCTGCCCTGGCTCGGCATCAACCCGACCCCGCCGGCGCTCGAGAGCTCGACCTGGGCCCTGCCCGCGGTGGCGCTCATCACCATCTGGCAGTTCCTCGGCCTGTCGTTCATCATCATGCTGGCCGGCCTGCAGTCGGTGCCCGACGAGTTGCTCGAGGCGGCGCGCATCGACGGCGCGGGCCCCTGGACGCGCTTCTGGCGCATGACGGTGCCGCTCCTCTCCCCCACCATCTTCTTCGCCGGTGTCGTGAGCACCATCTACGCCTTCCAGGCCTTCGGCGCCGTCGACATCCTCATCGGGAATCAGAACGCCGTGCGCCTGCACACCAACGTGCTCATCTACAACATCATCAACACGCTGCAGATCGAGAACAACGCCGGCGCCGCGGCCATCATGGCCACGGTCCTCTTCCTGATCCTGCTGGTGCTCACCCTCCTGCAGCTGCGCTTCCTCGAGCGGCGGGTGAGCTATGCCAGCTGACGTGCTCGAGGCCCCGCCGCCGGCCGCGCCGGCGCACGTGGCCGCCCCCCGCAAGCCGCGGCGCACACTGCGCACCATCGGCAGCTACACGCTGTTGACGGCGGGCGCCATCATCGTTCTGTTCCCGGTCTACGTGACGATCGTGAACTCGCTGCTGCCACCGGACCAGCTGGTCCACCAGCCGCCCCCGCTGTTCCCGACCAACCCGCAGTGGCACGACTACAGCGCGGCGTGGAACGGCGGCCAGATGTCGAAGTACATGGCGACGTCGGCGATCATGACGGCGATCATCGTGGTGGGCCAGCTGGTGACGTCGGTCCTGGCCGCCTACGCCTTCGCCTTCCTCACCTTCCCGCTCAAGCGCACGCTCTTCGCGCTCTGCCTGGCCACCCTGATGATCCCGCTCGAAGTGACCTTCATCACCAACCTCGACACCATCACGTCGCTGCACTGGTTCAACACCTACGCGGGATTGTCCATCCCCTTCCTCGCCACCGGGTTCGGCATCTTCCTGCTGCGCCAGGCCTTCCTGCAGATCCCGCGCGACCTGCAGGAGGCGGCCCAGCTCGACGGCTACGGGCACCTGCGTTTCATGACCCGGGTGGCGGTGCCGCTCGCCCGCCCCTCGCTCGCCGCCCTGGCCGTCTTCTCGTTCCTCGGCGCCTGGAACCAATACCTGTGGCCGCTGGTGTCGACCGGGGGGACGACGCCGCTCTACACCGTGCAGATCGGCCTGAAGCAGCTGCTGGGCACCCAGGTGTCGCACGATCCCGGTGTCGCTGGCCGGCGCCGTCATCGCCTTCGTGCCGCTGGTGATCCTGCTCCTCATCTTCCAGAAGCAGCTCGTGCGCAGCCTCACGGCGGGCGCCGTCAAGTAGGCCGTGGCGGCGCCCCCGGCCCGAGGTGCTCCTGGTGCTAGGCAATAGGAAATGCGGATCCCTCGCCTCCCCCGACTCGCTGCGGCCGCGCTGTTCGTCACGACGCTGGGCGGCACCGCGGCCTCGGCCGGCCATCGGCGCCAGCGCCCCCGCCGGCGCGGCCAGCCTGCCCGCCTGCAACCTCAAGGCGCTGGCCAACCACAAGGGCCTCGTCAGCATCACCTTCTGGGAGTCGGCCTCGACGGCCAACCTGACGGTGCTGCAGTCCATCACCAACGCGTTCAACTCCTCGCAGACCAAGGTGCACGTCACACTGGTCACCCAGGCCGGCTACGACGACACCTGGCAGAAGTATCTCGCCGGGCTCTCCAGCGGGCAGCTGCCCGACGCGGTGCAGTTGGAGGACCAGCGCACCCAGGCCGCCATCGACACCGGCTCGTTCCTGCCCGTGCAGTCCTGCATGAACGCGGCCAAGTACTCGACCAGCGACTACCTGCCCCGCCCCCTCGCCTACTGGAAGGTGAACGGCGTGCAGTGGGCCCTTCCCTTCGCCGTCTCGGCGCCGATCCTCTTCTACAACCAGAACGCCTTCACGAAGGCGGGCCTCGACCCGGCCGACCCCCCGACCACGTTGCCCCAGATGGTGATCGACGCCAAGGCACTCAAGGCATCCGGCAGTGGCATGGGCCTCGTCCTCGACCCCTGGCACCTCGAGACGTGGCTGGCCACGGCCAACCAGCTCTTCGTGAACAACAAGAACGGGCGCAGCAGCCGGGCCACGCAGGGCTCGTTCAACAACCAGGACCGCGGTGTCCATCTTCAGCCAGCTGAGCAACCTGGTGCGCTCGGGCTACGCCACGACCAACCCGTCGACGGGACCCGACCAGTACGACAACCTGCTCGGCATCGGCAGCGGCAAGTACGGCATGACGATCGAGACGTCGGCTGCGCTCGGCACGGTGACCCAGCTCCTCGGCACCGGGAAGTACGCCAACGTCAAGCTGGGGATCGGCGCCTTCCCCGACTACAGCTCGGCGGTGCAGGGCGGGGTCGAGCCCGGCGGCTCGGGCGTCTACATCTCGAACAAGGTCCCGGCCATCGACCAGGCGGCGTCGTGGCAGTTCCTGTCCTACCTCTTGAACACGCAGAGCCAGGCCACCTGGGCGGCGGGGACGGGCTACATCCCGGTCCGCAAGTCCTCGGCGCAGACGGCGACCGTCCAGCACCTCTGGGCCACCAGCCCCGGGTACAAGGTGGCCTACGACGAGATCAACAACGGCGCCAACACCCCGGCCACCTCCGGCTCGGTGATCGGCCCCTACGCCGACGTGCGCACCGACGTGCTCAACGCCGAGATCTCCATGTACACCCAGGGCGTGAAGCCGGCCAAGGCCGTGAGCGCGGCGGAGCAGAGCGTCAACACCACGATCTCCGACTACAACAGCCGGCTCGGCTCGTCGTAGGCCTGCCGGAGCCCGGAACGGCACCCGGGACAGAACCCCCTCCCCGCCACATCGGCACGCCGGGGCGCTCCCTCAATAGAGCCGAACGTCACAACGGCGAGCGAAGAACCCACATTCGGGCGCGGGCTTCGGTAGTCTCGCCGGGCGGGAGGGCGCTCCGCGGTGTGTGCCGGGCGCGGCTTGGAGGAGCCGATGGCGATGCATGACGCTGACACGGTCGGGCCCGCCGCCTCCCGTATCCTGTTCGCGCACGCCTCCGACGGCGTGCTCCTCTGGACCCACGACGGCCGGATCACCGCCGCCAACCCGGCGGCCTGCACCATGCTCGACCTGCCGGCCGAGGAGATCTGCCGCCTCGGCCGCGACGGGCTGGTGGACCGGGGCGACTCCCGCTGGGGCATCGCTCTCGCCGAGAGCGAGCGCACCGGATCGGCCGTCGGCGTGGCCCGGCTGCGCCGGGGCGACGGCCGCTCCATTCGAGATCAAGCTGACGGCGCGGCAATTTCGCGGCGAGGACGGGGCGCTGCAGACCTGCTGCATCCTGCACGACCTGACCGGGCGCCTCGCCGTTGAGCGCGAGCTCGAGGGGTTGAGCGCACGCCTGGTCCAGCTGTGGCGCGGCGACGAGCTGACCGGCCTCCAGAACCGCCGCGGCCTGCTGGCGTCGGGGACCCAGCTGCTGCAGTTCGCCGACCGCCAGAACGCGCCGGTGCAGGCGCTCCTCGTCGCCGTCGACAACGTGCAGGAGCTGAACGAGCACCTCGGCCACCGGGCGGGCGACGCCGCGCTGCAGGCGGTGGCCCGCGCCCTGTCGGTGACCTTCCGCAAGAACGACGTGATGGCCCGCATCGGCGGGACCCAGTTCCTGGTGTTGACCCTTCACCTCGCCGAACCCGACTTCTCGGCCCTGACGGAGCGCCTCCGGTCGCACCTCGGCGCACCCGAGACGCGGCAGTTCGTCGGCGCCGCCGTCGAGGTCTGCTGCGGCTGGACGACGCGCCAGGCCGGCGAGCGCACCTCGCTCGAGGATCTGATGGCCCGCTCGGACTGGGCCATGCTGGAGTCCCGCGAGGGCCGGCAGGGCAGCCCCTTCCAGGCCGCCGGCGGCTGACCTTCCGGTCCCGGGTTCCCCCGCCGCGCCCGCCGCCCTATTCCTGACCAACCCGCTTGGATTTGGCAATCCACGTGTATTAGATTGAACCGATGCACCGAAACCCCTTGCACCCCGACGCGCCCACGGGCGCCCCCGCCCCCCGCCACCGGGTCGGCCGGAGCGCCGCCATCGGCGCCCTGGCCCTGTGCGGCCTGGCCTTCACCGCCCTCCCGGCCGGCGCGCAGGGCGGCTCCGTGAACCTCGTCGCCTACTCCACGCCCAAGCCCGCCTACGCCGTGCTCGCCAAGGCCTTCGCCGCCACCAAAGCCGGCGCGGGTGTCACCGTCACTCCCTCCTTCGGGCCCTCGGGCACCCAGGCCACCTCGGTGGTCAACGGGCTGCCGGCGGACGTCGTGAACTTCTCGCTCGAGCCCGACATGACCAAGGTGGTCAAGGCCGGCCTGGTCTCCAGCTCGTGGAACAAGGGCCCGACCAAGGGCATGGTCACGAACTCCATCGTCTCCTTCATCGTCCGCAAGGGGAACCCCAAGCACATCACGACCTGGGCCGACGTGGTGAAGTCGGGCGTGCAGGTCATCACGCCCAACGTCTTCAGCTCGGGCAGCGCCAAGTGGAACCTCATGGCGGCCTACGGCGCCCAGATCTCCCAGGGCAAGTCGCCGGCGCAGGCACAGGCCTACCTCTCGAAGCTGCTGCACAACACGGTGGCGCAGCCCTCGAGTGCCAGCGCAGCGCTGCAGACGTTCCTCTCGGGCCAGGGTGACGTGCTGCTCGACTACGAGGACGACGGGCTCTACGCCAAGAGCCAGGGCGAGGCGATCACCGTCGTGACCCCGCCGCAGACGATCCTGATCCAGAACCCCATCGCCGTGACCAAGACGGCGAGCCCGGCGGCCAAGGCCTTCGTGGCCTACCTTCTCTCCCCCGCCGGCCAGACGGTGTGGGGCAAGCAGGGCTACCGGCCCGTGCTCCCCGCGGTGGCGGCCAAGTTCAACTTCCCCAAGCCCAAGACGCTCTTCACCATCGCCAAGTTCGGGGGGTGGACCGCGGTGAACGCCAAGTTCTTCGACCCGCAGACGGGCATCGTGGCCAAGATCGAGCAGTCGCTCGGCGTCTCCACCGCCAGCGGGTAGCGGTCCGCGCCCTATGGTGAGTACGGGCGTCGTCGCCGACCTGGGTCTCCCCGGGGATTCGGGCGCGCCGCCCACTGACCGCCGGCCAGGGCGGGGACGCTGGCGCCGCAATCCCCCCTCGGCGCCTCCCCCGGCCCTGGTCGCGGCGGGACGGGTGGCCGGGCGTGCCGGGGGCCCGGCCCTCGCCGTCACCTACCTGTCGCTGCTCGTCCTGCTGCCCCTCGCCGCGCTCATCACCAAGGCCTTCAGCGGCGGCTGGGCCGCCTTCTGGCACTCCGTCACCCAACCCGAGGCGGTCGCCGCGCTCGAGCTGACGCTGGCCGTCGCCGCCATCGTGGCGGTGGTCAACTCCATCGCCGGCCTGGCCATCGCCTTCGTGCTGGTGCGGGACGACTTCCGTGGCAAGGCACTCGTCAGCGCCGTGATCGACCTGCCCTTCGCGCTGCCCACCGTCGTGGCCGGCCTGACGCTGTTGACGCTCTACGGCGTCGACAGCCCGCTGCACGTCGACCTGGCGGGCACCCGCCTCGGCGTCGGCGCCGCGCTGCTGTTCGTGACTCTGCCCTTCTGCGTGCGCAGCGTCCAACCGGTGCTGGCCGAGCTCGATGCGGAGACCGAGGACGCCGCCGCCTCCCTCGGCGCCACGCGGCGCCAGGTGCTGGGCCGGGTCATCCTCCCGAGCGTGCTGCCCTCGGTGCTGGCCGGGGCCGGCCTCGCCTTCGCCCGGGCCGTGGGCGAGTACGGCTCGATCATCCTCATCTCGAGCAACCTCCCGTTCAAGACCGAGGTCGCCTCGTCGTACATCTTCGGGCTCTCCCAGAGCGACGACCTCCAAGGCGCCAGCGCCGTGTCGATCGTGCTCGTGGCCATCGCGCTGCTCGTGCTCATCGGCATCGGCTGGGCCCGCCGGCGCTTCGACGTCCCGGAGACGGTGTGATGGACTCCCGCCGGCGGGAGACGGTGTGAAGGGCTCCCGCTGGCGGCTGCCGCTGCGCGTCATGGTCCTCGTCTACCTCGGGCTGCTCGTCGTGGTGCCGGTGGGTGCGGTCTTCTACCACGCCTTCGCGCCCGGGCTCGGAGAGGCGTGGAACGCCTTCACCGCGCCGGGCGCCATCCACGCGCTCCTCCTCACGCTGCTCGTGGTGGCCATCGCCGTCCCGCTCAACACCATCTTCGGAGTCGGGGTGTCGCTGCTGCTGGCCCGCCACCGCTTCCCGGGCGCCTGGCTGCTCGATGCGCTGATCGACATCCCCCTCGCCCTCTCCCCCGTCGTGATCGGCCTCGCCCTGATCCTCGTCTACGGCAAGACGGGCTGGTTCGGCAACTGGCTGGCCGGGCACGGCATCACCGTGATCTTCTCGGTGCCCGGCATCGTGATGGCCTCGGCAGCCGTCTCGTTGCCCTACGTCGTGCGAGAGGTGCTCCCGGTGCTCCAGGAGATCGGCACCGATCAGGAGCAGGCGGCCCGCACGCTCGGAGCCGGGCCCTTCGCCGTCTTCTGGCGCATCACGCTGCCCAGCATCCGCCGGGGCCTTGCCTACGGCGTGACGCTGACCACCGCCCGCGTGCTGGGCGAATTCGGCGCAGTGGCCATCGTCTCGGGCGCCATCGCCGGCAAGACCGAGACCTACACTCTGTTCATCTCCGACAGCATCGACAACCTGCAACCCCAGAGCGCCTACATCGGCGCGGTGGCCCTCTGTCTGGCCGCGCTCATCGTGCTCGGACTCCTCACGCTGACCGACCGCGATCGAGACGCCTGGCACGGCAAGGCGGCTGCATGAGCATCGAGGTGCAGTCCATCTCGAAGCGGTTCGGCGACGCCGTGGCGCTCGACGACGTCTCGCTCGAGGTGCCGTCGGGCTCGCTGACCGCTCTGCTCGGCCCGAGCGGCGGCGGCAAGTCGACGCTGCTGCGCATCATCGCCGGCCTCGACGCGCCCGACAGCGGCATCGTGCGCATCGAGGGCGAGGACCTGACCGCCACGCCGGCCCGCAGCCGCGGCGTCGGCTTCTGCTTCCAGCACTACGCCCCCTTCCGCCACCTCACCGTGCGCCGGAACGTGGCCTTCGGGCTCGAGATCCGCCACCGCCCCAAGGCCGAGGTCAAGCGCCGGGTGGACGAGCTGCTCGAGCTGGTCGGCCTGTCCCACCTCGGCGGCCGCTACCCGTCGCAGCTCTCGGGCGGCCAGCGCCAGCGCATGGCCCTGGCCCGTGCGCTGGCCATCGAACCCAAGGTCCTGCTGCTCGACGAGCCCTTCGGCGCACTGGACGCCCAGGTGCGCACCCAACTGCGGCTGTGGCTGCGCGACCTGCACGCCACGCTGCCGGTGACGACCGTGCTGGTCACCCACGACCAGGAGGAGGCCATGGAGGTGGCCGACCGCCTGGCCGTCATCAACCACGGCCGCCTGGAGCAGGTGGGTGCGCCGGCGGACATGTACGACCACCCGGCCAACGAGTTCGTGCTGACCTTCTTGGGCCCCGCCACACGGCTCCACGGACAGTGGGTGCGCCCGCACGACCTCGTGGTGCACCCGGTCGACGACGGGAAGCCGACGAGCACCGCGGTGGAGGGCACCGTGGCCCGGGTCACCCACCTCGGGTTCGAGGTCAAGGTGGACGTGGAGCTGGCCGGTGGCGACGTGTGCTGGGTCCAGCTCAGCCGGGGCAGCGCGGCCGAGCTGGACCTGCAGGCCGGACAGCGGGTCTGGGTGGCGCGGGCCGAGGCGTCCGCCACGCCGGACCGCCTCCCGATCCTCAGCGCCTGACGGCTTCCCCTCCCCGGCGCCCCGGGGGCGCCCTCAGGTGATCAGCCGACGGTGGGCCGCCGGCCCGGCTGCTGCGACGGTGGCGACTGCTGCTGGCCGGGGAAGGGCGGCAGGGGCAGCGTCGACTGCTGTGTCTGGAAGGCCAGCTCCGCCGCGGTGGCCGCTGCCGTGGCGGCCGGGATCGACGGGGCCGGCTCCGGGGACGGCTGGAAGGCGCCGGTGAAGTCGCCGAACGTGCTGCGCCGCCAGGCGCTGATGTTGGGCGCGGCGATCCCCGTCACCCGCTCGACGAAGCGGAGCACCGAGGTGTGGTCGAGCGGATCGGAGCAGACGTTGCCGCCGACAGTCCAGGGCGAGATGACCACGGCGGGCACCCGGAACCCCGACCCGAGGTTGAGCCCGCCGCCGGGCGTGCCACCCGGTGAATTCAGCGTCGTGAACTCGTCCGCCGTGCCCTTCGGGGGCGTGATCGGTGGCACGTGGTCGAAGAAACCGTCGTTCTCGTCGTAGTTCAAAATGAACACGGTCGAGTTCCACAGGTCCTCGTTGGCGGCCAGCGCCTCGATCTTGGAAGCCACGAACTGCGCCCCGGCTGCCGGAAGGAACGACGGGTGCTCCGAGGCGACGCTGGTCGGAAAGAGCCAGCTCACCGTCGGCAGCGTGCCGTTGGCGCAGTCCTCCTCGAAGGCCATGGTGGGGTCGCTGGCCGGCGTGCCGTCGAAGTGCGTGCTGACGCCGAACGCACTTTGGTAGAGGCTCGACGACGTAGGGGCGTTGATGAACTGGCTGAAGAACTCGAGCACGTTGGTGCCGTAGTTGTCCGCCTGCTGGTAGCACTTCCACGAGATCCCGGCGGCCTCGAGACGCTCGGCCATGGTGGTCCAGTTGTAGGTGCCGTTCGGCGCGTTGTTGTCGAGCGCCGGCCCGCCGTTCTGCCCGTTGGGGTCGACGGTCCCGCTCATCCACATGTAGCGGTTCGGGTGGGTCGGTCCCAGGATGGAGCAGAAGTAGTTGTCGCAGATGGTGAACGCGTTGGCCAGCGCGTACTGGAACGGGATGTCGGCGGCCGTGTAGTAGCCCATGGTGAAGGGGCCGGCGGTGTCGCTGTCCGCCGCGATGTGCGACCGCAGCCAGCCGTCCATCTCGCCGTTGGCCCACGAGGCGTGCTGCACCTGCCAGGCGTGGCTCAGCGAGGGGACGGCCTGGGCGGCCGAGTTCGAGGAATCGAGGTGGTACGGGAGCAGGAAGCTGTCGGGGTTCTCGCCATCGGGCTGGGCGAAGACGGAGCGCCCGGAGGGCAGCCGCATCGCCCTCGGGTCGCCGAAGCCCCGCACGCCGGAGAGCGTGCCGAAGTAGTGGTCGAAGCTGCGGTTCTCCTGCATCAGCAGGACGATGTGCTTGACCTGGCTCAGGTCGAAGCTGGTCGGGTTGGCCCCGGCGATGGCCTTGCGGACGCTCGACGGCAGGTAGGCGGCGAGCGCCGCCCCGGCCGCGGCGCCGGCCCCTCCCTTCAGGAGCTGGCGTCGGGAGAACGGGGTGGCGAGGAACGAAGCGTCATTCGTCATGGGTGTCTGTCCTTTTCGTGAGATTTGCGTACGCGGGTTGTTCGACGGGCGGGCGATCGGGCCGCTCAGTGGTGGTGCCGCGGCTGGGAGGGCGCCACAGGCCCGCCGGCGATCGTTGTCGGGGGCGTGAACCCGGTCACGACGCGGACCCTGTTGTTCGACGTGTCGGCGACGTAGAGATCACCCGTGCTGTTGTCCACCGACACCGCGAAGGGCGTGTTGAGCTTGGCGGCGGTGGCCGGACCGCCGTTGCCGCTGCTCCCCTTGGCGCCGGCGGAGTTCACGACGGTCGCGATGGTCCCGGCCGGGGTGACCTCCCGGATGGCGTTGTTGAAGGTGTCGGCGATGAAGAGGTCACCCGCCTGGTCCAGGGCGACGCCCTGCGGCGCGTTCAGCCGGGCCGCGGTGGCCGGGCCGCCGTCGCCGCTGAAGCCCCCGAGCCCGCCGGAGGCCTGGTCGGCGGCGACGTTGCCCGCCACGGTGGTGATGACACCGGTGGTGGAGACCCGGCGGACGACGTTGTTGCCCGAGTCGGCGATGTAGAGGTTGCCCAGGGAATCGACGGCCAGCCCGGTCGGGAACGAGAGCTCGGCCCGCCACGCCGGCCCGTTGTCACCCCGGTACCCGGGAGTGCCGTTGCCGGCGACGGTCGAGATCAGGCCCCGCGGGCTGACCTCCCGGACGATGTTGTTGTAGGTGTCGGCGATGAAGACGTCACCCTTGCTGTTGACGGCGACGCCCTGGGGGCTGTCGAGCTCGGCCCGTACGGCGAGACCGCCGAACTCGCCCCGGTTCCCTTCGGTGCCATTGCCGGCGATCAGGTGGATGACGCCGTCGGGCGTGATCTCGCGTACCACGTTGTCCAGGGTGTCGGCGATGAAGACGTCACCCGCCGTGTCGCGCGCCAGTGCGGTCGGCTGGTCGAGAGTGGCCGCGGTGGCGGGGCCGCCGTCACCGCTCTCCCCGGTTGCCTCGTAGGACCCGGCGATCGTCGTGGTGGTGGCGGCGACGATGCTCGCCACGACGTTGTCGTTCGTGTTCGACACGTCGATGGTGCCGTTGGCGGCGACCACACCTTGGGGGTTGTCGAGCGACGTCCCGGGCGGCGCGGTGAAGGTCACAGCAGCGATGGTGGGCGGCGTGGCGGCAGAGGCGGTCACGACACTGCTGGCGGCAGTCGTCACGACGGTCCCGCACACCGCAAAGGCCACGACGGCACGTCGGGTTCGGCTGGTAGGCATGGGGTCGGCACCTTTCGTTCGTCGGCGTTGGAGAAGCGACCACGCGTTCATACCCGGGGCGCGTGACGCGTTCTCGGACGATTGGTGAAGCCGAGATGAAATGAATTCGACCGTTGCGCGTGCCGGGCCTTTTGCACGGGGGTGACAAAGAGCGGTGGACGAGGGATCCGGTGTGACCCCGGTGCATCGTCAGTCTCGTCGGCCGTCGGCGGGTGCGCCGGAACGCTCACGAAAACCGACGTTCGCCAGTCGTCGGAGCCCCGAATGCGCGCCCGATGCTGCACGAGAATTGTGCCGCGATAGAAGGGCTGCAATGGGCGCTGCCGCAACCTTCGGAGTTATTTCACCTGGTCACGGGGGTGGGGATGGTTGCCAATCGGTTGCATATTGGACGAAACTTTGTTTACGGGAAAAGAGGGCACCGGTAGCACGCTTGTTCAGCCCATCTCTCCCTACCCGACAGACATGCGAAGGGAGGTAGGCGATGACCAGTGGACGTCCTCCAAAGTGGGGCTGAAGAGGCCTACAAACGATCCAGACAACTAATCGCGCCTACACGACAGACGAAGGGAGATCGGCGATGACCAGTGGACGTCCTCCAAAGTGGGGCTGAAGAGGCCTACAAACGATCCAGACAACTAATCGCGCCTACACGACAGACGAAGGGAGATCGGCGATGACCAGTGGACGTCCTCCAAAGTGGGGCTGAAGAGGCCTACAAACGATCCAGACAACTAATCGCGCCTACACGACAGACGAAGGGAGATCGGCGATGACCAGTGGACGTCCTCCAAAGTGGGGCTGAAGAGGCCTACAAACGATCCAGACAACTAATCGCGCCTACACGACAGACGAAGGGAGATCGGCGATGACCAGTGGACGTCCTCCAAAGTGGGGCTGAAGAGGCCAACAAACGATCCAGACAACTAATCGCGCCGTCCCGACCCCGGTTTCGGCCTGTTGTTCTGTGGTTTTCGACACGGCGGGCTGCGGCCTGCAGCGATGTTGTTTACGCTGAGGCGGCACCTGCTTTTGTCGCGTCAACGAGCAGACAAAAAACCAGTGCGGAACGAGCCGGCACCCATGCGAGCGTCTGACCATCTGCGGTGCGGGTCACAGCGCCAGGCTCGGTGAGCCTCCGGAGCCGGGCAAAGCACAGCATCTGGAGCAAACCCCTCGGCCGTCCCTTCACCCGCCTGTGGCTTGGTTTCACGCTGGCGAGTTCTGGTGACGGACTGGCAGCTGGGGCTGTCCCCCTCATGGCTGTCGTCGTCGATCCCCACCCACTGGCCGTTTCCAGTGTCGTTGCCGCGGACAGTCTGCCGTGGCTCCTCTTGGCATTGCCGGCTGGCGCGTTCGCGGACCGGTTTGCACGCGGCCCGCTCATGGCCATTTCGAATCTCGTGCGCGCCGTCGCCATCCTGGGCGGCGCGTTCTTGATTCTGGGCGATCGCATGACCTTGGCCCTCTTGATCCTGGTCGTGCTGATCAACGCGGGCGGCCGGGCTGTCTACTACTCCTCGCTGCAGGCGATCGTGCCGGGTCTCGTGAAGTCGGACGCGCTCGAGCACGCCAACGGCGTCCTGACCGGCACTGAAGCGGCCACCGAACATCTCGCCGGCCCGGTGATCGGCACGTGGCTCTTCGCCACGAGCAAGGCGGTGCCTTTTTTCGCCGACGCCATTGCGATGGTGTTGTCCTGCTTCCCCTTCGTCCGCTTCCGCTCGAAAGCGCCGAGACCTGAGGGATCCTCGACCTCGGCCTGGGAGGGCGCCCGGCTCCTCTTTGCCGACCACCGGCTGCGGATCCTGCTTCTGATGGTGGGCTCTTTGTCCGGACTTCAGGGCATGGAGGCCGGCGTCTTGGTGTTGCTGGCCACAACCGAGTGGGGCGTCCGGGAGGGCGCATACGGGGTCTTCCTCGCCGCCGGCGCGGGAGGGAACCTCATCGGGAGTCTGGGGGCAAACCCCCTGGTCCGAAAGTTCGGGAGCGCCCGCACTCTGATCGGTGCCGCGCTGCTATCCGGCATCGGCTACCTGATCATGGCGTTGGCCCAGGGCTGGGCGCTGGCCGGCCCCGCCTTCGCCCTGGTTGGTTTCGCCGTAGGCGTCGGGTCCGTCGTTGCCATCTCCCTCCGCCAGAGGCTGACTCGTGACGATCTCATGGGACGGGTCGGCAGCGCCTGGCGCGGCCTCGTGTGGGGAGCGGCGACAGTGGGTGCACTGGCAGCCGGGGGCCTGGCCTCGATCGGCGGACTCCGTCTGCCGTTGGTGCTGGCAGGGACGTTGCAGTGTGCTGTTGCGGTGCTCCTTGCCCGTCCGCTCCTCCGGATCCTCGGCGAGGGTACCGGCCCCTCCGAGTAGTGGGCTGAAGGAGCAATCCCCATACCCCTCACTTCGACGAGGATGGCGCTGAGGAGACGTCCGGAAGGGTCCGTGGCGGTCGACATGCCCTGCCAGTACGGGCCGATGTGATGGATTCCGTCGTCGAACCCACAGAAAGTCCCGGATTCAGTCAGCTTCGCGCCGGTCACCAACGGGAAAATGTCCGCGTGCAGGCCGGATCAGGCTTCACGGGAACGACGCAATCTCAAGTCTTGAACAAATCCAGCCGATATCTGAACGTGTGCGCGGATGGCGCCGAGGCCATCAACGGGTGTAGTAAGTCGGTGGGCTCAATGGATGCGACGAATGCTCTCGAAGACGGGTCCGTCGATCCGCGGAGGCTGCCTGTCGTCGCCGATGTGAGCGATGCGGCCGGCAGCCGTGAACGGCCACGATGGCAGGTCTCGGTCGCCATCTACTCGTTTTCCTTTGCCCTGGCCCTCGTCACGGCCGCCCTTTGCCTGAAGGGTCCTCTCCAGGGACTGGGGCCCCTGCGGGACGTGATCCCCCAGGGAGAGATGTTCGGGGTCGTCTGTGTGCTCTGGGCAATTACCGACTGGGTGCCGGTGTCATTGCACTACCGCGGCAACACCTTCCTCTGGGTGCTCGAGGACGTGCCGCTCCTCATCGGCCTGGTCTTCCTTTCCCCCAATCTGCTCGTGCTCAGCACGGTCTGCGCCGTTGCTTTCGTTTTCCTCGTCCTGCGGCGTCAGGCGATGTTGAAGGTGACGTTCAACGTGGCCTCGACTGCGCTGGCCATCGCGCTCGCGGCCATCGTCTTCCGCCAGCTCCTGGGAACCCACAGTCCGGTCAGCCCGGTGGGCTGGGCCGCTGCGGCGGCGGCACTGATCTCCGCCCAGATCGTGGCGCCCCTCGCATTGCGGGTCGTCACGCTGCTTGCCGGACAGACCCCGAAGAAGCGGTCGGGAATCCTTCTGCTGGCGAACCACGCGATGCTGATGGCGGTGAGCATGTGCCTCGCCTTGGCGTTCCTCGACGCCGCTTGGTCGGACCCATGGACGACATTGCCCCTCGTTCTCGTCGTCGCGCTGGTCATCGTGACCTACCGGGCGTACACGCGCCTCTCTCTCCGCTTCTCGTCTCTGCAGCATCTCTACGACTTCAGTCGGACGATAGGTACGGCGAGCCTCGAACCGTCGTCCATGAGCGTGGATGTCCTCAGGGAGGTCTGCACGGTCATGCGGGCTCGTCGCGCCGAGCTCATCTTGGCCGAGCCTTCGGGTATCCCCCGCCGGATCTCCTTTGACGACCACGGGGCCTCCGGGATAGAGCCGATCACCCTCGATGAGGCGTCGATCGTGACGCAGACCCTCAACACGGGCGCGGCCTCGCTCCACCACTGTGCCGCCCAGGACCGCACGGTGACCGTCGATCCGATCGCCGGCGAGTATCGCGATGCCATCGTCGCCCCAATCATGAACCGGCACACCGCGATCGGCGCCATTGTTGCGGTCGATCGCGACGAGGAATTGGACAGCTTCGACGACGACGACCTCAAGCTGTTCGAGACCCTCGTCGCCCATGCCAGCGCCAGCCTCGAACGGGCCCGACTCGTCGAGGAGCTGCGCTACGAGGTCGACAGCAAGTCGCACCAGGCCACCCATGACATGTTGACCGGGCTCCCCAACCGTCTGTTGTTCCTGACCCGTGCCGCCACCGCGCTCAGCGAGAGCGATGGCGTGGCCATCGTGCTGTTGGACATCGACTCCTTCAAGGACGTCAACGACACGCTGGGCCACGCCATCGGTGACCGCTTGTTGTGTGAGATCTCCGAACGGCTGTTGCGCGCGGTCTCCGGGCTTGCCACCGTCGCCCGCCTCGGTGGCGACGAGTTCGCCCTCGTCATCGCCGACGTGACGGAGCCCGAGTGGGCCGTCGCCATTGTCAACGACCTCAACAACGAGATGTCGCGCCCGATCAAGATGAACGGCCTGACCCTTGCCGTGACCGCCAGTGCCGGCATCGCCATGGCACCCGAGCACGGCGACGACGTGGCCCTGCTCCTGCAGCGGGCCGACATCGCCATGTACCTCGCCAAGGAGCGGCGCAGCACGGTGGAGCTCTACTCGGTGGAACAGGACCAGAGCATGCGGCGCTGGCTGATGCTCGGCGGCCTCCTCACGCGCGCGCTCGAGGAGGGGAGCGAGCTGAGCCTGATGTACCAGCCCATCGCCGACGTTCAGACCCGTGAGATCGTGCAGGTCGAAGCCCTCTGCCGCTGGGACCATCCGGAGCAGGGAGCGATTCCCCCGGAGGAGTTCATCGGGATCGCCGAGCAGATGGGCCTCACCCCGCAGATCACGGACTTCGTCCTCTCCGAAGGCTGCCGCCAGCTGGCCGCCTGGCGCGATGCCGGCATCAACATCGGTCTCGCCGTCAACGTCTCAGGACGCGAGTTCGCCGACGCCACTCTGGTCGAGAGGGTCGCCACACGCCTGCGGGAACATGACCTCGCCGCCCGACACCCTCACGCTCGAGGTGACCGAGACCGAGATCATGGCCGACCTCGCCCAGGCGAGCAAGGTGCTGGACCAGCTGTCCGCGCTGGGCATCAAGATCGGCATCGACGACTACGGCACGGGATACTCATCGTTGGCCTACCTGCACCGCCTTCCCGTGCAGGAGCTGAAGATCGACCGTTCCTTCGTGACCAACCTCCCGAACGAGACGAGCAACCGGATCATCGTCCGCTCTTCCATCGCCATGGCCCACTCGCTCGGCCTCCACGTCGTGGCCGAGGGCGCGGAGGACGAGCTCACGTGCGCCATGCTGGCGGAGGCCGAGTGCGACTTCATTCAGGGCTACTACCTGTCCGAGCCCAAGGAGGCGTCGGTGCTCCAGGCCTGGCTCTTGGACGGTGCCACCCTCGAGTTCTCCGCCATCAAGGAGATCCCGGGCTCGGAGGGTGCTGCCCTCATGGTCATGTCGAAGTCCGGCTAGGGCCTCCGGCGGAGCGCCCTGGCGCCTCTCGACCGGGTCGGGCCTGAGGCTCAAACCAGTGACGCGGTGAACCACCTGGCCGTCGCCCCCGGGGCGGTCACGACCCGGCCGATCTGCGTCACCGCGTGCGCGACCGCACGATGCCGGTTGGGTGGTGCCCCGTCGAGCAGCTCGTTCCAGAACACCGCCCAGCCGCCGGACAGCGCGTCGCCATGACCCGCCGCGGTCAGAAACCGAGCGACCGCTGCGGTCGCCCGGGGCCGTCCCACCAGGCCGGCGTGGACCGCGGCGGCGATCCGATGGTACGGGAGATGCTCGACGGCGAGTCTGGATCGATACATGTCGGCTGCATGGCTCGGGCGAGTGAGGATCGCCTCGGCGGCCGCACGACCACTGGTCATGGCCTGCGCGATCCCCTCCCCTTGCATCGGGTTCACGAGACCGGCCGCATCGCCGGCGAGAAGGACACGCCCCCTCGCCGGCGTGGTCCCGACCATGCCCATCTTGAGCCAGCCACCGAGACGGCGTGGCGGTACCGCCGGACCTGACTCGAGGAGACCGAGGGCGCGCAGGTGCACGAGGAAATCAGGCAAGGCCCGCACCGCCTGTGCACCGGCCTTGCGATCCGACCGCGTCCCGATGCCGAGACCGACGTTGGCGCCACCATGCTCTCCGGGAAAAATCCAGCCGTATCCGGGGAACGCCCGCCAGGGTGTCGGCTCCCACAAGACGATGGCCGGGAGATCGACCACATGGGGCAGGTAGGTGCGCACGGCAAAACCCCACAGGACAAGGTGCGGGTCCACGAGGCCGGCGGCCGCGGCGACTTCGCTCGTGGCGCCGTCGGCGCCGATCACGAAGTCGGCGTCGATCGTCGCACCGGTGCTCAGACGGTAGCCAACGATCCGTCCCTCCCCTTCCAGAGGCTCCTCTGCCCGCCCGACGATGGGGGTGACCCCCGCAGTGACGGCGGCTGCGTGGAGCATGGCGTCGAACACCGTCCTCGTGACCGCAGTGCCATGTCCGGGATACGTCAGGCCATCCGCAGAGGGGAGTCGCACCCGGCGCCCGGTTGGACCGACGACGAGCATGTCGCCGACGTCAGGCCCGATCGGCAGCGCCAACCCGAGATCGTTCAGCAGCTGGAGACCTCGGGGCCCGACCACGTCGCCGCACGCCTTGTCCCGCGGGAAAGGGCGATTTGTCGACCAAGGCGACGCTCACCCCGCCTCGAGCAAGGACGAGCGCGGCCACGCTACCCGCTGGTCCGCCCCCGACGACGAGGACGTCAAAGCGGGACATGCTCACCCTGCTCCTTCCACCTGCCCGGATCTACAGTGAGATCCTCTCACCCCTGGAGGAAGGCATGCCGACGGACGTTGCCGTTGATCGGAACCGCTTCGCGCAGCAATTGTTCGCGTCCCTCCCGAAGCGTTACGACCAGTTGGCCGAGGTCCTCTCCATGGGCCAGAACGGCCGATGGCGACGGGCCATGGTCGACCACATTGCGCCCGCCTCGCCGGCCCGCATGCTGGACGTGGCATCGGGGACCGCCGGGGTAGCCCTGCAGCTGGCGGCGCGCACCTCCTCTGACGTCGTCGGCGTGGATCTGACCCGGAACATGCTCGTCCGGGGTCAGGAGAACGTGACCGAAGCCGGGATGAGCCAACGGATCAGCCTGGTGGCCGGTCGAGCCGAGCAATTGCCATTTGCCGATGAGACCTTCGACGCACTGACCTTCACGTACCTCCTTCGCTACGTTGACGATCCCCAGGCCACGCTGTGCGAGCTGGCCCGGGTCGTGAAGCCCGGTGGCGCCGTGGCCAGCCTCGAATTCCTGCTGCCACCGAGTCGGTTCTGGCGCTTCTGGTGGTGGCTCTACACCCGCCTGCTCCTCCCCGTCGGCGGCTTGCTCACCGGTGGCCGCGAGTGGTTCCGGGTAGGGCGGTTCCTCGGACCCAACATCTCGCAGCACTACCGGACGTATCCCTTGTCATGGACGGAGGAGGCCTGGCGGAAGGCGGGGTTCGAGGATGTCGGCGTCCGCGTCATGAGCCTCGGGGGCGGTCTGGTCATGTGGGGGACACGCAGGCGTGACTGAGGAGCCGGCACCCGGCGCGAGCGATGCCGAGACTTCGGCTTCCCCACTCGGGGAACCGCACGCCGACAGCGCCACCGGAGGACGACCGGCCTTCTACGCCGCCCGGGCCGGCGGCTGGCGTGATTGGTGGACCCTGCTCCACCCCCCGTACACGGCGTGGCACTTGGCCTATGTGGTGATCGGTGCCTGCCTGGCGCCCACCGTCAACTTGACGCGGCTGGTGGCCACGCTCTTGGCCTTCTTCTTCGCCGTCGGGCTGGCGGCGCACTCGCTCGACGAACTGAACGGTCGTCCGTTGGGAACCCATATCCCGGCCGGGGCGCTCATCGCCGTCACCGTGGTGGGGCTGGCCGGTGCCGTTGCGCTCGGTGTTGCCGGAGTGTCCCGTGTCGGTTGGCCCCTGGTTCCGTTCTTGGTACTGGGTCCCCTTCTCGTCGTCGCCTACAACCTGGAGATGTTCGGCGGTGTGATCCACAGCGACGCGGGCTTCGCCCTGGCCTGGGGCTCCTTCCCGGTGCTGGTTGCCTACGTGGCCCAAACCGGGCGGCTGGCGATCAGTCCGGTGATCGCCGCGGCCGGGGCCTTTGCGCTCTCGGCCGCGCAGCGCCAACTGAGCACGCCGGCACGGCTCATCCGTCGCCGGAGCACCGCGGTGGGAGGTCAGATCACGCTGGCCAACGGTGACGTGGTCCCGATCGATGAGCGGACGTTGTTGGGTCCCCTGGAGCGGGCGCTGCATGCCATGTCATGGGCTGTCGTGCTTCTGGCCGCGTCGCTGGCCGTGTCGCGCCTCAGCTGACGGCGAGTCGCCGGACTCGAGCCGGCGGCGGGAGCCCGCCACCGTGATCTCGGCCACTCTGCTGTGAAGGATTCCACACCCTGAAGAGCGATGATCAGGGGATTCGGCCAGTCTCCCCGCCCACCGTCCCCGCGGTTTCGGAAAAGGGAGTTGCGCCCTCCCTACGAGAAGGGACATCCTCACCGCATGCCCTCGAGGAGAGCACAGAGCCAAGCATGGGAGGACTGGGGCGCGGTCAACCCGCTCTACGCCATTTTGACTGATCCTCAATACCGCCATGGTGGTGGCGACGTGCAGGCGTTTCTTCGCGGTGGAGAAGGCGCCGTTCAGGAGATCCTCAGTGAGACCGACCGACTCGGGATTGGCCGGAGTCGAGCTGGGGCACTGGACTTCGGTTGCGGTATAGGCCGACTCACTGGGGGCCTCGCCAATCACTTCGAGAGCGTCACCGGTGTCGACGTGGCGCCAACCATGCTGGCGCGGGCGAGGGAGCTCCACTCAAATCGAACCAATCTCGAGTTCAGGCTCAATCGAAATGACGATCTTCGGTGGATATCGGATTCCTCCTTCGACTTCGTTCTGAGCCTTCTGGTACTCCAACACCTGACCTCGACTCGCGCCATTGAGAATTTTCTTCGTGAGTTCGTTCGTGTTCTCAAGCCAGGCGGTGCCATTGTTGTTCAGCTCCCGTTGAGAGCGCCCACCCACCGACCGCCATTACCCCGATGGAACACCCGTGCCGGCTTCCGGCTTCGCACGGCGAACGCTCTGAGGCGTGTCGGTGTTCCTGCACATGTGCTCTACGAGCGCCTCGACTGGGTACCAGAAATGACACTTCTGGCCCTTCCCGAAGAAACGACCAGAAGAATATTCGAGGAAGCGGGCGCAACAATCGTCCACGTCACGCCCCCGAGCACGGACGCCGGCGGAACAATCGACCAGATTTATTTCGTCACGCGCTAGTGGGCGTTGTTCCTGGTCAAATCAGCTGTCGCCCGCCTCGAGTCTCCTGCGGAAGCCAGCGACGGTGATCTCGACCACTCGGTCGTGACCCCACTGCAGGAGGGGGCGCCCGAAGCGTGCGGCGAGGCGCATCGGGCGCTGCATCATTTCGACCGTCCATGCGACCTCGGCCCTCGCTCCGACGTCGGTGGGGCGGATCTCGATGCTCGCCAGACCTTCGAGGTCGCCATGGATGACGGCGTCAATCTCCCTGGGCGGCTCGCTGCGGGTGATTTCGACCCGGAGGCGCATCCTGTACGGCAACGGCGGAGCGACCACGCCGTGCAGAACGGAACCCGCCTTCAGGCTGCCCCCTTCAAGGCGGAACTCCTCGAGCCAGGGCCACCATGCTTCGAATTGATCGACCTCCTGCATGGCATCCCACAACTGTTGCGGAGTGCACCCGAACTCAAAGGCACGCCGGTACCGGATATCTGCTCGCCCAGCCACGTGCAGACACGTTAGGAGCTGAGCCCGGAACCGCCTCGAGACATCGCGCGCGGACGGGCATCGAGGGGTGAAGACGAAAGTGAAGTCGAGTCATGCCGCCGCCCAACAGCGAAACGAAGAGAAACGCTCCGGGGGAGAGCTCGAACTCTCAACCTCATGGATCCGTCGAGCAAGATGACCATCAGCACCCTCGCCAACTACCAAGTCCGTCCCGAGCCGCTGAGCGGCGTCGGCGCCGCGAGCCTCCTCACCCGTCGCACCCGTCCGATCACTGTTAAGGATGTGTATTCCTTCAACACGAATACGATCGCACATCGTCACGCACCAGGCGGGCACATCGGCTTCCTTCCATCCCGCTGATTCTCGATGGTCTTGCGCGTCTCGATTGGACCCACGGCTCTCCGAACCACAATTGTCTCCGAAGCCGTCAACACCAGTGTCCTCGGCTGGCCTTACGGTTTGAAGTTGCCCCTGGCCGGTTACGCGGTGCTCCGGTGCCGGAAGAGCCACGCTCCGGCACCGTCTCGCGCACATCGCGGACGGACGCGCATCGAGGAGTGAAGGCGAAAGTGAGGTCGAGTCCACCTTGTCGCTCAGGGAGGGCGAATGTGGCTCTGTCGACCCAGCAACTGTGTACCCAGCGAGCCGGTACGCGTCAGCGCCAGGCCAGCGTAAGGTCCTTCACGTGTCGGAGACCAGGCGGGTACTCGAGGTGCTCGTGGCCCGTCTTGAGCCAGTAGTCAGGTATGCGCCGGTGCCACTCGGTGAGCGTGACTCGCAGCTCTCTCCGGGCCAGGTGTGAGCCGAGGCAACGGTGCACTCCTCCTCCGAATGCGATGTGGCGGTTGGAGTCACGGTCGAAAAGCACATCGAACGGCGCCGGACACTGGCTCTCGTCGACGTTGGCGGCGCCGTACAGGACCATGACGGCGGTTCCCTGCTTGATCGGGCAGCCGTTGGGCAGTTCGGTGTCCTCGGTTGCGACACGCGGGACGCCGAACGGCACCGGCGATTCCCAGCGCAGCAACTCTTCGACCGCGCCGGCGACACAACCGGGATCCTGGGCGATCTGGCGGCGATGTTCGGGATGGTTGGCCAGGAAGGCGTACATACAGGTGAGCGAATCACTCACCGTGTCGAGTCCCGCAATCAACATGAGATAGCAGATATCGACGATGTCGTCCCGGGAGAGTCGCTCACCATCCACCTCGGACACGACGAACTTCGACATCACGTCATCGGCCGGTTTCCTCGTCCGCTCATCAGCGAGGGCACCAAAGTATTCGTAGATCTCTTGACCAGTCCTGGCCATGACCGCCGCCCGCTTGTCGGGATCGACGAGCGCGTCCGGGTCGATCTTCTCGGGGTGCAAGATGCCGTCACGCAAGCGCAGGAACATACGGAGCTCGTCTTCGGGAAGACCCATCAGTCCGAGGAACACCGAGCTCGGGAAGATCTCGGCGAAGTCCTCCGTGAAGTTGCATTCCCCTGCATCGATGAATCCGTCGATCAGGGCGACGACCCGCCGGGTGATGTCTTCCTCCTGTTCGTCCATGCGCTTCGGGGCGAACAGCGGATCGAGAAGCTTGCGGTACTTCGAGTGCAGCGGCGGATCGACGTTGAGCGGGATCAGCGGCCGTACGTTGCCCAAGCTCATCTCGACGCGGGAAGAGAAGAGTTCATGGTGGCGGAGCACATGTTCGGTCAACGCACGGTCGAAGGTCAGCACTAGACCTTCGGCGGGCTGAACGAAACCGGGGCCGTCGATGACAGCCTTGTAGTTCGCCTGAGGCGCCGACAGATCGAGCATGGCGGCCATTGCTTCGGCCCCTGCCGCCTCCGGTCCGGCCGCGACGTCTTCAGCCATGAGAGATCCGCGCCTCTTGCCCCCGTGGACCGAACCGGCCATGGCCGGCACAGAACTCTGTCTCACTCGCGACCCCCCGCTCTGATTTTGGCAGACCCTGCCAATCTAACCCAGCCGCAGGTCAGCTGGGGAGGAGTGACGTGACGTCCTCGCCGCCATCAACCTGCCGGTGAGGCCCATGTCGAAATAGTCACGCCACACTCGGACAGGAAGGCCACTAACGGTGCGCTCGGACCCAGCCGGCTACATGTGCGGCCATGGCTTCGGGATCCTCGAGGGGCCCGAAATGGCCGAGGTCGGGCCGCACGATGAGGTTGCCGTCAGGGAGGGTCGCCGCGATCGCCGGGGCGAAAGCTCCAGGTCCAATCCCCTCCGGACATCCGGACACAACGGCCACCGGCATCTCGATCGTTGCGATGGTGCTCCACGCACCGCTTGTCGCGGCGTGTCGGAAGACCTCTGCTTCTGTCGACGGCCGGCAGCGCAACGTGACCGAGCCGTCTGGAGTGGACGAGAAGCCGCCATCGACATACGCCCGGAGAGCATCGGGATGAAGTTGGTTGAGCGGCGGCTTTGATCGATAGTTCTCGTACGCCTGGTCCAGTGAGTCGAAGCGGTCACGACGCCGAGCCGCCGCCTCCGACATGGGGTTGTGGCCATTCGGCAGCGACCAGCCCCCATCAGGGACGATCACCGGCTCGTACAACCACAACGATCGAAATGCGCCCACTCGTCGCGCCGCAGCCAGTACGAGTGCCGCACCACCCATGGAGTGACCGATGCCGTAAAGTGGTCCCGTCGGGAAGAAGTCACTGCTCAATGCCGCCACGACGTCATCGGCCATGCCCGACCATGCCAACCTGGCCCCCGGCGGGAGCTCGGACATCCCATGGCCACGCAGATCGAGCGACACGCAGCGGAACTGATCGCATAACAACGACGCCATTGGCTCCCAGACCCGACCGTGAAACCCGGTGGCATGCGAGAAAAGCAGCACGGGAACGGTCGCACCGCCACTCGGTCCGCCCAGATCGTGCAAGGCGGTCCGCACGCCGTCGCTGGATTCGATAATCGGGTGCACTCGCCCCGCCATGGCGGGCGAAAGACTATCTGGCACGCGCGTCCCTGTCGGCGATGGCAATCAGGCTGAAGGCCGATTTGGGACGCTCGGCGGATAGGTCCAAAGGCCTGTGGTGCGTCGTGCCTTCCCAACTGGCGAGGTTGGCGTTGTTCAGTCTGTCCACGCGGATCCGCCCATTTCGGGGAACTGATCGAAGATGCCCATTGAGCTGCCTGCTGGGACCTCTCCATGCTCGATGCTGACCATGCTCCTACGACCGGACGAGTCGGAAACAGGTCCGGAGCTGCTCGACGAAGATCGCCGGTTGCTCGAACGCCGCGAAGTGCCCCCCGCGTTCGAGCTCGTCCCAGTACACGATGTTGGTGTACCGGCGTTCAGCCCAGCGCCTCGAGGGGCGAAAGATCTCCTTCGGGAAGATGGAGACTCCGGTCGGAACCTCAACCTTGGCGGGTCGCCACCTTCGAAAGCTCTCCCAGTAGAGGCGGGCGGCAGACGCGCCACTGCCCGTCAACCAATAGAGCATGACGTTGTCCAAGAGGCGGTCGGCACCGAGGACGCCGACAGGGTCGCCATCGGTATCGGTCCAGTTCCAGAACTTCTCGAGGATCCAGGCGCACTGACCGACCGGCGAATCAACCAGCGAGTAGCCGATCGTCTGAGGGCGGGTCGACTGCTCCTTCGAGTAACCGGTCCCCCACTCTTCGTGCAGCCGCAGTGAGTCCAGCGCCGCCTGCTCGGCCTCGGTCAGCTCACCCGATTCCCGGCCCGGACCTGCGGCAAGCATATTGAGGTGAATCCCAACGACATGCGACGGATCGATGATTCCGATGCAGGAGGTGACTGCGGATCCCCAATCACCGCCCTGAGCGCCGTAGCGGTCATAGCCGAGTCGGGCCATGAGTTGGGTCCAGGCAGTCGCTGTGCGCTCCACTCCCCAGCCGGTGGAGGTTGGCTTGTCGCTGAAGCCATAACCGGGCAGAGAGGGGCACACGACGTGAAAGGCGTCGCTTGCCACCCCACCGTGAGCGACCGGATCTGTGAGTGGGCCGATGACCTCGAGGAACTCGACGACCGACCCGGGCCAGCCGTGTGTCATCACCAAGGGGAGAGCGTTCTCCACCGGCGAGCGGACGTGGAGGAAGTGGATCCCGAGCCCGTCGAGGTCGGTCCGGAATTGCGGGAAGCGATTGAGCCGCGCCTCCCTCGCTCGCCAGTCGTACGTGTTTGCCCAATAGCGGCAGAGGTCCTGCAAGTACTCGAGAGGGACGCCTTGCGACCAATCGGCGACGGTCTGAGACTCCGGCCAACGAGTCCGGGCCAAGCGAGTGGCCAAGTCGAGGAGATCGGTCTCACTGACCTCGATGCGAAACGGCGTGACCTCGTG
Organism: uncultured Acidimicrobiaceae bacterium; assembly: GCA_963736515.1. Taxonomy (GTDB): domain Bacteria; phylum Actinomycetota; class Acidimicrobiia; order Acidimicrobiales; family RAAP-2; genus Bog-473. The sequence goes on along the minus strand of CAVTPE010000002.1, from coordinate 21,787 downwards.
GATCACTCTGAACCTCCCAGGGACTGGCTACCGGCTTTCCGGCGATCTTGTCATAGAGCGCGTCGTAGCGAGACGAGCACTCTTGGTTGAGCCAAGCAGTCGACCGGACGTACGGCCGACCAAACGGCGGACGACATCCATGGTGAAGTCGCGCAACTCGACCGCTGACCTGGTTCGCCGGGCACCAGGCGCTCACAGACGGCCTCGGCGGAACTCCCTCGCATAGCGCTCGGGCATGGACTACCTCCAAGTAGCTCACGACCAAACTCTCACGCTGGTAGCCGAAACGGGTTCCGGCCGGATTCGATCTGATGCCTTATCCGGGATGCCTGAACTGTCAGCTTGCGCGATCTGGGCGCTCGTTCACGAGGCTGCTACGAAGCTGGTGAAGAAGTGCGCGTTCGTCTGCCCGAAGGAGCTTGGACAGTTGTCCGTCACGTGGCTTACCGGTCGAGAGCCGATCCGTGAGAAGCGCGAGGTTTCCTTCGCTGTGCTGAAGTTGGACTCGCAGCTCGTCGCGTTCGGCCTTGAGAGTCTTCGACTCAGCTTTTGCCTGCGACAGGTCGCGCTCCATATCGTCGATACGCCGCTCGAGTCGTTCGATCCGGCGGCGTGCCCAGGACCCGTCCGTCTCTCGCCCTCGATGTCCCTGGCTCAGAGTCTGAACGACCTGAACAAGTAAGGCGGAGGCCAATGTGTCGTAATCCATATCCACATCTGTCTGTCGCATCTTGGCCGGTTTGTTGTCAACGTTCGACGGCGAAGAGTCAACGGGAACAATTCGATAGGTCCTCTTTCCCTTGACCTCTCTGGTCAATTGACCCGCTCGATCCATGTTGGCGATCAGTTGAGTGAAGTTCCCCTGTGAACCCTGGTAACCGAGCGCTTGCCGAAGCTTCGCCGTTGCTCTCCCTGTCGAATCTTCGATCGGCCCATGCTGCGTGAGATGCTGCAGCACCTGTTTGCGGGTTTGGCTCTGCGACATGCTTCTCCTTGCGACTCACTTACGGCTGTTCATCGAGGGTTGCCCGTCGATGAATCCGATCCTTTGGAGGGTTACTCCCTCACAATCAATCCTACCCGTAGGTTACCATTGAGTCATCGCTTTAAGCTGTAGGAGTGATTGTAGGCATCTTAAGTAGTGATATGCCAGATGATCAGTTTTGGCCCCTAGCTTCGTGAGGTGGCCGGGTGACGACCGGGCCACCCCATTCCCTTTCGAGATGGCATCCTGCACGGCGGTCCTTGATCTGGGACGGATCGTCTGATCGTCGATGACCAGAGGCACGAGCTTGTGTCCATTGACACCACCCTCCGCATTCTGCATCGCGAGCCTGGCCTCGAAGGCCTCCGGTGACGTCCCGTTCTCGGCCGCCGCCTGACCAGTCACGTCGGTGATGTACGCGAGGGTGATCGGCGCCGGGGACGCTCCCGCCGTCGTTGCCGTCGCCCCGAGTGAGACGAATGGCACGCTGGCAATGGCCGCCAGCACTGACGCGCGGATAGCGCGGTATCAGTACACGTTTTCTCCCCGATTCTGTCGTAGAAGAGCCTTTGCCCGGTTCAAGAGGCCTGGAGCCGAACTGGCAATTCCTGGTGACGTCTGACCAAGAAACTGTCGACCCAACGCGGTGGAGTCTCCGGGTCTAATGAGATGCTGCTGGTGCGATCGAGGAGCACAGAGATCACGTTGCGTGCTTCGATTCTCGCGAGAGGTGCGCCGACACAGTGATGAATCCCTCTCCCAAAGGCCACGTGGCGACGCGGGACCCGCCGGCTCAAGTCCACCTCGTCGGAATGATCGAACTCCCGCTCGTCGCGGTTCCCGGCGGCCCAGAGCAACAAAACCGTGGCGCCAGCCGGTATCCCGATGCCACCCAGCGAGGTATCCGCCGGAACGGTACGCATCATGTAGCGAAATGGGGACTCGAGCCGGAGAGCCTCCTCAACGAAGAGCGGTACCTGATCGAGATTCCGGCGGAGATGGTCTTGAAGCTCAGCGTCTTCGGCGAGAATGCGCACCGCGTTCCCGAGCAGACTCGTCGTGGACTCTCCCCCCGCGCTCAAGAGGATCGTCAAGATGCCGACGGCCTCCGGCGCAGTCAGGATGCCGTCAACGATGCTGCCGCGCAACGGCGCCGAGTAGGTCGTCGCTCGGTTCCTCGACGGCTGCATCCACCTGGTCTGCGATCCAGGCCTGGACCTCGTCACCACCCGCCGCATAATTCACCAACTCGTCGAGCGTCAAGGTCGACCCGACCAGCTTGGTCATATGCACTGCGGAGCGCCAGAGTTCGTCGAGGTTGCTGCCGCGAAATCCAATGAGCCGGCTGATCATCGTGATCGGCACTACATTGCCAATGGCGCTCATGAACTCGATCGTCCCCGTCTCGAGCGAACGGGTCACGAGCCCCGCTGCCAGGTCGTGGATCTCCGGATCGAGCGCCTCCATGCGCTTGGTCACCAGCTCGGGAAAGACGGCCCGGCGATGGATCTCGTGCAACGGCGGATCCGCCGTTGCCAGCGCCTGACCGCCGGCGTCTCCGAACGTGAAGCGGCCAGGCAATCCGGCGTCGTCTCGATACAGCAGGCACTTCATGGCCGACGAGAAATCCTCGACCCGGCTGCTCGCCTCGACCAGGAGCTCGAACGTGCTGACAAGGAAGACTTCGGTGCCGGGGACCTCCCAAACCGGGGCTCGTTCCCGCAGGCTCCGGAAGAAGGGGTAGGGGTCACCGAGAGTCTCTGGGTCCAGCAGAAGCGTTCCGGGAATCCCCTGGTCCACCTGGTCCTTCTTCCTCTGCCTCGGCAGGAGCGTCCAATTCGCTCTCAGACTCCGACGTGGGTGATATTGTCGTACGGCATACTAGAAATAACCGGCCGGGCAAGCAAACCGTGAAGAGCAGCCATCCCCCAAGCGCCCTCCCACGGCCCGAGGCGAATGACAGACCTCGTTCGAGGGGGCGACCGCCTTCGCTGAGCACAGATCAGGTGATCAAGGCGGCCCTTCGGGTGACCCGAGAGGTCGGCCTCGACAATCTCTCGATGCGGGCGCTGGCTCGAGAGCTCGACGTCCCCCCGATGACGATCTACCACTACGCCCCGAGTCGGGAATACCTGCACGCGCTAGTGGTCGACGACATCCTGAGCGAGATTCGCGTGCCCGGACCCGATGAGGGCAGCTGGGAGGACCGGTTGCGGAAGCTGCACTCGGACGCTCGCCGAGTGTTCGCTGCGCACCCAGGGGTGTCGGCGCACCTGGGGGACGGAGGGTCAGGTGAGGGCGCCCGCCTGGCGGATGGCGTGCTCACGCTCCTGGACGAAGGCGGCTTCGACTCTGATGCTGCGGTCGTGTGCTTCGCAACCTTGTTCACATTCATGACCGGTCAGATCGACCTCGACGCAATGGCACATTTCGTAGGAGTAGGCATCTCGACGGCGACGCTGGACAAGGTGACCCAATCGGCGCGGTTCTCGCGCGAGGACCTCTTCGACCTCGGCTACGACGCCGTCATGGAGGGCCTGAAACGCAAATTCCTAGGGCCGTGAAGGAATGAACCTCCAGACTCGCAGGGGAGTCCGTGGGGCGGTGAGCTCTGGTCATCCGGGCCCGTAACCAAGGAGGCGCGACGTGCACGCATGACATGACTTTCAATTGGGCCGATCTGTCTGCAATCCCCGAGGCGTCGAGCTCGTGGTCCCACAATGGGATCGTCATCTCCAGAACCGGTGAACTGATCGGTTTCCACGCCGGGCTGTTGGTGACGTTGGATCGGAACGGCCATGTCTCGAAATCGGTGAGGTCGGGACTCAGGGAAGGACACTGCATCACGCTGATGCGAGAGGGCGATCAGGAGCTCCTGTGGGTGAGCGACCCGGGCTTCGTCTTCGCGGTCCCGCAGGACGGCGACGAGGAGTGGGCGTCCGTCTTCGGGAGGGGCGTCCACGTGGAGTCCTGTGCACCCAGAGTCGTCAAGATGACCCTTGAAGGCGACATCGTGGCCGAGCTCCCCTCCGCGCCACGAGACCCCGCATCGGCGCCCGGCATGATGGGCGACTACTGCCCGTGCGGTACGGCCGTCGACGAAGAGAGGTTCGGAGGCAACGGCGACATCTCGGTGGCGGACGGGTACGGATCCAGCCTGGTGCACCGGTTCGACAAGCGAGGCCGTCATCAATTGACCCTGACTGGCGACGAAGGGGGTGGACGGTTCCTTTGCCCTCACGCCGTGTTGATCGATCGACGGGGTGACAAGACCCCGGAGCTCTACATTGCCGATCGTGAAAATCACCGTGTGCAGGTCTATGACCTCCAGGGTCAGTATCGCAGGACCTTCGGAGATGGTTTTCTGAACAGCCCAAGCGGATTCGCGGTTGCGGACAACATGCTTGTCATTGCTGAGCTGTGCTCACGCCTCGCCGTGTTCGACGCTGAGGACACGTTTGTCGACTACATCGGTGCCTCCGACGGGGCCCGAATCGGCACGAGTTGGCCTGAGCGGCGCGGATGGCCGAACGCCTTGGACAGCGACGGCCGTGTGGAGCGCGCGGACATCCCGGCTGCCGTTCAGTTCAATTCTCCTCACTCGCTTGCGGTCGACGCCGATGGCAACCTCTACGTCTCCGAGTGGCTCATCGGGGGCCGCTACACGAAGATAACCATCGGGTCATAGCTCAGGCGCTCCCGGCGACATGCAGGCGCGCGGATGGGCAGACCTCCGTCGGCATTTCCCTCGACCTGACGGGAGTCCCAGCACCTCGCCGAGCCGGCCGCGCACCGACGACGTCGAACATGGCAGCGGGGTGTGACAGAACCGCGGAGAACTCACGTGCGGCCGAACCTGCGTCCCGCAGCCCCGTTGCTACGGTCATCGGAATGACCGGTCGGCCCCGTGTTCGAAGATGGCACGGACCGGTTCTCGGTGCGGCGGCGCTGGCCCTGCTAGGCGCGCTGTCTGTGACAGCTGCCGGCCCTTCCCTCCCCCCATCGGGCGCCTCGCCGCCGTCCACCGCCGGAGCGGACCCGGCGGCCCTCGTCCACCCACTCGACGGCACCGCGACCGGACCGGTGAGCCCCGGGACCGTCGGCGAGTTCCCGGGCGCGGACTTCCCGTTCGGCATGATCCAGTGGAGCCCCGACACCAGCCCCAACGAGGCGCAGGCCGGCGGAGGGTACGCCTACGACGACTCAGCGATCAGCGGCTTCAGCCTCACCCATCTGAGCGGCACGGGATGCCCGTCCTATCAGGACGTCCCGATCCTGCCCACCGTGGGTGCGGTGACGTCGCCTGCCACGGCGGTCGCCACCTTCTCGCACCAGCAGGAGCATGCCTCGCCCGGCCGCTATCAGGTCGAGCTCGGGGGCCCGGCTCCCATCTCGGTCTCCCTGGCCGTCACCACGCGGTCGGGCATCTCGAGCTTCGTCTTCCCGCGCGGAACCGAGTCCAACGTGCTCTTCAAGGTGGCCGACGGCGTCAACCCCGTCACGGCGGCCAGCGCGCACGTCGTCGGTCACAACGAGGTCGAAGGCCAGGTGACCAGCGGGCAGTTCTGTGGGACCGGATCCAGCTACACGCTGCACTTCGTCGCCCTCTTCGACCGGCCGTTCTCGGCGGCGGGGATGTGGAGCGCTTCGGGCACGGCCCCCGGAGCCGCCGACTGCAGCGCGACTTCCTGCGGTGCCTTCGCCACCTTCGACACGACCAAGCGGCAGCAGGTTCTGATGAAGGTCGGAATTTCTTTCGTCAGTACACAGGGTGCCCTCCAGAACCTCCAGGGAGAGGATTCGGGCTGGTCGCTGCAGGGGGTCAGCGCCCGGGCGCAGGGTCGCTGGAACAGTCTGCTCGGCCGGATCGCCATCCGAGGCGGCACCATGACGCAGGAGCACACCTTCTACACAGCGCTGTACCACTCGCTCCTCTTCCCCAACGTGGTCTCCGACCTGAACGGCCGATACTACGGAAATGACGGGAAGGTCCATACAGCCGAGCATCGCAACGAGTACGCCAACTTCTCCGAGTGGGACATCTACCGCAGTGAGGTCCAGCTCGAGTCGCTACTCGCTCCCCATGACGTCGGTGACATGGTGCAGTCACTTGTCAACGATGCAAAGCAGAACGGCTGGCTCCCGAAGTGGGCCATCGTCGGTGGGGACGAGTCGCAGATGAATGGTGACTCGGCGGATCCCATCATTGCTGACGCCTACGCCATGGGTGTCCGCAATTTCGACGTCGCTTCGGCGCTCAAGTACATGGTCAAGGGCGCGACCCAGAACGAGACGGACCATGGGCTCGAGATCGAGCGGCAGTACCTCAGCCAGTACATCTCACAGCACTACGTCAATGCGGGCTCGCTGGACCTGACATCAATCGACTACTCCATCGGAGGCTCGGTCACCCTTGAGTACGCCCTCGACGACTTCGCCATCGCGCGGATCGCCACGGCCGAGCACGACCGCTCGCTGGCGTCGACCATGAACCGGCGCGCCGCCAGCTGGGAGTACCTGTTCAACCCGGCCACGGGCTATATCCAGGCTCGCGGCACGGACGGCAGCTTCCCTCCCGGAGCGGCATTCGAGGCGTCACAGCTCGAACCAGGCGGGCAGACGGGCTTCGAAGAGGGCAATGCGGTGCAGTACACGTGGTCCGTCCCGCAAGACCTCGGCGCCCTGGCCTCGCTGATGGGCGGCGACGCTGCCGCCACCACCGAGCTCGAGACGTTCATGAGCTCCCTCAACGCGACGAGGGATGTCCCCGAGGAATGGTCAGGCAACGAGCCCGACGAGTGGGCTCCGTGGGAGTTCGACTCCTTCGGGGCTCCGGACGAGACCGAGCGTGCCGTACGCGCCATCGTGGACACGGAGTACGCGGACGCTCCGGTCGACGAGCCCGGGAATGACGATCTGGGCGCCCTCTCCTCCTGGTACGTCTGGGCCGCCCTCGGACTGTTCCCCGTGACGCCGGGCGCGGCGGACCTGGCGCTGGCCAGTCCCCTCTTCCCATCCGTGACCATCAGACTCGCGGACGGTCACCGTCTGGTCGAGCAGGCCCCGGGCGCGGCCGCCTCCCGGCCGTACGTCCACGCGCTGAGAGTCTCGGGCGTCACCCTTCCTTCGCCCGCACAGCCGTCCTGCTCCGGCACTCCGGAGCCGCACTCCTCCACCGGAAGCTGGGATCTGCCCTGGCTCCCGGCATCGGCGCTCAACACGGGCGGAACCATGCACTACGTCCTGTCCGGCACGCCGGACACCGCATGGGCGTCGTCGCCCTCCGCCCGCCCCCCTTCGTTTGAGGAAGGTCAACTCCCGGCGGTCGGATTCTCGCTGCCGAGCGGCGCGGCGTCCGCCACGGCCGGGCAAGCGACCACGATCCAGCTCGGGATGGCGCTGGCCGGTGACCGGGCGACCACAGTCCGGTGGCAGGCGGTCGCGAATCCGACTGGGCTGACGGTGTCACCTTCCTCGGGCACGCTCACGCTGGCGCAGTCTCACGGCGACGCCGCGGGATGCGCCCCGCCCCAGCCCACCAGCCAGCCGCTCAGCGTCACCGCTCCAGCGGCCGGGTCCTACTCGGTCCGCGTGAATCTCAGCACCACCAGCGGGGTGACGCTCCCGCCCGTCGTGGTCGACGTCGAGGTTCAGCCCTGAGAACCTAGGGCGCTGCGCATCTCCTCGGGCTCACGAGCGAGAGGAGGAGCAGTTCCCGGTCTCAGCCTTCACGATGACGTAGTGCACTACCGGGCGTCTTTGACTTGGACCGCCCGATTGCAGCTCGGGCAGCGCACGTCGCTGACGACCTGTTCGACGATCATCTCGACGTGGGGTCCGAGACGCTCGTATTGGAGGACCGAGACGTCCTTGAGGCCCACCAGCATCTCGAGGATCTCACCAATGTACCCGGCTTCCCGCTGCAATCCGAAGAACCCCAAAACGACGACGAAAGCTCCGGGGGTGAGACTCGAACTCACAACGAGCGGGGCCACGGACGAAGATTCCGACCAGCATCAACTTGGAGTCCCGCTGTGACCCTTGACGTGTCGGACTGCCTCAACGACCAGACTGAAACGGGCCGGGCCACCAGGGCCGGCCTCTCTGCGCTCAGGTCTGTTTCTCGCTCATGAGTGATGCTGAGCCCCATACTCGGCATCCGTCACCTGGTCGCCCCAGTGCGGCAGGCCCTCGGTGATAGAGATGTGGGTCATGAAGTGCTCCGAGGTGGCGCCATGCCAGTGCTCCTCTCCGTCGGGCGCATAGACGACGTCGCCTGAGCGAATCTCGACGATCTCTTCGCCACGCGACTGTACGAGCCCCCGGCCTTCGGTCACGTAGAGGGTCTGGCCTCCCTCGTGACGGTGCCAGGCCGTTCGGGCGCCTGGCGTGAAATGCACGGCCCCCACGTTGAGCCTGGAGGGGGGCTCGCTTTGGTTGACAAGATCAATCCAGACATCCCCGGTGAACCACTCTGCCGGTCCCTTTCCTGTCGGCTGCTTTGGTCGAAGTTCCATATCGTTTCTCCTTGCTAGATCAGAGCCCTCGTTATGGCGCTCAAGATCATGCCGGCGCAAGCTCGCCGTAGAAGTAGGAGGCCGTGACGCCGCCGTTGATCAAGAAGTCGCTCCCGGTGATGAACGCACCGTCACGCCCCATCAGCAGCGCTCCGAGTGTCCCGATCTCGTCCGGCGTGCCGGCCCGCCCCGCCGGCGCCAGTTCGATCATGCGCCGATAGCTCTATCCACGGGGACCAGTCAGTTCGTCGTTGGCCAGAGGCGTCATGACGAATGCCAGGGGTTTGCGAAAGAGGGCGGGGAGGTAGCGCAGCATGAGTGCCGACCACGTCACATGCGTCAGGATCGGCGCCAGAAGACCGCCCGTGGCGCGACGCTGGGCTGCGAACACGCTTCCCATGACCCCGGCCGCAAGGACCAGGGCTGGATTGCAGGTGGCGCAGGTCGAGAGCATATAGACGGCAGTCGAGGCGCCGACTGGGTGGAGGGAACCGAGAGCGGTGAACAAAGACCCGCGAAAGAAGACCTCTTCGGCGACACCGTTGGCGAGCGTCGTCGCCAGCACCCACGAGTCTGAGCCGTGCTCGGCGTAATTCAGGACCGAAACGAGCGCTTCGTTCAAGACCGGAATGTAACGTGCGACGGCAGCAGCGCCGAAGAAGGCGCCGAACGCGGCGGCGCCGGTGAGAACTGGCACCGCCACCAGACTTTCCCAAGAGCGTTGTTCGCCTCGCAACGAACTCCAACGAAGCGGCTCAATGGCCAGACCGCCGACCAGCCACGTCCCAGCGACAGAGAACGTCAGGGCGTAGAACTCACGTGACGCGGGTTTGGTGGAGAGCGAGGCGCCGAGGAGTGCTGTCCCGGTCAGCGCCACGGCAGCCGCCAGGCCCCGACGCCGACGCCGACGGGTCGACTTGTCGCAGCGACAGGCCGATCGAAGCGCATTCACCGCTTGCCGCGATGACGCCCATGCCGATGTCCGAGAGGGGGATGAGCCGTCCGAGCTGGCCTTCGTCACCTTCGCCGGCTCACATTCTCTGCGCTTTCGCCCGCTCGCCGAGGGCGGCGAGCACCGCGGCGTCGTAGTCCATGGGTTCGAAAGGCACGAGGGAACGAATGCTGTCATTTCGCACGACCACTTCGTTGGTCATGGAGTCGACCAGGCGACGGCCGGTCGCCACATCGACGTTGGTGACCAACGCGAGCCACCGCGATGACAGCGACGGACTCAGCAGTGGGACCGGCACCACCAGCAGTGGACGGCCTTCGATGACGGCCACGCGACGGAGCATCTGCACGTACTCCAGCACCTCAGGCCCTCCGATGTCGAACACTCGTCCCGTCGTCTCTGGGGTCTCGAGCACCCCGACGAGGTAGCGAATTACGTCGGCGAGGGCGATGGGCTGGGTCTTGGTGTGGACCCACCGGGGCGTGATCATCGCGGGCAGGTGCTCGACGAGCTGACGCGTCATCTCCCAAGAAATGCCGCCATCGCCGACGATGATCCCGGCCCGCAGCACCGTCACGGGAACGCCGCCCTCGCCGAGCAGAGTCTCCACCTCGCGACGGCTGCGCAGATGCTCCGAGAGGTCGTCGTCAGTGTCGCCCAACCCACCCAGGTAGATGATCCGGCTGACCCCGGCTTCGCCGACGGCACGGCCGAACGCCGTGGCCGCCTCGGCGTCGGCACGCGCGAAGTCCTTCTCTCCCAGCCGATGCACCAGGTAATACGCCGCCTCACAGCCTTGCAAGGCGCCGACGAGCGATGCGGGGTCTGCGACGTCTCCCCTGACCGGCTCGCCGGCACCGCCGTAGCCCTCCGGCCGACGTGTCATGGCCAGGACCTCATGCCCTGCCTCGGTCAAAGCCGGGCACAGCTTTTGACCCACGAATCCCGTCGATCCTGCCACGAGGACTCTCATCTGGTCTCTGCGTTCACCTCGTCTGCTCGAATCGGTCGGTTGTCTGTCACTACCCGAATTCGGATCCCCGACGCAGGTTCCTGCAGAACGCCTACGCTTTTTGAGCCGTTGCCGAACTTCGACCCCTGGACGTGGGCCCCTTGCTCGAATGCGTCAGTTCTGCCCCCAAGGGGTAGCACTCCTTCATGACCAACTCGCAGAGCGTCTCGGATGAATCCGTTTCCCAGGAAGAGAACCCGAGTCCGGACGAGGCGGTGCCGGCGTCGGATCCCGGCCTGGTGGGCGAGGCATTACAGAACGCATCGCCCGGTGACGATTTGGCGACGGCAGCTGAAGAGGGGTCGATTTCCGCTGGCGAAGCGGGACGTGCGGCGGACGCCGACAACTCGTTGACGAGCCAATCGGATGTCGAAGTCATCATCGGCGAGATTCCGGACGCCCACGACATCTCGGTCATGCGATGGACCGCGCGCTGTGGCCATCCCGAACACGACCTCCTCGGCTACTTCGACTCGGAGCAGGAGGCGCGGCAGGCCGAGGAGGAGCACCTGGCGTCGCAGCACTAACGTGTCGCGGTACGAGTGCTATCGTGCCGCGCCCTCCCGGCGTGTCTACGGGTGGAGGACGATCTTGACCGCCCCCTCCTGCTTCTTCTGAAAGATCTCGTAGGCGTACGGCGCATCCGCCAGCGGTAGATGGTGCGTCGCGAATGTGTCCACGCCCAGAGGGTCCTCGTCCACGAGCAGCGGCATGATGTCGTCGACCCACCGTAGGACGTTCGCCTGACCCATGCGGAGTTGTATCTGTTTGTCGAACATCGTGACCAGGGGGAGCGGATCCGCCGCTCCGCCGTAGACCCCGATGACCGAGATCGTGCCTCCACGGCGCACGATGTCTATCGCCGAGAACAGTGCGGCAAGCCGGTCGATCCCTGCCCTTTTGCTGAGCGGCGCCCCAAGGGTATCGGGCAGCAGCGCCGTGACGCCCTGAAGGAATTTGGCGGCCGGCGAACCATGCGCTTCCATCCCAACCGCGTCGATGACGGAGTCGGGTCCCCGTCCGGCGGTCAGGTCACGGACGAGCGCACCGAGGTCGTCCTCATGGTCCGTGAGGTCGATGACCTCAATGCCCCTGTCGCGAGCACGCTGCAATCGTTCGGGGACCAAATCCACCGCGATGACGCGGGCGCCGTGATGCTGGGCGATACGACATGCCATATCGCCAATCGGCCCGAGCCCGAGAATGACGACCGCTCCACCCTGTGGAATCGCGGCGTACTCGACGGCCTGCCACGCCGTGGGAAGGACGTCGGAGAGGTAGACGAATCGGTCATCTGCGGGACCCTCGGGCACTTTGATGTGGGTTGTTTCTGCCTGGGGGACGCGGAGGTACTCCGCCTGCCCCCCCGGCACCTCGCCGTAAAGCTTCGAAAACCCAAAGAGCGCAGCCCCGTTCCCCTGGTCCTTGACCTGGGTGGTTTCGCATTGGCTGAAGAGCTTCTCGTGGCACATGAAGCAGTGACCACACGACATCTGGAAAGGTATGACGACTCGGTCACCCGGCTTGATGGCGGTGACATGCTTTCCGACTTCCTCGACGACCCCGATCGGTTCGTGGCCGAGAATGTCGCCAGGCTCCATGAAGGCGGTCAGCGTCTCGTAGAGATGGAGATCGGAACCGCAGATGTTCGTGCTCGTTATCCGCACGATCGCGTCAGTGGGTTCTTGGATGGACGGATCCGGGACCGAATCGACGCTGACGCGTCGCTTCGCTTGCCAAGTGACTGCTTTCATGTGCGCTCTTTCCGTTTCTCTCTCATCGATTTGTCCGGTTGAAAACCACGGTCTCCGTCTGGTCAGGCACTCCTCAGTGATCCCTCGCAGTCATGGCCGCACCTTTTAGGCCAATGGCGATCGCCATACCGAAACGTGGTCGGTGCTCCGAGCGTCGAACGGGTGACCGTGCCAATCCGCCCAGCGGTTCTCGAGCGTCATCCCACACAGGCGAGCCATGAGGTCCAGTTCGCTCGGCCAGGCGTAGCGATGCACGAGGGGAAAGGTCCGCGTGCGACCGGTTCCGTCGATGACGATCTGCGTGGTCGACAACAGCTGGCGAGCCGCATCGTGATCCTCTATGACCAGTCCGGCGAAACCGCGACCCAGCCGCCGGCCTTCAGGCCCAGCGCATCGCCCCGGGGCGGATCGGGAACCCAGGCCTCAATGACGAAACGCCCGCCGGGAGCCAGGTGCCGGGCCGCGTTCTCGAAGCATTCGATCTGGCCCTGTTGGGAGCCCATGGCGTAGATCGTGTTGATCAAGAGCACGACGAGGTCGAACTTGCCCTCGGCCGCAGTGGTCGCAAAATCTCCGCACAGGGTCGTCACCTTGTCGCCGCCCGGCTTCTCTTGGAGGATCGTCAACATGTCCGGCGAACCGTCGATGCCCCACACATCCAGGCCCCTCTCGGCCAGCGCGAGAGCAATGCGACCGGTGCCCACGCCGAATTCGAGGATCCTGCCCCCGTCGGCCAATCGGGCCAACTGCTCGACTGCGCCCTCGGTGTCAAAGACGTCTCCATAAATGGCGTCGTACTCATCTGCGAGCAGAGCTCCATACGACGCCTCGTCATGAAATTCGTCCGTCATGGCGTCCGCAGGGAGGTCAGGTTGCTCCTCCAGGCGGAAACGACGTGGTCAGCGAAGACTCGTTCGACGAACTCGACGGCCCTGGCACCGAACAGGATTGCCCCGGCCTGATCCGGCTCAGCCTCGAGGAGACCGCCGACCAGGTCGTTGACGGCGATGTACTGGTGGGCCTCGTCCGCTTCAACGTGCACGTCGTAGAACCGACGGCCGCTCTCTGGCACCCCGAGCGACTCGAGCCATGCGCTGTAGCGAGCCATTGGACCCACCGAGTTCATCTCGAAACTGGCCAGATGCCCGACCAGAGCGCCACGGAGGCGGCGATGGAGACCGAACATTGAGATGAGATTCGTCGTGGCCAACGTGACTGCCGGCAGACGATCAAGATATGCCCCGTAGGTGGCGTCAAGGCCCAGGGACGTCATAGCGTCGGCGAAAAGTGACGAGTGCATCGACGCCGCCGTTCCTCCGCCGTATTCATCAGACTGAATCGTCACGATGGCAGCCTTGGCCCGACCGTTCAGGCGCGGGATCGCCCATGTGTGGGGGTCGGCCTCCTTCAGCTGATAGGCGGACCGGTGCACCGAGATCTCTCGGGCATGGAACCGGGTCCCGTGCTGCTGCAGCCAGCCCGACAGAGAGAACCCGTTGCCCCGGGTCAGTTGCCACAACACATCCGGCACCTCTGCTGGTGCGACGCTGCTCTCGTCCGGGAGCGCCAGGCGCAGACTCTCTTCGAACGCCTGCTCCAGCTCGCTGCGGAGCTGCAGGAGACCGGGATGCCATTCCCAGTCGTCGCCTACGCCTGCGAATCCCTGATAATGCAGCTCGTAGCAGCAGTAGAGCGCCAGCTGAAGGTCCTCATCGATGAGAACGTCGCCTCCTCGGACGTGGGGGGCTCTGAAAGCCCCGGTCGGACGCGAAAGTGCCCTGAACACTGCATGGCTGATCGGACCTCGCGGTGACGGGAGCTGCGGCCTACCATCGAAAATGTCCCGGTATACCGACTGCCCCTGCAGCGGTGCCGGGGTGGCATGGGCGGGCGCGAGCGGCATGCAGAAAATTTGCTGCACCGCGTCCATGAGATCCCAATTGCTTTGCAGCGCGACGCTCACGTCGACAGCGCACCTTCTCTCTCACTGGTCGTGCGGGAATTTCCGCCTCTGACCCAGGAACTGGAGACGCTCGCGTGACGAGCCCAACAAGGGTCTACCCGATGAGATGGGCTAGAAACTCACCCGATCAGGTGATTGAGAGACATCGTGTTCCGACGTGGTCGCCAAACTCTCTCGGCGAAAGCGGTTCACGGCTGGTCTGGCTGGGTAAGACTGCGAGGTGCGTGGGCATCGGGAACAGGTTGCCGAAGAAGCCCGCCACGAGGTGAGAGAAGAGAAGCCCGAAGACACCGACTCGGTCGCCTCCGAACCCTACGGCGAGAACGATGGCCTGCCAACAGGCGAGAAACGGGCTGCGACGAACCGCGACGAAGACCCCCCGGCGTGACGACGGACCATCTCCGTCCCGGAGTGCTTTTCGATGTCGACGGGACCCTGTGTGACACGAACTACCTGCACACGCTCGTGTGGTCACGAGCGCTGAGGGAGTCCGGAGAGTGGGCTCCGATGAACGCCATTCATCGCCTGATCGGTATGGGCGGAGAACAGCTCGTCCCCGAGCTCCTCGGTCATGACAGCCCCGAAGCCACCGCGAGGCGGCCCCTGCGGTACCGGGAGCTCGCGGGAGATGTCCTTGCATTCCCCCGGGCGGCTGAGGCGTTGCGGGAGATCCACAAACGAGGCTTGGTGGTGGTGCTTGCCACGTCAGCTCCCGACGACGAGGTCGATACGTTGCGCAAGGCGCTCGACGCCGACGATGCAATTGACGGGCAGACTTCTGCCGATGACGTCGAATGCTCCAAGCCGGACCCTGAAGTCTTCGTGAGCGCCATGGAGCGATTTTTCATCGATCCTCGTCGCGCGCTGGCTGTCGGTGACAGCGTGTGGGATGTCAGGGCCGCCCGCGCCGCGGGTATCGGCTGCATCGCCGTCGAGTCAGGCGGCTTCAGCCGCCACGAGCTGAGCGAAGCCGGCGCGCGCCAGGTGTACCGCGACGTCGGCGAAATGATCGACCAGTTCCGCACTGGGCCTCTTGCCCAGCTCTGCCTTTAGAGCACCACAATTTTCTGCGGAGAACCGACTGTTCTCGAGGACACCCTCTCACTCGACAGGGTAAACCGGGAAAGGCAAACAATCTGGTCTGAGGACCACCCTCGGGTAAGGGCACCCAGCTGACCCGCCTCGGAGGACCGAACTTCACGCAGTTGGTCATCAACCGTCCCCACTGCCCTGTCAATGACATGTTGCGTGACGGTATGCACCAGACGGCCATTCACGACGGGATCTCCCCGTACCTGCCCAATGGGATCGATGCAGCGCCAGCCGTCGCGACGCAGGGCGAGGGAGCGTACGTGCGGGTCCCTCGGCCCATTGAGGGGCGAAGTGGTGCGAGCCGCTCCAGTTTCCTTTGAAGACCACTTCTCCCAAGCCACCTTGTTCTTTCGGAGCCTCACAACGGTGGAGCAGAGCCACATGGTGGAGGCATTCACATTCGAACTAGGCAAGGTCTTCGAGCCGGAGATCAAAGAGCGCGAGCTTGCCGTATTGGCAGACGTTGATGATGACCTCTGCGGCCAGGTCGCGGCGGGACTGGGACTCCCCGCCCCGAAAGGCTACCCCGCCCGAAATGTGGTTGTTTCGCCGGCACTGTCACAGATCGTCGCCGAGCCAGGCCCGATCGATGGCCGCAAGGTCGGGGTGATTGCCGACGCAGGCGCGGACTTGGTCGGGATCGCGAAACTGCGCCGGGCACTTGCGAAGTTCGGTGCTGAAGTCCTGGTCATTGCGCCTTTCGGTGGCACGCTGACCAATGGCGCCGAGAAGCTTGTTGTGGACCGAACGCTTCTCACCTCCCGATCCATCGAGTTCGATGCCCTTCTGGTGGCCGGAGAGACGAAGCCCACCAATGAGATCAAGCTCGTCATCCTGCTCCAAGAGCCATACCGACATTGCAAGGCGCTCGGTGCCTGGGGGAACGGGTCTGCGGTCTTGGAAGACGCCGGCATCCCCTTTTCAGGGGAGGGGGATGGTGACCGGGAAAGTCGTCGGAAAGGCCTTCACCGACCAGCTCGTCGCCTCCATCGGGCTCCACAGAACTTGGGCCCGGGCCGAGGGCGTTATGGCGTCCGCCGTTCCCGCGGCGTGACCGGAGGGGGGAGAAGTCCCTCGCTTGCCGTAATCGTAACGGTCCTTTCGGGCCGACTCTCGCCCGTGAACCCCTCCGCACCCACGAAAGGGATACGGAGGGTTTTCGAACAATTGCCTTGAGTCAGCTCTGGTGGGAGCGTTGTTCGGCCTCGTGGGCCTCAGCTTCGGCGCGAGCCTTCTCAGCTTCGGCTTCCTTGGCGGCCACATCCCGCTCAGCTTCCGCCTTGTCCTGCTGTGCTCTGCCCTCGCGACGCAATTCGTCCTTCCCGGCGATCGCACCTGCCGCTTCCTTGGTTTTGCCCTTCACATCTTCGACGATGCCCTTTACTCCAGCTTCGGGACCGGTGTCCTTGTTCTCGCTCATTTTTTCTCCTATTTGTTTTCTCTCCGGTATCCATGCCCAAAGATCCGTCCAAGCAAAAGGGCATCGGGATTGACGACACGGGCCCTCGCCCATCAACAGATCTCGATGGACCCTGCGGTCGGTAGGGTTCCTTCATGAGTCAAACCGCAGGCGCCCGATTAGTCCTCGAGGTGATCGAACCGGCGGATGTGATGCTGCAGGTTGCCGTCGCGCACCCCACTCAGACCGACGAATCACTGGTGATCACGGCGGAGGGCGACGCCCTCGAAATCGTGGAGGTAAGCATTCCCGGGTCGGGACGAGTCCACCGTTTCCGAGCCGAAAAGGGACGAGTTGACGTCATCTACAGTGCGTCCATCCGCCACGACCCTTTGAAGCGGGTGAGCGCCGCTGATGAGATCTGCTACCTGCGCCCGAGCCGATACGCCGAGTCGGACCGGTTAATGGCGATAGCCCAGGCCGAGTTCGCCGGCATTGAGCAGCCCGACCAACTCCTGCCGGCGATTTCGTCGTGGGTGGGCACGCAACTTTCCTATGTGCCTGGCAGCAGTCGACCCACCGATGGGGCGGTCGAGACACTGCTGCAACGTCGCGGGGTCTGTCGGGACTATGCCCACCTGGTCATCGCCCTCTTGCGTTCACTGGATATACCTGCTCGTCTTACGTCGGTCTATGCACCTGGCTTGGATCCAATGGACTTCCACGCGGTGGCCGAGGCGGCTCTTGGTGGTAGGTGGTACGTCGTCGATGCCACGCTGCTGGCTCCCCGAAAAAGCCTCGTACGGATCTCGACAGGACGGGACGCAGCCGATACAGCCTTTCTATCGAGCTACCGGGGCAACGTCGAACTGGTGGATCTCGAGGTCCTCGCAATCGTGAACGGTGTGCTGCCGAACGACAACGTCCAGGACCTCGTCACCCTCGACTGAGTGCTGCGAATGGGTTTAGGCCCAATCGAACATGTGATGTTCAACCCAAAGACGTGTCTCTGCACTGTCCACACCTCGGCCATAGATCCGGGGCGCCAGCACGAGGGAGATCATGAGCCGTGGTGGATGGAAGTCCGTCGCCATGGTCGTCCGCTACAAGCACGCATCCCAAGAGCGCGACGCGTTGCTTGCCCGGGCGCTCAATCAGTTCGCAGAGACCTCTAACGTGGTCCCGATCGCGGACGCATCACCAAGAGATCGCGGACGTAGCGCGTACAACGACCCCGAGGAGGAAGGTGAGGTGCTGGAGCTAACGCCGCTGACCAGCACGAACGACGAAAGCTCCGGGGGAGAGACTCGAACTCTCAACCTAGGTGGCCCCAAACGAACATTCTGACCAGCACCAACTCGAATAATCCCAACTGGGTAGCCATGCGGTGATACTGCCTACAACCGCTCGTAACCACGAATCACCGATGGTTCGCGCGCGCATTGCGCGCGAACGTTGACCTCTCCGAAATCAACGCCCAATAACACAACGTCGACGATCGCCGTCTCGTGGCGCAGGTTCGCCGAAACAGAGGTGTTGTACTCGACAGACCGAGCGACTCCAGTCCGGTCGAGTTTCGCTCTACCGGCGACTAAAGCCCGACACGCGGACGGTTCAGCAATCGGCTTCGTATGTAGGCAGAGCCACCATCTGTGTGCTCAACCTGTCGGCGCCGGAAACGGCACCACGGGCTCAATGCCCCAGGGGGCCTCGAGAGCTCTCCTGCGCCACTCGTCGAGATCGACATCTGGCATCGCAGCGGTTCCGGCGTCAGCGGCGTCCTGAAATGCCTCCCCCTTCGCGAAACCGTAATAGGCCGAGAACTGGAGGATGATCTCGTCCATCTCCTCTTTTGTGATGTCATGTGAGTGAAGGGCAGCGGCGACATGCGTCCTCAGGGGCGTGGGTGAGTCGTCGATTGCACAGCAGGCGACCGTAATGACCCGACGCTCTCGACGGCTGAGTCCCGGACGCTGCCATACATGGCCAAAGACGAAGTTCAAAATGCCGGCATGACGGTACGGCGACACGGGCCGAGGCGCCGGAAGAAGGTTCACGTCCGCGAACTCCTGTGCGCCCCTCTCAATCCGCTTCTCCCAGTCGTTGAAGCCCAGGGCATCATTCGAGAGCATCGACCAGGCCTCCGCGTCTCGGCCACGCTCATTTTGGATCCGGGACCATTGCCGGTGAATCACCCCCTCGCAGTGTGCGGCCTTCGGCCAACCGCAGTACACAGCGAACTGCAAAATGAACTCGAGCATCTCCTCGAGCTCAATGTCGCCGCTGTTGAGCGCGGCATACACGTGATCATCGATGGGCTGCGGCGCGTCCGCTGCAGCCACGCAGGTCAGAGTCACCCACCGACGATCCTTCCGGCTCAGGCCTGGGCGAGGCCAGACTTGTCCGAACACGAAGTCGCGATAAGCCACCTCAGCGGGCGTCGCCGCCTCAGGCAAGTCCTGGGTCATCACGTCTCGGAAGGTCTGCTCCGCTTCACTAAGGCTCATCTGGTTCCCTTCTGGTTCCACAACTATTCAATCATCTGACTTAAATATAAGACACTTGACTCTACAAGTCCAGAGTGGTTCGATGTGAGCGTGGCGGCCGTTCCCCTATCGACCAAGGAGCAGATCGTCCTCACCGGCGAACGTCTTTTTGCAGAGCGCGGCCTCGAGGGTGTCTCCTTTCGGCAGATTGGTGTAGCGGTCGGGAACGGGAACCACTCCGTAGTCCAGTACCACTTCGGATCGAAGGAACAACTCGTTCAAGCCATCTTTGAGTACCGGCTCTCGCATCTGAACGACCGTCGGAAGATTCTGTTGGCCCACCGACCTGCTGAGGATCTGCGCTCAGCAGTTGAGTGCTACATCCTCCCCATTCTCGAACAGGGCGAACAGCTCGGCAGCCACTACCTCAGCTTCGTGGCCATGCTGCAACAACACGCCGATCCTCGGATGTTCGAAAGCACACCCGAGGATCTGAAGAATTGCACACGTGCATTTCGCGACCAGATTGGCACACAGCTCACGACGATCCCTGAGCCACTGCGGTCACACCGCATCAGCGAGGCCATCGCATTCAGTGTCCACACGTCGGCGCATCGCGAGCGGGCCCTCGCTGCGGGTTTCAATGTCCTTCCCTTCCTGGTGCACGTCACCGACCTCATCGACGGATTGGTGGGATTCCTCGAGGCGCCTGTTTCCGGAGCGGCCCGTGCAGTGCTGGCTGATATCGAGGTGGCCTCGATAGGTGAGCTCCTGCCCCTCTAAAACGACTGGAACCAAATCGCTATGAACATCGACTTGAGCAAGGCGGTAGCCGTGATCACCGGTGGTGGCAGCGGCGTCGGTCGTGCCACCGCCCAATCCTTCGCCCGCGGGGCGCGCACGTGGTGGTGACTGACATCGATGCCGAGCGTGCGGCCACGGTTGCGGCTGAACTTGGCGAGCAAGGCGTCGCATTGCGATGTGATGTCACCAGTCTCGAAGACCTCGAGGCATCGAGAGACCTGGCGCTCGACCGCTTCGGTCGCGTCGACCTCATCATGAACAACGTTGGCGTCCTCGCCGTCGGTCCAGTGGAGGCTATTCCACTCGAGGCGTGGCAACGCAGCATCGACATCAACCTCATGAGCATGGTCCGCAGCAACCTCGTCTTCCTGCCGCTGTTTCTGTCACAGGGATCGGGGCACATCGTGAACACCGCATCGACTGCAGGTCTCCTGCCCTACGGGTTCGATCGCCTGCCCTACACGGCGACGAAGCATGCGGTCGTCGGTCTCAGCGAATCGCTTGCCTTGTATCTGCAACCCCTCGGAATCGGTGTCTCCTGCTTCTGCCCTGCTGGGATGAGGACCAATATCGTGGAACAAATCACCTACTACGGCGATGCAGCGTCGCAGCGTGGGCCAAGCTTCCCCATAGTGGAAGCCGAAACTGCTGGCGAGCTAGTCGCCGACGGCGTCACCCAGGGACGGTTCTTGATCCTCACGGCGCCGGAGGCGGCGGATGAGCTGCGTGACCTCGGTGCTGACGTGGACGCCTACCTCTCGCGGCTCATGAACGGCGACCGTTGACCAGGGTCGGTTTCATTGGGTTAGGGAGCCAAGGGGGGCCGATGGCTCGGTGCATCGTCGACAGCGGTTTCGAGCTGACCCTGTGGGCTCGTCGTCCTGAGTCCCTCGAACCGTATGCAGACACCCCCGCCACGACCGCGAAGACGCCCGCCGAGCTCGGGAGGGTCAGCGACATCGTGGAGATCTGCGTCGTCGGTGATGCCGACGTCGAGGACGTCCTGCTACGCAGCGACGGCGTCCTCGAGGGAATGTCCGCAGGCGGCGTCGTCGGATCCATTCGACGATCCATCCCGAAACCTGCTCGCGTGTCGCCGAGCATGCAACACGCCGCGGCATCGGCGTCATCGACGCCCCGGTGAGTGGTGGGGGCGGTGCTGCAGCGCGGCGCAGATTGCTCGTCATGGTCGGCGGCGATCAGGACCACCTCGACCGTTGTCGCCCGGTCTTCGACACGTTTGCCAATCCCGTGATCCATCTCGGCCCGCTAGGCGCCGGGCAGTTGGCGAAGTTGGTGAATAACCTAGTCTTTACTGCGCAGGTTACCGTCAGCCTCGAGACATTCACTCTTGCTGACGAGTTGGGCATCGACCGAACCGCAATGGCGGAGGTCTTGGCCCACGGCAGTGGAGGCAGCCGAGCTTCCGCCATCCTCGCTGGGTCCGGATTCGATACATCAGGGATGCGTCACGCTGTGGCGAATCTCCAAAAGGATTTTCGGATCGTGATCGATATCGCTCGAGAAAGCCAGGCCTCCGAACCGACTGGCATCGTCCGCCTTGCACAACGCACCTTGGAGACACTTACCGACGAAGACGCAACGTCCGACGCCTGAAGCGGTCGGCGGTTGCGGATCGACGGGCATTCGCACACTCGCCTTGCAGGCGAAGAACGAATAGCCGGCACCCGCGTCCGAGGAGTCACGCCGCAACATTTCTGGCTCAAGGTGACGGCAAAAGAAAGAGAATCGTGAGCGCGCAACGAGGGTGAAGTGGAGGGTGATGTGCTGGACCTACCGCCGGTGACCAGCGAGAACGACGA
>CAVTPE010000001.1:0-469182 GCA_963736515.1 uncultured Acidimicrobiaceae bacterium | reverse complement strand
CTATCAACGATTTCGTTGATAGTTTCAAAGGAAATCCCCCCGCCGCCCGTGCCCAGCACCTCGAGGGACTGCTGGCTCCGGGCGGCGGCCGGCCCGGCCGAGGCCCGGCGCACGCTGGCCGACCTCATAGGTGTGACGGCCGCGCAACGTGGCGCCGATGGTGGTCATGACCTCCTCGGCGCCCGAGGCGGGGCGCCGTAGTCGAAGATCCAGTCCATTTCGTGCTCGGGGCCGGCGACGAGGCCGTCGGGTGGCGTGGCCCGGTGGATCAGCCCGGTGGACCAGCACCATGCCGCCGCTCAGGTCAGCACAGCTGCAAGAACGTCGAGGAGCTCGCCCGTGCCCTTCTCGCCGGATGGCGGGCGTGTCACCGCCGTCGAGGAACGCGCCCTGCTCGGTGAAGGTCAGCGTGGTGCCCGAGCGGGTGGAGGAGAACTCCACCGTGGTCACCGACACCGAGATCAGGGTCCCGTCGGCCTCCATGGTGTAGCCGTAGACGATGCGCTCGTCGGGCACGATGTCCCGGTAGGTGGCCTCGTAGGTGAACAAGGGGCCTTTGGGGGGACCACCGCGGTTGATCTCGGTGCCGCTCCCCGCGGAACTCGAGCTCGTAACCGGCAGCCCCCGGAGCGCCGAACCAGCGTGACTTGGACTCCCGGGTGGACCAGGCGGCGAAGACACGCTCGGGCGGGACCGGGTACGTCCGGGCTGAGGGTGAAGGTTCCGTGCTCGGCGCTCCGGCTGGTGGTGGTCATCTCAAGCTCCTCCTCGAGGGTGGTGTCGCGGTCTGCTCGGTGGCGAGGTCCTCGGCGAGGACATTGCCCAACCGGTCAAGTCGGCGCGCCCATTCGGCGCGCTGGCCGGCGAACCAGTCCTCTGGCCACGCCGAAGCCCCAGTGGCTCGAGCCGGCAGGTCCGGGTGCGACCTACCTTCTCGGAGCTGACGAGGCCAGGACGACTCGAGGACGCCCAGATGCTGGACGACGGCCGACAGGCTCATCTCGAGCGGCTGCGCCAACTGGCTGACCGTGGCGGGGCCGCCGCTGAGGCGTTCCACCAGGTCACGCCGGGTGGGATCCCCCAGTGCCCGGAACACGTCGTCGACCGGTTGATACTTAAGCATTGACTTAAGTATCCCGGCGAACAGGCGGCTTGTCAAGCGGTCGGGATCAGTCGGGGCCGGACAGCCCCAGCATGTCGGTGACGCCGTGGTCACGACCAGCCGTGTAGCCGCCGTCGACGGGGAGGGCGCCGGTTTCGGCCCGTCACGAACGAGGCGTCGTCGGAGAGCGGGAACGCGGCGACGGCGGCGATCTCCCCGGGCTGCGCCATGCGCCGGCCCAGCTTGTGCTCGTGCATGATGTCGGCCCGCGCCGCCTCCATGCCGGGGCCGAAGACGGAGTGGGTCATCGGGGTCTCGACGAACCCCGGGCAGACGGCGTTGACCCGGATGCCCCGCCCGCCGTAGTCGATGGCCATGTTCTTGGTCAGGAGGACCACGCCGCCCTTCGACGCGCTGTAGACGCTGCCCCCCGCCGTGCCCTCGAGCCCCTCGATACTGGCCAGCGTCACCACCGAGCCGCGCTGCCCGTCGGCGTGCCGGGGTTGCTGCAACATCTGGCCGATCACGTGCTTGGCCGTGAGATAGGTGCCGGTCAGGTTTATCGAGATGACCCGGGACCACTCCCAGGCCGGCAGCATGTGCACCGGTCCGCCACCCGCCACGCCCGCCGCGTTGACCAGCCCGTCGACGCCCCCGCCGAAGGCCACCGCGGCGGCCACCAATTCTTTCGACCGAGCCCTCGTCCGCCACGTCGACGCTCTGGAAGAGCCATCGATCCTGTCCCTCCGGAATCGTCCCGGCGGGATCCACGAGGTCGGCTCCCACGACGCGCGCCCCCTCCGACAAGAGGCGATCCGCCGTCACCCGGCCGATGCCCGAGGCGGCTCCGGTCACGATGTAGATCCGTCCGTCCAATCCGCGCATGGCCCCTCCGCTTGGTTGCGCCCCGGCGACCTGGGCTGATAACTGTTCTAGCCCGGGTCGTCCCCGGGAAGCCGTCCCGGGGGAGCCCACGCCATGAAGTTTCCGCGCTCTTCTACGAGATTCCCGTCCCACGTCCGTGGGAGGAGGACGCAGCTCGTCGCGTACCAGAACACGCTCGAGCAGGCCATCGCCGGCGACCGCCACGGCTGGCACACGTTCTGGACCGTGGAGCACACTTCCTGCAGGAGTACTCGCACTGCTCGAACCCCGAGGTCCTCTACGGGGCGATTGCGGCTCGGACGGATCGGATCCGCCTCGGTTACGGCGTGCGCCTGATGCCCAAGCCCTACAACCACCCGGTGCGCACGGCGGAGTCGGTGGCCGTGCTCGACCTGCTGTCGAAAGGGCGGGTCGACCTCGGCGCCGGACGATCGGCCACCCGGGCCGAGCTCGAGGGCTTCGGGATCGATCCCGCCGAGAGCCGTCAGATGTGGCAGGAGGCCATCGGCCACATCGTGGGATGTTGGACCAACGACGGGTACGAGTTCGACGGCGAATACTGGCAGATGCCCCGGCGCCCGGTGCCCCAGCCGTGGCGGAAGCCGCACCCGCGGCTGTGGGGAGCGACAACTTCGAGACGAGGGCCACGCCCAGGTGGGCGACCTCGGCCTGGGACTGTGCTCCTTCGCCGTGGGCCTGCCGCCCTCGGAGGTGAAGCGCAAGATCGACATCTACCGTGAGGCCGTCGGGCGGTGCGAGGCGCCGCTGGGCGCCTTCGTGCACAACCAGGCGGCGACCTTCACCATGGCCATCTGCGCACCCGACCGTGATGCAGCCGTGGCGGAAGGGCGCCGGAGTCTTTCAGTGGTACCCCAAGACCGGCGCCCGACAGATCGCCACGCTGACGGACTGGATGGCGGAGCGCAAGCAGGATATCGGCAGCTACTCCTACGCGGCGGACATGAAGAAGACCGACGACGAGGGCACGCTCGACCTCTTGAGCCTGGAATACCTCATGGATGCGAACGCCTGCGTGCTGGGGACGCCCGAGGAGTGCCTGGAGGCCTGTCGTCAATACGAGGCCGCCGGGGTCGACCTGCTGCTGTGCCTGGTCAACCCGTACAAGGTCTCGCACGAGTCGGTCATGCAGACGATCGAGCTCATGGGTACCGAGGTGATCCCGCACTTCGCCGACTGACGGTCACGGCCGACGCGCGCGCACCGGGGCGTGCGGACTCGTTCGCGGCCCGTGCAGTGTGCCTCCAATGGCCGTGTCCACCTGTCTCGTCGACGGCGTCGTGGGGGAGGTCTGCGGGGTGCCGGAGGCTGCTTGACACATCGCATCCCACGACACCAGCATTCTTCACGTGCGCCGTCGACATCTCCTCCCGGTCCTCGCCTTGTTCGCCCTCGTGTTCGCCGCGTGCAACTGGCCGAACATCACGCCGCCGGGCAAAGCCCCCCTTCGCTACCGAGACCAGGTCTTCTCGAATGTGACGGTCAGTCCGAACATCACCTATGGCAGCGCCGTCAACCTGGAGAACCAGACCGTCGCCCTGCAGATGGACATGTACCAGCCCACCGGAGACTCCGTCACCAGACGGCCAGCCATCGTGTGGGTCCATGGCGGATCCTTCTGTTGTGGTGACAAGTCCGAGGGCGACGTGGTCGACGAGGCCACGACGTTCGCCGAGAAGGGGTACGTCGACGTCTCCATCGACTACCGGCTCGAATCTCCCGGTTGCTCTGGCAACTTCTCGAACTGCACTGCGGCAATCGGGGAGGCGTACCAGGACGCGCAGACCGCCGTGCTCTTTCTCCGTGCCCATGCGGCCACCTACGGGATCGACCCGACCCGCATCGCCATCGGTGGGACTTCCGCCGGGGGGATCACGGCTCTGAACGTCGGCTACTCCTCCTCCGAGGACCCCTCGGCCGGCGTGAGGGCAGCCGTGTCGCTCTCCGGGGCCTACCTCGCCGCGGCCGGCGTCGGGGCGATCTCCAAGGGCGACGCACCGGTGATGGATTTCCACTGCACCACCGATCCCCTCGTGCCCTACTCGTTGTCGGTGAGCATGATCAACGCCGCGAAGCACTCGACCTCGACGCCTTCTTGGAATCGTGGAATGAAACCTGCCATGCGCCCTACACCGAGCACCGCACGCAGATCCTCACGCAGACGACGAACTTCTTGTTCTGGGAGATGGGCCTCGCCTTCGCCGCCACCTGACGGGCGAAGTCCTCTGGACGCTCTCGGGCGGTGATCCCACCACGGCGGGTCAGGGCCCCGCGAGGTATCTACGGCACCAACGCGATCTTCCCCACGGCGCGCCTCCCCAGCAGGTCCTCGAGCGCGCCCGCAACGTCGTCGAGCGGGTACTCGGCCGGGCGGACGGGGTCGAGCGTTCCCGTCGCCACCATCGCCAACAGGTCATTGAGCAGGGCACGTTGTTCCGCCGGATGGGTCATCGCCCAGATGCCCCAGTCGATGCCGATGACCGAGCGGTTGCGCAGCAGGACCTGATTGAGCGGCACGGTCGGGATATCGCCCGACGCGAACCCGATGACCAGGTAGCGGCCGCGGTCGCCCAGCGCCCGTAGCGACGGCTCGGCCAAGGGCCCTCCGATGGGATCCACGACGAGGTCGACCCCGCTGCCCCCGGCCCATGCCCGCACGGACTCCTTGAGCGGCTCGGCCTCCGGGTCCAGCACGGCCTCGGCGCCGGCCTCGAGCGCCGCTTCGCGCTTGTCGATGCTCGAGGCCACGCCCAGCACCCGGCAGCCCAGCGCCCGCGCCACGCCGATGGCGGCCAGCCCCACGCCGCCGCCCGCGCCGAGGACGAGCACTGACTCGCCGGGCGCCGCCTGGGCCCGATCGCGCAGGGCGAACAGGCTCGTGCTGTAGCTCTGGGTGAAGGTGGCTGCCCGTGCCGCGTCCAGTCCTTCCGGGAGCGCGATGGCCGAGCGTGCCGGCACGACGACACGGCTGGCGAACCCCCCAAGTCCCACCGAGGCCAGGACGCGGTCGCCGAGGGCCACCCTCTCGACGTCGGGCCCCACTGCCGCGACATGCCCGGCCACCTCGCTGCCGGGCACGAAGGGGAGCGTGGGCTTGATCTGGTACTGCCCGGCCACGAAGAGGCCGTCCACAAAGTTGACCCCCGCCGCTTCGACCGCCACGACGACCTCGCCCGGTCCAGGTTCGGGATCCGGCCGTTCCTCCACCCGCAGGACCGAGGGCGGCCCTAGCTCGTTGCAGACGGCGGCACGCACGGATCGACACGATACCTTCGGCGGGTGGACGCCACCCGGTCCCGCCCGCGCCTCCGGCCTGTGCGGCCCGATGCGCTGAGCCTCCGGCTCCCGCCCGAGGAGCCCGTCATGTCCCGGGGGTTGTGGCCCACGACAAGCGACCTCACTTCGTCCTCTGTGCTCCCGCGGCGATGGCGGCCCGCGCCGCGGTGACGACCCGTCTCGCAACGACCTCACGATCGAACGCGTCGAGGTAGCGTTCGTAGGCGTCGTGCACGAGCTGCTGGCGTAGATCCGGCTCGGTGAGGAGACGTGCGCATGCAGCCGCCAAACCTTGCGCCGAGTCGGCCAGCAGCAAATGACGGCCGTCGACAAGGCCCAGTCCCTCCGCTCCGAGCGTGGTGGAGACGACGGGGATCCGGTGGGCGAACGCCTCGAGGATCTTCACGTGTGTGCCACTGCCGAAACGTACCGGCACCACCACCACGTCCGCGCGACTCAGCTCCGTCACGATGTCCGCCACCGGCCCGACGACAGTGGTCGCCGGCGGATCATTCAAGCTGGCAATAACCGGATTCCCCAAACCGACGAGTCGGATCCGCGCATCGGGAACGAGGTTCCGGAGAACCGGTCCAATGCGGCCCACCAGCCATTGTGCGGCATCGGCATTCGGCGGATACCGCAAAGTGCCATGGAAGAGGATGGTTGGTGGGGACCCGACGTCGGACCGTCCCACCGGTCGGTCAGGTCGCGGGTACACGTTGGGTACGACCGTCACGCGCCGCACACCACTCGACGTGATGCGATCGGCGTCAAGCTGGCTGCAGACGACGATTTGCTCGACGTGGCTCGATGCCGACCGGTACAGCCGGTCCCAACGGCGAGCCTCCAGCTGCGAAAAGATCCGTCCTGGTAGCTGCTTCCACCGGTCCACGGTATTGCGCCGGTTCTCACCATCTGCGGCCGGATCCGGCGTGCTGGTGGCGGACTCGACCGAGAGGCGACCTCGAATTTTGTAGTGCTCGAGGTCGTCGAGGTCGAGCACCGTCGGTGCCGGGTGGGGCGGATCGGCGAGGACCCAGGCGCGCACGTCGAAGCACCACACCAGGTCATAGGGGCCGGTCGTGAACTCGGCCAACGCACGCGCGACCCGGCCGCGGTCTCCGGTCGCGAGAGCCGCCGGCAGCCAAGGCCGGGCGACGCTTCGCCACCGCGCCGCCGCCCGGCTGGACTGTGACTCGGCCGACCTTCTCGAGTCCGAGGGCCGGATCAGGTTCGTCGAAGTCGGTCCGACCGACTGACGTGATCGAGAAGAGCTCAGTCGGACCAGCCCCACACAGGCCGTGCAGCGTGGTGAGAAGACGGAGCCGCGACCCGCTGCTGGCCGGCCAGGGGTACTCGTAGGCGACCACCAACGTACGCATGCACACCCCAATAGGTTCGGCGTCGGGCAGATGGCAGACCGGTCATCTCCTTCGCCTCGAGTCCGACGATCGTAGCGGAGCGGTGCGGTCGGCGATCTGCCCGCACGGGCTGTTCACGTTCGCTCACGGCGGTGGGGGCGCAACGTCAAAGGCTCAGATGGTCGGCGACGGCCCACTCGCAGTCACACTGGCGCCTGAGGAGCCGTCATTTCCCGCTTCGGCGAGCGCGTCCCGATGTGCTGCCGCCTGTGAGCTCCGCGTAGCGGAAGCAGCCAACGACGTGGTCGTTGACCAGCCCCGCCGCCTGCAGGTGGGCGTAGCAGATCGTCGGCCCGACGAAACCGAACCCGCGCCGCCGCAAGTCGGCGCTGACCGCCTCCGACTCGGCGGTGGCGGCCGGGAGCTGTCCCATGCGCCGCCACTTGTTGACCAGCGGCCGGCCACCCACGAACCCCCAGATGTAGGCGTCGAAGGAGCCGAACTCCTCCTGCACCTCCAGGAAGGCGCGGGCATTGCGCACGGTGGCTTCGACCTTGGCCCGGTTGCGGATGATGCCAGGGTCGCCCAGCAGCTTCTCGACCCGGGCCGGGGTGAAGCGCGCCACCTTGACGGGGTCGAAACCGGCGAAGGCCTTGCGGTAGCCGGCCCGGCGCTTGAGGATCGTCGACCAGCTCAGGCCCGCCTGCGCACCCTCGAGGACGAGGAACTCGAAGTGGGTGGGATCGTGGTGCACCGGCACGCCCCACTCGGTGTCGTGGTACGCCACCATCGCGGGATCGCTCCCGGCCCACTCACAGCGCGTCGGATCGTCGGTCTTGCTCATGGCGTCACGCTAGGGGCGACCGGTGACGCCGTGACCGGTAGAGGACGTGGCGCCGCAGCGGGCTGCCCTCCGGCAGGCGCGGGTGGTCGAAGTCGCCGTCGGGTTCGCGGAGCATGCCGATCCTCTCCATGACCGCCTGCGAGCGGGTGTTCAGCGTCGTGGTGAAGGCGACGATCTCGTCAAGTCCCAGCTCGTCGAAGCCGAAGCGTAGCGAGGCCGCCGCGGCCTCAGTGGCGTAGCCGTGCCCCCAGTGGTCAGGATGCAGCCGCCACTCCACCTCCACGGCCGGAGCGCAGGGGAGCTCGGCCCGCACCCGGTGCAACCCCACCATGCCCACGAATGGCGCCCCTTCCGGCCCCTCGACCGCCCATGGCCCCCATCCATCGCGTGCCACCTCTTCGCGGATGTGGTCGACGATGGCGTCGCTCTCGGCCCGGGTCGGCGCCGATCCCAACGACTCGACGACGAGGGGATGGGTGTTGAGTGCATAGAACGGTGCCCGGTCCACCTCGGTGAACGGTCGCAGCACCAGCCGCGCCGTCGCGATCGTCGGCCCGGCGGCCCCAGGACTTGACGTGCTCAGGCCCCTGACGCGGTGGTGGCCGCGTTGACCGCCGTCTCGGCCGCCCAGCGGTAGTCCGCCTTACCCGACGGCGAGCGCTGGATCTGCGTCACGAACACCACTTCCTTGGGCAACTTGTAGCGGGCGATGTGGGCCGAGGCGTGCTCCACGACCGACGCACCGTCCGTGGTCCGCCCCTCGGCCAGCTGCACCACGGCCACCACCTCCTGGCCCCAACGCTCCGAAGGCCGGCCGGCCACCACGACGTCGGCGACGGCGGGGTGGCCGGCGATCGCCCGCTCCACCTCTTCGACGAAGATCTTCTCGCCGCCGGAGTTCACCGTCACCGAATCGCGCCCGAGCAACTGGATCTCCCCGTTGGCGAGATGCCGGGCCCGGTCGCCGGGGATGGAGTAGCGCACACCGTCGATCACCGGAAAGGTGCGCGCCGTCTTCTCGGGATCGCCGAGATACCCGAGCGGCACATTCCCCGTCTGGGCCAGCCAGCCGTTGCCCTCGTGCCCCGGGTCGAGCACGCAGCCAAAGGACTCATCGGTGACGACCGTGCCCGGCCCGGGCAGGAACGTCCCGACCTCGACGTCGTCGACGGAGGTCACGTGCATCTGCGCGCCGGTCTCCGACGAGCCCGCCGAGTCGGAGATGACGAGGTTGGGGATGCGCTCGATCGCCATCGCCCGCACCGCCGGCGTGAGGGGCGCACCGCCGTTGCCCACGGCGAAGAACGACGAGAGGTCATATGACTTCTTGTCGAGCTGCAGCAGGAGCGGGCGAAGCACCGCATCGCCGACGATCGTCATGGTGTTGCCCTTCTCGCGCTCGACGACCCTCCAGACGTCATCGGGATCAACCCGTCGCGTCTCGTCGGGGAAGAGCAGCGTTGCCCCTTGCGCCATCAACATGAAACAGGCCCACTGGGCGGCGCCGTGCATCAGCGGCGGGAGCACCACGAGGCGCAACGGGAAGCTGCCGGCAAGGCGGCTCGTGATGTCCTCGTAGCTGGTCACGACCTCCCACGTGCCGACCTTCCGCCCGCCCATGGCGGCCATGAAGATGTCGTGCTGGCGCCACAGCACGCCCTTGGGCATGCCTGTGGTGCCCCCCGTGTAGAGGACGTAGAGGTCGTCGGGGGACGGCTCGACCGGCGCGCCCTCGGGTGAGGATGCGGCCAGGGCCTCCTCGTACCACTCCGCCCCGGGAAGGAGGGGAGCGCCCGACTCGTCCCGAACCTGGAGCAGCACCTCGGGGGGCGAATCCAACGTGGGCAGCACCTCGGCCAGCGTCGGTGCGAGTGACGAGTGCAGGATCATTCCACGGGGCCGGGCGTCGTTGAGGAGGTACTGCAGCTCCTCGCCGACGTAGCGGTAGTTGACGTTGAACGGGGCCACGCGGGCCCGGTACGAGCCCAGCATCCCCTCGAGGTACTCGTTGCCGTTGTAGAGCGCGAGAGCCAGGTGGTCCTGGCCCGACTCCCACCCCTGGAGGTCGCCGCGCTCGCGGTTGAGGCCGAGGCCGCGGCCGTGAAGGTACGAGGCGAGGCGGCGCGAGCGCTCGGAGACCTGCCCGTAGGTCAGGCGGCGGTCCCGCCACACGATGCACTCCCGGTCGGCCAGGGTCTCGACGAGCGTGTCGAAGGCCTTGGCCAGGTTGAACTCGGTCGCTGGGCTCTGGGGCACGGACCCGCACTGTATCGGCGGGCCCCGCCGGTCATGACGGCGACAGTTGGGGCCCCGGTTGGGGGAGACCGCCCGCCATCGGCAAAGATCACGGCGTGGACGTCCGCAACCCTGCTACCGGTGACGTCATCAAAAGAGTCGAGGGGCTGACGGCGGCCGAGACGGACGCCGCCATCGAGCGGGCCGCCGCCGCCTTCGGCCCCTGGCGGGCCATAGCCCCGGGGGACCGGGCCCGCCTGCTGCGCCGTTTCGCCGAAGCCGTGGACGCGCACGGCGAGGAGTTGGCCGCGCTCGAGGTGGCCAACGCCGGCCA
This sequence comes from uncultured Acidimicrobiaceae bacterium, assembly GCA_963736515.1. GTDB lineage: Bacteria > Actinomycetota > Acidimicrobiia > Acidimicrobiales > RAAP-2 > Bog-473. The sequence continues at coordinate 459,127 of CAVTPE010000001.1, read as the reverse complement.
CGTGATCGGGAACGCGCGCTGGGAGGCGGGCAACGTGCGCGACGTGCTCGAGTTCTACGCCGGCGCCCCCGAGCGCCAGAGCGGCCGGCAGATCCCAGTGCACGGCGGCCTCGACGTCACCTTCTACGAGCCGCTGGGGGTCGTCGGCATCATCGTGCCTTGGAACTTCCCGATGGCCATCGCCGGCTGGGGCTTCGCCCCCGCCCTGGCCGCGGGGAACACCGTCGTCGTCAAACCGGCCGAGCTGACCCCACTCAGCGCGCTGCGCATCGGGGAGCTCGCGCTCGAGGCGGGGCTGCCCGAGGGTGTCCTGCAGATCCTGCCCGGCAAGGGCAGCGTGGTGGGCGAGCGCTTCGTGGCCCACCCCGCCGTGCGCAAGGTGTGCTTCACGGGCTCGACCGAGGTGGGTCGTTCCGTCATGGCCGGGTGTGCCCAACAGATCAAGCGCGTCACACTCGAGCTCGGCGGCAAGAGCGCCAACATCGTCTTCGCCGACGCCGATCTCGAGCTGGCGGCGGCGCGGGCGCCCTACGGCGTGTTCGACAACGCGGGCCAGGATTGCTGTGCTCGCTCGCGCATCTTGGTGCAGCGCAGCGTCTACGAGCGCTTCATGGCGCTGCTCGAGCCCGCGATTGCCGGCGTGGTGGTGGGTGACCCCACCCACGAGGCGACGGAGATGGGGCCGCTCATCTCTGAAGGCCACCTGGCCAGCGTCGCGGCGTTCGTGCCTGCCGATGCCCCGGTGGCGCTTCGGGGCGCCTGCCCCGACGGTCCGGGGAACTGGTTCGCCCCGACCGTGCTGGCCCCCGTGGACCCGGGCGAGCGCGCCGCCACCGAGGAGATCTTCGGCCCCGTGGTCGTGGTGATCCCTTTCGAGGACGAGGCCGACGCCGTCCGGCTGGCCAACGACACCCCCTACGGGCTGTCCGGCTCGCTGTGGACGCGCGATGTCGGCCGGGCGCTGCGCGTGGCCCGGGCCGTCGACACGGGGACGCTGTCGGTCAACTCGCACTCGTCGGTGCGCTACTGGACGCCGTTCGGCGGCGTGAAGCAATCGGGAATCGGGAGAGAGCTCGGTCCCGACGCACTCGAGGCGTTCTGCGACGTGAAGAACGTCTTCATCAGCTCGGATTAGGCCACGTGAGGAGGAACGACATGAGCGACGCGATCCCGTACGCCCACCGCCTCGCCGGGCGCGTGGCGGTCGTGACCGGAGGCGCCAGCGGCATCGGCCGCGCCATGTGCGAGCGCTTCGCCAGCGAGGGTGCCTCGGTGGCGGTGGTGGACCTCGACGAGGACGCCGGCGGCGCGGTGGCCGCGTCGGTCGACGGTCTGTTCGTCCGGGCGGACGTCACGTCCTCCGACGAGGTGGAAGCCCTGTACGCCGAGGTGGCCTCCCACTACGGCGGGATCGACGTCTGCTGTAACAACGCCGGCATCAGCCCGGCCGACGACGACTCCATTCTCGAGACCGGGATCGACGCCTGGGAGCGCGTGCAGCGGGTCAACCTCACGTCGGTGTACCTGTGCTGCAAGCACGCGCTCCCGCACCTGCTCGCCCGGGGCAAGGGGTCGATCATCAACACGGCGTCGTTCGTTGCCGTCATGGGCGCGGCGACCAGCCAGGTCAGCTACACCGCATCCAAGGGCGGCGTGCTGGCGATGTCGCGTGAGCTCGGCGTGCAATTCGCGCGCCAGGGCGTCCGGGTCAACGCGCTCTGCCCGGGGCCGGTGAACACGCCGCTGCTGCAGGAGCTCTTCGCCAAGGACCCCGAGCGGGCGGCCCGGCGCCTGGTGCACATCCCCATGGGCCGCTTCGGAGAGGCGGCCGAGATCGCCGCCGCCGCGGCCTTCCTGGCCTCCGACGACTCGTCCTTCATGACCGCATCGACGTTCCTCGTCGACGGCGGGATCTCGGGGGCCTACGTCACACCGCTGTAGGCCTTTGACCAGGGCGGGACGGATCGAGCGCCTCAGCCGGCGTCGTTCGACGACCACGTCGAGGTGATTTGGGGCCGTGGTGCCAGCACGACACCGTCGCGCGGGCTAACCACCTTGGCGGGCAGCCCCCATTCTGCGACCCTGACACCACGAACGGGGCGAGGAGGGCTCTTGGGGTCCGTGGGGATGGTGTTCCACGCACAATTGCGGCAGCGATGGCGTTCGTGGCTCGCCATCACCATCCTGATCAGCCTGGTGGGCGGGGTCGTCATGGCCGCCGCGACTGCCGGGCGGCGCACGGACGCAGCCATCCCGAGGTTCGTGGCAGCCCACGGCTTCGATGCAGAGGTCTACTCCTCCACCCGGCCCGCACCGGCGATCGCCCGACTGCCCGGGGTCACATCGGCCACGGCCGTGATCGGCCCCGACAACGGCACGCCGAAGTGCGCCTGCAGCCATCCGATCGCTCTGTCCGACTTCGGGGTCGTCACGCGCAAGAGCGGAGGGAACGCGATCTTCAATCTGGTGTCGGGCCGACTGCCGGATCCTTCGAACCCCCACGAGGTCGTGGCCTCGTACACGCTCCAACACGACGATGGGGTGCAGCTCGGGAGCATCATCAGCGTCCCGTTCTACAGTCGGTCGCAAGCGTCGGCCGCGAACGATGCCACCGGGGCCCCGCCTCCACCCAAGGGTCCGACGGTTTCGCTACGGGTGGTGGGATTCGAGGCGACGGAATTCGACTTTCCTTCTGGCGCGACCCCCGACTACCTCTTGTGGGCCTCCCCAGCGTTCACGCGCGAGGTTCTTCCCCGGGTCGGAGCCAGTTACCTCTACTTCGTGCGTCTCCGGCATGGCGCGGCCGATCTCCCTCGCTTCGATGCTGCGGCGAATGCGCTGGGCCCGAGCTCGATCTTCGTCCTGAACGAGGACGCCCAGGTCGCATCGGTCGAAGCGTCGGTGCACCCCCAGGCGATCGGCTGGTGGCTGCTGGCAGCGCTGGCCGCCCTCGTCGGGCTTGCGGTCGTCGGGCAGGCCTTGGGGCGTCAGAGCATCGCCGAGAGCGAGGAATACCCGACGTTGGTCGCACTCGGCCTGGAGCGCCGGCAGTTGGTCATGCTGGGCAACGCACGCAGTCTGGCGGTCGGGCTCGCGGGTGCCGTGGGCGCCGTGGCCATCGCCACCTTGCTCTCCCCGATCGCTCCCCTGGGCGAGGCCCGTGCCGCCGAGACTTCGACCGGGATCACTTTCGATGCGCTCGTCCTGACGATCGGCGCGCTCGCGACGGTCGCAGTCGTGGTCGCGCTCGGCATCTGGCCTGTCGTGCGGGCGAGTCGGACCGCACGCGCCAGCAACCCGATCGTCGATGCGAAGCCCGCGAAGCTGTCCGGTCTTCTGGGATCGATGGGCGCACCGCCGAGCATGGAGATCGGTGTCCGCAACGCGCTCGAGCGGAGGAGCGGCGGGGCCAACGTGCCGGTGGGCAGTGCGCTGCTCGGCACCGTGTTGGCCGTGGTGGCACTCTGCGGGACGGCGGTGTTCGGAGCCAGCCTCACGCACCTCACCGCCACGCCGAAGCTGTACGGGGCTCCGTTCCAGCTCAACATCTCGAATCCGAACGGCGGGGCGCCCGACCCCACCCTGCTACGGAGCCTCGAGCACGACCGGGCAGTCACCGGCCTCACGCGGGGGATCGGGCTCCCCGCCATCACGATCGGCAAGGACGTGGTCGGGGCCCTGGCCGGCACGGCCGTCCGGGGATCGCTCCTTGTCTCGACGGTTGACGGCCACTCGCCCGATGCCAAGGGAGAGGTGGGTCTCGGCGGGACGACCATGCGTGCGGTGGGAACCCGGGTCGGCTCGGTCGTCGAGGTCACCGTGTCGCTGCCTTCGGGGGGCAGGCGGACGGTGCCGTTCCGAGTGGTCGGTCAGATGTCGCTCCCGGTGATCGGCAACGCGGTCGCGCTGGGTAACGGAGCGATATTCACGCTGGCGGGCTACGAGGACGCCGCCTGCGCGCCGGGTCCGGCGCGGACCTCCTGCCGAGAGAAAGTGGCGCAGTCGACCAATGGCGGCATGCTGGCCAGCTTCGTGCCGGGCCCGCACGGGCAGGCAGCCGCCAACCGCTATCTCGACCACTACCGGTCGATCATCACTCCCGCCCTCACCCCGACCTCGCTCATCAACTTCGGGGAGGCGGTCAACTTTCCCTTGATCTTCGGCGCCATGTTGGCGCTCTTTGGAGCGGCGACGCTGCTCCACCTGTTGGTCGTCAGCATCTCGCGCCGTCGACGAGAGGTGGGGCTCCTCAAGGTGGTGGGATTCGTGAACCGCCAGGTCGCCTCGACCGTGGCATGGCAGGCAACGACGCTCGCGGTGGTCGGCATCGTGATCGGCGTCCCGGTCGGGATCGTGGTCGGTCGGGCGGTGTGGCTGGCCTTCGCCAACAATCTGGGCGCCGTGCCCGTCTCGGTCGTGCCGGTCTGGCTCATCGCCGCCCTGATCGCGGCAGTCCTGGTGGGTGCCAACCTCATCGCTCTGGCTCCCGCGCTGGTGGCGACACGCTCCAAGCCGCGCGACCTCCTGCGAACGGCGTAGGTCTCCTTGTTCCCTGAAACTCTGGACGCTGTGCGTCAACCGCCGAGGCTGGCCCGCAACGCGTCGAGATCCTGCCGCAGCTCTGCAACCTCGGAGCCGAGGGCGCGTAGCTCGGCGCGCAGCTCGTCCAGCGCGGGCACCACGCCACCCCCACCAGTGGCCCCGGGGTCGAGGGCCGAGGGTTGCCCCGGGCGGGTGCCGGTGGCCGCCGTGGTGTCTTCGACCTCCATGGCGAGCAACGGGCTGGCCCAGCGCTCCTCTTTCTGGCCCGGGCGGCGCCCGACGTTGGCGGCCAGCGGCTCGTCGCGTGAGGCCAGCAGGTCCAGCTCGTGCTCGACCTCGTCGAGCCTGTCGAACTGGGTCATGCGCTCAGTCCGGATGCGCAGCTCGCCGGCCGTCTGCGGACCTCGCAACAGGAGCACGGACAAGATGGCGCACTGCCGCGGATCGAGCCCCAGCGTTTCCTCGAGGACCTGACGGTAGCGGACGACCGAGCGGCCGTGCGATGGCAGCACGAAGCGGACGAGTCGCCGGTCCTTGAGCTCGTCGAGGGCGCCCAGCACCGTCGTCTCGTCGTAGCTGACGACCGGCTCCCGGTTCGAGGTCTGGTTGCAGGCGGCCACGAGGGCGTTGATGGTGAGCGGGTACTGCTGGGGCGTCGTGAGGGCCTTCTCCGCCAGGGAGCCCAGCACCCGCGCACACTCTGGGCTCAACTTCATGGGAGGGAGCATACGGGCGGCCAAAACGAGCCCCGTTGCCCGGATCAGCCCGGCCCGGAGAGCGCCGGTGCCGTCCGGCGCCCCGAAGCCGAGGTGAGTCTGGCCTCAGGCCGACCTCACCATGGGGAAGAACTGGGGACGGATGCGCCGCGGGTTGGGGATGACGCGGAGAAAGGTGGGGAGAACATCTGGATTTCGCGAATCGGCATTGACCTCCGATCACGGTAGGCGCACTCTGTCTCCAGTTCGGAGACAAGAGCCCGCCGAACCTCAAGCGAGCACCGCAAGGTGGGAGCGAGGGAAGCCCGAAGTGAAGCCGCAAGGCGGAACGGGGGGAAGCCGAGAGAACGCTGCAAAGCGGGACCGAGGAAAGGGAGCAAGCCCCGCAAGGGGAATGTGACCGGAGTGGGCAGGAGAATCCGAGTGAAGATGGTCCGTGGTGCGTCACGGTGGCTTCCCTGGAGTCACCGGGACCGGCTCGGGCGGGGGTTGTCCGACACGACCCCGGCACCCTGCCAGCGGCCCATCGCTGACGTGGCCCCGAGGAGCACGGGAGGCTTCGGCCGAACGGTTACTCGGGGTTGCGTCGCGTCCGGGGCCGGTTTCCGTTCCCTTTCCCCGTGTGGGCGAACGCCGCTGGATCCATCCCGGCGGAAGCGCTCGATCTTCAGTGAAGGGAGGTCCAGAGCCCCGCGGCCCGCTCACCTGCTGCCACCTGGCGGTTCAGTTCGGCCTGGACGAGGTAGAGGTCATCGGGATGCGTCACCCCGATGCAGCGGCCCTGCGCCGGCAGCACGGTGAACGTGCTGGAGGCGAGAGACGCCGCCACCACCTCGGGGAGGAGGACCTCGGCCTCCTCGGAGGCGTCGACGGCGGCGTCCATGGCTGCCTGCAGGATCTTGTGGAAACCCGGCGTGAACCCCCACAGGTTCATCGAGACGCGGGCGTCGGGCGACAGCGTGGCGGGCTCCCGCCCGTCTCCGGCGACGAACCCTCCCTCGGGGGTCCGGGTCACCTTTCGGCGCTCGTCCACTCCGAGGAGAGCGCCGTCGTCTCCCACCCGGCAGATGCCGCGGGTGACCGGCGACGAGCCGATCACGGCGTCGGCCAGCCGGTAGCCCACCAGCGCGTTGCTGTCGGCGTCGACGTCGGCGTCGGCGTCGGCGCATGGCGACGGCTCTCAGGTGCTCCGCCAGTTGCGCGCAGGCGGCCCTCCCATAGATGTCGTCGGCGTTGCCCACGCCGTACGGGGCATCACCAATATGCTCGGATGCGCTCAGGACGGCGTGCACGGTGCCCAGGGGCGCCGGTTGGACGGCGAAGCGCACGTCGACCGCGTCCGGCCACGTGTGCTCGACGTGGTAGCGGATCGCCGGACCGGTTTCCGGTCCGAGAACCAGGACGATGATGCCGAAGCCGGCGGCCAGCGCGTCGGAGGCCACCAGGTCGATCACCGCCTCGCCGCGCGGGCCCACCGGCGCCAGCGGCTTGCAGCCGCCGTACCGCCTCGCCCGCCCGGCCGCCAGGATCACCAGCGCCGGGTCCGTCCCACCCGCCTCGTCGGTCATGCGCTCCAGCGGAAGACCGCGCTGGCCCAGGTCATTCCGCCGCCGAATCCAGTCAGCAGGAGGTGGTCGCCTTCGTTGACACGCCCGGACTCGATGGAGTCGTACAGGGCCAGCGGGATAGAGGCGGAGGAGGTGTTGCCGTAGCGGTCGATGACGATGGCGGTGCGCTCCTCGGGGATGCCGAGGCGCTGGCAGGCAGCCTGGATGATGCGCACGTTCGCCTGGTGCGGCACCATCAGGGATATGTCGTCTGGACCGAGGCCCGCATCGGCCATCGCTCGCTCGGCTGACTCGACCACGACGCGGACGGCCCGGCGGAAGACCTCTTTGCCGTCCATGAAGAGCGTCCCGCCGTACTCGCATTTGAGCAGGTGACGGAGGGACCCGTCCGAGTTCATGTTCCAGCTGATCAGGCTGCCGGGACCGTCGACCGGCTCGACGACGACGGCGCCCGCCCCGTCGCCCACGATGATGGCGATTTTGCGGTCGTCCATGTCGGTGATGCGCGACAGCGTCTCTGATCCGACCAGCAGGACGGGTCCCGAGCCGATGGCGATGAGGCCGGCCACGGTGACGAGGCCATAGACGAAGCCGGAGCAGGCGGCGTTGAGGTCGAACGCCCCACCGTGCATGCCGATGCCGTGCTGCACGCTCGGTGCGGTGCCGGGGACGATGCCGTCCGGCGTGGTCGTGGCGAGCACGAGGTGGTCGATCTCCTCGGCCGTCCGGCCGGCCCGGGACAACGCGGCCGTGGCCGCCTCGATGGCCAGGCCCGAGGTTGTCCCGCCGATGTGGCGCTCGCGGATGCCCGTGCGCTCGACGATCCAGGCGTCGGAGGTGTCGAGGTTGACCGCCATGTCGTCGTTGGTCACGACCTTGTCCGGTACCGCGATGCCCCAGCCGGTGATCTTGATGCCCGTCACGCCGCAGATCCGGAGCGTACGGCGTGGATGCCCACGAATCCCGCGTCCCCGTAGATGATGCCCCCGGTGTTGACCGCCACGCCGGTGCGCGCCCCGCGACCTGCCGGGCGCCCGCCCGGCCCCGCAACTGCGTGGCCAGCTCGACCACCTGCGCCAGACCGGTGGCCCCGAGCGGGTGGCCACGACCGACAAGGCCGCCGCTGGGGTTCACCACGAGACCGGGGGAGTCGATGCCGGTGGCGCCCGCCTCGGTGGCGGGGCCCGCCTCACCGGGGGCGAAGAAGCCGAGTGACTCCAGGGCGTAGAGCTCCTCGGCGGCCGTGGCGTCGTGCAGCTCGACGAGGTCGGCCTCGCTCGGCCCGAAGCCGAAGACCTCCCAGGCTGCCTCGGCGACCTGGGACAGCCGATCGTGGTAGTCCAGCAAGCCGTTTCCCGATCGCGCCACGGAGCCGACGATACGTGGCGCGGATGCGGGGGTTCGGACCGAGGGCCCGGCGAGCACCAGGGCGGCGGCGCCATCGGTGAACGAGCTGCACATGAGCCGGGTGAGCACGCCGGCGACCTGGGGCGAGGCGAGGACCTCCTCGATCGTCACTCGCCGCTGGAATTGGGCCAGCGGGTTGCGGGCCGCATGATCGAACGCCTTCACGGCGGCGGCGGCGATCTGGCGGACCGTGGCGCCCACCTCGGCCATCAGCCGGCGGGCCCAGCCGTTATTGAGCCCCATGAGAATGCTGCCGGCGGGATTCTCGTCCGCGTGGTGGCGATCGTGGAGGTCGTGGCGGTACTCCGAGGGCAGGCCGTCCTCTATCCCGGCGATCGTCTCGGCCCGGTCGCCCGTCCACATCTTCTCGACGCCCAGTGCCAGCACCGGGCGATCCTGGACGGTGGCGGCCATCGTCGCCAGGTGCAGGGAGGAGCTTCCGCCGGCGCACGAGTTGTCGACGTTGATGATTGCCGCCTCGTTGAGACCGGCCTTGCGCAGCCAGGTCTGCCCCCGCATGCATCCCTGATCGCTCAGGCGCCCGGCCATGGCGTTCCCCACGATCACGAGCCCGAGCTCGTCGGCCGACACACCAGCGTCCCCGAGGGCTTCGTGCACCACCTCGTACGCCATGGTGTCGGGGTCGAGGTCACGTCGGCTCATGTCGGTCATGCCCGTGCCGAGGATCGCGACGTCAGTGGTGTTGCTCACGCCGGCACTCCTGCCAGCGCCGGGAGGTGCTCACCGGCGAACGCGGTGCGCAGCAGCGCGAAATGCTCGACCGCGGGCGACCCTGCCACCATCACGAGGATATGGCGGGCCCCGGCGTCCGCGTATCGGGCCAGGGCGGTGGCACAGGTCTCGGGCGAGCCCGCGACGAGGTGGCGCTGGAAGGCTTTCGGTGGCAGGCGGTAGAGCTCGGAGAGCCACCGGGCGCCCTGGACAGGCGCCTGGTCGTCATCTCCGATACGCGCAAAGACGACGACAGCGGCCTGCACGGCCTCGGGATCCCGGCCGGCCTCGGCCGACTCGCGCCGCAGGGCCGCCAGAGCGGCCTCGTACTCGTCCGGGGCGATGAAGAGGGGCACCCAGCCGTCACCGACGGCTGCCGCCCGACGTCGGGCGGCATCGCTCGATCCCCCGAACCAGAGGGGAACGGGCGGCGATGCCGGCTCCTGCACATAGTCGGCGGATCGCCTCCCTGGGGCGCCGGACCACGCGTGCCGGAGCCCGGCGACTCCCTCGTCCATGAGCCGGCCGCGCCGTTGGTAGTCGACACCTGTCCGCACGTATTCGGGCTCGTGGCTGCCCACGCCGAGACCGAGGACGAACCGACCACCGGAGAGGAGCTGAAGAGCGGTGGCCTGCTTGGCCACGGCGGAGGCGGATCGCAGGGGCAGCTGCAGGATGCAGGTGCCCAAAAGCGGCCGGGTGGTCGTCACGGCGGCCACGGCCAGCGTCGTAAATGCCTCGCCGATGGGGTGCGGCCAGTAGAGGTGGTCCACGGCCCACAGCGAGTCGGCCCCGGTGGCCTCCGCGCACCGGCACAGTTCGGCCAGCTCGGCGGCGCTCCCGGTACGACTTTGGGTACTACCTTCGGTGGGAGAGAGTTCTCCCTGCGTGGTGGCGGGGAGGATGAACCCGAGGGAGGGTCGCGGCCTTGCACTTCCTACCCGGGTCACACCGACATATTACGCCTGCCGCCAATGGTGTGACTATTCCGAATTTGGGACGGTCCGGGGTGGGCGGACGGCGCCGGACGCAGCCCCCGGTGCGCCGAGGACCGAGAGCGTGCAGCGGGCCTCGCAGATGGCGCGACCGTCGTCGTCGGTGAGGGAGATGCGCCAGACCTGGACGGTGCGTCCCACCCGTACCGGCGTTGCCTCGGCGGTCAGATGGCCGTCCCGGACCGGACGCAGGTGGCTGGCATTCAGCTCGATCCCGACCACGCTTCGGCCGGGCTCGGCGGCCAGCGCGGCCCCGAAGCTGGCGGCGGACTCGGCCAGGAGGGCCGAGACACCACCGTGGAGGATGCCGTAGGGCTGGTGCACCTTCCAATCGACCGGCAGGCGCATGACGACGCGCTCGGGACCGGCCTCGATGATCTCGACGTCGAGGAGCTCGTGGATGCTGGCACTGCCGTCGGGTAGTACTGCACCAGCACCAGCACCAGCACCAGCACCAGCACCAGCACCAGCACCAGCACCAGCACCAGCACCAGCACCAGCACCAGCACCAGCACCAGCACCAGCGCCAGGGGAGGAGGGGGGTGTGGTCACGGCCGCAGGTTACCGGGGCCCCGTTACCCTGAGCATGTGCCCGACGCGGTCGACTTGCGCAGCGACACCGTGACCCGACCCACGCGAGCCATGCGCCGCGCCATGGCGGAGGCGGACGTCGGCGATGACGACTACCGCGAGGATCCGACGGTGCGGGCGCTCGAGGAGGCCTTCGCGGCGCGGCTGGGCAAGCCGGCGGCCCTGTTCGTCGCCTCCGGGGTCATGGCGAACCAGATCGCCTTCCGTGTCCTCACCGAGCCCGGGTCCGCCGTCGTGGCCGGCCGGCGTCAACACGTCGTGGCCTACGAGTTCGGCGCCGCCGCCTTGAACGCCGGCGTTCAGTTCGTCGCGCTCGACGACGGGGACGGCATGGTGGACGTGGACGAAGTGCGGTGGGCCCGCCAATCTGCCGAGCACCATCAGCCCGCGGTATCCCTCGTCAGCATCGAGAACACCCACATGGCGGCATCGGGCGCGCCGTGGTCGACCGACCGCCTGTGTGCGCTGGTCGACGCAGCCGGGCCTGTCCCCATCCACATGGATGGGGCCCGGCTCTTCAACGCCGAGGTGGCAACAGGGGTGCCTGCGGCCGAGTGGGCGTCCGCGGCCACCACCATCATGTGTTGCCTGTCCAAGGGTCTCTGCGCACCCGTGGGCTCGGTGCTGGCAGGGAGCGAGGACGTGATGGCTGAGGCCCGAACCGCCCGCAAACGTCTCGGTGGCGGCATGCGCCAGGCAGGCGTGCTGGCGGCCCCGGGACTGCTGGCGCTGCACGAGATGGTCGACCGCCTCCACGAGGACCACGCGCGGGCGGCCCAGCTGGCAGACGCTGTCGCGTCTCGGTGGCCCCGCTGCGGTCTCGATCCGGCCTCGGTCCGCACGAACATCGTGACGTTCACCCACGCCGAACCGGAGAAGCTCCTGGCGCATCTGGAAGGTCACGGGGTGCTTGCCCATGCCATCGCGCCGGGGACAGTCCGCTTCGTCACGCACCGCGACGTCGACGACGCCGGTGTGACGCGCGCCATTGCCGCTTTGGGAGACGCGCCGTGAAGGTCCGTATCGGAATCAGCGCGGGTGGCGAGAGCCTCGGTCCAGACGCCATGGTCGCCTTGGCCCAGGGAATCGCGGGGACGGGCTTCGACTCACTCTGGCTGCCCGAGGTGCTGACGCGGCCGGGGCCCGACCCACTGGTCGGGCTGGCCTGGGCGTCGGGGGCATGCCCGGGACTGAAGATCGGGACCACCATGCTGTTGCCGGGCCGCAACCTGGTGTGGCTGGCCAAGGCGGTGGCGACTCTGGACGTGCTGTCGGGCGGTCGCTTCTTGTTGACGTTCGTCCCCGGGCTCGCCGTCGGCGGCGAGCGCAGCGCAATCGGCATCCCCAGCGTGGCGCGGGCCGAACAGATGGAGGACGCGCTACCGGTGCTACGTCGCCTCTGGGCCGGCGACGTGGTCAGCCACGAGGGACCGGCCGGATCGTTCACCGAGGTCTCGGTCTCCCCGCAGCCGGCCCAGGACCCCTTCGACGTCTGGCTGGGTGGCAACGTCCCCGCCGCGCTGGAGCGCTGCGGCCGGCTGGCCGACGGGTGGATCCCCGCCTTCTGCACAGCGGCCGACGCCGCCGCCGGCAAGGCAGTGATCGACCGCGTGGCCGCGGAGCACGGGCGATCCATCAGCCCCGAGCACTTCGGCGTCAGCCTCGCCTACGCGCCGCTGGGGACCGACGTCGCCGCGTTGGCGTCGTCGCCACTCGCCCGGCGGGCCCGCGGCCGACCACTCGAGGAAATCATTCCCGTGGGTCGCGAGGGCCTGCGGTCGATGCTCGAGCAGTTCCTGGAGGCCGGGTTCTCCAAATTCATCGTGCGGCCCATGGCGCCGCCAGGGGAGTGGCCGCGCGAGCTCGAGCACCTCGCTGACGCGGTAGGCGACCTGCAGACGTGACACCGACCCCTACGCTGCCTCCATGCCCGAGCGCCCTCTCACCCTCATGGCGGTGCACGCCCATCCCGACGACGAAGCGATCGGGACGGGCGGGATCCTCGCCCGCTACAGCGACGAGGGTGTGCGCACCGTGCTGGTCACGTGCACCAACGGCGAGCTCGGGGACGCGCCCGGAGGAGTGAAGCCGGGGGAGCCGGGGCACGACGAGGCGGTTGTGGTACCGCTGCGCCGTCGAGAGCTCGAAGCCAGTTGCGAGATCCTGGGTGTCAACCATCTGGAGCTCCTCGGCTACCACGATTCGGGGATGGAAGGCTGGCCGCAGAATGACGCGCCCGGCTCCTTCTGGCGTACGCCTGTCGCGGATGCGGCGAGTCGTTTGGCCTCGTTGATGCGCGCCTTCGAACCCCAGGTGGTGGTCACCTATGACGAGAACGGCTTCTACGGTCATCCCGACCACATTCAGGCCAACCGGGTGACCCGCGCCGCCATTGAAGAGTGCGGGATCCCGGCCAAGCTGTATTACACAGCCGTCGCCCGCTCGCTCATACGCGGGTTCGGCGAGATCCTGGCGGAGGCCGGCATCGAGCGCCCGGCCGAGGTGGAGGAGAACCCGGACTTCGGCACTCCGGACGAGCTGATCACGACGGCGATCGACTGCAGCGCCGTCGCCGGCCGCAAGTACGCGTCGCTCGGCGCGCACGCGAGCCAGAGCGACAACATATTCTTCCTCCAGATGGGCGAGGAGTTGTTCTCCAGGGTCATGGGTTCCGAGAGCTTCGTGCGGGTGCTGGACTCCACGCACGAGCCGCTGCCCGAAGACGACCTGTTCGCCGGACTCCGCTGAAGCGGGAGTCCGAGCCGGGCCTGCGCCCCACCGGGAGAAGGGGACGCAGGGCCCGGTCCGGGGTTCCCTACGTCGCGGTGCCGGCTGGGGTAGTGCCGGTGCGGGCGTGGGGAACCGATCCGACCAAGCACAGGGCCGCGGCGATGATCAGCACCCCCGCGACGAGGAGCTCAATCGTGAAGGCTTGCTTGGCGAATGGGGCCAGCCACGAGTCCTTGAACCCGAAAAGCCCGCGCGCCACGGAGAGCAGGAAGCCGGCGATGGTGGTCAGGGCGAAGCCGATCCCGATGACAGCCGCCCACAAGCGCCGGAGGGCCATGACGCCGATGCCGATGACGAGCCCCGTGATCGACTGGAGGAGGAAGAGGGGGCCGATGGTGGGGATGGAGCGATAGCCATCGGCTTCGCTCCACAGGTGCAAGTGGATAGAGGCAGACCAGATCAGGAGCACGCCGCCCACGGCAAAGGCTGCCGTCGCCGCCAGATCCACCGGGCGACGGGAACGCCCCGGGCCACGCAGCAATAGGTTCCAGAGCCTCTGCACAAGAGACATCCGGGGCCCTGCCGGGTGGCGGATGTCGGGTAGGGCGGTGGCCACGCCCAGGACTACGGGCCGGCAGCGGCCGGGGATTGCCCGACCAGGTGAATCCCCGGCCGGCCTCCGCCCGTAGACCTGTGGATGAGAGAATCGAGTGTGGCCGAGGGCGAGCTGTCCGACGAGGCCCTCCTGGCGGGCATGGCCGTGGGGGACCAAGAGGCGGCCGTCGCTTTCACGCGGCGCTACCAGCGGCGGGTGTTCGGCCTGGCCTACTCCATGACGAGTGATGCCGGCGTCGCCGAGGACGTGGCCCAGGAGGCCATGATCCGGGTCTGGCGCCATGCGCCCGTCTTCGACCCCAGGCGCGGCTCGGTGACATCCTGGGTCCTCACGATCACCCGCAATCTGGCCATTGACGCCTTGCGCCTCCGCCGCGCCGTGCCGATGGACCCCGACGACTTCGCGGCCACCGCGCTGGCCAGCTCCGAACACAACCCCGAGGACGCCGTGCGCCGCGGTGACATCAGCCGCATCGTCCGGAACGCACTCCAGGTGCTGCCCGACGAGCAGCGCCGCGCGGTCGTGCTGGCCGCCGTCTACGGCAGGACGGCGCTCGAGATCAGTGAGTCCGAGGGCATCCCCCTCGGCACGGCCAAGACGCGCATCAGGACCGGCCTCATACGACTGCGGGCTGCCGTGGAGCGGGCAGAGGGGGTCAACAGTGAGCGATGACGTGAGGGAGCGGGGTTGCGAGCAGTATTCGAACGATCTGGCTGAGCTCGCGCTCGGCGTGCTGACCGGGCGCGAGCGGGCGCAGGTCTTGGCCCACGTGGATTCCTGCCCGCGCTGCGCCGACGAGCTGGAACACCTGTCCCGGGTCGCCGACACCGTGGTGCAGTCGGCTCCGGAGATGGAGCCCCCGCTGGGCTTCGAGGTGCGACTGTTCGAGCGGATGGGCGTGACCAACGCGCGTCCCCGCCGCCGCCGGTTCCGTCCGTCGCGCTGGGTGCCGGCCGCGGTGGGCGTCGCCGCGGCGGCCCTGGCGCTCGGACTGGGCCTCAGCCTGACTTCGTCCTCGGCGCCGCCCTTGACCGCGGCGGCGCACGGATCGCACCAGGTGGAGACGGCGGCCTTGCTGGAGAACGGTGAGAACGTCGGGCACGTCGTGGCCGTCGGCGGCCACTCGCCGTGGTTGTCGATGACACTGGCCGACTCGGCGGTCCACGGCACGGTGAACTGCGTCGTCGTCACCGACAATGGCGTCACCCACCGCGTCGGGACCTTCGTGGCCCACGAGGGCTATGGGGCGTGGAGCGCTCCGCTGCCCGTGGACCCGGCGGACGTGCGCACTGCGGAGGTCGTGTCGCCCAGCGGGACGGTGCTCGCCACCGCCACGCTGGGCTGACGACCGCTCAGTACCGGTAGGTGTCGGGCTTGTAGGGCCCCTGGACGGGAACACCGATGTAGTCGGCCTGCTCCTGGGACAGCGTCGTGAGCTTCACGCCGAGCGCGTCGAGATGCAGGCGTGCGACCTTCTCGTCGAGGTGCTTGGGCAGGACATAGACGTCGTTGACGTACTGGCCGGTCTGGGTGAACAGCTCGAGCTGCGCCATCGTCTGGTTGGTGAAGGAGTTGGACATCACGAAGCTGGGGTGGCCCGTCGCGTTGCCCAGGTTCAGCAGCCTGCCCTCGGACAGGACGATGATGGCGTGGCCGTCGGGGAAGATCCACTTGTCGACCTGGGGCTTGATGTTCACCCGCTCGATCCCAGGCGTGGCGGTCAGACCGGCCATGTCGATCTCGTTGTCGAAATGACCGATGTTCCCGACGATGGCCTGGTGCTTCATGCCCGCCATGTGCTCGGCGGTGATGATGTCCTTGTTGCCTGTCGTCGTGATGATGATGTCGGCCTGGGGCAGGATGTCCTCGAGTGTCGTGACCTGGAACCCCTCCATGGCAGCCTGCAGAGCGCAGATCGGATCCACCTCGGTCACCACGACTCGCGCACCCTGGCCGGCCAGCGACTGCGCACAGCCCTTCCCGACGTCGCCGTAGCCGCAGACGACCGCCACCTTCCCTCCGATGAGCACGTCGGTGGCCCGGTTGATCCCGTCCACCAGCGAGTGACGACAGCCGTACTTGTTGTCGAACTTCGACTTTGTAACCGAGTCGTTGACGTTGATGGCGGGGAAGAGGAGCTCACCCTTCCGGGCCATCTCGACCAGGCGGTGCACGCCGGTCGTGGTTTCCTCGGTGACGCCTTTGATCCCGTTGGCGATGGACGTCCAGCGGCCCTGGTCCTCATTCAGACTCCTCGCGAGCAATGTGAGGACGACCTCGAATTCCTCGGAATCGGCCGTGGAGGGATCGGGCACACTGCCGGCCTTCTCGAATTCGACGCCCTTGTGCACCAGGAGCGTGGCGTCGCCGCCGTCGTCGAGGATCATGTTGGGGCCACCCTCGCCCGGCCACAAGAGGGCCTGCTCGGTGCACCACCAGTACTCCTGCAGCGTCTCGCCCTTCCAGGCGAAGACCGGCACGCCCTGGGGATCGTCGACTGATCCGTTCGGACCGACGGCCACCGCAGCGGCGGCGTGGTCCTGGGTGGAGAAGATGTTGCAACTGGCCCAACGCACCCGCGCCCCCAGCGTGGTCAGGGTCTCGATGAGAACCGCAGTCTGGACCGTCATGTGCAGGGACCCGGTGACGCGGGCACCGGCGAGCGGTTGGGACGCGACGTACTCGTCCCGCATGGCCATCAGCCCGGGCATCTCGTGCTCGGCCAGTTCGATCTCCTTGCGGCCGAATTCAGCCAGGGAGAGGTCGGCGACCTTGAAGGGGTCGGGGGAAGTCATTGCATGCTCCTTTGGGTTGAACGTGCGCAGGCGCGCACCATTGCGGCGGGCCGGACGGCGGAAGCGCAACGCACGTGCTCCGACCTCTGTCGGAGGCCGCATACCCGAGACCAAGAATAGAGCCTCGGCGGGGGGTGGTGGGCACGATCCCCGCACGGCCTGCTGAGGGAACCGTCAGGGCGAAGAAGACGGGATCCGGATTCATCGCCCTGGTGCTGATCGGCCCGGTGGTCCGGGTGGCGTTGGCCGGCCTGCGGGCCTTGGCCGCACCCTCGTCGTCCTGTCGCCCGCCCGCTGGCCCGCCCGGTCGGCTCCGGCGGCACGGCACTATGTCGTCGCATTGGTCGCGCTCCCGGTGGCGTTGGTCTCACTGCTCGGCACGAGCGGGATTGAGGCCGCGCTGAAGACGCGAGTCCTCGATCCTGGCAACTGAAGGGCCTGAGCCGGAAAGGAGCCGGTGAGGGTTTCCATCCGGCATCTCCGGCCCGCTTTGGGAAAGGTGCGTGCAGTTGAGGCACAAGGGCGGCATGGTCCGCGGTGACTCGGTGCGTGTGCCGTGGTGGCCAGGGCCCACGACGGAGTCTCGCCGGTCATTTGGTGACGGAAACGCGCAGATCTTGGTGCCGAGGGGGCACTCCGCATTGCTGTGCTTGCTGCCACCATGAAGCAAAGAAGGCGCGGCGCTGTCTCAGAGGCTGTCGGTTGGGTCCTAATTCGTGATCTTGACGGTGAGGCCTTTGCTGATACTTCGATCGCCGTCCGAGTTGTAGGCGATGGAACGGAGCACGTACGTCCCGTTGGGAACGAGTTTCGTGTTCCATCGCATGAGCCAGATGTTGCTGCCGTAAGTACCCGAGCCGATGACGGTGGTTTTGTGCGCGGAATCCGTGATCTGGAATGTGACTCTGGCAATGTTGTCGTGAAACGCCGAATACCCCCCGATGAGTTCTGTCCCCTTCAGGGGTTTCCCATGCGCCGCCGTGACCACCTTCATCACCGGTAGGGCGTTGTTCTGTTTCTCGAGAGCGGGGACGCCGACTCTGGGTAGGAGCCACCGTGCAACCCAAAGGGAACCCTCATCGGTGTAGTGGGCACCGTCGCCTCGTACCCACACAGAGTCCACGATAAGGGGACAGGGCGGTCCGGAAGGGCAGATGCGGTTCGCGAGGTCGACCACTTTCACGTTGTCCGTATGCGACCCGATGTTGGTTATCAGCGCGTTGAGACGTGCGAAGTCCTCGTCTGACGATGTCGAGGCTGTCGGATGCGCACCGATAGGTACGAACGAGGCCTGTGACAACATGACGACAGAGGCGCCCGCGGCGGTGAACTCGTTCAGGCGTTGGCTGATCCGTTGCCTCAGTACCGAATACCATTGCGGCGAGCCCTGCTTGAGAACTCTCTTGTCGGCGCCATTCCCGACGACCAGACCCTCTCGCTCCCACGAACTTGACCACAAAACGACATTCGGATGCCCTGAGCGAAGGGCTCGCTTCACCTGGGCGGAGGCTTGGCTGTTGCACTTCGAGGACAGAGCGTCGGCGTTGACGCCGTTCGTGATCTGGGGGGCGATCTCGCCGCTGACCACACCGCAGCCGATGACCGCGGCGTTCTCGATCTGAACGCCCGCCGGCGCCGCAACCGCTTCCAGCCCGGGCAGCATGGTGCACGCCGTCGAGTCCCCGACAACCATGATTCGGGCAACGGTCCGGTGGTTGGCGCCGGGGCCGGTGCCCATCAGTGTCTTCACCTCATGGGACGACGGATTTGGACACGCGTCACCCATGACCAGACCGGTCAGGCCGTTATTGGCGAGATTCCCGCCCTGATGCCGGTTGAGCTCCACGGTGGCCACGGTGAGGCTGGCAGCGATCAGGCATAGCGCGAGGGCGAGACTGGCCCATTTTCGCCGAACCAGGAATTTGGCGTGACGGATGGGATTCTCAAAGAATCGGTACGTCACGGTGGCCAGCAACCCGGCCGCCACCAACAGCAAGACGTTGTCCCAGACCGGCAGCGTTGTCACCCCGCGGCGCTGCGCGGCGATCTCGAGAATCGGCCAGTGCCACAGATAGAGCGAGAAGGAGATGAGGGCGAGGAAGGGAAACGGCTGGCGCCGAAGAAGGAGTTCAACCCCCCGCGTGGGGGCCGACGCACCGGCGGCAATCACGAGACCGGCAGCAAGGGTCGGGATGGCGACCAGCGCTCCTGGGTACTGGCTGGCGGGGGTGAGGGTGACGCTGGCCACCAATATCACTGCGAGCCCGACCCACGACGCGATGGCCGCCCAGGCCTGGGGGATGCGCCGGAGTTCGGGGCTGTAGACGGCGATCAGACCCCCGAGCGCCAGCTCCCAGGAACGGACCAGCAGCGAGAAGTAGGCGCTCTGGGCGTTCGACGCAGTGAACACGACGGAGTACGAGTAGGAGGCGACGATGACTGCGACGAGTGCGACGGTAAGTCGCGTCCGGAACGAGCCCCGCCCCGCCCACCACCCCATGAACAAGAAGAGGATCGGGTAGACGATGTAGAACTGTTCCTCGACGCCGAGGGACCAATAATTTAACAACGGCGAGGGTGGCGCCTGTGAAAGCAGGTAGTTAGTATCCGTGGCCGCGTAATGGACGTTCGCGAGAAAGAGAGCTGCCCATCTACCATCGACCGCGGTCTGGCCACCGACTGAGGCGCCGATGAATACGTAGGAAGCGATGATGGTGACGACGATGACGAGAGTCGCCATCGGAAGGATTCGGCGCACCCGCCGCCCGTAGAAGCTGCGGAGAGACGTGTGTCCCGACGTGTCACGTTCCCGCAGCAACAAACCGGTGATCACGAACCCCGAGATCACGAAGAAGACCTCGATGCCCACGTAGCCGCCGCGGAAGGGGGGTATGTCCGCGTGGTAGACGAGAGCCAAGAGGATGGCGATGGCGCGCAGTCCCTGCACGTCCGGGCGAAAACGGCGATCTCCCGGTGGAGCCCCGGACTCGTCCTTGGTGACCGAGACGCCTTCGGTCGTGACCGCCATTAGGCCGTTGGACTAGGAGCGCTCGACAACCCCGACACTTCCCCCAAGCTCCCGTCCACCCCCCGACCATAGTGCGCCATCGGGACCTCTTATCGGCGGGTCGTTAAGCAGGCACAGCCCCGCCACATTTCACGGCGATGCATTGGGCTCGGTGGCGAGGCCGCGTCGATGGGCGCCTGCAGATCCCCTTTGCACAGTGGGTCCCCATCCCGCGATCTCGTGGCGACCTACGGTGGGTTCGCCGGCATCGAGGACGCAAACCCGCAACCCCGCCGCGCTTTGACGGGGCCACCGGGGAGCATGGGTGGTAGCTAGAAAGACTCCAGGTGGTCCGGGCCCGACTTGGCCCGCGCTGACGATCGAGCCCCGTCCGCCGGGCGCGCCGACGGCCGGCTGTCGCCGGTGACCCCTGCTGGTGAGGCTCTTTGACTGAAGACTATGGTCAGGCGGTGGTCGGACGCCTTAGCAGGGCTATCGGGGCGCCCGTCTCGTTGAGCGGCGCATCGCGACGATAGTGGCGTCGGTCACCATCGATCAGTCCCCGGTCACCGGGGACGAGGCGGGAACTCCACCGGGGGATCGCCCTTTTCGTCCCGATGTACAGGGTCTGAGAGCCATTGCGGTCGCGCTCGTTGTTTTGTTTCACGCCAATATCCCCGGCTTGCGGGGAGGCTATGTCGGCGTCGACGTCTTCTTTGTGATCTCGGGATTCGTCATTACCGGCGTCCTGCTCCGAGAGCGGACGCGGGTCGGCTCGACCTCATTGCTCCATTTCTACACACGACGCATCCGTCGCATCCTTCCGGCCGCCTCGTTGGTCATCATCGCTTCCGTGATCGCCGCGTACGTCCTCCTTGGCAGCGTGAGTGGCAACCAGAACGCGATCGACGCGCGATGGGCATCCGTATTTCTCATCAACGTCCACTTCGCCGCGACTGGCACGAACTACCTCGCCTCCCAGGCGCCGCCCTCTGTGCTGCAGAACTACTGGTCGCTCGCCGTCGAGGAGCAGTTTTATTTGTTGTATCCCGCCATCTTCCTAGTCGTGGCGGGTCTCTCGCTACGAAGCTCGCTGCGCCGTCGAGTCGGGTGGGTTCTCGGCGCCGCGATCGTCGTCTCGTTCGTCTGGTCAATTCTGCAGACTTCGAACAATCCGACAGCGGCTTTCTTCTCACCTCTGCCGCGCGTCTGGGAGCTCGCCCTCGGGGGTCTCGTCGCCATTTCCACCGTTCAGCTACGCCGATTGCCAACGACGATCGCGAGCGCGTTGTCTTGGTTGGGGCTCGGCTCAATATTGCTCGCCTCGGTCGTGTTCTCCGCGGCTACCCCCTATCCCGGTTGGCGAGTTGCTCTTCCTGTTTGCGGGGCGGCGCTCGTCATAGCGGGCGGGACGGTCAACCCGACACACGGAGTCGAACGCCTTCTCGGTTTGCGACCGTTCCAATGGATCGGACTTATCTCCTTCTCGCTCTACTTGTGGCACTGGCCGATCCTCGAGATTGCGGCGCAACGCCGCGGGGTGGCGACGCTGCCAACGTGGGACGACGTCATGCTGGTCCTCGTCTCAGTGGTGTTGGCGGCGTTGACTTATCAGTTCATCGAGAACCCTGTGCGACACAGCAGGTTCCTCGTCTCGAGACGATGGGCCAGCCTCATCATGGGTCTGTGCCTCATTGCCGCGACACTGACCGTTGCCACCGTGGAGCTCAACCAGCATCCAACGGTGTCTTTCGGGGCCATCGCGCAGGCGACCACGGGGTCGATCTGCCGGTCACCGTCCTCGAGCGATGTCGCTCACCTTCGGTCCACGTATGCCCCGGGTTCTTCACAAGAGGACGGCAAATCCGAGCTGAAGTCGGTCGTGGTCGTCGGAGATTCGACCGCTTGCTCTCTCCTCATCGGTCTCCAAGCTGTCGGCCCTTCCTATGGCATGCAATTCGAGAACGGTGCAGTCATCGGGTGTGGGATCGTCAGCGGTGTCATCGCCCCCTTTTACCTGGAGGGTCACAACATCGTCGCGTACACGACGTTGTGTCAGGGTCAGGCCAATCGGGCCGAGTCTGTCGCTCTTGAGCGCTACCACCCGAGTCTCATCCTGTGGGGAAGCACCGAAGAGCGAAGTGCGATCGTCGTCGACACTGCGCACGGAAGCAAGGTCCTTACCTCGGGATCTCCAGAGTGGAGATCAGTCATGCTGCAACGGATGGACACCCGCGTCAACAAGTTCCTTGCCACGGGCGCCAGGGTCATTCTCACGCTGGCGGCGCCAGCAGTGCACCCAGCCGACCACACGGTGAATTCCGAGGACGAGGACTACGCACACATGAACTCCCTCCTGAAGGAGGTCGCAGCAAAACACCCGCACCAAGTCGCCGTTGTCGACCTCTCGCCTCGCGTCTGTCCTACGGGTCCACCCTGCCAAGACATCGTGCCGGCCTTCAACCCAAAACCGACGTCGGTCACGCAGACCGTCCGAGCGGACGGAACCCACTATCTGCCAAACGCATCTCTTTGGGTGGCGCGGTGGCTCGTGCCTCGGATTTCCCAGGCAACGAAAGGCCTCTCTTGATGAGCTGGGTAGTGGGGAGCCGCAAATGAGCGACCCAGGATTGAACGCGTTGCGACGGATCCTTGACGACCAGCGTGAATTCGCGTGCCCGCGTTCCTGAAAGACGTGGAGGAATCTAGTATCGGCCGAGAACGTAACCGGTCGTCTTGGCGGGACTTATCCGGCCTTGCGTGAAAACTGCGGAATCTCCTGCTGGAGGGGCACTTTGACCGAAGACTATGGTCGGGCGGTGGTCGGACGCCTGAGAATGGCAGTGGGAGAGCCGGTCTCGCTGAGCGGCGCATCGCGCCAGTAACAGTGTCTGTAACCCTCGAACCATCCCCGGTCACTGGGGACGAGGCGGGAACTCCACCGGGAGACCGCCGTTTTCGTCCCGACGTGCAGGGCCTGCGCGCCATCGCCATCCTCTTGGCTCTCGTCTACCACGCGGGCATACCCCCCTTCAGCGGTGGCTACGTCGGTATCGAAGTCTTCTTCGTAATCTCGGGATTCGTCATCACGGGGCTGCTGCTGCGGGAGCGTGCCTCGTCTGGACGTACATCGCTTCGCAACTTCTACGGGCGCCGCGCGCGACGGATCATCCCAATGGCGACGCTGGTCATCATCGTCACCGTTATCGCCACGTATCATTCGATCGGCACGCTGGTCGGACACGAGACTGCGATAGACGGCGCATGGTCCGCCCTCTTTCTCGCCAACGTCCACTACCAGGCCACGGATACCAACTACCTGCTTTCGCAGGCGCCACCCTCACCGCTGTTGAATTACTGGTCCCTCGGCGTTGAGGAGCAGTTCTACATCGTCTACCCGGTCGTCGTTGCGTTGATGGGTTGGTGGGCGCGGCGCGGATCATTCCGGCTACGTCTCACGATCTTCCTCGTCGCCGTCATCATCGCTTCCTACTCGTACTCCATCGTGTTCACCGCGTCGAACGCGCAGAGCGCATACTTTTCGTTGTTGGTCCGCTCCTGGGAGCTGGCGCTGGGCGGGTTGATCGCCGTCTACAGCCCCCAACTCCAGCGCATTCCTCAGGCTTGGGCGGCAGTCGCGTCCTGGGTCGGACTCGCAGTGATACTGGTGTCCAGCGTCACTCTGACCCCGGCTAGCGAATACCCAGGGGCGCTCGTCGCAATCCCGACCCTCGCCGCTGGGCTCGTCATCGCCGCCGGCGCGGCAGCGCCCACGTGGGGAGTCGAACGCCTGCTCAGGCGTGAGCCGTTTCCGTTCCTCGCTCTAATCTCCTTCTCGCTCTATCTGTGGCACTGGCCGATCCTCGAGATTGCGGCGCAGCACCGAGGCGTGGCGACGTTGCCGGTTTGGGACAACGTCTTGCTTTTGGTGCTGGCCGGGCTGTTGGCGACAGTGACGTACCGATTCTTTGAGAACCCCGTCCGGCATCTCAAATTCTTGGTTCGGCGGAAATGGGCCAGTCTCATCATGGGTCTGTGCTTGATCGCGGCCACGCTCGCGGTGACCACATATGAGGAACGCCGTCCGACTGTGTCTTTCGGGGCCATCGCGCAGGCGACCACGGGGTCGATCTGCCGGTCACCGTCCTCGAGCGATGTCGCTCACCTTCGGTCCACGTATGCCCCGGGTTCTTCACAAGAGGACGGCAAATCCGAGCTGAAGTCGGTCGTGGTCGTCGGAGATTCGACCGCTTGCTCTCTCCTCATCGGTCTCCAAGCTGTCGGCCCTTCCTATGGCATGCAATTCGAGAACGGTGCAGTCATCGGGTGTGGGATCGTCAGCGGTGTCATCGCCCCCTTTTACCTGGAGGGTCACAACATCGTCGCGTACACGACGTTGTGTCAGGGTCAGGCCAATCGGGCCGAGTCTGTCGCTCTTGAGCGCTACCACCCGAGTCTCATCCTGTGGGGAAGCACCGATGAGCGAAGTGCGATCGTCGTCGACACTGCGCACGGAAGCAAGGTCCTTACCTCGGGATCTCCAGAGTGGAGATCAGTCATGCTGCAACGGATGGACACCCGCGTCAACAAGTTCCTTGCCACGGGCGCCAGGGTCATTCTCACGCTGGCGGCGCCGGCGGTGCACACCAGCGGCAGCACCGCTTCGGAATTGCTTGTCCCGGCGGCGCATTCGCCCGGTCACGTGGATTCCGATGACGAGGATTACGCACACATGAACTCCCTCCTGAAGGAGGTCGCAGCAAAACACCCGCACCAAGTCGCCGTTGTCGACCTCTCGCCTCGGGTGTGTCCCTTGGGCCCCCCCTGTCAGTACGTCGTGCCGGCCTTCAATCCGAAACCGACCTCGGTCACGCAGGCCGTTCGAATAGACGGAACCCACTACTCGACCAACGGATCTCTTTGGGTGGCGCGGTGGCTGTCGCCTCGGATTTCCCAGGCAGCAAAAGGTCTCTCGTGAACTTCGATTCGGAGCAGATCAAGCCGAACCACGCTCCCTCAGTAAGGGTCTTCGCCATGTTCACCGGATTGGCCCCCACTCGATGCCCGCATGTCGGAGCATCTGCCCAACAGGGGATTGTGCACTAGCACCTACGGTGCTGCCCTGTCTCTGGAAGGTAAAGCCGGGGCGGCGACTGACGTGGGTGCGGACACCGTCGTCGGGCTCCCCAATGCCGTCAGCTTCACTTTCCTTCTCGCCTCGAGACGCGAGCCCCAGCGCGTCAATGGTTTTTCCAGGAGGAACCAGGACATGATCGTCAGGGCCAGTGTGACCACGATCGCCACAACGACGCGGACGACGTCGTTCCAGTGCGGGTCGAAATACCGTATGGCAAAGAATACGGGTAGATGCCAAAGGTAGAACGCATACGAGACGATACCGAGTGCTACAAAGGGCTTGAATTCGAACAGGCGGCGACCCACCCACCGGCCATCGAGTATCGCCAGAATGAGGATGGCACACGCGAAATCGATGGCATCAAACCCACCCAAGAATACGAATGGACCCTCCTCTTTCGCAAAAGGAAGGCAGGCCAGCAGAAACGCGGCAGCGATCCATCCCGCGACAACTAGGCCCTTCTTGGGCAATCTACCCCGAACCCAGATATGGGCAAAGAGTGCTCCCCAGAGAATCGAATCAGCGCGAGTGTCAGTTCGCAGGAAGAGTGACCACCAACGATGTGTGTCCTGAAATTGCCAAAACCGCCAGACGGCGATGAGCGTGATCAGCGAGAGGAGGATGACGACGACTGTTCTCAGGCGCACGCGGATGGTGAGGAGAACGATCGTCAGCCACGGCCAAACAAGATAAAATTGCTCTTCGAACGATAGCGACCACAAATGCTGATATCCGGAAGCGAGCGCGGGGCTGAGTGGGTTCGACGCACTGGCCGAGTAGTAGTTCGAGTAGTAGAAGAGCACCGAAAAGATTGACGGGACCTCAGTGTGCAACCACTGATGGCTGAAATACGCGAAGAGTGCGTTTGCCAGCACGACTACGTACAGAGCCGGAAGCAATCTCAGCGCTCGCCGGCGGTAGAAGGGGCCGATACCGATCTTTCCGTAACGCGCCTGCTCCCTCAACAGCAATGCGGTGATGAGAAATCCGCTCAGGACGAAGAAGGAGTCGAGAGATACCGTCGCTCCGGGGATCACCAGGAGTGTGGGTATGGGAAGAATGACCTCCATGTGGGCCACGAAGACGATCAGTACAGCCACCCCGCGGAGCCCGTTCCAGCCCGGTACGTTGCCGAACGTACGGACCTCTACCGGCGACTCGGGAGCAGCTTCACGACCCGAGTGAACTGGGCCTGAGGTCGCCTCCATACTCCCTGTTCCTGAAAATGTTGGTGCGCGCCGGTTGCGGACCCGGCAACACTAGCGAAAGACAGGGCGATCCGCAGGTCGGAGTCGTGTGTGTGCTCGGGAGTCCAGAGTTCGTCGACTGCCGTCTTCAACCTGTGGATCTGGTCGAGGGACAGGTGAGACCGACGGGACAATGTACTTGTGCATCCTCGCTGAATAACAATCATGTGATTTCACCGAGGGCGGCGACCTCCCTCAAACTCGGTCGAGATAACAGAGGCGAATCGAGGCGCAGGTGCGGTCCGAAACCGTTGAGGCTGCCGGATTGGCTCGCCTCGTCAGTTGCTGAGACGATGGCCGCCACCCTGATTGCCATGATCTACCTGGGCTGTGGCGGCATCACCGTCCAACTTCACCGGGGCGGCAGCAAAACGCGAGGCTCGTCGCGTCACGCTCGCGATCGGTGAAGGACGAAGACCAAGCCGGTGGAGCTCGCCGGCACCCGCTCATCGCCTGCGGGCGTCGGAGATTCAGTCAAGACGATGGCCATGTCACCCCATCAGCTTTGGGGGCCTTTTCGACGCAAGCGTTCCCGGTAGCGCAGCACCTTGCTTGCCATTTGATCCGAGATGCCAAGGCGCCGTTTCATCCAGTCGTACGCCCGCAGCATGTGCTTGTCGGCGAGAATGAGGATCGCATGCGCCCCATCTCCCGGTCGGGCCCGATATTCAGTTGAGCGAACAACGGGGTCTACCTCGGCGCTGAAGTAATAGAGAGCCAGGGACCGTCTGGCCAGATCCTCGGGACAGCGCATTGGTTCGGGGTGGCCGTGGAATGACGTGGCATCCGTCGTGAATATCACGGCCCGATTCGCGATCGGGCTGATTTTTTGGACGCATTCCTTCATGTCGGCGCTCCAGAGCTCGAGGTCACCGCCATATTCGGGTTTCCAGTCCTCGTTCAGATAGAGGATGATGTTGGCGCGCCGCTGCCAATCGCGCTTGTGGGGGTGGACCGTGAAGTCCGCGTGGATGTTGAGAAATCCACCCCGCGATGATTGGTGGAGGCCGCCCCCCTCGAGAGTCGGGTCTGGGACGAGGTCCTCCACGCCCAGCAGCTGGCCGACGAACCGGACGAAGCGGGGCGAATTCAGCACCTCGAGAATGCTTTGCAGCGTGGGTCCCCACTCGTCTGGTTCTGTGTTTGCATACTTGCGCTCATTGACGTGCAAGTAGTTGTTCCACCGTTCCGGGTCGAAGGGCGGAAACTCCACCATGGCCGCGTTGGCCGCTTCA
Organism: uncultured Acidimicrobiaceae bacterium; assembly: GCA_963736515.1. Classification (GTDB taxonomy): domain Bacteria; phylum Actinomycetota; class Acidimicrobiia; order Acidimicrobiales; family RAAP-2; genus Bog-473. The sequence continues at coordinate 431,809 of CAVTPE010000001.1, read as the reverse complement.
GGCCGGAGGAAGTCGTCGATGACGATGTGGGGATAAGGGGATGCCGCCTGATACTCCGCCTGCAGTCGGTCGACCCTGCTCTCCAGATCGTCCAGGTCAAGAACGGGCAACGGCGTCTCCGTCTCGGATTTGAGCGTCATATCCTCGACGTCCCATTGACCTCTGGCACTCTCATATGGCTGATACCTCCCGGGCTGTGGCGGCTGAGAGCCGAATGAGCACCTTCGCTGACCGGTGAGCCGCCTACACAAGCACGCATTCTGCGATCGTGTCCCTCCGGTGACGTCCCACTGACGCGCCGCCTCTAGCAACCGCCGGATCTCCTGGTTGCTGCCAGATTACAGCTTCGTCGTGATCGTGCCAGACAGACGACCGACGCGGTGGATCACGGGGGCGAGTGGACGTCGCCGAGACGTCTCTGGGGTTTGGGGCGACCTCCGGGAACACACCAGAGGTTGCCATGCGGTCGGCATTCCCACCGATCCAGCAAGACCGGACGTCTCGGCCAGATATTGCTGCTCCACCCCGCTTCTGAGAGTCAATCGCCATCGACCGGGCCCCTGGCGGGAGACCGGATCCCGACGAAGCCACCTTAGGTGCCTGTGGTGGCGTTTCAGTGGTCCAGGCTTTGGCAGAGCGTCGGTGGAGATATGGGCACGCTCACAGCACGTAGACCGGCCTGGGCGCCGGAGGTTCCCGCACTCGGAGCGTCCACGCGGATTGTTTGCCCCTTCGCCAGGTTGAACGGGGCCAGATCCACGAGCGTCACGCTTGCGTCGTCGACGAGGTCGTACGTCGTCCCGTTCACGTCGACATTGACCTCGTGTTTGACCGGATCCGTGGTCACAAGCACATTTTGCGTTGTCCCAGCGTTGACCACGAGGGAAGCTGACTTCACGTTCTTCCCGGAGCGATAGGTGCCGAACGTCAAGAGGGTCCTATTCGCACGCAACCGCGTCGCACTCGCCTTGACGGTGAGATCTCCGGCGCTCACGAGAGCTATCGATTCCGTCTGTCCAGGTTGGAGTGCCGGTACGGCCAGTTCGAACGCATGTTGGAACGGCTGGCCAAGTTGGACGGTCATCCAGGTGTCGCGGTGGTACTGAAAGCTGGGGTAGGACGAGTACTTCTCTCCGTTGGAGACATAGAGGCCGCCGCAGTTTCCGATGACATACAACTGTCCCGCTGGCCCCCAGGCCGGCAGTGAATCGCCTCGAATTACGCGTGCATTGAGAGGATGACCGGTCAGATCGCTCAGGGTCTTCTGAGTTTGGACGTAGCTGAGAAGCTGACTGGCGTCCCACTCCTCATTGGGGACGATGGCAATTCCAACATTCGCGACGATGCTGAAAACGGCCGCAACGGCAATGAATCCGGTGGCTCCAATCTGCATGGAACGCTGTCGCCCCTCCAGGCGCCGAAAGACGTCTGCAACCCCAACCGCGCTGGCGAGCACGAGGATTGGCATGAAGTCACCTAGATACCTCGGCGCGATATAGCCCCACAAGAGTAAGGCGGCGGCGGCGCCTGCTGCGGCCACAAGCAGGAGTCGGGTCCGCGCCACCTCTCCCAGAGCTCTGGGTCGAAACGCCGTGACGAGACCCCAGAGACTGAGGAGGAAGAGGAGCGGCATCGACGCGGGAACGCTGGAGGTTCGGTACAGCTTGTCGAAGAGCACACCGCCGGCCGCGGTCGGTGGGCTCGTAGGGAGCGTGATGTACGGGAATACATTGCTGAAACTCAAGCTGTCCGGGCGAAGGTAAGTGAGGAGGTCTGTTGGTATGAAGGCCGTGCCAACCTCGGAGTTGTGGTTGGCGGCCAGAAATTGTCTTCGATAGCCGTTGACCTGGGACCAGACTTGCTCGGTGATCGGGACGTTGAACGGAACTCCGAATTTCGCGTAGTTGACGGCGCACCCGATGACGAGCGGGATCACGCCTGCCAAGAAGATAGGGATGCACCATCGCCGGTTCTCCGGACCACCGCGCCCCAGGAAGAACCACACCGCAATGAGACAAGCACCGAGAACGCATGCCCATCCCGTGGTTGCGCGGTCGAGGCTCGCGCACAAGATAAGGACGCCACTGGCAATCACGCGACCCCATGACGGTCGCTCGATCACTCCGAGGAGAGCAAGAATGCTCCCCACCGTGAGGCATATGCTCCACGCGATGTCCTCGCCGAAGACATAGGGAATGGCTGCCAGCACCATCCAGACCGACCCACCCATGATGGTGGCCATCACGATCCCGTAGCCGGTCGCCTCGATCCTTCCCATGGCGACATCGCCCCGTAGGAGGAAACGAACCTTCCAGAGCAAGAGCGCCACGAACAGCCCCGTGAGCAACCAGGCCACAAGTATGGAAAGGGTGGTGAGCTTTCCGTCCAGACTGCTGGTGATCAGGAGGATCGGCATTCGAATGATGGAGCCGAACAGCCCGAAATAGGTGTAAGTCCGGCCATCGTGTACGAAACCCTCGAGTCCGAGGGCACCATTGGGCAGCGACAGATGGCCATGGAACATGGCGCGTGCCTGGAGATCGAAAAAGTTGTCTTCGTAGACGGCTTGCCGAAAGAGTGTGGCGGAGCTCCACTCCGACCAGAGAATCCAGATGAAAGGGATCGCGGTGACGCCCATGGCGACCAGCGCAGCGAAGGTGAATCGTCGTCGCCCGAGGTCGAACCCCGTGAGAGGGGTGGCCTCGTCGACGAACGCGACGTCGTCTAGGCCATTTTCATCGACGACCGAGTCGCCGGGGCCCCCACCGGGAGCAGCCACTTGAAGTGAGCTACCCGTCGCCTTTCCCACGGCCCGGGAGTGTAGCGAAAGGAGCCGATCCCAATGAGCGCGACCCCCTTGCCGAAGGCCTCATACGGCCGACGGTCATGGCGAGTACCGGCAGGGGCGGTGGGGAGGGCCAAGGAGTACTCTTAGGCGTCGTGAAGGACACACTTTTGCGGCTCTGGGCTCTCTCCCGGACGCCCCAGGGCCTGAAGGTCATTCGCTACACGATGGTGTCGGCGATTTCGGCACTGACATCGCTTGTCATCTTGACCATTGTCTTCGGGGTGCTGCGCCTTTGGGGCGAGGTCGTGAGCACGCTGTTCGCCAACATCATGGCGGGATTTCCGTCGTACTTCCTCAACCGCCGATGGGTATGGGGCAAGTCGGGGCGATCTCACGTGTGGAGAGAAGTCCTCCCTTTTTGGGTGATGTCGATCACGGGGATCGGATTCGCCCTGGTGACGTCGACCTTGGCGCACAACTTTGCCGTTAGCCACGATCTGCCGCATCTCGCTCGCACCGTCCTCGTTGTCGGTGCCAACATCGCCGCTTTCGGCATCCTGTGGTTTCTGAAATTCCTGATACTCAATCGGTTGTTCGCTGAAATCGCCGACGCCGAGGTCGGGGCAGATGTCTGAGGGTGCCGAGCTTCCCGATTGGGTAACCCGGCTGCCGGACCAGCCGGGCGGATGGAGCGGATACTTGCCTGCGGGGCTCGATATCACAACGGACGCACAATCCCACGCTTGGTAGTCGCTTCCTCACCGTCCATGGATCTGTTCCCTTCCGCCGTCTCGAGGCTTCTGACCCTGAACGGAGGGGCCGACTGGGAGAACACTGCCCAGTGATCGCTCGGGGTTATTCGTTTTGACGTTTCATGATTTCCTAATATCCTGCGCCCAGACTGCAGATGGCTCAGGGCAGTAGCGACCGAATGGGGTACATGTGGTGTTGGGGAATCGTCCGTTTCGACGCGTGAAATCAGTGACCGAGCGCGGTCAGATTTCGGGCAGCATGCAAGAGCCGATTGACAGCGCGGGATGCCCGAGGTGAATGACATCAACGGGCATCTGTCCAAGGACGAACTCTTCATCCTTTTGAGCGCACTCTGGGTGCGGAGATCCCAGTTAAACGGAGTGAGCTCGGCGAGTGCGGAGACTCGAAGAAGCGTTGATGTCATCGCGCAGAAGCTCGGCGGAGATCCTGAGGCCTACTTCTTCGGCCTCGAACCCGACCTCCAGCACTTTTGATGTAGGCGTCGCGGCGCAGATCGCCAAGCTGAGCGGTACCCATCAATCGCGGAGGCGAGGTTGTACGAGAGGTTGGGCATGCGGCCCATGAGTCAGGAAATCTGCGGCCCCGTCGTACGGTTCAGGGTGCGAATCACATTTCTTCGGAAGAGGGTGGCCTGTGGCAACCACCACTATTCTCAGGTTTCCTCGATCGTCCTAGCCTCTCTTGATGTGATTTGAATCGAATCGAATCGATGTGGACTGCATCGTGCGGCCTTCTGCGGTAGCTGGCTCCTTCGTCATGGAGCCGCTGGGGCGAACGTTGATCAACTCAGCAGGCGGACTTTCGTCCTGGATAGTGTGTGCTTTGGCTTTCGAGATCGGAGTGCCAACGCGCACCTCATCTGAGGCAATCAATTGTGTCCCCGTGATCGGCATCACCGAATTGCGCGCGTGGATCCGGCCGGCGCCAAACGGAAAGGTCATTTGGTGGCCGAGATCTTGATCGTCCGACTGTCGATTATGCGAAACGACGTCAGGCTTAGGGGTTTGGCCCTGTCAACTGCTCGTGGCACCGCGTAACGGGATCATGTCGTATACGTCCGAGCTCCCACGGCCCAAAACTCCTCGGTGGCAGCACGTGCTCGCTGTCGTACTGGCGGTGGTGTTGGCGTTCCTGGTCCTTGGTGACGCATTCAAGCGCGGGGTGATGATCGGACCCTACGACATCCTGTCTCATTCGGGCCTGACGTCGCGTGCCAATTTCCTCCTGAACGGCGACACGTACGAGCCGGATCCGATCAAGCAGATGATCCCCTGGACCTACCTTGCCTGGACGCAGGTGCACCACGGGGCGATCCCACTCTGGAACCCGTATTCCGGTCTTGGAGTGCCGCTGGCCTTCAACTGGCAGTCTGCCGTCTTCAGCGTCCCTTCCCTCATTGGTTACGCAGTCCCGCTCCGCTACGCCTTCACAGCTGGTGTGGTGGCTACGTTGGTCATCGCGGGGACCGGAGGATACGTCCTCGGGCGGGTGCTCCGGCTGGGCCTGCTCGGCGCTCTGACGGTCATGGTTGTGTTCGAGTTGAGCGGGCCGCTTGTCGCATGGAACGGGTACCCGCAAGCTCAAGTCTTGGCCTGGGGGGGTTGGATCTTCGCGGCTGCGCTCCTTATCTTGCGAGGCGAGAAACGACTCCTGTCAATCACGATGTTTGCCGTGACGACTGCTTGTGCGGTATATGCCGGCCATCCCGAGACATTGATCGCCACCATGAGCGCTGCCCTGCTCCTCCTCGTTCTGCTCGTCGCGTCCCGGGCGTTGCCGGCCCGGCTGCAATTGCCACATGGTCCCATCCTGAAGCCCGTGATCGACTTCGGCGTGGCACTTGCCATCGGTGCCGCGTTGAGCGCTCCCCTTTTGCTCCCAGGCGCGCAATTGGTGCACCAATCAGTCCGATCTTCTGGAGGAAGTTCCTCGGCGTTGCCGCTGCATGATCTGATCTACCTGGCGTTTTCGAACTTCGATGGCACCCCTGTTCCCGGAAGTTTCCCTGTTGGGGGCGCTTTCTTCTACAACGAAACGACTGCCTATGTCGGAGTCATCGCCGTCGTGCTTGCCCTGCTGGGGATCCTGGTAGGGGTGAGGGCGAGGCGCCCAGAGGCCTGGGCGTTGGCCGTTGTCGGTGTCGTGTTGGCGTCCGTGGTCTGGGTCGGCCCCGTGGCGACTCTTGCCAACGAACTTCCGGGCCTCGGGCTGGTCAATTGGTATCGCGCCTTAATGCCACTCGCCCTTGTCGTTGCGGCTCTGGCCGGGATGGGGATGGACGGATTGGCCCGGAGGGACGCCGATCCTGTCGCGCGCATCGCCCTTGGTGGCACGTTCGCACTGGCGGCGGTTTTCGTGGCAGCGTTCTGGGCGTTCGGTCGGACTGCTGGCGGGGTGCCAACGTTGTTCAGGGCGTACGTCGAACACGAGCACACGGTGAGCTTCCTCTGGCCTGTGATAGCGATTGTGACGGGGCTTGTCGTCAGCGGGTTTCTGTGGTGGCGGCCGCGTTGGAGCAACGCCGGCCTGTCAGTCCTGCTCGGTATTGAGGTCCTGTCGCTGCTGGCCGCTGGTGGTGTCTTGATCTCCTCGAGCTCTGACGCCTACCCGGCAACCGCCGCCGTACGGCAGTTGCAGCGCGCAGTGGGTGACGGCAGGGTGGGGACCGGGGGGGCAGGGGTCGGGTGTCCGTTGGGCATACTTCCCGACGCGAACATTCTCTTCGGCATCCACCAGGTCAACATGAACGAGCCGATCATGCCCAAGAAGTACTTCTCGGCCTGGGAGGCACAGAACCACTCGAAACCCGGCAACGCCCTGTTCAGCCAGTTCTGTCCCGTGATCGCATCGGCTGCGCAGGCACGGCAGTTGGGAGTGAGCTATGTCCTCGAGCCGTCGGGAGCCCCCGGCCCGGCGGGGGCCAAGTACATCACCGAGCTCCGGGTTCCCAATTCGAGCCCTGACGTGACGGGAACGACATCGAGCAATGAGGACCTCTACTTCGTCCCATCGTCAGGAATCGTGACGCTGTCAGCTCCGGCCGGCGGACGGGTGGCAGGCCACCCTGCCGCCCGTCTGAGGGTCTCCTCCTCGAGTTCCGGAACGCTCGATGTGACGGTCCATCAGACAGAGCCGGGGACAGTGCACTTTCACGTCTCCGACGTGCCCGGTTGGCATGCGACCATCGACGGGAGGCCGCTCGCCCTCCGGTCCTCTTCTGAATTCGACTTGCGTGCCGACGTTCCGCCCGGCAGCCATGAAATCAAACTCGATTACTGGCCCCCGCTTTTCGAGCGCGGGACTGATCCTCGCTGCGATCGCCCTGGTTGGTATCGGGTGTGCGCTCGGAATCGCCTGGCTCCGGACACGCCGGCGCGGTGATCCTGGACATTGATTGCCGCCGCCTTATATGACGAACGCAACAGTGAGGGCAACCGCGATCAATGCCAACCCCATCGCGAAGCTGGCACCGGGCGAGCGCCTCAAATATTTCGAGTGTCGGATCGGGTTCTCGATGAAAAAATACGTGCCCGCCGAGATGATTACAGCGCCCACGCACAGGAATAGGTTCTGCGCACCACTAAGCGGACCCCAGTGCTGCGCGGCAAGGATCAGGATCGGGACGTGCCAGAGGTAAATGGAATACGACCAGCGCCCAATCCACTTGAACGGGGTCGTCCGCAGCAGCAACTCGGCACCGTAGCGCGGAGCCGCTGTCCCACCTGCGATGATCAGAGCCGTCGCGAGGACCGGCAGTGACGCCTGCCAGCCCGGATAGCCAGAGCTAGGGAAAGCAAACGTCTTCCCAATTACGACCAGGGAGACGAGCCCGATCCAGGTCATCGCAGCAGCAGTCGTTGCGGGCAGACGCCGTAACCGGCCGGTGCCCACGGCGAGCAGAGCTCCAACGGCCAACTCCCACGCCCGAGTCAGGGGTGACTCGTAGGCGAAGAGCGACCCCGGCGAAGAGACAACTGACCAGGAGAATGAGGCGGCGATGACGACGCTCAGAAATACAGCAAGTCGCAAACGAAGCGGTGATTGGCGCATGACAGCACATACAGCAATGAACAATGCCGGGTATACGACGTAAAACTGCTCCTCGACGGCGAGTGACCAGTACGGCGCGAACGGCGCTGGCAAGAACGGGTTGACCTTCCCTGGGAAATTGCCCAGGAAGACCGTCGCCCACCTGGCGTCGCTTGCGATGATGGCGACAACATGTTCCCCGATAATCACTCGGAAGGCGATGAGCGACACAATCACAACGAGCAATGCGGCGGGAAGGATGCGGCGAGCCCGCCGGGCGTAGAACGGGAGAAGTCCGATCCGGCCGGTACCGGTCTGTTCGCGGAGAAGGAGGCCGGTGATCACAAAGCCGGAAATAACGAAGAAGACGTCGACGCCTACAAAACCACCGTTGAATGACGTGTGTAGGGAATGGACGAGCACGACCAGAACCACGGCGACGGCACGTAGGCCTTCGACATCGGGTCGGAAAGGTCGGTCTTCTGGAGCCGTCCCTGCCTCGTTGCCACTCCGCAGAACCCCTGGCGTCGTGACAGGGGCGTCACTTTCCTGCTGGCCGCCCCCCATAGGGGCCGGAATATTAGCAATGGGTCCCACGTCGGGCGAGACGGGGTCTCAGGGCGTCTGGGTTGGCCGGAAGCCGCGTGGCGGGGCGGAGGCCGCGTGCGCTTTGCTGAACGGACGACGCGTGGTGAACTGCGCCCAGCCCAGATGCCAATCGGCGCCGATCAAGACATCGGCTCAATGATGGAGCCTATGGAATGAGTCGATAGGCGTCGCGGCACACCCGAGTATGGGGCAGACTACTGATGTCGCCCCCGTAGCTCAGGGGATAGAGCATCGGTTTCCTAAACCGTGTGCGAAGGTTCGAATCCTTCCGGGGGCGCTACTAAAAGCCCAGTTGAGAGCACCTTTTTCCGTTTCAACGAAGTCGAAGACTGGCGCTGTCCCTACAGAATCCCTACAATCTTTGTTCGTGGCGGGCACGATGCGGGAGAAGGCACCGGGACGTTGGGAGCTTCGTGTGTACCTCGGGAAGGACCCGATAACCGGAAAGCCCAAGCAGATCAGTCGGGTGTACACCGCGCCGCGAAGAGAGCCGGGGGCCGGCAGGCGCGAAGCCGCCAAGCAACTTGCTGCGCTTGTGGCAGAAGTGGAGCGGGGCGGGCACGGTGGGAGCGCGGCGACATTCGGTGTGCTGCTCGACGAGTGGACCGCGCACGGGGAGCGGATGGGCTGGTCGCCGAAAACGTTGCACGAGTATCGGCGCAAGATCGACAAGCAGATTCGCCCCGCACTCGGCGCGAAACGCCTGGACAAACTGACGGCTCATGACCTCGACCGGTTCTACGCCGCGCAACTTGGCACGGGACTGGCCGAACGAACGGTGCACCACATGCACCGCATCATCAGCGCGGCGCTCCGTCAGGGTCGTAAGTGGGGATGGGTTACTTCCAATGTCGCGGACGACGCCACGGCGCCGACGCCTCGTAAGACGGAGTTGTCAGTCCCATCGCCCGTCCGGGTGTCGGCATTGATCCGAGAAGCGGCCCGGCCATCGTCGCGCTCTCCGGAGATGGCGGCAGTCATCACGTTGGCCGCGCTGACCGGCATACGTCGGGGTGAACTGTGCGGGTTGCGATGGTCCGATGTGGAGTGGCGGGGCTCCGCCGTCACCGTGCGGCAGTCGATCTGGCAGACCTCCGACGGCATCGGAACCAAGACTCCGAAGACGCACCAAACGCGGCGCCTGCTGCTCGGCGAACACGCCATGGCCGTGCTGGCCGGTCGCTTGGCCCGAGCGAGGGAGGATGCGAAGTTAGCGAAGGTGAAGCTGCCCACTGACGGCTACATCTTCAGTCCCGACGTCGACGCGGCCGACCCGATGCGTCCGGACTCGGTCACGCAGGCGTTCACCCGGCTGTGCCGGCGCATGGAAGCACCGGCTCTGGCCGAATTACGTGAGACCAAACCAAAGGCCACCAGGGCCAATCTCCCCGCGGCGGATCGTTGGGACTACCGGCTGCATGACCTCCGTCACTACACAGCTACCCAGCTCTTCGCCGCCGGGCTGAATCCCAAGACCGTGGCCGATCGACTCGGTCACGCCGACCCGTCCATCACGCTCCGCGTTTACACGGCCAACACCGACGCCCAGGCGCAGGAGGCGGCTGACTCGCTGGAAGCCGGGCTGGAGTTCGCATCGTTGGGACCCGGGAAATGAGGCGGGTTTCTATGACGGAGGGGTATCTTCGCTAGCTGAGGCGTCCCGTATCGCGCGTAGCTCGGGGAGGGCCTCGCGATCCTTGGCCCGGTTGGCGCGCTCTTTGGCCCGAATAATGTCCTCCAGCGCCGCGGCCTTGATCGTGAAGCCATTGCCGTACAGCAGCGTCGCTCGGAGCACCAGCTCTTCGTACGGGATCAGATGACCGTCGGGAGCCTCCAGGCCGGCGAGCACGTCGAAAGGGCCGGCGTCGGTCATCCACGTCGACATACCGGCCATATCGAGAGTCGTTGCGTCTATCTGAACCGGCAGTGCTTGGGCATCCTTGTCGGTCATCCCGCCGACGCGGAGGCGGGCGTGCAGCTCCCGCAGGGCACCAGCGAGCCGGTCGAGGTTCGTCCGCTCCCGGCGCACCACGCAGTCAGCGTCTTCGGTCGGACGCTCGGCGCCATAGGCATAGGCGGCCGCTCCGCCCACAATGAGGTACTCGACCTCGTAGCGGTCCAGAACCTCGATCAAACGGGGAAGGTCGTGTGGGGGGCCGTCAAGTTCCGGCATCAGCGCTGGCCGCGGCTTCTTCGGCGCGCTTCGCCTCCACCTCAGCCAGCCACTCCATCACGGCCTCGCGCGAGTCCAAACGCCGACCATCCCACAGGATCGTCACGTCGTCGGCGGTCGGGGGCCCGGCATGACGCATCCGCTCGAACCACTCCTCGGCCGTCATCACGGGCTGCGCTGCCACAGCTCCAGCGTACCCGTACCGTGACCTCCGAATGGCTGACCGAGCATTGCAACCCTGGAGGCCTACGTTCAAGAGCGATCGGTTTCGGCACGGGTCTGAACCGGTGCCGTTTCGGAGACACCGCCGTAGGGCAGCTACCGGCCCGGCGGGCTTTACGGCGTCACCTTCTCGGACGAGACGATCTCGTAAGGAACGCCCATCTGATCGAGCAGCCGCGCTGTGGCAATCCGGTGGTGTGCGCCCGACCCGCCAGCTCTCGGCAGCGTCGGAATGACGCCCGCTACACAGTCGTCACGGATGGCATGGTCCGATCGCCCGAGCAATGGTGCGACCTGCGACGGCGAGGACACCAGCGGCAAGTCGATCCCGCCGGTGGCGCGGATGATGAGGGAGGCAGTCATGGAGCGCCGCCGCCGGGGGACATCGGACCGCGCGGACTTTCCCCGAGGTTCTTTCGGTTGTTGGCGGACGTCTCGACATACGCAGTGAATCGAATGAGCGCCTTCGCGTCGTTCATGCGTCGCGCTCCGAGCGTTCCGTCTACCCCGGGGGGTTGGGTGCGGACAACTTGTGCTAGGGCGACGGACAAGTCGCATGTCATCGTCGCCGGATTGGGTGCCTCGACCGTAGTCTCCTCGTCATCACGGGGACCGACCGACGCCAGAGCGGATACCCCCGCCCTGTGTGCGAGACCGGTGAGGGTCCGTCCTGATCTTCCTCCGACTCGAGCGTGTCGTCCTTCACACAAGACCTGCTTGATGTTCAATGTCCAACCTCCCTGGCGGCGTTGTTCGGTACTTACCAAGCAGGCCAGCGAACGGCCATCAATCGCCCTCGGCCGCTTCCGGGTGGTGGTCGTGGGACCGTGGATCCACCGCAATCGGGTGACCTTTGCGGTCCTATGGCCAAAGCGTTGGCCGACATGGTGACGCATGACCGATGTCGCCCCGGACAGACCGAGACCGCCGGAGCTTCACGGCGTCAAGTCGCCGGATCGGCTCACAAGAACTTCTGGCGGCGTCGTGATCGATGAGGTTCGCCCTGCGGGCGAACCCGCCAGAAGTTCTTGCTCGGCCCATCGGGCTTCCCTCTCCGGCAACTTGACCCCGCACAGCTCCGGCGGAAATCGCTGTCATCCGAACGACGCATCGGCGTCGTTCGAGGAGAGAACCGATAGGAGGAGCGACATTCAAATGTCGCGATCGCTAAATGTCGCGATCGTCCCTGTGTCCCATCTCGCCCATCCATCGCTGTTACCCGCCTACAAATTGCACGCTGTCGTCCTCGTCACACCGCTAACCGATCCACCCTTGCCGGCCATCCGCCTTCGTCGCCCCTCACTTCCCCACCACACAACCAATCTGAGCCACACGATTGGCACCCAGGGGGTTCCAAGGGCCGATTGTGGTCGGGGATCGGTCGGTGGGGTGTGGGACGACTGGCGTCCCGGCAGTGGGGATGCACCGTGCTTTCAATCCGCAGGATGACGCTGGGGTCGGGGTATCGGTACTTGATGGAGTCGGTGGCGGCCGGGGATGGAATGCGCCACCAGTCGATGAGTCTGGCTGACTACTACGCGGACTCCGGTACGCCGGCGGGAGTGTTCCTCGGTGCCGGCCTGGCGGCTCTCGATGGGGGAGCGGGGGTCGAAATCGGATCTGAGGTCACCGAGCAACATCTGTTCAATCTCCTCGGGATGTGTGCCGATCCGATCACCGGCGAGCCGTTGGGGCGCTCACCGATCCGCTCGCGGCGCTCTTCGGGGAACGCGAGGCGGGACGAACCGAGCCCATCGGGGTCGTCGCCCGCACCGCCCACGGGATCGAGCCGACCGTCCGTGTGGAAGTCCAAGAACGAACAAACACCGCGAGGAACCGGACGCCGGTGGCCGGGTTCGACCTCACCTTCTCGCCCAGCAAGTCGATCTCTACGGCGTGGGCCTTGGCCGATGCTGACACCAAGGCGACGATCTTCGCCTGCCACCGCCGGGCCATCGAGGTCGTGCTCACCTATGCCGAAGGGAAGATCTTCCACTCGCGCTCGGGAAGAAACGGCGTGGTCCAAGAGGATGTCGAGGGCGTGGTGGCCACCGCGTTCACCCACTGGGATTCGAGGGCCGGTGACCCCCAGCTCCATGACCATGTGGTGGTGGCCAACCGGGCCCGGTCGGTCTCCGACGGGCAGTGGCGAACGCTCGACTCGCGTGGTCTGTTCAAGAGCGTGGTGATGCTCGGAGAGCTGCACCAGGGCATACTCGCCGACCTGTTGACCCAGGAGTTGGGGTGGGACTGGGACGAAAGATCCCGGCGCCATTCCGACCGGATTCGCTGGGAGGTGGCCGGGGTTCCCGAGACCCTTCTGGCCGAGTTCTCCCAACGGGCGGCCGCCATCGAGGAGCGCAAGGAGCTGCTGATCCCTGCTTTCGTCGCCGCCCACGGGCGCCAGCCGAGCACGACCGAGATCATCAAACTGCGCCAGCGGGCGACCCTCGAGACCCGGCCAGCCAAAGTGCACCGCCCCCTCGCTGTGATGGTCGACGGGTGGCGTCAACGGGCCGCGTACTGCGTCGGCGGTGAGCCTGAGGTCTGGGTAGCTGGGCTGTCGGATCGCAACGACCTGCCGCTGCTCCGAGCGAGCGACTTGGCGGACGAGATCCTCGCCGACGCGGCCAGCGTCACGATCCGCAAGGTCTCCGAGCGCCGTGCCACCTTCTCTCGGGCCAACGTCCTGGCTGAGGTCCACCGTCAGTTCCATGGCGTCCGCTTCGCCTCTCCCGAAGATCGGATTGGAGTGGCCGAGCGCACCGCCGACCTGGCCGTCGGGCAGTCGCTGCTCATCTCGGCACCTGAGTTGCACTTCACGCCGGAGCACCTGCGCCGCGCCGATGGGACCAGCCGGTTCCGGGCCAAGGGCCACGAGATCTACACCACCGCCATCCTCGTCGACGCCGAGGCCCGCCTCCTCGACGCCGGCAAGGAATTCAATGGTCCGGCCGTAGCAAGCGGCACCGTCGCTGCCGTCACGTCGGGCACCCGGCCCGGCCGGAGCCACCCCCTTTCCATCGATCAGGCTCTCGCAGTGGAGCAGATCGCCACCTCGGGCCGCAGGCTCGACGTGTTGGTCGGACCGGCGGGCACCGGCAAGTCGACCACCATGGCCGGGTTGCGGGCCGCCTGGGAGGCCGAGCATGGAGCGACCTCGGTGCTCGGCCTGGCCCCCTCGGCCGCGGCAGCAGAGGTGCTGGCTGAGCAGCTGGGGATAGACACGGAGAACACCGCCAAGTGGCTCTACGAGCACCGTCAATATGCCGAACGACTGGCAAAGGTCGCCGATCTGCGCGCCGCGCTTCGCTCTCCCGCATCGTCGCGACGTCGCTTCTCACTGCGCGCTGAGCTGGTGAGGGTCGAAGACGAAGTAGCCAGATGGAGCCTTCGGGCGGGCCAGTTGGTGATCGTGGACGAAGCCAGCCTGATCGGGACGTTCGCCTTGGACGAGTTGGTGGCCGCCGCCCGAGAGGCCCGAGCCAAAGTTGTCGTGGTGGGGGATCCGGCCCAGTTGAGCGCAATCGATGCCGGCGGAATGTTCGCCGCGTTGGTACGCGATCGGGGTGCTCTGGCGGCAGAGCTGACCGACGTACGCCGATTCGTCAATCCGTGGGAGAAGACGGCCAGCGTCGAACTGCGAGCCGGGTCCAGTGACGCCCTCGACGCCTATGAGTCACACGGGCGGGTGGTTGGGGGGAGCCGAGACGAGATGCTCGACGCCCTCTACGGGGCATGGAAGCAAGACACAGAGGCGGGCAAGACCAGCCTGATGATCGCCCCCGACCTCGCTACGGTCAGCGAACTCAACTCCCTGGCGCAGGCCGACCTGAGAGCCGCCCGAAGCGTCTCGGGGGACGCAGTAACGGTGTCGGGAGGTGCGACGGCGGGCGTCGGGGACCAGGTGGTTACCCGCCAGAACAACCGACGCCTCGGTACCGGGAAGCACTGGGTCCGTAATGGCGATCAATGGCGCGTGACCGGCTCAGATGCCGACGGCTCGCTGACACTGCAACGACGCAAGGGCCTCGGGAAAGTCCACGTCCCGGCTGACTACGTGCGTGAGCACGTCGAGCTCGCCTATGCCTCGACCGCCCACCGGGCGCAGGGCAGGACGGTCGACACGGCGCACGCCATGGTCGGACCGATGACCACCCGAGAGGTCCTCTACGTCTCGGCCACCCGGGGCAAGGAGGCCAACCGCCTCTACGTGGACACCCGCTACGACCCGGACCCTCAGACCTCCCACGACGAAGCGATCGAACCGATGACGGCGAAAGGCGTCCTCGTCGGGGTGCTGCGCAACGAAGGCGCCGAGGCGGCGGCACACGAGATGATCCGTCGCGAGCACCACGAAGCAGAGGGCATGGAGCGACTCTCCGCCGAATACCTGACCCTGGCGACCGAGGCCCAAGCCGAGCGCTGGGGTGCCCTTCTGGCGCGTTCTGGACTCTCAGAGCGCGACCTGGCCACGGTGGCAGCCAGCGCGGCAAGGGGTCCGCTGTTTGCGGGCTTGCGCGACGCCGAAGCACGCGGTCTCGACGTTGAAGCGGTGGTGCCGCAGCTCGTGGCGGGCAAGTCTCTGGCCGATGCCGGCGACGTCGCTTCCGTTCTCCATGGTCGGATCGAGCGCTGGACTCACGCAGTGGGGGCAGGCGCCGGCACACCGGACACCTGATTGCCGGGCTCATCCCCAGAGCCCAGGGCGTGACGGACCCGGACATGGCTCGGGCCCTGGCCGAGAGGGACCAAGCCATGGAACAACGGGCTCTGTCGTTGGCGGAAGAGGCGATTACGGCCAGACACCGTTGGCTGCGGCCGCTCGGAGCACCGCCGAGGGAGTCAGCCCAGCGGGAACGCTGGTTGCGAGCAGTGTCAACTGTCGCGGCCTACCGGGATTGCTGGCACATCGAGGGTCACCGTCCCCTCGGCGCAACTCCGGATCGAGAAAACCTGGAACAAATGTCCCAGCGCAAGAGGGCGCTGGCGGCGGGGGAGCGCGCGAAGGCGATCAGCACAGAGGCAACGGAACAGCGGATCAATCCCGGGCTGGAGGTAGATGTCGGGATTGCGCAGGGGCTCGAACTTTGAGGGATTTTCGGTCGGGTGCTATCCGTCAGCTAAGCCGCCCCGTACGGCACCATTGGGGCAGTCCTTTGTTCCGAATCGCAGCCTCCTGCAAGGATTCACAGATGGCAGTCGAGGGCGGCCCTCCTGGAGACATCTCCGCGCTGTTCGGAGTTGAACGAGGGCGCTTACTGGACCTCTTGAACTCGCTTGAGCCGACAGACTGGTCTCGGGAGACTCCCTGTCCGGGGTGGAGTGTCCTCGGTCTCGTGAGCCATTTGGTCAACGGCGACCTCGGCGTCTTGTCACGTGACCGAGACCGCCATCTCGGAACTCCACCCCCGGATGGCGCCGATGAGTTCGAGTTCGTCCAATGGCTGGACGAACTGATGCAGGAGTGGGTTTCAGCGACGAGGGGGCTGAGCCCCAGGGTGGCCACCGACCTTCTCGGCTGGAGCGGCCCTCAGGTCGTGGAGCACTTCGCGAGACAAGACCAAATGGCGCGAACCGCATCCGTCCAATGGGCGGGGCCCGAGCTATCCCCTGTCTGGTTGAACCAAGTTCGAGAGCTGTCGGAGTTTTGGATTCATCGTCAGCAGCTGCTCGATGCCCTTGACCGAGAGCCTGACCTGCGAAGTGACGTCCTCGGACCTGTATTCGACGGGTTGCGATGGGCTTATCCGTACCGCCTGGCCAGCCAGACGCGACCGCTCGGAGACACCGTGACGGTCGATATATCGGGACCCGTTTCCGCGACATGGCACATGGTTGCGTCCGAGCAAGGTTGGAGCTTCGCCGAGGTCATGGGCAACCAAGTGGCGACCATTGCCATGAGCACAGACGAAGCCTGGAGATTGCTCACGAACAACTTGTCGCCAGAACGACAGGCGGCGCTCACGACGTCAGGAGATTCGGTCTTGCTCGATGTCCTCCGCAACACTCGCGCCATCATCGGTTCACCAAAGTAGAGGTGTCCCACTACGCCGGATCAATGTCACGATGACGGTGTGAGTGATACCGAGGTCGGAGCTGGCCCGAGAGGGCTTTGGTGTGCAGCTTGAGACCGGTCGCCTGCTGCTCAGACCTTGGCGAGTATCCGAGGCTGTCGTGCTGCATGAGCTGTGGACCGAACGTGATCCACGAGTGCCGCCGCACCGCCGAATCGACGCAGATGGACACCCAACGGTTGCAGATCTCGAACACTGGATCCGTACGCACCAGCCATTGTCGATCGGGTTGCTGGCGGTGGAGCGAAAGGTCGATCGTGCCCTCATCGGATATTGCGGGCTGGTCGACAGTGGACGAGGATCGGATTAGGAACCGGAGTTGGCTTTCGAGCTGCTGCGCCGAGTCTGGCGGCAGGGATACGCCACCGAGGCCGCGTTGGCGGTGCTGGACTGGGCGAGATCGTCCGGATACGAACGTCTGTGGGCCACGGTCTGGGAGTGGAACATCGCCTCTCGCCGGGTGCTGACCAAGGTCGGGTTCACCGAAGAGCGGAAGGAACTGGACGCGGTCCACGGGAACAACCTGTTTACAACGAGACGGCTCTGATTCGATGCTTGCCCGGCCTGAGCGGAAGCAACGGTGTCACCGTTCGCCGGGCTGGGGTGACGCCCTGCGAACTTTCGGGATAGGACCAGGAGCCGTAGCATTCATCGCTGATGAAGGTTGCAGCGACATTGGCGGCAGCGCTGGTTCTCGGACTTGTCGTGGCTGGTTGTACGAGCTCGCCAAGCGCCACAGTAACTGCGGCACACGGCCCAAATTCCACAGTAACTGCAGCCTGTGAGTCACTCCTTCAAATCAAGGTTCCGCCCGGCGCGGGCCAGCCGCATTCGGGCGTGGGCCTAGCAGTCGTCTTATCGTCGCAGGTGAAAGAGGACCTGATTCACTCTGGTAATCCAAAGCTGGCCCAGGATACGCGGACGATGACCAACCTCATACACCCCATCGGCATTGATTCCGCTCTCATCGCCGCTCGGACCGAGTGTCGGAAGGTCGGGGTCCGATAAGGGCGCCGCCCCGAATGCCGGAGTACGAGACAGTCAGTCTCGGTGCGACGCTGCGTATCCAAGTAGGTACGGCTCCGTGCGGTGATGGACTGGAGCTACAAGCGTCCACACGGCTCGCCCAAGCCCTCGCCTGTAACGCACGAAGGTGCTCACGCGAACTCTGCCGCTGGCAATCCGGATCTCCTTGTCAGGCGGTCAAGAGCCAAGAACCGGCCTCAAGCGTGATGACACCAGATCGAACATCTCGGATTCTCCAGCCTGACACGCAATCAGGTGCCAACCGCGGGCCCAAACGCAGCCCCAAGATGAATCGCCAACCGAATAGAACGAACCAGCGAATCGCGGTGGGAGTGCTCTCAAACACCGATCGCGCCCACTGCTCGGGCGAGCGGTCATCCCGCTGCGCGATCGTCACCTCGAAAGCGCCTGCATAGTCGGACCCTCCGAGACCATCTGGGTCTTCGGTTATCGCACAGCGATGAGCACGAGCGGCCATTCAGGAAGTCTGCCCGAGGAAGTGGTTCCTATTCCTACTCGCCAGGACGGGTTGCACTCGCCGGTACGGGGCGACGCCCCTACCGGGACTTTGGGCGTGTAGATAGCCGCCCAGGGTTTCGCAAAAGGCGGCATCATTGGAATATGTCCCACCTGGACGAGGGCGGCTCCGCACTGGCCGACTTCACCGCTTCAACCCGGCAGACCTATGACCGCATTGCTCATCGATACGCAGACCGCCAGGTTCAGCTTCCATCGGGAGAAGAGCATTGGCTCATCGGGCTTGAAAACAGCTTTGTAGCCAGCTTGCCTGCTGGGGGCCTTGTTGCGGACTTGGGATGCGGCCCTGCGCACGACGGTCTTCGCCTCGCTGGCAAGGGATTGCGGGTTGTCGGGATGGATCTCTCAGCGGGAATGCTTGGAGTCGCATCCGAAAACCTCAAGGGTCGCGTTGTCCAAGCCGACCTGCGGGCGCTTCCCATTGCCTCGGAACACATCGACGGGATCTGGAGCGTCGCCGCACTGCTGCATGTGCCGGATCGAGACACGCTGACGGTGCTCAACGAGTTCAGACGGGTCATGAAGGCATCCGGGTCCCTCGTACTCGTCACTGCCCTCGGCGATTCGAGGCACGAAAGCGATGTTCCCTATGTCTCCGATGAGAGCCGGTGGTTTGTCTATCGAAATCCGGTGTCTCTGAAGGCTCAGTTGAGGGACGCTGGATTCAGTAATCCAAATTCAAAGAAGAGGTTCAAGACAGCAGACACTGGTGGATCGTCCTCGCCTTCTCAATGTGAGGAACTGCCACACGCTTCTTCGTCATCTGAGCTCTAAGGGCTTTCGCTTCGCTCCAGAGCCGTTCGGCTACGACGACACTGGTCGCGAGGTTCTTCAGTACCTCTCCGGCGACAACACTGTCGGTGACGCCTACCCCTGGCCGAGGTGGGTATGGAGCGAGACCCTCCTCCAGCAAGCAGGTCGGGCGGCGGCGAAATATCACAGCGCCGTTGCCGACTTTTATCCTCCTGAGCCGGTTATCTGGCAAATGCCACCGATCAGCGATTCGCCACTCATCTGTCACCACGATCTCGCGCCGTACAACGTGGTGACCGAAGACGGCGAGCTTGTAGCGATCATCGACTGGGACCTGGCCGGTCCAGGCTCGTCCAGAGTGAACTCGCCTTCATCGCCTGGCAGTGGGTGCCGCTATGGCAACCTGAGAGCGCACGAGGACTCGGTGGGAGGAACCGCCCGACATCGGCCGACGTCTTCGGCTCCTTCTCGACAACTACGGCTTGGAGGACCGCTCCGGCTTCATCGACCATGTCATCTCCCGAGTGGTCCTGCATTACCAGGGCCTTGTCGCCCGTGCCGCGGAAAGTATTCCCGCGTATGTCGAGATCGTCAGGGAAGGCCATGTAGAGAACATGGTGAGGACGGCTGTCTACCTACGGTCGGTTCGGAACGAACTCCAGGCGATGGTCACCCACTAGCCCCAGTTCGCCGGCTGTGGGCGTCGCCAGGAGCAGACCCACCGGTAGCCTGTCGCTTGATGACGCCAGGCCACACGATCAACATCGCCCCAACCGCCTCTCATGTGGAAGTCCGACTTGGCGGCCGGTTGCTCGCCACCACCGACCGGGCCATGAAGCTCGACGAGACCGGGCTGCCCCCTCGCTACTACCTGCCGCCAGACGACGTTCAGATGGATCTCCTGACGCCTACGACGTTCCATACCAACTGTCCGTTCAAGGGTGAGGCGTCATACTGGTCTCTCGACATCGACGGAGAGATCCACGACGGCATCGCGTGGAGCTACGAGACGCCGATAGCTCAGGCCGCCGAAGTGAAAGGGATGTTGTCTTTCTACCCCGACCGCACCGAGGTAACGGTCGACGGTCAGTCGCTTCGAGACTGACCCACCTGTCGGGGACGATCTCCGGCTAGTCAGCCTGCCGACTCGCAGGCGGTTGGGGGGCGCCCGAAGACCCAACCCTTCAAGCGCCAACAGGTTCCCCTCCGCCACTCTGCCGAAAGCTCGACGGCAGACTGCCCCGAAACGCCGGGAGGTGGGCGGTTCTGAACCAGGCGATGCCCCAAGAATCAGAGTACGGACCGGTTTCACTTGCGGAGCCGATCGCATCGGCCAAAGCTCTGTGTGTGGACGATGCGGAAGCCCCGCCCGATTCCGAAACTCTCACAGACCAGCATCTCGACGTCTACGCAACCAAGAATGGCCCGTGGAACCCCGAGCACGGAGATATCGAGATCCCGGCTGACTGGGAGTTCCTGCCCTCTGGCGATGCCTTCTTGACCCGGACCGTCAAGGCAGCGGGCGCCTACTGGCTGTCGTGGCAACCGCGAAGTCGGCATCGCCAACACCGCCGGCTCCTCGGACTGTTGGCACCGAGCCAAGCGATTGCGGAGGCTCAGGTGCGCGCCGAAGCGACTGCCGAACGCCGAGAGGCCAATCGTGCCGTCGGCGCTCAGTCCCGCGAGCGCCAAGAAGAGCGCTACCGAGGCGACCTGGAAGAGGCCATCGTGCGCTTCCTCGCCTTTGTCCCGGACTACCAGGAGCTCGCACAGCGCATTGCCAAGGAGACCGCAGCGCATGCGGCCGTTGTCGGCAGCGGCCGAGTCGGTCGGACCCGCAAACTCGCCCTTGACGAGCGAGCGGCCCTCAGTGCGCGGGCGTACATCCGGCACTCCTTTACGAACTATCACGACAACCTCGATGCGCTTTCGCCAGAGCACTGGGACGAGGAGTACCTCTATCGAGAGATCAAAGGAGCGGCGAAGGACGCGGTCGATCGCTTCCTCCTCGAGCATCGCAGCAGCTGAGACAGCCGTTGATGCCGGTTGGCCGGTACCAGAAGCTCTGGATTCGGGGCAACCCGTGACGGTGTGCGCCGCGACCGCGTCTTCGGCCTACCCTCCGGCCACAAAGGCGACGACGACGTAGGCAGCATGGCGGTCGAAGTTCTCCCGCCGGCGGTCGTAGATGGTCGTGGTCCTCGGGTCGGCATGGCGGGCGGCGAGCTGGACGTCGCGCAGCGGCACTCCGGCGTCGAGGGCCGCCATGATGAAAGCCGCTCGGAGCATGTGGGGATGGACGATTCCCAGCCCGGCCCTCTTGCCGATACTGCGTACCCAGCGATGTGCCGTGCGACGGTCGAGGCGCTCGCCGTCCCGACGATGCAGGATCGGGCCCTCGCAGCGCTCGCCGAGCACGAGGTCGATCGTGCGGGCCACACGGGGGACGAGGGGGATCACCGCCGGCTTGTTGCCTTTGCCGATGATGCGCAGTGTTCGATGGCCTCGATCGAAGCCGAGATCTTCCGCGTTGGTCGCACAGGCCTCGCTCACCCGGAGTCCGTTCAGTCCGAGGAGCACCGCCAAGGCGGCATGGTCGCGGTCGTAACGCTCGGCGGGGAACAGAAATGTGCCCAGCTCTCCGCGGTCGAGGCCCCGACCTTCGCTCGGGTGGACCTTGGGACGCCGGACGTATTGGGCGGGGTTCGCACCGATCCGCCCGTCAATGTGGGCGAAGCGGTAGTAGCCGCAGATGGTCGAGAGCCGTCGGTCAATGGTCGAGGCGGCCAGTCCCCGTTCCTCGCTGGCCGCCCGCCACAGCTCGATATGGGGCCGCTTCGCCTCGAGGACGGCCAGCCCGACGCCGGCGCACCACTCGAAGTAGCTACGCAAGTCGAAGCGGTGCGTCTCGAGAGTCCGCCCGCTGTAGCGAGCGAGGAATGCCGCTGCCGCCATGTGCGCTTCCTCAAAAGGGCCGTTGGTGGCGCTCACCAGCTTGCGGCATTCAAGTTCACTGTGGACATCGTTTTCCTCCTGGTCGTCAGGAAGACAGCGAATACCTCGTCCGAACCCACCGCTTACCGGGCAGAGTAAGACGGTGGAGCTCGTGGGACCTGAAGTACCAAGATCGACGCTGATAGGCAGGCCCTAAACGAGAAGGGCGTCAATGGGACCGGGTCACCCACATAACCGGCGTTTGGAGACACGTTCGTCCCGTGGCTCTGAGAGGCCGATCGGTTCGATTCAGCCGACAATCGTGATGTGTGGATCAGCGAAGGCACCCGAAGCGACCAGCCTGATGTAGGCATCGGTGATCATGACGAGGGGCAGGCTGATTAAGGCGAAGAGTCCATGACGGGCGTTGAGATGTGACGTAAGCCTCCAGAGGCGATGGCGGATTGGGTGACGGTGCTGGGATCGCAAGCCACCGCCCACCAGGTGGCGACACCGTGGCACGAGAGGATGTAAGCCCAAAACGCAGCCCCATTGAGTGAGATGAGGAAAGTGCCGACGCCGATGCCGATGCCTCCTGGCTGACGGAATGCGTTGACGGCGTCCACCGTCAACATGACAGCGACGAGAACGCTGAATGCCCAGAAGTAGCGATGAACGTTCTGGAGGACCAGGGGGAAACGGGACTCTCCCGAATAGCGGGCGTGGGGCTCGCTGACCGCGCAGGCCGGAGGCGACAGCCAAAAGGAGCGGTAGTAAAGCTTTCGGTAGTAGTAACAGGTTGCTCTCACTCCAATCGGCACCGCCATGACCAAGAGGGCCGGTGACCATTTCCACCCCGTCCCCAATGATGACGAAGTTGGCTCGAGACCCGCAGTCCGCGGCGATGCACGGCGAGTACAGCGGAGAGATATAGCTGTCGATGGCGAAGTGCGAAGTTTGGAACCCGGCCCAGATCGCGTAGGCGGTGAGACTTCCCAAGAACAGGCCAGTGCCGACCGGCGCAATCCACCAGTGATCGGTCCGCAGTGTCTCGAGGCGCCCTTTGGGGCGAGGTGGAGCACCAATATGGACCGATGTCACTGCCACACCTGCAGGGTAAGAAGGACCGGCTCAGATGTCTAAGACATATTAAGTCTGATCAAGATAGCTATTGGCTATGCTGCCCGCTGAATGACCGGGGAAGGAGGGTGCCCCACTCGTGCCGTACGGGGCGTAGCTGCGATCGCTCGCTGACGGAGCCGTTCCACGAGCACTCCACGGCCTCAAGTTGCCGGCCTCGTGGCGCGAACTCTCTGGCTCCCAGGCTCGATTCCTTATTTTCGCGGGCACTCTGGGTCGCCACCAGCAGGAGAGCTAGGAGCGCTTGAAGTTGGGCGCTCCGGAATCCGACTACCCAGCGAAGGGTGAGCGGCATCATTGAACTCGCTGCGCTGGCTGGCTCGCCCGCTGCCGTCCGTGAACGTCGGTTCGGTAACCGTAAGTCAATGTGTCCCTACAAACGTCCCTACAACTCGGGAACTACCCGGATCCGATTGCTTCCGTCCCCCTCCGTCATGGCCACGCTGACCTGCGGAAAACGTCCGGTTGGGTACTGTCCGGCTCCGTCGTTTCCGGCGTGTTTTCGCTTTCCTAAACCGTGTGCGAAGGTTCGAATCCTTCCGGGGGCGCTCAGACACTTCCGGGGGGCACTTCCGAGGGCGCTGCGATCTCTCGAGACATACCGGGGGCAGCGCTGGACTGCGTTCGACCCATTCAGTGACAGGAATTGTCACAAATGGTCACAAGGGTTATCCACTCTTTTGGGGGTCAGGTCACGCCATGGTCATTCGAGTCACTCTAAGTTTCTGCATGGCACCGTGACCGGGAAGAGTCCGTTCGGAGAAGGCGACAGAAGACTCTTCGTCTGGTTGGGTACGGTCGCCAGCGCTGAGCCGGGCCGGGTCGCACACTCTGCGACAACGTGATCGACACGCCCGATCCATGGCGGATCCGCTCCCCGCAGCGATACCACTGAGAAGCAGACGGCAATGACAACAATGGTCTGAACGCAGAACAGATATTTGCCAGCCTGTCTCAATGATTCGCGACCAAAGCTCCCACGGCTCGACACCAGCACCGCCATCGCGCTCGCCAGCAACATGACGGAGGGCACGCTGTACCGGGGATTCACCTCGAAGCTTCCCGCGTTGAGTCCGTACACGCTCGGTCCGCGCTCCCAAGCCGTGCTGGCGAAGGCCACGAGAGCTGTCGCGACAAGTGCAGCTCCGGCCATCTGAGCGTGACGGTCGGCGCCTATAGCTAGCAGGATGAGCACTGCGGCGACGATGACCGTCGGGAGCACCACCGCCACAGCGCCGCTGACGTTCCCCAGGTCCAATTCCCACCTGGTTCCGAGAAGGAACGTGCCGAATACGTGGCCTCCCTCGCCCTCAGCGATGTTCACGAGATTAGACAGCGACCTGTGCGCTACCAGTGGGTTCGCGGGTGTGGTCGTCACAGACGCAGCGGTTACCTGCACGATCAATCCAACAACAAACGCGGAGGTGACGCAGAGTGCCGCTCTCGTGCGTCGGTATGCAAGCCAACCGAGTGCGAGAGGTAAGAAACACACCGCGAGCAACGACGATGTAGCGGCGAGTACCACGACCACAGACCTCGTGATCACGTCGCTCGCCGTTTCCTCCCGAGAGATGAGGGCCCACGGAAGAGCGGCCAAGAACGGCCAGATCAAGTTGGTGATCGTCGCGGTGCTATCCAGGCCCAAGGCCGGCATAAGCACAACGAGTGACGCCAGGGCCAGACGAAGCACTCGTGGTCGGACCCAGCTCTTAGACCAGTGGTACACACCCCATGCCAATGCAGCAGCGACCACCACTGAGACGAACGAGCAATACAAAGCCAGGTAGCGAAGCGAAAAGAATGGTGTAGGAAGCGCGAGCAGGCGGGGGGGCAGCTGTAGGTACCCGTTGTAGCCGCGCAACATCACGCCGAGGGGACCCACGTTCACGGCTTGCTGTGTGTAGATGTGTCCATCTTCGGCCCAAACCGTTTGCCAACTTGGCGTGCCTCGCTGTCGGAAGAGCGGTAGAGCGACCGCCCCGACGAGCAGCAGGGCGCCCACGGAGCGTCGTGCGAGCACTCCATCGAGGTGAACGGAGAACGCCTGGAATTGTGAACCCGCGGGAGAAGGTGACCCAGTACCGACAGGACGAGGATCCCACGTCGAAATCATCTCTCTGGCGTCCTTGTCAGTGAGCGACTTTTCCGATTTCATGAGCGGAGACACTGCCCCGAACTGAGTGTCCCGTCCAGTCTGAACACGGAGACGATCAAATGCCACGCAGTACTCGAACGACGTAGTATCAAGTGCGAAGTCGCATTGTTAGCCAGCCACGTCGTGGGATTGCTACCCGTCGAATTCGTGTCGGCAGGGCTTCCCTCCGCCACCGTGACCACGTAGGTATAGTTGCCGCCGTTGACGGCGCGCCGGAACTGTCGACAGTTTGCCGGCAGAGCGAATGATCCATTCCGGCCCGGCACGCCAATGGCCTGCACGTAATTTGAGTCGGTCCGTCCATAGAGCGGGTATGAGATGTTGTCAAAGAGCCCGGTGATCCCTATGCGGGCGTCGGAGACACTCTGTGCCCAAGCGTAAAGCGATTGGAGTGGCGGTAGCGCCTGGTAGCGGGAACGCACATACACCTGTTCCGCTCCGAACATCGAAGCGAGCACGATCACGGCCATTGCGGCAGCCGTGATCGTGAGTGTTGTTCGTTGATTCGAAGCCCGAAAGGGCGCTCGGCTGCGCATGAACATTGCCCCCGCTCCGATGGCAAATATGAGGATCCCGAGCAGTAATCCAATGAGCGAGTCGATTCCGACAATGGCCGGTCCAAATCGCGCCGACAGTAGATGGATTGGCCAAATGGTCGAGTCGAACTGCGTAAGGGCGACTATCAATGCGTAGACGACGAGCAACACTTTGCGGATTCGTTGTGTTCCGAAAAAAGGGATCGTCGGCAACAGGACGAGCCCGAGGAGGACGGCTGCGAATGAGTATCGCAAGTTGAAGACGAAATTGTAGGGTTGGTGTGGATACAGAGGGGGAAGGGTCAGAAGCTGGGGGGTGAAAACAAACCCGATGGCTGTTACTGCGCCTACGAGCGCCAGCATGCGACGGACCGGACTAGAGCGAAGCAGAGAACCGGCCACTATTCCGCACACTGCCAGCACAAGGACCGCCCACCACACTGGTCCGAGCGATGCGCGAAATCCGGGGAGGTACCAGTGCACCCACGCGCTACGTTCGGCGATGAAGGAGGCGACAGTGCTCGACTGGGGCTGGAGCGGACCCATGAGGTGCAGCGGCCCGAGTTTTATGGTTGACGGAAGAGGGTTCCCGATGGTCCCCACGTTGCGTCCATACCAAAACCCTCCCGTGAGTAGCACCAACCCGACCCATGACACCGCCATTCTGACTCGGGCCCCTCGTGGCGTGATCGACACCACGCCGACAGTCAACGCGACAATGGGCACGACGAACGTGAACTTGGTACCCAGAGCCAGGCCCGCGGCGAGTGCGGCAATGCAAGTCGGGGTCGATGGTCCTAGCGGCCGCCGCTCACCGTTGACGAGCAATGCCGCGGCTGAGAGCACCAACGCGAGACCGGTTATGTCGGTGTAGGCGCCCCCTGGCTGAGTAGCCACCAGCCCGGGACTGGCCATCAGGGCTGCGCAGCCGGTCAAACTCACGGGAGCGAGGCCGTAAGGGCGGCCCACACACCACGCAGCCAGCAAGGCGATGGCCAACCATCCGAGGTTGAGTAACACTGACAAAAAGTCGCTGCCGAGAGCCAGGATACCGAGCGTGTGCACCAGCTCGCCGTTCGCTGGGTAGAAGGGAATGACCGAGCCGAGATCGACCCCCGGATCGACAAAATGCAGTGGCGTGATCGTTCCGTGTTGAGCGAACCTGGCCGCGACCGGCATGTGATACCAGAGAGTGTCCGGAGTGCTCATGCCGTGATGCAGGGCAGCGACGGTTCGTGTACACCAATCGGCTGCGACGATGCTGACGGCACCCAGAGCCACCAGCCTCATCCAGAAAGGCCCTTGTGCAGGACCCACTGTCCTTGTCTGATCTGTGGATGATTCCGGCTTCGCAAGCCTTCCGCTCCGGCGGCGACCGTTGCGACGTTCGCTGAGACAACCCGCTAAGCCCAGTAAGGCGAGAGTGGCGATTGTGGGTAACGGCCGAAGCCAGCCGAAGGCTCCAAGCACCTCCTCCGTGGAGATGATGGCCGCGACGACTACCACGATGGTCGCAAGTGAGATAGGCGCTCCCCGCCATTGTGGAAGGAGAACCCGGCACCAACGGAGAGATGCCACTGAGAGCAGTCCCAGCGTCAATGCGAGCAGGCAGAAGCCGAGCAGAAATCGAGCGGTCGACTCCATCCTTTATTCCCCGTCCACCCCTTTCCGGCGGTCATCGTACTCTGATCGAGCCGACCCCTATCTTCAGGCAAATGAGAGGTGACCCAACGGAAGTGTCGGGCGTTACGCGAGATCGAAGCGCCCCGCAACTCTGCCAGGGGGCGAATGTTTGGCATGGCGAGCCGCCCAAATCTCTGGGTTCCACTCTGGATCCGGGTTTCGGTTGGGACCGGATTCGAAGGGCCGAGAGCCCGACCAGGTGTGCTTAGAACCACTATGGCTCACATGTCGCATCCTCATACGCAAATCCATTCACGTTTGCGCGGCCGCGTGCGATCTGCCGAAACTGGAGAAGTGAACGGATCCAGGCGGAGCGGCCCCCGTAGGACTTGGCTGGTCGGTTCGTCCGCTGTAATACTCCCGGTTCTCTATCTCGCTTTCGTCTGGGACTACTCAGTCGATTCGCTGCAGTTTGACGATTGGAATCTGCTGGGCCTCTTGAGCCATCCCACCTGGGGGGGACTCTGGAGTCAATATGGTGAACCTCGGATTCCCATAACGAAGACTTCTTTCTTGGTCGCTGCTCACCTCGATGGTTTCAACACTCGGACGGTCACGTTGTTGAGTGCCATGGCTCTTATCGGTGCATATTTCTTCCTACTTGCCTGCTTCTCCGAGTATTTGGAAGGGTCTCTGACACCGCTAGCCGTCCTGACCGTGGGGGTGGTGTGGTTTTCACTCGCCGATACCCAGAATGCCCTGTGGGCGTTTCAGTTTGGTTGGTACCTCGTGTTGCTGTGGCTCAGCTTGATGCTCTTCGCTTTGTTGGTGCCGCATCGGAACAAGAATGTCTGGTTTGCGGTTGCAATGTTGGCCGCTCTGCTCGGCTCACTCACTTGGAGTCAGGGCTTCCTGCTGTGGCCAGTGGGACTTATTGCGTTGTTATGGCCCCACTCCAGAAGCATCAAGCGTGTCATCGCGTGGTGTGCTGTTGCATTCGTCATGCTAGGCGTATACCTAATTGGCTATGACCGGCGTCTTTCGTCTTGCTCCCCCCTGTTGGGCTGTCGACCGGAGAGCGCCCTGGCGCATCCGTTGCAGTCTGTTCATTATTTCTTGGTTCTACTCGGAGAGGTAATTCCGGGGTCCTACACCTCGAACCAGCCTGGGAGTTTCCTCAATCTGTCGAGTCGTGGAACCGCTTTGTATCAAACTGTTGGCGTTGTAGTCCTGACACTTTGCGTCTATGTGATCGTGGCCTCCATTCGCCAGCGGAACACTTCGGAACGTCTGCCTCTGCCTTTGCTTCTTATCGTCTTCGCATTGTTGTTTGATGCCATCGTGACATGGGGCCGTGTGGGTGAGGGACCCTCACTCGCGCTCACCTCCAACCGCTATTCGATGATAGGACTTGTGGCGACCTCTGGCGTCGTTGTCTACGGATGGCGCCACGTCTCGTGGACAGGGTGGAAGCGAGCCCTCTCGATCGGCGGAGCCGCGCTAATTGCTACTCAAGTGATCGCTTCTACTGCCATCGGATGGACAAACGCCGATAATACAAGGGCATTCTTGACTCAATCTGCCCAGGTCGTCGACAACGTAGACCGACTGCCAATCGGAGTGCGGCAATGTGAACTCAACGCATACTGGGTCGCATCACTCACCGAAGTACTGGCGGGACGGAGGAGCGGTCTTGCCGAGTTTGCTCCCGCTCAGATTGAAGCAAACAAGAGGGCGGGTCTCCCGGCTCTGGCTGAAAAGTGCCGAGCGGTCGGTGATCCATAGTTGCGACGTCAGACTTCGACGATGCCGGGTCCGCTGTTGCTACCGCCCCACGACCGCTGCGTGGGGATCTGTCGCACTTCCGGGAGCGCCGACCTCCTCTCGCATTCGCAAATGTTCCGGATCTGCCTATCGCCCGATTCGCAATCGACGAGCCACCGATCGACCTCCCCCGATACCGCGACGCCGATGTAAGCGCCGCTGTCGTGGCTGCATCCGCTTCGTTATGAGAGCTAGTTGCCTTTGCAACCCGATGCCGAGAATCCCGGATGGACACGGTAGACGAAGTCACCAAAGTATCCGTAAAACGGTTTGCCTTCATTGGTGATTCCACCCAGGATGAACGTGGCGTCCTTCCCCTTTGTCCATCTCAATTCGGGTGGAGCCTTCGAGAGGATTTCGGCTCTTGTGCCAACGAGCGAGGTCACTATGACCACGTACTTGTAGCGACCGTCGGTCACGGCTCGGCGCCACTGCTTGCAGGAGGTGTACGAGGAATAGGATCCGTTTGGACCGCGGACACCCATGAATTGGACGTAATTCGATAGCGAATTCCCGTAAAGGGGATACTGCAGGTAGGCAAGGGGACCAACAGCTGCGATCCGGGAGTTTCCGACATCTGTGAGGTACGACGTCGCTCCCGGGAGGTCGTTCGGAGACCTTTCGGTGTATCGATCGCGAAGGTACGTCTGCTGAAGTGGGAATCCGGTGATCACAATGACTGCAGCCACGAGTAGCCAGGCGATCCACCCAATACGCCGATCTGGCGACTTCCATCTATTGAGCATCACGGCAAATCCGACCAAGGCGATTGCAACTCCGATGAGCAGTCCTACGACGAAGTCGGAGCCCCGAACCGGATCTGCGAATTTTTCGGTAAAGAAGGCCGTTGGCCAAACACCAGCATCGAATTGAACGGCGACGAGAATCGCCATGTAGGAGGCAAGGACCCAGCGCGCCTGTCGCCACGGAGCGAGCATTGGACAGGTCGGCAACAGAACGAGTCCGAGGATGACGGCGTCATCGGCATACCGAACGTTGTCGACGAAAAACACCGGAGCGTGGTAGACGGCCAAGAACTGCGGAGTGAACAGGAACACAACTCCGGAGAAGACCCCTACGCACCCCAGAACACGCTGCAGCCGATTCCCGGTCACGATTGCCAGCAAGAGTCCGGCAACGGACAACCCAAGGAGAGCCCACCAGCCGGGACCAAATGAAACTCGGAGTCCCGGGAAGAAGAACCCGGACCACGCTCTTTTGTCGAAGAGGAATTGGGCGACCGTCGATGTGGGAGTTGCCACCGGGGGACTAGGGAGTGAAATCGGACCGAGTTTGAGGGCGAGCGACGGGAGTGGGTTGCCCACGGCGAAGAGGTTGCGGAAGTACCAGAAACTGCCCGTCAAAACCAGCGCACCCAGCCAGAGGAGCATGCGGCGCGTTCGCTCACCTCGTTGTAGGAGGAACCAGACTCCAACGGTCAGGGCGGCGATCGGTCCAATCAGCGTGAATTTCGTACCGAGCGCGAGGCCCGCCGCCAACCCGGCCAGGAGGCACGCAGCCTCACCGGAACGCTTGGTCAAATTCTGTGAATTGACCAGCAGGGCGATTGACGTGAGGAAAAGCGCAAGGCCGACCACGTCGTCGTAGGCCCCGCCTGGTTGTGTCGCCACCAGTCCCGGGGTTGCGAACAAGACTGCACTGCCCACCACGGCGATGGGGGCGACGCCGAAGCGTCTTCCTATGCACCAAGACGCCAAGAGGGCCAAGCCCAGCCACAACATGTTGAGAGCAGGTGAGATGACGTCGTTCCCCATCACCAGCATGCCGAGAGAGTGGAAGAGCTCTGATGTCGCAGGAAAGAAGACAGTGACAGGCTCTGAATCGACATAGTGCAAGGAGGTGATAGAGCCGTCCTGAACGAACCGCGCCGCGAAGGGCATGTGGTACCAGAGGGAATCTGCGCCCAAGATGCCGTGGTGGTACGCCGCGACGGTTCTTGTGCTCCATTCTCCGACGACGACGGCAACCGAGACGAGGGCGGCCATGTTTGCAAGGCGAGGTGCGGCTGAGCGCGTCACATGGTCCGTGTCCACGACGGCGTCCACTGGTGCGGGATCTCTCGCCCATCGACGTGCGGTCAATATGCCGGCGACACCAATTGCGGCAAGCAGACCGACGACGGGTCCCACCCGATAAAGGCGGACGCTGCCAAGAAGTTCTGAAACGAATATCACCACTGTCAAATCGATGACAATTTCCGCGAGCCGGGCCTCGGCGCCTGTCCAACCGCCGAGGAATCTTGCCCGCCACAGGTACGCAGCTATTTGAAGGGGTGCGAGAGCAACGGCGAGTAGCAGGATTCCTTCCGCGTATCTTCCCACCATCGACGCCTAGTCGCTTACTGTGAGGTCAGCCGGACTGCGATCCGAGCCGCCAGATCGAAAGATCACGTTCATGGAAAGGTGATCCCTATGCCTGGACGGGGTGCGTTGGCTCATGCTCGTGGGAGAAGTTCAGCGCCACAGTCAGCGTGATGGTACTGGGCTTTTTGAGCTGCGCCAGGTCAGCCCGCGGTCCACGTGGGCACTGATCGGTCAACCGCCCGCCGACTCGCACGCCATTATGATCGCCAAAGGCCACTGGCTGCGCAAATGGCGAATCGCTCACGGGTAGTACTGCCGGAGGAATGCGCGCACGATCTATCGGGCCCTCGCGGGAGGGTGGTCTGACCTGAAAAGGACCGGGAGCGTTGCTCGTCGCCAGGGCCGAAGCGCATGGGGTCCGAGCAGAGCACGCAAGGGAGGCGCCCATTTCCGGGCCGCCGCGGGCGTTGCACTACCTTCCCGCAAGCTATCTTCTTGCGAGAAATCCGGTCTCATCACGCCCGGCTGTGGTCGTCACCGCGGCTCGGGGAAGGGGAGCGCCGGCCTGATTGGCATCGCGTTCGTCTAGGAGTGGGAGGCTTGATGAGTGTCTTCGGCACGCCGAGGGTGAGGGACGAGGCGGAGCTGCAAGACGCTGGTTCCGATGCGGCAGACTCCCTCTCCGTGCCCACAGAGTCGACGTCTCTCGGACCGTGGCAGGTCGGGAAGCTGGACCCTCGCGTCGTGAAGGTGCTGACCGTGATCGGCTTCGCTGTCCCGGTTGCCGTCTACATCGTCTTTCTTCAGCACTATCAGGTGAATTCGATGTGGCAGGACCAGTGGGACGACGTCCCGGTTATTCGCCAATCCTTTCTCCATTTTCCCGATTGGTCCTCGCTCTGGGCCCAGCACGTCGACAATCGCGTTTTCTTCCCGAATCTCATTGTCATCGCCTTGGCCCATACGGTGCACTACAACATCACGGTAGAGGAGTACCTCAGCGCTTTCATGCTGTTCGCCTCGACTGCGTTGTTGATCTGGTGTCACAAACGACGATCGCCGCATACGCCGTTGCTCTTCTACTGTCCGGTTGCCTTTCTGACCCTCACGCTTGCTCAGTGGCAGAACACAATCTGGGGATTCCAGATGGCGTGGTATCTGGTATTGCTGTCGCTGGCTCTGGCGATCGCACTACTCGATCGGCCTAGGTTTGGGTGGCCGATCTTCGCTGTGGCGATCCTTGCGGCTGTTGTGGGTAGTTACTCCTCGTTGCAGGGTATCTTGATCTGGCCCGTGGGTTTAGTCCTGCTTTGCCAACGCCGGCGTCCCGTTCGAGCCATCATCGTTTGGGTAGTTGCCGCCACAGCAACGATCGTCTTGTATTTCCACGACTTCACGAGTTCAAAGGTCTTCAATCCGAACGAAACCATTTTGAAGGCCCCGGAAGCTGCCGTCAGATTTTTTGTTTTCGCACTCGGAGACATCGTCGGCCTCCAAGAGTCAAACCCCCAACAGTCCAATGCGTGGGTGATGGCTTTCGGAGTCGTGATCCTCGTGTTGGCGGTCTTGGCGCTGATCAGATGGGGTTTACGTCGCGACGAGTTCAGCGCAGCCCCGATCGGAATCGCCCTGATCGTCTATGGACTTCTCTTTGATGCACTGATTACGCAGGGCCGCCTGTTCCTCTTGTTCTTCGCGGCGTCCGCATCTCGGTACACCACAAACGATGTCCTCGTGGTCGTTGGGCTCTATTTGACGGTTCTGGACAGAGCTTCATCGAGGCAACGCGTCGCTGTGAGCTCTTTGGCAACGAACGCGGGTCGACCGCAACGAACGCTGGCCTGGGTACGCGGCCGCATCGACCAGATCGATCGAATTCCCCTACGCCAGATTGCTTTGGTGGCGATTGTCATTCAGGTTGTGTTCAGCGTGGGGCTCTCATTTTCCGGCGCTCGCCAACTTCATGACCGCGAGGTTCAGGCTGCGACAGTGACGCGCAATATCGATCATGAGCCCGCGGGCGTGGCCGAGATTGACCTTTACTTTGTGCGAAAGGCGAAATGGCTTCGCGAGCAGACCCAGTTCTTGCGAGAGCACCATTTGAGTCAGTTTGGATGATGCGCGGCGTCTGTAGTGGGTGCCGGTTGAAAGTTTCTGTTTCAACCGGCAAGACTGCCTGATCTCTTGTGGTCGGAGCACGCGAGGCGTGCCTCGCCACGGAGCACGCCGAAGACATTGAGGTGTGCTAATGCGTGGCCGAGCAGCACCTTCACTGGGTCCTTCTCCGCCGACGGATCCCGAAGAGTCCTGAATGGCTCGCTACGGGCTCCGGACGCCTTCGGCGATGCGGTCGCCGATCCCCTTGTCGATATTGCGCCAGTACTGCAGGGCGCGCTCGAGCACGGGCGGCGTCACCCCCTGACTCAGGTGTCCGACGACATTGGAGACCAATCGGTCACGTTGAGCGCTGTCCATGACCTCGCGCACGAGCGTGCCAGCCTGACCCCAGTCGTCGTCGTCCCGACGCAGTGTGTAGGCCGCGTGGACGAACTCGCCGTCGGCATCCCATCGCTCGAGGTAGGGATAGCGCTCCGGATCGGCCGCTGGACCGCCCTTTGAGTTGGGCGCGTACACAGGGTCGGAGACCTTCTGCATCCGCATGGCGCCGTCCTTGCTGTAGCTGTGGACCGGGGACTGGGGCGCGTTGACCGGGATCTGCTTGTAGTTGACGCCCATGCGGGCACGGTGGGCATCGGCGTAGGAGAAGACGCGGGCCAACAGCATCTTGTCCGGACTGACGCCGATTCCCGGTACGAGGTTGTTCGGCTCGAACGCGGCCTGCTCGATCTCGGAGTGGAAGTCCGTGGGGTTGCGGTCCAGCGTCAGCCGACCGACCTCGTGCAGCGGGTAGTCGCCGTGCGGCCACACCTTGGTCAGATCGAATGGGTTGAAGCGGTACACGCTTGCTTCCTCGAAGGGCATGATCTGCACCCGGAGCGTCCAGCTCGGGTATTCCCCGCGCCCGATCGCCTCGAAGAGATCGCGTCGGTGGTAGTCGCCGTCCTCGCCGGCGATCCTGTCCGCCTCGTCCTGGGCCAGGTATTCGATGCCCAGGTCCGTCTTGAAGTGGTACTTGACCCAGAACCTCCCTCCGTTGGCGTTCACCCACATGTAGGTGTGGCTCGAGTACCCGTTCATGTGCCGCCACGATCTGGGGATCCCGCGGTCACCCATCAGCCAGGTGACCTGGTGGGCCGACTCGGGGGAGAGGCTCCAGAAGTCCCACTGCATATCGTGGTCGCGCAGGTCCGAGTCGGCCCGACGCTTCTGCGACCGGATGAAGTGCTGGAATTTCATCGGGTCACGGAGGAAGAACACCGGCGTGTTGTTCCCCACCATGTCGTAGTTGCCCTCCGACGTGTAGAACTTCAGGGCAAAGCCGCGTGGGTCACGCCAGGTGTCGGGACTTCCGCGTTCCCCGGCCACCGTCGAGAAACGGATCAACGTGTCGGTGGTGGCCGCGGGTTGGAAGACCGCCGCCTTCGTGAACTGGCTGACATCAGCGGTGACCTCGAAGTGGCCGAACGCGCCACCCCCCTTGGCGTGTGGCTGGCGCTCCGGGATCCGTTCTCGGTTGAAGTTCGCCATCTGCTCTATCAGATAGTGATCCTGCAGCAGGATGGGGCCATCCGGGCCGACGGTCAGGGAGTGATCGTCGCTGGCCACCGGGATCCCGGCGTCCGTGGTGGTCGGATGCACGTCGTCGTTCGCCATGGCTACCCCTTTTGTGGAATCGACATCAACTCTACGCGCTCTCCGTCCGGAGGCGATCCGGGTATGGCAATGCCCGCTGCGAAGGTCGGCCAAGCTCACTGCCCCGACCGCCGCGTGGGCCGTCAGGCGTCACGGACGCCGTGGAGCTCTACCCGCACGCTGATCTCGGGATAGACGCGGACCATCAGCATGCTCGGCGGCTTCATGCCGAATTCGCGAATGTCGAACACGTCCTCACCCGTCAACGAGATGCCGTCCTCGTGTACGACGATCTGCATGCCGTGCGAGAACGTCCGCGTCTTGCCGTGAAAGGCGACCTCGCCGGTGACGGCGTAGTCGGGGTGGGTACCGTCCAGAACGATATTGGTGAGCCGGCCGGCGATTGTCGGGTAGCGCCGCGCATCCATGCGCCTGCGCAGCTCGCGGTCGTAGAGTTGGTTGCCCGACGTGAGCCGCTCCACCGCCAGCTCGAGCTCACCGGATACGGGTTGCTCCAGGTCGAGTGATCCGTCGGCGCGACCAGCCGCCTCGAACCAGCCGGTGATGCCGCGCGTCTCCGTGTTGATCGGGTGGAGGCTGGAGCGGCCACTGATCCAGACGCACGAGCGGACCGAGTCGAGTGTGTAGCGAATGAGCGCCATCCTGAATTCCGTTCCCCGGGAGCGTCGTCCACCCGGATCCACCACGCGAATCACGAATACTGGCATAAAGTCGTCGCATGGCCCGATTGGACATCCCTGCTGGCGAGGGTGGTGACGCGGTGCAGATCTGGTCCCTGCAGCCCGAGCTCGGGGCGGCGGCAACGCGTTTCGTGAGCGCGGCCTACAACAAGAGCATTCTCCCGACACGCGTGCGGGAGGCGGCGCGGATGCGGATCGCCCAACTGAACGAGTGCACTGTGTGCCTCGCCTTCCGTGCGGACACGGTCAAGGCACAGGGGCTCGACGAAGGTTTCTACGGGGCGGTGGGGTCGCCCGATGACGGTTCGCTCACCGAGCAGGAACGCCTCGCCGTGGAGTACGCCGAGCGTTTCGCCATCAATCACACCAGCATCGACGAACAATTCGTGGCGCGGCTGCGGGAGTGCTTCACCGATCCCGAGATCCTCGACCTGACCATCTGCCTCTCGGCCTTCCTGGGCCTGGGGCGGACACTCCGGGCGCTGGGGATCACAGAGACGTCTCTGACCGACTTTTAGCCGGAGCCGCCCCCCGTGGCGCCGAAGGCCGCGTCGCGGTCCTTGACCGCCTGGCGCAGACCCACCTCGGCGATCTGCTCAGCAAACGCCTTCGCTTCGGGGGCCCGATGCCCGATGGCGTCGTTGAGCGCGGCGAACCGCTGAAGTTGCGTGCGCCCCATCAGCTCGACGCCCATGTTCACAACCCGTTTGTTCGCCACCAGCAGATCACGGCCGATCAGCGCCATCCGCTCGGCCAGTTCGAGGACGACACCGTCGAGCGCATCGGCCGGCGCGGTTGCGACGACGAGGCCGATGTCCTGGGCCTGGGTGCCCGAGATCGTGTCGCCGGTCAGCACGAGCCGCTTCGTCCACTGCGGGCCGAGATGGTAGAGCCACATGTTGGTCGGCGGGACACCCATGGAACGGACAGGCGGGAAGCCGATGGTGGCGTCTTCGGCGGCAATGACGAGGTCGCAGTGCAGAGCGAGGTCTGTCCCGCCGGCCAGGCAGTTCCCCTGGACCTGGGCGATGACCGGGAGCGCGCAATTCCAGACGCGCGCCCACCCGTCACCGAGCGCCAGCATCGCCGACACGTCACCTTCGATCGCCGCGTGGTGCGGGAAGTCGCCGGGTTCGGTGTCCTCGGCGATGAATCCATAGCCCGAGGAGAAGGATCTCCCGGTGCTGCGGATGATGATGACGCTCGCCCCGGCATCGGCCTCCGCATCCTGGACGGCCTGGAGGAGCTCGCGGATACAGCGTGGCGTCAGCGGATTGTGATGGTCCGGTCGGTTGAGCGTCAGGCGTCGCACGCGCCCGATCTCCTCGACGGTCAACGTGGTGAAGCCGCTTGTCACTCCGGGTCGACTCCTGATTGGAGGCGGGATTTCATGACCTTCCCACTCTCGTTGCGCGGGAGCACGTCGACCACGCTAATCCGGCGTGGCACCTTGTAATCGGCCAATCGCTCCAACAGGAAGGCGCGCAGCTCGTCAACGGGCGTGTTGTACCGGAGCACCACCCAGGCCGCCACATCCTCGCCCAGGACGGCGTGGGCGACACCCGACACCGCGGCTTCCGTCACGGCCGGATGTTCGAACAGGGCAGCCTCCACCTCACCGGGCACCACGTTGTGACCGCCTCGAATGATGACCTCCTTCTCCCGGCCGACGATCCACAGATGTCCGTCGCCGTCGAGGTAGCCGAGGTCGCCGCTCAGGAGCCAGCCGTCGACCCAGGTCTCGTCGGAGGTTTCGGCGTGGCCGAGGTACGACCGTACGGGTCCCGTCCCGCCGACGGTCACCCGTCCGACTTCCCCGGGCGAGAGGGCGGCGCCGTCCGGGCTCACGATGCGGACTTCCACACCGGGGAGCGGGAGACCCACCGACCCGAGGTGCCGCCCGCGGTCGCCCCGTGGCGTGGCGGTGACCGCGCCGAACTCGGTCATGCCGTACCCGCAGAGGATCTCCGCCGCGGGCAGCCCCGCCCCGAAGCGGCGGAGGGTCGCCGCCGCAATCGGCGCGCTGCCCACCGTGACCACGGCCAGGCTCGAGAGATCGGCTGCGGCGAACCGGGGGGAGCCGACGATGAGCTCCACCATGGCCGGCACGAGAAAGGCCGCCACCGGGCGGTCCCGCTCCACTGCATCCAGCCAGCCGTCCGCGCTGAAGCTGGGGAGGAACCACCCACTGAGTCCGCCGCGCAGCGGCCCCGAGATGAGGAGCGACCCGCTGGTCGTGGCGAACGGCGAAGAGGAGAGGAACCCGAGTCCCAGCCAGGCCGATGGCACCCGTTCGGTCGTCGAGAGCCCGCCGTGCCGGACGACGACGCCCTTGGGGCGACCGGTCGTCCCCGAGGTGTACATGATGTCGGCCACGTCGTCCGACCCGACCACGGGCTCCAGGTCACGATCATCCGACACGAGGAGATCGGCCCACTGCACCGCACCGCCGGCACCGGTGCAGACCACTGTCTCGACCGCGGACCGGACCGTGTCGGTGACCTCGCTGCACAGCATGACGGATGCACCTGCGTCCTTCAGTATCCGGGCCAGCTCGACGGGTGCCAGCCGGGCCAGGAGGGGGATGGCGATCGCTCCGGTCTTGTGGATGGCGAGGTAGGACACCAGCCACTCGAGCGGCTCGTCGTTGCCGATCAGCAGCCCGACACGGTCACCGCGCTGGAGGCCCTGGTCCAGCAGGCCCCGGGCGAAACGGTTGGAGCGCCGATGCCACGCGCCCAGCGTGAGCTCGGCACCGTCGGCCAGGTTCCGCCATGCCACTGCGTCGGGGAACGCCTCGGCGAGCTGGGCGATCAGCTGTGGCTGGAGGAGAGTCATGCCCGGACATCCCGTCGGCGCATCAGTACGGCGCGCCGCCCTCGAGGATGGTGCGTGGGTTGTCCACGAGCATGGTGGCGATGTCGGCGTCGCTGATGCCGCGGTCCTGCATCACCGGGAGCACCACATCGGAGATGTAGGTCCAGCGCCAGTCGTTCGACGCGTCCATCACGTGCTGCGGAAACCAGTCGACGAAACACATCGCATCGTGTGAGAGGACGATCCGCTCGGCGTAGCCCCGCGCGCAGAGGCGAGCCACCGAGTCGACGCGCGCTTCGAGCGTGATGCCCGGCAGCCCGAAATGGTCGAAGCCGAGGTACGAGCCGTTCTCGATCAGGCTGAGGTGGTAATCCGTGTTGACGGTCCCCCCGCTGTGGCCGATGACCACCCGGGTCAGGTCGACACCCTCCTCCTTGAAGATGCGCTGCTGCTCGAGCCCCCATGGTTCCGGCGGTGTCGGAGTGTGGGTGGTGATGGGCACGCCCGTGGCCCGATGCGCCTGAGCCACGGCGCGCAACACACGCTCCACGCCCGGAGTGATCCCCGGACGGTCAGAGGCGCACTTGAGGATTCCGGCCCGCACGCCTGTTTCGCCGATGCCCTCGCTGATCTCGCGCACGAAGATGCCCACCATCGGTTCAGGCCCACCGAGAATGGTTCCCGGTCCCCGGAAATGGAAGTACATCGGGACTTCGTTGTACGTGTACACGCCGGTCGCCACCACGACGTTGATCTCCGGGACCTGCGCAGCGATCGCCGCCACCCGCGGGATGTAACGCCCGAGTCCGACGACGGTGAGGTCGACGAGCGTGTCGATCCCGTGCGCCTTGAGCTCGCGCAGCTTGGTCACCGCGCGGGCCTGCTCGGCCGCCTCGTCCCATTCCGCCGCCGTCTTCTCGATCTCGGGGCTCAGCACGAAGATGTGCTCGTGCATGAGAGTGCGTCCGAGGCGCTCCCCGTCGACCGGTCCCCGCACGGTGTTGACCTGGGCCATCGCCTCCCCTTCGTCTGCGTCCCGCCGGGCGCGCGGGAGCGCTGGGCGGGCGCGGGAGATCGTAGCGGGACGTGGCGATTACCGACGGGGGACTTGGGGCAGAATGTCACAGCAGAACCACAGCCGGTCCTGCGTCGGTGTCGATTTGAGCATGTTGGGATAAGGGGCGTCCCCGACCGAGGAACTCCACCACATGACCGTTTTAGGCCAGCCGAGCACACCCGAAGACCGGGAGAGGGCCAGGGTCCGGCTGCGCATGCTGACCAAGGGGGCCATCGTCGTCGCCACGGGGGCCACAGTGGCCATCGGGGTCGTCGTGGCCCACGACCGACCCGGCGCCGGTGCGGCCCGGACGAAGGCAACGTCGGATGCAGGCTCCTCGTCCTCAATTTCGAGCAACGGCAACTCCGACTTGGGCACCACCGGCACCACCGGCACCACCGGCACCACCGGAGATACCGGCAATACCGGGGCATCGGGCCCGGTGGCGAGCTCCAAATCGCCCGTCGTGACGTCGGGAGGAACGTCGCGATGACGCCGGCGGGCGATCTCATGGAGCCCGTGCTGACGACGCGCTCCTTCCGGGCCATCGGCACCACCGCCACCGTCGTCGTACAGGACTCCGGTGCAGCAGACGAGGCCGAGCAGCTGCTCGCCCGCGAGCTCGCCGCGCTCGATCTCGCCTGCAGCCGGTTCCGCCCGGACTCCGAGCTCCAGTC
Source organism: uncultured Acidimicrobiaceae bacterium (assembly GCA_963736515.1). Taxonomy (GTDB): domain Bacteria; phylum Actinomycetota; class Acidimicrobiia; order Acidimicrobiales; family RAAP-2; genus Bog-473. The sequence continues at coordinate 391,280 of CAVTPE010000001.1, read as the reverse complement.
CGTGCACGCCAACGCGGGGCGTGCCGTCACCGTGAGCGGGTTGCTCTTCGAAGCGCTCTCGGTCGCGTGTGACACGGCCGAGCGGACGGGTGGCGCCGTTGATCCCACCATCGGCAACGCCATCGCCGCGCTCGGCTACGACGCGGACCTGGCCGAGGTGCAGTCGCGCCCGCCCACCCCTCCGCAGGCGCTGGGTCCGGTGGCCGGCTACCAGCACGTGCAGCTCGATCAGCGCCATCGCACCGTCCGCATCCCGCGCGGGGTGCGGCTCGACCTCGGCTCGTCCGCGAAGGCCTTGGCCGCCGACCGGGGCGCCGCCCTCATCGCGGCGCGGATCGGCACCGGCACCCTCGTGAGCCTCGGTGGTGACGTTGCGGTCGCCGGCCCGCCCCCGGCGGGCGGCTGGGCGATCGGCATCTCCAGGGAGTCGTCGACGCCGGCCGAGGGCGTCGACCAGGTGGTGGCCATCGCGCAGGGTGGCCTGGCCAGCTCCGCCACGTCGGTCAGGAGCTGGCGGGCCGGCGAGCGTGACGTCCACCACATCGTGGATCCGCGGACCGGTGACTGCGTCGAGCCCTACTGGGCGCTTGTCTCGGCCACCGGCTCCAGCTGTGTCGAGGCCAATCTCGTCACGACCGCCTCCCTCGTGTGGGGCGAGCGAGCCCCGGACCAGCTGGCTCGCTTCGCGCAATCGGTTCGGCTCGTCCGCGCCGACGGCAAGGTCTTCTGCCTGAACGGGTGGCCAGAGGAGCAGCCGGCGTGAGCTCGACCTCGCTCTGGTACGCGACGCGGGCCAGCGGCATCATGGCGCTGATCCTCCTGACGATGACCATGGTGCTCGGCGTGACCACGACGACGCGAGCCCGCGCCCGGAACTGGCCGGGCTTTGCGCAGCAGGAGATGCACCGGCGGATTTCGATGATCGCCGTGGTGTTCCTCTCCATCCACGTCCTGACGAGCGTGCTCGATACGTTCGTCAGCATCAGCTGGGCGGCCATCGTTATCCCGTTCACGTCGAGCTACGGGCGGTTCTGGGTGGGCGTGGGTGCGATCTCGCTCGACCTCATGATCGCCGTGTTCGTGACCAGCCTCCTGCGGGCCCGGATGCAGCCGGGCACGTGGCGAGCCGTCCATTGGTTGGCCTACCTCAGCTGGCCCATCGCGCTGGCCCACACCTTCGGGATGGGCACCGACTCCCGCGAGGGTTGGGTCATCGTGCTGGGCGTGGTGTGCGTCGCGTCCGTGGGCGTCGCCCTGGCCTGGCGGCTCCGCGAGGTCTCTCGCCAGGCTTCGGCGAGAACGGCCCACGCGTCGGTGCCGGGCGTCCCGCCGAAGCACTTGGCGCTCACGACGACGCGGAAGCCCGGGGGTCGTCGTGCCTAGCGCCAGCGAGACCATCCCGACCACGGGCCGCTACCGCTTGCTCGGCCACCCGACCGACCTGGCCGGCCACGTCGCCTCCCTGGGTCCCGTCCCGCTGCCCAGACACGGCACCACCGGATGGCGAGACGCGTTCGTGTCGATGCTCGAGGCCTCCGGCCTGGCCGGCCGCGGCGGCGCCGGCTTCCCGGCCGCCATCAAGCTCGCCGTGGCGCACGCCGGCGGGGCCGGCGGCACCGTCCTTGTGAACGCCATGGAGGGCGAGCCGGCCAGCGACAAGGACAAGCTCCTCCTCATCCGGTCGCCCCATCTGGTGCTCGACGGCGCGCAGCTCCTCGCCGCGGCCAGCGGCGCGCAACGGGCGACGGTGTGCGTGCCCGAGGGCCGCGACCAGGTCGCCGCCGCGGTGTCGCGGGCGCTCGCCGAACGCGCCGCAGCCGGTTGTGCGCCCGTCCCCGAACAGATGGTGCGGCCACCGGACCGCTTCATCGCCGGCGAGGAGTCGGCCCTGGCGCACTGGGTCGAGTCCGGCCAGTCCCTCCCGTCCTTCCGCCCGGACAAGGGCACGGCCTTGCGCATAGGCCGCCGCGGCGCCCTCGTCCACAACGCGGAGACGTTGGCCCACGTGGCGATGATCGCCCGCACCGGCCCTGACGCCTTCCGGGCCCACGGCCTTGTCGAAGACCCTGGGACCTCCCTCGTCACCATCTCCGGCGCCGTGGAGCATCCCGGTGTGGTGGAGATCGACCGCGGGGCACCCCTGCTCGACGTCGCCAACCGGGCCGTGCCGACCGCGCCGCCCCAGGCGCTTCTCGTCGGCGGCTACGGCGGCGCCTGGGTTGCGCCGGAGTACTTCATGACGCCGTACGCCTCGCTGTCGCTCCGAGCCGTCGGTGCGACCGCAGGTGTCGGCATCATCGTGGTGCTCGGCCCGGATGCCTGCGGGTTGATGGAATCTGCGCGCGTCGCCCACTACCTGGCCGGCCAGAGCGCGGGCCAGTGCGGGCCGTGCGTCTACGGCCTTCCTGCCGTCGCCGACGACCTGACCCGCCTGGCCCGCGGCCAGATGGACCCCGGCCTCCGGGCGCGGCTCGAGCGCCGGCTGCGCGAGGTCGACGGCCGCGGCGCCTGCCGGCATCCCGACGGTGCGGTGAACCTGGTGCGCAGCGCTCTGGATGTCTTTGCCGCCGATGTCACTGTGCACGCCAACGGCGCGCCGTGCCCGCAGTGGAACCGGCCCACGCAGCTCCGGTTCCCCGACGCCGCGCGGGCGGCCTGATCATGATCCGCATCCTCATCGACCCTGTCGCTTGTGACGCCTACGGCTACTGCGCCGAGCTGCTGCCCGAATCCATCACACTCGACGAGTGGGGCTACCCGATCGTGGACGGGAGACCAGTGCCGCCCGAGCTCGTCGATGCGGCCAGGCGAGCGGCTCGGGACTGCCCGCGGCGTGCGATCACACTGCGGGAGCGCAAGGGCGGTCACTGAGCTGAGGCCGGGAGGCCGAGAGGGCGTCCACGCCGGCGACCCCAGCGCTTGCCTTCTCCACGTAATCATGTAATCTTGTAATATGAGCGAGACGAGAGACACCGGAAAGGGCGCCCAGCGGGGGAGGCGGCGATCCGCCAGCCCGCCCCCCTCGGGGCCCGAGCAGGAGCGGTTGATCGGGGCGTGGTTCGCCGGCCGGGTGCCCGACACCTGGTTCGCCGACAGCCCGACGATCGCCATCGACGGCGACGAGATCCAGGTCGTCGGCACCCTGAGTCCGCCCCAGCTGCCCGACGGGGCGGCCGACGACGAGGTCCGGGTTGCCGAACAGGCCCGCATCAGCGGCTTCCGCGAGGAGAGCCGCGTCGCCCGGATGCGCATCGCCGACGAAGCGCAGCCCGCCTTTCGCCGTGCCGTGTCGTGGGGCGCTGCGTGCGGGGGCTCCCGGGCACTCTTCACCACCGCCGGGGTGCCTGTCATGACCCGGCTGCGCATGGCCGACCGCCAGGCACTCGACACGTTGATCGATGCCGGGGTGGCACGCAGCCGGAGCGAGGCGCTTGCCTGGTGCGTCCGATTGGTGGCACAGCACGAGGCCGAGTGGATCGGCGAGCTGCGCGACGCCATGTCCGTCGTCGAGGAGGTTCGCAACAAGGGGCCGAAGAGCAGCGCCGGCGACGGTTGAGCGCAGCGGCGACACCCCGCGTGCCAGCATCTGCCATGGCACACGGACACTTTCATCAGGTTCAAGACGACCTCAGGGAGCCCTATCGGGCGCTGGGCAAGGCCATCCCCGACGTCATGACCGGCTACCACGCGCTCCACAACGCGGCCTTCGCCGAGGGCGTGCTCTCGGTCAAGACCAAGGAGCTCATCGCTATGGCCATCTCCATCACCCGGGAGTGCGACGGGTGCGTCGCCGCCCACGGCCGCAACCTGGCCCGCCGGGGCGCCACCACGGAGGAGGTGACCGAGATGATCGGGGTCGCCATCTCCATGAACGGTGGACCCGCCACGGTGTGGGGCCCGCGCGCGCTGGCCGCCTACCAGGAGTTCAAGGACGGCTGAGCGGGCGCCAGGCGGCCGGCGCAAGGTGGTGGCTCAGCGGGGCGCCGCCGGCGTGAAGCGGCAGTCGAGGTGCTTGATGCCGTTGATGAAGGGGGAGAGCAGCCGGTCCGGCTCGCCCACCGCCTCGATGTCGGGCAGCCGTTCGAACAGGCGGCGGAACATCACGTCGATCTCCTGGCGGGCCAGGTGGGCCCCGAGGCAGAAGTGCGGCCCCGCCGCCCCGAACCCGATGTGGGGGTTGGGGTCCCGCCGCACGTCGAAGGTGAACGGATCGGCGAAGACGTCCTCGTCCCGGTTGGCCGAGTTGTAGAACATGATGACCTTGTCGCCCTCGTGCAACTCCGTCTCGCCGAGGACGGTGTCCTGGGCCACGGTCCGGCGCATCCAGATCACCGGTGAGCCCCAGCGCACGACCTCGTCGACGCCGGTGGCGGCGATGCCTGCGGGGTCGGCCTGCCACAGGGCCCGCTGGTCGGGGTAGCGGGTCATGGCCAGAAGGCCGTGGCTGATGGCGTTGCGCGTGGTCTCGTTGCCCGCCACCACCAGCAAGATGAAGAAGGCGGCCACCTCGGTGTCCGTGAGCGCCTCGCCGTCGACGTTCGTGTTGACCAGGGCGGAGGTGACGTCCTCGGTCGGGTGCTCCCGGCGGACGGTGGCCAGGTCGGTCATCAGCAGGTTGAGCTGTTGGGCCGCGGTCATGAAGGCCACCATCGGGTCCGCGCCCTCCTCCACGTACTCGGGGTCGCCATTGGAGAGGATGATGTTCGAGGCGTTGAAGACAGTGTCGTAGTCCGACGCGGCGACGCCCATCATGTCGCAGATGATCTCGAGTGGCAGCCGGGATGCGACCTCGGTCACGAAGTCGCATTCACCCAGGGGGGCCACGCGGTCGATGACGTCGTTGGCCACGAAATCGATGCGGTCCTCGATCGACTTGATCATCCGCGGGTTGAAGGCGGCGGACACGATGCGGCGCAGTCGGGCGTGGCGCGGGTTGTCCATGTTGATCATCGACCCGAAGAAGTCGAGCATCTCTGGAGGCATGTCCATCATGGACGTCGCGCCCTGGCCGGATTGGAAGATCTCGGGATGTCGGCTCGCCTCCGAGATGTGCGCATGGCGCGTCAGCGCGTAGTAGCCGGGACCCTTGGGAATGACGAAGGTGAGCGCCTCTGGGATCTCGGGCTCGTCGAAGAAGGGCATCGGGCGCTCACGGCGGAGCGTCTGGAAAGCCCCCTCGCGCTCGTCCCAGGGCCGGCCCCAGAACTCCATGTCGGAGAGGTCGATGTCGTCAACGGTCAGCACGGCACGAGGTTCCACGAAATCACACCCTATCCACCTCCCTACACTGCGACCATGTGCGACACCCTGTGCGCCCCCGGTCGGAGCGGCATGGTGTTCGCCAAGAACTCGGACCGCCCGCCCGGCGAAATTCAGATTGCGTGGCCCTTCGGGCGCCGCGCCTCGGCCGGCTGCACGCTGCGTACGCAGTACCTCTCGATCGGCGACACCGGCGCGCACGCCACCTTCCTCTCCTGCCCGACCTGGTTGTGGGGAGCAGAGCACGGGGTCAACGAGCACGGCGTGGCCATCGGGAACGAGCGTGTGAGCACGACGCACGATGCCGGGTCGGCCAAGCCGGCGCTCATCGGCATGGACCTCGTCCGCCTCGGGCTCGAGCGCGCCCGCAGCGCGGCGGAGGCGATCGACGTCATGACCGGGCTCCTCGAGGCATGCGGGCAGGGCGGCATCGCCGACGCCGCCCATCAGGAGGCCTACGACTCCTCGTTCATCGTTGCCGACCCGTCCCATGCCTTCGTGCTGGAGACCGCGGGCGCCGATTACGCGCTCGCCCCGTTCGCCGCCGGCGTGGCCATCTCCAACCGGATCTCGCTGGGCACCGGATGGACGAGGGCATCGGCCGGTCTCGTCCCCGGCGACGACTTCGATCGCTTCCGTGACCACGGGGATGACACGGCCCATGCCGATGTCCGCCTGGCGGCGAGCCGCCGTTTTCTCGCGTCGACCCCTTCCGGCGGGCTGACACCGGCCGCCACCGCCGCCCACCTGCGCGATCACGGGACGGGTCCCTGGGGCACCCCCGGCAGCGCGGGCCCGGTGCACGTGCCGCCCGGCCGCGTGGGGTCGGGCGGCCGCGGCGTGAGCATCTGCATGCACGTCCGCGGCCTGAGCGTCACCGCGGCATCGATGGTCGCCGAGCTGCCGGCCGCCCTCGCCGACGGGGCGCCGCTGCGCGTCTACGTGGCGGCGGGCAGCCCCTGCGCCAGCATCTACGTGCCCGCGTTCCCGCGCACGGTCGCCGGCCCGCCGCCGTTCGTCCCCCTCGAGCTCTCCGGCGACGATCTGTGGCACGCCGCCGACGCGCTACGCCGTGTCGTCGAGGACGACCCGAGTGTCCTGCCCGACTTCCGAGCCACCCTCGATCCCGTCGAGGACGAGCTGTGGGCCGAGGCCGACGACGTCGCCGGATTCCCCGACCGCTGGGCCGACGTCGGCGGGTCGTGGGGCCGCCGGGCCCTGGACGCGCTGCGGTCCTGCATCCCCTAATCAGCCCGGGACCGGCGGTACGCTGCGCGGACACGCCTGTGTGCTCCTACTCGCCAAGGGGGATGTGATGACCGACGTACTGACCACTGACGACATCGCGGTCGGCGATGCCGTCAGCACCCAGCTCCAATCAATGTGGGGTTGGTATCTGGCCGGGGGCATCATCTCGATGATCTTCGGCTTCTTCGTGATCAGCTACCGGCATGCCAGCGTCTACGCCATCATCTACCTGGCCAGCGGCTTCTTCATCGCCGTCGGGCTGTTCGAGATCATTGGCGCCGTCAGGGCGGCCCGGCAGCGCTGGCTCCACCTCGTGTTCGGCGTGATCTGGATCGGGGCCGGCATCGCCGGCTTCGTCTGGCCGCACATCACGATCTTCATCGTGGCCGTGCTCGTCGGTTGGGGTTTCCTGGTGTTGGGCATCTTCGACATCGTCAACTCCATCCGGTACCACTACCTGCCTTACTGGTGGGCCTACCTGATCCGCGGCGTCATCGCCGTCGGCTTGGGCTTCCTGTGCATCCGGCACCCCGGCGCGCCACTGACCGCGCTGGTCGTGCTCATCGGCATCCTCGCCATCGTGTTCGGCGCCGTCGAGGTCCTCGGCGCCTTCTCGGCCCGGCATGCCACCAAGCACTGGGAGGCCTTCAAGGCACAGGCGCGCTGAGCGCGGCGGGGAGCAGCGGTGCGACTGGCCAGCTTCTCCCTCGCGGACGGGCCACCCCGGCCCGGTCTGATACTCGGGGACGAGGTCGTCGACCTGAGTGACCCGGCGACCGGCCTGCCGCCCACCATGACCGGCGTGCTGGCCCTCGGCTCCGCCGGCCTGGAGCGGGCCCGTGCCGCCGCGGCGGGCCCGGTGGCCCGGCACGACCTGTCGGCGGTGCGGCGCCATGCACCGGTTCCCGACCCACCCGCGATCTTGGCCATCGGCATGAACTACCGGGCGCACGTGGCCGAGATGGGCCGCGAGCCACCCGAGTGGCAGTACTGGTTCAACAAGCAGCGGACGGCCATCGCCGGACCCGGCGATCCGATCGTGCTGCCGGCCGTCTCCGACATGGTCGACTACGAGGGGGAGCTGGCTCTCGTCATCGGCCCGCGCTGCCAACACGTGCCGGCGGCCCGCGCCTTCGAGGTCGTGGCCGGGTTCACCGTCATCAATGATGTGAGCGCACGCGACTGGCAGTGGCGCTCGCCGACGTTCACCCTGGGCAAGTCCTTCGACACCCACGCGCCCTGCGGCCCCGAGCTGGTGACGGGCGACGAGCTCGGCGACCCGGGGTCGCTCGCCATCCGCACGTGGGTCAACGACGAGCTGCGCCAGGACTCGACCACCGCTGACCTGATCTTCGGCTGCGCCGAGATGATCGAGTACCTCACGACCGCCTTTCCGCTCGAGCCGGGCACCATCATCGCCACGGGGACGCCCGCCGGTGTGGGCGCCGGATTCGACCCGCCGCGCTTCCTGGCTGCCGGCGACACCGTCCGCATCGCCATCGAAGGAGTCGGCGAGCTCTCCAACCCCGTCGTCCAGGGTGGGCCACCCGTTCCCGTCGGGATCGGGTGAGCCCTCAGCCCTCTTTCTGCACGTCCCGCAGGCGCTCAGCGAGGCTCGACATGACCTGGAGCGCGAAGGTCGGAGTTTCGTGCACCAGGAACAAGAAGCGACGCTTGTCGATGACGGCCAGCTTGGAGTCCGCCACGGCGACGGCGGTGGCGCTGCGTGGCGACGAGTCGACCATCGCCATCTCTCCAAAAGTCTCGTCGGGGCCCAGGGCGAACGCCTGCCCGTTGCTCAGGCGGAGCTCGACCATGCCCTCAATGACGCCGAACATCTCCTCACCCAAGTCGCCCGCCTCGAAGATCACCGTCCCCTCGGGGACGTCCCTTGTGTCGCTCGCGCCCTTGAAAACCCCGAACACCTTCACGCTCACGGACACGTCTCCTTCGATCATCCGGCGGACCGGCGACATCCCTGCCGGGGATCGTAACCTCGGGCATCGGCGGCCTGCCCGGTGCATGGGCGGGCCGCGGGCACGGCAGAATGGGAGGATGAGCGAGACCCCGACCCAGCTGAGCGACGCCGAGCGGGCCGATCGCCTGGACAAGCTCCAGGGGATCATGGACCTGATGCGCCCCGCCGTACAGGCGGACGGCGGTGACCTCGTTCTGGTCAGGGCCGACGTCGAGACCGGCGTCGTCGAGGTCCAGCTCCAGGGGGCGTGCAGCTCCTGCGCCGTCAGCTCCGCCACGCTCTCGGGCGGGGTCGAGCGGATCCTGCGGGATCGCCTGCCCTGGGTCACCGAGGTCGCGGGCGGTATCGACGATTCGTTGAGCATCGACGAGAGCGCCGCACTCGGTTCTGGTGGCTACGTCCCCAGCTTCTAACGCTCCCGGCCCCACGAACAAAGCGCTTCCAAAGGGGGAGGGTATGGGCCACCGTTTGATTAGTTAGCCCAACTAACTATAATGGACCCATGCGTACGCAGCCCGTCCACGTGACCCAGCAAGAGGTGGCCGGCCGCCTGCGCATCGCCGTGAACCGGCTGCATCGGCGCCTCCGTCAGGAGTCCCTGGGCGGCCTCTCCCCGGCGCAGGCCTCGGCTCTGGGCTCGGTGGTTCGGCTTGGCAGCCCCACCTTGGGCGAGCTGGCCGCCATCGAACAGGTCCAACCGCCGACCATGACGAGGATCGTCGCCAGCCTGAGCGAGGCGGGGATGGTGACCCGGGTGGCGGACCCCGACGACCGGCGGAGCGCCCGCGTGCGCATCACGACCGCGGGCGAGCGGGCGCTGGAGCGGATGCGCACGCGGAAGAACGCGTTCCTGTTGCGCCGCCTGGACGAGCTCACGGCCGATGAGCAGCAGCGTGCGACAGAGCTGGTCGAGTTGCTCGAGCACCTCCTGGTCGAGCCGTGAGGCGGCGGATGCGTGCCGCCGGGCGACGCACCTTTCGCGCCATCTCGGTCCGAAACTACCGGCTCTTCTTCACCGGCCAGGTCATCTCGGTCTCGGGCACCTGGATGCAGACCGTGGCGCAGGCCTACCTGATTCTCTTCCCGCTCCACGGCACCGGCGTCGACGTCGCGATCGCCACCAGCCTGCAGTTCCTGCCGCTCCTGCTGCTCGGCCCGTTCGGGGGCTTGGTCGCCGACAGGGTGGACAAGCGCAGGGTGCTCTACGCCACGCAGGCAACCGCGGGGATCTTGGCCCTCATCTTGGGCGTGCTGGTCGTGACGCACTCGGCCGACCTGTGGGAGATCTATGTGCTGGCGGCCGGCCTCGGGTTCGTGAACCTCTTCGACAACCCGGCGCGCCAGACCTTCGTCTCCGAGATGGTCGGGCTGGATCTTCTGCCCAATGCGGTGAGCCTCAACAGCGTGCTGATGAACTCGGCCCGAGTGATCGGGCCGGCCATCGGCGGTGTGCTCATCCTCACCTTCGGCCTCGCCACCTGCTTCTTCATCAACGCTGCGTCCTATGCCGCGGTGATCGTCGCCCTCGCCATGATGCGCGCCGCCGAACTCATCCGACGTCCCGGTGTCGGCCGGGCCAGGGGCCAGGTCCGGGAGGGCCTGCGCTACGTCTGGAGCACGCCGGACCTCAAGATCCCGCTCCTCTCCATGGCGGTCGTCGGTGTGTTCGCCTTCAACTTCACGGTCACCCTGCCGCTCCTGGCCAAGTTCACGTTCCACGGCGGGGCCGGCCTCTACAGCTGGTTCCTGGCGGCCATGGGCGCAGGGGCCGTGGTCGGCGGCCTCGCAACGGCCTTCCGCAGCCGGCCGTCCACCCGGCTTCTGGCCGCCATCGGCCTGATCTTCGGCGTGGCGATCCTGGCGGTTGCGCTGGCACCGACACAGGGGTGGGCCATCGTCCTGCTCATCCCGATGGGGGCGGCCAGCATCTCCTTCGTCGCCACCAACAACGCCACCCTGCAGCTGCGGGCCGACCCCGCCATGCGCGGTCGGGTCATGTCGCTCAACGCGATCGCCTTCCTCGGTAGCACGCCCATCGGGGCCCCGCTCCTTGGCTACCTGAGCGACGTCACCAGTCCCCGCGTCGCCCTGGCCATCGGTGGTATCGGGACGCTGGTGGCCACCATCCCGCTTTTCGTGCTCGGTGCCCGTCAGCGTCGCCGCGGCACCGAGGGAATGGTCATGGGTCTCTCGGGCCCAGCGTCGACGAACGTGGTGCCGCTGCCGGTGGCGGGACCGGGGCTCGAAGTCAGGGAGCGCCGGACCAGCTAGCGGTTGCCGTCAGGCGGGATGGACGAGCTCCTGGGCCACCGGCGACAGGACGGCGCCAAACTCGACGACCAGCGACAGCAACAGGTCGTCGACCGAGATGATCCCGGCCAGGTCCTTCTCCTCGAGCACGGGAAGGCGCCGCGCCCCGGCCGTCTTGAACACCGTGAACGCCTCGAAGACGTCCGCCGAGCCCTGGATCGTCACCGGGTCCGGGGTCATGACGCTCTGCACCGCGACGGAAGACGGCTTCCCCTCCCCGACGCCTCGCACGGTGATGTCGCGGTCTGTCACGATCCCCACCAGGCGGTCGCCGTCGACGACGAGGAGCGAGCCGACGCGGTGGTCGCCCAGAAGCCGGCCCGCCTCCCTCAGGGTGCACCCGGGAGGGACCGTCACTGGCGCCGTTCGCAGGCACTCTCTCACCAGCATGGCTGTTCACCCCGTTCGCAGTACTCGACCATTCTTCTCACCCGGCTCAGGCTAGGGGAAACGGCAGCCACCGCACGGGGTTGAAAGCGTCCGTCGGTGGTTCACTCCACCGGTTCGAGCAGGCCTTGTTCCCGTGTCACCGCGAGGAGCTCGAGCTGGTTGTGCACCCCGAGCTTGCGGTAGAGGTTCTTGACGTATCCCCGAGCCGTGTTCACCGTGATGCCCAACCGCATCGCAGCGGCCTGAAGGTCGACCCCGCTGACGAGGAGGGAGAGGATGTCCTGCTCGCGCCCGGTCAGCAGTGAGGAGCCCCGATTCCGGTGGACCTCGGCGCCGCCGGCGCTCTCGCAGAGGCCCATCAGGCTCTTGCGGTCGACGGCGAAGCTGTGGCCCCCGAGGGCCGGGATGATCTCGACGACGACGCCGAGGCTGGCCGACTTGGGCAGCAGGCCCGAAGCGCCCGAGTCGGCGACGTCGCGCATGAGCGTGGGGCTCAGTGGCAGACCTGTGAGCACGAGCACCTGCATCTGGGGGTGCCGTTCCAGCAGGTACCGGGTCCCGGTCACGCCGTCCGTACCGCCGAGCTGGAGGTCCATGACCGTGACGTCGGGTTCGAGCTCGTCGGCCAGGCGGGTCGCCCGGTCCACGTCTGGCGCGGTGCCCACGCAGGCCAGGTCTCCCGTGGCCTCGATGGCGAGCGCCAGCGCTTCGGCGAACACCGGGTGGTCGTCAACGACCATCACAGTGATCGGCGCTCCGTCCTTCACTTCATCACACTCCCAGCCAACATCCGCCGCTTCTCAGCCCGCTTTCGAGCACGATATGCGAGCATTACAGGGTTGCCAATGCTAGTTACCCAGACTGCCGCCCGGCGTGGCGCCCGAGATCTCCGTGGTCGTTGAGGGGATCGCGGTGAAGCAGCCGGTTTCGGGAGTGAACGCCGAGGGGCGGTCCCGCACGCCCCCAAGGTACGACATCGTCTTGGTGGCGGCTTCCGCAGGGGGCCTGGCGGCGATCAGCACCGTGCTCGGCTCCCTGCCTGAGGGATTCGAGGTTCCCGTGGTCGTCGTCCAACATCTCGACCCTCGCCACACGAGCCTCATGGCCGAAATCTTGCGGCGGAGGACGGCGCTCCGGGTCGAGGAGGCGACCGACGGTGCCGCGATTGAGCCGGCGACGGTCTATGTCGCCCCCCCCGGTGACCATCTGCTCGTCAAACCGGGGGGCCGATTGAGCCTGTCCCACTCGGACCCGGTGCACTTCGTCCGGCCCTCCGCCGACGTCCTCTTCCAGTCCGGCGCCGGGGCCTTCCCCGGCCGGGTCATCGGCGTCGTCCTCACCGGGACGGGCAGCGACTCGAACATGGGGGTACGCGCCATCGACGAGGCGGGGGGCACGGTCATCGCTCAGGACCCTGCCTCGGCGGAGTTCGCCGGCATGCCGCAGGCGGCCATTGCCACCGGTGGGGTCGAGCACATCCTGACGCTGGAGCAGATCGGTCCGGCGTTGGTCGCACTGGTGACGCGTGGACGGTTGCCGTGAGGACGTTGCCGTGAGGACGCCGCCGTGGGACGCCGCCGTGAGGACGTTGTAGTGAGGAACAACGCCGAGGCGGTACTGCGCCCGTGAGCGCGGGCGGCGGCCCTTCTGCGGATGCCACGCCGGGCGCCGGGCCATCGGGTGACGAACGGGACGAGGAGCTCGAAGAGTTGCTGCGATTCCTCCGCGATGCGCGGGGGTTCGACTTCACGGGCTACAAACGGGCATCCATCAGCCGACGGGTGCACCGGCGCGTCCGTGAGCTCGGCCTCGAGAATCTCGCCGCCTATCGCGACCATCTCGAGGCGGACATCGACGAGTTCACGCAGCTCTTCAACACCCTCCTGATCAACCTGACCAGCTTCTTCCGCGATCCGACGGCATGGCGCTACCTGGAGCGCGAGGTCGTCCCCGAGATCCTGTCCCGGCGCAACGACGATCAGTTGATCCGGCTGTGGAGCGCCGGGTGCGCCACGGGTGAGGAGGCGTACACCCTCGCCATGATTCTGGCGAACCACCTGGGACCCCAGGAGATGGCCCGGCGCGTGAAGATCTACGCCACCGACATCGACCTCGACGCGCTGACGCAAGCGCGGACTGCCATCTACAGCGAGAAGTCGCTGCACGACGTGCCCGAAGACATTCGGGATGCCTACTTCGAGCCTGATCTGCGTGGGCGGGGCTGGGTGGTCACCCCGGCGTTGCGCCACACGGTGGTCTTCGGGCGCCTCGACCTCACCAGGGATCCTCCGATCTCCCGAGTCGACCTCGTCACCTGCCGCAATACACTGATGTACCTCACTGCGGAGACGCAGGCGTTCGTCATCCCACGCCTGCAGTACGCATTGCGCGAGGACGGCTTCCTCTTCCTCGGGCGGGCCGAGATGGTGCTCCGCGGCGGCGCCGGGCGGTTCGCTCCGGTGAGCCTGCGGCACCGCATCTTCGTGGCGCTGCCCCACCAGCAGTCGATCGGGTCCGCCGCCCGTGAGGCCGCGCCGAGTCATCCCTTCGAAATCGGCGTCTTGGAGGCGCCGGAGATGCGCGACGGTATCGCCGAGTCGGCGGCGGAGCCGGGGCAGTCTCTCGTGGCCGAGCTTCTGGTCGACCCCGACGGCCACCTGACGGGCGCCAACGACCTGGCCCGCCAGCTCTTCCGCGTCGGGACGGGCGACATGGCCCGGGGGCCGAGCGAGCACATCGGGTTGGTGCTGCAGTCGCTGGATCTCGACTCGCATGTGGCACGCGCCTTCATCGAACGCATGTCGCACCGCGTCGGGCTGACGCGGTACGAGGCGCCGAGTGGCCATCCCCTCGACCTCGAGGTGTGGGTGCTGCCGCTCTTCGACGAGGACGAGAAGGTCCTCGGCGCCGCCGTGACTTTCGCCGACGTCGGCAGCACGCTGCAGCTTCGTGAGAGCTTCCGCCACGTCCACGAGGAACTCGAGACCGCGTACGAGGAGCTGCAGTCGACCAACGAGGAGCTGGTCACCAGCAACGAGGAGCTCCAGGCGAGCTACGAAGAGCTCGAGACGGGCAACGAGGAGCTGCAATCGTCCAACGAGGAGCTGGAGACCACGAATGAGGAGTTGCGCTCGTCTTACGAGGAGCTCGAGACGACGAACCTCGAGCTCAAGACGGCAAGCGACGCGGTCCAGCGTCTGAACGAGACACTCGTCGACGCCAACCTGGAGCTGCGGCGCTTCAGCAGCCTGCACCGCCAGGTGATGGACAACTTTCCCTCCGCCGTGGTCGTGCTCAATTCGCACCTGCTCGTCGTGGAATGGAACGAGGCGGCGACCGATCTCTGGGGGTTGGAGGAGGATGCCGTCGTGGGGGAGCCTTTCTTCGGGCTGGACTTCGGGCTGCCGCTCGGAACCCTGCAGGAGCCGGTCCGGGTCTGCCGAAGCGGGGGAGCCGTGGCGTCGACCGTGGAGGTCGAGGCGACCGATCGCGCCGGACGCCGGTTCACCTGCCGCGTCCAGGTGATGCCCATCTCCGGTCGGGAGCCCGAAACAGCGGCCATGCTGATCATGGACGGAGTCGGGGGTCCGGTCTCGTGACCGAGCCGTCCGGCCCCGGGGGGGACCCGGACCTGGCACGCAACGTCGACGCGCTGAGCCGGCGGTTGACGGCCCTGACTGATCGGATCCTCGACGCCACCGGGAGCTTGCCCATCCCCCTGGTCGCCGAGGTGGTCCAGGAGCTCTCAGCGGCCGTCGAGGAATTTGAGGTCAGCGCCCAGGAGATCCAGGCCCAGAACGAAGCCCTGGCCGAGGCCAGGCGGCAACTCGACCTCGAGTCGGCCCGCTACCGGGAGCTGTTCGACCTGGCACCCGACGGGTACCTGGTCACCGACACGTCGGGTGTGATCTTGGAGTCGAATCGGGCGGCAAGTGAGCTGCTCGGGAGCCCGGGTCACTTCCTGGCGCGCAAACCGGTCATCGTCTTCGTCGACGCGCCCGACCGCCGCGAGGTCCTGAACCAGCTCCACGATGCGGTGACGGGTCCGGATGGCCGGGTAGTGGCGTTCGAAGCGCGGTTCGCACCTCCGGACAGTGCACCGTTCCACGCCGCGGTGCACCTCACGGTCGGTGGCACGGCTGACCCGGTTGTGCCACGCGTCCGCTGGCTGCTGAGCGATGTCAGCCGACGTGCCGAGGCTGAACGCGCGCTGGCCGCCAGTGAGACCCGCTATCGGCTCATTGCCGAGAGCGCGGCGGACGTCGTGATCGCCAGCGATGACGCGGGTCAGGTGACGTTCGCGTCCCCCTCGATCAGGACGACGCTCTCACTCGAGCCTGACGCCATGGAGGGCCACACGATCGCCGCGTTCGTCCACCCCGATGACTGGGCCGGCCTTTCGTCGCTCCGGGAGGACGCGCTGGTCGGGAGGAGTGCCGCCGCCGTCTATCGCTTTCGCCGAGGCGACGGCGGGTACCTTCCGATGGAGGCCCGCGTCGTCCCGTTCCGGCGGCCAGAGGGGCGGGGCCTCGGCATGCAGTACGCGTTGCGCGATGTGCGAGAGCGCGAAGCCGCGAGGGCCGCCCTGGAACAGGCGCTGACGCGCGAGCAGGAGGCGGCCGCCGTCCTGCGCGACGCGGACGCCGCCAAGTACGCGCTGCTGCTGGCGGCGGCGCACGAGCTCAACACGCCGATCGCGACGGTGGCCGGCCTGGCCGACCTTCTCGTCAGGCACCCGGAACTGCCTGAGGGCGCTATCGCGAGGATGGCGCAGGGTCTCGCCTCCACGGGTGCCGAGCTGCGAGGCATCCTGACCAATCTGCTCGACTCCGAGCGTGTGCTCGGCGGCTACGTGGCACCGCAGCGAGAATCCTTCGACATCGTGGCCCTCGTCGTCGAGCGCGCCCGGAGCCGGAACGGATCCGATCTGGATCTTGCGCTCCCGTCCGGGACGGAGACCGTCACGCTCGACCCCGAGCTGACGGCACGGATCGTCGACAACCTGGTCAGTAATGCACTACGCCACACGCCGGAGGGCACCGCCGTGGAGGTAGCCGTGACCCGTCGTCCCGACGGCGTCCTCTTGGCGGTCGAGGACGCAGGCCGCGGCATCCCCGACGCCGAGAAGGAGGCGGTCTTCGAAGCGTTCCAGCGCCGGGCCGGGAGCGCGCCGGGAGGTCTCGGGCTCGGCCTGTTCGTCGTGCGCAAATTCGCCGAGATCCAAGGCGGGCGGGCCTGGGTGGAGGACGCACCCGGTGGGGGTGCCGCGTTCCGTGTCCTGCTTCCTGATTCCTGTCCCTGAGCCCGCGACGCTAACTGGGTTTCGGCTCCTTGGGGAGGCCGAGCGCTCGTTCGCCCACGATGTTGCGCTGGATCTCGGCCGTGCCGCCCCAGATCGTCTCCGATCGCGAGAAGAAGAAGAGCGACTGGAGGTTGTTGACGGGATAGCTCGCTTTGGCCCGGCGCGCACCGGGCAGCAGTGTGTCCTCACCCTGGTCGCCCAGGAGGACCTGGCCCTCCATGCCCAGGATGTCCATACCGAGCAAGAGCGTCTCCTGGTGCGCCTCGGACCAGAACATCTTGTTGCACGCTCCGAGCGCGGCGGTGGTGTGCGTGCCGTTGAGGACGTCCGTCAGCGTGCGGAAGCCGTTGATCTGCATGATCTTGATCTTCGACCATGACCGCGCCAGTCGCTGCCGGATCAGGGGGTCGCCATCGCGACCTCTCCGGCGGGCCTCGGCCAGGATCTCGTCGAACTCCTTCTGGAAGCGCCGGTGGCCCGTTGTCGACGACGTGCCGCGCTCGAAGCCGAGCGTTGTCATCGCAACCTTCCATCCGTTGTTCACCCCACCTATGACGTTGTCCTTGGGGCAGCGAACGTTGGTGAAGAAGACCTCGTTGAATTCGGCCGAGCCATCCACCTGCTCAATGGGTCTCACCTCCACGCCGGGCTGTTTCATCGGGACGAGGAGGTAGGAGATGCCGGCGTGCTTCGGCGCGTCGGGGTCGGTGCGGGCCAACAGGAAGATGTAGTCGGCATAGTGCGCCTGGGTCGTCCACACCTTCTGCCCGTTGATCACCCACTCGTCGCCGTCGAGCTCGGCGCGCGTTTTGAGGCTGGCCAGGTCCGAGCCGGCGTCGGGCTCGCTGAAGCCCTGGCACCACGCGATCTCGCCCTTCATGATGCCGGGTATGAACTGTCGCTTCTGCTCTTCGGTGCCCCATTGCAGGAGCGTGGGGCCGACGAGGGTGTCGCCGAAGAAGTCGGCGCGGAGCGGCGCACCAACCCGGGCAAACTCCTCGTTGAGTACAACCTGTTGCAGCAGGCTCAGGCCTTTCCCGCCGTATTCGGTCGGCCAGCTGGCGCAGATCCATCCGCCGCCGTAGAGCTTGGCCGTCCACTCCTGATTGAAGACCTTGCGCTCCTCTGGCGTCAGGGAGAAGTCCGGTCCACCCCAGCCTCCGGGCAGGTTCTCCTTGAGCCATCCTGCGATCTCTGTCCGGAATTCCTCGGCTTCTGGTGGGTAGGCCAGGTCCATGACAGGCACGGTACCCGTCGCGTCGACCCCCTGCGACCCGATGACCGGGCCCGATGCCGTGCGGGACGGCCCGTTAGGATGCCCTACCAGGAATTGTCGGTGTGATCTCTTCCGCACGGGGACGATGGAGAAGGAGGTGTGGCCATGTCGAGGGGCGAACCCCCCAGTAGCGCCGCCGGCGCATGCCCAACCCCGTGCACTTGTTGATGCGCGCCACACGCGTGCCCTAAGTCCCGAAACGCGGGTATTGCACGGAGGCAGACGCCGGTCGTTGATCCTCTGGTATGGCGCTGCGCCGACCAGACGTCCGATCCGATCCGGTCCCTCGAGGACGCCACAGGAGGGAGCTCCATGGCCACGCCACCGTCGACGAGCGGGCCGAGCCGCTCACGCTTGATTCCGGGTCGTTCCCGTGATGCGGATCGCCCACCGCACCAGCGCCGCCGCAGGACGCGGCGGATCCTCGCGTCAGAGGGCGTTTTCGACTCGATCGTGTCGTTGGCCGGCCTTCTGGGCCGCCCGGTGCGGAATCAGACCGGCCAGGAGATCGGCCGGCTGGACGACGTCGTCGCGCGCTGGGACGACGGGCAGATGTACCCGCCGGTGAGCGGTCTCGTGATCCGGGTGGGGCGCCGACTCGCCTTCGTCGGGGCCTCCGCCATAGACCGGATCGGCCATGCCGAGGTCGTCCTCCGCTCCTCCCGGCTCGACCTGCGCGACGTCATCCGTCGCTCCGGCGAGGTCCTGCTGGCGAAGGACGTCCTCGACCACCAACTGGTTGACGTCGAGGGCGTCCAGGTCATCCGTGCCGCCGACCTCTATCTAGCCGAGGTGATCGGCCGTGTCCGGCTCGTCGGGGCCGATATCTCCAACGCCACGCTGCTGCGCCGTCTCGGCCCACGGCGGTGGCGACCACGTCCCACGCCGGATCGCGTCATCGACTGGGCCGCCATACAACCGTTCACCGAGTCGGCCAAGGACGTCAGCGGCGCAGCGACCCAGGTTCGTCTCAAGACGACGAACGAGGGCCTGCACCGCCTGCGGCCCGGCGAGCTGGCCGACCTGCTGGAGGACCTGCGGCGCGACGAGCGCCGCGAGCTCCTGGCCGCCCTGAGTCCCGACGAGGCCGCCGATGCGCTCGAGGAGATGCAACCCGAGGACCTGGAGCAGCTGTTGCGGGAATCCGATCCGGTCGAGGCGGCGCGCCTGCTCGCAGCCATGGAGCCCGACGAGGCTGTCGACGCACTGCGCGACCTCCCCATGGCGGTTCGGGCCGAGGTGCTCCGCCACATTCCGGCAGTGACGGCGCTCGCACTGCGCGAGCTGCTCGGCTACGAAGAGGACGAGGCGGGCGGGATCATGACCACGGCGCTGGTGACGGCCAAGTCCGGGGAAAAGGTCAAGAAAGTGGTTGACCGGCTCTCCGAGGCGCGTGCGCACGGCGTCGACCTCGATGCGGTGGCGGTCGTCGACGGTGATGGCCGGCTCCTCGGTGATGTCACGGTCCTCGACATCCTGCTCGCCTTACGGACCTCCACCGACACGCGCATGTCGGCGCTCCTCGGCGACGAGGACGAGGTGACGGTGAGTCCCCACGCATCGGCGGGTGACGTGGCTGGGCAGCTGGTGGAAGGCCGTCGGCATTCCATGGTGGTCATCGACGGCGACGGGCGCCCGATCGGGCGCATCCTGGCCGACGACGTTCTCGATGCACTGGTGCCCACGAAAGGCCGGTTCCACTTTCCCCGCCTCCTGTCGTGAGGGTGCGGGTTTCGCGTCGGTGGTTGGTCTACCTGGCCGCCGCCGGACCAGGGCTGATAGCCGCGGCGGCCGGCAACGACGCCGGCGGCATCGTCACCTACTCGTCCGCCGGCGCGCAGTTCGTTTATCGCACCCTCTTTCTCATGGTGCTCATCACGGTGGCCTACGTCATCGTCCAGGAGATGGTGGCCCGCCTGGCCACCTACACCGGCAAGGGTCTGGCCGCCCTCATCAGGGAGGAATTCGACCTCCGCCTCACGGCGTTCGCCATCACGGCGTTCGCCATTGCCAACGTCGGCCTGATGGTGACCGAGTTCGGCGGCATCGCCACCTCGTTCGAGCTGTTCAACGTGTCGCGTTACATCTCGGTTCCCATTGCCGCGATCGCCATCTGGTCGCTCGTGCTCTTCGGCTCGTACCGCTACGCCGAGCGCATCTTCCTGCTGCTCACCCTGGTGTTCATCGCGTACCCGATTGCGGCAGTGCTGGCCCATCCCAACTGGCGACAGGTGGCGGCCAACACGGTGTGGCCCCATTTCGTCGCCTCCAAGTCGTTCCTTCTGCTGTCCGTCGCCCTCATCGGCACCACCATCACCCCGTACATCCAGTTGTACGAGGCAGGCGCAGTCGTCGACAAGGGAGTCAAGCCCGAGCAGTACCACTTCCAGCGGGTCGACGCGATCACCGGGGCCGTGCTCGCCGCCTTGGTGGCCATGTCGATCATCGTGGCCACCGGGGCCACGATCGGGGGCACGGGCCCGCTCACCTCGGCCACCACAGCGGCCGAGGGGCTCAAGCCGGTTGCCGGCGCGTTCGCCACGACGTTGTTCGGGGTCGGGCTGCTCGGCGCGTCGGCCCTGGCCGCCGCCGTAGTCCCGCTGTCGACGTCCTACGCCGTGGCCGAGGCGATCGGGGTGGAGCGCTCGGTCTCCTCGAGCTTCCGCAAGGCCCCCGTCTTCCTCGGGATCTTCACGTTTCAGATCCTCATCGGAGCGGCGGTCGTTCTGATCCCGGGCAACCTCATCACGCTCATCCTCAACACCCAGGTGCTCGAAGGGATCATCACGCCGATGACCCTGATCCTGATCCTGGTGTTGGCCAACCGCCGCTCGCTCCTCGGTTCGGCCGCCAACGGCCCGGTCGCCCGCTGGGTGGGGGGATTGGCCATCGTCGCGGTCGCCATCGTGGCGGGCGTCTACGTCCTGCTCACGTTGCTGAGCTGGGTCGGCGTCGGCTGAACAGTGGGCGGGCAGCTCGCTCGACGGCGCCGTTTGCGCACGACCAGGGGGTTCGGGGAGGCTAGGAGGGTCATGGTGAGTCGAGGCGGGACATCCGTTGCCTAAAACGCCTCGCCAGAAGTGGATCGAGACAAAGGAGTCCTGGGAGCGCTCTCGCCACATTGAGCTGCCCGTCCCGATTCCCGCCGCACCGCCCGGACCTGGAGGTTTGCGCGTTGCCTTCCTGACGTACCGGGGGAATCCCCGTTGCGGTGGGCAGGGGGTCTACACCCGCCACCTCACTCGTGAGCTGGTCGCCCTCGGTCATTCGGTCGAGGTCTTCTCCGGGCCGCCCTGGCCCGATCTCGATGAGGGCGTGGGGTTCACACCCGTCCGGAGCCTCGACCTCTACCGCCAGCCCGATCCGTTCCGGGTCCCTCACCGCAGTGAATTCACATCGCGGGAGGATTGGATCGAGTTCGCCATCATGTGCACGGCCGGCTTCGGGGAACCCCTGACCTTCTCCGCGCGGGCCCGTCAGATCCTGGCGCAGCGTCGCGGTGAATTCGACGTCGTGCACGACAATCAATGCCTGGGCAACGGGATGCTCGGCATGGTCGAGGACGGTTGGCCCCTTCTGACGACGCTGCACCACCCCATCACGGTGGACCGCCAGCTGGCGCTCTCCCACACGACGAATCCCTGGCAACGCTTCACGACGCGCCGCTGGTTCGGTTTCCTCGGCATGCAGGTGCGGGCGGCCCGGGCGCTCCCCGCCGTGCTCACGGTCTCACAGAACTCGCGCCAGGACATCGCCGCGCAAATGGATGTCGCCCCCGAGCGCATGACGGTTGTCCCCGTCGGCGTCGACCCCACCGTCTTCCGCCCGTTCGAGGACGTGATCCCCGTGCCCGGGCGGATCATGGTCACCTCGAGCAGCGACGTCCCGATGAAGGGCCTCGTGCCGCTGCTCGAGGCGGTGGCGAAGCTGCGGACCGAGCGGGACGTCGAGCTGACCGTGATCGGCCGCCCCAACGAGGGCGGTCGGGTCGACCGGGCCATTGCCCGGCTCGGGCTCGCCGACGTCGTGCACTGCGTGAGCGGCATCACCGACGGCGAGCTCGCCCGTCTCTACGGCGAGGCCGAGGTGGCCGTGGTGCCCTCCCTGTACGAGGGCTTCTCGCTGCCGGCGATCGAGGCCATGGCCTGCGGCGTGGCCATGGTCGCCACGACCGGTGGCGCGTTGCCCGAGGTGGTCGGGACAGACGGGGAGACCGGCCTGCTCGTGGCCCCGGACGATCCGGGTGCGCTGGCGGGAGCCATTGCCCGGCTGCTCGACGACCCCGAGCTGAGGGCCCGACTCGGTGCGGCCGGCCGGGACCGGGTGGTCAGTCGTTTCACCTGGCAGGTCACCGCTGCGGGGACGGCCGCCTGCTACGCGGCCGTGATTGCCGGAGAGCCGCTCCCAGGCGCTCCGTTGGCCGCCGTCGAGGGCCCGGACACGGTGCTGACACGGGGTGCGGCCTGATGCTGACCGTCGACTACGACCGGCTGGGCGTCGGGCCCGGGGACCTGGTGCTCGACCTCGGGTGTGGGTTTGGCCGCCACGCGTTCGAGGCCGCGCGCCGCGGGGCCTCCGTGGTTGCGCTCGATGCCGGTCCTGACGAGGTGGCCCAGGTACGCGGCACCCTCGCCGCCATGATCGAGACGGGGGAAATCGCTCCGGGTCATCCGGCGACGGCCGTGCAGGGTGACGCGCTGGCGCTGCCCTTCCCAGACGGGACCTTCGACCGGGTGATCGCATCGGAGGTGCTCGAGCACATCCCGGACGACGCCGCGGCCATGCGTGAGTTGGCGCGGGTGCTTCGACCGGGCGGCGCCATGGCGGTCACCGTTCCGCGCTGTGTTCCCGAGGCCATCAATTGGGCACTGTCCGACGAGTACCACGACACCCCTGGTGGTCATGTGCGCATCTACCGGCGTTCCACGCTGGAGCGCCGGCTCAGCTCGACGGGACTCCGGCCGGCCGGCCACCACCACGCACACGGCCTGCATTCGCCGTATTGGTGGCTGCGCTGCCTCGTCGGCCCGTCCAACGATTCGCACCCGGCGGTCGAGGCGTACCACAAGGTGCTCGTCTGGGACATCGTCAAGGCACCGTTCGTGACGCGCACCGCCGACCGGGTGCTGAGCCCGGTCATCGGCAAGAGCCTGGTGCTGTACCTCACCAAGCCGGTCGCCAGCGTGGCGGACCTGCCCGACTCGCGCCCCACACTGCCTCGCGGCGTGCCCGGGCGGCGCGGGCCGACCACACCGAGCCAGGGAGCTGCAGCATGACCACAGAAGAGATCCGTTCGGCCGCGCTCCCCGAGGTGTCTGGCATCCTTTCGACTTCGGATGTGTTGGCCACCGGCCACGCCATCGCCGAAGTGCAGCGCCACGACGGGCAGATCCCCTGGTTCGAGGGCGGCCATTGCGACCCCTGGAACCACGTCGAGGCGGCCATGGCCTTGACCGTCTGCGGCTTGGTGGACGAAGCGGTTGCGGCTTACCGCTGGTTGGCGCGCAACCAGCTCTCCGACGGCAGCTGGTTCAACTACTACCAGGGCGGCACCGTCAAGGATCCGCGTCTCGACACGAACGTGTGTGGCTACTTGGCGGCCGGAGCCTGGCACCATCATCTCATCACCGGCGACGTGGAGTTCCTCGGCGAGCTGTGGCCGACGATCCAGAAGGGGATCGACTTCATCTTGCGCTGGCAGCAGCCGGACGGCTCGGTGCTGTGGTCGCTCGATTCGGCCGGCCGCCCGGAACGCTACGCGCTGCTCACCGGGTCGTCGTCCATCTACCACTCAATGCGGTGCGCGGTGGCCATCGCGGAGTGTCTGGCCAAGGACCGCCCGGACTGGGAGTTGGCGGCGGGTCGGCTCGGGCACGCAGTGGCGCATCACCCGGGCGCCTTCGCCCCCAAGGTCGAGTTCGCCATGGACTGGTACTACCCGATGCTCTCGGGGGCGCTCGAGGGTGAGGCCGGCCGTCGTCGTATCGCGGAGGGATGGTCCACCTTCGTCATGGAGGGCCTCGGCGTGCGCTGCGTGTCCACCGGCGACTGGGTCACCGCAGCCGAGACGGCTGAGTGTGTGCTCACGCTCGATGCCCTTGGCATGGAAGGTCCCGCGCTGGACCTGTTCTCGGCCGGGCAGAACCTGCGCCTGGGCGACGGGTCGTACTGGACCGGCATGGTCTACCCGGAACAGGAGACCTTCCCCAAGCACGAGCGGACGACCTACACGTTCGGTGCCATGGTGTTGGCGGCCGATGCGTTGTCGAACACCACCCCGGCGGCGGGACTGTTTCGGGGCGAGGGCCTGCCGGCCTCACTCGACCTGGCCGAGCCGCATTGCGGAGACGCCATCGAAGGCTGCACGGTCTCCGACCCGCCGCAACGCTCTTTCCGCGGCTGAACGCAGCGCGGAGCCCCGCCCCCCGCCGCGTCGGATCGATCCCGCGCCACCAGGCGGACTGGCTCGCAGAGGAGCGGGTAGATTCCTGGTCGATTCCGATGCATGCGCGCCGACGGGCCCGATCACCAGATGTCTGACGCTCTGCGCCGCCTCGAGGACCCCCGGGTGACGCGCCGGCGCCGCCTGACCCTGGTGGCGATGTGCATCGCCCAGGGCATGACCCTTTTGGACGTCACCATTGTCAACACAGCGCTGCCGTCGATCCAACGGGAACTGCACATGTCGGCGGGCCAGCTCGAGTGGGTGATCAGCGCCTACGCCCTGAGCCTCGCCGCATTCATCCCGCTCGGCGGCGCGCTCGGCGACCGCTACGGCCGCAAGCGGTTCTTCTTGGCGGGGATGATCGTCTTCACGGTGGGTTCGGTGGCCTGCGCTCTGTCCACCTCCGACGTGGCGCTCATCGGATCTCGCGCACTGCAGGGTGCGGGCGGGGCGTTCATGTCAGCCCTGACGCTCGCCATCCTCACCGAGACCTATCCGGTCGAGCGCCGGGCGGGAGCCTTCGGCGTCTGGGCGGCCATCTCGGGGCTCGGCTTCGGGCTCGGGCCCGTGGTCGGCGGCGCACTCCTGTCGGTCTTCAGCTGGTCGTCGGTCTTCTGGGTCAACGTGCCGATCGCCGTGGTGGGGTTCATCATCGCCCTGGCGGCGGTGGCCGAATCGCGCAACCCGGAGGCCCGCCAGCTCGACACGGTGGGGATGGGCGCCATTGCGCTCGGGCTCCTCGGCATCACGTTCGGCCTCATCGAGTCCTCGAGCCACGCCTGGGCGTCGTACGACGTCGTGGTACCGCTGGTGCTCGGCGTGGTCCTACTGGTGTTCTTCGTCATGTGGGAGGGTCGGACGTCGTCGCCCATGCTGCCGCCCAGCCTGTTGAGGGCCCACAGCTTCGTATCGGGGTGTGCCGTCTACCTCCTCACCTACCTGGCGCTGGCCGGGGTCATGTTCTACGTCACCCTCCTCTTCCAGGACGTGGAGGGGTGGTCGCCGTTCCGCACCGGAGTGTCGTGGTTATCGATGAACATCCCGTTCATCGTGACGGCCCAATGCGCCGGCAGGCTCCGTCGCCGTTTCCAACCCGTCGTGATCGTGGTCGGAGGTTGCCTCGTCGGCGCGGCGGGCGTGGCCGTCCTCGCGCTGTTGTCCGACACCACGTCGTTCGCCGTGGCGTTCGTCGGCTACGTGCTGGTCGGGATCGGCTGGGGCACCCTGGTGCCCGGCGTCGTCAATGTCGCCATGCGTGACGTGCCCCCGGGGGTCTCGGGCGGGGCCTCCGGCCTCGTCAACGCGGCCCGGCAAGTCGGCACCTCGGTCGGCCTCGCCGTGCTCGGGACCATCGGGGTCCATGCCGCCACCACCGCCTGGGCCGGCCGCACGGCCGGGGTGGCGGGGGCCGCCGGGCAGAGCCAGTACGTGGCCGGCGGTCAGATCGGCCCGGTGTCCCAGGTCCTCGGTCCCCAGTACCGGCCCGATGCGATGGCCGCCTTCGTATCGGGCTACCACCTTGCGCTGCTCGTCGCCGCCGGTTCGACGCTCATGGCGGCCGTCGTGGCCGCCGTCGGCCTGCGCTCAGGGGCCGGTGCTGGCGCGGTGGAGCCCGCCGTCGCGACGGAGGTTGTGGTCGAGGGCGTGGACTAGCGGGACCGGTCCCGACGCCGCCGCGGGTCGCGATCGGTGTTCGTCAGCGCGCCGTCGCCACGCGCCGCAGCACGCGCAGGCTGCCGCAGGCGCCGTCGTCGGTGAACTCGCCCGAGTCGAGCGCGGCGCAGTAGAGCTCGTAGGGCGGCCGACCCCCGTCCGCCGGATCGGGGAACACGTCGTGGATGGCCAGCCAGCCCCCGAGCGCTACGTGCGGTGCCCAGCCGTGGAAGTCGGCCCAGGCGGGTTCGTCGCCATGTCCACCGTCGATGAAGCAGAGGGCGAGGGGCCGGTCCCAGCGCGCCGCCAGCGTGGGGGAGTCTCCGACGATACCCATGACCGACGCCTCGAGGCCGGCCTCTGTGATGGTCCGGCGCCAGTGCGGGAGCGTGTCGATGCGACCCACCTCGGGATCGACGAGATCGGGCTCGTGATATTCCCAACCCGGCTGGTTCTCCTCCGAGCCGCGGTGATGGTCGATGGAGAGGAGTGCTGCCCCGGTGGCCTCCGCGGCGGCACCGAGGTACACCGTGGACTTCCCGCACCAGGCCCCGACTTCCACGAACGTCGGGGGCGCGGCCGCCGCGACCTCGGCCCGGCCGGCCCGCAGGGCGGCTCGGAAGAGCTCCTCCCCCTCATCGTCCGGCATGAAGCCGCGGGTGCGGTGCGCCATCTCGAAGAGCGCCTGCACGCGGGTTGCGTCGGGGGCGCCGGCCGCTGTTGCCGCCCGGATCATCAGGCTGTCGGTGCGCCGGCGGCCTGCAACGAATCCGCCAGCCCGGCTCGTTCACGAGACGCATACGCCACGTTGACCCGCAGCCGCTCCACGGACTGGGCCACCCGGCGCGGCCCGGACGAGAGCGGATGGGCGTCGAGGTAGGCGATGGCACGCTCGGCAAATTCGGCGTCGCCGCAGAGGGCAGGGATCGACTCGATGATGCGCGGTGGCGCGTTCTTCGGGAAGCGGTCGAGCACGGCGTCCCAGCTCTCGGTCAGCCTCGTCCAGACCGCCTGGTTCCCGATGGGGTTGGCCAGGAGGGAGCTGATGACCGCAAACCCGTTCTGGCTGCGCACCTCGGTCATGGCCAGGTCGAACGTGCGCAGGCACAGGTCGACGTCGGGGAACCCGGCGAGCGCCCCGAGGGAGCGCATCTCTTCCTGTGGTGTGGTGGCGGAGCGGTAGCGCTCCAGCAGCGCGTCGTAGTCGCCGGGCCGCAGGAGCTGCGACACGACAGCCAGCGTGGCCGACTCGATGTCGGGCGGGATCGGATCACCGGAGCCCCCACCGATGGGAGAGGCGTCGAAGCGCCGCGCCGCCTCCGCCCGGACCGCGCCGTCGGCGCCCACGGTGCCCAGCAGGTTGATGGCGAGCGCACGCAGGGTCGGCGTGCGGTCGCTCTCGCCCTGCTTGCCGTCAAAGCCCAACCGGCGATGGGTGGGGCCGAGCAGCGCGGTGACCGCCTCGTGGAGCGCGCGCTCGTCCTCGGTTCGGGCGATCCGTTTGGTGAGGATGAGGGCACTGCCGACGGGTGACCACGCCGCGGGGTCGGGTTCCGTGCCGAGCGCTGAGGCCAGGACCACGAAGTCCCGGAGTGTCGAGTGACCGGCGAGGGTCGTCGCCCATGTGTCGGCCAGCAGGTTGGCGCGCTCGAGGGGGGTGAGCTCGGGCAGCTGGGCGGCCAGCGCCGCTCGGTGCACGCGCTCGTAGCCGACCCGGAACATGCCCCACCCACCGGCGTTCACCACGGCGAGCCCGCGTCCGGCCTCGGCGATCGGTTCGGGGTCGGCGCCGAGAACGAGGTGGCGCACCGGCGCCCCCGGCTCGCCGTGGGCGGGGAGCGCCCGGACCGCGACGGGCACGCGCCACCCGGACCCGATCGACGAGGTGGCGCCGGGGGGGACCGGGCCCAGTGCGAACGGCTGTTGGCTGAGAGCATCGCCGCGCAGGGACACGAGCGGGTGCCCGCCCTGCAGGATGAAGGTGTCCATGACATCGCGCACGGGCGCGCCGCTGGCGTTCTCGAGCGCATCCCAGAGGTCGCTGGTCACCGTGTTCCCGTACGCGTGCGCCTTGAGGTAGGTGCGCACGCCGTCCCTGAACACGTCGGCACCGATGTGCTGCTCGAGCATGCGTAGGACGCCGCAGCCCTTCTCATAGGTCAGCACGTCGAACATGCCCTCCGCCTCCTTGGGCGGTCCCACGGGATACTCGATCGGACGGGTCAGATGCAGGGCGTCGACGGCCAGGGCAGCCTCGCGGGACGGGGCGAAGCCGATCCAGCGGTCCCACGAGGGCCGGAAGGCGTCCACACAGAGTGTCTCCATGAACGTCGCGAAGGCCTCGTTGAGCCAGATGCCCTCCCACCAGCCCATGGTCACGAGATCGCCGAACCACATGTGGGCCAACTCGTGCGCGATGACGTCCGCCACCCGCTCGAGCTCGGCCCGGGCCGCCTCGTCCTCATCGATCAGGAGGGCCGTGTCGCGGAACGTGATGCAGCCAAGGTTCTCCATGGCGCCGGCCGCGAAGTCAGGGATGGCGACGAGGTCGACCTTCTCTCCGGGGTAGGGGATGTTGAAATACTCGGTGAAGAAGCGCAGGGCGAACGCCCCGACCTCCAGGGCGAACTTGGCCAGCGGCAGCTTTCCGGGCGTGCAGACCACCCGGAGGGGGACGCCGTCCACGTCCACCGTCTCTGTCGCCTCGAGCTTGCCGACGACGAAGGCCACCAGATAGGTCGACATCTTCATCGTCGGGGAGAATTGGATGCGCCGTTTGAGCCCCACCTGGTCCTCGCGGACCACGGGTGAGTTCGAGATGGCGTCGACGTCGGGCTCCACGATCAGGGCGATCTCGAAGACCGCCTTGCGGTCAGGTTCGTCGAAGCAAGGAAAGGCGCGCCGGGCGTCCACCGACTCGAACTGGGTCGTCGCCATGGTCTTGGTCTCGCCGTCCAGGCCCGTGTAGGTCGACCGATAGAACCCGCGCAGCTTGTCGTTGAGGGTGCCACTGAAGCGGCAGCTGATGGTGCAGGGCCCGGGCGGAAGCAGGTCTGCCGGCTGGAAGGTGACCTGCTCGAGCTCGTCGTTGAAGCTCACACTGCACAACACGGTCAGCCCGTCTGCCGTGAGGACCTCGACGTCGCTGATCGCCAGCTCGGCGGCATTGAGCACGATCTCGTCGGCCGTCTCATGGACCACGGCGTCGATCCTGACGGTGCCCGAAAAGGTGGCGGACGCCACCTCCGGCTCGATCTCTATGTGGTAGATCTCCGGCTCGATCGTGCGTGGGAGGCGGAACGGCTCCGAGCCGGACGCGACGGCGGAGGTGCGAGCTGAAGGCATCCGTGCAGGCTACCCGCGGTGCCGCGGGTAGGTTCTCGGGCCGTGCCCGATGAGAATGCCATTCCCGCCAACCTTGCCAACGGCCATGACCTCGATGTGGTGGCGATCGGTTCACCTCTCCTCGACGTGATCGAGCTGGCGTCCGACGAGCAGCTGGCCCAGGTCGGCCTGGAGAAGGGGTCGATGACCTTGATCGACCTGAAGACCGCCCACGCCGTCCAGGACTTCATGGGCGCACCCCGCTTCGTCTCGGGGGGATCGGTGGCCAACACGACAGCCGGGATCGCCGTCCTGGGCGGCACCGCCGGTTTCCTGGGGGCCGTCGCCGATGACGAGGTGGGTCGCACCTACGCCGAGAACCTGCGGGCGGCGGGCGTCGAATTCCAACCACACCTCAGCGAGTCGGCCGCGGGGGACGGGCTCGGCACCGGACGCTGCATGGTTCTCATCACCAAGGACGCCGACCGCACCATGGGGACCTACCTCGGCGCTGCCTCCACCCTGACGCCCGAGGGCGTCCCGACCTCCTTCGTCGCCCGAGCATCGGTCGTCCTCCTGGAGGGCTACCTGTGGGACGTGCCGGCGGCCAAGGAGGCGATGCGCCACGCGGCGGCGACGGCCCACGCCGCTGAGGGCTCGGTCGCGCTCTCCCTGTCTGATCCGTTCTGTGTGGGGCGCCACCGAGCGCGAGTTCCTCGACCTGCTCATCGACGACGTCGACATCCTGCTCGGCAACGAGGAGGAGGTGACCATGCTCTTCGGGGCGTCCTCGTACCGGGACGCGCTGGAGGCGGCCGAGGAGACCGGGCTGCTCGTCGTCATGACCAGGGGCGCCCAGGGCGCCACCGTCCTGACCGCCCGCGGGCCCGAGGAGGTCCCGGCCGCCCCCGTGGCGCAGGTGGTCGACACGACCGGCGCCGGTGATCTGTTCGCCGCAGGGCTCCTCTTCGGCCTGACCCACGGGGTGGGCCCGGTCGAGAGCACCAAGCTCGGCGCGCTGTGCGCCGGCGAAGTGATCTCGCACACGGGGGCCCGGCCGGAGGCCGACCTCAAGAAGCTGGCCGCCGATGCCGGCCTGCTCGCGGGTTAGTCGGCGGGTCGCGTGAGCCTGTCGATCGGCATCGTCGGGCTGCCCAATGTGGGCAAGTCCACACTGTTCAACGCGCTCACCAACAACGAGGTGCTTGCGGCCAACTACCCGTTCGCCACCATTGAGCCAAACGTCGGCGTCGTGGCCCTGCCCGATCCCCGCCTGCAGCAATTGGCCGACCTCTACGATGGCGCACCGGTGGTGCCTGCCACCGTGACCTTCGTCGACATCGCGGGCCTGGTGCGTGGCGCGTCAACGGGGGAGGGCCTGGGCAACAAATTCCTGGCCGCGATCCGCGAGACAGATGCCATCTGCCAGGTGGTGCGCGCCTTTCACGACGACGACGTCGTCCATGTCGACGCGCGGGTGGATCCGGCGGGTGACATCGAGACGGTCAACACCGAGCTGATCCTGGCCGACCTCCAGACGGTCGAGCAGCGCCTGCCGCGTCTGGTGCGCGAGGCAAAGGGAGCTCCCGCGCTGAAGCCGACGGTCGACGCCGTCGCCGCCGCGGAACGCATCCTCGGCGCGGGACGCACCATCGCCGACGCGGCGGCGAAGGGCGAAGTCGACCCCGCACTGCTGCGTGACCTGCACCTGTTGAGCGCCAAACCGTTCATTTACGTCTTCAACATCGACGAGGGCGCCCTGGCCGACGCCGGGCTGGCCGCCAGCCTGGCCGAAGGAGTCCGACCCGCGCCGGCGATCGTCCTGTGCGCGCAGATCGAGGCCGAGGTCGCGGGCCTCGACGCTGCCGACGCCGCCGAGCTGCTCAGCAGCTACGGCCAGGAGGAGTCGGGTCTCGAGCAGCTGGTCCACGTGGGGTTCGCCACGCTCGGCCTGCAGACATTCCTGACAGCCGGGCCCAAGGAGGCCCGGGCCTGGACGATTCATATTGGTGCCACCGCCCCCAAGGCGGCCGGCGTCATCCACACCGACTTCGAGCGCGGCTTCATCAAGGCCGAGGTGATCAGCTTTGAAGAGCTGATGGAGGCGGGCTCGGTGGCGGCGGCCCGCACCGCCGGCCGGGCGCGTATGGAGGGCAAGGACTACACGATGCGCGACGGGGACGTCGTGGAGTTCCGCTTCAACACCTGACTTCGGCTCCGATCCAGGACAAGGTCCCAGATCGGATCCATAGCGCGCTCCTCAGCTCCTGGCGTCAGTCCTCAATGAGTTCTCAGCTTGCTGAGCGAAGGCCGCCTCGACGGCGCCCGAGCACGGTCGTGGTCGGCATCAGATACGTATCGCCGAGCAGGTCCGCCGGGTTGTCACCGAGACATGACGTGGCGGCCACCGACACCCCGCCGGCGACGAGCACACTGGCGAGGAGCACGCTGGCGTAGGTGTGTCCCACGTTGTGAAAGCGTGCCGCCAGCAAATGGCCTCGGTCCGGGTCCGCTTGCTCCGGACGTGACCGAACCGTCCGGTGCACTCGTCGGCACCCTCGAAGAGGCGATGGACTGCGCGTGCCAGTCTCGATCTCGGCGACGTCAGCGCGTGGCAATTACCCCGACGGTCCGCGCCTCGCCGTCAGCCGTCATCATTGCTTGTCTTCGTCTCCTCCGCATTGCAACCCACGGGACGAACATGGACGCGACGAACCCGACGAGAGTCAGGGCCGAAATGATGATGGCTGGAACCTCGTGCGGGGGAAGGTAGGTAAAGCGCACGGCATTCGTTCCGGACGGGACCACGACGCTTTGAAAAAGGTCGTGGGGACCTGAGCGGTCCTGGACGACCGGCACCGAGTGTGTACCGATCGTGGCCGACCAACCGGGAGCGTATTGGACCCGGCGGATCAGGGTTGTGGGGTGGTCGCAGGTGACCTGCGCTTCGTCCCACCCGTGTACCGATACGTGGCAACCTGCGTCGGCCTGTTGCGGTGTCGTGCCGCCGTTGTCCACTCTTTGAATCGAGAATGCCGGTGCTGGATTGGGCAGCTCCCAAATCTTGGCGAACGAGTCCTGGTAGACGAGACGGGGGCCGTCGGGCCATGCCGCGGAGCCCGGGGCCGGGTAGACGGCACCGGTGGGATCGGTACCAGACGCTCCCTCCACCACATAGCGGACACCCACGGCCTCGTAGTTGGCCATAAGAGTAGAGAGCTCCTGTGCGGGCGACGGGCCGGCCGGATTCGACTTGTAACCCCCTGTGAATTCGAATGGCACGATGTTGGAGTCGAGATGCTGGGCGACGTAATCCGTCCAGGCCTGTGGAAGGGGCAGCTCGTTGACATTCACTTCGGCCAACCGGTAGTAGGACCCGTAGTTGGGTTGAATCGGACCGAGCGTGGCAATCCGGTACGTTCCGAGGTTGGCTTGCAGCCAAGCCACCGCGCCAGTGCTCTGTGGGGCGGGCCGTGGCGCCGACAGGTAAGTGAACCCCAGCAGCACCATCGCTTCGAGGGCCACGGAGCCGGCGAGAAAATTCTCCCCCTCTTCCGGATGCTCCCTCGTCGCATCGCACTCCGGCCCGTACCAACTCGCTTCCCGGCCCACCACCCACCGATGAGCAGCAGGCCTAACAGCACCAGGGCGAAGGCCAGACTGCCATCGGCGAAGCTGTGCCGATCGACCTGCACGGAGCCATTCGGCCCGGCGGCGTCGGAGAGCGTTCGCCACCCACTGAACGCGGCCCAAATTGCCGTGCCCCCGGCTATGCCTACCCCCAACCAGAGTGCCCAGATCCGAGTGCGCTGTCGAGCGATGTCGTCCAGACCCATCCCGGTGAGCACGGCAGCTGCCAATTCCCACGTGGGGTCGGCATAGCGATAGAAGGCGGTCAGGCGCACTCCCGGGATCGGAGCCAGGAGATGGACGACCGGCGGGAATCCATACGTCCGGCTGAGGGACACAGCTACCCAGAGCCCGAGGCCGATGCGGAGGATCCGGTTTCGTCGTCCGAACAGCCCCACCACCGTTCCCGCCAGCAATGTGACGCCGAGGTAGCCACCAACGCCATCCCAGAACCCGGAGATGGCATCGGATCCCATGGTCGTCGAGTGGAACCCGAAGATCGGACCGATGGAGTACGGCAGAACCAGCTGTGCGAACCGCTGGGGTTCGAGCGAGGCAAACGCAAAGCCTCCATTCGTGTGCGCACCGGTGTTGGCGAATCGGACGTAGCCCGCAAACGCGACCCACAGCGGGGCCGACAGGGCAGCCCCGCATGCGGCCCCCGCCATCAGCTTCGTGAGCATGGGCCGCAACACCTGCCGACCAGGTCCGATGACACGCAACACCGCCCACCAGACCACGAACAGCAGGTCCAAGAGGATCGTCTCCGCGAAACCGCCGAGCACCGTGCATGCGACACCCAACGCCAGGAGTCGCCAGCCCCATGCCCGACCCTGGCGAGCGGACTCGAGCGCCCGTTCGATCCCGAGTAAGCACAGGGGAAGGAAGGCCAGAACACGAATGGGCTCGATGGAGAACCACGCGAAGGTGCCGCACAGAGCAAAGGCTGTTGCGGCGCCGGTGCCGATGATCCTGCCGACCCCCAGTCGAAGGAGTAAGGCGAGTGTGCCGAACCCAGCCACCAGCTCCAACAGCACCTGGAGGTAGATCGTTCCGTCCGAGAAATTGAACAGCATGGTGGGAGGGAAGAACCCTCCGCTTTGCATGTCCCCAGCCAGCGGAACCCCAATGCCCTCGTACGGGTTCCACCACGGGATGTGACCCGATAGCCAGTCGGTGACTGTCAGATGACCGAGCGCCTGCATCAAAAAACCCGCGTTCGGATCGATGGTCGGGTACCCGGGAAGTATCTGGTGCAGTGGCCCCGGCACCAATCCGGCGTCGATGGTGAGCGGATTGACAGTGACCAAATGAACCAGTGCAGGCAGGTTGGCCAGGACGACCGCCGCGGCGATGCAGGCGTACGGAACGGCACTGCGTCTGCTCACGCGAAGACCCCGCTCAGACTGTCACCCGTCTCCCGTGCTGCACGCTGTACTACGCCGTGACAGGCGACGGCACCGAAGTGCGGCGGCGAAACGCTCGGGAACCCAGTGCCTGGAAGGCAACCGGCGAACATCCGGACCGCGCCTTCGGGCATCTCCCCATGGGTCCCGACCGCCGAGGCGAAGGTGCATCCACAGAGTCCGGACAAATCCAACGGCGACGGCTCTAACGTCGCGCCGATGACAGCGCCCACAGGTTCAAGACCGGCCAGCGACGCCGGTTGAGATCCGGTCTCCTCCCGGACAGCGCACGCTCCGCCGAGGTCCCGTCCCGCTCGTGACCCTCGGGACGACCAGAGGTCGCAGCGGCATCCCCGCGAAATCCACGCGCAGCACAAGGCGGCAGCGACACGAGAACACTAAGCAAGTCGCAGGAGTCGTAGTCGCTGCACTGCCTCACCGTACAGGATGACTGCTCGAGATCACATTCAGCTGGTCGACGGACGACGGCTCGATATCCGCATCAGGGCCTGCGAAGGTACCTCCGTTCATCTCTCATCGCAGCACCGTTCATCTCTCATCGCAGCACCCCTGTCGCCCGCACCCGTTTCGTGCGCTGGACAGGGGCGCCCACGAGCATGGTCTGCGATTCGTCACGGCGTCGCGCTCGGGGTTCGGAGGTTCGAAGCGCGACAGGGGGCAGGTCCGTGGCCACTGTCGTGTCCGACGCTGCGACCGTGTACAACCAGATCGCCGGGCGAGGTCGTGGGCATGCACTGTGTGCCGTCGTGGGGGGCGGTCGATAGTCAATTCTCGACGCCGCCGGTCTGTGTCGTCAGCTTGTCCCTGAGGGCAGCGTCGACGCTTTCCCGCCACCGGGGTGAACTCTTTCCAGACGAGATGTTCGAGGATCTCTTCACATCTGGTCGTGGACGGCCGTCGATCCCAGCCGATGTGGTGGCTCGGTCATGGTGTTACCGTCACCCAGCTGATCGCCGCCATCCACCGGGTGCGCCGGCTGGTCCCCGGAGCGATGAGCGGACCGGACAGTCCGCGAAAGGGTTGACCGCATCTCGCGACGACCGACGCCATCGCACGGCGTCATGGCCACTCAGCGACATTCGCCGGGCTGGGTCCTTCCGTTCACGGGCTGAGGGTGGGCCAGCCACCACGCGAAGCGGCCCCTCGGTTGGGTGGAGGAGAGGCCGCCGCACCCATGTCTCGTGACTGACGTAGGCATCTCCCGTTATAGCCGCCGAGCTTGGACAATCCTTCGCGGCCCCCCTCAGGCCCTGGGCTTCAGCCGTTGCCGTTCGACGGGGTGACGCTGAACCCGGTCGTGATCTGCTTTCCGTCCGCCCCGAGCACGTACCAGAGTCCGCCGTCCTGGTCGATGGCCTGCCCCATGACGACGCCGGGTGACACGTCGCCGTTGTAGGTGTAGAGCGGGTGGCCGCCGTAGGAGAGCTGGGTCGAGCCATCGGGCCGGCGCAGCGTGCCCACCAGGGACTTGTCGACGCCCTTGCCGACGCGCACCGCGCCACTGTCGACGAGCGGTGGCCACTGGAACACGCAGCCATCGTTGAGGCAGGCGCTGTGGGTCGGCGTGTCCGGGACGAAGTCGTACAGGGTGTCGCCACCGCCCGTGGCCAGGATCGGCCCGGCGGGGGAGTGCTGCAGGCTCAGTGTCAGCGAGGTATCGGTGGTCGGTGGCGCCGACAGCGTCGTCACGCCACCGCCGCCGCAGCCGGCGAGCACCAGGGCCAGGCCGGCAAGGGCTGCCGGAACGACGAGGGCGGGACGGCGCAGCCTTTTCTGTATCACGTGCCCGGCGCCGGGACGCTCGTGCCCAGGAGCCAGCTGATGGAGGCCAGGGCGTCTGCCGTCGTCCAGTCGGGCGGCTGGGGGTTCTGCAGGTTGTGCAAGCCGCCGCCGTCGAGGAGCCCGCGCAGCTTCGGGTCGATCGCTCCCTTCTCGTTCGGCGCGGAGGCATCGACGAAGCGCTCGCGGCCGGCGGGGCTGATGAGGATGTAGCCGTCGGTGTGGTCGACGTCGTAGGTCAGCGGCTGGCCGGTGTACCAGTCCGTCGCCGGCGGTTGCGCCTCGGGGACGATCTGATACTCGACGCCGAATGGCTTCCAGAACGCCGCGATGTTGGCCGGCGTGCCGGTCCAGAGGTCCCAGTCGGCTCCGAACTCCTTCTCGTAGGCCGCCAGGCGCGCCACCGTGTCGCGGCCCGGGTCCACCGTGGCCTCGACGAAGACGACGCGGTGCGCCAGTCCGGCCGCGCGCAGGTCACGCTGCAGGGAAATGAATGCGCCGGTCACGAGCGGGCACTCGTCCTGGCAGAGGGAGAGGAAGGGCGCCAGCACCACGACCTTGCCGCGCAGCGCGGCGAGGGATACGGGCCGGCCCTGTTGGTCGACCAGCGGGACCGTCTGGGGCGTGGGCCGGTCCAGCACCAGGCCCTCGCTCGGCGCCGGCGCGCCGGGCGCGGCCGAGCCACACGCGGCCAGGAGTGCGGCGAGGGCGACGGCGAGGGTGAGCGCGAGGACGGTGACGGGGGCTCGACGCGGAGCGAAGCGGGTCAGGCGTCGTCCTCCCCGGGCGGGAGGAAGGTGAAGGGGAGGTCGGCCAGCGAGATCAACGTCGAGGCGATCCAGCGGGTCAGGTCGTCGAAGATGGGAGCCAAGCTGGAGGGCTCCTCCAACTGCTGCTCGCTGAAGTGGACGGAGCCCTCGTACGTCGCTTCGGCGGCCCAGCGCAGGCTGCCATCCGCCTCGTCCGCCTGGGTGCGCACCTGCTCGATCGTGGTGGCGGTGCGGACCAGGTCCGTCGGTTCGCCCAGCGGTCCGCTGGCCGGCAACGCCGCCATGACCTTCTCCGTGTCGGGTGCCTCGGCCATGCGCTGCACGCGCAGGGCCACCTCGATCACCACCTCGGGGAGCTCGTCGGGCGGCTCGCCGATCGACCAGCTGCGGTACGAGGTCTGGCTCCATGTGGGCCAGTCGACCGACACGTCGGCCCGCACGCGGGGTGGCTGCTCCTCGCCCGGGAGGCTGTACGACGTCTCCCAGGACACGTCGCCGAGGAAGACGTCGACCTGGAAGCGCTCCTCGACGGCCTGACGCTGGAGGAGTGCCCGGTCGAAGGAGGCACGCATGGTGCCGATGACGTCGACGAGGAGATGATCGAACACGCCGCACGAGGATAGGCCCGCAACGCCCGCACCCGGCTTCGCCCCGCACGGGCGACCCCGGGGTCGCCCGGCGGCCCGGCTGTTACCGTCGGCGCATGGGCGAAGCGTCGGTGTGGCTCGAGCGCAGGGTGATCGCCTACGCGCACCAGGGCGGCGCCTGGGAGTCACCCTCGTCGACGCTCCACGCCATTGCCCACGCACTCGAGGCGGGAGCGACGGGGGTTGAGCTCGACGTCCACGCCACCGCGGACGGAGAGCTGGTGGTCTGCCACGACGCCACGGTCGACCGCACGACCGCCGGGCAGGGGACAATTGCCTCGTACACGCTGGCCGAGCTGCGCGGGATGGACTTCTCGTACTGGTGGATCGCCGGGGCCGACGTCACGCCCGGGCGACCCGCGGCCGACTACCCCTTCCGTGGGCGCGCCCCGGCCGACCCGTCGTTCGGGATCGCCACGCTGCGCCAGGTCCTCGAGCGGTTCCCGGGCGTGGTCCTGAACCTCGACATCAAGCAGACGGCGCCCGTGGTCGCCCCCTACGAGGAGTCCCTGGCCCGGCTCCTGGCGGAGTTCGAGCGCGCGGACGACGTGATCGTGGCCTCGTTCCTCGATCCGGCGACCGACGTCTTCCGCCGGTTCGCCCCGTCGGTCCCGACCTCGGCGGGGACCATGGCGACGGCCGAGGCCTGGCGGGCCGTGCAGGCCGGCGAGGCCATGCCCGAGATCCCGGCGGTCGCCTACCAGGTCCCCGAACGGCAGGGCGACCTCGTCGTCGTCGACGAGCCGTTCGTGGTGGCGGCCCACCGCGCCGGCAAGGCGGTCCACGTGTGGACGGTCAACGACACGGAGTCGATGGAGCGCCTGATCGACCTCGGGGTGGACGGGATCATCTCGGACGTGCCCACCACGCTCTGCGGCGTGCTGGGCTCACGGGGAGTCGACTGGGAGGGGTTGTGAGCCCTCAGGTGCGGCGACGCCGGGGCCCAAATTGCGGCGTCAGCCGCGGCCGCAATTCGGCTTCTTGCCGTGGTTGGCCTTCTTCTTCGTCCTGAGCTTGCGCTTGACCGTTCGCTTCGACATGAGGGGGAAACGTTAGCCGGAATGCGGCAGGCGGTCCGGTAGCCTCAGGCTGATGCGGTCCGGATGGCTGCTGCGGGACGGCGATGTGGTGTGTGCGCTCGAAATGGCCGACTCGCCGGCCGAGCGCGGCGCGCTCCGGCGTCGCCCGGGCTGCGAGGGGGCGTTGCACCTTGAGGGGACCCGCACGGTGCACACGGCGGGCATGCGATTCCCCATTGACGTGGCGTTCCTCTCGACGGACCTCACCGTGGTGCGCCTGGCCCGTCTCAAACCGTGGCGGGTGGCCCTGGGCGGCCGGGCGGCCCACAGCGCGGTCCAGACCGAGGCCGGATCGCTCGAGCGCTGGGGAGTGCGGGTGGGAGACCAGCTCGAGGTGCGCGAGGTCCCGAACGGCGCAGCAAGCGGCATGCCGTGACCGAGGAGCGGCGCGGCCGGCTCGTGCTCGTGGCCACGCCGATCGGGAACCTGGGGGATCTCTCGCCGCGGGCGCGCGAGGTGCTGGCCGCGGCGGACCTGATTTGCTGCGAGGACACGCGCCGCACCCGTGCCCTGCTCTCGGCCTGCGGTATCACGGCCAAGGGCCCCCACGGCGACCGTCTCCTCTCGCTGCACGGGCACAACGAGGGGACGCGTCTCGATCGTGTGGCCGCCGCGGTGGCCGGTGGTGCGACGGTGGCCGTCGTCAGTGATGCGGGCACGCCCGGGATCTCGGATCCGGGCGCCTGGCTGGCGGCGCAGCTCGCTGCCGCGGGCGAGACGGTGAGCACCGTGCCGGGTCCGTCCTCGGTGGTGGGCGCGCTCGTGGTGAGTGGCCTGCCGGCGGACCGGTTCTGCGTCGAGGGGTTCCTGCCCCGCAAGGGGACCGAACGCCGCCGCCGCCTCGCGACGCTCATGGCCGACGCGCGCACGACCGTCGTACTCGAGGCCCCTGGCCGGCTGGCGGCCACTCTCGCCGAGCTGGCGGCCACCGACCCCGGGCGGCCGTCCGCCGTGGTCCGTGAGCTGACCAAGCTTCACGAGGAGGTCTGGCGCGGCTCGTTGGGCGAGGCGGCGAGCGCCTTTGCGGCGCGGGACGTCCGGGGTGAGATCGTGCTGGTGATCGGCGGGGCCCCGGCCGCCGCGCCGGCCGACGAGGCGACGGTCGAGTCGGCGGTGCGGGCGGCGCTGGAGGACGATCCGACGGCGGGGCCGCGCCAGGTGGCCGAGCGCGTGGCGGCGTCGCTCGACGTGCCGCGGCGGCGCGCCTACGAAGCCGCGTTGCGCGTCCGGGGGGCGGCTACGGCCACCAGCGGCGACGGCACGTCCGGCGGCGCCTGAGGGCACCGGTACGCTACCGGCGGTGCCCCCCTATTACCTGACTACGCCGATCTATTACGTCAACGACGCGCCGCACGTGGGCAACGCGTACACCACCGTCAATGCGGACGCGCTGGCGCGCTGGCACCGGCTGCTGGGCGACGACGTCTGGTTCATGACAGGGACCGACGAGCACGGCGCCAAGATCGTCGAGGCGGCGGAGGCGAACGGGACGACCCCGAAGGAGTGGACGGACCGCACCTCGGCCCGCTTCGTTGAGGCATGGGACCGGCTCGACATCTCCTACGACGACTTCATCCGCACCACCGAGCCGCGGCACTACGAGGTGGTACAGCAGTTCCTGCAGCGCATCTACGACAACGGCTTCATTGAGCTCGGGTCCTACTCGGGGCTCTACTGCGTCTCGTGCGAGGACTACTACACCGAGGACCAGCTCGTGGACGGCAAGTGCCCCGTGCACGGCCGCCCCGTCATTGAGATGCAGGAGGACAACTACTTCTTCAAGCTGAGCCAGTTCGAGCAACGCCTGCTCGACTACTACGACGGCCACCCCGACTTCGTCAGGCCGAGCTCGAAGCGCAACGAGGCTCTCGGATTCATCCGGGGGGGCCTGCGTGACGTCTCCATCACCCGCACCTCGTTCACCTGGGGCGTGCCGGTGCCGTGGGACAGCGGGCACGTCTTCTACGTCTGGTACGACGCGCTGATCAACTACCTGACGGTGGCGGGGTACGGCGGTGATGCCGCCACATTCGAGGCTCGCTGGGGCGCGGCCCACCACCTGATCGGCAAGGACATCCTCAAGTTCCACTGCGTCTGGTGGCCCGCCATGTGCATGGCGGCCGACCTGGAGCCGCCGGCCGAGATCTTCGTCCACGGCTATCTGCTGATGGGCGGCCAGAAGCTCGGCAAGACGTTGATCGCGTCGGGCTTGGCCGGCGGCGAAGGCGCCGCCCCGCTCAAGATCACCGACGTCTCGCCGCTGGCGCTGGCCGACGACGTCGGCGTCGACCCCCTGCGCTACCACCTCCTGCGCGACGTGGCGCTCGGCGGAGACGGCGACTTCTCCTACGAGGGCATCGTGGCCCGTTACAACGCCGATCTGGCCAACAACCTGGGCAACCTCGTGTCGCGGGTCACCACGGTGGTCACCTCCAAGTGCGGAGGCGTTGGCCCCGGCTGCAATGCCGAGAGCGAGCTCGCGGGCGTGGCGGCCGCCGTCCTCGAGGCGGCGACCGCGGCCTGGTCCGGCTGGGCCCCGCACGACGCGCTCGAAGAAACCTGGCGGCTCATCGGGGCGGCCAACGCGGAGCTCGAGTCGGCCGAGCCGTGGAAGATGGACCCCGGGCCGGCCGTGGACGCAGTCCTGGGCGACGCGCTCGAGGTCCTGCGCATCGTGGCCATCCTCGTCGCGCCCGCCATGCCGTCGACGGCGGTCGAGGTGTGGCGGCGGATCGGCCTGGTGGGAGACCCCTCGGCGGCACGGGTCCCCCGGGATGCGGGTTGGGGCGGCTACACGGGCGGCGTGGCGGTGGTGAAGGGCGATCCCCTGTTCCCACGTCGCAAGGCCTGACCGCGTTGGCCGGCTGGTTCGACTCGCACTGCCACGTCCAGGAGGAGTACCTCCCCGGGGACGAGGCGGGGGCGACCGACCTGGAGCCCGTCCTGGCGCGGGCGCGCCAGGCCGGCATCGATCGCCTCGTCTGCATCGGGACGGGAGCCGCCACCTCGCGGCAGGCGGTGGCGGTGGCCCGGGCCACGGCGGCCGAAGGTTCGGCCCCCCGAGCCTGGGCCTCCATCGGGCTGCACCCGCACGAGGCCAGTCAGGGTGTG
Organism: uncultured Acidimicrobiaceae bacterium; assembly: GCA_963736515.1. Taxonomy (GTDB): domain Bacteria; phylum Actinomycetota; class Acidimicrobiia; order Acidimicrobiales; family RAAP-2; genus Bog-473. The sequence continues at coordinate 349,652 of CAVTPE010000001.1, read as the reverse complement.
GACGAGGTGGCCGCCCTGCTGGCGCGCGAGCTCCACGCGAACGACGGCACGGTGGTCGCGGTCGGCGAGTGCGGGTTGGATTACTACTACGAGCACTCGCCCCGCGCTGCGCAACGCATCGCGTTCGCCGCACAAATCGCGTTGGCCCACGAACACGACCTCGCCCTGGTGATCCACGCGGCGAAGCGTGGCCCGATCTGTTCGACGTGCTGCGCGGCAGAGGGCGTGCCCGCGCGCACCGTGCTGCACTGCTTCACCGGGGGTCCCGACGAAGTGGAGCAGTGCCTGCGCGCCGGCATGTTTGTCTCGTTCAGCGGGATCGTGACGTTCAAGAACGCGGCCGACGTACGCGAGGCGGCGGCGCGCTGCCCGCTCGAGCGTTTGCTCGTCGAGACGGACAGTCCGTTCCTCGCCCCGGTGCCACATCGGGGCCGTCCCAACGAGCCGTCGTACCTTCCGTTGGTGGGAGACGCGATCGCCGCGGTGAAGAGCTGCTCGGTCGACGAAGTGAAGGAGCGCAGCGCGGCCGCGGCCGCCATGGTGTTTTCCACAGGGAGCTAAATCACGCGCTCGTTGTGCGTAATACGAGAACCTTGTGACCTGGATGTTTGACCCTGAATTTCAGCGAAAAAGGGGGCTGAACAGGGAGTTCATCTAAATATCACGGACAACAAGCTTCGTGACCTGGGAAAAGAGCGCGCGAAAAGGTTTTGCTCGATTTCTGGTTTGCGTGGTCTGTGATTGGTTATCTAAGTTCACCAGTAACCCCTCGCCACCCGTACGTCGGCGCGGGTGCACTGTGTCCCCGGAGAAGGGTGGAGCCCTGCGGAACCAGAGCACTGGGGGGAGGCGCCTCGGCGTTGCTGCAGCAATTTGCGGCTCGTTGTTCGTCGTGCCTCTCCTGCTGTTGCAAAGCGCGTCTGCGCACACGTCGCGGTCACAGGCCGCGGCGCGTGGCGCGCACGAGAACCACAAGGGAGTCGTGTTCTCGTCGTCGCATCTCGACGGCGTGAAGCTGTCGTCGCACCTCGTCGCCTACCAGGCTCCGACGACGACGCCGACAACCGCGCCCGCGTCGACGACCACGACAGCACCGCCCGCGACGACGACCACGAGCACGGCACCGCTCGCGACGACCACGACGACAGCACCGCCACCGCCACCGCCGCCACCGCCACCGCCACCGCCACCGCCGCCCACAACCACGACGACGACGGCACCGCCCGCGGCGACGAACCACGAGAGCGGACAGGCCACGTGGTACTCGGCGGCCCCGTCCGGCATGTGCGCCAGCCCGACGCTGCCATTCGGCACGGTGCTCACGGTGGTCAACAACGCGACCGGCGCGTCGACCGTCTGCCGGGTGGACGACCGAGAAGGGGCGGGCTACCCCCGGGTGGTCGACCTGTCGCCCGCGGGCTTCTCGCAGATTGCCGGCCTCGGCGAGGGAGTGGTGGGCGTCACAATCTCCTGGTGACCCTTTCCGGCGCCGACATCGCCCAGCTGCTGGCGGCACACGGGCTCCGGCCCAGCCGTGCCCTCGGCCAGAACTTCGTGGCTGATCCCAACACGGTCCGCCGCATCGCCCGGCTCTCGGGGTCCGGCCCCGACTCACGGGTGCTCGAGATCGGGGCGGGGCTGGGGTCCCTGACGCTGGCCCTGGCTGAGACAGGGGCCAGGGTGGTGGCGGTCGAGACCGACCACCGCCTGCTCCCGGTCCTGCGGTCCGTGGTGGGCGGTGCCGGGGTGGAGACGATCGAGGGTGACGCCCTCGAGCTCGACCTGGGGGCCCTCCTGGCCGAGCGGAGCCCCGGTCCCTGGAGCCTGGTGGCCAACCTGCCTTACAACGTTGCCACTCCCCTGGTGCTCAAGACCCTCGTCGAGGTGCCGGCGGTGGCCGACCTCCTGGTCATGGTGCAGCGGGAGGTGGGTGAACGTATGGCGGCCGCAGCGGGGCAGGACCCGTACGGAGCGGTCTCGGTCCGCATCGCCTATTTCGCCCGGGCCGAGGTGGTCGGCCGGGTCCCGGCCTCGGTCTTCATCCCCCGGCCCCGGGTCGAATCGGTCCTGGTCCGCCTGGTGCGGCTGCCCCAGCCCGCGGTGGACCTCTCCCTCGTCACCTACGACCGGCTGAACGCGGTGGTGCGGGCCGGATTCGCCCAGCGGCGCAAGATGCTCCGGCGCTCCCTGGCGGGCGTGGTCGACCCTGATGCCTTCGAGCGGGCCGGGGTGCGGCCCGACGCCCGGGCCGAGGAGCTCGACGTGGCGGCCTGGGGCAGGCTGGCGGCCCTGTGACGCGGGTAACTGGCCCCGGCGAAGCTGACGGTGTCGCTCCGGGTGACCGGGGTGCGGCCCGACGGCTACCACGAGCTCGACGCCGAGATGGTCACGCTGAGCCTGGCGGACGAGCTCGAGCTGGACGAGGGGGGAGCGGGCTTCACGGTCGAGGCGCTGCCGGGCGCGCTGGTCCGAGGACCTCCCGGGCCCCGGGGACAACCTCGTGGAACGGGCCCTGGCCGCCTGTGGGTGCAGTGCGGGCGTCCGCCTCGTCAAGCGAGTCCCTCTGGGCGGCGGCCTGGGCGGGGGGTCGGCGGACGCCGCCGCCGTCCTGCGCTGGGCCGGCTGTGCCGACCCCGACGTGGCGGTCCGGCTCGGGGCCGACGTGCCCTTCTGCGTGGTGGGGGGTCGGGCCCGCGTGGAGGGGGTGGGGGACCGGGTCACACCCCTGCCCTTCGTCGCGCGCGACTACCTGCTGCTCCTGCCGCCCTTCGGCGTGGACACCGCCCGTGTGTACCGCGCCTGGGACGACGATCCCCGCGACGATCCGCCCAACGCGCTCGCGGCGGCGGCCCTGGCGGTCGAACCCCGCCTGGCCAGGTGGCGCGATGCCTTGGGCGAGCTCGCGGGGCGCGAACCGGTGCTGGCCGGCAGCGGTTCGACCTGGTTCGTCGAAGAGTCGCCACTGTCGGCGGGGAGGGTGGCGCCGGGGGCGGTGCGCATCGGCACCGAAACGGCGCAGCTGGTGCGTGCCCGCACCGTGCCGGCGGGCTGGGAAGGGGACTGAGGGAGGGCGCGAGGCGGGCGGCGGGAGTTACTTGCCGGCCCGACGCTGCCAGCGGGTGGCCTTCAGCATCTTCTTGTGCTTCTTCTTGCGCATCCGCTTCCGACGCTTTTTGATCAGTGATCCCATGTCGTGCGGCAGGCTAGCGGTCTCTGGGGTCGACTGCCAGGTCGGCCTCGCCGTCAGGAGGCAGGCATGAGCTTCGAGATCGTTCGGCTCGACCACGTGCAGCTGGCCATGCCCGCCGGCCGGGAAGCAGAAGCGGAAGCCTTCTACTCGGGGCTTCTCGGATTGGCCCGCCTCCCGAAGCCGGCGCCCCTGGCGGCGCGGGGCGGCTGCTGGTTCGGCGGGGGGCCGGTGTCGCTGCACCTCGGCGTCGAGGAGGACTTCCGGCCGGCCCGCAAGGCGCACCCGGCGCTGGTGGTCCGCGACCTCCCGGTCCTTGAGGCGGCCCTCGCCGCCGCCGGGGTGGAGGTCCGGCCGAACACGGAGCGCGCACCGGGTGCGGGCGCGTATGTCGACGATCCTTTCGGCAACCGGATCGAGCTGGTCGCGGAGAGTTGAGGTCGCCCGTCGAAGGATTCACCGGTCAGGCCTGTCACGCCGGTCAGGTCGGTCGCACCGGTCAGGCCGGTCAGGCCGGTCCCAGCGGGGGGCGCCGGCTCGTCGGGGCCGGCCACCGTCGGTAGGCGCATGGACATCCGCGCCCCGCCGCTCGGGTCGTTCTCGGCCACGATGGTCCCGCCCTCGGCCTTGACGACCTGGGCGACGATGGCCAGGCCGAGACCCGACCCCGGCAGGCCGCGGGCCGCCGGCGAACGGTAGAAGCGATCGAAGATATGGGGCAGGTCCTCGGTGGCGATGCCGGGGCCGTGGTCATGCACCACCACCGTGCCCTCCCGGCACTCCACCTCCACCGGCTCGCCGGGAGGGCTCCACTTGCGGGCGTTGTCCAACAGGTTGCCCACGGCCCGTCGGAGTCCGTCGTCGTGGGCCACCACCCAGCAGGGGGCGGCGGCGAGGTCGAAGCGCACGTCCTTCGCCCGCCCGTGCGTGTTCTGCACGGCGACCTCGTCCTGCACGAGGAGGTCGAGTCGCAGCAGCTCCCGGGGCGCCGGCCCGCGGTCACCCCGGGCCAGCTCGGCCAGGTCGCCCACGATGTCGGTGAGCTCTTGGAGCTGCACGAGGACGTCGTCGACGAGAACGGAGCGGTCTTCGGCGCTCAGCTCTTCGACCCGGCGGATCACCTCGAGGTTGGTGCGCAGGCTGGTGAGGGGGGTCCGCAGCTCGTGGGAGGCGTCGAGCACCAGCTGGCTCTGGGCCCGGCGTGACGACTCGAGCGCCTCGAGCAGCCGGTTGAAGGTGCGGCGGAGGCGGCCCAGCTCGTCGGGGCGCCCCGGCTGGAGCCGGCGGGAGACGTCGGTCGTCTCGGCCAGGTCCTCGACGGTGTCGGTGAGCGCGTTGAGCGGGACCAGCGCGGTGCGGGCCACCAGCCAGCCCAGGGCCACGGCGAGCAGGACGCCGACAAATGCGACCGATCCGAGCAACAACGCGAGCTTCTTCAGCACGGTGTCGACGTTGAGCAGCGTGGCGATCTGCAGAGCGCCCCCGTCGACGAGGACGCCCGACTGGACCGTGGTGCCGGCGGGCAGGTGCTCGACGTACTCGCGCATCTGGTTCCCGTCGACCGTGACGGTGGTGAAGAAGGCCGGCGCCAGGTTGACGGCCACGAGCCGCACCTGGCCGGTGACCGGCAGGCCGCCTCCCGAGACCACGGCCCCGGTGGTGTCGATCACCTGCCCCAGGGTGGCCGTGGTCGACCCGATCTCCTGGCCGGCCACGACCTTCTGCGCCGCTGTCGTGAGCGAACTGTCCGCCGCCTGCAGCAGGGTGTGGCGCGCGACCAGAAAGGAGCCCAGAGAGGCGGCCAGCACCGCGACGACGGCGGCGGCGGTGGCCGCCAGCACGAGCCGGGTGCGGAAGGTCACGGGTCCCGCAACACGTAGCCCACGCCGCGCACCGTCTGGATGCAGCGCGGTTCGCCCCCCTCTTCGAGCTTGCGGCGCAGGTACCCGACGTAGACGGCGAGCGAGTTGGTCCCCGAGTCGAAGTCGAAACCCCAGACCCGGTTGAGCAGCACCTCGCGGGTGAGCACCTGGCGGGGGTGCCGCAAGAACAGCTCGAGGAGGTCGAACTCGATGCGGGTGAGCGTGAAGGTGCGCTCGCCGCGCTGCCCTTCGCGCGTCGAGAGGTCGAGCGTCAGGTCACCCACGCGGAGCAGGCCGCCCTCGCCCTCGAAGCGGCGCCGGAGGAGCGCACGCAGGCGGGCCAGCAGCTCGGCCAGCGCGTAGGGCTTGACGAGGTAGTCGTCGGCACCGGCATCGAGCCCCTGCACGCGGTCGTCGACGGCGTCGCGTGCGGTGAGCATGAGCACCGGGGTGTCGTCGCCCGCACTGCGCATGCGCCGGCACACAGTGAGTCCGTCGAGGTCGGGCAGCCCGAGGTCGAGGATGAGCGCGTCGGGTGGGGCCTGCGCCAAGGCCTCCAGGGCCTCGCCGCCGGAGGGCACAGCCACCACGTCATAGCCCTCCAGGCGGAGGGCCCGGTCGATCGATCGGCGGACGGCCGGGTCGTCGTCCACCACCAGGATGCGCACGGGCACAGAACCTACTGCCGGGCTCGTCCCGGCCCGGCAGTGCGGCGTGTCTAACCTCTATCGGGCGACCGCCGCGGTCCGGGGTAGTTCAATCGGCAGAACGTCGGCCTTTGGAGCCGGATGTTGGAGGTTCGAGCCCTCCCCCCGGAGCCTCCCCCCCCAGCACCTCAGCGCCCGGTGGCCTGGTCCCGCTCCGCCAGCTGGGCCAGGTAGTCGTTGTAGGCCGCGAGCTCCTCGTCCTCTTCCTTCTTTCCATCGGGCGCAGGCGCCGTGGCGGCAGTGGTGGGGAGGGTGATGGCGGAATCGGAATCGGTCCGGCCGCCGGGATCGGCGCCGGCGGTGGCGGGCGGCGATGCGTCCTCGGCCGCCTCGTGCACGAAGCGCCACCACATGTAGATGGCGTAGGCGGCGAAGATCGGCCACTCGAACACGTAGGCCCAACTGAGGCTGTTGCCGCCGAGGGCACGGCTGATCTGCCACAGGCAGAGCGCCAGGAAGGCAGGCACCACGATGAGGATCACGACGTGGAGCTTCAGGGCGCGGCGCGAGAGCCAGACCTTCTTGTCCATCAGCCTTTGGGGAAGAGGAAGTCGGCCAGAATGCCGGCCAGCTCGAGCGGCCGGTCGCCCTGGATGCTGTGACCCGCCCCCTCGACGCCGATGACGGTCGCCGTGGGCTGGCGCCGCCGGAGCTCGGCGACGTCGGCGTCGTCGACCACGGACCAGGCCAACCCGCGTACGAGCAGGAGCGGGACCGTGATCCCGGAGACGGCCTCCCACCAGTCGCCGAAGTCGGGCGTCCCCGAGGCGGGGTCGGTGCGGAAGCGGGCGTAGCGCCAGACCCAGCTGCCGTCGTCCCGCTGGACGGCGTTGTGCAGGATGCCGCGGCGCAGTGAGGATTCCGAGCGGCCGGGGTTGTGCTCGATCGTCCGGGCCAGCAACTCGTCGAAGCTGTCGAAGCTCGCCGGCCCGTTGACGAAGTTGGTCACCGGAGCCGCCTTCTCGGCGTTCACCCCCGGCGTGATGTCGACCAGCACGAGGGCGCGCACGAGCTCGGGGGCCTCGGCGGTCAGGGCGATGGACGACATGCCGCCCAGTGACATGCCGACGACGCCGCGGGCATCGGGGGCCAGCTCGGCGATGACCTTCGCCAGGTCGCGACCGTTGCTCCCGATGGAGATGGAGCCCTCGGGCCCTCCGTCGGAGTGGCCGTGCCCCGGCAGGTCCACGGCCAGGAGCGGCCGGCCGAGGGCCAGCGCCACCGTGTCCCAGGTATGGGCGTTCTGCGCCCCGCCGTGCACGAGGACGAGCTCCGGCGGACCGTTGCCCCAGGCCAGGCCGGAGACCATGCGGCCCGGCGAGACCTCGACCTCGACCCGCCGGACGTCCGGCGGCCCGTCATAGGGCAACCCGTATTCGGCGGCGTTCTCGTGGAACAGCCCGAACTCGTCGTAGGGCTCCAAATCCGGCACGCCCACGAGTGTCCCATACGCACGCCCGCCGTCCCGGCGGGCTAAGAATGCCGGTATGCCCGAGCGCCGCCTTTCCGCCGTCGTCCTGGCCGCCGGGGAGGGGACGCGGATGCGCTCCGAGCGCCCCAAGCCGCTGCACCTCCTGTGCGGCCGTCCGATGATTTTGCACGTGCTCGACGCCATGGCCGAGGTCGATGTGCGGCGGGTCGTGGTCGTGGTGGGCCACCGGGCCGAGTGGGTCACCAAGACCCTGGTGCAGCACGCGCCGCCGACCATGGAGATCGAGTTCGTGGAGCAACTGGCCCGGACGGGGACCGGCGACGCGCTGGCCGTCGGGCTGACGGGCCTGCCCGACGACGATGACGACGAGGTGGAGGACGTGGTCGTCCTCCCCGGAGACACGCCGCTGCTGCGTCCCCAGACGCTGGCCGCGCTGGTGCGGGCCCACCGGGCCGAGGACGCCGGGGCCACCCTGCTGACGGCCGAGGTCGAGAACCCCGGCGGCTACGGCCGGGTCGTCCACGGCAAGGATGGCGACGTCACCCGTGTGGTCGAGGAGGCCGACGCGACCGAGGAGGAAAAGCTGATCGAGGAGATCAATACCTCCATCTACTGCTTCCGGCGCAGCATCCTGGCCCCGACCCTGCGGCGGCTCAGCCCGGCCAACGCCCAGGGCGAGTACTACCTGACCGATGCCGTCGGCGTGCTCAGCAGCGCCGGCTACGCCGTGCGGTCCCTGGTGCTTCCCGACTCCATGGAGGCGGCGGGAGTCAACGACCGGGCCCAGTTGGCCGTGGCGGAGGCCGAGCTGCGTGACCGCATCAACGAGCGCTGGATGCGCCGCGGCGTCACCATGTGGGACCCGGAGCGCACGTACGTCGACGCCGAGGTCCACCTGGAAGCCGACGTCTCCCTGCTGCCAGGGGTCATCCTGCGCGGCAACTGCGCCGTGGGGGCGGGGGCCGAGATCGGGCCCAACAGCGTCCTGACCGACTCCATCGTCGGCGAGGGCGCCGTCGTGGCGGCCAGCGTCTGCACCCTGGCCACCATCGGGGCCGGGGCGCGCATCGGCCCCTACAGCGTGCTCGAACCCGGGGCCGAGGTGGCAGCCGGGACCGAGCTGGGTCCCCACTCGGTGGTCGCCGGCCCTCCGGGCTGATCTGGTTTGATCGGGCCGAACGGCCCGCAGAACGCGGCGCACTGCGGCGCACTAGCGTTCGTGTCGTGGAGTTGATCCCCCGGCGTCGCCTCGAGCTGATCTCCGGGCGTGCGCACCCGACGCTGGCCAGCGACATCGCCGGCCACCTCGGCGTGGAGCTGGGTGAGGCGAACCTGCGCGAGTTCGCCAACGGAGAGATCTACTGCAAGTACGACATCTCCATCCGCGGTTGCGACGTCTTCATCGTGCAGACGCACGCCAGCCCGGTGAACGACTCGTTGATGGAGCACCTCATCATGATCGACGCCGCCAAGCGCGCGTCGGCCAAGCGCATCACCGCGGTGTGCCCCTACTACGGCTACTCGCGCCAGGACCGCAAGTCGACGGGCCGCGAGCCGATCACGGCCAAGCTCGTGGCCGACATGCTCTCGGCGGCGGGCGCCGATCGGGTCATCAGCGTGGACCTGCACTCGGGGCAGATCCAGGGTTTCTTCGACACGCCGTTCGACCACCTCGTCGCGGCGCCGGTGCTCGAGGCCTACATGCGGGAGCACTTCGGCGACGACGTCGTCGTGGTGGCCCCCGATGCCGGGCGGGTGAAGGTGGCCGAGCGCTACAGCCAGCATCTCGGCTTCGACCTCGCCCTGATCCACAAGACGCGGCCGCGGGGCACTTACAACGAGGTCAAGGCCCGCCATGTCGTCGGCGACGTCGAGGGGCGCCACTGCGTCCTCATCGACGACATGATCGACACCGCCGGGACCATCTGCGCCGCCGCCGAGCTGCTCTCCGAGGCCGGCGCCTCGGACATCTCGGCCATGGCCACGCACGCCGTCCTGTCCGACCCCGCGGTCGATCGCCTGAAGGCGGCGCCCATCTCCCGGGTCGTGGTCACCGACACCCTGCCGGTGGCCGAGGACCGGAGCTTCGACAAGCTCGAGGTCCTCTCTGTGGCCAAGATCATCGCCGACGCCATCGACGCCGTCTTCGAGGACACCTCGGTCTCCGAGCTCTTCGGGGGCGACAACCTGGTCTAGGTCCCCGGTGGTCCGCGGCCCCGCGGCCCGGCTACGCTGGTAGGTCGTTCGCCGGAGGCCCCGCGCCGTCCGCGATCACCGCTCTCGCCACCTGAGGAGATCCGTCATGGCCGAAGTCGTACTCGCCGCTGAAGTCGGGCGCCCCACGGGCTCGCGCGCCGTGCGCCGCCTGCGGCGTGAGGGAAAGATCCCCGCCGTCATCTACGGCCACGGGACGGACCCGCTGCCGGTGGCCATCGTGGCCCGCGAGCTCCGCGTCGCGCTCAACAGCGAAGCCGGGGCCAACCAGCTCCTGTCCCTCGACACCGGCACGGGCACGTACCTGGCGCTGGCCCGCGAGATGCAGCGGCACCCCCTGGCCCAGACGGTGACCCACGTGGACTTCGTCATCGTCCGCCGCGACGAGGTGATCAGCGCCGACGTGCCGATCGTCCTCGTGGGCGAGGCGATCGAGGTCCAGCACGGCGACGGTCTGGTCGAGCAGCAGATGTTCACGCTGCCCATCAACGCTCTGCCGACGGCCATCCCCTCCGCCGTCGAGGCCGACATCAGCGCGCTCACCATCGGCGGGCAAGTGCGGGTGTCGGAGCTCACGCTGCCGACCGGCGTCACGACCGACATCGATCCCGAGACGGCGATCGCCCTGGGCCAGCCGCCGCGAGTCGTCGTCGAGGAGACGGCCGGAGAAGGCGAAGGCGAGGAGGGGGCAGAGGCCGCCGCCGGCGCCGAGTCGGGTGCGGATGCGTCGGCCGAGGCGGGCAGCGAAGAGAGCTAGGCCCTGCGCCGCCCCTTTGCCCGGTCGGAGTACCGGGGGACACCGGCGAACCTGCTCGTCGTCGGACTCGGAAACCCCGGAGCGGAATTCGCCGGGAGCCTGCACAACGCGGGGACCGACACGGTCGAGCTGCTGGCGCAGCGGCACGGCGCGTCCATGCGGGCCGAGAAGGGCGTCCACGCCCGCGCCGCGGTGGTGACGCTGGGCGGGCGCCGGGTGGCCCTCGCCGTTCCGACCACCTACATGAACGACTCCGGGTCGTCCGTCCGTGCGCTGGCCACGCGGTACGGGGTCGCCGAACCCGCCTCCATCGTGATCGTGCACGACGAGCTCGACCTCCCGCCGGGTACGGTGCGCCTGAAGGCCGGCGGCGGCCTGGCCGGCCACAACGGTTTGCGTTCGGTGCAGTCGCACCTCCATTCGTCGGACTTCCTGCGCGTCCGCATCGGGGTCGGGAAGCCCCCGAGCGCCGCCCAGGGCGCGTCGCACGTCCTGCGCCGGCCGCCCAAGGCGGTCCGTGAGCTCCTGGCCGCCTCGGTCCAGACAGCGGCGGACGCCGTCGAGCGCATTGCGGCCGACGGCATGGATGCCGCCATGCTGTGGTGCCACTCGCTGCCGACCTGACCGATGACTCCCGTCGCCCCTACTCCCATCCCCGCGGCCATCGCGTCGCACCCCGTCGGCAGCCTGGCCGCCGTCCCCCGCCTGCTGCGCAGCGACCCGGCGCTGGCGGTGCTGGTCGGCGCGGCCGACGCCACCGTCGCCGTCCCCGAATCGGCCCAGGCGGTGGTCGCGGCGGCGCTGGCCGCCTTCACGGAGCGCACTCCGCTGTTGGTGGTCACCGCGACGGGGCTCGATGCGGAGCGGCTCGGCGACGACCTGTCCTGCCTGATCGCGGCCGAGGGCTACGACGAGGTCGGGGAGGGGGACCCGGTCGTCGGGGCACTGTCCGGGCCGGTCACGGTGCTGCCGGCCTGGGAGACCCTCCCGTTCGAGCGGGTCAGCCCCGAGACCGAGACGATGGGGCGCCGCCTGGCCGTGCTCCACGCGCTCGTCGGGACGCCGGATCCGGACCTCCCGCCGCCGCCCCGGGTGGTCGTGGCCCCGGTGCGCGCCATCCTGCAGCGGCTGGGCCCGCTCGAGGGAACGGCGCCGATCGTCATCCGGCCGGGGCAGCAGGTCGATGTCGCGGAGCTCCTCCCCGCGCTGGTGGCCAAGGGCTACCGCCGTGAGCATCAGGTGGAGCACCGCGGCGAGTTCGCCGTGCGCGGCGGCATCGTCGACGTGTTCCCTTCGACGGCGGACGTGCCGGTCCGCATCGACCTCTGGGGTGACGAGGTCGATCGCCTGACCGCGTTCTCGGTGAGCGACCAGCGCTCGTCCCACGACCTGCACGCGGTCGCGCTCTACGGGTGCCGCGAGCTCGTCGTGACCCCGGCGCTGCGTGCCGCGGCGGCGGCGCTCGTGGCCCGCCGACCCTGGGGGGCGTCGGTGTGGGAGCACCTCGCCGCCGGTGAGGAGTTCGACGGCATGGAGTCGTGGCTCCCGTTCCTCGACGACACGGCGCGCGTCCTGCCCGACCTGCTTCCGGCCGGCGCGCAGGTGGTGCTGGTGGAGCCGCGCCGGATCCGGGACCGCGGCATCCAGCTGCTCGACGAGGAGGCCGCACTGGCCGAGACGCTGGCCGCGACCTGGGGGGCGAAGGCAGGGGGGGAGGACGAGCGGGGGGAGGAGAGCTTCCCGCGCCTGCACGTCCCGTTCGAGCGCCTGCTGCGTGACAGCGCGGCCGGTGTCACCGCGCTCCCGCCGGTGCCCGAGGGCCCGTCGACGGCGGCCCTCACCGTGCGTCGATTCGATCCGGTGGCGGGGGATCCCGCCCGACTGGCCGCCGGCGTGACGGGGCTGGTCGGCCAGGGCTATTCGCTGACGCTGTGCGCCGCCACCGCTGCGGGGGCGGAGCGGCTCTCCCGCGCCCTGGCCGCGGAGGGCGTGCACGCGCCCGTGCTCGAGAGGGCGCCGGGGACGCCGGGGGCCTGCGTGGTGGCGGCGCCACTCACCAGTGGGTTCATCCTTCCCGACTCCAAGGTCGCGGTGCTCTCGGAGACCGACGTCACCGGGCGGCGGGTCCCGCACCGCCGGGCCCGCCCGCGGGCCCGGGCCGCCGACGGGTTCTTCGACGACCTCGAGGCGGGGAGCTTCGTGGTGCACCGCCAGCACGGCGTCGCGCGCTTCGAAGGTGTGACGACCAGGACCATGGGCGGGACCACCCGCGACTACCTGATCCTCCAATACCGCGGCTCGGATCGCCTCTACCTGCCGGTCGAGCAGATCGAGGCCATCACCCCCTACAGCGGAGGCGAGTCCCCGACGCTCTCGAAGATGGGCGGCGCGGACTGGCAGCGGACCCGGGCCAAGGCCCGTGCCGCGGCGAGCGAGGTGGCGGCGGAGCTGGTGGAGCTGTACCGGCGCCGCCTGGAGGTGGAGGGGAGGGCGTTCGGCCCCGACACGCCGTGGCAGACGGAGATGGAGTCCGCGTTCGGGTTCGTCGAGACGGAGGACCAGCTGAAGGCGATCACCGACGTCAAGGGCGACATGGAGGAGCCGCGGCCGATGGACCGCCTGGTCTGCGGCGACGTCGGCTTCGGCAAGACCGAGGTCGCAATCCGGGCCGCCTTCAAGGCGGTGCAGGACGGGACGCAGGCCGCAATCTTGGCGCCGACGACGCTCCTGGCCAGCCAGCACGCGCAGACCTTCGCCGACCGCTACGCGCCCTACCCGGTACGAGTGGAGCTGCTCAGCCGCTTCTTGTCGCCGGCCCAGCAGCGCGCCGTGGTGCAGGGACTGGCCGACGGCAGCGTCGACGTGGTCGTCGGCACCCACCGCCTCCTGGCCCAGGACGTGCAGTTCAAAGACCTCGGCATCCTGGTCGTCGACGAGGAGCAACGCTTCGGGGTGACGCACAAGGAGGCCGTAAAACGCATGGCCGAGGGCGTCGACGTGCTGACCCTGACGGCCAGTCCCATCCCCCGGACACTGGAGATGGCGCTCACAGGGATCCGCGACCTCTCCATGGTCAACACGCCGCCCGCCGACCGGCGCCCCATTCTCACCTACGTCGGCGAGCACGATCCTGCCGCGGTCAGCGAGGCGCTGCGCCGAGAGCTGTTACGCGAGGGCCAGGCCTTCTACGTGCACAACCGCGTCTCGGACATCGATCGCGTGGCCCGCGAGGTGCGCAACCTCGTGCCCGAGGCCCGCGTGGCGGTGGCGCACGGCCAGATGGACGAGGGGAGCCTCGAGACCGTCGTGCTCGACTTCTGGGAGCGGCGGTACGACGTCCTCGTCTGCACGACCATCATTGAGTCGGGCATCGACATGCCGTCGGTCAACACGCTCATCGTCGACCGGGCCGACCTGCTCGGGCTCGGCCAGCTGCACCAGATCCGGGGCCGGGTCGGCCGCAGCGGGCAGCGCGCCTACGCCTACCTGTTCCACCCGGCGGACCGCGTCCTCTCCGAGCAGGCCTACGAGCGCCTGCGCACCATCGGGGAGCACACCGAGCTCGGCTCGGGTTTCAAGATCGCCATGCGCGACCTCGAAATCAGGGGGGCGGGCAACCTCTTGGGTTCGGACCAGTCGGGTCACATCGCCGCCGTCGGCTACGACCTCTACGTGCAGCTGGTGGCCGAGGCGGTGGCCGAGGCCCGCGGTGAGGCGAGGCCGACCCCGCCCACGATCTCCATCGACGTCCCGGGCGATGCGCACCTGCCCGGGGAGTACGTGGCGGCGGAGGACGCCCGGCTCGAGGCGTACCGCCGCCTGGCGTCCGCAACCTCCCTGGCCGACGTGGACGACATCGGCGCCGAGTGGGCGGACCGCTACGGCCCCCTCCCCGCCGCCGCCGATGGCCTCTTGGCGCTGGCCCGACTGCGCGCCAGCGCTTTGGCCCGCGGGATCGGCGAGGTGACCATGAGCCCGGTGCGGCCGGGTGGTACCCGACAACCCACGGTGCGGATCGCTCCAGTGACGCTGCCGGCCAGCGCCCAGGTGCGGCTCCGGCGCGTGGCTCCGGGTGCCACCTACCGCGAGAGCGCGGCCCAGCTGCTGGTGCCCCTCACCAACGGCGCCTCCGCTCCCGACGCGGTGCGCGCCGTGATCGAAGAGCTGATCCCGCTGGCCGATGTGGGGACCGGCGGGGGCACCTTGTAAAGTGCGCGGCGCGTGAAGCGGCTCATCTTCCTCCTCATCGTCCTCGCCGGCGGCCTGACCGCGGCCGCCCTGTCGGTGCCCTCGAACGCGGCGACGGTCAACGGCACCGGTATCAGCCAGCAGGACCTCAATTCCGACGTGAGCGCCATCGCCAGCAGCGCCTCCTACCAGTGCTACCTCAACTCCCAGGAGTACCTCTCGTCGAGCGGGAGCCAGCAGCTGCCCCCCGTGGCGGGCGCGGGCACGGGCCAGTACGTCGGGGACCACCCGACGGCCACCAGCGCTTTCGTGGCCAACTACCTCGAGACCAAGATCGGGCACCAGCTCGTCCTGCAATTGGCGGACGAGCGCCACGTCAGTCTGTCCCAGGCCGAGCTGACGACGGCCCGCGCCAACCTCACTCAGCAGATCTCGCAGGTGATGTCCCAGATCCTGCAGACGCAACAGGGCCAGGACGTCCGCTACGGCTGCACCGTCACCGGCCAGCCGCTCACCGGGCAGCAGGTGCTCGACACCATGCCGTCCTCGTTCGTCGACCAGCAGGTGCAGTTCGTGGCCACCGCGACGGCCCTGCAGGAGGACCTGTCCGGCGTCGGCTCCAGCGCGACGGATCTGGAGAACTACTTCCACGCACACGGCGCGCAGTTCGACACGGCGTGCCTCACCGCGGCGGTCTTCTCCAGTGAGAGCGCGGCCCAGGCTGCGGCGGCCCAGGTCGCCTCCGGCACCCCGTTCGCGACGGTGGCGTCGAATACGAGCAGCAGCGGAGGCGGCCCGCAGGGCTGCGCCGTGCTGGCCGACCTGGTGTCCCAGCTGCCCGCAGATGCCAACCTGAAGAGCCTGGCCACAGGTGCCGTCTCGGCGCCGGTCAACGACAACGGGACGTACCTGTTGCTGCAGATCACCTCGCGCATGCCGACGCCCTACAGCAACGCGCAGGCCGCCGTGGCGAACGTCGTCCAGCGGGCGGGGTCGACGGCCACCCAGAAAGCCTTGACGACCGACGAGCGGAAGTCCTCGGTGAGCGTCAACCCGCAGTACGGGGTGTGGGTGCCCGCGAACGCATCAGTTCTCACGCCGTTCACGCCGGAGCCGACGGACGTCCTCAACGCCACGGCGAACGTGGGCCGAGTCGCACCGGCGTCGGTCTCGGGCTCGGCTCCGACCATCCCCTCCACCGGCTGAGCGTGCCGCGCCACCGGCCCCACGTCACGGTGGTGGGCCTCGGCCCGGCCGGCATCCACCTGCTGGGTCCCGGCGTCGCCGACATGCTGGCGGCCGCATCCGGGCGCGCCTACCTGCGCACCGCCCGCCACCCGGCGGCGGCATCCTTCGAGGGGGTGCCGGCCTTCGACCACCTCTACGAGGCCGCGGCGACGTTCGACGAGGTCTACGCCGGCATCGTCGAGGCCCTGGTGGCGGCTGCGGTCGACGCCGCGCCGGAACCGGTCGTCTACGCCGTGCCCGGGTCGCCGCTGGTGGCCGAGCGCACCGTGGACCTGCTGCGGGCCGACGCCCGGGTGGAGGTGACCGCCCGCCCCGCCCTCTCCTTCCTGGACCTGGCCTGGGCGGCGCTGGGCATCGATCCCCTCGCCGAGGGGGTGCGCCTGGTCGACGCCGTCGACTTCGGCTCGGTGGCGTCACAGGAGGGCGGGCCCTTCCTGGTGGCCCAGTGCTGGTCGCGCCACCTGCTCTCCGACGTGAAGCTGGCCGTGACCGACGAGGATGGCCTGGCGCTGCCGCGACCCGTGGTGCTGCACCACCTCGGGCTCGAGGACGAGGTGGTGGCGACGGTCGACTGGTGGGACCTCGACCGCACGGTGGAGCCCGACCATCTCACCTCGCTGTACGTGCCGGCGATGGTGCCCGTCGACGGCCGTTCGGCCGGGGCGGCGGTGGCCCGGCTCGTCGCGCTCATGGACACGTTGCGGGAGCGCTGTCCCTGGGACCGGGTCCAGACGCACGGCTCCCTCATGCCCCATCTCATTGAGGAGAGCTATGAGGTGCTCGACGCGCTGGCGGAGCTCGACGGGCCGGAAGGTGACGCCGTCGCGTACGCGTGCCTCGAGGAGGAGCTGGGCGACCTGCTCTTCCAGATCGTCTTCCATGCCCGCCTGGCCGACGAGGCGGGCCGCTTCGATTTGGCCGGCGTGGCGAGCGGCGTGCACGACAAGCTCGTGCACCGCCATCCGCACGTGTTCGGTGACGTCGAAGCCGACAGCGCGGACCAGGTCGTCACCAACTGGGAGGCCATCAAGAAGAGCGAGAAGGGCCGTAGCAGCGTCACCGAGGGCATCCCCTCCACGCTTCCGGCCTTGATGCTCGCGACCAAGCTGGCGCGCAAGGCGCGTGCCGTCGGCCTGGAGCCGGACGACGCAACGGCAGCGGAGACGGCGGAACGGCTGGCCGCGCTCACCCGGCGTGCCGAAGGCACCAACCCCCAGCCGGACGACCCGCTTTCGACCGATGCCGGTGATCTCCACCGGGTGTCGGGCGAGCTCCTCTTCGCCGTGGCGAACCTGGCCCAGCGCCTCGGTGTCGACGCCGAACAGGCGCTGCGCGACCGCGCTCTGTCGCTGCGCGGCGGACATCATCGCGGCCGAGGGCGTCCCCGAGCCGCAGGTGGGCAACCGCTAACCTTGTGCCCCGGTGTCCTGCCAGGGGGGACAGCCAAGGAGAGATGTCGTGAGCACCATTGAGCACGTGATCGGGCGCGAGGTCCTCGACTCCCGCGGCAACCCGACAGTCGAGGCCGAGGTGCTGCTCGACTCCGGTGCGCGTGGCCGTGCCATCGCGCCGTCCGGAGCCTCCACCGGCATCCGCGAGGCGGTCGAGCTCCGCGACGGGGGCGACCGCTTCTCAGGGAAGGGCGTGCAGCGCGCCGTGGCGAACGTCAACGGTGAGATCGCGGATGCCGTCTGCGGGCTCGACGCGCTGGACCAGCGCGCCGTCGACCACGCCATGATCGATCTCGACGGCACGCCGGACAAGGGCCGGCTCGGCGCCAATGCGATGCTCGCCGTCTCGCTGGCGAACGCCAAGGCCGTGGCCGACGACCTCGAGGTCCCGCTGTACCGCTCCATCGGCGGGGCCAACGCCCATGCGCTCCCCGTACCGATGCTGAACGTGCTGAACGGCGGCGCGCACGCCAACAACTCGATCGACTTCCAGGAGTTCATGCTGATGCCGGTGGGCGCGGCGTCCTTCAGCGAAGCGCTGCGCTGGGGCACCGAGACCTACCACGTGCTGCGGGCGCTCCTGGCCGAGCGGGGGCTGTCGACCGCGGTGGGTGACGAGGGCGGCTTCGCGCCCAACCTCCCGCAGAACGAGGATGCCGTCAAACTCCTGCTGGAGGCGATCGAGCGGGCCGGCCGGGTGCCCGGGGAGGAGATCGCGCTGGCGCTCGACCCCGCCACCAGCGAGCTGTGGGACGAGGGGTCGTACGTGCTGAGGGGGGAGGGCCGGACGCTGAGCCCGGCGGAGCTGGTCGACTACTGGGTCGACCTGGCCGACCGCTACCCGATCGTCTCGATAGAGGACGGCATGGCCGAGGAGGACTGGGACGGCTGGGGCGCCTGCACCAAGGCGTTGGGGGACCGGGTGCAACTGGTGGGCGACGACATCTTCGTCACCAACGCCGAGATCCTCGAACGCGGCATCCGCGAAGGGGTGGCCAATGCCGTCCTCGTCAAGCTCAACCAGATCGGCACGCTGACCGAGACGCTCGACACGGTTGCGCTCGCCAACGGGGCCTCGTACGCCGCGGTGATCTCGCACCGCTCGGGCGAGACCGAGGACACGACGATCGCCGACCTGGCCGTGGCGGTCAACGCCGGGCAGATCAAGGCGGGCGCGCCGGCCCGTTCGGACCGCGTCGCCAAGTACAACCAGCTGCTCCGGATAGAGGAGGACCTGGGCGAGTCGGCCAGCTTCCCCGGGCTGGCGGCACTGTCGGGCCACGGAGGGGCCCGGCATGGCGCGGGCTAGCGCCAAGAAGGCACCACCTCGGGCCCGCGCCACCAAGGTGGGCCCCCCGGGCGGCACGGGTGGCCTTGTCGGGTCGGTCGGGAGGGCGCGCCTGGCCTTCCTGGGCGCGCTCGTGGTGTCCGCCATCGTCCTCTTCGCCTGGTTCCCGGCCAGCTCCCTCCTCAGCCAGCGGTCCAACCTCACCGGGGCCGAAGCCCAGCTGGGTGCGCTGCACACGCAGGACGCCGCGCTGGCGCAGGAGAGGAAGAACCTCAGCGATGCCGGCGAGATCGGTCGCATCGCCCGCGAGCAGTACCAGCTGGTCAGCCCCGGTCAGCAGGCCTACCAGGTCCTCCCGCCGTCGGGCGCGACCGCTGCCGGTACGCCGTATGCGGGTGACCCGGGGGCGGACGGGCCCGTGACCCCGTCCGCCTACGCCGGAGCTCCCTCCCGGGGGCGTGACCACGACGACGACGACGCCAGCCGCCCCACCGCCGTCCTCCCACAGCACGGGGTCGGGCGCTGCCGCGTCGACGTCGGGCGGCTTGCTGTCGCGCATGGCCCAGGCCCTCGAATTCTGGCGTTGACCCCGCCGCGGCGTGACGGACGCGGGTGACCACGAGGCGGTCGCCGCCCTGTTGGGCCGGCCCCCGCTGGGTGCCTTCACGGTGGTGGTCCGGCGCCCCGACGGGACGCCGGCGGTCATTGAGAACGCGCCGCTCCTCGACGACGGTCGACCCATGCCCACCCGCTACTGGCTGGTCGACGCCCCGCTGCGCGAGGCCGTCAGCCGCCTCGAGGCCGCCGGGGGCGTGCGCCTCGCCGCGGCCGCGGTAGCCGCGGCGGCAGTGGCCAGTGCGCACGCCCGCCATGCCGCAGAGCGTGACCGGGCCCTTCCGCCCGGTCATTCCGGGCCTGCTCCCTCAGGCGGCGTCGGTGGTACACGCCGCGGCGTGAAGTGCCTGCACGCCCACCTGGCCTGGTACCTGGCGGGCGGAGACGACCCCGTCGGACGATGGACCGCCGAGCAGCTGGCCGTGGACGTCAGCTCCTTCGTGGTGGAGGCTGCAGACATGCAGGATCCCCCGGGCCCTGTGGCCGCGGTTGACTGTGGGACCAATTCGACCCGGCTCATCGTGATGGACGTCGACGGAAAGGTATTGGAGCGGCAGATGCGCATCACCCGCCTGGGCGAGCAGGTGGACGCCGCTCGCCGGCTCTCGCGGGCGGCCATCGACCGCACGGCGACCGTCCTGCGTGAGTTCAGGGGGGCGATGGACCGCTATGGCGTGACGCGGGCCCGGGTGGTGGCGACGTCCGCCGTCCGGGATGCGGAGAACGCCGACGAGTTCATGACGATCGCCGAGGAGATCACAGGGGTGCATCCCGAAGTCCTGTCCGGGGACGAAGAGGGTCGTCTGTCCTTCGCCGGGGCCACCGCCCATCTGGATCCTGCGCTGGCCGGGGCGGGACCACTGCTCGTGGTGGACGTCGGGGGCGGGTCGACGGAACTCACGGTCGGGCCTCACGGCCCACGCGGCGACACCCGTGCCCTCGAGGTGGTGGCGCGCTCACTCGACATCGGGTGTGTCCGGGTGAGCGAGCGGTTCCACCACGACCCCCCGAGCCGGGAGGACTTGGAATCGGCGCGCCGCTGGGTGGCGGCGGAGGTGGCGGGCGCCCGAGCGGACCTGCCCGCGCCGGCACCCGACGGGCTCATGATCGGGCTGGCTGGCACCGTCTCCACGCTGGTCTGCCTCGACCGCGGCCTCACGGTGTACGACCGCGAGCAGGTCCACCTCGCCGTGCTTACCCGACACGATGTCGAGCGGTGGCTCGAGATCCTCGCCGCAGAGGACGCCTCCGCTCGTTTGGGCCGCCCCGGCATGACGGAGGGCAGGGAGGATGTCATCGTCGGCGGGGTTCTTGTCCTCGCCGTGGTGATGGCGTCCTTCGGACGCGACCGATGCCTGGTCTCGGAGGATGACATCCTCGACGGCTTGGCGAGGGGACTCCTGATGCCCACGCTTTCGCCAGATGCTCGGTGATTCCGAAGACCTACCCTAGGACTGTGCGCTGGCTGTCGCGCCCAGTCCGGGACGGTGTGAGAGGTACCGAACGGGTTGTCGCAGCTCTTTCGGGAGCGGCGTCCTGAGACGTGATCCTAGGTACACCTCAGTAGGGGTGATTGCCTCCTCCAACTATCCATTCCGGTGAGATCGTGAGGGTTTCCGGCTCAGGCGCCTGTCATCATCAGTAACTCGTTGGTTCCGCAACGTAGCCAAAATGCTCCTTTTCAGTGATATCAGAGTCTGTTCTTTTTTGCTCAGCATGATTCGTGCAGAACCATCAGGGTCCGAAGGCGCCGTCGTCTTCGGACCCACAGTCTCTGTTCTGTAAGGGAACTTAGGTGGTCCATGAGCCCGTCGACTAGCGGCGAGTGCTCTATCGACTGATTTCACCCTCAGGTCGACCGCACTTGCACTCGGAGGAGTCTTGCGCAGAGTGACATAGAATTCGAGAGAATTAGTAGGGGTGCTTTCGAAATGAGCAACTTCAAAATCCAGCAGTCCCAACTTCATGGCGCGTCGTAGGAGCCCAAGGAAGCTCTCCGGGGTGTAGACGCCAGCATGAATATCCTTGTATTCGCCGGTCTCCCGGTGCTTAATGCAGGCGGCAAACGCGTCAGCGTCAGGGTCTGCCACGTCGTGACGCCGTACGTTTGAGTAATCGACAGGACCCGCCCACAGAGCTGCTGTATCAACAGATCCGTCCAGCGTAGTTATGTTCGCAAAGAAGTCGAAGAGCTGGGCCAAGGATGGGGCCTTTAAGCGGCGGAGATGCCAGTCGATCCAATTTTGGAACGAGGTTAAGTCCCGGTTGATATCGAAGCAGAAGCGCTTGTCGGGTATCACGAGAGATATCAAGCCGTCGAGGGTGAGGATTTCCGCGATGTCGCGTAGCCAACTAATTGGGTCTACAACATGTTCTATGACGTGCGAAGCGACAAGATAATCAAATGGAGCATCTTGCTTCGTCACGGATGCAATGGTTTCACCATCGCGAAGAACATAATCAACCTGAACGATTTCATCGACGAATGGCCCGGCTACAGAATTCGCGGCGTATCCCCCGCGAAGCTCCTCAGTCGAAAGATGATCAACGTACTTGACGTCGTAGTCTTGAGAAACTCGAGGTCTGTAGAGTGCGCCAACCTCAAGGCCCTTCATGTTGTTCAGATCAATTGAATGAAATACCGGATCGGACATTTCCACGGATGCTCCGAAATTCTCGTGCGAAGGGTGAGCGGTGCGACGGTAGATCGTAGACGCGGAACACGTGGGGCTGTTGATCCGAACGCGCAGATCGACATGACTCTTGTCCAGGGGTCGTTAGTCGTAGCCGGGCCACGGGGTAACCCTGGATGTCAGCGGACGATCGGGTCTGAACTGGGACGGACTGGACGGTCATGTTGGTCCTGAAGCCCGCCCCCGGAAGGAGGACCGCGAGCAGTCAAGCCGGATCAGGGCGGCCTCGATTCGGCACCACGGCGGTGCCGGTCGCCGCAGCCACCAAAGCGCCGCAGCCACCAAAGCGCCGCGGGCCGACGGCGCACCCGATAGACCACGGCGATGAACAGGTGCAGGAAACAACGCCCACAAGGTGGCTTTGGCGAGAAGGGCCTTCAGGACACGTCGGTACACGGCAGCACGACCTCCCACCCGGGCGGACTGATCTGCAACGTGGCCTTGGCTTCGGGGTGGAACTTGCAGGAGGCTGCCGCCGCTGCCGTCTGCTCGTTCCAGCGCGGCCCCGCCGATCGGATGTTGGCCGCTCGGAAGTCGAGCACCCAAACCGGGACCAGAAGGAGCAGGCAAGCCAGGGCCGGGACGTAGCGGAGCACCTGCCGAGGAGCGACCTCACTCAGCCGCACCGCGATGACCACCACGGCGCTCCAGATCAGGAGGACCGGGGTCGCGCTGTATCGACTACCGACGAAGAGGGGTCCGCCAACCAGGGTCGGGCCGACCCCCCGCACGAAGACCGGCACCACAAACGTGATGATGGCGAATCCCACGGCGGTGACCACGAAGAACGAGGTGGCCCGGTGACGGAGGAGGAGGGCCACCACGACGACACCCACCAGGACCAGGTAGCCCGTTACCTGCCAGACCACTGTGTACGAGGAGGCGAGAATGTGGTTGGTGAGGTCGCTGCCGCTCAGCCAGCCCCAGCCGACCCTGATGCCTAGCGCACGCAGCACCCCGTGGGTGCTCTCCATGGCGAAGGTGGACGGGCCTCCGCTGGCCTTGATGATCCCGATGCCCTGGTAGGCGAGGCCGAGGAGGAGGCCGACCACCGGCGCCTCTTGACGCAGGTCTGTTCGCACCACCATCACCCGCGCCGCGGCCAGCGGGAGGAGGAGTGCTACCAACGGTTCGGTGCCTGTCGCCAGCAGGCACGCCAGCCCGGCCAGGAGGGCATCGGCGGTCGTGCGGGGACGTGTGATGAGGGCCCAAAACGCCGCGAAGAACAAGAACCATCCGATGTTCACGTTGTTGTCGAGGATTTCCCCCGTGGCGAGGGGGAGGAGGATGACCACGGCCACCAGCAGCAGCCGTCCCCACATTCGGGGAATCACCCCGCGGGAGGCGTGGAAGACATAACAGCAGACGAGAGCCAGGAAGCAGGCACCGGTCACCGCCATGACGGCGGCGGCATCGGCCATCGGCGCCAGGCGAGTCAGCTGGACGAACAGGCGGGGCTCGAGTTGGAGGTAGCCGGCGTAGGGGATGGTCAACGTGTGGAGGAAGCCATCGAGCCGGGACTGCTCGTAAAAGATGGCTCCGTCCTCGGCCCAGATGGTGCTGGTCGCCGGCGCCCCGGACTGGCGCAGGAGAGCCAGCCCAGTCAGCGAGAGCACGGCCAGTGGGTACAGCACGCCGATCAACCAAGTCGGAGCCGTCGACCGTTCGGTCGTCGGGAAAAGAGGGTCGAACCACGACGAGCGGTCCCGAGCGTGTCGGGCGCCTTGGTTGTTGCGGCGGTCGGGGCGAGCGCGGGCGCTGGTGACCCGGGACTATGGAGCATCGTCGACGAAGCTGACACGAGGCGGCCACGCCAGCGTGGCATGCTCGCCCAGGAGCGTCAGGTTCGGGTTGTAGGCCGGGTCGTTGCGCAAGGCATGGGCCCAGCGCCGCTTCATGTACTCGACCTCGCGGCGGAACTCGTCGGCGCGGGGCCCCACGTCGTCGGGTCCACGCGAGATCGACTCGTGGTGGATCAGCTCGGCGAAGGGCGTCCAGATCACGGCCCACCCCGCCTCCTGGGCCCTGAGGCAGAAGTCGATGTCGTTGAATGCAATGGCGAGGTCAGTGGCGTCGAGACCGCCGAGTTCGTCCCAGACCTCCCGGCGGATCAGCATGCAGGCCCCGGTCACCGCTGAGACCCGACGGGTGAGGGCCAGGTCGCCGAAGTACCCGAGGTCGAAGCGGTCGACGCCCCTTGTGCAGGTGTCCGGCCACGCCGTAGATGCCGAGGGTGACGCCGGCGTGCTGGATGGTCCCGTTCGGGTAGTCGAGCTTGGCCCCGACGATGCCCACGCCCGGCCGAAGGACCTGGCTGACCATCTCCTCCAGCCAGTCCCCGCCCATCACCTCGACGTCGTCGTTGAGCAGCAGCAGCAGCTCGCCCCCGGCCTGCTCGGCCGCCCCGTTGTTGAGGGCCGAGTAGTTGAAGGCCCGCTCGTCTCGGATGATCGTGATCACGTTCTCGTGTGCGCGCAGGTAGTCAAGGGTCAGGGCCGTACAGCTCCCGTTGTCGACGACCAGGATCTCGTAGTTCTCGTACGTCGTCTGGCGGCGCACGCTGTCGAGGCAGCGGCTCAGGCTGCGCCCGTCCCGGGTAGGGATGATGATCGAGACGAGGGGCCCGTCTTCGCGCCAGCTCCCAACGGACCCGATTGCGACCGGTCGCCGGGTTCCAGTGCACCTGGCCGGTCTGGCCTGTCCGGGCCAGGTGCTCCTGCACGGCGCGGACGCCGGCCACGGCGGCATAGGGCTTGGCCGAACCCGAGGCGGCGGTCGACTCCGGATGCACCCGCCAGTGGTAGAGGACGTGCGGGATGTGGCGGATCGCCGCGGGTTCGAGGTGCTCGGTCACCCGG
This sequence comes from uncultured Acidimicrobiaceae bacterium, assembly GCA_963736515.1. Lineage (GTDB taxonomy): Bacteria > Actinomycetota > Acidimicrobiia > Acidimicrobiales > RAAP-2 > Bog-473. Next base: position 325,152 of record CAVTPE010000001.1, on the reverse strand, counting down.
AGCGCGAGGTCCCAGTCCTGGCTCCCCTCGAACCCCACCCGGAAGCCGCCGACCTCTTCGAGGCATTCCCGACGGACCACGAACAAGTGACACGGGTAGTTCTCGCCGAGCAACATGGTCGGGTCGAAGTCGGGCTTGAAGAAGGGCGAGAAGCGGCGGCCGTCGGCGTCGAGCTTGTCCTCGTCGCTGTAGAGGTAGGACACCTCTGGGTGGTCGGCGATGGCTCAGGGCCATCACCGCCAGGGCATGCTCCGCCAGCTCGTCGTCGTGATCGAGGAGAACCACCCAGGAACCGGTGGCCAGCTCCAGTGCCGAGTTGGAGGCGGCCGAGATGTGGCCGTTCTCCGCTCGGCGGACGACCGAGATCCGCTCGTCGGCGGCCGCGTACTCGTCGAGGATGGCCCCAACCCGGTCGTCGGTGGAGCAATCGTCAGCGAGGCAGAGCTGCCAGTGCGGGTAGAGCTGGCGCCGCACCGAGTCGATGGCGGCACGCAGGTACGGCTCGGGGGTGTTGTAGACGGGGACCAGTATCGAGAAGACCGGGGGATCGTCGAGGCGAGCTGTTCGACGCCGGAAGACGTCGCGTGCCTCGTCGGTCAAGGTGTCGTAGGTGGCCACCCACAGGTCGTAGGACCCTCCCATCGAGTTCTGACGACGCACCGTCGTCGTTGACCGGGGACACCGACGCTGGGTGCAGGCGTCGACGACGGAGTCTGCCGTAGATCCGCCGCAGGCGACGGGAGTAGCGGAAGACCTTGGTCTGGTAGATCCGCTCCACCTCGCGCTCGCAGCTCCTCGATCTCGGCTTCCCGGCGCGCCACGACGGTCGCCAGCCGGGCCTGGTTCCTCGCCTGCTCGTCGAGCGCCGCCTGCGGCCGCCTTCCGCTCGGCATCCCGTCGCAATTGGAGCTGGTGCAGGGCGTGATGGGCGGAGGCCTGGGATTCGATCGCCTCCGCCTCGTCGGCCCGGGCCTGAGTGCTCGGCCGCGGGCCTCGTTGCCGCTGGGCCTCGTCTCTGGCCGTCTCGGCCTGCTGGCGATGCTGCACGGCGTCGAGCCAGAGCCGCCGCTCGTAGCCATCAATCACATCCTCGACACTGAGAGCACCCCGCCGGAAGAGCGCGGCATGGAGTGCGATGTAGGAAGCGTCGTAGGAGAAGTCGCGGTAGAACCCCTGGTCGGCAAAACGTCGTGCCCACTCCTCCGTCGGCCGGACGTTGATGTGGGTCGGTTCTTCGAAGTCTTCGGGAGAAGACGAAAAAAGCACGGCATCGCTGTGCCGGCAGATGTTGGCGATGGCGGCATCCGCCAGACGCGACGGCAGGTGCTCGACCACCTCGAGACACGTGATGAGGTCGAAGTGGCCCTCGATCTCGTCGGTGATGGAACGCACCGAGACGTAGGGGGCGAGCGCGGGGGGCGCCTGGCTTATGGCGAAGGGCGAAATGTCGAACCCCGAGGCGTCCACGCCGTTCGCTCGGAGTCCTTCGACCAAGAGTCCGATGGCGCAGCCTGCGTCGAGCGCGGTGCGGGGACCGATCGTGGCCGCGATCCGCTCGGACACCGAGCCGAAGAACCGGTCCCACTCCTCAACCCCGCGGCGGTAGGGCAGATCACCCCAGTTAGTCGTCGTAGTAGGCCTCGTCGTAGAAGCCCTGGAGGGCGGCGACCAGTCCGTCGTCGGTCGCGTCGTTGTCCGTCGTTGCTCAAGCGCTCGAGGAAGGTCCACAGGACGACGGTCGTCGGGCGCCAGGTCGACCGCCGGCACCCCCGCTATCGCCGGGCGGCTGGCGAGGGGAGCCGCGTCCGCGGTCGGGCGTCGGCAGATCGAGGAATTGCGCGAGGTCGCCGGCAAGGACCTTGGGCTCCTCGAGCGTGCTGGTCGCCACGATCATCGACGGCTGGTGGTCACAAGCAGCGAGGGCGGCGCGCTGGAGCGCGGACCAGAGGCGCTCGGCCTCGGCGTCCGAGGATCCGAGCGCCTCGGCCAGCGCTCCGATGGCCGGGCCCGGTGGGCTGACGGCAAAGACGAGGGCGATTCGGCCCTTCGCCATCTCGGCCCAGAAGTCGGCCAGGAAGGCGTTCAAGGGGTGCCACCAGACCCACGGCTGTATCCCCGGCTTGCCCGAGTCGGTCGCGCCAGCTAGTAGTTCCTCGGATTCCTTCCGAAGCGGTCCGAGCCGAGAGTCGAGTTCGGGCCGGGGCAGGAGGAGCGGCGCTACGGGCGTCCCACCGGCCGCCCGCACCAGACGCTCGCTGCCGGCGGCCAGCTCGTCTCGGGTGTCCGCCGGCAGCGCACGCGCCAAGCCGGCCTCTACGAGGAAATCTGCCAGCCGGTCCCCGGCGCCGGGAGCGCCGAGGACAAGAATTCCCGTGGGTGTAGCGCTGAGCTCATTGCTCCCGCGAATCACGAAGAAACACTTAGATGGTTCCGTCGGCGACCGCCTGGACGATCCAGGGGATGACCTCGTCGAGCATGGAGTCGAGGCTGGTGGTCGCCTCGACGCCGAGGACCTCCTTGGCCTTGGCGGTCGCCGGGACGCGCTTGGCCACGTCGTGCTCGAAGGGCGGGTCTGAGACGTAGCGGAACGGGACGTCCGCGCCGTGGACCTTGTGCCAGATGAGCTCGGCCAGCTCCAACACGCTGGTCGATGTGGCGGTCGAGAGGTTGAAGTCCTCGTTCAGGGCGGCCGGGTGCTCAACCGCCGTGACAATGCCCTCGGCCAGGTCTCCCCCATAGGTGTAGTGGCGGATCTGCGAGCCGTCACCCAGGATGTGGAGCGGATCTTGTCCCTTCACCACCTTTTGGACCAGATCCGGGACCACGTGGCTCATGGCCAGCTTCACGTTCCCCGACATGACGTCGACGTCGCCGAGCGCCCGTCGCTCGCCGATACCCACGCAGTTGAACGGGCGGACGATCGTGTACGGGAGCCCGTATTGGTCGTAGGCGGCCCGGGCGAAATACTCAACGGCCAGCTTCTGGAAGCCGTACGAGGAGAGCGGGGGAGGGACTTCGCGCTCCTGACCCTCGAAGGAGGGCCAGGTCGGCGTCGATTCGTAGACCATCGACGAGGACAGGTAGGTGACCTTCTGCAGCCTCCCCGCCGCGTGTGCGGCGATTGCCGCATCGCACGACGAGGCGATGATCCGCTCGTTGGTGGCAAGCAGGTCGTAGGCATAGGTGTGGAAGTAGGAGATCCCGCCGATCAAGGCCGCGCCGGCGATGAAGTGGTCACAGTCGCCCATCAGGTCCGTCATGAGCCCGACGTCACGGCAATCCCCCTCGACGAAGGTGTACGCGGGATGGTCGTCGTACGATTTGGCGACCCTCCCGTACTTCGAGAGGTTGTCGATTCCAACCACTGTGTGCCCTCGACGCAGAAGTTCCTCGACGACATAGCCGCCGATGAAGCCGGCCGAACCAGTGATGAGCACATTTGCCATGTTGAGAGTTCCGCTTTCGTGTGGGTTGTGGCCGCCGGAAGTGTCCCCCCGGCGGGAGGATCACGCCTTGGGCATCGATGAGGTGGCGGGGACCGTCGGCATGGCCTCAGGCAGCCGGGGTCCGAAGGCGTAGAAATACCACGCTAGGTACTTCGAGATCCAACTGGCGAGCTTGAAATTCGAGGCGCCGACCACCCGGTCGAGCCAGATCGTCGGGATCTCGGCCACGGGCATTCGGCGGCGACGCGCCTTGGCGACCAACTCGATCCCCACCTCGAAGCCAGCGTCGGACTCGATGCCGACGGAGCGGACGAAGCTCGTCGAATAGGCCTTGAAGGAGTTCGTTGCGTCATGCGTACCCACCCGGGCCAGGTGGTAGAGGCTCTTGCCAGCCAGCCGGGAGAGGGTGCCCTTGAGTAGGGGACCCCCGATCTGGCTACCGCCGCGCATGTAGCGCGACGCCGCGGCGACCACGACCCCCCGCTCCACCAGACGCACCAGGGAGTCGATCTGCATGGGGTCGTCGCACCCGTCGGCCATGGTGACCACCGCCACGTCGGCGTTGGCGTAGTCGAAGCCGCAGCGGATGGCGCGGGCCGGACCTCGACCGTAGGTGTTGAGGACGGGCGTGACCCGGGGCTCGGCCCGTTGGTACTTCTCCACCCAAGGGGCCGTGGTGTCGGTGGGCGAGTCGAAGACCACCAGGATCTCGCAGGGCAGAGTGATCGAGTCGAGGAGCCGGTCGAGGCAGGTGACAATGGCCTCCCCCTCGTTGTACGCGGTGACGATGACTGAGACGCGGGGCTTCACAAGAGGGTCCCCTGCCCCCGGAGACCCCAGATGTCGACGACTGGGACATCGGTCTCGAGTTCGTCGTAACAGTGGTGTGGCGCGGCCAGGATCAGAAGGTCCGATCGTTCCAGCACCTCGTCCAGGGGGCGAAGCGTCGAGTCCACTCGGACGTAGGGGTCGTGACACAGGACGTCGCCTGCTTTGAAGAGCAAGATCCGCCGCAACTTGTAGCTCAGGCTCGATCTGACATCGTCGGACTCGCCCTTGAACGCCATTCCGAGGATGCCGACCGTCATCTCCGAGAGCGGGTGTCGGGCCTCGAGACGTGAGACGAGGTAGAGCGGCAGACCCTCGTTGACCAGCATGGCGGCATGCCCGAGCACAAAGTTGTTGTTGTTGAAGGCAGCCAATTGCATGGTGTCCTTCAGCAGACACGGCCCAGCGGCGAACCCGGCACCCGGCAGGTCGGCTGCCCTGGGGTAGTCGAGCCGCAGGCCCTTGCGGATGCGCTCGTAGTCGAGCCCGAAGTCAGTAGCCATCATGAACAGCTGGTTGGCCGTGGCGAACTTGATGTACCGCCAAGTGTTGGTGAAGAGCTTGGCCAACTCTGCCTCTTCGGGCTGCATCCGTACCATCTGGGAGGCCAGGGTCCCGAAAAGCTTGGCCGAGCGGTCCAGCACGGATTCGCTGCGGCCCGACACGATCTGGGGAAGCTCGAAGAGCTCGGTCATGGCCTTCCCCTCCGCGATGCGCTCGGGGCAGAAGGAGACCTCGAGCCGTTTGCCGCTTTGGGCCACTGTCGCCTCGACCAGGGCGGTCGTTCCCGGATAGAGCGTCGAGCGCAGCACAATCAGCTGTCCGTCCACCATGTGCGGGAGGAGCTCACGAATAGCCGACGAGACGGCGTTGGGATCGGGGTTCAGGTGTTCGTCCACGGGGGTGCCGATGACGACGACCACATGCTCGGCCGACGAGACGACGGTCGGATCGGTGCTGACCGTCAGCCGGGAGGTCAGGACGCGCTCGAGGACCGCCTGCGCCCCGGCTTCGTCGAAGGGCATGCGCCCCGAGGCGACCTCGTCGACGGCCGCCTGGTTCACGTCATAGAGCGCCACTTGAAGCCCCCGCTCGGCAAACGCCGAGCCCGAGCGGCAATCCGACGTGGCCGCATCCTCCGACAACTACGACATCCCGTTCAAAGCTCATGGACCTCCTCGGTGAGCGGTGGACATGGGTCTGGCTCGAAGTTGGGGGAATCGGGCCGATATTAAAGCACAGGGTCCCGCCGATGGCCCATGCCAATGCCCCTGTTGGTCCATCGCGGTCACGCTCGATCGAGGGGCCGCGGGCCTGCCAGCACGTGGCGGAGGCCCTCGCCGACCCGCCGCACGAAGGACGTGGCGTCTCCGAATTGGGTAGTAGCCAGGTCCCGGGCCTGGCTGCCGAGTACGTCGCGGATCTCGGGCCGACCCATCGCCTTGGCCGCGCCGAGGAGCTCGACCGGGCCCGAGAACCAGAGGCCGCCGCCTCCCGCCGCGTGCTGCGTCGCCTGGCTGGACCGGGGCACCAGGATCGGGGTGCCGAGGAGCATCGACTCGACGCACTCGCGTCCGATCAGCCCCCCGGGACGGAGATCCACACAGGCGCGGGCGTGGGCCAACAGGCGGTGCAGGTCGGTCCTGGTGTCGATGGTCACCTCTCCCCACCACGACCGCGATCGGAAGGCGGTGGCCTTCGCATCCTCCACCACCACCAGGAACGCCGAGGGGAGCCCGGCCGCCAGCCAGGCGGCCAGCGGGGTGGGGGCGTGGCAGGGGGCGCCGCCGCCACGGCGGTCCGAGAGCACGAGCAGGTAATCGGTGAAGCCGAAGCCGTTGTGACGGCTCCGGGCTGCGAGGGGATTGAGAGGCACGGCGATTCCCACTTCGAACGCCGAGCCTTCGCCTAGCTGAGCCGTACGTCCGGGTGTGAGGGTCCATACCCGGGTTGCAGTGGGATCCTCAGGACCGGCCACCTCGACGACCTCTGCCCTCGGCAGGTGGGCGCGAGCCACGTGCACCCCGGCCCCGCCGCCTACCACCACGGCCACGGCGGCTCCGCGCAGTGGCGCCGGCCAGCGGATTGTGACGGGCCAACCTCCGGTCTGGGTGCCAATGCGGTACACGTCGAAGGCGCCGTCGGCGCCGCTTTCAGCGGGATCACCTGGCGTGACGACCGCAACCTCGGCATGCCGGGACAGGGCTCCCGCGAGGGCACGGGCGACAAAGGCTGACTCGGACTGAGGATTCCCCCAACGCGCCGCCAAGAGGACGACGAGAGCGCTGCGGTCAGTCACCGACGCCTTGGTCGGGTCGCCGGAGAGCCGCCCGCACGGCGACCAGGTCGGCGCCAAGTGCGCTCACGGTTTCTTCCAGCAGGGTCTCGAGTCGCTCTAACCGGTCGGTCAGCTGGTCGCATCGGACGCCGAGCGTGTCAACCGCCTGGATCAGCTGGCCGATGAGGTTCCGGTCCTCGCGCTCGGCGCTGGCCACCGGCTCGCCGGCCATCACGGCCCGGATGCGGCCGGACACGTTGCCCCGGGAGATTGTTGGGGGCGCCGTCAACTCGGCCCAGGCCCGGTGGAGACGTTGGAGTTCGTTCGTCTGACGGACGGGCGGGAGGGGTTCGGCAGACCCGAGGGGCTGGGAGAGCAGCGCGGGCGGGTCTTCTGGGGGATTGCCTGCGGAGACAGCGTTCATGATCGTTCGAGGATCGAGCGCCATCTCTGCCACCACTCCTCCTCGCCTGGCGATCGCAACGCGCAAGAGGAGTCTACCCTGGTCAAGTTGGGGTTGAAGAAGGGGTCGCTGCGGCGGATGGCCCCCTCCCAACGGTCGACGAAGCGTCGGATGTCGGCCGGGCTCCCTGAAGTCCCCCGGCTCGGTGACTCGTGGTGCACCAGTTCAGCAGCCGGTTCGTAGAGGACGCGGTACCCAGCAGCCCACGCCCGCAGACAGTAATCCACGTCGTTCAGGTCCATCCCGAGACCTTCGTCGAAGCCACCTAGTTCCCGGACGACGGATCGACGGCTGAGCAAGCACGCGCCGGTGACGGCGCTGACTTCGCGAGGGAGCACTGCGATGCCGCCGTATCCGGGCTCTCCCGGGGCGAGTCCCGCCAACACGTGTCCAGCCGCTCCGCCCATGCCGAGCACGATCCCGGCATGTTGGAGCCGTCCGCCGGGATAGAGGAGGCGGGCCCCGACTGCGGCGACATCGAGACGGAGCGCCTGAACGGCCAGAGCCTCGAGCCAGCCCGGGCGAACCGCCTCGATGTCGTTGTTGAGGAAGAGCACCAGCTCTCCCGTGGCCCGGGCCATTGCCATGTTGTTGAGGGCGGACCAATTGAAGGGCCGGCCGTCGGCCAGCACAGTGACGTCGGGGCGCCGATCCAGGCGCTCGAGCAAGGTTGCCGTCTCGGGTTCCGTGGACCCGTTGTCGACGAGCAGCCACTCCAACGGCCAACCAGGCGCGGTGGCGCTGACCGTGTCGACGCAGGTGCGCAACAGCGGTGCCGCGTCCCGGAAGGGGACGATCACCGTGACCCCGGGGCGGGCCGGGAGCCCCCGTCGCACCCGCCAGGTACCGGGGAGCGGCCCGGGTCCGATGTCTGCGTGTTCGTGGCTCCGGGCCAGTGCGTCGTCGATGGCGGTTGATCCGGCGTTCCACGCGGTGGCGACGCGCCGATGGCAGAGAACACGAGAGGCGTGGCCGACCGAACCCAGCTCGGTGAGACGGAGCACGAGGTCGTGACGCCAGTCCCCGCCCACCGATGGGCGGATCCCGCCCGACTGCTCGAGCCGGTCCCGTCGAAGGAGGAGGGGCCAGGAGAGGTAGTCGGTCGAGAGCGCGAGTTCCGGCGACCAGTCGGGCTTGAACGACGGTACGGGGCCCGGTCCCAGGTTCGTGTCGTGGTCGGCATAGGCGCAGACACCGTCTGCCAGGGCATCGAGCAGGTGGGCGAGGCATGCGGGGTCGAGCACGGCATCGTGGTCCACCAGGCAGACGAGGGGTGACGTGCCGGAATCCACCGCCGCGGCCAGGACCGTTGCCGGGTCGGACTCTCTTGCCCCCCGAACCTGGGTCACCTCGCGCACTGACGCCAACGCCGCCAGGGCCTCGGGAGGCAGTGCGCGCGCTGAGGCCACCGAGAGTGTCCGGGGACGGTGGGTCTGCGCCGTCAATGACTGAAGACAGTCGGCCAGCCACCCGGGCTGGTCCGCTCCCATCAGGACCACCACGTCGACCGATTCGTCGTTCTCGTCGCCCGCGCTTGCCGGGCGCTGGTCGGCCGACCACGCCGCGTACGCATCTGGACAGCTCGCTGCGTCGGGGCGCAGAGGCGGAAGTTCTCGGGGAGCGTAGAGCACCCGGTCGACGTCGCCGGTCGCCGGGGGAAGGTCGGACTCAGTCACGCGAAGTGGACCGTGGTCTCAGGAGCACCATGGCCTCCTGGGGGCCTCCCGAGCACTGCCGGATTGTACAGGCTAGGCAGACCGCCTGGCGGTGGGAGCAGCGGCTCTTCACGACACGCGAGTCTCCTCCAATCTGGTGTGGGGAGAGGGCGCCGTTGCGCACTGTCGACAGCCGACGTCTGTGCGATGTTGCTTCCTCGGAGCGCGGGCTTCGGGGCCCTCATCGAACACCCGGGCGCGTTGGCGCAGGTGAGTGTCAACCTGCCACGATGCGCCGGTGGTGATCTCTGACCGCCTGCTCATGGGCCCCGGGCCTTCGAATCCGTACCCGGAAGTCACCATGGCCCTGGCTGGACCGGTCCTGGGTCACCTCGATCCGCAGTTCCTCCGCGTGCTCGACGAGACGAATGACCGCCTCCGGCGCGTCTTCGCGACCTCGAACCGTCTCACCCTGCCGGTCAGCGGGACCGGATCCGCCGGCATGGAGGCGTCCTTCGTCAACTTCGTCCGGCCGGGCGATCCCGTGGTGGTGGGCGTCAACGGCGTCTTCGGCGAGCGGATGTGCGAAGTGGCGTGCCGTCACGGCGCTGAAGTCGTCCGCGTCGACGCCGAGTGGGGTGAGGCGGTCGACCCCAACCGCCTGCTCTCGGCGCACCCGGCCCCGGCCATGATCGCCGTCGTCCACGCGGAGACGTCGACAGGTGTGCGCAACGACATTGCGTCCTTGGGGAGAGGCAAGGGCGACGCCCTGCTTCTGGTCGACATGGTGACGTCACTGGGAGGGATAGCGGTCGCCGTCGACGACTGGTCGGTGGACATCGCCTACAGCGGCACCCAGAAGTGTCTCGGGGTCCCTCCCGGCCTGGCGCCGCTGACCGTCTCCGAGCGAGCTCTGGAGCGGATCGTCGAGAGGCCCTCGAGTTGGTATTTGGACCTCAACCTCCTGGCGCGCTACGTCAACGACAGCTCGGGAGGAGCCCGCGTCTACCACCACACGGCACCGGTGGTGATGGTGGCGGCGTTGCACGCCGGCCTCGGTGCGTTGCTCGACGAAGGTCTCGAGCCCGCCTGGGCCCGGCACGCCGAGTGCGGCCGGTTGTTACAGGACGGGTTGGTCGAGCTGGGCCTCCCGTTGCTGGTGGCCGACGACCACCGTCTCCCGCAGCTCACCACGGTGCGGATCCCGCCCGGCGTCGATGACGCCGCGGTCCGGCGGGAGCTCCTCTCCTCGTACGGGATCGAGATCGGCGCCGGAGCCGGCCGGCTGGCCGGGCAGATCTGGCGCATCGGCTGCATGGGCCACACGGCCCGAAGGCGGAACGTCCTCGCCCTTCTGGGGGCATTGAAAGAGGTGCTTGGACGATGAGTGCGGCCAGGTCGGTGCGTCATGCACCCCTGGAACTCCGGGGGAAGCGGGTGCTCCTGCGCTCGCTGACGGAAAACGACTTTCCCGCCTGGCACGAAGTGCGGACGAGATGCGCCGACTGGTTGTTGCGGTGGGAGCCCCGGCCCAAGGGCGCGCCGGCGCCGTCGGAGGACCGGCCCAGCTTCGCGGCGCGCTGTGGCATTCGCGAACGCGAGCGCCACCTGGGCACCGGGTACGGCTTCGGGATCTTCGTCGGCGAGCGCTTCGCCGGTGAGGTGACACTCTCTTCCATTCAGCGCGGACCGTTCCAGAGCGCGTTCATCGGTTATTGGGTCGACGAGGCGTTGGCTGGTCGAGGGCTGGTTCCCGAGGCCGTCGTCGTCACCCTCCGGTTTGCCTTCGAGGCGATCTCGTTGCACCGAGTGGAGATCTCCATCATCCCGAGGAACACGGCCAGCCGGCGGGTGGTCGAAAAGCTCTGCATCCGAGAGGAAGGGATCGCACTCCGCTTTCTCGAGATCGACGGGGAGTGGGAAGACCACGTGCGCTACGCCATCACCGCAGAGGAATGGGTGGCGCGTGAGCGCGAACTAGTCGAGGAGTGGCTGGGGGGCTGAGAGTCAGTCCTCGCGACCACCCAGGACGGACGGTGAGTGGCGGAAGAACTGCTCCGTGTCGTGCTCGTAGGTGTATGACGTCGGCCGCCTGCCGGTCTGCCGGCGGAGGCGCTGGGACCGGATGAAGGCCTGCACGGCGCCGGCACTCGTGGCGTTGTAGGTGAAGCCCGTTGCGGCGAATCGCCTCGTGTCGACGCCGCGGCCGTAGCGGAGCAGGTCCAAGAGCTCGGCGGGCAGGTCGAAGAGGTGGGCCAGCGGCCGGATCTTCAGGGGGCTGAACGGTGAGAGGGGGACCAGCCGGGTCCCGCAGATGTTCGCGACCTCGCTCCAGGGGAGCCGCCCGTCGGCGGCCACGTTGTAGAGGCCGGGAACGCCGGTCTGGGTCACGTGGAGAAGGGCGCGCACCACGTCATCCTCTTCGATGAACTGGAGGAGCGGGTCGTAGCCGAAGATGGCCGGGCAGACGGGCCGTGACAGGTTCCGGCTGATCGGTGTGGTCAGATGCTCGCCGAGGACGTTGGCAAAGCGCAGCACAGTCACCCGGGTGCCGGGATTGTCCTCTGCGAAGTCGCGTATGAGCCCGTCGGCCTCAACGAGCGCGCGCTCCACGCTGTTCTTCACCACGCTCGTCCGAGGGGTGTCCTCCAGGAATGTGTTCGGGTCGCTGGCGGCGGAGCCGTAGACCAAGGTGGAGGACTTGACCACGATGTGGCGTACCGTCGAGCCGGCGGCCCCGGCGGCCGCCAGGAGGTTCATCGTCCCGATGACGTTGATCTCGTGCATGGCCCGCCGCGGCACCGAGGAGGAGTTCGTGATCATGAAGGTGTGGAGGATCGTGTCGACCTGCGTCGCCTTCACGATCCGCTTCATGATGGAGTAGGTCTGGTCAGCCCGGACGAACTCGGCCCGCTCGAATGGCACCGTCGGAGCCCCGGTGCCCATCCCCAGGATCACGTCCATGCCGGGATCCGCTTCGAGGGCCTGCACCATGCGGCCGCCCCAGAAGGTGTCAGCTCCCGTGACGAGGACGCGACGGTTCACCGGTGCCTCAGCCGAACCAGACGCTGCGGCGGTCGCGCAGCATGTCGTACACGGACTCCTGCAGCAGCGAGCGGATGCCTTCGGATTCCTCCATGATCCGGCTCTTCGAGTAGCGGTCCTGGTCCGCCGGAACGTCGAATCGCACAGGATCGAGGACGCGCAACTTGAACTTGGCCGGGAACGGTGCGACGACGCCGAGCGGGCCCATGGCGAGCACATTGGCAGTGATGGGGAAGTAGGGGACCCCGAGCGCGCGGGCCAGGGTTGGCAGGCGTAGCACGACCGGCATCGCCTCTTCTGATCCGACGACGGCGATGGGGATGACGGGGACGCCAGCCCGCATGGCGATCTCGACGAAACCGCCGCGCCCGAAGCGGCGCAGTTGATAACGGTCGGTGAACGATTTGGATGTCCCCTTCGTGCCTTCCGGGAAGACCAGTGCGAGCTGACGCTGCTCCTTCAGCAGTCGGTAAGCATTGGCGGGACGGGCCGAGACGCCGCCGGCGCGCGCCCAGAGGGTCCCGACGACGGGAACGGTCCGGAAGAAGTAGTCGGCCAGCCCGTAGACGGGACGTCCCAGCTCTTTCTCGATCCCGTGCATGATGACCGGCGCATCGGAAGGGATGGCGCCGGCGTGGTTGGCCACGAGCAGCGCGCCGCCATCGGACGGGACCTTCTCGAGACCTTCCCACTCGGCGCGGAACCACTTGGAATAGACGGGCTCGTAGATCGCTCGCGCCACCGCCCGCGTCCGTTCCGAGCGACCCCATTCGTCGACGTCGGACAGCCGGGGATCCTCGAGCTCCCCGGAGTGCTCGGAGGTGATGCGGATCGGGACGATGGCGGTCGATCGATCCTTCTGACCTACTACTTGGCGCCCGCTGGCCATGAGGCCATGGTACTGACCACCCGGCGAGCGGGATCTTGGCCGGCGGCGCTACGGACGAGCGGCCCCGATGAGGCCCTCGGTGAAGATGGGCGAGTACGACACGGTCGACCCGGTGAACGGTGCCTGAATCACCGTGGAAGTTCCGTAGGGCCCTGCGCCCGTGTACATCACGACGTGGTCAACTTGGCTGTCGCCGTCCAGGTTGTAGTAGAAGAGCAGGTCACCGGGTTGGAGCGCATCGAGAGAGACGTGCTTGAGGGCGGGCCACTCGGTCTCGGTCGTCCTCGGTATGGAGACTCCGGCCTGGCCCCAGGCCCACTGCACGAGCCCGGAGCAGTCGAAGCCCACCCCCACCTGCTCGCCGCCGAAGACGTAGGGCACTCCCAGCTGGGACTCGGCGGCCTGCACCGCGGCCATGCCGCTGCTCCCGCCCTGGGCGGACCCGCCGACCGGCCCGACCGGCGCCACCGGCCCGCCCACGCCCGCTCCGGCGGTCCCGGTGGCCCCGGCCGCGGGAGCGGCCGCGGCCTGGTTGGCCGCCGTCGTCGCGGCGGCACCGCTCGATGATCCACCGACTGCGCCGGCAACGGTCGCCGCCGTGGCCGCCGCCGCCGCCGCCGCTTGCTTTGCCGCCGCGCTGCGCGCTGCCGCCGCCGCTGCCGCTTCCTGTTGCGCCTCTTGAATGGCCGCCTGCGCGACTTCTTGGGCCAGCTGCCCCTGCACCTGGCCCAAGGTCGCTTTGGTCGCGGCCGCTTCCTGCACGTTGGCCTGTGCCAGTGACTTTGCCTGCGCCGCCTCGGACTGCGCCTGTGCCGCCTCGGATTGCTGCGCCGCCTCCTGGGTCTGCAGCTGCGCCTCGGATTGCAGCAGCGCGGTCTCGTCCTTGGTCAGATTGCCGACGATCTGGTCGGTGTACTGGTTGCGCTCCAAGTTCTGGGTTGCCGAGGAGGAGAAGTAGGAGGCGAAACCGGTCTGGGGAGTGCCGTACACGTAGGCCTGGACCGCATCATGCGCAACGAGGCGCCGGTCGACCGCGACCTCCGAGCGCTCGTGGGTCAGGTTCGCGTCGATGGTCTGCAGCGCCGACTGGGCGTTCTGGAGATTCTGCTGGGCGGTGTTGTACTTGTCGTCGAGGATGGAGGTCTGCTGTTCCTCCTGCGCAAGTGTGGTCTCGATCTGGCTCACCTGCGATTGGGTCGCGTTGATCTGCGACTGGTTGGGCGCCGGTCCGGGCAGCGTGGTGGATGTCGTCGCGGCCGCGTCCGTCACGGCTGCGCTCGACAGCAATGCTCCGAGAAGGGCGGCAGCCATGGTCACCCCGACGAGGGGAGCCCGCCTGCGGACAGTGCTCCGACAATCCACTGCATCCACGGCGTAGCAGCGTAACGGCTCTATGATGGGAAATTGGGGATCCTCGCGTTTCTCTGCGGATGCAGCCTGAGTTCGCGCACCGTTCACCTTCCGCTCGATTGACCGGTCGGGTTTGCCTCCATAGGGTCCTCGTACATGAAGGGCGTCGTCACGGTCACTCAGGGAAGACTCAGGGGTGTCTGGCGCGAGGACCTGTGGTCGTTTTCAGGGATCCCCTACGGCCGGGCACCCGTGGGCACGTTGCGCTGGCGTCCCCCGTTGGAAGCCGAGAGTTGGGACGAGGTGCGTGACGCGTCGACGTTCGGGCCGATCGCACCGCAGTCAGCCGCCGTGCCTGGCATCACGAGCCCGTCTGATCCTGCGGCGTCCGAACCGCACAGCGAGGACTGCCTGTCACTCAATGTCTGGACCCCGGAACTGCCCGATGTAGCCATAGGGGAGCCAGGTCGGGGACGTCCGGTGATGGTCTTCATCCACGGGGGAGGGTTCACGTCCGGAAGCGGCTCCGTGTTCCTCTACCGGGGCGGCAACCTCGTCCGCAACGGCGACGCCGTGGTCGTCACCATCAACTACCGACTCGGCGCGTTGGGGTTCCTCGGTCACCGGGACCTGGCCGACCCCGACGGACTGATCGGAAACTGGGGCATCCACGACCAGGTGGCCGCGCTGCGATGGGTGCACGACAACATCGCAGCCTTCGGGGGTGACCCGGGCTCGGTGACCATCTTCGGCGAGTCGGCCGGAGGCTTCAGTGTGGCCACGCTGCTGGGGACGCCTGCCGCCGTAGGCCTCTTCCACCGTGCCGTGGTGCAGAGCGGCGCGGCGCATGTGCACTCCGTGGGGGAGGGCGAACGGTCGGCGCAGCGATTGGCCGCGGCACTGGGGATCGGGTCGTGCCACAGGGAGTCATTGGAACGGGTGCCGGCGACCGAACTGGTGGCCGCCACCGAGGAGTTGGGCAAGCGGCGCCCGGACCCGGGGATGATCCCGCTCCCGTTCCTCCCGATCGTCGACGGCGTCCTGTTGCCGGATCACCCACTGGCCGCCGTGGCGACGGGCGCCGCGGCGGGAATCGACCTTTTGATCGGGACGAACCGGGACGAGCTGACGCTCTTCGGTCTTGGCAACCCCGCTCTCATGGCGCTCGATGACGACGGGGTGGAGCGTTGGGTGGGCAACGCGGTTCCCGATATGTCCGGGGCAGAGGTGATCGACGCCTACCGCGCGGCCCGGCGGGCTCGGGACGAGTCGATCGAGGCGAATGACGTCTGGGTCGCCGTAGGGACGGACATCGTGTTCCGCTGGCCCAGCCTCCAGCTCGCCGCGGCCCATGTGGCGCGGGGCTCTCGGGCCTACGTCTACCTCTTCGACTGGGAATCGCCGGCGTTCGGCGGGATCCTGGGCTCGTGCCATGCCCTTGAGTTGCCGTTCGTGTTCGGAGCGGTCAACCTCCCGGTTGTACAGGTCTTCTCCGGAGCTGGCCCGGCGGTCGAGAAGCTCTCGATGGAGATGCAGCGGGCGTGGCTCGCTTTCGCGGCCACCGGCGATCCCTCTCACGAGAGGATCGACAGCTGGCCTCAATGGGACCCAGCCGTTCGCGCCACCATGATCTTCGGCGCGGAGACCCGGCTCGAGAATGCCCCTCGCAACGAGGAGCTGGCCGTCCTGGAGCGGCATCGCCCGCTCGTGTCGGGTGTGCCCGGGTAAGCGGGGCCGGACGCGCCAGGGCCACAGCCCAGAGCGTTTACCCGGAGATCCGTTGGCGGGAAGGGATGAGCAGAATATCCCGCAGATTGTTCTCGCCTCCCCAGTTCGCCAGCAAGGACGCCACAGACGGGTACGGTGTTTCCGCGCCGTTCGACGGCTCCAAGACAGTGGGCGCATACCCCAGATCTTCGAAGTAGCCCAGGTAGTCGGCCACCGACGCGGCTGAGACACGGCGGAGCATGTCTTTGTTGAGCTCTGTCGTGATGATGGGCCGGTTGTGCTCAATGAGCTTCGTCGCGCCGCCGACAACCCGCCCTTCCGCGCCCTCGACGTCCATCTTCATAAATCCCACCGGCGTCTTGACGATGTCATCGAGGCGAAAGGTTGGTACTACGACGCCAGGGTGGGTCAACAGGACACCGTCGTCTATCAGTCCGCCGTTCGATCCGACGTGGGAGGAATAGTAGGCCCAGCCCACCGTTCGATCACACGCGACGGGGATCAGTTCGACATTGGTGATCCCACCCAGTCGGAGTGACGACAGGAGGAGGCGGCAATTCTCCGAATTTGGCTCGATGGCGATCACTCTTCCCGACGGCCCCACCAGCTTTGCCGCGAGCAACGAGAAGTAACCCACGTTGGCGCCGACGTCGACGACAGTCATCCCGGGCCTGCAATAGCGCTCGAAAACCGATGTGAGATGCGGTTCGTACTGGCCCGAGCGAAGGCCCGGAGTCACTGCTGCATCGGCGGGGTCGCAAAGGAGCTCGATCCCACCCACGCTGCACAGCACTGCGTCCTTATCCGTGATCTGCACGGAGAACGTCGTGGGCGCGAGTTGGTGTTCGATCGTCCCGAGCATCATGCGAATGGTCGACGCCTGGGCAAGGTCTCCGGCGGCGGCGGTGTCCAGGTCGTGACGCAGCGCTTCGGGAAGGCTCGGGTAGATCAGGTGCACCAGCTCGTCGTAGGTGAGGCCGCGTACTGGCAACGTGCCGCCCAAGCGGTGCACGAGACGATCGCGGAATGGCTTGAGCTTGTTCTTGACCGTGCGCCGCCAGCTTTCGTCCTGGTGGTCCATGTTCGGCAACGGTACCCGCGATCAAGCGATTTACTCGACTGCAGCGGGATGGGTTGTGGGTCGAAGAAAACATCCGGGACGCCCATGTCCGTGAGAGCTTGGATGTCCACCGAGCATCTGCAACATCACAGTTGTGGGGGCGGAGGGATTCGAACCCTCACTGTGGACGGTTTAAGCGCCCTGCCTCTGCCAATTGGGCTACGCCCCCGTACACGAAAAGGTCTGCCACCCGTGGCTCAATGGTCGACCACGTCGAGAGACGGTGCGACCGACTGCCCGTGCGCCTTAGTCAGGATCTCGCTCAGGTCGGCGGACTCCCTCGGAGGTGCACACACGAACAAGGCAAGGACTCGTCGCGCCCTTCCCATCGTTGAAGGATTGGTCCAACTCATCGGCTTCCCCTGGTTCAGGCAGCGGCGGCGGAGCAACACTATCGGCAAGGGCCAATTGCCTGCGGAACTCCGCCTGCGGAAGTCGAGAGTGACCGGACGCTGTCGTTCGTCCGACATCTGGCCCTGCGCAAAAAGCACAGGAGGCCGACCGTTCCCCGGCGTGCAAGACGATGGCATCGAGGTCGCGGTCCTGGGACCAGTCGTCGTCACCGGTGCGGCCGCACCGTTTCACCGTTCGGCCGCCCGCGAGCTGGTGGTCTATCTCGCCTTCCACCGGCGCGGCGTGCGTCACGCCGAGTGTGCGCTGGCGATCTGGCCCGAGCGGCCGGTCTCCCTCGCCACCGTGCACTCGACCTCTTCGGACGCGCGCCGGGCGCTGGGTCACGCCCCTGACGGTGAGCTGCACCTTCCCCGCGGCGTCGACCTCCGGCTCCGTGGCTCGGTCACCACTGATGCCGAACGGTTCGCGTCGCTGGCCGCATCGGACGACCCGCACCGTCTCCTCGAGGCCATGCGGCTGGTCCGGGGCCCGCTCTTCACGGGGTTGCAGCGCACGGATTGGGCAGTCTTCGACGGCACCCAGGCGGAGATCGAGTCGCTGGTCGTGCGCACGGCGCTCCGCGGTGCGGACGCGTTCGTCGGGCTCGGTTGCGCCGACGAGGCGGAGTGGATGGTGCGGCAGGCGCTGCAATTGAGCCCGTACGACGAGCGCCTCTACCGTGCCCTGTTGACCGCCACGGCGGCGCAGGGCAACCGGGTCAGGCTGCGCTCGGCCATGGCGCAGCTCTTGACGCTGGCCGGAGGTCCCGCCGGCCAGCCGTCCCGGACGCCGGTGAGCGTCCCGACGGACTGCCTCCATCCCGAGACGACGGCCCTCTACCGTGAGCTGCTCCGATGGTCGCCTGACGCGGGAGGGCACCTCTCCAGGCTGTAGGGTTGCCACCCGCCATGGCGAGAAGCTCTTCTGGGAAATCAGTCGCACGCGCCGCCGCAACCGGGGGCGGCACCACCTACCGCGGGCAGATGCCGGTGAACTGGTACGCCGCGCTCGTCGTGATCGTCCTGGTCGGGATCGGGTCCATTGCCCTGGCCAAGTACAACTACAACCAGGTCCCGGCCGTCGTCCAGCCGGCGGTCGGGTACCTCGTGGCACGCCGGCCTCGCGTTCGACATCTGCGGGACCATGGAGCCGGCGCTCCCCGCCTCCCCGAGCACTGCGACCACGGGGCTGACGTCGGCCGGCAACGGCGTGCTCCTCGTTGCGCCCAAGACCGCAAGCGAAGCGGGCCACAACGCCACGCTGGGGAAATTCGCCGATGGCTACACCGGACTGACGCTGACCAACACGGCCCTCAAGTACCCGGCGACCACGACCTCGGCCCCCGAGTACAAGAACGGTGACAAGTGCCCATCCGGCACGCCTGACGCCGGCAAGGTCGGCGTCGTCCAGGCTCGCGCCTGGGTGATCTCGACGAAGACGAAGAACAACGAGGAGGTGGAGACCGGAGGCGTCACGACGCTGAAGCCCGCCAATCTCAAGTTCCTGAACCGCCAGCTGATCACGGCCGGGTTCGGGCCGGAGAGCACCCCCCTGCCCAAGCCGCCGGCGTCGACCATCACCGCGCTGGTGCAGGTGCTGGCGGGTGGCCAGGCGCCGACCGCGACGAGCACGACGGTCGCCGGGACTCCGAACACGTCCACGGTGACGTCCCCGACGACGTCCCCGACGACCACCCCCGCCAACGCACCGGTCTCTTCCACTACGGCGCCGCCGGCGACGACAACGACGAAACCTTCGTCCACGACGACGACCAAGTAATGAAAGCGGTCGTCCTGGTCGGGGGCGAGGGAACGAGGCTTCGTCCTCTGACGCTCTCGTCGCCCAAGCAGATGCTCCCCATCGTCGGGGTTCCCATGATCGAGCGGGTCCTCGGTCACCTGGCCTCCCACGGCATCGACGACGCCGTTCTGTCACTGGGCTACCTGCCCGATGCCTTCATGGAGGCCTACCCGGACGGGCGGGTCGCGGGAATAGGGCTGACCTACGCCGTCGAGCCCGAGCCGCTCGACACGGCCGGCGCCGTGCGCTTCGCCGCCACGTTCGCCGGGATCGACGAGACGTTCGTGGTGGTCAACGGTGACGTGCTCACGGACCTCGATCTCACGGCCCTGATTGCCTTCCACCGCGCGCGCGGTGCCGAGGGGACGATCGCCCTGCACCCGGTGGCCGACCCCTCCGCCTTCGGCGTCGTGCCCACCGACGCCGAAGGGCGGGTGACGGCCTTCGTCGAGAAGCCGCCCCGCGACGAGGCGCCGACGAACGAGATCAACGCCGGGACGTACGTGCTCGAGCCGTCCATGCTCGAACGGATCCCCGAGGGCGGCCGGGTGTCGATCGAGCGGGAGACCTTTCCAGCCATGGTGCGGGACCGGCGCCTCTTTGCTCGCTCGGACGACCGCTACTGGCTCGACACCGGGACACCGGCCGCGTACCTCGAGGCCAACTTCGACTACGTGAACCTGAAGCGCGGCCCGATCGTGAGCCCGCAGGTGGTCGACCGCGGCGACGGCGTCCTGATGCAGGGCGAAAGCGACCTCGAGGGCGTGGTGGTCGGGCCCTCGGTCATCTTCTCCGGCTGCGTGATCGAGCCGGGCGCGCGGATCGAGCGCAGCATCCTCGGGCGCGGGTCGGTGGTCTCGACCGGTGCCTCCGTCGTGGACTCGGTGCTCATGGGCGGGTGCCACGTCGCGGCGGACGCCAAGGTGGCCGGTTCCGTGATGGGGCCGCGGTCGATCGTCGGACAGAGGGGCGATGTCCGGGCGGTCTCCGTCCTCGGCGCCGACGCGGTGGTCTCTTCAGGGACGCTGGTCGACGGCGAGCGGGTGTCGGGCTAGAAAGACCAGGGCATGCGCACGCTGGTGACGGGAGGTGCGGGGTTCATCGGGTCCAACCTGGTCGACCGCCTGCTCGTCGAGGGCCACGAGGTCGATGTCGTCGACGACTTCTCGACCGGCTCGCTGTCGAACCTGGCCGAGGCGCGCGGCAGCGCGGGCCGGGCGCTCACCATCCATCATCTCGACATCGAGCGCGCCAGCCGTCATCGAGCTCATGGCGCGCCGGCGTCCCGAGCTGGTCTTCCACCTCGCCGCCCAGGCCGATGTCCGCGTCTCGGTGGCCCGCCCGGCGTTCGACGCCACGGTCAACATCGTCGGCTCGCTCAACGTCCTGGAGGGGGCCCGCCAGGCCGAGGCCGAGCGAGTCGTCTTCGCCGCCAGCGGTGGCACCCTCTACGGCGAGCCGGCGCCCGAGGACCTCCCTGTCCGCGAATCGCACCCCCAGCAGCCGCTCTCGCCCTACGGCGTCGCCAAGAAGGCGGTCATCGACTACCTGGTGGCCTACCGGGAACTGCACTCCCTCGAGTTCTGCGCCCTGGCCCTGGGGAACGTCTACGGCCCCCGTCAGGATCCCCACGGCGAGGCGGGCGTGGTCGCCATCTTCGCCGACCGCATCACCGCGGTGAGCCGGTGACGATCTTCGGGGACGGCGAGCAGACGAGGGACTTCGTCTTCGTCGACGACGTCGTCGACGCGTTCGTCCGGGCCGCGACGCGTGGCGGGGGCCTCGTGTGCAACATCGGGACCGGGCGCGAGACGTCGGTCAACGAGCTCCTGGGCGCCATGGTGTCCCAGTCCGGCACCGAGGTGACATCCGTCCACGCCCCGCTCCGCCCGGGTGAGCTGCTCCGCTCCAGCCTCGACGTGGAGCGGGCGGCGATCCAGCTCGGCTGGCGCTCCTGGACCGATCTGGACGACGGAACCCGTGCGGTGCTCGAGTTCGTGCGCGCCGACGCGGACTGAGGTCAGCGGAAGAGGTCTTCGTCCGGCGGCCGGATCACCTCGGAGCGGACCGAGGCTGGCCGCAGCCACTCGGCGGGCACACCGCGTACGACGGCGACGGGGACGCCGCGGTCCTTGCCCATCACCAGCTCCGCGGCGGAGGCCAGCTCGTCGGCGACGCAGATCTCGGTGGCCACCAGCGTGACGACCACCGGCGTCGGCGGTGCCCTTCAGATCGACGACGGCGGCCACGCCGGCACACCCGATGGCGACGTCGGTGACGCCGCGCCGCCACGGCCGCCCGAAGGTGTCGGAGACGATGACGCCGAGCTCGAGCCCGAGGGCGTGCTGGAGTCCGGCGCGGATCCGGCGCGCCGAGCGGTCCGAGTCTTCGGGGAGCAACGCCGCGGTCCCGTCCGCCACGTTGGACAGGTCGACGCCGGCATTGGCGCAGATGAAGCCATGGCGGGTCTCACTGATCACCAGGTCGCCCCGGCGACGCAGCACGCGCACGGACTCCTGCTCCACCAACGCCACCTTGGCCGCCGGATCACCGTGATCGAGCTCGACCAGGCGGCCCTCCGCCTTCGAGACGATCTTCTGGGTGACCACGACCACGTCGCCGTTCGCGAGCTCGGGCCCTTCGGGGTCGGCCGGCGCCACGGCCCTGGCGATCAGGGCCGCCAGGTCCGTCCCCGGCGTCACCTCGCCGATGCCGCCGACCGGGAACACCTGGACGCCCTCAGCCCGCGGCATCGACCACAACCCGGGCGAGATCCTCGGCCCGCTCCGGCGTGCTCATGACCGTGGGCGCCACGATGCAGCGCACCCCTTCCGCCTCGACGGCCGCGGCCTGGGAGCCGTCGGCCTCGTCGACGACGAGCGTGCCGACCCATGGCGCATACAGCCGGGCCACGCCGACCACGGACGACTCGCTGCCGAGCTCCGCCATGAGCCGGCCGGCCGGCCCTTTGAGCGCAGCCCCGGCCACGATGGGCGAGACGGCGACGACCTGCGCCCGGCGTGCCACGAGGATCTCGCGGACGCCGGGCACGGCGAGGACGGGGCCGATCGAGACGACGGGGTTCGACGGGCACACCACGATGGCGTCCGCGTCACCGAGCGACTCCATGACGCCGGGTGCCGGGCGGGCCGCCTCGGCTCCTTCGAAGCGCACGGCCCGGACCGCGACCTCGTGGCGCAGCCGCACGAAGTAGTCCTGGAAGCCCACCTCGGTCCCCGGCGGCCCCAGCGGGGCTCGCCTCGGCCAGCGTGACCCGCGTCCGCAGGGCATCGTCGGTCACCGGCAGCAGTCGCACACCGATGCCGCGCCGGCGGGCCAGTTCGGCCGTGACGGTGCTCAGTGGCTCGCCGGCACGCAGCCGGCCCGTCCGGAACAGGTGCGTGGCCAGATCGCGGTCGCCCAGACGGAACCAGTCCTCGCCACCCAGCCGGGCCAGCTCGTCCATGACCGACCCAGGTCTCGCCGGCCACGCCCCACCCGGTCTCGCGGTTGTCCATGCCACCGAGGGTGTAGGTGACGGTGTCGAGGTCGGGGCTGATGTCGAGCCCGTGGAGCACCATGTCGTCGCCGACGTTGACGATCGCCGTGATGTCCTCGGCCGGCACGACACGGACGAGCCCCGAGAGCATCCGAGCGGCCCCGACGCCGCCGCACAGGGCCACCAGCACGCCGCGAGCATAGGAGCGCCGGCCTGGCCCTCCGTCGGCCCTTCCGCCCAGCCCTGGTACCATCGCCGCCCGCCATGCCAGTGCGCATCCCCTCGGATCGCCACGAGACCGTGGTGTCGGTTCTGCGGGAAGCGGCTCAGGTCAACGGGGACGTCGAGGCGTACGTCGAGCCCGACGGGAGAGGCGGGCGCCGTTCCCTCACCTTCGCCGAGTGGGACCGGGCCGCCGACGGTGTGGCCGGCCAGCTGGCGCGCCGGGGCGTGGCCAAGGGAGACGTCGTCTGCCTGCTCCTGCCCTCGTGCATCGACTACGCGGTGCTCTACGCCGCGTTGCTCCGCCTGGGGGCCATCACATCGGGGATCAACCCTCGCATGGGGGCCGGGGAGGTGGCCTCCATCATGGACCGGGCCGGGCCGGCGATGCTCGTGGTCGACCCGGAGGTGGCCCAGCTCCCTGCGGCAGGGGCGGCACACGTCGTCGCCCGGGCCGAAGCCCGGACGTGGTGGACCGGGGAGGCGCTGGGCACCCGGCCCCGGTTGGCCTCCTCCGATCCGGTGGCTGTTGTCTGGACCAGTGGGACCACAGGCCGGCCCAAGGGGGCGGTGTTCGACCACGCCAACCTGGCCGCGGTGGCCCGGGGCACCGACGTGCTCAGCCATCCGGGAGACCGCAGGCTCTCGCCGCTGCCGTTCGCCCATGTGGGCTACATGACACGCGCCTGGGACGAGATCGCCAACGCGGTGACGACCATCATCACTCCCACGCCGTGGCGGGCCGACGACGCCATCCGCATCATGGCGGACGAGCGGGTGACGGTCGCCCAGGGCGTGCCCACGCAGTGGGCGCTCATGTTGGCCAGCGAGGAGCTCGCCCACGCGGATCTGGGCGCCCTGCGCGTCGCCGCGACCGGTGCGGCGCGGATGACGGCGTCCATGGTGGCCGAGGTGCGCCGGCGCTTCGGGGTGCCCGTCGTGGTGCGCTACACCTCGACGGAGTCCTCGCTCGGGACCGGCACCACGCTCACGTCATCGGACGAGGAGGTGGCGACGACGGTGGGCCGCCCGGTGGCCGGGGTCGAGCTCACCATCGTCGACGACGGCGGGAAGCCCGTGCCCGACGGCTCGGTCGGACGCGTCCTCCTGCGGTCCGGGGCCGCCATGCGCGGCTACTGGGGGAGCGGTCCGGGGCGGGGTCGCCGGGTCGACGAGCTCGTCGATGCCGCGGCCACGAGCACCGTGCTCGGCCCGGACGGGTGGCTGACCACCGGAGACTTCGGGCGGCTCACCCCCGAAGGCAACCTGCAGCTGTCGGGCCGGGCGCACGAGCGCTACATCCGGGGTGGCTACAACGTCTACCCGGCCGAGGTCGAGGAAGCCCTCTCGTCGCACCCTTCTGTGGCCCGGGCCGCCGTCGTCGGGGTGCCCGACGACGTCCTGGGTGAAGTCGGCGTGGCCGTCGTGGTCGCCGCGGCTGGAGCACAGCCCGATCTCGCCGAGCTGCGCGCCCACTGCGCCCGGGAACTGTCCGACTACAAGGCCCCGGACGCGCTGGTGGTCGTGGACGAGCTGCCGCTGACCCCGATGATGAAGGTGGACCCGGTGCGCCTGGCTGCGCTGGCCGCGCGCGGTGCGGACGAGCGCCGCACCACCCTGGCGCAGAGTCGTCGTCCCGGCGCCGGGGTGCTAGGCAGTGACCCCACCGCAGAACGTGACCCCACCGGAGAAGTGGACGAAAAGGAGCGTGCATGAGCCCCACGACCAGAGTCGGGGAGTCCGATCCCAACCGGGGGACCGCCCCCGAGGCGATCACCCCGGGTCGCTACGCGGGACGGGTGGCGCTGGTCACCGGGGCGGGCTCGGGCATCGGGCGCGCCACGGCGCGCCGTCTGGCCGCGGAGGGCGGCGCCGTGGCCTGCCTCGACGTGGCCGCCGACGCCATCGAAACGGTGGCGGCCGAAATCAACGAAGAGGCAGCCGGGGCGGGCGGGCGGGCCATCGCGCTGCGCTGCGACGTCACCGACGAGAACGCCGTGGCCGGGGTCGTGGCCCGGGCCGAGGAGGAGCTGGGCCCGATCACCAACCTGTGCAACATCGCCGGCATCGGCGGGTTCGCCCACACGCCCGACCAGTCCCTGAGCGGCTGGGACAAGATCATCGCGGTCAACCTGACGGGCACCTTCCTCATGTGCCGGGCGGTGCTGCCCGGCATGCTCGAGCACGGCGGGGCCATCGTGAACACGGTCTCGACGGCGGGTGTCATCGGCCAGCCCTACTCGGCGGCGTACTGCGCCTCGAAAGGAGGCGTGAAGATGCTCACCAAGGCGTTGGCCGTCGAGTACATGGCGCGCGGCGTCCGCGTGAACGGCGTGGCCCCCGGGCGGCGTCGACACGCCGATCATCCACAACTTCGGCCCGCCCGCCGACGCCGATTTCAAGCTGATCGAGCGATTGATGACGCCGATCGGCTTCGCCTTCCCGCACGAGATCGCCGGTGCGTTCGCCTACCTCGGTTCGTCCGAAGCCGACTACGTATCCGGGGCGATCCTCTCCATCGACGGGGCGATCACGACCTGAGCACCGTGGACACGTCCCGGGCGACGGAGCCGGCCCGCCTGCGCGTCGCGCTCGACGCAACGCCGCTGCTCGGGCTCCCCACCGGCGTCGGTGCGTTCTGCGGGGGCGCCCTGGCGGCCCTGGCCGAGCGCCCCGGCGTCGACGTCCGGGCCTATGCCGTGAGCTGGCGCCGACGCCGGCTGATCGAGGCGCAGCTGCCCCCGGGCGTCGCGGCCCGGCAGCGGCCGATGCCGGCCCGGCCCCTCCACGCGTTGTGGGCACGCCGGGATGGGCCACCACTGGAATGGTTCATCGGGCACCACCGACGTCGTGCACGGGACGAACTTCCTGGTGCCGCCGACCGGCCGTGCGGCCGCCGTGGTGTCGGTGCACGATCTCACCCCGTTGCACCATCCCGAGCTCTGCGACGGGGCGACGCTCGCCTACCCGGGCCTGATCCGGCGCGCTCTGGGTCGCGGGGCGTGGGTCCACACCGACTCGGCCTTCGTGGCCGGCGAGGTGGTCGAGGCCTTCGGGGCCGATCCCCGTCGTGTCCGGGTCGTCCATCCCGGGATCCCCGACCTGCCTGCGCCGTCGGTGGGCGCGGGGGCAGCGGCGCTGGATCGCCTGCTCCCGCCCGGCACGGGGCGCTTCTGCCTGGCGGTGGGGACAGCCGAGCCGCGCAAGGACCTGCCGGGCCTGGTGCGGGCGTTCAGCGCGGTGGCGGCGCGCCAGGAGGACGTCGCGCTCGTCCTGGCCGGGCCGCCGGGGTGGGGCGAGCAGGCGCTGACGTCGGCCGTGGCGGCGTCGGCGGGCCCGGGACAGGATCGTCCGCACGGGCTGGGTCGAACAGGCGGATCTGGCCGCGCTGCTCGCACACGCCAGCCTGCTGGCCTACCCCTCCCTCTACGAGGGATTCGGGTTCCCGCCGTTGCAGGCGATGCGGGCCGGCGTGCCCGTCGTGGCGACGCGCGCCGGCTCGTTGCCCGAGGTGCTCGGCGACGGCGCCCTCTTGGTCGATGCCGGGGACCACGGAGGGCTGGTCGAGGCGCTCGAGGCCGGCCCTGGGCGACGAGGCCCTGCGCGATCGCCTCGTTGCCGCCGGCACGGACTGGTGCACGCGCTACACGTGGGAGAACTGCGGCGCCGGCCTCGAAGTGCTCTATCGCGACGCGGCGGACGGCCGTGGCTGAGCGATCGTCACCGACGGTGCTCCTGGCCGTCGAGCAGCTCCGCCGGCGCGTGCCCGGGCGGCATCGGCGCCTACACGCGCGGCCTCCTCAGCGGGCTGGCCGCCTGCTCCGGCGGAGGGTGATGCGGTCGAGCTGACGCTTTGGGCCAGCCGGGCGCCGCGGGGTGCCGACGACCCGCTGGTGGCGCTCGGGCGACCGATCATCGCGTCGCGGCTCCCCGGGCCGCTGCTGACCCGGGCCTGGGACCACGGTCTGTCCCACGCTCCGGAGGGTTTCGACGTCGTGCACTCGGTGTCGCTGGCCTCACCCCGGCTCCGTCGTTCGAGCAGGGCACGGCAGGTCGTGACGGTCCACGACGTGGCCTGGCGCCGCTATCCCGAGGCGACGACGCGGCGAGGCGCGCGCTGGCACGAGGCGGCACTGGCGCGCGCCGGTCGCGTCCGGGGCGTCCCTCGTCGTCCCGTCCCGGCTGGTGGCCGCCGACCTCATGGCGATGGGAATTGCGGCGAGCCGGGTCACGGTGGTGCCGGGCGGCGCCGATCACCTGCCTGCTCCCGATAGTGCGGCCGCCGAGACCCTCCTCCGCCGGGCAGGGGTCGGTGGGGAGTTCCTCCTCACCGTGGGCACCCTCGAGCCGCGTAAGAACCTGGACCGGCTCGTCCAGGCGTTCGGCCGGGCGCGCGGCTCGCTGCCCGAGCCGTGGTCACTCCTGATCGTCGGGCCGGACGGGTGGGGCCCCGAGCCGGCGGCACCCGCGCCGGCTGACCGCGTCGTCTTCACCGGCGCCGTCTCGGACCCGGTGCTGGCCGCGCTCTACCGCCGGGCCCGTGCCTTTGCCTACGTGCCGCTCACGGAGGGCTACGGACTGCCGCCCCTGGAGGCCATGCGCGCCGGCCTGCCGACCGTGGTGTCCGACCAGGTCCCGAGCGTGCACGACCTCGGTGCGGCGGAGCCGGCATCGGCGCGGATCGTCGACCCGCTGGACGTCGATGACATCGCCGGCGGCCTGGCCGCAGTCCTGACCGACGACACCCTGCGGGCCGACCTGGCGCGCCGGGGCGTCGCCTACGCGTCGCCGCGCACCTGGCGCGACGCCGCCCGCGCCCACCTCGATCTGTGGCGTTCCCTGCCGTGACCGACGAACGCCTTGCGCTCTCGCTCGATGTCTCGGCTGTCCCGTCCCAGCCGGGCGGGGCCGGGTACTACACCATGGCGCTGGCCCGCGGCCTGGCCGGACGCAGTGACGTCGGGCTCACCCTCGTGGCGCGCCGCGGCGACGAGGAGCGCTGGCGCAGGCTCGCCGGCGGCGCCGCGGTGCGGGGCGCGGTCCCGGTGTCGCGGCCGGCCCGGCTGGCCTTCGAGCAGCTCCGCCTCTCCTCCGTGCTGCATTCGGTGGGTGTACAGGTGCACCATGGTCCCCATTACACGATGCCGGCCCGGTCGCCGGTGCCGTGCGCCGTGACGATCCACGACTGCACCTTCTTCGACCATCCGGAATGGCACCTGCGCTCCAAAGCGACCTTCTTTCGCCGCGCCATTCGGCGGGCGGCGCGCCACGCCGGCGTGCTGCTCTGCGTCAGCCAGGTGACAGAGGATCGGCTGCGCTCCTGTTGTGACGTCCGCGTCCCGGTCGTGGTCGCGCCGCACGGCGTCGACCATGTGCGGTTCACGCCGCGCGAGCCGGCCGGGCAGCCGGACCGGGCCGTGCTCGGCGCGTTGGGCGTGCCTGTCGACCGGCCGCTCGTGGCGTTCGTCGGCACGCTCGAGCCCCGGAAGGGCCTCGTCCCGCTGATCGGGGCGTTCGACCTCCTGGCGCGCCGCCATCCCGACGCCGTCTTGGTACTGGGTGGTCAGACCGGTTGGGGGATGGCCGAGACCGAGCGCGCCCTTGCCGGGGCCAGGCACCCCGAGCGCATCGTGCGCACCGGCTATCTGCCCCACGAGGCGGTGCCGGCGCTCCTGCGCCAGGCGTCGGTGGTGGCCTACCCGGCGCTCGAGGAGGGATTCGGGTTGCCGGCCCTGGAGGCCTTGGCCTGTGGCGCGCCGCTCGTGACCACGGAGGGCACGGCGATGGCGGAGATGGCCGGGGGCGCTGCCCTGCTCGTGCCACCGGGCGACGCCACCGGGCTGGCCGGCGCGTTGGAAACGGTGCTCGAGGAGGGCCCGGCCATGCCCCGCCGGGCGCTCGGGATCGCGGTGGCGGGGGAGCGGACCTGGGAGGCGAGTGTCGTGCGGCACCTGGAGGCATATGCGGTCGCACGGGCGGCCTCGCAGTAGGGTTCCGCGCATGCGCCGCGCTGATCACGGGCGGAAAGGGCTTCGTGGGCCACTGGCTGGCGGCGCACCTCAAGGACCGGGGTGACGATGTCGCCGTCATCGACATCGAGACCGACGTGGCCGACGGCGCCGCCGTCCGGCGGGTGATGGCGGACGTCGCGCCAGAAGCCGTCTACCACCTGGCTGCGATGACCCACGTGGGGGAGAGTTGGGAGAACCCCGGCCAGGTGCTGCGGGTCAACGTCCTCGGGACGGCGGAGATCCTGGCGGCCGCCAGGTCGGTCGGCGGTAGTCCCCGCGTCCTGGTCGTCAGCTCGGCCGAGGTCTACGGCGTGGTCAGCCCCGACCGACTTCCGCTCGCCGAGGACACCCCCACGGCCCCGGCCAGCCCCTATGCGGCCAGCAAGCTGGCGGCCGAGGCGGTGGCGCTCCAGGCCTGGCGCGGCTACGGCCAAGCGGTGATCGTCGTCCGGCCTTTCAACCACATCGGGCCTGGTCAGTCGCCCAACTTCTTCGTGCCCGCGCTGGCCAAGCGGATCGTGGACGCCCGTCGGAACGGGACCCGCTCCCTCCCGGTGGGCACTTTGACCACGCGGCGCGACTTCACCGACGTGCGCGACGTGGTGGCGGCCTACCGGTTGCTGCTCGAGAAGGGCACCCCGGGTGCGGTGTACAACGTGTGTTCAGGCCGGGACGTCGCCATGTCGGAGGTGGCCGCTCAGCTGCTCGAGCTGGCGCAGGCCGATCTCACCCTCGTGACCGACCCCGAGCTGGTGAGGCCGGTCGACGTACCGGTGCTGCGCGGCGATGCCGGGCGGCTGGAGGCGGCGACGGGCTGGCGTCCCGTCATCCCGCTCGCGACAACGCTCGCCGACGTCCTGGCCTCGTGGGAGGCGGACTGACGGCGAGCGTTGTCAGGACGTGGCGTCTGCTGTGGATCAGGCGCCGACGCGCTGGCGGATCTGGATCCGAACCTCACGAGCTTGGTTCCGTGCCTTCACCGTCACCTGGGTGACCGAAGAAGGCAGCCTGTCCTCCAACGGCTGGAGGGTCGTCTCGACGAACTGCACGGCCGTCTCGGTCAGGTCGTCGATCTGGAGGAACCCCTTGGCCACGCTCTGGCGGACACCGCCGATGTGCTGGTCCAGCGAGAGGTCCTTGGGCAGCCGGTTCTGCAGCTCGACCCGCTGCACCTGGGCCCGCTGGTAGCCCAGGACGCCGAGGCCGATGGCCACGTAGGCGACGTCGCGGGCCAGGTCGGCGACACCCTTGGAGATGGTGGTGATCTGTGTGGGTACTTCGGGCATTGGGAGTCTCCTGTCTGGTCGGTTCACTCCGACATTCGGACGCACGAGCCGCCGGCCGGCCGCCGTGTACACGTACAAGAGTATCACGACTGTTAAACAGTAGCAAGCAGCGGGGGGCGAATTCCGTGCCTGAGGGCCCGAAGCCGAACCGGATAGCCTCGTCTCCCTGATGGACGCCCAAGTGCCGGCCGTGGTCGCCGTCGTGGTCACGTCCGACCCCGCACCCTGGCTGGAGGAGGCCCTCGCCTCCCTGGCGGCCCAGGACTACGAGGAGCTCTCGGTCCTGGTCCTGTCCACTGCGGCGGGGGAATCTGAGGTCAACGAACGGGTGGCGCGGGTTCTCCCCGACGCCTTCGTGCGGCACCTGCCGGGGCGCCCCGGCTACGCCGGCGCCTCCAACGAGGCCCTCGGGATGGTGGAGGGCGCCGCCTTCTTCCTGCTCTGCCACGACGACGTGGCGCTGTTCCCCGATGCGGTCCACAAGTTGGTGGAGGAGTCGTTCCGTTCCAATGCCGGCGTTGTGTCCCCGAAGTTCGTCAACTGGGACGATCCCCGCATCCTCCTGCACGTCGGGATGAGCTGCGACAAGACGGGCGCCGTGGTGGATCGCATCCTCGAGGGCGAGGTCGACCATGGCCAGCACGACGCCGTGCGCGACGTCTTCGTGGCCCCGGGCGGGTGCGTCCTGGTGCGGGCCGATCTTTTCGCCGAGCTCAAGGGCTTCGACCCAGGGATCGTGGCGATGGGGGAGGACCTCGACCTGTCCTGGCGCAGTCAGGTGGCGGGCTCGCGCGTCGTGGTGGCCCCGGAAGCCCGGGTTCGCCACCGTGAAGCGATGGCCAGTGGGCTCGAGCCGCTCAGCGTGCCCGGAGAGCGTGAGGGCCGCCACCCCGTCACGCTGCAGTCGCTCCAGCGCCGCCACGAGCTGCGCGTGGTGCTCAAGTGCTACACGCGGATCCATCTGCTCCGGGTGCTGCCGCAGGCCGCGCTGCTCGCCTTCGGCGAGGTCGTCGTCGCCGTGCTCGCCCGCGACGGCGACCGGGCCCGGGCCGTCACTGGCGCGTGGCGCTGGAACGCCCGCCGGCTGACCGAATTGTCCGTGCTTCGGGGCGAACTCGCCGGGCATCGTCTCTTCCCCGATTCCGAGGTGCGCCGCCTCCAGGTCCGGGGCAGCGCCCGGTTGTCGCGCTACGTCAGCCGTCTCTCCCATCAGGGCCTCGAAGCCGCCAACGCCGTGGCCGCGACGCGGGAAAGGTCGGAGCGCGAGACCGAGCGAACAGGCGAGGTCGCGGTCCTGACCGGGAGCGTCGGATCGGCCTTCAGCGAGGACGCCGACTTCGACGAGCTCGACGACCTGGGACGCCGCGCCGGGCGGGACCGCTTCGGGCGCCGAGTCCGGTCGGCGCCGCTCGGCACCGGGCGCCAGCGGGCCGTCGCCATGGTCATCGCGCTCCTGGTCATCGCCATC
The DNA here is from genome assembly GCA_963736515.1 of uncultured Acidimicrobiaceae bacterium. GTDB lineage: Bacteria > Actinomycetota > Acidimicrobiia > Acidimicrobiales > RAAP-2 > Bog-473. The sequence goes on along the minus strand of CAVTPE010000001.1, from coordinate 293,671 downwards.
GGCACCCGTGACCTCTTCTTTGGGACCCTTCCCCTCGTCGGGCAGCTGGCGCCGCTCCCGTCGTGGTCGACCAGCTGGCACCACTTCTTCTCGGGCTGGCAGTCGGCCGGAGTAGGGACCACCGCGCCGGCCTCTCCCGCCTTCGGCCTGGTCGGCATCACCGGCACCGTGCTCTTCGGTGCCATGGGGACGCTGCAGCGGGTCCTACTCCTCGGGTGCATCCCGGTCGGCGCCTGGGGCGTGTCGCGGTTCACGCGCCCGCTGCTGTCGGCCCGGGCGCGTGTCATCGCCGTCATCTGCTATCTCGGGCTGCCGTTGCCCTACGGCGCGCTGGGCACAGGGCGCTGGGACGGGCTCGTCGCCTTCGCGGTGTTCCCCTTCATCGCGCTGCGCCTGGCCCGGGCGGCCAAGGTGGCACCGTACGAGGTCGAGCCGGGGCCGCACTGGCGCAGCCGGCCCGTGGGCCAGGTCGTCATCCTCGGTGCCGTCATCGCCGCCGGCGCGGGCTTTGCGCCCGCCGTCGTGCCGATGGTCCTCGTCACCGCGGTGGCCTGGGTGCTCGGGTCCGTCCTCGTCGGAGAGCGCGAGCCCACGTGGCGCGTCCTCGTGGTCGCGTTGCAGGCGGTCGCCGTGGCCCTGGCCCTCTCGCTGCCATGGGTGGTCGGCACCCTGCTGGCCGGGAAGGGATCGGTGGTCATCTTCGGCCTCCCCGTCTCGGGCGCCACCGCCCCGAACTGGGGCGAGGTCGTCCGCTTCGCCGTGGGCCCGGCGGTCCGTTCGCCCATCGCGTGGCTGTTGGTGGTGGCCGCGGCGCTCCCACTCTTCATCGCCCGGGGTACGAGGCTGGCGTGGGCGGCGCGCCTGTGGGTCACGGCCCTCGGGTCCTGGAGTCTGGCCTTCGCCGCCTCGCACGGTGACCTCGGATCCTTCACCCCGTCCGAGACGGTGGTGCTCGCACCGGCCGCGCTCGCCGTCGCCGCCTGCGTCGGCATCGGGATCGCCGCCTTCGAGAACGACCTCAGCGGTCGGGAGTTCGGGTGGCGCCAGCTGGTGAGCGTGGCCGCCCTCGTGTTCGTCGCCATCGGTCTCCTCCCCGTCGTGGGTGGCGCGGTCGGCGGTCGCTGGGATCTCCCGGCGCAGGGTGTCGAGCAGCCGCTGTCCTTCCTCACCCGACCCAGTGCCAGCGTGGCGCGCGTGTTGTGGCTCGGCGACCCCCGGGCGCTGCCGGCGGGGGGTTGGTCCGTGCAGTCAGGTCTGGCCTACGCGCTCACCCCGGAGGACCTGCCGGACGCGACGCAGGTGTTCACGCCCGCCGGTCCGGGGCCGGCCGACCAGGTCGCCAACGCCGTGCAGCTGGCCGTCGCCGGCGGCACCGTGCACCTCGGTCGTCTCCTGGCCCCCGCCGGCGTGCGCTACGTGGTCGTCGTGGACGCGCTGGCCCCGTCCATGGTCGGTACGACGACGGCGTCGGTGAGCGCGCCACCACCGCCGGGCCTCAACGAGGACCTGCTCGACCAGGACGACCTCGAGGTCGTGCCGGGCGTGAATGGCGTGCAGGTCTACGAGAACGGTGCGGACATGCCGGTCACGGCCACGCGCAGCGCTGCGCTGTCCGCGCACGGGTCGCCTTATCCGGGCGCGGCGGACGTGACGGGTTGGCAACCGGTGCTCCGCGCGCTCTCGGACGGCGGGGCGGCGACCGGACCGGTGCCGGCGGGCACCCTCTACGCGGGGTACGCGCCGGCGGGGAACTTCGCCTTGACGGTCGACGGCCACGCAGCGGCGCGACAGGCGGCCTTCGGCTGGGCGGCGCAGTACGCGGTGGCGGACAAGGGCCAGGCGACCCTGTCGCTGTCCCAGTTCCCCATCATCCCGTTGGCGGTGCTGCTCGAGTTGGCCGCCTGGGTGGCGGTGGCGGGAGCCGTCATCGGCCGCCTCCGGGCGCGGGCGCCGTCCACGGCGCGCACCACACTGCCGCCCGAGGCCACCGTCGGCGCCGGACGTCACCGAGTCGGTGACGTCGTGACCCCGGCCCATCTCAGCCGCGGACACCGGTGGCGCGTGCTCGCTCTCGTGGTGGTCGTCGTCGCCGGCGTCGCCGTGGCCGAAGGGGTCCGTGGCACGCCGGCGCCCGCCGGCGCGGCCCCGTCCCCGAGCGCGATGGTCGCCGCGCCCGATGCCGAGTCGTCCGCCTGGTACTGCACCGGCCAGTCGACGGCGGGCGGCGTGTCTCCGGGCTCTCTCGTACTGACCAACACGACGACGCGACCCGTCACCGCGGCCATCACCGCCGTCACGGACTCGGGCGCCACCGCGCACGCCGCGGTGGCCGTCCCGGCGAGCGGCGTCGCGACCCCGCTCATCCCCCCCGTGTCGACGGGTTCGTGGGAGTCCGAGACCGTCATCACTTCGGGCGGCGGCGTGGCGGTGACCCAGACGGTGAGCAGTTCCTCGGGCTGGTCACAGGCGCCGTGCCAGAGCACGACCTCGGCCCAGTGGTACTTCGGCGGGGGCTCCACCGCGGGTACCAACGCGCTCTACATCTCGCTCCTCAATCCCGCGTCGACGCCGGTGGTGGTCGATCTCAGCTTCCTCACGCCGACCGGCATGGTCCACCCCATCAACTACCAAGGGATCGTGTTGCCGGCGGGTCAGGTGGCGGTGGAGAACGTGACCACCGAGGTGCAGGAGATCGCGACCCTCAGCACCGTGGTCTCCACCAGGACGGGCCGTGTCGTCGCGTCGGCGGTGCAGGAGCTCGTGGGCCCGGGCGGGGCCCCCGGCGGCCTCTCCCTCGTCCCTGGTGTCCCGCGGGCCCAGTCGCAATGGGCCATCCCCCAGGCACAGGAGGTCACGGGCGGCACCTCGGAGGTCGACATCTTCAATCCGGGCAGCGCCACCGAAGCGGTGACGGTACATTTCCGGCTGCCGTCGGGGCCGCTGGCCCCGTTGACCCGGAAGGTCCTGCCGGGGACGACCTGGGCGCTCACCACGAGCTCGCAGACGCGGATCCCCGACGGCGAGACCTACGCTTCGACAATCGAGGCCACCGGCGGGTCAGGTGTGGTCGTCGCGCGCACGGTCGGCCTCCCGGCAGCATCGTCGGCGCCCCGCTCCGGCATGGCGGTGGCCGTGGACGGTCTGAGCACCGCGTCACCGACCGGCGAGTGGGTCGTTCCGCCGCCGGGGAGCACCAGCAGTCCCGCCGTGACCGGCGCCGCTCCCTCGTCCCTCGCGCTGCTCAACACGTCAGGGAGCACCGAGAGCTACACCGCGTTCGCCGCTGGCGGCTCGGGCCAGCACGTTGTGGCCACGGGCTCGTTGGCCGCCGGCACCGTGGTCGTGGTCAACGGATCGGCCCTCACGGCGGCTGGGCTGGAACCGATTCTGGTGCGCGCATCGGGGCCGCTCGCGGTGAGCGAGGACGCCGGCCCGTCGGGTGGCGTGGGCGTGGTGTCGATGCCCGGCATCCCCCTGGCCGCCCCGATCGGGCTCTGACCCCGGACGTCCTCACGCTGCGCCGCCCGGTTCGGTTCGATCCGGTGTGCGCCGTGCCTAGTGGGTTGGGGGTCCCTCCGGTGCACCGGTCGCGGGGTTGGCCGGCGGGGGCCAGGGCGGGGGCGCCCAGGCCTCGGGCTCAGACTGGGCGCCCGGGGCGGGCGGCGCGGCCGGGACGGTGACGGGGCCGCCTGCGATGCCGCCATCGGCATGAGGGGCGTCCCCGTTGCCGCTGCCGTTGGCGCCGTTGCCAGCCGCCGCGCCCATGGCCGCCTCGTGGAAGTGCGGCACCGCCTTGGCGCCCTCGTCGTGGACGGGCGACCCGTGGGCCTCGTCGACCAGGCGGGCGACCTCGGCGCCGTCGATGATCTCGTTGTCGAGCAGCGCGCGGGCGATGGCGTTGAGGCCACCGCGGTGCTTGCTCAGCACCTCCATGGCCCGCTGCTCCTCGACGCGCAGAATGCGCTCGACCTCGTCGTCGATGATCTTCGAGGTGTCCTCGGAGTAGTCACGCGTGTGCATCAGGTCCTCGCCCAGGAAGACCTGGCCCGCCGAACCCCAGGCCATCGGACCGATGGCGTCGCTCATGCCCCACTCGCGCACCATCTTGCGGGCGAGCTCGGTGTTGCCGACGAGGTCGTTGGCCGCGCCGGTCGACAGGTCGCCGTAGACGAGCAGCTCGGCGACGCGGCCGCCCATGCGCACGCAGAGCGAGTCCTCGATGTAGTTGCGCGGGTGGATGTGGCGCTCCTCCATGGGGAGCTGGTGGGTCACCCCCAGGGCCATGCCCGTCGGCAGGATCGTGACCTTGTGCACCGGGTCGGCGTGCTCGAGCACGTAGGCCAGGACGGCGTGGCCGCCCTCGTGGTACGCGATGCGCTCCTTCTCGTCGTCGGAGAGCACCATGGACTCGCGCCGCTGGCCGAGCAGCACTCGGTCGCGCGCCGTCTCGAAGTCGGCCATGGCGATGTCGAGGCTGCCCCGGCGCACCGCGTGCAGCGCGGCCTCGTTCACCAGGTTGGCCAGGTCGGCGCCGCTCATGCCGGGGGTGCCCCGGGCCACCACGGTGAGGTCCACGTCGGAGGCCATGCGCTTGCCCTTGCAGTGCACCTGCAGGATCGGGAGCCGCTCCTCGAGGTCGGGCAGGGGCACGACGATCTGGCGGTCGAAGCGCCCGGGCCGCAGCAGGGCTGGGTCCAAGATGTCGGGCCGGTTGGTGGCGGCGATCATGACCACGCCCTCGGAGGTGTCGAAGCCGTCCATCTCGGAGAGCATCTGGTTGAGCGTCTGCTCGCGCTCGTCGTGGCCACCGCCGAGGCCCGCACCCCGCTTGCGGCCGATGGAGTCGATCTCGTCGACGAACACGATGGCCGGCGCCTGCTTGCGGGCCGTTTGGAACAGGTCGCGCACCCGGCTGGCCCCGACGCCCACGAACATCTCCATGAAGTCGGAGCCGCTGACCGACATGAAGGGGACGCCCGCCTCGCCCGCGACGGCCCGGGCGATCAGGGTCTTGCCCGTCCCGGGCGGGCCGACCAGCAGGACGCCCTTGGGGATCTTGGCGCCGATCTCCTTGAAGCGGGCAGGGGTCTTGAGGAAGTCGACGACCTCGCTGATCTCCTGCTTGACCCCGGAGTAGCCGGCCACGTCCTCGAAGGTCGTGGAGGGCCGGTCGCTGCTGAAGGTCTTGGCCTTGGAGCGGCCGATCGACATGATGCCCGACATCTGGCCGCGGGTCTGGCGGCCGATGAAGTAGATGAAGGCGGCGCCGATGCCGATGATGAAGATGTACGGGAGCAGGTCGGTGAGCAGGTTCGACGACGGCGTCGGGAAGCTGACCTGTACGCCGTTGCTGCGCATCTCGGTGACGTCGTTGGGGAGGGACGGGCTGGGGCCCTGGACGGTGTAGGTCGCCCCGTTCTTGAGCTTGCCGGTGATCTGCCCGCTGGCGTTGGAGATCTGCGCCGTCGAGACCTGCTTGGACGTCACGTCCTCGAGGAATTTGGTGTACGAGATCGACCTGGCGTTGCTGGTCTTGATCGTGCCGACGGCGAGCAGGATGGCCACGATCCCGATGGCCAGGACGCCCCACAGCCAGCGCCAGCTCTGCCCCGAGGGTGCCCCCTGGGGCGGGGCGCCGTCCCCGCCCGTGGGCGTGTTGGGCTTGCCGGTTGGCTTGTCCGTACGCTGAGGGCTCACCCCTGCCATGCTATGCGCCGACCCTACTCAGCGGTGACCGCCCTCGTGAGCCGGCTACGCAGCGCTCTTCCTGCAGGGGAGCCGGCACTTCGGCGCCGGTAACGTCTTGGCGATGACCGACACCGAGCCCGGCGGGGCGGCTCCCGGCCCACCGGGCCCGCCCGCACGCGCCCCCGGGCCCATCCCGCAGGGGTTCGTGCCCCGGGAATGGCTCCAGGTCCCGCCCGCGCCTCCGCCCTACGACCCGAGGGGCGCGCTGGAGCTGCCACCCCCGCCGGCGGTCCTGCCCGGCGGCGACATCCCCTTCCTCGATACCCCGTGGGTCCCCCCGCAGACGAAGCGCCAGGGCTGGATCTGGCTCGTCTACGCCGTCGCCGGCTTCCTGGTCGGCCAGCTCGGCGCCCTGATCTTCGGCTACGTCGCCGGGGCCATCGCCGGGAAGACCGCCTCGCAGATGACGGCCATCGCCACCGCGGCCGTCCCGCCGGAGTGGTACGTCGTGGCCACGCTGCTGGGCCTCTGGATCGGGTTCATCGGCGCCCCTTGGCTGGCCAGCCGGACCCAGGGGACGCGCCACTTCGTGCGCGACCTGGGCCTGCGCTTCCGGGTCATCGACCTCGTCGGCATCGCCATCGGCATCGGGGGCCAGATCCTGGTGGCGATCATGTACGCGCCGTTCCAGCATGACATCCACGACTTCAACGGGCCCTCGCAGAAGTTGACCGGGGGCTCCCACGGCGCCGGGTTCATCGTGATCGCCATCGCCACCGTGGTCTTCGCCCCGGCCATGGAGGAACTCTTCTTCCGCGGCCTGCTGCTGAAGGCGCTCGTCCGCCTGTTCACTCCGCTGCGGGGAGCCGGCCGCGCCCGGGTCGTCGGAGTCGTCCTGGCCGTGATCGCCGACGGGCTCCTCTTCGGCCTGGCCCACGGCGAGTGGGTGCAGCTGGCCGGTCTGGCGACGTTCGGCATGATCCTGGCCGCGGTGTCGTACCGGACCGGGCGTCTGGGCATGAACATGGTCGCCCATGCCACATTCAACCTGGTCGCCATCATCGCCATTGCGGCGAACGGGAGCGCGCTGATCCACTGAGCAGCTATCGGGTCCGGTCAGTCGGAGGGCCGCGGAACCGATCGTTGGAGGCCAGCACCTCCGCCAGGAGCGCCGCCCGGTAGCCCGCGGTCGCCGCTGCCTCGACGATGGCGCGGACGTCCTTGGGAAGGCACTTGCCGCCGAACCCCCGGTCGTCGGGGAACACCGCCGAGTGGGACCGGCCCACCCGGGGATCGAGCAGCCAGCCTTCGCGGACGGTGTGCCAGTTCGCCCCGAGGGCCCCGCAGATCTCGTAGAGCTCGTTGACGAAGGCGACTTTCGTGGCGAGGAACGAATTCTCCGCATACTTGACCAGCTCCGCCTCCAGCGCCGAGCAGCCGAACAATGCGACGTCGGCACCGAGCAACCCGACCATGCGATCCATGAACCATGTACGCGTTTCGGGATCGCCGCCGATGATCAGGAACGGGACGTCCTCGGGTCGATCTCCCCACGGACCGCGGCCGTGCTCATTCAGGTATTCGGGCGAGAAGCAGATCCGTTTGCCGGTCGCCCCAATGAGCTTGTCGGTCGTCCCGGGCGACACGGTCGACTTGATGAGGACGCGTTCGACGGGAAGTCGGCGCACTGCGTTCTCGACGTTGGAGGTGTCGCACGACCCGTCGCCTGCCATGGGAGTGTCGACGCACACGATGGCGAAGTCGCAGTCGCCGAGAGCCTCCAGCGGGTACACGTCGTGGTGAGCGGGGTCGAACTCGACCACTTTGCAGGCGCCAGCAAGCATTCGAGAAGTGGCGCGACCGACGGTCCCAAGCCCGATTACCCCGACGACCACGCTCCGGCTCCCCTTTGTGTTGTCGGTATGTTAGCCAGGTGCGCGACGTGGGCCGATTGGTGGTGTGCTCCGTATTGGGATGGGCCAACTTCCTGGAGTTGCCCGAGTCTCGCGCCAACGGTGACCGGACGTTCGTGAGCGGCGGTGAACGGTCGCTCTACGAGCTGGCGGTGGCCGGAGCGGCGCTCGGCTTGGAGGTCGAGCTGAGAGGCTTGATCAACAAGCCCATCCTGGATGCGATCGCCGACGCGGCCGGAGCTCGTCCCCGGGTCGATCTGGATTCACGAGAGCCCGACCCACGGGATGTGATCGTCGTCCCGGAGGCCATCGACCTGCGGACATTGGCCACCCTCCACCTGTCCAGTGCTCGATGCGTGATGAACCTCTTGGCTCCTCCGGGGTTGTGGGGCTGGTCGTTCCTTCCGGACTGGGAACCGGTCGACCCGCACATGGTGGATGTCGATACCGTCGGTCTGCCGGCCAGCTTCCGGGCCATCGCCGCCTTCGGCATGTCCCTGTGGACGAACGCCCATGGCGTCGCCGAGGCCGGGTCCCAGGCCGGCGTCCCGGTGAGCTGGATCGGAACCGGGACACCCGTTCCCTTCCCCGCTCCATCGGCCAAGACCGCCGACGTCGCCATCGTCGAGGCCAATAGGTGGGCGGTCGAGGCGGAACAGTTGCTGCCGCATCTCCCGGACGTGAAGGTGCATCGGGTTCCGGCGATCGAGTCCGTCTACTCGCTCGGCGAGGCTCTGGCTCCGGCGAAGATCCTGTTGTGGCCGTCGAGGATCGAAGGCATGTCCCGCATAGCGCGCGAGGCCCGAGCGGTGGGCACTGTCCCCGTCGCCCTCGACACCAACCCATTCGTGACCATGGCCGATCACGGCCGCGGCATCGTCCTGGTGGACACCCTCACTGATATCGCGCATGTGACACGAGCACTGCTCGCAGACGCAGGTCGACTCGAGGAGCTCAGCCGGGAGGCCGTCGAGAGTGCCCGCCTGCAGGTCGATTGGGACAGTTTTCTGGTCCGGGTGAAGGAAGCTCTCGAGGCGCTGCCCGACAGCCAGGATTCCTTCCGAGAACGGATCGCCGACCATCTTCGAGGCAGCTGGGCCCAGCACGAAGATGCCCGCCGCGCACTCAGCTCGGGAAGCCGAGACGCTGCGGCTTCAGCTGGCGATCCAGGCCGAGCACATCGCGACGGTCGAGGCGGAACGCGCCCGGGTTCTGGAGAGCAGCGACCGCCACACCGCCGAGCGCGACGATGCGCTCGGCGCACTCGATGCCGCTCAGACCGATCTCAATGCCGCTCGCACCGATCTGGAAGCCGCACAATCCGAGGTGGCCGCCTACAAGGGTCGCCTGGTGGTCCGCGCACTCGATTCCACGGGACTGGGGGGTGCCTCGCGGGCGCTTCGCCGCGCCCGCGAGCGGGTCCGACGGATAGCCACGTGAGTCCTTGGCAGGCCCGGTGGGCCATCAGCTTACGGCGCCGACCTCGCTCGTAAGGGTGAGTGCTGGCACCTATGGTGGGCCCGTGAGCCGTATGGACGAGGTCTTCAAGGCGTACGACGTCCGGGGCACGGTGCCCGACCAGCTCGACGCAGACATGTGCCGGGCCATCGGGCGGGCCATGGCCCGCTTCGCCGGGGTCTCCCGGATCCTGGTCGCCCGGGACATGCGGGAGACCGGCGTCGAGCTCTCGGCCGCCTTCTCCGACGGGGTGCGGGCCGAGGGGGTCGACGTGACCGACCTGGGCCTGGCCTCCACCGACTTCTTGTATTTCGCCTCGGGCCACCTCGATGCGCCCGGCGCCATGTTCACGGCGTCGCACAACCCGGCGCAGTACAACGGGCTCAAGCTGTGCCTGTCGGGGGCACGCCCGATCGGGCGCGACACGGGCCTGGCCGAGATCGAGGCCGTCGCGGACGAGCTGCTCGGCGCGCCGTTGCCGCCCCTCACCGGCACCTTGTCCGAGAAGGATCTGCTCGGCGAGTGGGCCGAACACGTGGTGGCCTTCGTCGACGTGGGGTCGCTGCGGCCGCTCAAGGTCGTGGCCGACACCGCCAACGGCATGGGCGGGCTCGTGGTGCCGATCGTCTTCGAGCGCCTCCCCTTCTCGGTGGAGATCCTGTTCCCCGAACTCGACGGCACCTTCCCCAACCACCCGGCCGACCCGATCCAACCCGAGAACCTGGTCGCGCTGAAGGGGGCCGTGCTCGCGCAGGGCGCCGACATCGGCCTGGCCTTCGACGGGGACGCGGACCGCGTGTTCCTGGTCGACGAGAAGGCCGAGCCCGTGTCGGGCTCGCTGACGACGGCGCTGGTGGCCGCGTCCATGCTGGCCAAGCACCCGGGAGAGACGATCCTCTACAACCTCATCTGCTCCCACGTGGTGCCCGAGGTCGTGACGGAGCTCGGCGGCAAGCCGGTGCGCACCCAGGTGGGCCACTCCATCATCAAGAAGGTGATGGCCGACACGGGTGCGGTCTTCGGCGGGGAGCATTCGGGCCACTACTACTACCGCGACAACTTCCGGGCCGACTCGGGGATCATCACCGCCCTCCTGGTCCTCGAGTTGCTGAGCCAGAGCGGGCAACCGCTCTCCGAGATGCTCCAGCCGTACAAGCGCTACGTGGACTCGGGGGAGATCAACACCACGGTGACCGACCCGGCGGCCACCGTGGAGGCCATCGCCGCGCACGAGCGCAAGGCGGGTGCGTCGGTCGACCGGCTCGACGGGCTCACCGTTGAGCGCGGTGACTGGTGGTATAACGTCCGGCCGTCCAACACCGAGCCGCTGTTGCGCCTCAATGTGGAGGCGAAGACAGCCGAGCGCTGTGCCGCCCACGTGGCCGAAGTGCAACAGCTCATTGCCGTTGCCGCCGACGCCGGCTCGGCCGCCGGCCCCAACTGAGGAGGTCCCGATGAGCCTCGACCCACTCCTGCTCGACGTCCTGGCCTGCCCGGTCGACAAGGGGCCACTGCTGTGGTTCGAGGACGAGGACGTGCTCTACAACCCGCGGCTGAAGCGGAGCTATGCCGTAGTGGACGGCGTGCCCGTGCTGCTGGTCGACGAGGCGGTCTCCGTCGGCGAAGCCGAGCACGATCGTCTCATGGCGAAGGCCGAGACGAACCAGGTGCGGGCCACGGGCCCGGCATCTGGGTGAGCGAGCGGGCCTCCCTCGACACGCTCGGGATGTGGGAGGCCGCGGCCGCCCTGCCCGAGCAGTTGTCCGGGGCGCTCCGCACGGCCGGCGACGCGTTCGGCACCGGCGCGCTCTCGCCGCAGGGGAGTCGGCGTTCCGTGCCGTTGCCGCGTTCGGCCTCGGCACTGGGGGGATGGCCGCTGCCGCGGCGGCCGCCCTCTGCGTGCCTGACCTGGCGGTTCCCTTCTGGCGGGGCGAAGGGTCCGGCGTCCCGGCCTTCGTCGGCACTGACACGCTCGTCTTCGCCGTCTCGTCCTCGGGCGGGACCGCCGAGACGCTCGAGGCGGCGGCCGTAGCGGTCGACCGCGGCGCCACGGTGGTGGCCGTCGGGGGCGAACCCGGGGGAGCGCTGGCCCGGCTGGCCGACGACGCCGGGCTCCCGTGGTGCCCGGTGCACGGGGTCGGCGCGGGCGACGCCGGCAAGGCGGGCGGCGCGGGTGGTGAGAGCCGTGCCCCGGCGCGAGCCGCACTGGGAGCGGCCACCGTGCCCCTGCTGGTCGCCCTGGCCCGGGCCGGGTTGCGGCCGGATTGTACGGCCACCGTGCAGGCGGCGTCCGAGGCGCTGGCTCGACGACGCGACGCGCTGGTGGCACCGGGCCGCGCCGCGGCAGAACTGGCGCGCCGCCTCGGGCGGACCATCCCGCTCGTCTACGGCTCCGCCGGTGTGGCGGCCGTGGCCGCCGATTGGTGGAAGGCCCAGGTGAACCTGAACGCCAAGGCGCCGGCGTTCGCGGCAACCCTGCCGGGCCTGACACACGACGAGCTGGCCGGCTGGGGCCAGGGGGGCGACGTCACACGCCAGACGATGTCGCTCGTGCTGCTGCGCCATGCCGGCGAGGGGCCGCGGGCGGCCTCTCTCTTTGCGGCGGTCCGCGCCGCCACCGACGAGGTCATGGCCGACATCTTCGAGGTGCAGGGCGACGGCGACGACGACCTCGACGCGCCTCTTCGATTTGGTGCTGGTTGGTCAGCTCGTCTCGCTGCACCTTGCTGCGGCCGAGGGCGTCGACCCCGGCCCGGTGCCTGCCGTCGAGGAGGCTCAGGCCGCGACGGCCGCGTAGCCGCTCGTCACTCGGGACCCGCTCAGCGTTCGAGCGGAGCCAGAGCGTGAACGACACTCGACTCCACTTGCACTGTCGCTGCCACGTCATCAGTTGCCGCATCCACCGGGAACAGGTCGCAGATCGTCCTGCGGGCTGAAGGGCATCCGGTCTCGAGAAGGAGACGTCCACTGGCAGTATACGCCTTTGCGGTGCGAGCCGATAGCGGGCGTCCGACGTAGCCGTCGTTGACCACGGTAGCTTGGCTGCATGCGTCTTGTCTGCCCAGGAATCCGTCGACTCGTCGCTCTGGTAGCTCGAGACTCGAGGAAGCTCAGATCGGCGTCGTGGCGATCGACACGAGCTTACGTATTGGCGGAGACGGCTACTCTACGCATCGTTCTCGTAACCCGACCGCGGGGCGGAGCGTCGAACTCGTCTATCAAGTCTGTACGAGACAGCCGCGGCCGGCCGATCCGACCGTCGCGAGATCGCGATTCATTCGGAGATCGCGGATTTCGTCTTGTGCCCGCCATCGCCCAGTCCCTTACCGCATCGGACCTGCCCGTCAATCGGCTGGCGCTGGTCAGTGGTAGTCCAGCGGTGGCGGACAGCGCGATCGCGTCTAGGCGTACCCATGTCCGGTATCTGGCCAAGATCTCGTCAACAGCGTGCCGTGTCGGGCGAGCGCTTGAGGGCTCGCCCCGATGCTTCTTGGCGACTGCACATATGCTCTTGGCCCTGATGCCCTCCTCCTTGACGATCGACGGCACGGCGAAGAAATCTGGCCAGACGTCATCCTCAGGCTGTGACGTCTCCTCCGCCGCCACGTTACCGACGTCATCTAACCATATCTCGGCAGCTCGTGATCTCGCTCGTTCGCACCATGGGCGACGCCACGGCACCATCGTGCACGTCGGCGGCTCTTCCCAGCATGACTGCGGTTCGGGTCACGTCCACCCCGAGCGTCTCTGCAGGATACCCACGACAAGACTGAGCGCAGCTGATCCTCCGCGTAGACCTCATCTGCGGCTCGCGATCGCACTCGGGCGATGTACGTCAAGCGTAGGTCGACGGGCTTGCCGCGCTCTAGTTCAGGCGCTCCACGATCATCGCCATGCCCTGGCCACCGCCGACGCACATGGACTCGAGGCCGAATGTCTTGCCAGTGTCCTCCAGCGCGTTGAGCAGCGTCGTCATTATGCGGGCGCCGGTCTGGCCGAAGGGATGGCCGAGCGCGATGGCGCCACCCTTGATGTTGAGCTTGTCCCAGCTGATGCCGAGCTGCTCGGCCGAGGGGATCACCTGGGCGGCGAAGGCCTCGTTGATCTCGACCAGGTCGATGTCGTCGATCGTCATGTTCGCCCGCGCCAGGACCTGGCGGCAGGCGTCCACCGGGCCCAGGCCCATGATCTCGGGGTTGACCCCCGTCACGCCGCTGGCCACGATGCGCGCCAGGGGGGTGATGCCGAGGGCCTTGGCCTTGGTGTCGCTCATCACGATGACGGCGGCGGCGCCGTCGTTGAGCGGGCAGGCGTTGCCGGCGGTGACGGTCCCACCTTCGCGGAAGACGGGCTTCAGGGCGGACAGCCCCTCGAGCGTGGTGCCGGGCCGGGGACCGTCGTCCTTGGTCACGACGGTGCCGTCGGACAGGGTGACCGGGATGATCTCGCGCTCGAAGAACCCGTTCTGCTGGGATTCGACCGCCCGCGTCTGGGAGAGGAGGGCGAACTTGTCCATCTCGGCCCGCCCGACCTTCTCGAACTCCGCCACGTTCTCGGCCGTCTGGCCCATGGCGATGTAGACGTCGGGCAGGCCGTCGGGCGGGCTCCAGGGCTCGGTCACGGCGGGCGCGCGGAGCTTGGTCCGCTCGCCGGCGGCGGCGAACGCGGCGTTGTGGGGGCCCGTGTCCGAGGCGCCGTGCGAGTAGCGGCTGACCGTCTCGACACCGGCCGCGATGAAGACGTCTCCCTCGCCGGCGCGGATGGCGTGCGCCGCCATGCGGATCGTCTGGAGCGAGGACGAGCAGTAGCGGTTGACGGTGACGCCGGGCACGTTGTCGAGGCCGGCCAGGAGGGCGGCCACGCGGGCGACGTTGTAGCCCGCCTCGCCGGCGGGCTGCCCGCACCCGAGCATGACGTCCTCCACCTCGGCGGGGTTCAGCTGGGGCACCTGCTCCAGCACGGAGCGGAGCACCAGCGCGCTCAGGTCGTCGGGTCGGCACTCGACGAGCGAGCCCTTGTTGGCCCGGCCGATCGGAGTACGACCGGTGGCGACGATGACGGCTTCAGGCATGGTGACGGCTCCTCGGGTGTCGTTCGTGTGCCCAGAGGTCCCACCCCAGGGCGGACTGCAGGTTACTTGGCGGCAGTGGTGGGCTCGCCTGCCTCATTGGCCGTACGAGGGGGGCGGACTGTAACGTGTTCTAGCGCGCCGGGCCCGGACAGCCGGGCCCGCGACGACGTGGGCGCTGACGTGGGCCGATGCGGCCCCCGCCACCCGGGAGGGACACGATGGAAATTGCCTTGACCGAGGAGCAGCAGGCGCTGAAGAGCGAGCTGCGCGCCTATTACGAGAACTTGTTGACCCCCGAGCTCGAGCAGGAGCTGTCGGAGGCAGGCGGGATCGGGCCCGTGGTGCGCAAGGTCGTCAAGCAGATGGGGAGCGACGGTTGGCTCGGCATCGGCTGGCCGAAGGAGTGGGGCGGGCAGGGCCGCTCGGCCGTCGAGCAGTTCATCTTCTTCGACGAGTCCATGCGCAGCGGCGCGCCCGTCCCGATGCTGACCATCAACACGGTCGGGCCGACGATCATGAACTTCGGGACCCAGGAGCAGAAGGAGTTCTTCCTCCCCAAGATCCTGGCCGGCGAGATCTCCTTCTGTATCGGCTACACCGAGCCCAACTCGGGCACTGATCTCGCCTCGTTGACCACCCGTGCCGTACGCGACGGCGACGAGTACGTCATCAACGGCGCCAAGATCTTCACGAGCTTGGCCGGCGACGCCGACTACATATGGCTGGCCACCCGCACCGACCCCAATGCGGCCAAGCACAAGGGGATCTCCATGTTCGTGATCCCCATGAACACTCCCGGCATCCGCGTGGTTCCCATGAAGCTCCTGGGCGACCACAACATCAACTACACGTTCTACGAGGACGTGCGGGTGCCGGCTACGAGCCTCGTCGGCGGGGAGAACCAGGGCTGGAACCTGATCACCAACCAGCTCAACCACGAGCGGGTCACGCTGTGCTCGCCCGGCATCATCGAGCGTGTCCTGACCGACGTGCGGGCCTGGGCCCAGACCACCAAGCTCCCCGACGGTCGCCGCGTCATCGACCAGGAATGGGTGCAGGAGCACCTGGCCCGGGTGTACGCCGAGCTCGAGTTCCTCCGCCTCATCAACTGGAAGGTGGCGTGGCAGGGGACGCAAGGGCACCTCGACGTGGCCGACGCCTCGTCGATCAAGGTCTTCGGCACGGAGTTCTACCTGCGGGCCTTCCGCTCCCTGATGGAGATCCTGGGGCAGGCTGGCTACCTGACGCGCGGTTCACCCGCCTCGGTCGTCGCCGGGCGCCTTGAGATGTACGCCCGCTCCATGATCATCCTCACTTTCGGTGGCGGCACCAACGAGATCCAGCGGGACCTCATCGCGATCTTCGGCCTCGGCATGCCGCGGTCGCTGCGCTGAGCCCGCCGACGAGCCAGGAGATCACATGGACTTCAACTACAACGAAGAGCAGGAGGCGGTCCGCCAGCTGGCGGGGCAGATCTTCGGCGAGCGGTCGACGCACGACCGGCTCAAGGAGATCGAGGCGGCGGCGGGTGACGAGGGCCCCTTCGACCGCGACCTGTGGAGGGATCTGGCCAACGCCGGGCTGCTCGGCATCCACTTGAGCGAGGACGTCGGCGGAGCCGGGCTCGACTTCGTGGCGGCCTGTCTGGTCGTGGAGGCGGCCGGCCGGACGGCGGCCTACGTCCCCGTGGTCGAGACGATGGTCTACGGCGCGGAACCGATCGCGCGCTTCGGCACCGACGCGCAGCGCAAGACCTGGCTGACAGGGGTGGCCAGCGGCGAGACGATTCTCACCGCCGCCATGGCCGAGTTGGCCGGAGAGGTGATCCTGCCCGGTGGGTCAGAGCCCGCCACCACGGCGACTGCGCAAGCGGACGGATCGTGGGTGCTCGCGGGCACCAAGGCATGCGTCCCGGCCGCCTTCGTGGCCGACGCCATCTTGGTGCCGGCCACCCGCCGGACCGCTGAAGGTTCCTCGACGGGCGCCGGCGTCTTCGTGGTCGACGCGGGTGCCGAAGGTCTCACCATGATCCGGCAGACCACGACGACCGGGCGGCCCGAGGCGATCGTGGAGTTCGATGGCGTTCGCCTCGGCGCGGACCGGCTCCTGGGCGAGGGCGCCGACGGCGCGGCGGTGATCGACTGCATCACTGAGTTCGCCACGACCGCCCTTTGCATCGAGGAGGCCGGCGTCTGCGCCTCGGCCCTGGAGCTCACGGCCGAGTACACCAAGACCCGGGTGCAGTTCGACAAACCGATCGCCACCTTCCAGGCGGTGGGGCAACGCGCCGCGGACGCCTACGTCGATACGGAGGCGATCCGGCTCACGGCGTGGCAGGCGGCGGCGCGCCTGGCGGCCGGCCTGCCGGCATCGGCCGAGGTGGCCATCGCCAAGTACTGGGCCGCCGAGGGCGGCCAGCGCGTCGTGCACGCCGCCTCCCACCTCCACGGTGGGGTCGGCGTCGACCGCGACTACCCGTTGCACCGGTTCTTCCTCCTGACCCGGCAGATCGAGCTCACGCTCGGTGGCGCCAACGAAAGCTTGCGCCGGCTGGGACGGATGCTGGCGGACGAGCCCGTTTGAACTGGTAGCGAATGGTCGCAGTTGCCGACCGGGCGCGCTGCGGCTGCATGTGACGATGTGCGCTGCGGCCCGGCCGTCGGGCCGTGGGGCGAACTCCGCGGCTCAGCTTGGCGGGTTCCGCGGGCCGGGATTCGCTAGGCCGAGGCCGTAGCCGGCCAGGAACACGCCTGCCTCCCGGTGACGCGGGAACGCGCCGGCCAGCTTGTGAAACGAGCGGGAGTGGTCGGGAAACGTGAGGTGCGCCACCTCGTGCACCAGTACCGAGTCGAGCACCCATTCGGGCACGACACGCAGTCGGTGTGAGACGCGGATCTGGCCCGAATGCGTGGAGCACGAGCCCCAGCGGGCAGTCTGGTTGGTGACCCACCGCACAGAGGCGGGCCGGGCCCCCACGAGGTAGCGGTCGCTCAACTCGATGGCCCGGGCCAACAGCCCGCCGTCGTCCAGCCCCGACTGCAAGCGGTGCCGGGTCAGCAGCCGGTCGACCAACCAGTCGATGGTCTTCTGACGGCTCTCGACGTCGAGATGGGCCGGCAGCGACACGACGATACGGCCACCCACCCACTTGGCCTCGGATGTCTTCTTGCGTCGCTTGCTGATGTGGATCTCGACCTCGGGCGCCGGCTCGACCGCGCTGGCGCCCCCGCGGGGTGGAGCCGACTCGACCGTCTCGATCTCTTCTCCGACCCGGTCACGCTCCCAGTCCGGCTCCATCATTCGCGGCGGGGCCGGCGGAAGCGTGGGCGTCCGGCCCGGCGGCGGTTCGGGCCCGAAGAGGTCGGCCACGTCGAACAGCGTCATGCAGGGCATTGTGGCCGACCGATGTGACGAGGTCGTGCATGCCTGGTCAGCATCCCTGTATCGGGCGATGCAGATTGCCTACGATCAATCCGCCCACCTGCCCGCTCGGCCGCCCGACGGAACGGGGCAGAACTGGAGGACCCACATGTCCGCGCTGCCGCTCGCCACCAATAGCGGATTGGTCGGAATCAGTGTCGTCATCTACGCCGCCGTCATCGTGTTCGAGATCGCGGCCTTGTGGAAGGTGTTCGTCAAGGCGGCCCAGCCCGGCTGGGCGGCCATCATCCCGATCTACAACCTTTACATCCTGTTGAAGGTCATCGGAAGGCCGCCCTGGTGGCTGCTGCTCTTCCTCGCCGGAATCATCGTCCCATTCTTGGGCTGGATCCTCCTGATCGTGATCGGCATCATCATCGCCATCGACCTGGCCAAGTCGTTCGCCAAGAGCAGCGGCTTCGCGGTCGGGCTGTTCTTCTTGAACTTCATCTTCGTCCCGATCCTGGGCTTCGGTGACTCCCGGTACGTCGGACCGGCCGCAGGCCGGCCAAGAGCGCTCTGATCGGGACTCATCCAGACCGGTGCGCCGAGTCGCCACCTCGGCGCGATCGAGTGCTCATCCGGGCGAGAACCCCCCCGCAACCGAGGCGGACGGCACTTCGTCCGCATCGCCAACACCCCTGTCCATCATCTCAGGGCGCGCTGGTCGCAGGAGCCGGTACCAACTTCAAGCAGCCTCGTACTGTCCGGGTCCACGCTGATAACCCGAAGGGGGATCGAAATCGAAGTCCCGTTCGTTGCGGGAATACGAGTCGCGCAACGAAATTACACGGAATTCGACGGAATTCGAAGTCTGGACACGAACGGCCGCTCGCTCTGCGGCGGTTCAGCCACGCACAGTTGTGCTCTGCACCCAGGCAACGTATTGCCCGCCCAAGGGCAGACGGCGAAGCCGACGATCTAGCGTGCGGCCCACCTCGCCACCGAATGGCGAGAACAGGTAGTGATGGTGCTCCGGCTGACGCTGGGCGGCGTCCTTCAGCAATTTGAGCGTCTCCCTGGATGCAAGAAGCGTCGCGTCGCGGTCGAGCTCGCAGGAATTGACGGCATGACGGGTCATGGGGTTCAGCGGATTGTGCTCGAAGATGGCGACGACGCCATGTGAACGGGTCACACGTACCATCTCGCTGACCAATTTGAATCGCTGCGCGACGGGGACATGATGGAGAACACAGATAGCGAGTACGACGTCGAACGTTTCGTCGCGAAAAGGGAGTTTTTCGCCGTCATACCACCGAAACGTACCGCTCGGGACGTTCGCTCGGGCTTTCTCGAGCATTTCCTCCGAGATGTCCACACCGTGAAGGCCACCGACCCGTGACACCAGGAACTGGTCGGTCGTCCCCGTCCCGCAGCCGACGTCGAGCACAGAGAGTTCAGCAAGAGGACCGACACGGTCCCTGACGATCTCGTCGAGGACTTCCACCTTGCGGTTCGCAAAGAACGCAGAGTCGCGTCCGGTGAAAGAGATGGAATGATCTACAGACTCCTCATAGTTGGCGGCAAATCCGTCGAACTCGAATGGCCGCAATTCCTCGCCCTCTCGAGGCGAGACGTGCCGTGTCTGGGTGGGTGAAGAACCCAACGGCAGACTGCTTGTTTTTGCGTTGCGTCGGATGCGCCAGATACCGCGAAGATCGTCAATAGCGGTCTTGACGATCCGGACCCGGGAGTCGTTGTCCTCCACCCAGCGCACTGGGGCCTCGTTGATCCGCAGGCCCTGTTGCCATGCGAGGAAGAGAAGCTCGGTGTCGAAGAACCACCCATCGTCTTCGATGCGCGGAATCAGCTCTCGTGCCAGGTCCGAACGGATGGCCTTGAATCCGCATTGCGCATCACGAATGTGGTAGCCGAGTGCGGCACGCGTGATCAGGTTGTAGATGCGGGAGATGACCTCACGCTGAAAGCTACGTTCTATGTCTGCCTCCGGGGCAAGACGAGACCCGATCGACACGTCGGCCTCGCCGTCGACGATCGGCTGGAGGAGGGGGAAAAGGGTCTCCAGTCCAGTTGAGAGATCGACATCCATGTAGGCGACCACATCGGCGGTGCTCGTTGACCAGGCGGCCTTCAAGGCACCACCGCGGCCCGGTCGATCGAGCTGGATGGTGCGTAGTCGTGACTCAGTAGCCGCGAAGGCGTGTGCGATCGACCATGTTTGGTCCGTGCTGCCGTTGTCGACGACCGTGATGTACCAGTCATAAGGACACTCGGCCGACAGAAAAGAGACAAGCGTGGTCAGCGAGCCCTCAATGGCTCGTTCCTCGTTCAGCACCGGTACCACGATGTCCACGCTTGAGCGCGCCATCAGATCCGCCCTCCTCGGACCGATGGGGTCGCTTCGGAGATCCTCCGCAACGACGCCAGCAGCCACTCCCAACCCTCGAGCCTTGGGCGGTGAATATAGCAGACAATTTCTCGAGGACCCGGGGCCTCCGACTGCCTGAAATCGGGTGAATGAACGGGCACGTGATCCCTCCCCCTGGGGCAGGGGACGACGCAGTACCGCGTGGAGCGCAAGCCGCGATCTGGCCCGAGGTGCGGCGATTCACTACGGCTGTTGTGATACGGGAAACAGCAGCTTCTTCGGATTCCGAAAGGACGATCGTGTTCTATGAGACCGACGGTTCGCCGGATAGTGTCAAAACTTCCAGAAACCGGCGATTCAGAAGAACTAACCGAGCACGAGCTCGGCCATGGTGCGCAAGGTGGCGACGTCGCCGTTGATGAGCATGGTGGTGGCGCGCGACTCGCGCCAGGCCTCGAGGTCGTCGCGGATCTTCGCCACCGGTCCGACCAGCGCGATGTCCTCCACCATGGCGGTGGGGACGGCGGCCGCCGCATCATCCTTGCGCCCGTCGAGATAGGCGTCCTGGATCTTGGTGGCCGCTTCCTCGTAGCCCATGCGCGCGAAGACGTCGAAGTGGAAGTTCATCTCCTTGGCCCCCATGCCGCCGATGTAGAGGGCGAGATACGGCCGGAACCCGTCCGCGGCCGCCTCGGTGTCGTCGTGGAGGACGGTCGGCGCGAACGCCAGCACCTCGAAGTCTGCCGCGCCGCGCCGGGCGGTCGGGCGGGCGAAGCCCTCGTCGAGCGACGCCTCGAAGGAGGACATGGCCCGGGGGGAGAAGAAGATGGGGAACCAGCCGTCGGCGATCTCCGCGGCCAGGGCGACGTTCTTCGGGCCCTCCGCCCCCAGAATGATCGGGATGTCGGCCCGCAGCGGGTGCACAATCGGCTTGAGGGGCTTGCCCAGGCCGGTACCCCCCGGATAGGGAAGCGGGTAGTGCGGGCCGTCGTTGGTCACGGGATTCTCGCGGGCGAGGACCTGGCGCACGACGTCGACGTACTCGCGAGTGCGCGCGAGGGGGGCCGGGAAGGGCTGGCCGTACCAGCCCTCGACCACCTGTGGCCCCGACACGCCGAGGCCGAGCACGAAGCGGCCGCCCGAGAGGTGGTCCATCGTCAGCGCCGCCATGGCCATGGCGGTCGGGGTGCGCGCCGAGAGCTGGCACAACGACGTGCCGAGGCGCACCCGCTCGGTCTGTGATCCCCACCAGGCCAGCGGCGTGAGGGCGTCGGAGCCGTAGGACTCCGCCGTCCATACCGAGTCGTAACCGAGCCGGTCGGCCTCCTGCACGAGCTCGGCCGCGTTGGGCGGTGGCCCCGAGCCCCAGTAGCCCAGCTGCAGGCCGATCTTCATCGTCTTCACGTGCGACTCCTCTCGGCTTCTTGTCGTGCTGCGCAGTGTGTCAGATGCGCCGTGCAGATGCGTTGTCGTGCAGATGAGTTGTTCAGACCCGGGCGACGATCTCGTCGGCGAACCAGCGCACCGCACCGAGGCGGGCATCCAGGGCCTCTTTGTCGGGCGTGCCCGGCTTGACGTCGACGAACATCCACGGCGCGCACACGAAGTCAGTCACGCCGGCGTCGGCGAAGCGGCGGTACAGATCGACCGTGGGCCGCTCATTGAGGGACAGGTAGACGGTGAAGCCCTCCTCGTCCCGACCGGCTTTCTTGAGTGCATCGTGCAGTTCGGCGAGGTGGATCCATGCCTCTTCCTCGGTGTAGGCGCCGGCGGCGATCCAGCCGTCGCACAGGGCCGCCGTCCGGCGCAAGGCGACAGGGGAGTGGCCGCCGCCGATGATCGGGATCGGCTCGGTGGGGGCGGGCTCGATCTGGCACTCCGGGACGTCGTAGTAGTCCCCGTGGAACTCGACCCAACCGCCGCGCCACAGTGCGCGCAGGGCGACGATCATCTCGTCCAGGCGCTTGCCCCGCGAGGCGAAGTCCTGGCCCGTCTGCTCGAACTCCTCCTTGCACCAGCCGACCCCGACGCCCAGGCGCACCCGGTTGTCCGCCAACACCGCGGTCGTGCCCACCGACTTGGCGACCGTCATGATGTCGCGCAACGGCGCGATGTACACGCCGGTGGTGAAGAGCAGGTTCTGCGTCGCCGCGGCCATGGCGGAGATCACACACATCGGGTCAGGCCACGCCGTCTCGGTATCCCAGCCGGGCGCGCCGTCCTCGCGGGTCGAGTAGGTGTAGCGCGACACGAGCTCGCGTGGGTTGAACAGATGATCGGAGACGTACATGCCGCCGTAGCCCAGCTCGTCGGAGGCCTGAGCCAGCGGGATCGCCTGGCGCGTCGGCAGGAAGGAGATGGCCTGGTGGAAGCGCACCGCGTGGTCGCTCACGGCGCCGGCCTCAGCGGGCCCGGGCGGGTAACGGGGTGCCCCCGATGGGGGCGGACGGTGCGAAGGCGACGGGGATGTGCTTGGTCCCGTTGATGAAGTTCGACTGCAGCCGTTGTACGTCGCCGTCCAGGCGGAGGTCGGGCAGGCGGTCGAGGACGCGGTCGAACATGACCATGATCTCCATGCGGGCCAGGTTCGCCCCCAGGCAGAAGTGCGGGCCGCCGCCCCCGAACGCGATGTGATTGTTGGGGGAGCGTGTGATGTCGAACGAGTTGGGGTTGTCGAAGGCCGCCTCGTCGCGGTTGGCCGAGGTGTGCCAGAAGACGACCTTGTCGCCCTCCTTGATCTCCTGCTCGTGCAGCTCCATGTCACCGGTCGCCGTGCGGCGGAAGTGCATGACGGGCGTCACGTAGCGGAGCATCTCCTCGACGGCACCGGGGAGCAGCGAGCGGTCCCGGCGGAGCAGCTCCCACTGCTCGGGGTGGTCGAAGAAGGCGGTCATCGCCCCCGACATGAGATTTCGGGTCGTCTCGTTGCCCGCGACGATCAGGAGGAGGAAGAAGAGGTCGAGCTCGAGCTGGTCGAGCTTCTCGCCCTCCACCTCGGCGTCGAGGAGCACCGAGACCAGGTCCTGCTTGGGCTCGAGACGCCGGTTGGAGGCCAGCTCCTCGGCGTAGCTGTACACCTGCATGGCGGCCTCGCCCGAGTCCACGCCCGGCGTCTGGTACTCGGGGTCCTCGGAGCCGATCATGCGGTTGGACCAGTCGAAGACCATGCGGCGGTCCTCCTGGGGCACACCCAGCAGCTCGGCGATGACGAGCAGGGGCAGCTCGGCCGCGATCTCCTCGACGAAGTCGGCCGTGCCGCGCTCGCACACGGCGTCGATGATCCCGTCGGCGTAGCCGACGATCTGCTGCTCGAGGTCCCGCACCATCTTGGGGGTGAAGCCATGGTTGACCAGCCGCCGGTAGCGCGTGTGCATGGTCGGGTCCATGTTGACCATCATCAGCTGCTGCTGGGCCAGCTGGTCGTCGTCCATCTCGTTGAAGAGGGAGCCCCGCCGGGCCGACGAGAAGTGCTCCCAGTCCCGGTTGACGTGGACGCAGTCGTCGTAGCGGGTGATGGCCCAGAACCCGCCGCGCGGGGCGGCCGCCTCGGGGTGCCAGAAGGCGGGCGCCTCCCGGCGGAGCTCGGCGAACCACTCATGGGGCACCCCGGCCACGAAGTTGCGCCCGTCGATGAGGTCGATGTCCTCGAGGCTCAAGGCCCCCCCTTTCGCGCACCCCGGCGGCCCCGTGTCACGCCGCCCGATGCCTGCCCTTCCAGGGCCATTTCTAGAACGTGTGTCAGTGATCATAGGCACAGACCCGCCGGACGGAACCGGCTCCGGGAGGACGGATGAGCCAGCGGGTATGTTCACCGGGCGGCCGCCGGACCTCCCGATCAGGCCGAGCGAATCGAGGACCACTCGTTGACCTACTGCCTGGCCCTGCGGCTCCAACAGGGCATTATCTTCCTGGCCGACACCCGCACCAACGCGGGCGTCGACAATGTCGGCACCTACCGCAAGATGCACGTGCTCCAGCCGGCCGACGATCGCCTCTTCGTGATCGAGTCGGCCGGGAGCCTGGCCACGACGCAGGAGGTCCTCGACCGCATGCGTCGCGACCTGGCGTCCGGTGACGGATGCGAGAGCCTGGCCACCGTCAACCACCTGTTCGAGGCGGCCCTGTACCTGGGGCGCCTGAGCCGCACGGTTGCGGCCGAACACAAGGAGGCGCTCGCCGGGGTGGGGGCGGACGCCACGGCCACGTTCATCCTCGGCGGCCACGTCGGTGACGACGCGCCCGACATCCTCCTGGTGTACCCCGAGGGCAATTACATCCGGGCTTCGGACGAGCGTCCCTTCCTGCAGATCGGCGAGAGCAAGTACGGCAAGTTCATGCTGGAGCTGGCAGTCGAGACGCACGTCGATCTCGCCGCGGCGGCGAAGATCGCGCTGGGATCCATGTTGAGCACGGCGCGGGCCAACCTATCGGTCGGGCCGCCCTACGACGTCGGCATCTACTTCAACGAGTCGCGCGTCCTCAGCCAATTCCGCATCGAGAGCGACTCCCCCTTTTTGGACAAGCTGCGCAAGGTCTGGGAACGCCACCTCCTCAATGGCATCGCCGAGCTCCCCGCCATCACGCAGGATGACCTGACAGAGGTGGACGACTCGGCGTAGCGGCCCGTCGCATCGAGGTACGCGTCCACATCCACGTCCACACGTCAGACCGCACTATCACGAGGAGTCACATGGACGACGGGAACCCTTCGCCCGGCCACCCGGCACCCAGACGGGTCTCGACCGGGACCCTGCCGTCGGATGACGAGGTGCGCGCGATCGTCTCGGAGGGCTACGAGCGCTTTCGCGACCGGGGCGACGGAAAGGTGGCCGACTACATACCGGCCCTGGCCAAGGCGCCCCCCGGGACATTCGGGGTGTGCGTGGCCGGTGTGCACGGGGGCGTCTTCGCCATCGGTGACGCCGAGCAGGAGTTCACCATCCAGAGCATCTCGAAGCTCTTCGTGTTCGCCGCGGTCTGCAACACCATCGGTCCGGACGACGCGCGCGCCAAGTTGGGGGTCAACAACACCGGATTGCCCTTCGACTCGGTGATGGGCATCGAACTCAACCGGGACCGAACCATGAACCCGATGGTCAACGCGGGCGCCCTCGCCGCCACCAGCCTGATCCCCGGAGGTTCCGCCGAAGAGAAGTTCGCGCAAATCGTCGCCGCCCTCTCGGTGTTCGCCGGGCGGCCGCTGGTGATGGACGAAGAGGTGTACGAGTCCGAGGCGGCGACCAACGACCGCAACCGCGGCATCGCCCACCTCCTGGCCGGATACGGCCGCATGTACTGCGACCCCGATGTCGCCACTGACGTGTACACCCGGCAGTGCTCCCTCCGCGTGAACGTGCGAGACCTGGCCGTCATGGGGGCGACGTTGGCCGACGGCGGGGTCAACCCGCTCACCGGGGAGCGGGCCATATCGGCGGACTCCTGCCGGCGGGTGTTGCCGGTGCTGGCGACGGCCGGCCTCTACGAGCGGTCGGGCGACTGGCTCTACGACGTCGGCCTGCCGGGGAAGAGTGGGGTGAGCGGGGGCATCGTCACCGTGTCACCCGGCAAAGGCGGGGTCGGCACCTTCTCCCCGCCGCTCGACGAGGCGGGTAACAGCGTGCGCGGTCAGCTCATGACGACCTATCTCTCCGAGCACCTGGGCCTCAACCTCTTCATCTCGGCCCCCGTCCCGAGGGATTCGCCGTAGGGGGTTGACAACCGGAGTCCACAAGTAAAGACTTGTACAAGTAAATACTTGTATCAGTTTGGGAAGGACGCCAGCCATGACTACCGACACGCAGCGCACCGACACGCAGCGCAGCGACACCACGCAGGACTTCGAGACCACCTTGAACGTCGCCGCGCCGGCCGAGGCAGTGCTCGCCTCCCTGCGCACGACCGAGGCGGTCTCGTCCTGGTGGAGCCCCGCCGCCGGATCGGCCGAGCCGGGGGCCATCCTCGAGGTGGCCTCCCGCTCCGGCAGCACGATGCTCGAGATGCTCGTGGGGCCGGCCGAGGAGGACCGGGTCATCTGGTCCGTGCGCGAGTCGCCGCTCACCCCCGAGTGGGTCGGCACGACCATCGTGTTCGCGGTCGAGGACACCGGCGCGGGAGCCACGCTCCGTTTCCGGCACCACGGGCTCACGCCGCAGTGCGGCTGCTTCGACATGTGCCACGAGGGCTGGACGGACGCGCTGGATCGCCTGGTCTCCTTCGTCGAGACGGGTCGGCTCGGCTACGCGAGGGACAGCTTCCAGGCCACCAGGAGCATCAGCGCCCCACCCGAGACGGTGCTGGCCGCACTGCGCTCGCCTGAGGCGATCACGTCGTGGTGGACCCCGACCACGGGCTCGGGTGACGCTGGTGGCACCCTCGAGGTGTCGTTCTTCGGCGGCAAGGAGCGGGTCGTCCTGGACGTCGAGCCGGCCTTCGAGGGCCGGGTGGTCTGGTCCGTCCAGTCGGCGCCCCTCACACCGGACTGGGTCGGGACGACCATCTATTTCGACGTGGCGGAGGCCGGCGATGGGTCGATGCTCTACTTCCGCCACCAGGGCCTGACCCCGGAGCTCGAGTGCTACGACATGTGCCACCAGGGTTGGACGCACTACCTGGGAAGCCTGGTGTCGTACCTCGAGGCCGGCCAGATCGCAGACTCCCCGGAGAGCTTTCGGTCCACGAAGACGGTCGTCGCGACCCCAGAGACGGTGCTCGCCGCTCTGCGCACGACAGAGGGCGTGAGCGCCTGGTGGGGCCGCGCCACGGGCTCGGCGGACGTGGGCGGGACCCTCGAGGTGTCGTTCCTCGGCGGTCGGCAGCGGATCCGCATGCACGTCGAGCCCACGTCGGAGCGCCGGGTCGTCTGGTCCGTCGAGACGGTATCGCTCACGCCCGAGTGGGATGGCACGACCATCATCTTCGAGGTGGAAGACGCCGATGACGGCGCCACGATCCACTTCCGCCACCAGGGCCTGACCCCCCGGCTCGAGTGCTTCGACATGTGCCACGAGGGCTGGACCAACTATGTGGGCAGCCTGGTCTCCTTCGTCGAGACTGGCCAGGGCCAGCCGAACGTGGAGGACTGAGCCGCCGTGCCAGGGCGCGATCCCCGAAGTTTGGACCCCTGATGCCAACCCTCGACACGGAGAGCCCCGCAGGAACCGATGCGGTCCTGCGGGCGCTCGCCGACCCGCACCGGCGCGAGATCATTCGCCTCATCCGGGACAGCGAGCTCCCGGCCGGACAGATTGCGACGCACTTCACGCTCACGCAGCAAGCGGTGAGCCAGCACCTGGCGGTGTTGAAGAAGGCGGGCCTCCTGGAGGAGCGCCGTCAAGGCGCCCGCCGGTTGTACCGGTTCCACTCCGACGCGCTCACACCGGTGCGCGAGTTGCTCGACGAGTTCTGGCCGGACGCGCTGGAACGGCTCAAGCGTGCCGTCGAACGCGACCACCCGAAGAAGGGAGCGACGCACCGATGACGCCATCGACACCGTCACCATCGACACCGTCACCATCGACACCGTCACCATCGGAGTCGTCGGCAACGGAGGCACCGGTCACGGCCAGCGTGCGCATCGCCGCGCCGCCCGACGT
Source organism: uncultured Acidimicrobiaceae bacterium (assembly GCA_963736515.1). GTDB lineage: Bacteria > Actinomycetota > Acidimicrobiia > Acidimicrobiales > RAAP-2 > Bog-473. The sequence continues at coordinate 266,200 of CAVTPE010000001.1, read as the reverse complement.
CGTGTTCCTCTACTTCACAGATCCGGCGCTGGCGGTGAAATGGATCGCCGACGCGGCGTACCTCGATGCTCGTCCAGGGGGGACCTTCTCCATCGACGTGCGGGGCAACCCGGCCCGGGGCCAGTACCTCGAGGTGGACCCTCCCCGCCGCGTGGTGTTCACCTGGGGCATCGAGGAAAGCGCCGACCTCCCGCCCGGGAGCAGCACCGTCGAGGTGGTCCTCGAGCCCGACGGCGACGGGACCGTGGTCACCTTGACGCACCGCGATCTGCCAACAGCGGAGTTCCGACGCTCGCACCAGGAGGGGTGGACCGATTCCTGGGAATCTTGGAGGAAGTGGCCGACTCTGTAGGTTGACCAACTGAATCGGCGGACTCCTCCAGAGGAGTCGTCCCGAAGGGATAGTACGTTCGTCGCCGTAGGGTCGCCGTCGCAGATCCGACACTCATCAGTTGCGGCGACGCGGTCGGGCACAGCGGGGACTCGTAACCTGCTGCGACCGAAAAGACGGATGACGTCGAGGTTCCGTTCAGGAGACACCGGGCCGACGTGCATGGCGGACGTGATTGATCGATTGCAGACGCGCTCATCGCCATTGTCGAGCCACACGAGCCGCCTCGCGCAACGGAGCGGTAAGGCGCCAAGACTTCGATCTATGCAGAGCGGCCAGATCGGCCTCGGCCAGGTCGGCTCGGGCATTCGCAGCCAGGCGAGTCGCTTCCGCGACGGTGGCGGCCGCGGGAATGCCCCAGAGCTCGAGGTAGTGAGAGCCTTGGTGTTCGACTTCGAGAAAGTCTGCTGTCGGCGGTGCTGGTTTGTATACGCGGAAGGTTTCAGTCACAGGCCCAGATGCCGCCGTCTCAAGAGTTCGTACGAACGACGCATGAGGTACGCCGAACAAAGGATGCGCTGCCAGGCGGTCCATTTGTTCCTGGTCGACGAAGAAACAGCCTGAGTGAGGATTTGAAGGGCGTTCGAACACCATGTCGAGCCCGTACCAGTTTGCCTCCAAGCGCATCGGTCCGGCCGGTTGCGAGAGGTCTGCCGTGCCTTCGGGTGGCAGTGGACCGTCGGGATAGACCTTGAGGCCACCGCTCGCCTCGTATCGATTCGGTTGGAGCAAGGCGTCCGCGCCGTGGGTCGTATTGAACCAGCGCTGTTTGGTGAACAACAGGGGATCGCGGATCAAGATGTCGTCCTCAAGGTACCCGTAGCGGTCGTATTTGCCCTTGGCATCCGCGAGGATGCGGTGGGCCGCAAAACCGAGCTCCAGTGGCGCGACGTCGACCTCGACATGAGTCGCCAGTTGTGCTGCATCGCCAATCTCAGCCAGGAGATGATCGTCACCCGTCGTCACCACTACGACCTCAATGAAGTTTCTCGCCGTGACCACAGAGCGATGCTCAGGGCGCACGCTCAATGCGTGACCAAACGTCTCGTGCAGGCATTCCAGAGTCCGTCTGATCGTTGCCGAACGAACCCGTAGTGACTCGCTCTCGGAACCGAGGTCAGACTCGGGACGGTGGTGATAGTAGTGAGGAACGACGAACAGGAGGCGGTTCATATCAGCGGGTCACACGGGGAATCTCATCGAGCATCCACACAGAATGTTTCGCCAACGCCTGACGACATGCCACGCGACCGTACCAGTACCGGTGTCCCCGACCACTGCCGGTCGGGCCGGCATGAGAAGGCCCGGGATACCATCGCTGACGCATACCCAAACTCCGGGCACGGCTGGCTGGAAGCCCATTTGACCATGGATCGGCCCGATTGGTAAACCGTGCCATGCGGAGTAGGGGGACGAGACGGATAGTCTTCTGTCGATCGTTCCGAGTGACAGGGTGATCACCTACCGACAACTTGGCCGTAATGGCCGGCTAGGGAATCAGCTCTGGCAAATTGCGGGAACCATGGCAGTCGCGCATGCTCGAGGCGAACCGGCTGGGTTCCCTTTCTGGCGATACAGCAAGTACTTCTCAGTGCCTGAAGAACTGTTTCCCGATCTGAGTACGGTCGATAGCGAGGATCTCGGTCTCCTGTATCTCCAAAATCTCGAGGCCATCTCGGAGGTTGCAGCCCTCGTCCGCCAATACTTCAAGCCCCGGCCGGAAGTGTGGGCCACGATCGCCCACCGATACCAGGACGTGCTCGCTCTGCCGAACAGGACGGCCGTTCATGTGAGGCGAGGGGACTATCTGCAACATCGAGAGCTCTTTCCACCGCTCCCGCTCACCTATTACTTGGAGGCGATGTCGCTCACTAACGGGCCCTATCTCGTCTTCTCGGACGACATCGGTTGGTGCCGAGCCAACTTTCCAGCGGGGTGCTTCTTTGTCGAGCACAACCGGGATTTCGAAGACCTGTTCTTGATGGCGGTATGCGAGGAACACATCACAGCCAACTCGACTTTTTCGTGGTGGGGTGCATGGCTCGCAGACTCTCGAGCTATCTATCCCAGTGAGTGGGGACCAGGATTCGCGTATGCGAATGCTTCGGTGGTCGTACCAGCGGAGGCCATCATGATCGACGTGCCCCCGCCCCCGAGTGTGAGCAGCTGAGATCGTGTGGCTCAAAGGCTCGACAATTGTGGTGACTGGAGGGACGGGCTTCCTCGGTCGTCACCTTGTAGCAGAGCTCACCCACGCTGGAGCTAATGCCGTCGGTGTCGGCAGCAAGGACTACGACCTGCGAACGCGCGGTTCGATCGAGCAACTTCTGGACGACCACCGACCGGACGGGCTGGTTCATCTCGCGGCCGTCGTCGGAGGGATCGGCGCCAACCGCGCCGAGCCGGGCCGTTTCTTCTACGAGAACGCCATGATGGGAATCGAAGTCCTCGAAGCGTGCCGAAATCGGGTCGCCAAAGTCCTCGTGGCGGGAACTGTATGCGCCTACCCGAAGATGGCCAAGATTCCATTCCGGGAAGACGAGCTCTGGGACGGCTATCCCGAGGAGACGAACGCTCCCTATGGGCTGGCGAAGAAGATGCTCCTCGTGCAGGCGCAGGCGTACCGTGAGCAATACGGGATGAACACCATTTGCCTGTTGCCAGTCAACCTCTACGGGCCAGGAGATAATTTCGATCTCGCTTCCGGTCACGTCATCCCGGCGATGATCAGACGGTTTGTCGAAGCTCGCGACGACGGGGGTGACGAGGTGATCCTTTGGGGAGACGGCAGCCCAACCCGCGAATTCATTCACGTCCGAGACGCTGCCCGGGCCTTCCGCCTCGCTCTGGAACGTTACGACGGTCCTGAGCCAGTCAACGTCGGCTCAGGGAAGGAAATCGCCATCCGGAACCTGGCGGAAACTGTGGCCTCTGCCGCGGGATACTCGGGCGCTATTCCTCGGTCTGCTGACGGAGCTCCTCCGGACGGTTCCCTGAATTCGGTCCGGCCGCCGCGCCGGATCGGGCCAGGACCCGGGCGGCGGGCTGCCCGGAGCCGCCGGAGTCGCCGCGGGGCGCCCTGCATAAACGAGAACGTGTTACAGTTTTTGGCAGCGCGGCCTTGACCTGGCAGGGACCGCAGAGCGCACGCGAGGCTGCCCCACGATGTTCCTCGAAGAGAGCCCCGAACAGCAGCAGCTGCGCGCCGAGTTGCGTCAGTACTACGGCGAGCTCCTCACCGACGAGGTGCGGGCCGGCCTCGTCGACGGCGGCGAGGGGGGAGAGGCCTGGGGTCAGGTGGTGCGCCAGATCGGCAAGGACGGCTGGCTCGGCATCGGATGGCCACGCGAGTTCGGCGGCCAGGGCCGCCCGGCGACGGACCAGTTCATCTTCTTCGACGAGACGCGCCGCGCCGGTGCGCCGTTCCCCTTCGTCACCATCAACACCGTCGGGCCGACCATCATGCGCTTCGGCACCGACGAGCAGAAGTCGTTCTTCCTGCCGCAGATCCTCGCCGGCGAGCTCAACTTCGCCATCGGCTACACCGAGCCCGAGGCCGGAACAGACCTGGCCTCGTTGCGCACGCGGGCCGTGCGCGACGGCGAGGAGTACGTCGTCAACGGGGCGAAGATCTTCACCAGCGGCGCCGACCAGGCCGACTACGTGTGGCTGGCCGTGCGCACCGATCCCGAGGTGCCCAAGCACAAGGGCATCTCGATCCTGTGCGTGCCGACGACGTCACCGGGTTTCGAGTGGTCGATCATCCACACCGTCGGCGGGCTGACGACGACGCAGACCTTCTATGACAACGTGCATGTGCCCGTGACCAACCGCGTCGGGGACGAGAACGAGGGCTGGCGCATGATCACCACCCAGCTCAACCACGAGCGGGTGGGTCTGGCCGCGTGGAGCGGCCTTGCCATCTCGCTCTACGAGGACATCGTGGACTGGGCGGCGGCGCAGCCGACCGATGACGGCCGGACGCTGATCGACCAGGCCTGGGTGCAGATGGATCTCGCCAAATGCCACGCCGAGCTCCAGGCCATGTGGTTGCTCAACTGGCGCATGGCGGTGCACGTGGGCGACGGCGAGCTGACCGGCGCCGAGTCCTCGTCCATCAAGGTCTTCGGGACCGAGCGGATTCTTGAGGTGGTGCGGCTGCTGCTGGGGGTGGCGGGCACGGCCGGCTACCTCGTTCCCGGCTCCCCCGGCGCGCTGTTGCGCGGCCGCCTCGAGGCCACGGCGCGCCAGGCGCAGGTCAACACGTTCGGGGGCGGGGTGAACGAGGTGCAACGCGAGATCGTGGCCACGGCCGGCCTGGGGATGACGCGGGGAGCGCGGTGAGCGCGATGAGCGGCGCGGTGACGACGTGGTGACGACGCGGTTCGAGGAGCTGGCCTCGTTCCCCGACCACAGCGCCGCGCTGGCGACACTCGTCGGGCAGGCGGCCGGTCCGCCGAGCCTGTCGCCCGATGCGGTCAACGTGCCGATGATCCGGCACTGGGTCGAGGCGATGGGTGACCACAACCCGGTCTACGTCTCCGACGAGGCCGCGCGCGCCGCCGGCTACGACCAGTCGATCGCACCGCCCACCATGCTGCAGGCCTGGATCATGCGGGGTCTGCGTACGTCGCTGCTTCTCGAGGAGGCCCGGGCCGAGGGCGCCGTCACGGGGAGCGGGCCCAACGAGACCATGATGAGCCTGCTCGACGAGGAAGGGCTGACCTCGGTCGTGGCCACCAACTGCGAGCAGCACTACGGGCGTCCCCTGGTGGTGGGGGACCGGGTGCTGGTGCGCTCCGTGATCGAGGCGATCTCGGACCCCAAGCGGACCGGCCTGGGCACCGGGCGCTTCATCACGACCCGGCTCGACTACGTGGCTGTCCCCGACGCTTCTGTGCCCGAGTTCTCAGAGTCGGACGACGAGGTGCAGGCGCTCTATGACGCCGGCGAGCCGGTGGCCACCATGCGCTTCCGCATCCTCAAGTACCTGCCGCCGGACCGCACGCCGGCGCGCCCGCCGCGCCCGCGGCCGGCCCTCACCCAGGACAACGCGTTCTGGTTCGAGGGCGCTCGCGCCCACCGGCTGCTGATCCAGCACTGCACCTCGTGCGGCACCCTGCGCCACCCGCCGCTGCCGGCCTGTGCCGTCTGCGGTTCCCTCGAATGGGACGCGGTGGAGTCGAGCGGGCGCGGCACCGTGTACTCCTACGTCGTGGTGCACTACCCCCAGGTGCCCGCGTTCGAGTACCCGCTGCCGATCGGTCTGATCGAGCTGGAGGAGGGGACGCGGGTGGTGGCCAACCTCGGCGGGGTCGCGCTCGATGCGATCGAGGTCGGCATGGCGGTCCGCGCCGAGTTCGTCGACCACGACGAGGAGCTGTCCCTCCCCCTCTTCGTACCGGCGGAGACTGCAGGGAAGGGAGCCTGATGGACTTCAAGCTGAGCGAGGAGCAGCTCGCGGTCTCCGAGGCCGCCACCGGTCTCCTTGGGGGACTGGTGGACGCCGAACGCACCGCTGGCGTGGAGGCCAGTGCCGAGCGCATCGACCGCGAGCTGTGGCAGGCGTTGGCCGACGCCGACCTTCTCGGGCTCGCCGTCCCCGAGGCCGACGGCGGCGCCGGCTACGGCCTGATGGAGCTCTGCCTGCTCTTGGAGGCGCAGGGGAACGCGGTGGCCCCGGTGCCGTTGTGGGCCACCCTCGTTCTGGGGGCGCTCCCCCTTGCCCGCTTCGGCTCGGAGGCCCAGCGCGACCGCTGGCTCCCCGGCGTGGTGGCCGGCGAGGTGCTCCTCACCGCGGCCCTGAACGGCAGCGCGAACAGCCCGACGTCAATGCCCGCGGTGCGCGCCACTTCGGGCGCGGACGCGGGGTCGGGCTGGGTATTGGAGGGCACCGAGCTGGCCGTGCCCCAGGCCCACCTGGCGGACCGCATCGTGGTGCCGGCCCGCACGGACGACGGCGGTGTGCTGCTCGCGCTCGTCGATCCGCGGGCGTCGGGTGTGTCGCTCGAGCGCGCGGTGACCACCAACCGCGAGATCCACCCGCACCTGCATCTCGCCGGCGTGGCCGTGGCGCCGGGGGACATCCTCGTCGGCCCGGACCTGGGGCACTCCGCCCTCCGCTCCATGCTCGTGGCCGCCACCATCGCGCTGTGCGCGCTGCAGGTCGGCGTGTGCGAGGAGGCGCTGACCAAGACTGCGGCCTACCTCAACTCACGCCAGCAGTTCGGGCGCCCACTCAGCACCTTCCAGGGCACCATGCTGCGGGCGGCCGACGCGGCCATCGACATCGAGGCGATGCGGGTCACCTGGCAGAACGCGGCGTGGCGCTTCGACACGGGCCGCGACGCCGCCGATGCGGCCCGTGTGGCCAAGTGGCAGGCGGCCGAGCGCGGGCAGCGGGCGGTGCACGCCACCCAGCACCTGCACGGGGGCATGGGGGCGGACATCTCCTACCCGATCCACCGCTACTTCCTCTGGGGCAAGCAGATCGAGTTGCTCCTGGGTGGCCCGAGCGCGCAGTTGGCGCGGCTCGGGGCGGAGATCGCCGAGCAGGCCCTGGCCCGGGCCGAGGCCGAGGCGGCCCCGTGACCACGGTTGGACTGGACCGCTCGGGCCCGACCTTTGCCGCGGTGGCGGTGGGGGACGGGCTCCCGACCCTGGTGTTGCCGATCACGCGCACGTTGATCGTGTCCGGTGCCATTGCGAGCCGCGACTACCAGGACGTGCACCATGATTCGGTCCTGGCCAAGGAGCGGGGCTCCAAGGACATCTTCATGAACATCTTGACCACCAACGGGCTGGTCGGGCGCTACGTCACCGACTGGTCAGGCCCGCGCAGCCGGCTGTCGGACGTCAACATCCGGCTGGGTGCGCCGAACTATCCCGACTGCACCATGACGCTGACCGGATCGGTCACCGAGAAGGGGTCGCTGACCGACGACGGCCACTACGGCGTCGTGACGGTCTCGATCCGTGGCGCCAACGACCTGGGCGACCACGTCACGGGTACGGTCACGCTCTTGCTCCCGGTCGAGCCGGCGCCGGCTTCAGTGCCAGCGCCGGCGTCGGCGTCGGCGTCGGCGGCGGCGTCCGAGGGGGCGTGATGGCACGTTCCCATTCGTTCTCCGGCTCGACCGCCATCGCCGGCATCGGGGCGACCGAGTTCTCCAAGGCCTCCGGGCGCTCGGAGTTGCGCCTGGCCGTCGAGGCGGTCGCCGCCGCGCTGGCGGACGCCGGCATTGCGCCGTCGGAGGTGGAGGGGATGGTCACGTTCAGCTCCGACACCAATCCCGACATCGACATCGCCCGCAGCCTGGGCATCGGCGACCTGAGCTTCTTCAGCCGCATCCACTACGGCGGCGGGGCGGCCTGCGCCACCATCCAGCAGGCGGCTCTGGCCGTCTCCTCGGGGGTGGCCGACGTCGTGGTCTGCTACCGCGCCTTCAACGAGCGCTCGGGCAGCCGCTTCGGCGCCGGCGTCCAGGGCAGGGCCCCGCTGCCCACGGCGGAGAACGCGCACATGGCGTCGTACCTCCCGGTCGGCCTGCTCACCCCGGCCTCGTGGGTGGCCATGGCGGCGCAGCGGTACCTCCACGTCACCGGTGCAACGAGCGAGGACCTCGGACGGGTGGCCGTGGCCGACCGCAAGCACGCGGCGACCAACCCGAAGGCCTGGTTCTACGAGCAGCCGATCACGCTCGAGGAGCACCAGGCCAGCCGCTTCATCGTCGAGCCACTGCACCTCCTCGACTGCTGTCAGGAGACCGACGGGGGACAAGCGCTCGTCGTGACCTCCCTCGAGCGCGCCCGCGACCTGCGCTCCGACCCGGTGGTCATCCGGGCGGCGGCCCAGGGCTCCGGAGCGGGCCAGGACATGATGACCAGCTATTACCGCGACGACCTGCTTGGTCTGCCCGAGATGACGGTGGTGGCCCGCCAACTGTGGGAGACCTCGGGGCTCGGCCCCGACGACATGCAGGCCGCCATCCTCTACGACCACTTCACCCCCTATGTCCTCTACCAATTGGAGGAGCTCGGGTTCTGCGCCAAGGGCGAGGCCAAGGACTTCGTGCGCGACGGCCGCCTCGAGCTCGGTGGCGCGCTCCCCATCAATACGCACGGCGGCCAGCTCGGCGAGGCCTACCTGCACGGTATGAACGGGATCGCCGAGGGCGCCCGCCTCGTGCGCGGTACCTCGGTCAATCAGGTGCCCGGCCTCGAGCACGTCGTGGTCACGGCGGGGACCGGCGTGCCGACGAGCGGGCTAGTTCTCGGCGTCGATCGCTGATCGCTGATCGCTGATCGCTGATCGCTGATCGCTGATCAATCGAGGGCGGGGCTCGGGCTTCGGTCCTCCGGATCGGGCTCGTCGTCACGAGGTGGTGGTCCTGACCTTGCCGGCCCGCAGCTCGTCATCATTGCGGCGTATCCGTCTTTCGTGACCACCCTGGCCGGGAGGACGGCTTTGAGGTCAGATGGGCCGGTCGCCCACCGCATCCTCGAGCCTGGCGGCGTCCCCGGGATCCAGCAGTCGGTACGGGCCGCCCTTGTCGGGTTGCCACAGCACCGGCTCGTCGCAGTTCCAGCGCTCGGCCCGCAGCGAACGTTTGAGCACCTTGTTGGTCGCCGTGACCGGCAGTGCGTCGCTCATGCGCACGAATCGGGGTGACCACTTCGTACCGAGGTCGCCCTGCGCGGCGAGGAACTCGATCAGCTCTTCCGCGTCGAGCACATCCCGGTCCGGCCGCAGCTGCACGGCAGCCATGACCTGGTCGCCCACGACCGGGTCCGGTACGGCGTAGACCGAGGCCAGAACGATGTCGCGATGGCGTTGCAGGATTCGTTCGATCGGGGCCGAGGCGAAGTTCTCGCCGTCGACGCGGAGCCAGTCGTGGTCCCGGCCGGCGAAGTAGAAGAAGCCCACGTCGTCGCGATAGGCCAGGTCGCCCGTCCAGTACCAACCCTCACGCAACCGCGCGGTCTCGGCATCACTGTTGCGCCAGTACCCCTCGAAGCCGGCGCCCCCGGCCTTGGACACCAGTTCTCCGATGGCCTCCTCTGCGTTGAGCAGTCGGCCCCGGTCGTCGAAGCGGGCCGTCGGACATTCCGCCCCCGTCGCCGGGTCGAGGACGACCGTGCCATCGGGCGCCCGTCCCAACGCCCCGCTCGGCGTATCGGGTGTGCGGGCGACCACGGCGCCGCCCTCGGTGGACCCGTACGAGTCCGTCACGGCGACGGCGAAGCGTTCGGCGAAGCGGGCGACATCCTCGGTGGTTCCCTCGTTGCCGAAGCCGCGCACCAGCGGGTTGTCGGCGTCATCGGGCTGCTCTGGCGTGGCCAAGATGTAGGACAGAGGCTTTCCGACGTAGTTGAAGTACGTGGCGCCGGCCGCTCGCACGTCCGGCAGGAACCCCGAAGCGGAGAACCGGCCCGCCGCGGGCAGCGCGAAGGCCGAGCCCGCCATCAGAGCCGGACCCCAACCGGCCATCAGCGCGTTGGAGTGGAACAGGGGCATGGACAGATAGCACACGTCCGTCGGCTCGAGCGCGTACATCTGGGCCACGGTGGCCCCGATTCGAGCCAACCGTCCCTGACTGCAAAGGCAGGCCTTGGGCGCACCCGAGGTACCCGACGTGAAGAGCAGATAGCCGAGGGCGTCGGGGGTCACCGACAGATCGGCGACGTCCGCCGGCTCCGATCCCGTGTGCGACCTCAGCGCGTCCTGGGCCGCCTTGGTATCCAGCACGAGCACGCGCCCGTTGGCGCGCGTCACCTCTCCCAGCGTGTCGCCGATGCGAGTCCCTTCCACCAGAGGGAGGTAGGTCGAGTCGGTAACGAGGAACTGGCACTCGGTGTGGGCGAGGTCCCGCACCAGCTCGTCCCCTCGGTGGGTCGGGTTGGCCCCGACCACCACCGCCCCGGCCAGGGCCGCCGCCTCGAGCCAGAACACGAACTCGGGCACGTTGTCGAGCATCACAGCGACGTGGAAGGGGCCGTCTTGGCGGTTGGCCCGCAACCACGCCGCCCGCGCCGCCGCCTGGGCGACCACCTCGGCGTGGCTGAGCCGGAGGTCGTTCGCCACCAGGCCGAGAGCGTCGACTTCGGAAAGGCCGAGGACGGCCTGGGTGATGGTTTCGAGCGTCGCCGCCGGGCTGGCGCCAGCGGCGGTCGGTTGCGTCTCAGCAGGGGTCACTGCATCTCCAAATGTCTCTGACCTGGGATGGGAGTACCATTATTGGAACACGTTGCATTTTAGTCCGACCCGTGTTACCGTCGTAGCAGCGCCGGCGGAAACGGACCGCGGCACCGTAGACGAGGACGTGCGACCCCATGGAATTCGGCATCTTCAACGCCGCGTGCGTTTTGCCCCGGTATGTCGAGCAGCATGGAGCATCCGCTGAGCACGACCGCATCATGGACGAGGTCGCGTTCATCGTGGCGGCCGACAAGGCCGGCTTCAAGTACACCTGGGCCTCGGAGCACCACTTCCTCACCGAGTACTCGCACCTGTCCGCTTCCGAGTCCTTCCTGGCCTTCGTCGCGGCCAAGACGAACAACATCCACATCGGCTCGGGCATCTTCAACATCACGCCGCCGGTGAACCACCCGGCTCGGATCGCCGAGCGGGTGGCCATGCTCGACCACCTTTCGGGCGGTCGTTTCGAGTTCGGCACGGGCCGCGGCTCCTCCACCACCGAGCAGCGGGGCTTCGGGATCAACGACCCCGACCTCACCCGCGAGATGGTGGCGGAGACCCTGCCGCAGATCGTGCGCATGTGGAGGGACGAGGAGTACAGCTACGAGGGCAAGTTCTTCTCCATGCCGTCCCGCAACGTCCTGCCCAAGCCCTACTCGAAGCCTCACCCGGCCATCTGGATGGCGGCGGGGAGCCCGTCGACCTTCGACCTGGCCGCCGAGATGGGGGTTGGCGTCCTTTGCTTCGGCTTCTCGACGCCGGATCAGCTCACCCCGCTGGTCAGCCGCTACAAGGAGAAGATCCAGGACTGCACGAACCCGGTGGGCGGGTTCATCAACAACAACGTGATGATCACGACCCAGATGATCTGCATGGAGGACGGGGCCAAGGCACGCAAGACGTTCCTCGAGGCCGACTCCAACTACCACCTGAGCCTCGTGTTCCGCTACCTCGACACGTTCCCCAAGCCGCCGGGCATCCCCGAGTGGCCCGCGATCATCCCCCCCATGGACGCCGCCACGCTCGACGCGGCGATCGCGGCTGGCCTCACCGCGGTCGGCACCCCCGACGAGGTGGGCAAGGCCGTCGAGAGCTTCGTGGCGACGGGTGCCGATCAGCTGTCGTTCGGGATGCTGTCGACCTCCATGCCGATCGAGTTGTGCGAGGAAGCCACCGAGACGTTCGGCAAGCACGTGCTGAAGGACTTCGACAAGGACCCGGTGCACCTCACCACCAAGCAGCGCCTCGCCGCCGGCGGCTCCTGACCTTTTAACCTCCGGGCGTCGCAACCTCGCCTGGTTGGCCCGGCTCGCCCGGCTCGCCCGGCTGGCCCTCCAGCCGGAGCGCGCCCGCTCGCAGCCTGCGATCGATCTCGGCGGCCACTTCGGCGGGGCCGCGAGCTCCCGCGTCGACCCGGTGTCGCTCCTCGACACCGTGGCGCTCGAACTGGGTCCACAGGTCGCCGACTACCGTCGCGTCGGCGAGCGCCCCGGCGTGCTGCGGCTCGACCTTGCGATCCTGCACCCGCTGCTGCACCAGGGCGATCGGGGCGCGCAGCACGGCGTAGTGGGCCTCGATGCCGTACGGAGCGCAGGCCGCCGCGAACAGGTCGAGCATGAACGGGTAGAGGATTCCCTCGGCGACGGTGAAGTAGCCCCCGTCAGCGAAGGCCGCGACAGCTACGGCGGCCGCGTGCAGGACGACCCGGTTCTGGGTGTGCGCCTCCTCCCGCCACGGGTCGATCGCACCGCGCCGGAGCTTGGCGAAGAACCAGTCCAGGTCGAGGCAGGCCGAGGGCTCGTGGCCGTCGGCCACCAGCGGAGCGATGGTGGTCTTCCCGCACCCAGGGGAGCCGGTCAGGAGGAGGAGGGAGCCTGGAGGCACGCCTGCATCTTCGCGTGGGTGCGCAGCTCCCCGGCCGTGTGTCGCGAGGGATCGGTGCGTCAGCTCGCCGACGCCACGCCGACGACCGGCTTGTTCAGGATGGTGCCGCCCATGGACCCGTTGAAGTTCGCGTCCCCGTAATTGAAGATGCCCCCGTCGGACGCGGCGATCCAGTATCCGCCGCCGTCGGGGGTCGCGGCCAGGCCCACGGCAGGCTTGTTCAGCCGCTGGCCACCGGTGGAACCGTGGAATGAAGCGTCGCCGAAGCTGAAGATCCCCCCGTCGGAAGCCACCAGCCAGTAGCCGAGCCCGTCGGAGGTGGCCGCCATACCCACGATCGGCTTGTTCAGCGGCTGGCCGCCCATGGAGCCGTGGAATGAAGCGTCGCCGAAGCTGAAGATCCCCCCGTCGGAAGCCACCAGCCAGTAGCCGAGCCCGTCGGAGGTGGCCGCCATACCCACGATCGGCTTGTTCAGCGGCTGGCCGCCCATGGAGCCATGGAAGGCGGCGTCGCCGAAGCTGAAGATCCCCCCGTCGGAGGCCACCAGCCAGTACCCGCCTCCGTCACGGGTGGCCGCCATACCGACTATCGGCTTGTTCAGCGGCTGGCCGCCCATGGAGCCATGGAAGGCGGCGTCGCCGAAGCTGAAGATCCCCCCATCGGAGGCCACCAGCCAGTAACCGTCCTTGGATGCCGTCGACGCCATTGCCACCACCGGCTTGTTCAACGTCAGGCTGCCGGTGGAGCCGTGGAAGCCTGCGTTGCCGAAAGTGAAGATCCCCCCATCGGAGGCGACCATCCAGTACGACGAGTTGGGCGGCGCCGGCGGCGCCGGCGGTGGCGGGGAGGGCGGGCCGGGCAGACCGGCCGAGCCCGAGAAAGCGTCGACCTGATTGGTCGACGGCGCCAGCAGCAGCCCGTCGCCGACCGACGGAGTCGGGAAGTGGTTGGCCTCGCCGCCGACCGAGACCTGTTGCACCTTGGCCCCGTTCGCCGGGTTGAGGCCGTAGAGCGACGACCCACCGATTGACCATACGAGCCCGCCGGCGGTGATCGGGGGGCCGTGTGCCCCGGACGTGGTTTGCCACTGCGCCCCGAGAGGGCTGGTTTGAATCGCTTGCACCCCGTTGGCGCAAGGGACGTAAACGACGGTCCCCGAGATGGCGTCCCCGCCGTCGGAGTTGCTGCCGCAGGCGCTGATGGGGGAGCCGATTTGACCGTTGATCCCTCCCAGCGAGGCCTGGCTCAGCAGGTAGGCGGTCGGCGACTTGCCCACCTGCAGGATGGTCCCGTTGGGGAGCAGCGCCGGTGAGCTCGACCCGAGGTCCAAGTCGGTCGCGTTGTCGGTCGACCAGGTGCTCGGGGCGAAGAACTGCGTGCGAGTCAGGCCCGGCGACAGGTCTAGCACCGAGTCGCTGAAGTCATACGGAGTCGACGACGACCCGTTCCCCGTGGTCACCCAGATGTGGCCCGCCGCATCGACCTCGGGCGCGGCCCCGCCCATCCACACGGCCCCGTCGTGGCCGATCGGCACCGCTTGGTAATAGCCCGGCGTCCCGCCGCCCTCGGGCACCGACACGACCCAGCCGCTGTAGGTCGAGCAGTCACCGTCGTTGCCGCCATAGCCGAAGACGACGTTGCCGTTGCTCAGATTCAAACCGGTGCGCTGCAGGATGGCGGCCGGGCCCTGTCCGGGCGGGTCGACGGCCACGTCCAGGTCGACGGTCCCGTTGTACATGTTGATCCCCACGAGGAAATGGGCGGGCGCACCGCCCGCCAGCTCGTCGGCCACGGCGAAGATCTCCCCCCGAGCGGCGTCCACGACAGGGGTGCCCGTGATGCCGACCTGCGGGCTGATGTCCCCGCAGGGGAGGTCGCCCGACGGCACCGGGGTCCCGACATGAGTGGACCACAACACGGCTCCGGTGTTGGCGGCCAGCGCATAGACGGTGTCGTTCTCCGTCGCCACGAAGACACGCCCGGTGACCTCGAGCGGCTCGCTGTAGACCTGGCCGTCGAGGACCGGTGACGCCCACGCCGGGTTCGGCGGATCGAAGGTGACGCCCGAGGTGTCCGCGCCGGTGCCAAGCGGATCGCCGTGGTAGACGGTCCACGACGAGGCGGCATCGACGCGCGGCGCGCTGGTCGCGCCGGCCGCCGAGCCGGTTCCGGCTGCCGTCCACGCCGTGGCTCCGATCAGGAACGGGAGGAGGCCGGCGGCAACGAACGTTGATGCGGGTATCCACTGTGGGCCGGTCTTGACCACGATCTTGTTCCTGACATTGCGCCGGCGCCAGCGTGGCCTGTTCGTGTGTCGCCCGATGAGCGCAACGTAACGCAGTGAGGTGATGCCTGTCGATCGACCCGAGCCCCCGGCCCGGCGGGCCGGGTCGGATTTCCTCAGGACTTCGGGTGCGCTGCTCCCGCGTTCGCGTTCACGATGGCACCCGCCCACGTGTAGTCGGGCTTCCCCGACGGCGAGCGCTCCACGGCGTCGACGACGTAGAGGCGGCGGGGCAGCTTGTAGCCGGCGATGGTGGACCGGCAGTGCTCCTGGAGCGACTCGAGCGACGGAGCCTCGTGTCCAACCCGGGGTTGGACGATGGCGGCGACCGTCTGGCCCCAGCGCTCGTCGGGCGCCCCGCACACGATGGCGTCCATGACGTCGGGATGGGAGCGCACCGCCGACTCGACCTCCTCGGGGAAGATCTTCTCGCCACCGGAGTTGATCACGATCGACCCCCGGCCGAGCAGCGTGATTGACCCGTCCGCCTCGACCGTGGCGTAGTCGCCCGGCATGACATAGCGGGTCCCGCGCACGTGAATGAAGACCTCGGCCGTCTTCTTCGGATCGTTGTAGTAGCCGAGTGGGATGTCACCCGAGCGGGCGATCTTGCCGGTGACGCCCGACCCGGGCTCGACCGGCTCCAGGTTCTCGTCGAAGACGACCGTCTCGCCCAGCAGGTGCACCGTTGGCCCGCTCTTCATGGCGGTGTGGCCGGCGGTCACCACGGTCATGCCGTTGTTGCCGCCCTCGGAGGAACCGATGGCGTCGGTGATCACGAGGTTCGGCAGGTGTTCGAAGAACTGATCCTTGACCGGTGAGGAGAACAGCGCCGCCGAGGACACGACGGCCAGGAGGGACGAGAGGTCGTGGTCCGTGCCCTCGTCGTCGAGCGACTCGATCAGCGGCTTGCCCATGGCGTCCCCCGTGATCATCACGGAGTTGATCTTCTCGTCGCCGACCAGCCGCCAGACCTCGTGGGGGTCGAACTTGGCCATCAGGACGATCTTGGCGCCGACGAAACTCTGGCCCATGACGCACCACTGCGTAGCGCCGTGCATGAGCGGAGCCACCGGCAGGTGCACCAGGCCACCGCCGGCACCCTTGGCCACCATGGACGCCGGGTCCGTGGTGCGCACGTTCGTGACGGGGTCGGTCCCGCCGCCGAGGGCGAAGAAGACGTCCTCGTGGCGCCAGACGACGCCCTTGGGCATCCCGGTGGTGCCACCGGTGTAGAGGATGTAGAGGTCGTCGCCCGAGCGCGGTCCGAAGTCGCGTTCCTCCGACTGGCCTGCCAGTGCGTCCTCGTACCGGACCGCCCCGGGCGCCGGGCCGACCTCGCTGCCGTCCTCGATCGCGACCACGTCCCGGAGTTGCGGGAGCTCGGGCAGGAGTGCGCTGACCAGCGGCGAGAACTCCCGCTGGTAGACGAGCGCCTGCAGGTCGGCGTTCGTCAACAGATAGCGGAGCTCGTCCTTCACATAGCGATAGTTGATGTTGATCCAGATAGCCCGCAGTTTGAAGACGGCCCAGGCGGTCTCGACCCACTCCACCGAGTTGTAGGCGTAGATCCCGACGTGGTCCCCGGGGCCGATCCCCTGGGCGCGAAGATAATGGGCGAGCTGGTTGGCGCGGGCCTCCATCTCGGCGTAGGTCCGCCGCTTGCCGTCGGCCACCAGGTACTCCCGCTCGGGATAGGCGTCGACGGCCGCCTCGAACAGGTCGGCGAGGTTGAACTCCATCGGCCGCAGATTAGAACACGTTCTTGTTCGGCGGCGCAATCGCTCCTCGACCTGCTCGGATCGGTTTCCAAGCCAAAGCCCCGCGGGCCCGAGGCCGGTCGGCTCTGACCCTGCGGCAGGCGCCTCTAGACCCCCAGTAGCTGACGTTGACCGTGTGACCGCCCGGTCTTCCGGGGCGATCCACTGGGCGAACCGTCCGGCATGCAGCGCCCAAACGCTGCGAGAGACTCAGTCGAACAGGTCGGGATCGCTCCGGGAGATCTCGTCCCACAGAGGCTGGAACGAGAACCACCCGGCGCCGTGCGAGGCGGAGTTGTCTCGGGTGTACCGGGCTCCGTCGTCGTCGATGAGCACCGGCGTCCCTGCCGCCTCGGCCAGTAGCTGGGCCTGGCAGGAGCGCTCCATGGTGATGAACCACCACGCGGCCTCGTCCACCGTGTGCCCGACGGTGAACAAGCCGTGGTTGCGGTGGATCGTCGCCTTGTGGGGACCGAGTGCGGCCGCGAGTGCCTTGGCCGCGGCCTCCTCGAGCACGATGGCCCCGCCGCCCTCCTCGCACACCGTGTGGTCCTCGTAGAACACGCAGGCGTCCTGCGTGATGGGGTCGAGCGGGCGCCCGAGGGCGGACCACGCCTTGCCGTAGACCGAGTGCGCGTGGGCGGCGGCCATGACGTCGGGTCGCGCTGCGTGCACGGCGGAATGGATGGCGAAGGCCGCCGGGTTGACCGGACGGTTGCCTTCGACGACCTCACCGGTGTGGCTGACGAGGATGAGGTCGGAGACGCGCACGTGGCGGAAGCTCATGCCGAACGGGTTCACCCAGAAGTGGTCAGTCAGCTCCGGGTCGCGCGCCGTGATGTGCCCGGCGACGCCCTCGGAGAAGCCGAAGCGACCGAACAGGCGCAGCGCGCCGGCCAGCTTCTGCTTGCGATGCACACGCTCCTCCTCCACATTGGCGAACGTCGGGAGTGACGGTATGCGAAGCGTGCGGGCCTGTTCCATGACCCCAAACTATCGTTTCCCAATGGCCTACCCCACCGCCGCCACCGTCGACATCAACGCCCCTGCCGAGAAGGTGTGGGCCCTCGTGTCCGACCTGCCCCGGATGGGGGAGTGGTCACCGGAGAACGCCGGCGGCAAGTGGGTGAAGGGTGCGACCGGACCCGCCCTCGGCGCTGTCTTCAGAGGCACGAACAAGAACGGAATCCGACGCTGGTCCACCAGGGTGACGGTGATCGCCTGCGAGCCGAGCAAGGTCTTCGAGTTCGCCGTGACGTCGGGACCGCTGGAAGTGGCCAACTGGCGCTACGAGTTCGAGGAGACGGAGGACGGGTGCCGGGTGACTGAGTCGTGGTCGGATCGCCGCAAATCCTGGTTCGTCACACTGGCGCGGGTCATGGGCGACCACAGCGCGCAGCACGCGGAGCAAGAGATGGCGGCCACGTTGTCCCGGCTCGCTGCGGAGGCGGAGTAGACGCGCAACCTGATCATCCCCGGCCGGATGGTGAACGAACGGCGTGCCCGGGGCCCGACCGAATCGTCGTGCCCTCGTCGTGCCCTCGTGGCAGCTGATCAGCCGGCGATCCCGACGATGGGCTTGGCCAGCGCGATGGAACCGGTGGATCCGAGGAATGGCGGTCCGTTCTGGCCCGGGAAGGCGAAGATGCCGCCGTCGGCGCCGCTGAGGTAGTAGCCCCCGGCGACGGCGGCCATCCCGACGATGGGCTTGTTGAGGGTGAGTGACCCGGTCGAGCCCTCGAACGGGGGGCCGTCGTGGGTCGGGAAGCTGAAGATGCCACCGTCGGAAGCCACGAGGTAGTAGCCACCGGACGTCGGGACGGCCATGCCGACCACCGGCTTGTTCAACACCAGGGAACCGGTGGAACCAGAGAACGTCGCATCGCCGTAGCTGAAGATGCCGCCGTCGGACGCGACGAGGTAGTACCCCTTGCCGTCGGGTGTGACGCCCATTCCGACGATCGGCTTGTTGAGAGTCAATCCGCCCGTCGACCCGTAGAACTGCGCGTCGCCGTAGGAGAAGACGCCGCCGTCCGAGGCGACGAGCCAGTACCCCGCACCGTCGGCTGTCATCGCCATCCCGACGATCGGCTTGTTCAGGTGAATCGATCCGGTCGAGCCGTAGAAGGGGGCCGAGCCGAAGGTGAAGATGCCACCGTCGGATGCGACGAGGTCGTAACCGTCGCCGGAGGGCATCACCGCCATCCCGACCACGGGCTTGTTCAACGGCCGCCCTCCCATGGAGCCGAGGAACGGCGCACCTCCGCCGTAGGCGAACACGCCACCGTCACTGGCGACGAAGCGATAGCCGCCACGGGCGATGGGAGCCGACATGGTGAAGGGCTGATTCTCGCTGAGCATGCCGTTCGTGACGTATTGGCCGACTGCGACACACTCCCAGTCAGTGAGGCAAGCCACTGCGTTGGTCTGCGTCTGAGCGGAACCGGGTCCGCTGGGTGTGGCGACGATCGTCCACGACGAGCCGTTCCACGACTGGGCGAAGTTCTGGACCGAGCCCGCCAACCCGGATTGGCCCACCGCGCTGCAGACGGTCTGGCTGAGGCAGCTCACACCGCTCAGGAAGCTGTTGCCGTTGGCGTCGGGGCTCGGCGTCACTGACAGTGCCTGGCCGTTCCAGGTCTCGATGAGAGGTGTCGCCGATCCACTTTCGGACGATCCGACCAGGACGCAGAAGGACGCGCCCGCGCACGACACCGAGCGGAGACTGCTGCCGGCGGAGCCCGGATCGGCCGCGACCGTGACGCCCGACCAGGAGTTTCCGGTCCACTGCTCCGCCAACGGGCTCGGGGGAGTGATCGCCCCCTGGTTGCCGACGGCGAGGCAGAAGGACGTGCTCACGCACGACACGCTGTTCAGTTGGTTGAACCCCACGGAGAGGCTGGGACCCGGGACCAATTGCCAGGTCGAGCCGTTCCACACCTCGCTGATCGTCGTCCGTGCTGGTGTCCCTGTGCCACTGGAGCCGACTGCCATGCACCAGGTGCTGCTCAGACACGAGACGCTGAAGAGCTGGGCTGTCATCGTCCCACCCGGCAACGATGCGGCGGTGCCGACCGACCAGCTCGACCCGTTCCACGTCTCGATGAGCGTTCCAGAGCCCATTGCGCCGACCGCGACACAGAAGGAAGGTCCGGCGCACGAGACGCCGTCGAGGATCCCACCCTGGCTCGCGGTCGCTCCGGGGACGAGGGTCCATGAAGAGCCGTCCCACTGTTCGATGAGCGTGCTCGCCCCCATTCCCTGCTGCCCCACTGCGACGCAGAAGACCGAGGTCGCGCAGGCGACCCCGTTGACGGAGAGGCTTACCGGCTGCGGTGCAGTCGGTGCGCTGACTGCGGTCCAGCTCGAAGCGGTCACGGTCGGCGGCACCGCCGCCGCCGAATCACCAGCGAGGATCGCCGATCCTGACACCATCAGCACCCAGCAACCCACCAAGCCGAGGAAAAATCGCCGCACCCTTTTCGCCTTTCTGTGGCACCAGCCCAGGTGCTCGCAGCGACGGTACACCCATCTGCAACCCGTATGCTCAGCTCAAGCCCAGCTGGTCCTCGGGCAATCTGCGCACGGCGTGCGCCGCTGCTGCCTCGTCGCCCCGCCCACCCCGCTCCCGTAACCGCTCCACCACGGTCCGCCTGTGTGCCTCGTCGACGTTGCCGCCGTACTTGAACTTGGCCGAGACCTGCTCGACGCTGATCGCAATGCCGAGGATCCCGAGCAGCTTCGCCGCGTGGGACTCACCCGGGTCGCTCACGGCGACCTCGGGTTGGAACACCGACAGCTGGCGGCGCAGGATGGCGGCCACGCTGCCCGGCTCCGTCCGTTCGTCATGCACCGTCGCCGTGCCGCTCAGCTGCACCGCGCCGTAGTAGGTCGTCGGGATCCCGAGCGCGGGGTCCTCGTCTCCGATCACCTTCCACGACGAAGGGATGAAGGCCCAGTCGTCGGCCACGCTCAACAGCACCCGGGGGTTTTCATCCAGGGCCCCGAACACCGGGTTGGCCCGCACGAGATGCAGCCACACCGTGTCGCCCTCCAAGACGAACTGCGTGGGCACGACCACGGGCAGGTCGCGCCCGGGGCCACCCGGCGCGACCAGATGGCCGAACGGGTGCAGCGCGACGAAGGAGCGCCATTCGTCCTCGCCAAGGGTGGCGTCGACGGGGGCGATGAACATGCGAAGCAGTCTGGCTCAGGATCGGACGGCGCGGCGCACGCGGACTGCGCCGGCGCCGCGCCCCTTCAGCCGGTGGTGGCCCCCAGCTCGTCCATCGACTCGGCCCGGTGGCGCTTGTAGTCGACCTTGCCGTTGGGCGCCCGCCCGATGGTGGTGACACTGCGGACGCGACGGGGCGCCTTGTACGAGGCCAGGTGGTGCTTCACGTGCTCGATCAGCTCGAGCTCCGCCGGCTCGGCGGGCCCCTCGTGCAGCTCGACCACCGCCACGATCTGCTCGCCGTACGTCGGGTGCGGGATCCCGACCACCACCGCGTCCCGGACGGCGTCGTGGGTCTTGAGCGCCTCCTCGACCTCCTCGGGAAAGATCTTCTCGCCGCCCGAGTTGATGCAGACCGAGCCCCGGCCGAGCAGGTGGATGGTGCCGTCAGCGTCGACCTGGGCGTAGTCGCCCGGGACGGAGTAACGCACCCCGTCGATCTCCTTGAAGGTGCGGCCGGACTTCTCCTCGTCCTTGTAGTAACCGAGCGGGTTGCGCCCGCCCAGCGCCAGCACGCCCACCTCGTCGGAGCCGGGCTCCACCTGGCGACCGTCCTCGGTGAGCACCCTGACGTCGGGGCCGAGGGTGAACGACGCCGTCTTCGCCGCCGAGCCGCCGCCCGACACCGAGATCCCCATGCCGAGCGCCTCCGACGAGCTGAACGCGTCGGCCAGGATCATGTTCGGGTGGTGGGCGAGCAGCCGCTGCTTCACCGGCTCGCTCCACATGGCGCCCGACGAGATCACCATGGCCAGCGGGCTCAGGTCCCATTTGCCCGGCTGATCGTCGAGCACGGCCAGCAGGGGGAGCGAGAAGGGGTCGCCCACGATCACCAGCCCGGCGACCTTCTCGCGCTCGATGGTGTCGAGCATCTCGGTCGGGTCGTACTTGCGCGACTCGAGAAGACAGATCCGCCCGCCCTCGGCGAGCACCGTGTTGGCCGTGAACGCGCCGGTCCCGTGCATGAGGGGGCAGGCCGGCGTCAGCGTGATCCCACCGGGGGCGGCTTCGAGCGCGGCCCGCACCGGCGCCAGCCCGCCGTCGACGTCGTAGTGGCGCACGCCGCCGTCGATCAGGCGAGCGAAGAGATCGTCCTGGCGCCACATCACGCCCTTCGGCATGCCGGTCGTGCCGCCGGTGTAGAGCATGTAGAGGTCGTCGCCGCTGCGCCCCCACGGCGCGGCGCACGCGCCCGATGCCGGACTTGGCGGCGTCCTCGTAGGGCGTGGCCCAGTCGGGGCACGGACCCGAGCCGTCGTCCACCCAGAGCCAACCCTTGACGCCGGGCACGCGATCGAGGATGCCCTCGATCCGCTCGGTGAACACGCCATGGAAGACGACGGCCACCGCGTCGGCGTTCTGCCACAGGTAGCTCAGCTCGTCGTCGCCGTAGCGGTAGTTGGTGTTGACGGGGACCAGACCGACCTTGACCGCCGCGAACGAGGTCTGCAGGTACTCGGGAGAGTTGTAGAGGTAGATCGCCACCTTGTCCTGCTGGACGGCGCCGAGGTCGAGCAGGAACTGCGCGATGCCGTCGGCGCCGCGGTCGAACTCGCCCCACGCCAGGTTGCGACTGCCCTGTGTGACGGCGATCTGATCGGGCTGCACGTCCGCCACCGTCTCCCAGACGTCTGCGTAGTTCCAGTCAGTCATTGATTCGCTCCGATTGCTCCGACCACGTCAGACATCCCGACCATCCCACCATCCCCCCACTCCGACCATTCCGACCATCCAGAACTCGACCCACGCCCCCGCTGAGATGCGTGTTGCGACCGCTGAGCCTACGCTCCCCGCGTGGACCTCGGCCTCCCCGGCGACGACGACCCTCGGCGCCGGGGCGTCAGGGACTGGCTCGACGAGCACCGCCACCCGACCGGCCGCCAGCTGGCCGAGGCCGGCTACGTGGCGCCCCACTGGGCGCCGCCCTACGGGCTCCATGCCGACCCGCTGACCCAGCTGATGATCGACGAGGAGCTGCGGCGGGTCGGCGTCAGGCGCCCGGTCAACCCCATCGGCATCGGATGGGCGGGGCCAACCCTCATGTACGCCGGCACGGAGGAGCAGAAGGACCGCTGGCTCTGGCCGCTGCTCAGCGGCGAGGAATTCTGGTGCCAGCTGTTCTCCGAGCCCGGTGCCGGCTCGGACCTGGCCTCGCTGACGACCCGGGCCGAGCGGGACGGCGACCACTGGGTGGTCAACGGGCAGAAGGTGTGGACGAGCTACGCGCACATCGCCCGGTGGGGGATCTTGCTCGCCCGCACCGATCCGACGGCGACGAAGCACATGGGGATCAGCTATTTCGTCTGCCCGATGAACACACCCGGGATTGAGATCCGGCCGCTGATCGACATGACGGGTGAGCACGCCTTCAACGAGGTCTTCCTCAGCGACGTGCGTATCCCGGCCGACCACCTCGTGGGCCCCGAGCACGGCGGCTGGGAGCTGGCCAAGGTCACCCTGGGCAACGAGCGTGTGTCGCTCTCGGGCGAGGGCGCGCTGTGGGGGATGGGCCCGACGGCCGAGGATCTCGTGGATCTGATCCGGGGCGCCGGAGGTGCGCCCGACCCCTCGACCCGGGACCGACTGGTCGACGTCTGGATAGAGGCGCAGATCCTCCGGGTGCTGCGCCTGCGGATGGTCTCAGCCGTCCTGGCTGGGCGGGCTCCGGGGGCGGAGGCCTCGGTCCGCAAGGCCATCGCCGACGCCCATGGCCAGCACATCATGGATGTGGCGCGGGACCTGGCCGGTCCTCACGCCATGCTCACCGGCACGGGCCCGGTGGGCGGCTGGGGCCCATCCGGCGCTTCGCCCCGATCCACGGCGGCCGCCCCCACGCCGGCGGACCCCACGCCGGCCGCCCCCACGCCGGCCGCCCCCACGCCGGCCGCCCCCACGCCGGCGGACCCCACCTGGTCCCGTGGCTTCCTGTTCGCCCCGGCGCTGACCGTCGGTGGCGGCACGGCCGAGGTCCAGCGCAACATCGTGGCCGAAAAGGTTCTCGGTCTGCCGCGAGATCCCTGACCTTTCGCGGTTCCCCGGCGCCCCTGGTTCGAGAGGTCGAGCGGGTTCTCAGAGCTCGAGGGGCCCGGCGTGGGCGAAACCCTGCCGGATGCCCTGACCGGCCCGGGCAATGAGCTGCTCGGGCTCGTAGAGCATGAGGTAGGCGTTGCGGGCGTGATCGCGCGAGCGGTTCTTGAACACCATGGCCAGCTCGGCCGGGTCGTCGGACTCGTCCTCGTGGACGAACACCTCCAAGATCGGCGTGTTCGTCATCAACTGCGCGGTCATGATCCCGGTCGAGGCCTCGTGGGCACAGACCTTGTCGACCTGCTCGCGCCCTGGCATGCCGAGGGCGACCACGATCCGGCAGCCCTCCTCCTCGATCATCTTCTTGGCCGCCACGGCCAGGTCCTTGAAGCCGGGGACGGTGCGGCGGAGTGTGGTGAATTGGGTCCCGAAGCCGGGGCATTCCGCCAGCTCGTCGAGCGCCTCGGCGCCCATGTCGTAGCGGGCGAACATGGTGTCGACCACGCCGATCAGGTCCATGACCCATTCTCGCGCAGGGCGCCGCCTGGTCGGGCCGGTGCGGTCTGGTCCACTATTGACCGGTGAGCGGCCCCAATCCAGGCGATCCGAGTCCCGATCCGCGTTCCGGTCCGGATCCCGGTCCGGATCCCGGTCCGGATCCCGGAGCCAAACCCCGGACCTGGGTCGAGCGCGATGCCGCAGTGGTCTGGCACGGGTTCACCCAGATGGCGGCCTACGCCGGCAACGCACCCCTCGTGATCGAGCGGGCGGAGGGGCGCGACCTGATCGACGCGGACGGCCGGCGCTACCTCGATGCGATCTCCTCCCTCTGGGTCAACACGCTCGGCCACTGCGTCCCCGAGCTCGACGCCGCCCTGGCCGGCCAGGCGGCGAAGGTCGCCCACTCGACCATGCTGGGCAACGGCAACACGGTGGTGATCGAGTTGGCCGAGGCCCTCGCCCCCGTGGTGCCCGTGGACGATCCGCACTTTCTCTTCGCCGCTGACGGCGCGGTGGCGGTCGAGCAGGCGCTCAAGATCGCGTTCCAGTACTGGGCCAACCGGGGCGTCGAGGGCCGTACGCGCTTCCTCGCGCTCGGCGATGCGTACCACGGCGACACCGTGGGCTCGCTCTCCCTCGGCGACGGCGGAGTGTTCAGCGCCGTGTTCGAGCCGCTCTGCTTCCCCGTCGTGCGCACGCCGGGCTACGCCGACCCGGGCTGGGCGGACAAGGCGTGCGCGGCGATCGAGGCGCACGGCGCGGAGCTGGCCGCGGTCGTGATCGAGCCGCTCGTCCAGGGGGCATCCGGCATGCTGTGCGCCTCCACGTCCGACGTGCGGCGGATCGGCGAGGCCTGCCGCCAGGCCGGCACGCTCCTGATTTGTGACGAGGTGGCGACCGGGTTCGGGCGGACCGGGACGTTGTTCGCATCCGAGCAGTGCGGCGTGCGGCCCGACCTCATGTGCGTGGGCAAGGGGATCACGGGCGGGTACCTGGCCATGTCGGCCACGGTGGCGTCGGGGCAGGTGTACGGCGCCTTCCTCGGGGCCGACCTCGGGCCCGAGACCTTCTACCACGGGCATTCCTACGGGGGGAATGCGTTGGCGGCGGCGGTGGCGCTCGAGCACCTGCGGCTGATCGAGTCGTGGGATGTGTTGGGCAACGTGCGGGCACGCGCCGGCCAGCTGTCGTCGCTCCTCGGAGAACGGGTCGCCGGCCGGGCGGCGGTGCGCGAGATCCGTCAGCGCGGCCTCATGGTGGGGATCGAGCTGGCCCCGCCGTCGCCCGGGCAGCGCTGGGGTCGGCGGGTGTGTGCGGGTGCGGTATCCCGGGGCGTGCTGCTGCGTCCGCTCGGCGATGTCGTGGTGCTCATGCCGCCGCTGACCATCACGGCCGACGAGATCGTGCGGATCGTTGACGCTCTGGATGGGGCGCTCGAGGATGTGGCTCCCGGCGGCGGTCAGGCCGGCGACGGCGGCGCGACGACGGCGTCACCATGAGCCGGCGTGTGTGGGAGGCACGGATCCGGGCCTCGCTGGACCAGGTCGTCGATGAGGGGCGTTGGCGCGTGCCGCGGGAGTTCGACGCCCTCGGCCCGGCGGGCGTGCTCGAGGGGGACCCGGTCGTCTCGTTCGCGTCCAACGACTATCTCGGATTGAGCGCCCATCCGGCCGTGGTGGCGGCCGCCCACGATGCGCTCACCCGCTGGGGCGCCGGCTCCGGCGCCTCGCGCCTGGTGACCGGGACGCGCCCAATCCACCGCCAGCTGGAGCAGGCGTTGGCCGAGTGGAAAGGGACCGAGGCTGCCGTCTGCTTCCCCACCGGGTTCGCCGCCAACCTCGGCGTGCTCTGCACGCTCGGTGGCCCGGGCGTCCGTGTGCTCTCGGACGAGTTGAACCACGCCAGCATCATCGATGGGTGCCGGCTCTCCCGCTCCACCCTCGGCGTCTACCGCCATCGGGATATGGGCCACCTGGCCGAGCTGCTGGCGAGCGGCGATCCCATGCCGACCATCGTCGTCACCGACTCCGTGTTCTCCATGGATGGGGACGCCGCCCCCCTCCACGAGCTGGCGACACTCTGCCGGCGCCACGACGCGCTCCTGATCCTCGATGAGGCCCACGCCGTCCTCGGCCCCGACCTCCCTCTGGCCACCGAGCGGGACGGAGGCGGGGGGACGGGAGATCGGGACCGGGTCGGCGTACAGGGGGGAATGGTCGTGCGGGTCGGCACGATGTCAAAGACACTCGGCGCAATGGGCGGCTTCGTGGCGGCGTCCCGCGAGGTCGTCGACCTGATCGTCAACCGCGCCCGCTCCTATATCTTCTCGACCGCGCCCACGCCGGCCGACGCCGCCGCCGCCGTCGCGGCGCTCCGCGTCCTGCAATCCGCCGACGGGGCCGCACTGACGGCTCGCCTCGCCGCCCTGATCGACCGGGTCGCTGAGGCCGGCCTCGTACGGCCCGGACATCCGAGTCCGATCATCCCGGTCGTCCTCGGCAGCGAGCAGGCGGCGCTCAATGCGTCCGCGGCGCTGCTCGAGCAGGGCTTGTGGGTGCCGGCAATCCGACCGCCCACGGTGCCCGTCGGCACCAGCCGGCTGCGGGTCACGTTGTCGGCGGCTCACAGTGACGAGGATGTCACCCGGCTGTTGCATGCACTGACCCGGCGCCCGCGTCCGGCCGCCGCAGCGACGCGCGCCGCCGGCTGACCGGTGCGCCCTCGCCGACTGGTCGTCGTGGTCGGCACGGGTACTGACGTCGGGAAGACCTGGGTTTCCGCCCGCGTCTTCGCGCGACCTCCGCGCGGCGGGCCTGCGCGTCGCCGCCCGGAAGCCGGCGCAGTCCTTCGAACCTGGCGACGATCCTGCCGGACGCGACGCCGCGGTGCTCGGTGCAGCCTCCGGCGAGGCCCCTGAGAGGGTCTGCCCGCGGCACCGCTGGTACGAGGTCGCCATGGCGCCGCCCATGGCGGCCTCGGCTCTGGGCCGTCCCCGTTTCACCATCGCCGACTTTGTCTCCGAGCTCGCCTGGCCCGCGTCGGGGGTCGACGTGGGGCTGGTCGAGACGGCAGGCGGCGTGCGCTCTCCGCTGGCGGAAGACGGCGACGCCGTATCGCTGTGCCTCGAGCTCACGCCGGACCTCCTGGTGCTCGTGGCCGATGCGGGGCTCGGCACCATCAACGCCGTCCGCCTGACCACCGAGGCGCTCCGTGCGATCGAAGTGCCTCAGGTCGTCGTGCTGAACCGATTCGACGCGTCCGCGGATCTCCATGTGCGCAACCGTTCCTGGTTGCGGTCCCTCTACCCCGGCCCGGTCGTGTCCATCCCGGACGACGGGGACGAGCTGGCATCGCTCGTGGCGGGCTGAGCTGGGAGGGGGCACCCTCGCGCGTTCCGCCCGCCTTTCCAATCCGCCCGCCTTTCCAATCCGCCCGCCTTTCCAATCCGCCCGCCTTTCCAATCCAATTGACAACGCCGACTACCGAGGTAGCGTCACAGTGCCACAACGAGGGAATCGCCCCCGACGGCAAGGGAAAAAGGGGGGCGTCATGAACCGACGCTTGCGTACGGCCACGATCTTGGGGGCGGCCTCGGTGCTCGCCAGTCTCGGTGCCGCCGGCGTCGGGCGACTTGCGCCGGTACCGGCGGCTGGGGCAGCGCCGCCCGCCAGCGTCACGGCGCTCGTCGCCTGGGGCGACAACTCCACCGGCGAGCTCGGCAACGGCACGACCTCGAACGCCGATACCCCGATGACTGTCTCCCTGCCCGCCGGTGTCGTCCCCGATGCGGTCGCCGGCGGCGGCGGCGGCTTCGACGGGATCCCTGCCGAGTACGCCGGCTACGCCATCGGTTCGGACAAGAAGCTGTACGCGTGGGGCGACAACTCCACCGGGCAGCTCGGCGACGGCTCAACCACGCCGACCTCGAGCGACACGCCCGTCGTGGTGGCCCTGCCCAGCGGGGTGACGCCCGTGGCCATCAGCGCCGCACAGGGAGCAGCGTACGCGATCGGTTCGGACGGCAACCTGTACGCATGGGGCGACGGCGGCCTCGACAAGCTGGGCGATGGTTCCATGACCAGCACCGACACACCGGTCCTCGTGTCGCTCCCGACCGGGGTTACCGCGAAGGCGGTGGCGGCGGGATACGAGTCGGCCTATGCCATCGGTTCCGACGGGAACCTCTACGCCTGGGGCCACAACGGCTACGGTGAGCTCGGCAACGGCAACACGAACGACAGCGACACACCCGTCGTCGTCTCGCTCCCCGCCGGCGTGAAGCCGCTCACCATCGCCGGCGGTGGTGGCGTGGGCTACGCCATCGGTTCGGACTCGAACCTTTATTCGTGGGGCTTGAACACCGGGGACGAGCTCGGCGACGGCTCCAGTAGCGGGCCCCAGAGCTGCATGGGTAATTCGTGCAGCGACACCCCGGTCCTGGTGTCGCTGCCGGCGGGTGTCACGGCCAAAGCCGTCACCGGCGGCGGCGGCTTCGCGCACGCCATCGGCTCGGACGGGAACCTCTACGGCTGGGGCTCGGGGTCGGGCGGGCAGCTCGGGGTCACCGACACGACGCCCACGCCGCTCCTCGTCACCCTGGCTCCCGGCGTCACGCCGACCGCCATTTCGGACAACCTCCAGACCGGCTACGCCATCGGGTCCGACGGGAACGTCTACGCCTGGGGCTACGGCGCGGACGGCGAGCGGGGCAACGGTTCGACAGTGTCAGGGTCGCCCCCGGTGGTCGTGTCGCTCCCACCGGGCAGCGTGCCGCTGAGCCTCGGACCTGAGCCGGGCTCATCCGCCGGCTACGCCATCGTCTCTGCCCCGCCCACGGCGCCTCTGGTGACCAGCCAGCCCCAGCCCCAGACGGTGTTCGTCGGCGAGAGCGCAACCTTCACGGCCGCGGCCGGCGGGCTCCCCGCGCCCTCCGTGCAGTGGCAGGTCTCGACCGACGGTGGCGCCACCTTCGCGCCCGTCTCGGGTGGCACGAGTGACACCCTGACCGTCGCCACCACGACGATCGGTCAGAACGGGGACGAGTACGAGGCGGTGTTCTCCAACGGAACGGCACCGGATGCCACGACGAACCCCGCGCTACTGACCGTGAACCCCGACGTCGCACCGTCCATCACCCTCCAACCGACCGACCAGACCGGCATAACCGGCGACACCGTCAGCTTCACGGCCACGGCCGGCGGGCATCCAGCGCCGTCCGTGCAGTGGCAGGTCTCGACCGACGGTGGCGCCACCTTCGCGCCCGTCTCGGGTGGCACGAGCGACACCCTGACCGTCGCCATCACGACGATCGGTCAGAACGGGGACGAGTACGAGGCGGTGTTCACCAACGCGGTCAGCTCGGCAACGACCGATCCGGCCACCCTCAGCGTTACCCCCACCGTCGCCCCGGTCGTGACCACCAATCCTCTGAGTCAAACGGCCTCCTACGACGACACACTGACCTTCTCGGCGGCGGCGAGCGGAACCCCGACCCCCAGCGTGCACTGGCAATTGTCGGTCGACGGCGGATCCACCTGGATGGACCAGCCGCAAGTGACCGCTGACCCCGTCACGACCGGGCCCCTGACGTTGTTCGAGAACGGGTGGGAGGTCCGGGCCGTCTTTTCCAATGTGGCCGGAGCGGTGACGACAAATCCCGCCACCATTACCGTGACGGTGCCACCGCCGACCACCACGGTTGGCCTGCCCTCCAACGGGTCTACGGTCTCGGGCGACGCCTGGCTCGACGCGCTGGCACAGAGTCCGATCGGAGTCGCGTCGGTGCGCTTCGAGGTGAGCGGCGGCACCGTCTCCGACCTGGCGATCGGCACCGGAACCGACACCCAATGGGGATGGATCGGCGCATGGGACACCACCAACGTGCCCAACGGCAGCTACCAGCTGCAAAGCGTGGTCACCGACAAGGTCGGGACTTCAGCTACCAGTGCAGGAGTGACCGTCACTGTCGACAACATGCCGCTGCAGACTCAGATCTTCATTCCCTCGGACGGAGCCACACTCAGCGGCTCCTCCGCCGTCCTCGACGCGTCGGCAAGCGGGACCGCCGACATCACCGGGGTGCAGTTCGTCGTGAGCGGCGGTTCCCTTTCCGACCACGTCGTGGGCACCGCGACCCCAACTCTCTACGGCTGGATTGCCGAGTGGGACACGACAACCGTTCCCAATGGCGCCTACACACTCGAGAGCGTCGCCACCGAGACCGGGGGCACGACGGCGACGAGCTCCCCGATCCACGTCACCGTCGACAACCCAGCGCCCTGAGCGGACCGCTCGACCTTCCTGTCGCTCGGCAACCTTAAGGGGCGAGCGGAGCGGTTTCGCGTGGGCGTTCGGGCATCCGATGGCCCACGTGCCGGTGATCTCGTTTAGCTGTCGTTCTCGGTTCCAGCGCCGATAGGTCGGGGACGCGCTGCCGTCGTGCCCCACCTGGAGGTGTCAGGCTTCCAATGGGCGTGGTCGGTGCGGACTCCACCGGAGGGCAGCTCTGTCAGTATTCCTCCACGGAATGTTCGCCTCGGAGTACCTCTGGTCAGGAGGCATTGAGGCTGGGCTCTGGCTAACCGGGTTCGCCGGGATCAACATTTGGTTGATTCCGTTTGGTCGATTCCCCGTGGAAACGTTCCGTTCTCGCCATTCGCCATTCGCCATTCGCCATTCGCCATTCGCCATTCGCCATTCGCCATTCGCCATTCGCCATTCGACATTCGCCATTCGCAATTCGCAATTCGCAAATCGCGCTTCGGGCCGAGCAGTGCGACCTTTCGATCGATATGGGAATCCAACCTGCGCCGAACGTGAGGGGGGCCGCTGGGGGCGTTGCTGCCTTGCGGCGCCGGCCACCGTGCCGGAACTTCGGCGGTGATCCCCGCTCGCAGGAATTGGCGGGACAGATCGTGGCGCGGTCGTCACAGATCTCGGCGCTGTACCGGGAGCAGCTGGCCGACATCGCCGAGTTCGACCGGGCGGAGGGCTGGCGCGGCGACGGTGCCTTCTCCATGATCAACTGGGTGACCGCGCAGTGCGGCGTCAGCACGTCGACCGCTCGGCAATGGGTGCGCGCCGCGGTCAACCTCGAGTCGTTGCCGTGCCTGGCGGAGGGACTGGCGTCAGGGGCCTTGTCGCTCGACCTGGTGGATTCTTTGGCGGAAGTCGCCTCGCCCGAGAGTGATGCGGCCTTGCGGGATGCATCCACGCACTGGAGCGTGCGTCAGGCGCGCCAGTTGGCGACCTGGCACAAGGCGGGAGCCGAGGCACAGGTGGAGGCGAAGGCACGGGCGGAAGGGGAGGCGGACGCTGGAGCCGGTTTGGAATCGCTTCCCTCGTCTGAGGACGGAGGAGTCGAGGGCCTGGACGGTCCGGCGGTCGTGGGATCCGCGGCCCGCGAGTTCGAGCACCGCACGTTGCGGTTCAACGACACGCGACGGTCGGTTTGGGTGGCGTTCACCAAGGACGACTACGCAGTGGCCAAGTCGGTGTTGGTGGGACGAGTTACGGCAAGAGAGCGGAGGCAAGAGGGTGAGACGGCAAGCGAATCATCGCCTTCGTCCGATCTGCTCGGATATGTGCCCTACGACAAGCGTCTGTACGACGCGCTGATCGAGCTTTTTCAAACGGGGAGTGAGCCCGGGTCCGAAGCCGGTCGGCCTGTCGGCAGGGCGACCAGGCCACGGGTGGTGGTGCATGCGCCGCTGGACGTGCTCGTCGGCTGCCCAGCCGACGGCGTGGCCGAGATCGCCGGGGTCGGACCCGTTCCAGCCGATGTGGTCCGGCGACTGGCGTGTGACGCCGCCGTGGATCTCGCCGTGGAAAATCGGAACGGGTCGATTTTGGATCAGGGTCGAGTCCAGAGGGATCCGACGTCAGTGCAGCGCCTCGAGATCGACCGGAGAGACAAGGGGTGTCGATTCCCTGGCTGCAGCTATACGGAATTCACGAACGTCCACCACATTCAGCACTGGGCCGACGGTGGGCTGACGAATCTGGACAACCTGGTCACGCTCTGCGGTAGGCACCACCGTGCGGTGCACGAGTTGGGGTGGGCCGTATCGGGGAACGCCGACACCGTGTTGACGTTCACCAGCCCGCACGGGCGCGCGACACATTCGGTGCCGTCGCCGACGTGGCGAAAATCGTCGGTGGCCCGATCGGGCCAGCAGGTTCGGCAGTCCAGTCCACCAACGAATGGGCCGATGCGTCGTTGAGGGGTGATGGGGTCCGTCCGGGTGGCGGGTTGGCTCGATCAGGTGGAGTGGAGCTCCGGGTGGCCGGAGTCGCGGCAGCGCGCCATCCAACCGGTGGGGATCACGGTGACGGTCATGCGACGGCCACACCGGGGGCAGAAGCGAGGGGGGTCGAAGGCGCGCCCGCATCCGGCGCACTCGGTGGACGGTTTGCCGCAGCCGGTGCAGTGCGTCGTCACGGTGAGGGGCAGCACGGAATGGGTCAGATGGCGGCGGTGAGGGCGCCGATGGGCATACGCAGATCCTCGAGCATCTGGAGGTCCTCGTCGGCCGAGCGGCCGAGCGTCGTCAGGTAATTCCCGACGATCAGCGCGTTGATACCGGCCGTCATGCCGATGGCCTGGAGTTCCCGCAGCGTCACCTCGCGGCCGCCGGCGTAGCGCAGGATCACCGAGGGCAGGGCGAGGCGGAACAGGGCGATCCAGCGGACGGCGTCCCAGGGGCTCAGGACCGGGCGTTCGCCCAGGGGGGTGCCGGGGCGGGGATTGAGGAAATTGAGCGGCACCTCGGTCGGGTCGAGCTCCTGCAGCTGGGTCAGCAGTTCGACGCGCTGGGCGTCGGTCTCGCCCATGTTGATGAGGGCGCCGCAGCACAGCTCCATCCCGTGCGCCTTGACGAGGCGGCACGTGTCGGCCCGCTCGTCCCACGTGTGCGTCGTGACGATGGTGGGGAAGTACGAGCGCGCCGTCTCGACGTTGTGGTTGTAGCGGTGGACGCCGCCGGCGGCCAGTCGGCGCGCCTGCTCCTCGCTCAGGATGCCGGCGCTCACCGCGACGTTCAGGCCGGTCTCGTCGTGGATCCGGGGCACCAGGTCGAGGATGCGTTGGATGGTGCGCTCGTCGGGACCGCGCACGGCTAGCACGATGCAGAATTCGGAGGCGCCGAGGGCAGCGGTCTCGCGGGCGGCGGCGAGGACCTCGTCGGTATCGAGGAAGGGCGTGGCCTTGACGGGGGAGTCGAAGCGGGAGGACTGCGAGCAGAAGTGGCAGTCCTCGGGGCAGCCACCGGTCTTGGCCGAGAGGATGCCCTCGATCTCGACCTCGGGCCCGCACCAGGCCAGTCGGACCTGGTGGGCCAGGGAGGCCAGCGCCATGACGGCGCCGTCCGGCAGTGCGGCGAGGGCGGTCAGTTCGTCCGCGGTGAGGAGGCGACGCTCGTCGAGGAGGGCGGTCTCGGCGGCGGTGATCACAGCCCTGTCCGCCGCGCTCAGGGCGACTTGGGGAGGAGGCGGTGGCGCCGCGGTAGCGGCGCCGGCAGCGGAGGCAGACCGGAAGGACACAGGGCTCGTGGTGGTCACGGCGCCCACGGTAGTGGCAGGGTGTGGGCCTCCGGAAGTTGGCCGGAGCGCTGGGAGGAGTGGTCATGGCCTGGGATTTCTCGACAGAACCCGAGTTCGAGGCGAAGTTGGAGTGGATGCGTGGCTTCGTGCGCGAGGAGGTGTTCCCGCTCGAGACCCTGGATCTGACGTATGACCAGGTACGCGTCGTCATCGGGCCGCTACAGGAACGGGTCAAGGCAGAAGGGCTGTGGGCGGCGCACCTGCCGCCCGGGCTCGGCGGAATGGGATTCGGGCAGGTGAAGTTGGGTCTCATGCACGAGATCCTGGGGCAGTCGCCCCTGGGGCCGGTGGTGTTCGGCAACAATGCGCCGGACTCGGGGAACGCGGAGTTGCTGGCGGTGGGTATCGAGGCCAGCGGGGACGAGGCGCAGCGGGAGCGGTGGTTGCAGCCGCTCTTGGATGGGACGCTGCGGTCGGCGTTCTCCATGACCGAGCCCGACACCGCTGGATCTGATCCAACGCTGTTGCGGACGTCGGCGGTGCGGGACGGCGAGGAATGGGTGATCAACGGGCACAAGTGGTTCACATCCAACGGATCCGTGGCGGACTTCCTGATCGTGATGGCGGTGACCAATCCAGACGTCCATCCGTATCAGGGGTCGTCCATGATCATCGTGCCGGTCGAGACGCCCGGGGTCGACATCGTGCGGGATGTGTCCACGATGGAACACCCGGACACGCCGTACGGGCGCTTCGGCAACCACGCCGAGATCATCTACACCGACGTCCGGGTGCCGGCCGGGAACCTGATCGGCAACGAGGGCTCGGGCTTCGTGCTGGCCCAGCACCGGTTGGGGCCGGGCCGGATCCACCACTGCATGCGCTGGCTGGGACAGTCCCGGCGGGCCTTCGACATGCTGTGCGAGCGGGCCGTCTCCCGCTACGCCCACGGCTCGATGCTGGCCGAGAAGCAGACCATCCAGAACTGGGTGGCGGACTCGATGGCCGAGATGGCCGCCGCCCGGCTCATGACGCTGCAGGCCGCCTGGAAGATGGATCAGGAGGGGGCGGCGGCCGCCAGGGTCGAGATCGCCATGATCAAGTACTTCGGGGCGAAGGTCCTCTACGACGTCATCGACCGCGCCATCCAGGTGCACGGCTCGCTGGGGTTCTCGAGCGACCTGCCCCTCGAGCACATGTACCGGGCCGCCCGGGCCGCCCGGATCTATGACGGCCCCGACGAGGTGCACCGGCAGACCGTGGCCCGGCGGGTGCTCAAGGCGTACGAGCCGCACGAGGTGCCGACCGAGCACATCCCGACCCGGCGGGCCGACGCGCAGCGGCGCTTCGCCGACCTCTTGGAGACCTTGACGGTCGACGCGTAAGGCACCGCTCCATGCCACGCTGGATGGTCGGGAGCCTTGTCATCGCCGGGGCGCTGCTCGTGGCGGCGTGCGGGTCTTCGGGGACAGGTTCGTCACGGGGCGCGGCCCATCCGAAGCAATCCACGACGTCGAGCACGTCGTCGCCGAAATCCACGACGACCACGCCGGCGGCCAACTCGACCACGCCCACAACGCCCACAACGCCCACCACGCCCACCACGTCCGCCACGGGCGGCTCGGGCTCGGGTTCGGGCTCGGGCTCGGGCTCGGGCTCGGGGCTGATGGTGACCGCGTCGCTCCCCGTCGTGGTCTGCGAGACGACCACGGGCGCGCCCACCACGACGACGTCGTTGCCCGGGTCGGTCCCGGTCAGTGTCCCTGCATCCAATGCCCAGCAAGGAAACCTGGCCGTCTACACCGATGAAACCGGCAAGTTGATGTTGGTCGGCCCGACGGTCGGCTGGACGTGCAACGGGTCCTTCGGAGCCGACGGCAGCGGAATGCTGGCTCTGGCTCCGGTCGGGACAGTCGTGCCGGCGACTGGCAACTCTTGGCACCTGCCGATGACCTCCACGACCCAGGCGATCGTCGCCCTGGAGAGCGGCGGCAGCACGGTGCAGGGTGCCGCCCTGGCGTGTCCGCTCTTCGGCGCCGCCCAGTCGGCGACCCAGCAGGACCTCGGCCACGGCTGTTCCGTGCGCAGCCCCACGCAAGAGCGCGTCGTCAGGACATCGTCGGTCGAGGTCGGGTTCGAAGACCCGCCGGGCGTGGCGGGGCTGGGGTATCCCTCGGGCGGTCAGAATCCAGCGAACGGCATCATGCTGTACCAGCCGAAGCCAACGGAGGCCACGGCCTATCAGGCCACGTGCACATTGCCGGTGGCGCAGCACGATCTGTGTACGGCGGTCCTCGACCATTTCGCGGCCACGTTCGTTTAAGAAGCGGCCGGGTAGCCGACCCGGAAGGTGCCGCCGGACTTACTCCGGGGTGTGGCAGACCGCCTCGATGTTGTTCCCGTCCGGATCGCGCACGAACGCCCCGTAGTAGTCCGGGTGGTAGTGCGGCCAGATCTGCGGTTCGTGCAGCGGCTCGGCCCCGGTGGCGAGGGCGGCGTGGAAGAAGGCCCGCACCGCATTTCGGTCGGGTGCCTGGAAGGCGATGTGGGACTCCCGGAAGCCATCGCCCGTTGCCTGTCGCCCAATCCAAAACTCCGCCGACGGCGGGACTCCGTAGCCGATGGCGTCGTCGCCCTCCATGGCGCGCCCGCCGCCGAGCGGCGCCAGGACGGCGTCGTAGAACCGGGCGCTGGCCTCCAGGTCGGCGCACTGGATGGAGACGTGGGCGAGCATGAATCCGAGTCTGCCAGGGGCGGGCCGATCTAATGTGCGGCGGTGATCGCGACCACGGATTGGGCGACCATCGCGTCCTTCGCCACCGCCGTCGGGACGCTGGTGCTGGCGGTCGCCACCTTCTCCGCCGTGCGCTCCTCGAACCGCTCGGCCAGGATCGCCGAGGAGGCGTTCCAGGTGAACCTGCGGCCCGTCCTGGTCACGTCCCGCCGAGAGGACCCGATGCAGAAGATCCGCTGGGTCGACGATCACTGGGCCCGGCTGGACGGGAGTCAGGCCAGTGTCGAGATGGTCGACGGGAGCATCTATCTCGCCATCTCGCTGCGCAACGTGGGCCCTGGGCTCGGGGTGATCTTTGGATGGTCGGTGCTGACCGAGCTCGTCCGGACCAACGAAGTCCCGCACGCGGCGCCCGAGGATTTCCGCATGCAGACACGTGACCTGTACATCGCGCCCGGCGACATCGGGTTCTGGCAGGCCGCCATCCGGGAGGCGGGGGATCCGGACTACGTCGCGCTGAGCAAGGACGTCCGCGACGTGCAGCCGTTCACGATCGACGTTCTTTACGGCGACCACCAAGGCGGCCAGCGGACCATCACCCGCTTCGGGATGATCCCCCTGCAGACGAGCGATGACACCAAGTGGTTCCCGAACGTGGCGCGCCACTGGAACCTGGATCGCCCCGACCCGCGGTAGGCCGGGCGATCCCCGCCCGTAGAGGTCGAGGCGGTTAGGGGCGGAGACCGCGCAGCAGCGCGTCGCAGAGACGTTCGTAGCTAGCGTCCTGATCCTCGACGAACCCGAGGCCGAGCAGCTCGAGGGAGACCCAACCGTGGATGGCGGCCCAGATCAGCTGCGCCGTCTCGGTCGGGGGCCCCGCAGCGATGACACCCGTATCCATGCCGCGCTGCACGGCCGTGACGAGGCTCTCGAACGTGCCGGTGCAATTCTCGACCGCGTGGTCGCTCGGCTCGAAACCGGGGACGGCTCGGAGAAACATGACCTGGTACGCCATGGGATGGGCGAGCGCCAGGGCTCGATAGCGGCGGGCGCCCTCACGCAACGCGTCGGCGGGATCGTCGATCTGCGCCATCGCGGCCAGTTCGGCGCCCAGTCGCTCGAAGCCCTGGATGAAGAGGGCCTCGACGATGCCGAACTTCGACTCGAAGTGGTTGTAGACGCCCATGGGCGCCACGTTGGCGGCGGCGGCGATCCGGCGCACCGAGAGCCCGTCGGGGCCCTCGGTCTCGAGGATGTCGGCGGCTGAATTGAGGAGGGCCGCCTCCATGCCGGCGCTGGGAGTCCGGGTCCTTGTGCTGGTCCGGCGGCTTTCTGTCATTTCTATAGCGTACTGAAGAACATCGTGCTATAACTCTAGCACAGCGTTCTATAACGAGCGTTGGACCCAATGGACCCAATGGACCGATTGGACCCAATCCAGAGGAGCCCGTGATGTTCGAAGCTGCACTCGAAACCGCTGACCTGAACGCCGACCTCGCCGCTGACCGGGCGCCCACGGCTGGAGCTCCATTCGGTGCCCAATCCAAGGATCGGCGCTGGATAGTGCTGCCCGTCCTCTGCCTGTCCGTGTTCCTGGTGGTGGTCGACAACACCATCGTCAACGTCGCCCTACCGACGTTGAACCGGACGTTGGGGGCATCCATCACGTCGCTCCAGTGGATCGTCGACGCGTACAGCCTGGCGTTCGCCGGGCTGCTCCTGGCCGGTGGCGGCATCGGGGACCGTCTCGGGCGCAAGGGCACCATGCAGATCGGCCTGGTCTTCTTCGGCCTCTTCTCGGCCGCTGCCGCGTGGTCGCACACGACGGGCACCTTGATTGCGACCCGAGCACTGATGGGTGTGGCAGCCGCCTTCATCTTCCCGGCCAGCCTGGCCATCCTCACGAGCGTCTTCCCGGATCCATCCGAGCGGCAGAAGGCGCTCGGCATCTGGGGAGCGACGTCGGGCATCGCGGTGGCCTTCGGGCCGATCGTCGGCGGGGCGCTGCTCCAGCACTTCTGGTACGGCTCGATTTTTCTGGTGAACGTGCCGATCGTTCTCGTGACGATCGTCGCCGGGGGGTTCCTGATCCCCCGGCTGCCCAGGGTGGCCCAGCATCGCTTCGACATCCGGGGCGTGGTGATCTCCACGGCGGGCATCACGCTGTTGGTGCTGGCGATCATCGAGGGGCCGCAGTGGGGCTGGGCCTCCATCGGCACGCTGGCCTGCTTTGCCACCGCCGCGGTCCTGCTGACCGTCTTCGCCCGGTTGGAGCTGCGCACCGAGGGTCCGCTACTCGATGTCCGGGTCTTCAAGATCCCACGCTTCACCGGCGGCGCACTGTCCATCTCGGTGGCTTTCTTCTGCCTCTTCGGCTTCATCTTCCTCATCACGGAGTACTTCCAGTTCGTGAAGGGGTACTCGACACTGTCGGCGGGCCTGCACACGTTGCCGTTTGCGGTCGTCGCCGCGGTGTGGACTCCGATCGCCGCGGTGGTGGCCCTCAAGGTGGGGACCCGTCTGATGGTGACCGTGGGGCTGCTGCTCATGGGGGGCGGGTTGGTGGTTTCGGCTTTCAATTCCGACGCCGGCACCGCGTATTGGGGACCGATCGTGGCGGCCATGGTGCTGCTGGCCCTCGGCCTCTCCTCCATCACGGCGCCGACGGCGGAAGCGGTGATGGGCTCTGTGTCCGACGAGCAGCGGGGTGCCGCCGCCGCCGTCAACAACACCACCCGGGAGCTGGGGGGCACGCTCGGGGTGGCGGTCTTCGGCTCGATCTTCGCATCGTCGTACGCACCCCGGATCATCAGTGCGTTCCGTCCACTTCCCATCCCGGCCGGTCCCAAGGCCGAAGCTCACCAGTCGATGGCGGCCGCGCTGGCGGTGGTGGCCCACGCGCCGCAGGCGGCTCGGCCGGGCCTGCAGTCGATCGTGTTCACGGCGTTTCACAGCGGGTTGCGCCAGGCGTGCCTCGCCGGTGCTGGTGTCGCCGTACTCGGAGCACTGGCCGCGTGCAAGCTCCTGCCGGGGCGGCGTGCTCCGGAGGTGGAGCTGATGGCGAAGCCCGTGGCCGACACGGAGCGCTATCCAGAGTACGTGCCGTACGTCACGGCCTAAGGAGCCCAAGCGGGCCCTGGACAGTGGACAGCGGTGAGGCCGCCCGACCGAATCGATCGGCGCTCTATGGCCGCTCGATCCTCGCTCTATGCAAAGACCAACTGGGCGTGCCGTACGCCGGCGATGACCGCGCTCGGCGTCCGCTCGACCGTGCCGGTCAGGGAAAGGGTCTCGAAACGGTCCAGCAGTTGGCCGAGGACCACCCTGGCCTCCAGCCGGGCCAGCGCGGCGCCCAGACAGAAGTGCGGCCCGAAACCGAAGCTCACCTGTGGATTGGGATGGCGGTCCACACGAACCTCGCCGGCGTCGGGCCCGAACACCTCCTCATCCCTGTTGGCGGAGGCGTAGACCAAGAGCACAGGATCGCCCGCCGCCACCGCGACGCCACGGATGGTGGTGGCGGCAGTCGCCGTCCGCATGAACGAGATCACCGGAGTCGTCCACCGCAGCAACTCCTCGACCGCGCTCGGCAGCAGCGAACGATCCGCACGGAGCGCGGCCCACTGCGCCGGGTTCTCGGCCAGCGCCACCAATCCGCCCGAGATCAGATTGCGCGTCGTCTCGTTCCCCGCCACCAAGAGCTGGATCAGGAACATCGCCAGCTCCGCCTCACTCAGCTCCTCGCCGCCACTCTCGGGATCTGATCCGACGGTCGCGAGGACCGACACGAGATCGTCCGCCGGCGCCCGCCGCCGCTCTTCGGCCACACCGATCAGGTACTCCCACATGTCCATCTGCAGCGCCGCCCGCTCCTCCTCGGACCTCTCGGACTCGCCCGGGATCACCGCCTCGGACCACTCGAAGAAGCGGGGCCACAGCGATCCGTCCACGCCCAGCAGCTCGCAGATCACCTGCAACGGGAACGGGATGGAGAGCCTCTCGACCACGTCGAACGCCACCCCGCTCTGGATTGGGGAGGTCAGCGCCGCCGCCTTGGCCGTCACGCCCTCTTCCATGAGCCGCACCATCGAAGGCTTGAAGCCGGGTTGGACGAGGCGCCGGTACCGGGTGTGCTGCGGCGGGTCCGTGTGCATCATGGTCGGCGGCGTGTCGTACGTGGTGCCGATCTCGTCGGTCAGGATCCCACGCGACGAGCAGAATCCGACCGGGTCGGCGCCGATCGACGACACCTCGGGGTGCGTGGTCACGGCCCAGAAGCCGCCGCCCTCCCGTTCGACCCGGCACACGGGCGCCGTGCGTCGGAGCTCGGCATACAGCTCGAAGGGGTCGCCGACGGCATACAGCGCCGGGTCGGTGAGGCGGCCTGCATCGGCGGCCATCGACGGAGCAGCCACGACTCAGACGATCAGGCCGTTGGGACGCGGGTCACCCTGGGCCTCCAGCAGCGCGTAGTACGCCTCCAGTGTGCCCGGCCCGTCGGAGACCGATTCCACGGACCCGTCCTCGGCCAGGTTCAACAGCGCGCCTTCGATGATGAAGCACACGTCCGTGTCTTCCGTGTTCTCCGCGGGCACGTGCAGGGTGTGCACGGAGTTGGCCGGTTCGTACAGGTAGGAGCCGGCCGTCACGTAGAAGTCGTATTCGAGATAGTGCCAGCGTCCCGCCGACGTGTAGGCGTCGACCGAGCCGGTGTGGCGGTGGGTCTGCAGCTGCACGCCCGGCTGGAACCGGTTGAGGATCACCCACGTCCCGTGCGAGGAGTCGAAGCGGACGACTTTCAGGAGGACGCCCGTGCCGGTGTCGGCCCAGGGCGCGTCGTCGATGGTGACGAGACGGACGGCATCGGTGGGGTTGGCGGGAATGGCGATCGACATCGGTACGGCTCCTTCGGATTCAGCGGTTCGGATTCAGCGGTTCGGATTCAGCGGTTCGGATTCAGCGGTTCGGATTCAGTCAGGCAGGGTGGCGAGCGGATCGAGGTCGATGGCGGCCTCCAGGGCCGCGGCGGTGCGCAGCACGACGAGGTCGCCGTGCTGGGGCCCGACGAGCTGCAGGCCGATCGGGAGGCCGCCACTGCTCATGGCGACCGGCACGCTGGCCGCCGGCGACCGGGTCATGTTGAAGGGATACGTGAACTGGACCCAATTGGCGGTCTTCGTCCCGTTGACCGAGCTCGTGATGTCGTCGGCGAACGGCGCCAGCCCCGAACAGGTCGGCGTCACCAGGATGCGGCAGCTGTGGAACAGCTCGACGAGCCGCAGGTTCATGAGGTGGAAGTGGTCGAAGACCTGCAGCAGCTGCTCGGCCGTGGTGGATTGCGCGGCGTCCACGAAGTGGCGCAGCACCGGATGGACCTCGTCCCAGCGCGGGTGACCCATGAAGGGCCGCAGGGTGCGCAAGGTGGCGGCCCCCGTCAAGGTGAGGAAATCACCGGCGGGGTCGGCATCAAAAACGGAGTCGAGCACGACGACGTCGGCGCCCAGCGACTCCAGCAC
The DNA here is from genome assembly GCA_963736515.1 of uncultured Acidimicrobiaceae bacterium. Classification (GTDB taxonomy): domain Bacteria; phylum Actinomycetota; class Acidimicrobiia; order Acidimicrobiales; family RAAP-2; genus Bog-473. The sequence goes on along the minus strand of CAVTPE010000001.1, from coordinate 224,130 downwards.
GCCGACGGCGCGCTCGCAGGCGGCGGCCACCTCGGCGTCGACGGTGGCGTAGCCGAGGGTCGGGGCATAGACGATGCTGACGGGGACGTGGGGGTTGTCGAGGGCGGCGATCCAGCTGGCCTCCGGACGGGGAAGGGAGCGCAGGTCGCTGGGGTCGGGGCCGACGGCGACGTCGAGGGCCCGGGCTACGTCGGCGATGCGGCGGGCCATGGGGCCGTTGGTCGAGAGGTCGATCCAGCCGGGCGGGTTCGGGCCGCCGGCCGGGACGCGCCCGAGGCTCGGCTTCATGCCCGAGAGGCCGCAGCAGGCCGAGGGGATCCGGATGGATCCACCACCGTCGGACCCGGTGGCGAGCGGCACCATCCCGGCCGCCAACGCCGCCGCCGCGCCGCCGGACGACCCGCCCGGCCCCCTGGACGGGTCGAACGGGTTCAACGAAGGGCCGAAGATGGCGTTGGTCGTGTTCCCCATCCAGCCGAACTCGGGTGTGTTGGTCTTGCCGACGACGACGCAGCCGGCCGCCCGCATGCGGGCCACGAAGGGGTCGTCGGCCGTGGCCGGTGGGTCGTCGGCGTGCAGCGCCGAGCCGTACGTGGTGCGGTAGCCGATCGCGTTCTGGAGGTCCTTGACCCCGAGCGGGATCCCGGCCAGCGGCCCCGGGTCGGCGCCGGCGGCGATGCGGGCGTCGACCCGGTCGGCCTCGGCCAGTGCACGTTCTCCATCCACGGCGACGAATGCGTTGTACGTCGGGTCGAGCCTTTGAATCCGATCCAGGGCGGCCTGGGTGAGCTCCCGTGCGCTGATCTCCTTGGCGCGTACAGAGCGGGTGAGGTCGCCGAGCGACGTAGTGCGGAAGTCGATCTCTGCGCGTCCGTGTGCCATGTCCCCCCCTTCCTTCGTCGAAGTGACTATCCGGCCGACGGGGAGAGACCGGCGACGGCATCGGCCAGCTCGATCCCGATCGGGATGACGGCGGGAGCCGGAATGGTGACCCCGTGGTCCACATAGCGCTGGATATGGGCCCGGCACTCATCGACGGACCCGTGCACCACGAGATCGTCCACCACCTCGTCGGGGATGGCCGCGAGTGCCCCCTTGCGATCGCCTGCGGACCAGGCGTCCCACATCGGCTGGAGGGCTGGACCGCGCCCGAGCCAGCGGTGGAACTCGGCGTACGCGTCGACGTTCAGGTAGGCCGTGATCATGCGCCGTCCCACCGTGCGGGCGACGTCGGCGTCCTCGGTGACGATCACGAAAATGCGGGCGACGATCTCCCGCGGCGCCCCGCCGGCGGCCTTCTCGACCTCCGCCACGGATGTGGCGACGTCCTCGGCGCTGAGCCAGTTGAGGATGGCGCCGTCGGCCTCCCGCCCCGCCAGGTGCAGCATGCCGGGGCGCAGGGCCGCCAGGTAGACGGGAGGCAGTTGCTCGGGGATCCGGGCCAGCCGGAACCCCTTCACCTGGAACGTCTCGAAGTCCTCGGTCACCTTCTCGCCGTCGAAGGCCATGCGCAGGAACCGCAGCGTGTCCCGGATACGCCGGTACTGGTTCTCGAAGGCCATGCCGTTCCAGTTGGCCACGATCACCTGGGACGACGCGCCGAGCCCGCAGAAGAAGTGCCCCGGGGCGGCGTCGGCCATGGCGGCGAGGCTCTGGGCCAGGAGCGCCGGCCCTCGGGTGTAGGCAGGGGTGATGGCCACGCCGAGATTCAGCTCCGGCTCCCACGCGGCGGCCAGGGCCAGTGGCGTGAACCCGTCGGCGCCGTCGACCTCGGCCGACCACAGGTCCGTGTAACCGAGCTCCCGGAGCCGCGCGAACCACTCACGGTGGGCGTGCAGGGGGATCCCGTCGAACGGGATCGTGATGCCCGACCGGGCCGATGGGATTCCGGAGGTGGGGCTCATGCGTGGAGGCGCTCCTCTGATCCGGCAGGACCAGCGGCACCAGCGGCACCATCAGCACCATCGGCACCATCCCTGCCAGCCGACGCCTTGGATCCATCCGCCCGACCGGAACCATCGGCTCCACGGACCGCCCCGTCCGGATCGACTTGAAACTCGGCGTCGTCGAAGGACAGCGCCAGCTCGGTCGCCTCCTCGTCGTCACTCGACGGCACCGGGACGCCCCAGCGCGCCATCCCCGCCTCCATGTGGCGGATCACCGTCTCGATCACCTCGACTCGCCCATACCGCTTGCTCTCCGACGAGATCACGTCCCAGGGCGCCAACGGTCCGTGGGTCAACCGCAGCATGTCCGACACCGCCCCGTCGTACTGCGCCCGCTTCTCCCGGTTGCGCCAGTCCTCGTCGGTCAGCTTCCAGGCCTTGAGCGGATCGTCCCGGCGCCGCACGAACCGGCGCAACTGTTCTCCGTGCGACATGTGCATCCAGAGCTTGATCACGATCATCCCCTCCTCGGCCAGCGTGTGCTCGAAATCGGTGATCTCCTCGTACGCCCGCCGCCACTGCACCTCGGTCGCCAGATCCTCGACCCGCTCGACCAGCACCCGCCCGTACCAGCTGCGGTCGAAGATGGTCATGCCGCCCCACCCCGGCAACGGCGGCCAGAACCGCCACAGGAAGTGGTGGCGCAGCTCGTCGGGCGTCGGGGCGGCAAACGGTGCGACGTGCACGTGGCGCGGGTCGAGCGGCTCGACCAGCCGCTTGATGGCGCCACCCTTGCCGGCGGCGTCCCACCCCTCGAAGACGACGCACACGGGAGGGCCGAGGTTGCCTTCGTTGAGCTGACCGCCATTGATCAGCCGCAAGTGGAGCAGGCGGCGCTGCGCCCTTCCGAGACGCTTGGCCTCCTCGTCTTTGGAGAGCTTCAGCGAGAGGTCGCAGTCCTCCAGCCGTGGATAGGGGCTGCTGTGCTTCCCGGTGCCCGCGGCGGCGCCGGGGAGAGCGGTGCCCTCCACCGGGGAGCTGTCGTCATGGGGGCCGCCGTGGTGGCCACCGTGATCGTGCTTGCTCACGTTGCCTGTTGTAGCCGATCCACCAGGGCGGCGGCGACCCCATCGGATGCAGCGCCGGCGATCCCGGCCGCCTCGACCGCTCGCCGCACCAAGGCGCGCTTCCCGGCGATCACCAGCAACTCCTGGTTGGAGAGGTGGCCCACCCGGCCCACCTTGCGCCCGGACGGGTCGAAGATGCCGATGCGGGCCCCGACGTAGCGAGTCGAGTCGAAGGCGAGCGTCGCCACCTCACGCCGGGGGATCGAGCACATCGCCTCCAGCTCCTCCAGCGCCAGCCACGACTCGTCGTTGTAGGACAACACGAGCAGGTCGCAGTCCACGGATTGCACCACCGACGCCAGCGCCCCGGGCATCGTGCGCTTGGAGTTGAACACCGAGTGCGTGGATGGGTCACGGGCATCCACCCGCTTGCGGGCCACGCCGTAGGCCTCGGGCGCATCCCAGGCCACCAGGGTCTCCCACACGTGGTAGTTCGTGAAATACCGGTGCTGGTTGTACGGCGGATCCAGATACGCCAGGTCGAAGTGCCCGAGTCCGCCGGCCAACGCCACCGCGTCGCCCTGGATGGAGCGCCCCGCCCCCGCCAGCAACTCCGGCACCCGCAACTCCAGGGGATTGGCCGACCGCGGCGCCCACTTCTTCACGTACGCCATCTGCACGCCCGTGGTCGAGTCCACCCGGTCCGCCGCCTCGATGAGGGACGTCAACAGGAGGGGGAACAGGGGTGACCCCGCATACTCCGAGTCAATGGCGTCGCGCACGGCATCTATCCGAGCGGCGTTGTGCGGTTGGAAGAAGCGGGCCTGCCGGCTGAAGGTCTCGGTGACATAGCCCGGCCGTCCGGGGAGACCGTTCAGGTGGGTCACCGCCGCCCGCAGCGCGCCGACATCGGTGGCGGCGGCATCCGCCTCGATGTAGGTGCGGGCGAACGTGTGCGCATAGCGGGCGCTGTCGACGGCGGTGACGTGCACGCCCTGGGCCTTGAAGGCCTGGGCGACGCGGGTGGTGCCGGTGAACAGATCGAGGGCGGTGCGGGCGCCGGAGGCCTGGCAGATGCGGGTGAGGACGGGGACGAGGCGGCGCTTCGAGCCGATGTATTTGATCATCGGGGGCTTCGGGGGCTCACGGCGGACCACCCTACGATGGGCGGTCATGGCGCCTGGGGACCATCCAGAAACCGTCGGGGCGGGTCCGCCGGACTCCCATTGGGTGCAATGGCATGCGACCTACGAGGACCCGTCGTCGAACCTCTCGCTGCGCTTGCGGGCGGTGCAGTCCATGCTGCGGGCCGCGTTGGAAGAGACGGGCCCGCCCGGTCGGGCAGCTGGCCTCGACACCCATCCAGAACGGATCCGGATTGTGAGCCTCTGCGCCGGCCAGGGGCGCGACGTGATCGACGTGGTGGCGACCCATCCACGGGGCCCGGAGGTCTCGGCGTTGTTGGTCGAGCTCGATCCGGCCCTGGTGGCCTTCGCCAGGGAACGCGCCGCTGCCGCCGGGGTGGCCGACCGGATCCGGATCGTCGAGGGCGATGCGTCGTGGTGCCGGTCGTATGGCGATGCCGTGCCGGCTGACATCGTCCTGCTCTGCGGGGTGTTCGGGAACATCAGCGGCGCGGACATCACGCGCACCATCCAGGCCATGCCAGGTTTCTGTGCTGCGGGCGGCCACGTGATCTGGACCCGGCACCGTCGACCGCCGGACCGCACACCGGCCATCCGGGCCGACTTCGCCGCCGCCGGGTTCACCGAGCTGGGCTACGAGGCCCCCGAAGGGACGATCCTCGCCGTCGGCCGTCACCGTCTCGATGGAGCAACCGCAGCATTCGACCCCGACCAGCGGCTGTTCGACTTCGTCGGCGACGGATGGAACCCCGCGTCGAGCGCGGGCAATCCCCGGCCGAGCCCAGGGCCGGGTTCGTCACCAGAGCCACCGACGGTTCAGACGGACAAGCCGCAGCGCCATAGCCTTCACCCGCTCTCGCTCACCACCATGGCCTGGCGCACCGCCAGGATGGAGCCGGCCCGTGTGATCGTGCCCGGCCTGGTCATCTTCGGCCTCGATGCGATCCAGGGCACCTTCTACACCGAGGTCGCGGTCGACCACCTGGGCATCGGGTCGGTCATCGGGGCGGTCCTCTTCGCCTCCTCCGCCCTGGGGTTGACCTTCTATGCCGGCATGCTCGAGCGCCTGGTCGGTTCCGTCGAGCGCAACGAGCCGGCCCAGCCCGTGCTCCTCGTGTTGCGGACCCTGCCCTGGGGACGCCTGCTGATAGCCGAAGGAATCTTGATCGTGGTCAGCGCGGCGGCCTCGCTGTTCCTGGTCGTTCCGGGGCTGATCGTGGGCACGCTCTTCGCGCTGGTCGGCCCCCTCATCAACCTGCTCGACAGCTCGGTGCCTGCTGCCTTCAGGCGCTCGTTGCAGCTGGTACGGCCGCACTTCATTCTGGTCTTTCTCGTCATCACGCTGCCGCTGGCGCTCGAGCACGAAATCGTGGTCTTCGTAGCCGAGCTGGTTCCCCACGAGCACATCTGGGCGGTCTTTCTCACCACCTTCGTCCTGGGCGACCTTTTCGGAATGGCCCTGGGCCTGATGGAGGTCACCATGGCGGAGCGTCTGGTCACGGGGGCGCAGGGACCCGGTGAGGACCTACTGTCGGTGGACGTGGAGCTGACCGAGCTGCCCGATCCAGCGCACCGTCCCGATCCAGCGCACCGAACCGATCCAGCGCACCGAACCGATCCAGCGCACCGAACCGATCCAGCGCACCGAACCGATCCAGCGCACCGACCCGATCCAGCGCACGGATCTCCCGCATGACCACCGCGTAATCGCCGGGCGCCCCAACGTCCGGCCAACAGCGACCAAAGCGACCAAAGCCACACCGAGGAGCCCCCATGGAAGAGACGATCCACGGAACGACGATGCCGGTGCTCGAGCTCTCGCTCGCCGATGGCGAGTCCATCGTGTCGGAGGCCGGCGAGTTCAGCTGGATGTCCGACGCCATTCACATGGCCACCAACACCGGCGGCGGCATGGGCGGCAAGGGCCTGATGGGCGCGGTCAAGCGGGCCGTCTCCGGCGCCAGCTTCATGATGACCACGTACACGGCCCAGGGCGGCGCCGGCTCGATCGCCTTCGCGTTGAAATTCCCCGGGCACATCGTGCCGATCGACGTGGCACCGGGGAACGAGTTCATGGTGCACCGCCACGGCTTCATGGCGGCTACGCAGGAGATCGACCTGTCCATGGGATTCCAGCAATCGTTCCGCGGCGGCGTCTTCGGCGGCGAGGGTTTCATCCTGCAGAAGATCGGCGGCACCGGCCGCGCCTTCATCGATCTCTCGGGCGAGGTCATCGTCTACGACCTGGCCGTCGGGCAGACGATGCGGGTGCATCCCGGCCACGCCGGACTCTTCCAGGCCTCCGTCACCTTCTCGGTGCAGAAGGTGCCCGGCCTGGCCAACCGCTACATGGGCGCCGACGGGCACCACTTTGCCGTGCTGACCGGCCCGGGCCGGATCTGGCTGCAGTCGATGCCGCTACCGGTGCTCGCCGGCGTGATCGGCGAGTACCTGCCCGATCGGGACGACCACCGGGGCGTCGAGGGTGCGGCGGCCGGGGTCGGGGCGGCGAAGGTCCTCGGTGACATGTTCAAGTAATCCGGGGGATCGCGACCCTGGGGGCCGGCGTAGATGGTGGGCGGACGGCGGCGGCAGCGGACGGCGGACGGCGGACGGCGGCAGCGGAGACACGGCCCGTGCTCACACGGGGAGCGTCACGGAGTAGGTCAGGCGGTGTCGATCGGTGGGGGGCCGGGCTGGTTCCATTCGATCCAGCCCGTGCCTTCGCGGCCATCGTCGGCGCGGCAGCGGACGAGGGCCCGGGGGAACCGGCTGACCCGGCCATCGTCGTTGCGCAGGAGCACGGGGCCGTAGGCCACGGGCGTCACCTCGATTCCCAGGTCGAGTTCGGGACCCGGGCCGGGGTCGGCGGCGATCTCGATGCGCGCCCTCGAGGGGAATCCGTGTTCGCCGACGTCCTCGGTCACCGAGAGCGCAGTGGCGGGGTAGACCTGGCCGTGCTTCTGGATATAGCCGAAGAAGACGGGGACACCGAGGCTCATACGGATGTCGGCCAGGTGGACCCGGGTGCCGTCGTCGAGGCGCAGGGAGCACCAGCACCACCCGAAGGCCCACCAGTCCCGAACGCCCCAGGAGTGGTCGCGCTGGCCCTGCCCGTCGACGGTGAACGTCTCCCCGTCGACGGTGACCGTGCCCGAGACGAGGCACGGGATCTCGTAGCGGGTCGTGACGTCGTAGTGATAGGGAACGCCGTCGGTCGTCCACGTGACGTCCAGGTCGAGCTGCGCGGGGGAGCCGGTCTGCTCGCCGTGGGCGTAGACGTCCTCGGGCGGGGCGATGATGCGGGCCGGGGCGCGGACGGCCAGGCGGAACTCCTCGAGCGGCCGGCGGAGTTCGATTTCGACTCGTTCGCCGTCTTTGCCCTCGCTGACGAGACCGTTCTCCGGGGGGACCGGCATTCCGTAATTGGCGGAGCAGACGCCGGGACGGTCGGGCCAGACGATCCAGGCCGTCCACCAGGCCAGCTGGCGGTTGGGGTAGAGGCCGAGCCGGAGCCAGCCCCCCATGGTGCCGTCGGAGCGAACGAAGTCGCAGTAATAGGACTCGTTCCACAGGTCCTCGTCGTCGGGGACATGCCGGGCTTCATCGTCTGGCAGGACGACGTGGTCCGCCGTCACTCGCCCGGGCCCGGATGCATGGCGGAGGCCCCCGCAGGTCCGGGCACCTCGACGATCGGATCGTCGCGGTCGTCGAACTCCGTGCGTAGGGCCTTCGACATCACGGCGTGCTGGAAGTACAGCGTGGTGATGTAGGTCAGCTCGAGGATGGCGACCTCATCGAGGTGGCGCTGCAGCTCGGCGAAGAGCTGGTCGGGGACGCGGCCGTGGTCGTAGACGAGGCAGTCGGTGTAGGCGAGGACGGCCCGCTCGGCGGCGCTGTAGGTGTCCGCGGGGGCGACGCTCCACGCCGGGATGTGCGTGATCTGCCGGTCGGGCATGCCGAGCTCGCGCATCGACTTGGCGTGCTGACTGAAGACGAACTGGCTGCCGGCGGCCCAGCCGGCGCGTATCTGGCCGAGCTCGCGCAACGTCGGATCGAGGTTGCGGGTGGGCGATTGGTAAAGGCCGAACCCCTTGACGCAGTGGTCGAGGATGTCGGGGCTGAGGGCGAAGACCGTCCACCAATCGCCCGTGGTGCCGTCCCAGCGGCCCGGCTCGGCGACTGGGTCGCGGCCCTCGAAGAGCCATTCGTACATGGTGGTGACGATGGGTGCGGTGGCTTCGTCCTTGGGGACCTGGCGGAGGCGAGGCATTGGGTCAGTGAGGGCGCGGTGTCGGTTTCGGGGGCGGACTCGGTCAGACCCGGATCGGCTCGTCGGGGACGGCGTCGACGGCTGTGGCCGCCGTGTGGGAGATGTCGGCGGGGGTGAACTCCCGCATCCAGCAGGCGAACTCGAGCAGGATGCCGTCCGGATCCTGGAAGTAGATGCTGCGCACGAAGACGCCCGAGTGCATGGCGTCGCTGATGCCCCACTCGGAGTCATCGTGATTGGCGATCTCGGTGCAGTCGATGCCGGCGGCGACGAGGCGGTCGCGGTACTCCTCGATCTTCTCGGGCGCCACGTCGAAGGCGACATGGTTCATGGACCCGATGGCACTGGTGAGGTCACCCTGGTCGGGGCGAGCTGCGGGCGCGCTGATGCCGGGGACGCCGTCGGGCGCGTCGGGGAACCAGAAGAATGCCAGGCAGTCCCCGCCACCGCAGTCGAAGAAGAAGTGTTGTCCCATCCCGGCCGGCAGCTCGATCGTCTTGACCAGCGGCATGCCCAGGACGTTCGTGTAGAAGTCGACCGTCCGCTCCATGTCGCGGCAGACGAGAGCGAGATGGTTGATGCCCCGCAACTCGAAACCGCCCCTGTTGCCCGTCATGAGCCTGCCCTCCCTCGGCGGCGCCCCCACCTCTGTGACCTCCCGGGTCCCGATCCCAGGTCCAGCCCGGGTCCGGGTGACGCGGCCCCAGATTAGGTCGCAATCCTGCGGCAGGCCCAGACCGTATGACCCTCGGGCAACCGAAACCATGAAGGGACGGCGCGACATGGCAACAGCGGGGAGCGGACGCAGGAACGGGTGCCGAACAGGTCCAGGTGGTTGGAAGGCAGGGAGAGTCCCGGCAGGCAGGGCCCGACGTGTCCGGGGTCAGGCCGTCGCCGGGACTCTCTCTGCATCTCTGCTCACGCTCGGGGCGCTCTCGGGCGCCCTGGTCGTGGACGTGGCCACGCCGGCCGGGGTCGCCGGGGCCACGAGCCCGCACGCCAAGACCGTCAAGGTCTCGACGGCAAAGGTGCCCAACGTGGGGATCGTCCTCACCACCGCCTCGGGCCTCACCCTCTACCGGTTCACCGAGGACACACCGGGGACCTCGAAGTGCACGGGAGTGTGCGCCAAGATCTGGCCGCCGATGTTGGCGTCGAAGGGTGCGCACGTGTCGGGGCCACGGGGTGTCAAGGGCCTGTCGGTGATGAACGTCGGCAACGGCCACTGGCAGGTTGCGTTCCACAAGGTCCCCCTGTATCGCTTCGCGGAGGACAAGAAGAAGGGTCAGGCCCTCGGACAAGACGTGGGCAAGGTCTGGTTCGCCGTGTTGAAGAGCGGAATCCCGGCTACCACGGCCGCCTCTGGGGCGGTAACGGGAGCGGGGTCCGGGGCACCGACGTCGACCACGGCGCCCGCCCCGGCAACGACACAGCCCACCATGGCGCCGACACCGACGCCGACGACGCAGACCCACTCGAGCACGGGGTCGAACTCGACCGCACCCACACAGACGCCGGCGACGCAGGCACCACCACCACCGCCGCCGCCGCCACCAACGACGACGCCTCCCACCTCACCGCCAGCGACCACGACAACGGCCCCCTCCACCACGGGCGGAGGGGCCGCGTTCTAGGCCCTGAGCGTGCGCGTCCGGCGAGTCGCCCCGTTGACCCCGAGGTTCCCGAGCCGCGTTCGGTCGGGAGCCGGCGCAGCCTGCATCAGGTCGCCGCGATGCCGACCATCGGCGCGTTGAGCCGGTGCCCGCCCATGGAGCCGTAGAACTGTGCGTTGCCGAAGGTGAAGATGCCCCCGTCGGCGCCCTGGAGCCAGTAGCCGTTGGCGCCGTCGTCGGCGGCCATCCCGACGACGGGCGCGTTGAGCGTGGTACCGATCATGGAGCCGTAGGGCGCTGCGTCGCCGAGGTCCGACACGTCGCCGTTCGCGCTGGCCAGCCAGTACCCGTTCGAGTCCTGGGTGCCCGCCATCCCAACGATGCGGTACGCGGGCGCTACGAACGGGGGCTGGCCCTCGTTCCGGGCGTCGCCGAAGGTAGCCACCTGGCCGTTGGCGTCGACGAGCCAATAGCCGCCACCGAGGAAGCTCGCCGCCGCCGCCGTCACCGGGGCGGCCAGCCCGTCACCCGCAGCCGAGCCGTAGAACTGGGCATTGCCGTAGGCGAAGACGCCGCCGTCGCTGGCGATCAGCCAGTAGCCCCCGCCGTTGAGCGTGGCGATGAGGCCGATGATCGGTTTGTTCAACCTGATGCTGCCCGTCGAGCCGTAGAACCCGGCGTCCCCATAGGCGAACACGCCGCCGTCACTGGCCACGAGCCAGTACCCCCGACCGTCGGGGGTCGCCGCCATGCCGACGACCGGCTTGTTGAGCTTCATGGAGCCCGTCGAGCCGTAGAACTGGGCGGCGCCGAAGCTGAAGATGCCGCCGTCCGCGCCGACTTGCCAATATCCAGGCGCGGGGCGCGCCGGTTGCGGGCAGACCGGGCTGGATGCTGGTGTTGCACCGGGGTTGTACGGCGAGAGCGCAGGGGTCGGCGGGCTGCCGCCGTTCGCCTGGAAGCTCAGGTCGGCCAGGTACATGGGCCGTATGCCGCAGGAGAGGTAGCCGATCGTCGTCCCCTGCCAGGCCGCGAAGGCCATGACGGTCTGTCCAGGTGTGCTCCCCGACGCAGGCAGCGAGTACACCTCGGGACCGCCCGGCCCGGACATGCCCGGCGATGTGGCGAGCAGCGGTCCGGACGACGACATGTCGGTACAGGGCCCGGCGGGACCGGAGCAGCTGGCCCAGCCGATGGCGTAGGTGGAGGCACCCTCGTCGCTGCCGGCGTAGAAGAGGGTGTAGGCGTTCGTCGTCTTCGTCGTCGCGGTCTCCACCATGTCCGGCCCCTCGACGATGCCGCTCTGCCAGGGCTCGTCGTCGTGCAGGAGTTGGGTCGCACTGTTGCTGGCGGGCAGCAGCGCGGCAGTGAGTGGCACGGACCAGATGATGGTGCTCATGGGTGGGTTCAGGTGGTTGCCGTCACTCTTCCAGATCAGCCAGGAGTTGCCCGAGGAGTCCATGAAGACGTCAGGGTCGATGCTGCCACCGTAGGAACCGTCGACCGTTGCGCTGTCGTTCCCGTCCTGGCACACGATCGGGAACCCATTGGTGTCGGAGTAGGGGCCGTTGGGGAGCGCGGACGTGGCCTCGCCGATGCACTGGTCGCCGGGCGCCGCGGCCTCGGTGGCCGTGTAGTACATGACGAAGTCGTTGTCCGCAGCGTCGCGCACGACACTCGGCGCCCACGTTTCTCCGGGCTTGGCCCACGAGCCGAGCGTGGGCAACGCGTCCACGCCGTTCGACTGGGTCCAGTTGACCCCGTCGGAAGAGGTGGACTCCTGGATGTTGATCGTCTGGCTCGGCGTGGCGAAGTTCTGGGTGGCGAAGCCGTAGTAGACGCCACCCCATTGGAGGGTGCTCGGGTCCGGGAAGTCGCCGGCGTGCACGGGGGACCAGTTGGCGGCCCCGGCCGCCGGTGCGGCGACACTGGCGATGCCGACGGAGCCGATCGCACCGATGACGACGGCGAAGGCGAGCGCGAGGGCGGCGAACAGTCTCCGCGCCACGGTGGCGACGAGGTGAGTCCTCGGCCCAGCGCAGCGGTGTCGCGAGTGCAGCGGTATGAAGGTCACCATCCTCCCTGTCGGATCCGTGATCGCCCTTCCCAGCTGATTCCGCGCTGGATGCGGCGGCCATCGTAGCGAGCGGTGGGCCGTGCCGACAGGCAGGAGCGGGCCTTCACGGGGGCTCAGCTACGGCATGGCGTCCTGCAGGGCATTCTCCCACGGCGCCGGTTCCCTATAGGTTTCCCGAGGAACCAGCGGGCGACGGGAGACCGCACGCACCATGCGTCACACAGAAGAAGCGAGACAATGACCGAACAACGCAAGCCCGTCGTCGATGCCGGTTTCAAGCTCATGAACCTCACGCACAAGGTGGCGCTGCGCGTGACCGGTGGGCGGTGGCCCAACACCCTCTTCGGGATGCCCGGCGTCGAGCTGCAGACGATCGGGCGCAAGTCCGGCGAGCCGCGCACCACCATGCTGACCTCACCCATCCACGACGAGAGCCGGGTCGTACTGATCGCCTCCAAGGGTGGCGACGCCCGTGACCCCCAGTGGTACCGCAACCTGACCGCTGATCCCGACGTGCAGATCACCATGAACGGTGAGACCCGCGCCATGCGGGCCAGGACGGCGTCGCCGGACGAGAAGGCGGCCATGTGGCCGGAGATCGTGGCTTCCTACAAGGGCTACGACGGTTACCAGAAGAAGGCCGGCCGGGACATCCCGGTCGTGATCTGCGAGCCGCGCCCGGCCTGAGGGACCACAGGCGCCGGGCGGTCGGGCTGCCGCAGGACCGCCAGGCGGAAGGTGGCGGTACGATGCGACCGATGTCAATGGAGCCTGCCGGCTCGCCAGGTGGACAAATGGATGGTGCGGGAGCGTCGGGCGCCGCCTTCGACCTGAGCATGGCCGTCTCCCAGCTGGCGTCCAACAGCACCGATCTACGGATCATGCTGAAGCTGCTCGTGGCGCAGCTCTCCGAGGTGCTCGGTGACCGCATCACCGTCGAGCGGGCGGGACGCTTCCGCAAGTCCGACGAGATCAAGTCGGTGCGCGTCACCCTCGGTGACGACACCCTCGAGGCGCTCGTCGACGGCGGCTCGGTGCGCTGCAGTATCGGCCACTCCTCGGGCGGCATCCGGATCCGGAGCGAGCAGGTCGGCATGGATGCCTGGCTCACCCGGCTCCTGACCACCCTGCAATCTGAGGCGGCTCACAGCGAGCAGACTCGCCTCGCCCTGGAGAACATCGTGATCGGAGACCAATCGTGACCGAGGAAGCGCCGCAACCGACAAAGGCGACGGGGGCGACAGAGCCGACGGTGCCTCCCCCGGTACCCCGCGACCTGCCCAAGGATGCGGCCCACCGCCTCCAGGAGCTCGAGCACGGTCTGTTCACCTCGGATCTGTCGGTAAACGAGTTCCTCCTCGTCAAGGAGGCCGGCTTCCACCCCCTGGGATTCGTGATGGGGTCGTCCATCTACCACATCGGGATCCAGACCCGGAAGTGGGGGCAGAGCCAGGAGCTGACCAAGCTGACCGAGGCGATGTACACCGCGCGCGAACTGGCCATGAACCGCATGGACGAGGAGGCCCAGGAGCTCGGCGCCGACGGCGTCGTCGGCGTGCGCCTCGACGTCAACTACTACGAGTGGGGGAACGATTCGGCCGAGTTCATCGCCTTCGGCACGGCCGTCAAGGCCGAGGACGGGAACTCGTATCGCAACGTCCAGGGCAAACCGTTCACCTCCGACCTCTCGGGGCAGGACTTCTGGACCTTGATGCAGACCGGGCACGTCCCGCAGGGTCTGGTCATGGGGACCTGCGTCTTCCACATCGCGCACCGCAAGCTCACCCAGGCCCTCGGCTCCATGGGCCAGAACGTCGAGCTGCCCAACTTCACTCAGGCGCTTTACGAGGCGCGGGAGCTGGCCATGACGCGCATGCAGGACGAGGCCACCCGGTTGGAGGCCAGCGGCATCGTGGGTGTGCGCCTGGAGGAGAAATCGCACCAGTGGGGCTCGCACACCATCGAGTTCCTGGCGCTCGGCACGGCGGTCACCAAGCGCAGCGGCGAGGTCACGCTGCCCAAGCCGACCACCATCATCTCCCTCGACAACTGATGAGCGACGGTTCCACCACGCCGGAGCCCGGCTCCCCGGTCACCTCCGGCGGGCCGGCCGGCGACCTCCCCGAGGCGGCAGTCCGCCGCCTGGAGTCCGACGCGTTCTCCTCGGGCCTGAGCGTGCCGGACTTCGCGGCCTGCCTCGACCTCGGCCTGGAGCCGGTGGCCCTGGTGCAGGGGTTCTGCGTCATGCAGTGGGGCTGGTACGGGCCGGGCTCGGGCACCATGCGAGGCATGTCGCCGTATATCGGCGGGCAGCAGACCGCGGGCTCGTACTCGGAGACCTACCGGTGCCCGCACGGCTTCGTCTCCAACGAGCACCGCTCCTGGGGCCAGAACCTCGAGCAGTCGTGGGTCGAGGAGGCCTGGTCCAACGGCTACGGGACAGCGTACCGACGCATGCTCGAGGAGGCCGGCACGCTGGGTGCCCACGGCGTCATCGGCGTGATCGACCGGGTCTCCAACGTGGCCGACAGCGGGACGACCGAGTTCCACTTCCTGGGCACTGCGGTGAGGGTGGAAGGCGGGCCGCCGCCCGCCGGGGGGATTCCGTGGAGCACCTATCTGGCGGGGCAACGCCTGACCAAGTCGATAGAGGCCGGGTTCATGCCGGTAGCGGTGGTGGCGGCCCTTGCCTCGGTCCGGGTGTGGGCCTATTGCATGACGGAGTACTACATGGAGGGCTCAATGGGCGGCTGGGGGACGACGGGACCCGCCCTGGTGGAACAGGTGAGCAAGGCGCACATGGCGTCACGGCAGCTCGCCCGCAAACATGTGCGGGCGCAGCTCGCCGGCGACGAGCTGCACGGCGCCATCATCGACGTCGTCACCCGGGAGCTCGCCCAGGGCGACGAGGTGATCGACTGCACCTTGCGGGGCAACCGGGTGCGGCGGTTCAAGGACTTCGACCCGGTTGTGCTGCCGAGGCCCACGGTGCGGCTGACGTGAGCGCCGGCGCCGGCGCCAATGCCGGGTCGCCGGCCCGCATCCTGGACATCCGGGCGGAGATGCTCCGGGGGGCGCAGTCCCTGGCGACTCCGGCATCCCCATCCAAGGAACGAGGCATCACCTCTGACCTCTCGGTCGACGAGGCCCTCCTGCTGCACGCCGTCGGATGGGAGCCGCTCGACCTCGTGTGCGGCGTGGCCGTGGTGTCGGTCCCGGTCGGGGTGTGGAACTGGGGAAGGGGTGCCATCTCGCTGGCCTCCGATGCGCACAACGCCGCCGTGGACCAGGCCGCCCGGGTGCTGCGGAGCGAGTGCAGCAAGGTGCACGGGCACGGTGTGGTCGGGGTGCGGGTCGACGTGTCGGTGCGGACCCATCACATCGACGTCGAGCTCGTGGGCACGGCCGTGCGGCCGATGGACGGGAAGGCCGGCCGGGGCGATGCCGCCGCCCTGGCCATGCCCTTCGTGTCCGATCTCTCGGCCCGTGACTTCACACTGCTCCATCGGGCCGGCTGGATGCCCGTCGGCCTCGCCTTCGGGGCCAGCTTCGTCAACGCCCCGCGGCGCACCGCCGGCACCGCCATGAAGCAGTCGAGGCAGAACGTCGAGCTGACGAACTACACCGAGGCCATGTACTCGGCCCGTGAGTCGGCCATGGAGAAGATGCAGTCCTCCGCCCTGGAGGTCGGGGGAGAGGGCGTCGTCGAGGTCAAGGTCACCGAGGGCCCCATGAGCTTCGCCCGCCACGCCGTCGGGTTCACGGCCTGGGGCACCGCGGTCAAACTGGTGGCCGAGACGCACCAGTTCGTCCAGCCCCAGCTGGTCCTGCCACTCGACGACGCGGTGGTCACCTTCGAGGCGGAGAGCCTGCGCAGCGACAGCCAAGGGAAGGGACGGAAGCGATGAGCCAACGGGAGAACGCAGGGGAGCAGGAGCAGGAGCGGGAGCAGGAGCAGGAGCAGGACTGGGCTGCGTGGGCCCGCACGTTCGAGTCCATCGACGGGCCTGACGAGTTCGCCGCCCTCTTCGCGCCGGGCGGCCGCTTCAGCGACCCCGTGACCCCGTGGACGACCGACCTGCACAAGGTGGCCCGGGACACCGACTCCATCTTCCCGGACTGGCACCAGCGGGTGGATCGGATACGTGGCGGGAAGGATTGGGCCGTCTTCGAGTGGACGGGCACGGCCACCTTCCACGCTGGGGAAGGCAAGGCCGGCATCCCCATCGAGATGACCGGCGCCACCGTGATCGACGTCGACGCGAGCGGCAAGGTGACCGCATGGCGCGACTACCTCGACACCAACGAGCCCACCCAGCAGATCCAGAACGGGCTCGAGCGGGCCATGGAGGGCGGCTGACCCGAGCCCACGGGAACGCACCCAGGCCGGGCCGCCGGATTGCCCCAGGTCAGGCCGCGGCCATACGCACCGCACCTTGCGGGTCAGCGCCTATGGGAGCGATGACCTATTGAGCGAGGGTGCTCCGGTCCCACCTCGATAGACATCGAATCTCTCGTTGAGTCGGAGGCACAGCAACCGGTCGCCTGTCGTCGGGTTGGTTACAAGATTGACGACCAGGGTCTCAGCTCTCCGCCTGCCCCGCCACCGCCTTCACATGGGCCATGCGGGCATCGTTGGCCTCGTCGAGATCCTGGGCCGCCTTCTCGTCGTCGGCCATCTCCGCGTCGATGTCGGTGTCGGCGAAGCCGATCACGCCCATCTCCTGGAAGGCCGTGCGCAACTTGGGCCCCCACAGGCCGATGTCGCGCAAGATCGGGACGATCCGCATGAAGAGGAAGTTGCGGAACTCGCGCAGAGTGTCGCTGTTGTCGACGTAGGTGCTGATCTCTGGAGGGAGCTCGAGCCGCTCCCACACCTCTTCGCCGAGAAAGCGGTCCCGCATCAGGTAACAGGCCTCGATGCAGAAGTCCTCCCGCTCGGTGCGCTCGGTCTCGCTCAGCTGTGGGTAGTAGTCGCGCAGCGCCAGTCGCCCGAACATGACATGGCGCGCCTCGTCCTGCATGACGTAGGCGTTCAGCGCCTTGGCCAGAGGATTGGTGGCGTTGTTGCGGATGATGCCGAAGGCGGCCAGGGCCAGACCCTCAATGAGCACCTGCATGCCGAGATACGTCATGTCCCAGCGGCTGTCGGAGATGACGTCGTCGAGCAGCGCCTTGAGATGCGGGTTGAGCGGGTACACGAGCTGAACCTTCTCGTGCAGATAGCGGCTGTACACCTCGACGTGGCGCGCCTCGTCGATCACCTGCGTGGCGGCGTAGAACTTGGAGTCAATGTCCGGCACCGTCTGCACGATCTTGGCCGTACAGATCAACGCGCCCTGTTCGCCGTGCATGAACTGGCTGAAGCGCCAGGCCTCGGTGTGACGACGGAGCTCGCCCTTGCGCTCGTCGGACATGTTGTCCCACCATTCGGTGCCGAAGATCGGCATGATCTCGTCGGGCATGCCGACGGGGTTGGTGAGGTCGACGTCCTGGCTCCAGTCGAGCCGGTCGCTACCGATCCACTGGCGCCGCGTCCCTTTGTCGTAGAGGCGGAGGAGCTGGTCGCGCCCGCCCGTGTAGTTGAAGTCGAACATCGTCGTCGACGGGGACTCAACGCCCCACTTCGGCTCGAACGCGAAATCCGAATCGGTGATGGATGGGCTGGTGGTCATGATGCCCCCTTGGGTCACTTCCAGCTGCAGCTGTGGTTGTGTGCCGCCACCCCGCGACGCTAGCCCCTGGGCGTGTGCGTCAGTATCCGGCAGGCCGCCCCGCTGCGACCGGGCGGACCCGGTGCCGGGAGCCGGCCCGGCACCGTTCCTCGGCGTCCGACGCTCAGCGGAAGTCGAACGCGACCTTGATGGCGCCGCTCTCCTGCTGGTTGGCCAGCACCGTGAACGCCTCGCGCCACTGCTCGAGCCGGAAGGTATGCGTCAGCATGCCGGTCATGTCGATCCGACCGTCGGCCGCCAGGCGCAGATAGTGCGCGATGCCGTGCATGCGCAGGCCGTCGACCTCCTCGACCCCGAAGGCGTTGGAGCCGACCCACGAGATCTCCTTGAAGTAGAGCGGCGACCATTCCCAGCGCTCCGGCGCGTGCACCCCGCTCTTGACCATGGTGCCGCGGGCCTTGAGCAGGCGGACGCCGATCTCGGCGGTCTGCGCGGTGCCCACGGTGTCGTAGACCACGTCGAATCCCCCGGGGTGTGCCATGGGCAGCGTCGTGCCCTCGAACCTCTGCAGAACGCCACCAGACCACGCCGCCGCTTCCTCGAGCAACTGCTCGACCGGGAAGGGGTCCACCACGGTCGCCCCGAGCTTGCGGGCCAGCGCGGCCTGAGCGGCCCAGCGGGCGACCACCATGACCTCGACGTCGGGGTAGAGCGCCTTGATGATGCCGACGGCCGTGCTGCCCAGGGCGCCTCCCC
Organism: uncultured Acidimicrobiaceae bacterium; assembly: GCA_963736515.1. Lineage (GTDB taxonomy): Bacteria > Actinomycetota > Acidimicrobiia > Acidimicrobiales > RAAP-2 > Bog-473. The sequence continues at coordinate 205,638 of CAVTPE010000001.1, read as the reverse complement.
CGTACACGAGCACCTTGCCGCCCGGCGGTGGCGGGTGGCGGGTCACCGAGTGCAGCGAGACGGCGAAGGGGTCTCCGAGGACCGCGACTTCGTCGCGCACGCCTTCGGGCACGGGGATGAGCATCGACTCGTGGGCGGGGAGGTAGTCGGCGAACCCACCGGGCGCGTCCTTCGAGGTCCCGGTGTGGATGCCCGCGGCGATCGGGCCCTGGGTGAAGTGCCAACACATGCTGAAGTCACCGGCCTGACACGACGGGCAGGGCGGGTCGATGCCGCGCGGCCCGCAGGAGAGCCAGGGATTGAGGACGACGCGCTGGCCCACCTCGGACGGTCGTGACAGCGGGGCCGACCTCGACGACGTCGGCCACCACCTCGTGCCCGAAGACTGTAGGGAAGGTGAAGTACCCATTGAGCGCGCCGTCGCCGAAGTCGTCCCCGAAGTCCATGAAGACCATCTTGGCGTCGGAGCCGCAGATGCCGGTCAGCCGCGTCTTGGCGACACACCAGTCATCCCGCAGGGGCGTCGGGCGCTCGAGCTCCTGGAGGCGCATCGGGGTCCGGGAGAGCCCGACCATGAGGGTGTTGGATCCGTCCGGTGGCGTCCAGCGCTCGCCGCGCACGCCATAGAGCAGACCTTGCATGTTTGTGCTCCTCGCTCTTAGATGAAGGGCCCGATGACGCCGTCGTTGTTGTGGTTGCCTGCGCCGAGTGCGATGCCCAGCACCAGGAGCGCCAGCCAACCGAACCCGACGATGATGCCGGCGATGGCAAGCCCGCCACCCCTCTGCAGCCCGTTGGACCGTGTGATCTGGCTGCGGGCGACCAAACCGAAGACGACCCCCAGGATGGCCGGGAGGAAGAACACTCCGGCGCACGAGCAAACCAGCGAGGCAATGGCGAGACCGTTGGTCCGTCTTGTCGCGGGCTGGTCGTAGGGCGCGCTTCGGCCGTGCGGCGCGTACCCGTAGCCGGCGGACGGACCACTTACGCCGAAGCCTGGTTGCCCGGGCGGCAGCGTCCCCGCTGCACCGTAGACGGGCGCACGCGCCGGAGCGGGCGGTCCGGTCCAGAGCTCGGGGGGGTACCACTTGCCGTCAGATGCCAACCACCATCCAGGACCCTGTGAGGTGTCGCTCATGCCGTGACCGCTCCGCGTACGCCGGGTGCAGTTCTGGAGCATACGGGCATAAGCCCGGCAGGCCGGGCTTACTGCAGGTAAGGGCAGTGACGGCAGCCGGAATCGCAGCAATAGCCGCGCCGGGCGAGAAAGCCGGCCGTCAGCACGGTCAGCCCTGAGCGCGAGTCGACGTAGGTGTCGGACCCGGCGCGCAGGGCCTCGGCGTGGGCCTCGATGATCTGCGGGTAGGCGGGATCGTCCGGTGACAACCGGTCCGGATGCGGCTCCCCGAGGGGCCGATCGGCGATGAGTTGGGGACGGGGGGCCGGACGATCGCCTGCTCCCACGTCGGCCCGCGGTTCGTCCATCGGAGCGGGGCCATCGAACGCCGGTCCCGATTCAGGGACCGGCGTCGCCTACGACCTTTTGGCGGTCCGTCGCTTGGCGGTCTTCCGCGCCGGCGCCGCCTTGGCGGGAGCTTTACGCGTGGTCGCCGCTTTGCGGGCCGGTGCCTTCTTGGCGGTCCGGGCCGGAGCCTTGGCGGCTGACGGAGCAGCAGACTTGCCGGCGGCGGCGACGGCGGCGTCGTTGGTCGGGTAGGCACCCTTGGCCAGCTTGGGTGCCGTCGCGGGGGCCAGGACCGCATCCTTGAAGGCCTTCACCGGCGTGATGCGCGCCTTCTTGGACGCCTTGATCCGGATGGCTTCGCCCGTTGCCGGGTTGCGACCCATGCGCGCCGCGCGGTTGACCTTGACGAATTTGGCGAAACCCGGGATGGAAACGGGCTCGCCCTTCGAGACGACGGCGGTGACGACGTCAGTGAAGCCGTCGATGACGGTGATCACTGTCTTCAGCTCGACGTCGGCCTGGACCGCAACGGCTTTTGCTAGTTCTCGCTTGTTCATGGCGCCCATTGTGGCCGACGCGCACCTCCAATGCACATCTTTTGGGCAGGAATTACAGATATTTGTGGCGGACAGTCGCTTTGACAGTGGTCAGCGACGTCGGATCCAACGGCCGTCACGGAGCGTGTGCATCGTCGATCCGACGATCTAGGCCGTCCATTGACCCCAGTAGGGGCGCGTCTCCTTTCTCTTCTCGAGGAGGATGATCACCGTCCCCCACGGGTCGCAGCACCAGGTCGTCCTCAGCCCGGCCACATCGGCGATCCCGGCTGTGAGGAACTCCACGCCGCGACCCTCGAGCTCGGACCTCGTCTCGCTGACGTCGTCGCACACGATGCCGATGTGGGTGATGCCGACTCTTGTGACAGAGGGCCGTCCGGTCTCCGGCGGAGCGACGCCGGCCGCCGGATACTCGATCAGCTCAATGACGCGGTCGTCTTCCTCGAAGCCGACGATGGCCGCGTGGACGACAACGGGTGAGGGGACGATCTCGCCCATGTCACGCTCGATCTGGGCCCCCTCCATGCGGTAGGGGGGCGAGAGCATCCTCAGGCCGAGGACCTCGGTGTACCAGCGTGTGGCGGTTTCGACGTCGGGGACGCACACGGCGGTGTGCGCCATCGCAGTCAGCATCGTTTCAGCATCGTTTCAGCATCGCGTCAGCGTACGCCGAGGCCCAGAAGTGTCGTGGCCTGCTCAGGTCCAGCGGGAGATCTCGTGCTGCAGGCGCTTGCTCCAGAACCGGAAATGGGAAAGGACCCGGCGTTCCGCCTTGCGGAGGACGATGACGCTCACGAACACGAGCGGTGCCGCGAAAGCCGAGATTGCGCTGAGAACGACAACGCGCAGGCCGTTCGACTTGGTCCCTGTCTTCACCACATCACTAGTCGTACACCGTGAAAGGCGTGCGCACCAGTCCATTTGGAACTAGGCATGGGGGAGTGAGGAGGCCCAGATGAGCGACCCTGAACCCCAATTGCCCGCCGACGCCGGGGCCGGGGCCGCCGCGGCCGCCGGCGGCGGGGCCGAGTCCGGGTCGGAGTCCGGTGCGGTGGACAAGGCGGGGACGCCGGCGGCCCAGACCACGACAAAGGTGCGTCGTGGGCACCTGCCCCGGCGCATTTCGGCCTGGGTCCTCGTCGTCCTGGCGTCGATCTTGATACCCGTGTCGGTGATCTCGGTGTGGGCGATTCGGACGGTGACCGATACGGATCAGTACGTCGCCACCATGGCGCCGCTGGCGCGCAACCACGTGATCGTGGATCACCTCGCGGCCAGGGCGACCGACGCGCTCTTCTCGACCGGCGTCGTGAAGAACAAAGTCACGGCGGCCCTGCCGGCCAAGGCGAAGCCATTAGTGACCCCCATTGTGAGCGAGGTGCACACCTACGTCGAGGGTTTGGCTGTCAAGGTCTTCTCGAGCCCGCAGTTCGGAACGCTGTGGGACACGCTGAACCGGCACAGCCACGCCGCCGTGATCAACATCCTCACTGGCAAGGAGACACCTCTGCAGAAGAAGCTCGCCAAGGGGGGGGCGATCGCACTCAATTTGAGGCCCGAGCTCAACAAGCTGATCGCGGCGGCCAACTCCCACGGCGTGACGATCTTCCAGCCGGTCCAGTCGATCTCGAACCAGGGCCTGACCTTCACCGTCGTCTCGCAGCAGCAGGTCTCGAAGTTCTCGGGGCTTTTCAACCTGGTCGTCAAGCTCAAGTGGATCATCCCGATCGTCGCTCTCGTGCTGGCGATCCTCTCTGTGGTGATCGCCATGGAGCGCCGCAAGACGCTGCTGCGGCTGGCGATCGGGATATCCCTCTTCACCCTGCTGATCCTGGCGGGCCTGTCGCTGGGTCGCATCACCTTCCTCAACAAGGCCGGCGGGGGTGGCTTCAACACGGAGGCGGCCGGCGCCGTCTGGGACACCGTGCTGCGGTTCCTCAAGACCGATCTGCGCTGGACGTTGCTGGTGTTCGTGCTGGTCGCCTTCGGTGCGTGGCTGGCCGGCCCGAGCCGCTACGCGGTGTGGATCCGCTCGACCTGCGCCAAGGGTGGCCGCTGGGTGGGTGGCCAGGCGCACGCGCTCTCGGCGGGGACCGGGCGCGCCGCGGCCGGATCGGAGCGGGTGCGCCGCACCGGCGGTTGGATCGTCGAGCACCTCAACGGCCTGCGCATCGTCGGGGTGATCGTGGCGGGGCTCTTCCTCGTCTTCGGCGGGAACCTGACCGGGTGGAGCCTGCTGGTGATTCTGATCGTGTTGGTGGCGTATCTCGGGCTGTTGCAACTGGTGGCCGCCTGGGCCCGCAACGTGTCCGGCGCCGGCGCCGGCGCCGGAGTTGATCCGGGTTCCGACCCCGGGCCGACGGTGACCTCAGGTACCGCCTAGACATCCTTTCAACGAGCCCGATTCTTACGGGCCGCTTACCCGGCCCCCGTAACCTCGAAGGCATGTCCTTGCGGTGGCGGGTCGGTCTGGTGGCGATCATCGCCGCCGCGGTCGTCGTTGGCTTCGTGCCGCACGGCGCGCCGACCGCCGCGGAAAACTCCGCCATAAAGGTCATGCGGGCAGTCGAAGCCCCGCTCTCCGCGCCGCTGAACTGCGCTGACGCCACCTGTGGCAAGGGCAGCCCGGCGCCCGCGGCGCCCGCGCTCGGGGTCGCGCCAACCGTGGCGCTGGCGGGCCTCGTGGCGGCCGCCGCTGTCGTCACCGGTGTCCGCCGCCGGCGGGGGCAGCAGGTGCCCCTCCCCGCCGGCGTGCGCGATCCGTTGTTCCACCCTCCCCGGTTCTCCTAGCTCGACCCGCGCCTCGGACGCGCCGGCACGCCCCGGATGCTGGCGTGGCGCGTGCCCGCTTCAGTCCCCGGAGGCCGTACGGCGCCTCCGCATCGAGCTTCCGAGCGGGGCGCCCTGTCGCCACCTCGGACCAATCAGAGGAGAACACATGTCGAAATCCCCATCCCCGACCGGCCAGTCGCGATCAGTGCGGCGATCAGTGCGGCCAGCCACGAAGAATCCATCCAATTCGCGTCCGACCTCCAAGGCCCGGGCGTCGTCCACCACCGCGACGCAGCCGGCCCGGTTCCGCTCCCGCCATCCGGTCCTGGCCGCTCTCGTGCCGGCGCTGGTGGTGGTGGCGGCCATCGCCACCATGATCGTGGTCAAGGCGGCGGGCAACTCCGGTCCATCTGCCGCTGCGTCGTCCCACCTCACCGTAGGAGGGTCGTCCGCGGCCGCTGATCCCGGCACCACGGCACTTTCCCCAGAGGTCGCGGCCGCGCTCTCGGTGCCGACGACGACGCTCGACTCGGTGGGCAGTCCCGCCTCGGTCCTCCTGCCCGGCAAGATCGGGAGCGGCACCGTCCTGCGGGGAGCGGACGACAAGCCGCTGATCACCTACGTCGGCGCCGAGTACTGCCCCTACTGCGCCGCGGAACGGTGGGCGCTGGCGGTGGCGCTGTCGCGGTTCGGGACGTTCTCGAACCTGGCGGGGACCCACTCGTCGGACAGCGATATCTACCCCGACACGCAGACCCTGTCCTTCTACGGGTCGACCTATTCCAGCCCGTACGTCGACTTTCAGGCCGTCGAGGAGGCCACGAACCAGCAGGTCGGGGACACCTATGAGACCCTCCAGACGCCGACGGCGGCGCAGCGCGCCCTCATGGCCGAGTACGACCCGCAGGGGAGCATCCCGTTCCTCGATATCGCGAACCGGTTCGTCATCACCGGAGCGAGCTTCTCGCCCCAGGTGCTGCAGGGCCTGTCACGGAGCCAGATCGCGTCGCAGCTCAAGGACCCAACCAGTGCCGTGGCGCAGGCGGTCGACGGCGCGGCCAACGACATCACAGCCGCCATCTCGTCGGTCACCGGGAACCAGCCCGGCAGCGTGGCCAACTCGGCGACCATCGCGGCGATCGCCCAGAAGCTGGGTTCGTGACGACGGCGGTGCACCCGACGACGCGGCAGGTCCCTGGCTGGGTTCCGGTCACCTCGCTCGGGCTCTCCCTGGTCGCCGTGGCCATTGCCTCGTACCTCACCGTCGCGCACTACACCGACCCGACCGCGCTCGCCTGCCCCGACACGGGCATCGTCAACTGCGCGCTGGTGACCACGAGCTCGTGGTCTGTGGTCCTGGGCGTTCCGTTGGCCGTGCTCGGTCTGGTCTGGGCCCTCGTGATGACTGGCCTCACCGTGCCCTGGGCCTGGCGCGTCGCGGCCGTGTCGGTCGACCGCGCCCGCCTGGCGGCCTCGGGAGCCGGCGCAGTCATGGTGCTCTACCTCGTGTACGTGGAGCTCTTCCGCATCGGCGCCGTCTGCCTGTGGTGTACGGCCATGCATCTCACGGCCGTGTGTCTTTTCGGGGTGATCCTCGCCGGGCGGGCCGCCTCGACGGCTGCATTCCGGCCCGTACCGGAGGACGGAACCGGGGGGTCCTCCTCCGGCCGGCGACAACAGAGCGCCGTCGCCTCGAAAGGTGGCCCGGCGCGGTCTGCCCGATGAGATCTGCGGCTGCTCCCCGGTGGTGGGCACGCCGGCGGCGGTGAGGAGAATGGACCGGGGCCGGTATCGGGACCAAGAGGCATTGACGCTTCGGACCGGAGGCGGCGATCCGGTCCCGTGCTCCTACGAAGGGCCCTGCAGGACCCAGCGCTCCACGGTGCGACCCAGCGCGGGAAGAGGGAGGACCCCGACCCGGAGTACCAGATCGTGGAACTCCCTGAGATCGAACCGGGGACCGAGGCGCTCGGCCGCCTCAGTGCGCAGACGGACGATCTCGCGCCGGCCGACCATGTAGGCCAGCGCCTGGCCGGGAAAGGAGATGTAGCGGTCGACCTCGGCGTCGATCTCCGGGGCGGGGAGCGGGGTGTGCGTGGCCATCCAGTTCACGGCCTCCCGGCGCGACCAGCCCAACGCGTGGAGGCCGGTGTCGACGACCAGTCGGCTGGCCCGCAACGAGTCGGCCGTGAAGAGCCCCATGCGGTCGAGGTCGTCGCTGTAGAGCCCCATCTCGTCGGCCAGCCGCTCGGCGTAGAGTCCCCATCCCTCCGCACAGGCGGTGTCGGAGAGCACTTGCCGGGCCGGCGGGAGGTCCTTGCACTCCATGGCGATGGTGAGCTGGAAGTGGTGGCCGGGGACCGCTTCGTGGAAGGCGATGTTCTCCGCGGCGTATCGGTGCCGCTCTTCGGGCTTGGACGTGTTCAGGTAGTACGTCCCCGACCGCGAGCCGTCGACGGCCCCCACCATGTAATAGGCCGCCGACATCCCGGCTTCCTCGGAGTCGGGGACGGGCGCGACGGTGCAGGGGACGTCGGGGACCCTCACGAACCACATCGGCGCCTCCGCCTCGGCGGCGGCAACCACGCGCTGCGCATGCTGGAGCATCTCCTCGCGGCTCCGGTATCGCAGGGAGCCGTCGTGGGAGAGCCGGTCGAAGATATCGTGCACGTCGGCCGTGCCGAACAGGCGGGAACCGGTCTCGCTGATCTCCTCTCGCACCGCCCCCACGATCTCGCGCCCCGTGGCGTGCAGCTCGTCGGGGGAGAGGCTCATTGAGGTGTGCTGCCGGACCAGGGCGCGGTACATCGCCTGGCCGTCCGGCAGGTAGCAGATCCCCGGATGGTCGTCGTCGCGGGCCGCGGGGAGGACCGCGGTGCGCAGCACGTCCCGGTAGGCCGCCAGAGCCGGGCGGGCATGCTCGTCGACGGCGCCGGCCACCGCCTTTGTGAAGGCGTCGTCGGCGTCGGTCCGGGCCAGGGCGCCGACCGTGGGATCCTCCGTCATCAGGTCGAGTTGGGCGATGGCGGACGTGACCAGCCTGGCTACCGGCGACCGACCCGCTCGAGCGCCCTCGACGTGACGCTGCGCGGCCGCGGTCAACATGCCCGGCAGTCCGCGCAGGCGCGAGAGGTAACCCTCCTTGCGCTCCTCGGTGTCGAGCTGGACCTTGGGGAGGGAGGTGAGCACGGCTCCGACCGGTGAGGCGAATGTGTCGCAGATGGTGAACTCGACCACGGGCACTGCCGCTGCCTCGGCCATGCCACGGCCGAGGCAGCGGACGAAGTCGAGGGTCTGCAGCTCGGTCTCGCCTAGGCCGCCGTCGCCCTCTTCCTCGGCCCGCTCGGCGATGGAGGCGAGCCGTCGCGCGTGCTCCGGCTCGGCCTCGGCGCTGAAGTCGGGGAGACGATCGTCGTAGCCGGGAAACCCGTACAACGATCCGGCCAAAGGGTCGGCATCGAGGACCGATGTCAGCAACTCGGCCGCAAGTTCGTCTGCGGGCATCGGGGCACGCTACCGCGGACGCCCTGGCGTCGTGCCGTGATCAGAAGCGGAGACGATTGTTGCCCGGCGTTCGTGGATCCCCATCATGCCCGGGTTCAGACGATTGCAGCCGGTCTGCCAGAACGCCTCGAAAGGCCGGAGACACAGGAAACCGGGCCGCCCCATCCCGGCCGGCGCCGGACACCGGCCTCACCTGATGACGTCGCCCCGCGCCGCCAGAATTCCGTGGAGGCGGTCCTCGACATCGTGCGTGCTGTGGTCGTCGGTGAACACATAGCGGCGTCCGTGGCGGATGGCATCGACGACGTTCGCAGCCACCACGGCCGGTGGGACGGTGCCGATTGGGTTCATGGCGGTCTTGATCATGCCGGGCATGACGACGCTCACCCCGACCGGCGCTTCCAACGCCTCGAACTCCGCGCGCAGCACGTCGGAGAGACCGAGCACGCCGTGCTTGGCCACGGTGTACGGCCCGAGCCGGCCCAACGCCATGACGGCTGCCATCGAGGCCGTGTTGACGACGTGACCCTCCTCGCCCGACGCCAAGATGCGCGGGACGAAGGCACGGATTCCGTGGATCACGCCCCACAGGTCGATGTCGATCACCCGGTGCCACTCCTCGAGGGGGATCTCCCAGGACCAGCCGCCCGTCACGACGCCGGCGTTGTTCACGGCCACATGGAGTTTCCCGAACCGTTCGATCGCAGCGGCACCCACCCGGTCGACGGCGTCGGGGTCCCGAACGTCGACGGTGACGGCGTGCACCTGTGCGCCCTGGTCGGTGAGTCTCGTCGCCTGTGTCCGGAGATTCTGCTCGTCGAGATCGGCCATCACGACGCGCAGACCTTCGGCCGCGAGCGCTTCGACGATGGCGAGGCCAATTCCGCTGGCGGCCCCGGTCACGACCGCCGTCCGCCCCTCCAGATGCTCCATCGGGACCGATCGTACCGGCACCGCCGAACCGCCAAGTGTCCCCGCCCCGCCACCTCGGCGAAGATGGTGGGCGTCATGGAGCGGTGTGCCTGATTCGACTGACGAGCGTCTGGGGCCGACCAGATCGCATCGTCGAGCCGTCGTGACCACGGGGGTGGTCGACGTGGGCTGGCGGCGCAGCGACGCGCACCGCGCCGACAAAGAGGGCGAGCTGCTGTCGGTTCCGTTGCCACTCAGCTATCTGTGGCTGGTCCTGGGGGTCCTCACCGTGCTCGAGGCCCTCAACGACCTGTTCGGTGTCGCCGGGCCGAGTTGGCTCTACGACAACTGGATCCACAACGTGACCCTCGCCATCTGCGCCGTCCTCGTTCTGGCCCGTGCCGCGTACGAGCCGATCGCCCGGCCGGCCTGGCTGGCTTTCGGGATGGCGCTGCTGCTGTGGTCCGTCGGCAGCGTCGCCTGGGCCGTGGCCTATGCCGGACAATCCAACGTGCCGTATCCGTCCTTCGCGGACATCTTCTGGCTGGCCTGGTATCCGCTGTTGGCGATCGGGATGTTCTATCTGATCCGGCTCCGCGTTCCTCAGTTCGAACTGCATCGTTGGATGGACGGGATCGCGGTGACCCTGTTGGTGCTCGCGGCGGGATTTGTCCTCGTGATTCAGCCGGCAACGGAACACAAGACAGTCGGGACCCTGGCTACGGTCGTGGTCTTCGCCTATCCGATTCTCGATGTGCTGCTGATCGGGGCCGTCCTCGGCGTCTACGGGCTTCTCGGCTGGAAGCCCGACGCCATGTGGTTGCTGATCGGATTCGCCATCGTCAGCACGTCGATCGCCGATGCCGTCTTTGCGATCCAGGAATCCGACGCCCGCGCGGTCGTCTCGGGGAATAGCTATGACTTCATCTGGACAGCGGGGGCGCTCCTCTTCGCCCTGGCCGCGTGGGCGCGTGCTCCCGAGGCGGAGGCCGACCCGGTGGCCGTGACGGGGATGCGGGCCGTTGCGTTGGCCCTCTTCGCGCAGGCGCTGGCCATCGGCATTCAGCTCTACGCAGTGTTCAGGGAGGTGGGCCGCAGCGAGCGGATCGTCACCATCGTCGTGCTGGTGGTGGCATCGGTGCAGATCATCTTGACCAGGCCGCACAGGCGGGAGGGTGGAGCTCCCCAAGAGGCCGCCGGCGCCCCCGCCGCCGCCCCCGCCGCCGCCCCCCCGCCCCCGCCCCCGCTATGCCACTCGACGAACGCTCGGAAGCGTGAGCGACGGGCTCAGGCCTCTCCCGAAGGGACAGCGCCTTGCGGAGATCCCGTCGTGAGGATGTTCAGTAACTGGCCGTGTGTCCACGTGCCCCGGACTCCCGGCCTTGCGCCGAGGTACGCGGCGACCTCGCGGTCGGACAACCGGTGACGTTCCTTCAGGCCGGTCCCGATCACGTGGAGATACGACGCCGAGGGACGCCCGAAGTCCCTTCGATCCTCCGAGGCGGTGAAGCTGAGCATCGGACGGCCATCTCGTTCGCCGCTGTAGGTGAGCTCGGTGTAGGCGCCGGTGGCCAGCATGCGCGCGTGCCCTTGCTGCCGGGCTGCCTCCAGCTTCACGCCGAAGTCGTCGACTTCGGCTCGGTTGCCGTTCTCTTGCCGCACGACCTCGACGAACTGCTGCTGCGTGATCAAGTAGGCCCGGGCCAGGCTCGACCCGCTCTGGGCAGCAAGTGTAATGAACGCGGCGGACGTTCCTCCCCAGACTCGAGCTGACCACCCGGCGAAGTAAAGGGCGTGGGGGAGGATGAGAGGGACGTCGTCGACCGGGGGAGCGGTGTCCGCGCAGCCCCGGTAGACGACATCGTTCCCGGCAACACGGCCCCCTTGGAGGTAGGCGAGAAACCTGGCCCTGTTGAGGTTCGAGCCATAGCTGACGTACCACACGCGTTCGGCAGTGCCCACCTTGCTCCTTTTTCGTGCGTCCTTTCTAGAGGTTCGCAGCACGCCCCGGGCGATTCCCCGGCAACGTCCGGGAAAGGCCCTTAGTGTTGGCTTCGTGCCCTCGAACCTGATGACGGCTGCCGTCTACGTCGGCGACGGCAGGATCGCCGTCGAGGACGTGCCCCGTCCGGAGCCCGGGGCGGGGGAGGTCCTCGTCGAGATTGCCGAGTGCGGGATCTGTGGGTCGGATCTGCACATGGTGATGGAGCGGTACGCCAAACCGGGGGCGATTCTCGGGCACGAGTGGTCGGGCGTCGTGGCGGCCGCGCCCGCCGGCTCGGGCTGGTCTCCCGGCGACCGGGTCGTGGGAAACCCGAGCCCGGGCTGTGGCGCCTGCCGGGCCTGCCGGCGCGGCCGCCCTTCGGTCTGCCTGCACCGTGCCGCGGCCGACTTCGTCGGGTACCGGGGGGCGTTCTGTCAGTACAAGACGGTCCCGGCCGGCGGGCTGATCCGGATCCCCGATTCGCTCTCGACGAGGGTGGCCGCACTGGCCGAGCCGCTGGCGATCATCCTCCATGCACTGCGGCTGGCCGACGTGTCCCCCGATGACCGGGTGCTGGTCACCGGAGCCGGACCGGTCGGGCTGCTGCTCGTCGCCGTGCTGCGCGCCCAGGGGATCTCCGACGTCACCGTGAGCGAGCCTTCACCGGTCCGGCGCCGCCAGGCAGCCGATGTCGGAGCCACCCGTGTGGTGGCACCCGATACTCTCGAGGATCCGCCCATGGCGCTGCCGGTACCGGAGCCCTACGCCGTCGCGTTCGAGTGCTCGGGGCACGCCGAGCGCGGCCGAGTCGGCCCTCGGCCAGCTGGACTATGCCGGCACTCTGGTCATCATCGGGACCGGGTTCGAACCGCCCCGCTTCAACCAGAACCGCCTGATCATCTTCGAGCTCCAGATCATCGGGGCCTACAACTACAACGACGAGGGCTTCCAGCCCGCGGTGGACCTGCTCGACCACGGCACCTTGCCGCTCGAGTCCTTGATCGAGCCCCACGACGTTCCGCTCGGCGAAGTGATGGTGTCGATGGAGCGGCTGGCCCGGGGCGAGATCCCGAGCAAGGTGATGGTCCGACCGAGCCTGCCGTCGTGAGTGGGACCGCGTTCGCCCCCCGGATCAACCACGTGGCGATCAGCGTGGATGCGGCCGTCATGGACGACGAGGGCCGGGAGGCTCTCCTGGACTTCTTCTCCGCAGTGTTCGGATGGGTCGAAGGAGACAACAGCACGGAGAAGGGGAATCCGTTGATCCTCTATACGGGGACACTGGGCCAGTTCGTCTACCTGCTGCCGGCGCAGGACGAATTCATGGTCACTCCGAACATGGATCACTTCGGGATGGAGGTGTCCTCCAAGCAGGAGCTCCTCGAGATTCTTGACCGGGCCAGGGTCTACCAGGGCAAGGACGACCGCGTTCGGTTGACGGAGGTCGGCGCCATGGTGACCCGTCACAACGACAACGAGTACACGCTCACCAACGCCTATATCTGGTTCTTGCTGCCGCTCTGGATCGAGCTCCAGCACGTGGAACGGCGTTCCGAAGGCTGACCCCTGAGGGCGGGATGCCGCCCGTCTCTTTGAATTTCATGAACGCTGGGAGTTCCGTGCCGTCTTCACCAACGCCGGCGGATCAGCGACGACCAATGCCGGTACTCAAAGTCACGTAGAGATGTAGGCCGGAGTTCGCAGCAGCCGCAGCACAGCAGCCGCACCTCTTTCAGGACCTACTTGGGCCAGGAGGCCTCTACCACCGTTCCCCCCTTTACTCCCACGGCGAGCGCAGGTTGCGGATGGGCGCTGCCGCGAACCCGCAGCTCCCAGTTTCCTTCGCTCAAGCTGCCGAAGACTGCGGCAGATCGCACCACGCCTCCAAACCTTCGCTCGCGGACCGCCGTGTGAACACCGCGCCAGTCCTCCGATTCCCGCCGGATCTCCAGTTCTGCTCCTTCGAGGTCGGGCTCCGTGTAGATGACGGCCGCCCCCACGCCGTCCCCGACGTCGATGAAGACCGCACCCTCACTGGGCCCTGGCGACTGCTCGACCGCTCCATGTGTGTGCTGGTCTGGCGACATGGCGGCTAGCTCGCGACGCTGGGTGCGTTGTAGCCACTGTGGGGCACTCCCAGATAGGGAAAGTTGGGCAGGTAGTTCTCCGTGCCGCCGAGACTCGTGTCCGTTCCGGGGGCCACGAGGTCGTAGATGGCCCCCGCGGCTCCGTCGGCCGGATTCGGAAATCCGGGGACGATGCCGGGCGCCAGCACGCCGGCCACACAGCGGAGCTCGATCGTCACAACATCATCGAAGACGCGCCGACCGTTGGGGAAGCCGGCGGCGTCGAGTGCCAGCAGCCCCAGCGTGTTGGGCGCCGCGGTGGGACCGATCGCCATGTTCAGACGGAGCATGTCGGCCTGGGTCGGTCCCGTGAAGTTCTGGAAGGTCGGCGCCACGGACAACGTCCCTGTCGGAATACCGGTCAGCAGGATCGCCAGGAGGTCAACCCGGTTGGGACTGCCGTTGTTGTACGAGAAGAGCTTCGGAAACGCCCCCGCGGTCGGCCCGGCGGCCGATGGTGGCGTGTAGAGGACGGGCAACAAGTTGGCCAACTCGGGGTTCGCCACATACTTGGCGAATTGGCTGTCGTCGACCGGCTGACTCGAGTTCCAGAAGTCCTTGGAGGCCATCGGGACGATGACCTCGTTGAACAGTGGGTTTCCGAGACGTGACACCTGTGTCCATGGTCCGATCTCGAAGGGCTGACCGAGGAACGCCTCGTTGAATTTCACCTTTTGGCGGCTCGCAGCCGTCCACACCCCGATGACCGAGTTCCGTTGCGACGGGTCAGTCGGATTGATGCCACCTGCGGTGAGTTGACTCTTCGGGATCTGCAGCGCCAAGGAGTGGACGTTCAGGGTGTTGGTGGAGTTGATGCCGGACATGGCGGACAGGGGCCCGGAGACCCCGAAGGTGGCATGCAGTTCTTGGAACGGTCGCAGGGTCCCCAGGTCGAAGATGGACCCCAGGTCGACGTAGAAGCCTTCTGCTCGTTGGCCGGCAAAGGCCTTGATCCCGTTGCCGACCGACTGAATGGCCGCCGCTCCGAGGGTGGACTCGTAGTTCGGCGTGGAGAGGGGGCCGACATTGCACGGGGGGCACGGAAGATTTGTACCCAGCACCGTGACGCGCCCGCTCGGGTAGTCGACCCGCTGCAGGCTGTAGGTCTGCACCCGATTCCAATTCGGGCTGGCCAGCGACTGGATCGGGCCCGTGTTGTAGAGGAAGGTCTTCGCATTCCGGATCGTTGTCTTGAAGCGGAACTGAAACGAGATGTTGGGTCTGGCGTCCCCGTCGTTGTCGATCAGGATCTCGTAGAGAACATCGTCGCCAAACTCATAGAAGTTGGGCCCCGCCGCCGGTCCTTCGAGCGGCAGATAGTTGGCAATCAGTGTCACGGTGCTCGGGGCATCCGGACTGACGAAGGCGTACAGATCAGTGCTGTCGGCTACGGGATCCTTGGAGATCTCGGGGGCTTCACGATGAGAGGACATGGGTCACCTTTCAGGGGTTTAGGCGCGTGTCGCGGGACGTGACGGAGTTCCGCCTGCGGAAGGAAGTGTCGATAGGGGGTGTCCGAACCGGACGAGGGTGCGGCTACTGCGCGGCCTTGAAGAGGCGGGCGGCCAACTTGGGATCCCGGTAGGAGACCTCGTGCTCGCCGAAGAAGAGATCCATCTCACCGGTACGTACATCACGGATCCGAGCAACGAGTGGCAGGGCCTCATCGCCTGTCGGCAATTCGGTCTCGCTGTCAGGTGAGTGGCCTGGCGTCTCAGAGGCACCGGCGGATGTCGTGAGGCCGGGCACGAGAGTGCCCGCTCCTACGGCGGCCACCGCTGCGGAACCGCGGATCAGGAAGTCACGTCGATTGACTGTCATAGGTATCTCTCCTTTTTGTGGGTAGCAAGGACGACTGAAGCGGAAGGAAGGGCGGGAACACGGAGAGGAACCACGCGAAGTAGACGGGTCACGGTGGGTGAACCGGCGACAGCGGATATTGCGGTCGAAGGAGGACCGGCCGTCGCGCTGATTTGGGATCCAGCGACCAGGGTGCCGGTTCGCCATGCCACAGCCCATTGGACTCCTCCCGGTGAGTGCGGTGACTCACCCTCATCACCTCGTTCTCTACTTGCTACGGAGCGGATCCGGCCGTGGATGACAGAAACCTGAGGAGGGGAGGAGCCGAAAGACAATCGTCACGGCTGTAAGGCAATCGTCACGGTGAGACCACGGCCGGACGGGGGGGTTGTCACAGGTGGCTTTGTAGTAATCCAGAAGCTCGACCAGGTAGAGAAACCCCTACCGATCCACGTCGCGAGCACACGCGCGAGCTCCTCGAACCGGGGCTCGAGCACGTCGACGCCAGCCCGGTGTTCGAGGGCTTGGCGGTCTCACAGCCTTGGCGATGGTTTCCCCGGCGACCGTGGTGGGGGCGCCGGATCATGGTCAAGTTGAATCCCTCTACGAGGTTGGCGAGGGTGGTTCCGACCCGGAATCTCCAGGGCCGGGTTGCTGGAGGAGATCGTCGACGACGAGACCGGCAACTCGGCTCGCCGAAGCGTTACCGGTGACTGCCTCGACGAACAAATCACCGTCGAGTCCGTAAACGAGGGCGTCAGTCAGGGCCGTCACGGTTGCCGTGCGAGGAACGTCGCGAATGAGTGCGATCTCTCCGAACCCGTCGCCCCGGCCGATCTGGCGCAAGTGGCCACCCTGTCGCGTAACTTCGAATACGCCATCTGCGATTGCGTAGAACTGATCTCCGGCATCGCCCTCTGTGATGACACGCGACCCTGCCGCGACGTGTATCGGCTCGAGTGCTCGCGCCATCATCTCGAGGGTTGGAGCCGGTAGCGGGGCAAAGATTCGCAGAGAATTGAGGAGGCGAATTTCGACCTGGGGCACATTGACGTTGTCGTCGATCACTCGGAGCCTTCGCCACAGCACTGCGATCAGCACGAAAGCGGCAATCCCCGGAGCTATAAGAGCGATGCGTATTCCTGCAACGCTGTAGCCGACCCAGATAAGTACTGCACCCATGGCCAGTCCGAGGCACATGAGGGACTCCACAACGGAGAAGGCTCCGGCTATGGCCTCGGGTGGGGCGGCACGCTGCATGAGCGTCTTCCCGCTTGCGTTGTACACCGCACCGGACAATCCGACCAGTACGAAGAGTACAAGGACGACACCGGCCCGCGGGTATACCGCAACCAGTGCGACCGCACAGACCCACCCGAGCAATGAGAGGACCAGCGTGCGGACCAGCCTGCGACGACCAATGAGAAAAGCGGTGGCGAATCCCGCGACGAGCTCACCGGCGCCTATTGCCGCGTTGAGGTAACCGGCGCCTCCGGGGCCCATGTGGAGGATACCGAGCGCAAGAATGACACACAGAAAGTCGAGCGATCCGACCAGCACGAAGTAGAAGGTCTCGAGGACCAGAAGCACCCGAATGTCTGGGTTCATCAAGACGCTGACCAGGTTCCCTCGTATGCCATCCACAAAGCTCTTGGCGGCTGTATCCGGTCCCTCGTCCTCGAAGTGACGCTTGATGGGGCCCAGAGAGTGCGTCACCCGGAGTGCCAACAACATCGACAACAGGTTGAGGCCGGCCATGGCTGTGATGGCGGCTGTCTGGCCACTCACGGCGAGCAACACACCGGCGATTGCCGGACCCACCAGCGCAGCAGCTCCTTCGGTCCACCCGGTCATGACATTGGCGGTGGTGAGCTCGTCGGGCGTTCGGACGACAGACGGGAAGAGAGCCGACTGAGGGGGACGGGTCATGCAGATCGACAGTGCTGTGAGTGGTGCCAGCAAATAAATGACGAACGTCGGAGCATCCAACGCCAGGGCGAGGGCTACACCGCCGATGGTGGCGGCCTGGATGCCGTAACCCGCAACAAGCGCCCGAGCTGGATCCCACCAGTCAGCGGCAGCGCCGATCGCGGGGGCCAGCACCACGCACGGCAGAAGCTGAACAAGAGTGATCAACAGTTCGGCCGAGACACCGCCGTGGTCGAAAGCGAAGACGAGAAGGACGATCCACACGCCGAATTCGCTCGCGCTGAAGAGTGCATAGGCGACGCCGATGTCTCGGAGATTGGTGTTCCGGAAGGCCGCCGACAGCACTGCGGCGACAACCTCCATACGTTGTTTCATCGGGCACTCCGGACCACAACCGGACTGAAGAGCATCGATTGGGGGCCGGCGGAGCGTCCGTACTCCGGTCTGAAAAGCGTGGCAGAACGCCCCAGCGTCACAGCAACATCATTGCTGACTGGTCTGTTACGTGCTGGCGCACGTGCTGGCGATCTGCCGCAGTGGCGATCTGAGATGTTGCTGCCGCTGTGTCGGAGTCGCGGGACGTTCGGAGGGGGTGTGAACCCCAACGGAACTCGCTCCAACGCTTCGGTGCCGCCTGTGCCTCTAATGGCGGTTTGGTGTCGCCCTCGACAAGGTATCGATCGAGATCGACAGAACCCCCTGAGGGTTACGAGTTGGTCAGATCTGGGGATGGCCGCGATGCGCGGTGATCGGTCTGTCGGCAGGCTCGACCACGGAGGGCGAGGTATCTCATTCGGTTCGCAACTCGGCCGAAGGGACGGTCCGCGCTGCCTTGTAGCCCGGCCACGCGGCGAGCACGTTGGCCAGCAACAACGTGACGGGAACGACGATCACGATACCCAGCACGGACACGACCGGAGGTGAGGTGGAGCCGATTCCGGATGCGACGAGGACCCATGTCCAACGACCGGCGACCACACCGAGGGGGAGCCCGATGAGGAGGGCGAGGAGAGAGAACGACGTGGCCTGCCAGACAATCACGTACATGAGTTGACGACGGAAGAACCCGAGGGTCTTCAAGACGGCCAGGTCCTTGCCCCGTCGGCGCACCGAGGACACGAGCGCATTGCCGACGGTTGCCAGTCCCAAGAGTGCCACGAGGCCTGCCAGCAGCGTGGGAAGTCCGTCGACGCTCTGGAGGTTGATGACATCCTCTGACGGAAGTTGCCTGAGCACGGTGGACCCGAACTCACGCCGGAGGCTGGCCAGGGCCGCGGCATGCGAGACGCCGCGTGCGTAGCGCACCGCAAAAAGGGTGAAGACGGTCCCGGGTATGTTGCTGGAGTTGGACCCCTTGTTGGCCTGTTGCTCGTGCACGACCGCACCGGACACCCATCCGCCGACACCCATCCCGTTGGTGAACAGATCGCCGACTGACGGAGAGATCATGCGACCGACGATGTGAATCGTGATGGGGCGCCCACCGGGACCCTGGACCTGGACCGTCTGGCCGACCCGCCGGTGCAGTTGCTGCAGGGTCTGGTCGGCGAACACCACCTGATTGGCCGCACGCGGGGCATGGCCCTCGAGCAGCGGGGGATAGACCGAACCCTTCAGGGGGTCGAAGGCAAGGAGGGAGTCGACCGTCTTCCCGTCAATGACGCTCGTTCCCTGACCGGCCCCGGCCAGAATGGCGATGGCCGAGTATCCCGCGACGAAACGGTTGTGCGCCAGCAGAGTTTTGGTCTTGCCCTCGAGGTCGTTGGTGCTGTTCGGATTGCCGACCAGGACGTTCCAATTCCACCCTTGCTGGCGCGGGCTCTCGACCAGATGCCCGAGGCTTGACCCGAACGTGAGCGCGGCGACCACGGCCGCCACGGCGAGCGAGGCGGTGAGAACGGCTCCCACCATGGGCACCCTCCGCGTGCCGCGTCCCGAACCCAAGCCGAACTGAATGCCTATCCGGGCCACCAGCGGGGTCCAGCCGTATGAGCCGTTGGCGCGCACACCGGCGGAGAGCGGGCCTTCGAAGCCGGCGCGGGAGAAGGCAATGGGGGGTCGGCTGACTCGCCAGGCCGGAATCAGGGCGCAGACGGCGACAAAACCCAGCAGGCCCACAAAACCCAGGAGCAGCACCTGGGGATCGAAGTTGATGCCCGGGTGTATCTCGGCCTGTCGAGCCGGTCCGATAGGCATGATCGAGGATCCCAGAGTCGCCACGACCACGGCGAGGGCGCTCCCGGCAGCCCCAATGAGAAAGACCCGCGCCAACACGATGGCGATGAGTTGCATCTTGGACGCACCGAAACTGCGCAAGATCCCGTAGTCGTCACCCTCCAACATCACCATGCGAGCAATCGCTTGGCTGACGAGCAGAAGGGTCACCAAGGCCGCAATTCCCCCGAAGAGGAGCAGGGCGACCACTTCGAGATGGACGCCGCGCTGCGTGCTGGCTGCGCTGGCCCGGCTGTTGTAGACGTTGCCTGCTGAAGCGGACACATTGCGGCTGACGGCCTGGGCGCGTGCCGCGAAGGCGCTCCAGTCGGCTGCCCCGTGGCGGAGGCGGACGCCGACGAAATTGAGGCTCGGGATCTGCTGGACCGGAATACCCAGCCTGGCGGCCAACTGCGGCAGGAAGGCCGGTGTGAGGTACACGTTCTCCTGGCCTTCATACGAGACGTCCTGCTTGTCCGCCAACGGAAGGACGGCGTCGATGTCCTGGGGAAAGCGGACGATGCCCGTGACCCGGACGCGGAAGGTCGGGCCCTGTGGCACGACCGTTTTGTACGAAGATCCGTTCGTAAGGGCGCAATGGCGGAACTGTGCGACCGACGCCGCATAGAGGAGAATGTGGCTCCCGACGTGCAAGTGACGCCCTTCCGCGGCCAACTCGTTGATCGCGACGTCATAAGGTCGCTTCGGGTCCGGTAGCTCCCCGGCGACGACGAGCGGGCGATCAACCGTGCGGAACAGGGCGGCGTCGGCCGCGCCGATGGCGTTCAAACTCGTGCCCGTGTATCCGGTAGGACTCGAAGTCAGGTAGAGGTAGGGAGCTCGGAAATGCTGTGCGACTTGCGGGAGGTCGACCACCCGCCTCTCGACCGGAAGCAGACTGAGCGAGTTGGCGGCAGCGCCCGAGACCGCCGGGGGCGCGCACGGGTCCCCGTAGAGAAAAGCCCCGTCGTCAGGGTGGCTGTACGAGACGAACTGCCCGATGGCCGAATCGGTCCGCCGAGCGCCGGCGAGAGCGGTCAAGGCAATGCCGCCACCGATGCCCAAGACCAGGGCAAAGACCGACATCGTCCGCCAAGACGACCGCAATTCGGATCGCGCCCGAACCCAGACAAGGCCCATCGCTCGCCTATTCCCCAGGATTCCGTTGCCCCATGTCCAGTATTTAGCCACGGCGGGGCCAGCGCGCCAATGGTGGTATCACGGTGTCCTCAGGGGGTGTTGCCCGTACCGACGGGGCTTGATGTCTTAGGAAGGGGACAAGCTACGCGTCCGAAGGCCAGGAATTGCCGCGGTCTTTGCGGCCACGGCCCGGCCCGGGAGCGAGGGCAGATCTATCTCAGCATCACGGGAATCGGGCGGAGGTCCCGAGCCGGGGGGCAAATGTCCGACATGTCACCCGTACGATCGTCCCGGTTGACGCCTACGCGTGGCACTGAGGGGCAACGCAACGTGACCGATCGCACCGCTCGCACGTCCTGAGGGCTTACCGCGTGAGGACCCAAACGAGCGCAAGCCCTCGATGGCGGTCACTGGGGTTGGCCCGCCGATCGATGCGCCAACGATTGTGCCTACGTGTGCGGGGGTAATCTTGTCTCGACGCGCCGGCGGAAGAAAGGACAGTTCGAATCGATGGTTCGTGCCCGGGGACGGGTCACAGATCGCCCCCTCACCCAGGCCATGAGCCCTCTGAGACTCACGTGGCTCAACAGCGTCGCTGCGAGCCCGATCTTCTCGACCCGCGTCCGCGTCCACCTGCTCCGATGGGGCGGTGTGGATGTCCGCACCGCCGGAGTGTTCCCGCACGTGAGATTCGTGACAGGGCACGACGTGACGATCCACGATGGTGCCTTCGTCAACGTCGGCGTGCTCTTCGATGCCGGCGCCCACATCGACCTGGGACGCAATGTTGCCGTAGGGCCGGGTGTCCAGTTCTTGACGTCCTCCCACTCTTTAGGGATGCCATGGGCACGCAACGGTGGAGGTCAGACCGAGGTCGCTCCCATCATCGTCGGCGAGGGAACGTGGATCGGGGGGGGCGCCGTCATCCTCGGAGGCGTGACGATAGGCCGAGGATGCGTGATTGGTGCGGGCGCCGTGGTGTCCTGTGACTGCCAGCCCAACGGCCTCTACGTCGGCGTCCCCGCCAAGCACGTGCGTGATCTTCCCGAGGGTCCCTCTGAGCAAGGTGCATTTTCGGCCTGGGAATCGACAGTCGATTCTCCGAGGGGAGCACGAGCGAACTCCGTTCCAACGGGAGGTGGAGGTTCAGGTCCGAAGCCTCCATTCGCGTCCTCCTGAGTCCACAGACGTTCGGCGTGGTTCACGGAGTCAGCGATCGAGGTGATCGCCCACCGTGACAACCATTTCAGCGGGGGTCCGGCACGCCGACGAGACCCGCGGATCGTCGATGCTCGGAGTTTGAGAGTCCACTGAGGCCCGACCGTCATGGGCTACCCGGACTGGCCGACCGTCATGGGCATACCCGGAGCCCGCCATGAAAGAGGCACGTGGACCTGTTCCAGGACGCGACCCGACATGGCGGCGATCATATGTCGGGTGCCGCTGAATGGATCGGGCTGGTCCTCGCGGTAAGCCCGCGGGGACTACATGGATCTCAATTAGTCACCGAGATGGTGATGGGTGTACTCGCGGCGCTGACACCACCGCCGTAGGAAGCGACGCTCTGCAGGGTGTACGTCCCGTTCGCCACCGTCGTGCTGTCCCAACCCGCCAGCCAACCGTAAATGGTCGGGGTGGCAGTAGCGATCACTTTGTCGTTCAGGCTTCCCCCGGTCAACTCGTACTGCACCTGGGTCACGCCCGGTGAGGCGGCGGCATCGAGATACTGGGTGCCGGACAGCGTGGCGGCGTTCGACGGCAGTACGACGTTGGTCGTCGGTGGCGAATTGTTGACGGTGATGGTGATGCCTGGACTGGTGCCCTTGAGTCCACCCGAGGAAGCGACGCTCTGCAGGGTGTACGTCCCGTTCGCCACCGTCGTGCTGTCCCAACCCGCCAGCCAGCCGTAAATGGTCGGGGTGGCAGTGGCGACCACTGTGTTGTTCAGGCTTCCTCCGGTCAACTCGTACTGCACCTGGGTCACGCCCGGTGAGGCGGCGGCATCGAGATACTGGGTGCCCGACAGCGTGGCGGCGTTCGACGGCAGTACGACGTTGGTCGTCGGTGCAGTGATCGTGATCGTCGCTGCGGCGGATGTGGTCGACCCCACGTAGTTGGTGAAGATGGCCCTGACCTGCCACCCGTTTTCGAATGAGTTCAGTGGGCCGGTGATCAAGGTGGGATTCGTCGCGCCGGACAGATTGATCCAATTGCCGCCACCGTTGACAGAGAGCTGCCACTGGATGGTCGGCGTTGTGATGTCTGCCGATGCAGTGAAGGTCAAAGATCCCCCGGTGACGACTGATTGACTTTGTGGATTGCTGCTGATGGTCGGTTTCTGATCGGGCTGAAAGATGTCTTGCCCAAAAGGTGTCAGCCCGGGAGCGGCGGCGAAGCCGAGGTGCCCCTCTCCGTCTGTGCCGCCGGTCGTCAACCCGAGCAGGTCCTCGTAGCTACGCAAGGCCGAATAATGGTTGTAGTACCCGGTGGTGTCGACCGTCCCCGGCTGTAGGTACGTGGAGTTGAGCAGCAGCGCGCCGATCCTCCCGCCTCCGGGATCGGCACCGGGTGTCGTCGGCGCGGCGCCCAGAAGTGGGCTATGACCGGGGAAGGCCCAATTCGGACCGGGCTGCTCGTTGCAGCATGCGGTGGTGTCCGAGACGTCACCTTCGTCCGAGGTGATGACCACGAGCATCTGACCGGACCGGTACGAGGGAGACGCCATGATCAGCGGCATCCAGTGCTTCAACCAGAGATCCGCCGCCGTGAGCCCACCGGTCTTGCCGCCTTCCACGTTGGTGCCGGCGCACGTTCCGTCGTGGCCGTCGTCGCAAAGGTTCGGGGTGATGAACCCGAACTTGGGAGTCGTTGCCTCGCTGGAGAGATCATTTACCAAATGACCGGCGAACGTGTCCGAAAGTTGTGCGCCATTGAACGAGCTGGGCGTTCCCACAGTTACCGTTCCGAGCGGGACGACGTTGGCGTTGCATTCTGCCGTGTTGTCGATGATGGAATGGAAGTACATGAATGGGTTATGTCGCGTGGCGTACTGGTCGGCAGCCTCGGCCACGGCAGCGCCATCGGTACCACCGATGGTCGGGTGCGCACAGTCGGTCCCACCGAGTGGGTCGGTGACTCCGCCGTCTCGAGTCGGATCGTTGCCCATGTCTTCGGCATATTCTCGCCAGGAGGCCACGTGGGTGACGGGGCTTGGCGGATCGACCGCGTCGAGCTGGTCGGCGATGGTCTGCGCCCCATTCGTCGTGGCAGTCGGCGCCGGATAGACGCAGCCGTTTCCGTCGACTTGCCCCGGATACATTGCGCTGTTCGGATCGTCGGTCCCCGGAGTGACGTTGACGTATTCAGTCAGGTTGCAGTCCGAGTCGGTCAAGGGTGTCGGGGCTTGTCCGGAAATCTCGGCAATGTAATTGTCCAGGCTTACGTGACCGGTGGCGTAGTAGTTCTGGAGTAACTCTCCCTTCGGCACGAGCGTTCCGTTGAGGTAGGTCGCGACCGAACCGGACCCGAACGTGGACGTGGAGTCCTCATTCTCGAGCTCGATGACGAGGACATTGTTTATCGACCCCGGAGCGAGTGCGGCGCGAACGACCGGGACCTGAGCTCCCGCCCCCGGCACGCTGGCAACTTGACCGAACGTTCCAATCGTCAGCATCACGAGCGCTCCGACGGCGCCCCCCGTCATTTTTTGCCTCAGACCCTTCATCGATGCCCTCCCCACTCCTCGACCGCCATTACAAGACCATCAAGCTCATCTGACCACAAGCCCCACTCTGGGCATACCATCTATGCTCCCCGAGCATGAACGTCCAGCAGCTCCGCTACCTTGTCGCAGTCAGTGACTTCGGATCGGTGAGCGCTGCAGCTCGGTCGCTCGGTGTCACTCAGCCTGTTATCTCGCGGTCCGTCCACGCATTCGAGACCGAACAGGGGGTCACGGTGTTCGCTCTTTCGGGCACGCGCCTCGTCATCACCGAGGCGGCCCAGGGGATCGTGGCCGCAGCGCGTCATGCCCTGGCTGCCATCGATGCCGTGGGACAGACGGCGCAGGCGGTGAGGGACAAGCGAGAACTCGTCATCGCCACCACGCCCACGAACGGGTTGCTCCTCACCGAGACGTTGGGTGAGATCAGTCGATGTGAGCGCAGTCTCGTCATCAGTGTGTGCCGGGCCGATGACGCTGACGATGTCCTCCGACTTGTGCGCGAAGGGGTGGCGGAGATCGGCTTCAGCGACCTGACCACGTTGGCTTGCGATCGCCAACTGACCGCTTTGCCAATTGCCGAGCTGGAAGTGGTATTGGTCTCGCCGATGGGCACCGATCTCCCCGCGGCAGTGTCATGGAATGACGTGGTGACGCAGCCGCTGATCGTCCCGCCCCCCCACTCGGGACGCCGTGAGCGCATCAACGAGATGGCGAAGAAGGCCTCAGCGGCGACCCCTCGGGCGACGGTCGTCTTGGAGGACCGAGGATCGTGGATCGCGGCTGCCCAGGCTGGCATGGGGTCTTTCCTCTCCTATCGCCGTGTCGTGGCGGGTTACGAGCGCATTGAGATCAGGCCGTTCACGCCCCATAATGTCGTCACCGTCGGGTTCGTTCATCAGGATCTCGAACTCTCCACGACAGCAGCGCGGTTCATCGATTTGGCCCGATCAAAGACTTGGCCACCAGCACCAACGGCAGTTGATCGGGTGATGCGACCTCTCAAAGATGAGTTGGATGAACTGGAAAGTTTCGGCGTAGGTGCGAGGTGAGTTCGCGGCACGAGAGCGGGTGGCGCAATCGAACCCCGTCGTATACCGAGAGATCCGGCGGTACCGGCTACAGCGTCGCGCGCGGCCATCCGTCGACAATCTCCGGCCGGAACATGATGTATCGATCAAATTCATCGATGAAGGCCGGCAAGAATTCGTAGAACATTCCTGATACCTGCACCCGACGAGATGCAGAGTCCAAGGGCTGCCTGGGGCGGGCCGCTGGTGGAGCTCCCGGCGTACAGTGTGCTTCGGGGACGGCGGCCGGAACAGGCGGGCGGTGGCACTCCGTTTTAAGGCGGTGGCGGGATCAACATCTTCACAAATCGGCTGATCGCTCGGAGTCGCCGCCGTCAGATACGGTACTCCGCATTCTGCGCCCACTTGTGGATTCATCCCCTCGGCGGGGTCTGGTGCGAGCGATCACGGTCGCGCTGCTCCTCGTTCCTGTCGTCGCTTACTTCTGGCTGATCCATCACTACGCGCTGAATGTCATCTTCTACGACCAATTCAGCGATGTGCGTGTCGTCGCCCACCCGACACTCGGCGGCCTGTGGGCGCAGCACAGCGACCACCGGATCTTCTTTCCGAACCTCGTCGTGCTCCTCCTCGCTCATACGACCCACCTGAACATCGTCGACGAGGAGTTCCTCAGCGCCGCAATGCTCCTGGGAGCCACTGCTCTGATCGCTCTCGCCCACCATCGCCGCTCGCCGTCGACTCCGTGGTTCGCCTATGTTCCGCTGGTCCTGCTCCTCTTCTCGTTCGTGCAGGACGGCGACACGCTCTGGGGCTTCCAGCTGGCCTGGTACCTGGTGCTCCTGGCCTTGGCCGGCTCCATCTTCCTTCTCGATCGTCCCACTCTCACAGGGCTCGTCTTTGGGGCTGCAGTGATCATCGCTGTCATTGGCAGCTTCTCATCGTTGCAGGGCCTCCTGATCTGGCCCGTCGGGATGCTGCTCAACTACCAACGACGCCGGAGCCGAGCCTTCCAGCTCGGTTGGATCGGGTCAGCTGTAGTCACGACAGCGGTCTACTTCTACAACTTCAACTTCTCAAAGGGGGGGAATCCCAGCGGCACGTTCATCCTGAGCCACCTGTCGTCCGATCTGAAAGTCTTCTTCGGCGCGATCGGCGACATCTTCGGTGGACAGGTCATCGATGTGTACGGCGCGCGCGTTCCTGGCGCACCGAACCTCGGAACCGGTGGCACGGTGGGGCTGGGCATCATCGTCTTCGTGTTCGCAGTCCTGACGATCGTGGTGTTCGGAGCACGCCGAGACGAGGCCACCGCCGGCCCAGTCAGCGTCTCCTTGGTGGTCTTCGGCCTCCTCTTTGCGGCGTCTGTGACCACCGGTCGAGTGCAGCACGGGGCCGAGGTGTCCCGTTACACAACGTTCGACCTCCTCATCCTCGCCGGGTGCTATTTGGCCCTTCTCGGCAAGCCACCGTCTGAACGCCTCCGTTCTCGATCGTGGCTCCGTCCCGCGGCCGCGATCATCGCGTGCCTCGTGGCGTTGCAGGTCGTCCTGGGGACGATCGAGGGAATCGCCTACGCGCGATCCTGGGAGCGCCACGAAATCGCCGTAGCGGCCATCACCGAGAACATCGATAAGGCATCCGATGTGCAAATTGGAACGCAGGTCTATCCGGGGGCCGAGTACTTCCCGTGGTTCGCGGCAGAGATCCGGCAGTGGGTGCACTTGGCGGAGGACCACCACCTCAGCGAGTTCGCCGACAAAAACGTGGCCGGGAGCGCCGGGTCCGTTCATTTCCGGGCCTTGGATCGAAGCGCTGATCCGGGGTGATATGGACCACTGGCATCTTGGCCTTCTCACCTGCCTCGGCCCACAACGTCTGAGACCACCTTGGGGCGGCAGGGAGGACCCCCCCAGCCGTCGATGCTGCGCATGTAGCCGTCCGCCGGCAGGCTTCACCTTCAGCCCTTTCGCCCGAGCCGCCTGGAGAGCCCTGAGCCGCGTGAGGGGGCTCCTCGTAGCTACACCCGGTGCTCGACGGAGAATCCCTGCCCCCACCTTTACTGGCGCGGGAGACGGAGAGCCCAGATCGTCGGCGGCGTGGCGTCGCCCACCGGGATGATCAGAAAGCGACCGGCCACCGACATCCAGCCGTCGATACCTCCCGGCGCCTTGAGCGTCCAGAGGATACGCCCAGCTGACATCGACAGCCCGATGATTGACCCCTGCAACGTCGCAGTGAGGACGACGTTGTTGACCAGTGTGACGCCGCCGGTCGGGTCGCCTGGGACATGTGTGTTCCACAAGGTGCGTCCTGTCCGCGCGTCGATCGCCACGACCTGCCCCGGCATGGTGCCCGTCTTCCCGCCGAAATACTCGGTTTGATCGGGGTACAGCGTGTCCGGCGCGTTCAACGCGGCGACGAACACCGTTCCGTTCGCTGACGCGGGAGGCGTCAGCACGCCACCGAAGGTTCCCGGGAGGATCTCCGTCGGCCCGGTGAGCGCCTTCAAGTCGTCGTTCTTGTGGATCCCGACCGGCGTCCGCCACAACTGTTTGCCGCTCTTCGGATCCATCCCGATGACATAGCCGCCCTTGCCGGTACCCACGACGACGGTCCCCCCCGGTCGTCCATCTGCGCTGGGCACCCTGACGATCATCGTATGCACGAAGTCGCGATCGAAGAGATCATGGGCGTCGGCCTGGTGATGCCACACGATCTCGCCGTTGGTGACCCTAAGCGCGACGGTCGAGTCGGTATAGAGGTTGGATCCTGGACGGCTGCTCCCGTTGGGGTACTTCGTCGTTCCGACGAAGGGCGCCGGGTTCGCGATGCCGACGTAGAGGAGCCCCGAAGTCGGCGAGAACGACGGCGGATACCACGAACCCCCACCGGAGTTGACCGACGGATTTCCCCACAAACTCGGCGAGGCCACAGTGTCGAAACCCCACAACAACTTGCCCGAGCTCTCTCCCACCGCATCGACGAAGCCCCGGTCACCGCCGATATAGATCCCCCTGACACTCACGGGCACGGTCGAGGCGATCACGTCTCGCCCGATCACCTGCGGCTGAACGTCGATCCCGTCGGTCACAGTGCGGGTCAGCCGCGTCGACCACAATTGCCGGCCCGTGGTCTCGTCCAGTGCGAAGAGCGACGTCGGTGTGACCCCGAATACCTTCCCCCACCCGACGGCGACGCCCTCCGGGCCGACCGAGTACCCGTTCGACGGAGATTTCCAGACGACCCGCCCGCTCGTGAGGTTGATGTCGAAGATCTCACCGACCTGATCCTCGACGAAGACGTTGTGACCGACAACGATCGGGGACGTAGGGAGGCCACCCGTGGCGGAGACCTTCCAGGCCGTGGTCAGACGGCTCAGGTCCTTCGCCGTGATGGGCGAGCCTGCAGCCAGTCGAGAATTGGAGGGATCATGGTCAGGGTATGGCCATGATGTGGCACCCGAACGTGCTTCGGGAGGCTGTGGCACCCGTGCGGCCGCGGCCGGGGCCGGGGCCGCGGCCGAACATGAGATCACAATGACCGCGAGGAACGCGATGACGACGACGGCCCCCTGGATGCGTCGCAGCATTGGCCCGTCACACTAGGGGAATGCAGCGGGGCCGGTCGAGAGAACCCTCCTGAATGGATCGGAGCAATCGGGACAGCGGCCAACCGCGGGGCCGGTGGCCCCGACCGCCCGGCCGAAGCGGCGGCGCAGCCGCCGTCCGAGGGGAGGAGCGCGTGAAGCAGTACAGAAGACTCCTTATCTTTTGAGAGAAGTCGTGTCTGTCCACCACTGAGGGTCGTGACGTGTCATCGAGCGTCGGTCGCGGAAATTGTGTTTCCGGATTCACTGTGTTGATGGTGTTGGTTGTGGCTCACGTCTTCACTTCCTGCCTTTCATTGATGCTCCCTCTTCGTTTCTGATCGTTGCGTGTGGCCGACGGTGGCGAACAGCGACCCGGCGCCCAGCACGATCAGCGACTACGAGGGGGCCCTGCGGCCGCAGGGGCTGCTGCATATCGGGGACTGCCGGCTCCGCACCCTCCGCCGCATCGACATGGCGGAGTGGCTGGGCACGCTGCGAGCCGCCGGCTACTCGAACTCGACGGTCCACGGCCCACCTGTCGTGGCCGGCATGGTCTTCGGATCTCGCTCGTGCGGATGCCGTCCAGGTGCGGTTGGTGTCCGTTCGTGACCGTGCGACCGATTTGGCGCGCGTGGATTTCGCGGGGACGAATCGGATGGTCGGTGAACGAGTCGAGCAACGACCGCTCTGATCAGCGAATTTGGTGGAGGCGATGGGACTTGAACCCACGAACCTCCTGACTGCCAGTCAGGCGCTCTACCAGCTGAGCTACGCCCCCAGTGGTGGGGGATCACGATAGCAGTCGGAGGCACCTGCTCCGTCTCGCCCGGCGTGCCCGAGACCGCTGTAAATTCACGCCCGCCAGCGAAGATAGGCGCCATCAGACTGCTCAGATCCCACCAGGGTGTCGCCTACCCTGGTGGGATGGCACGCGCGTACGACGTCAACGCAGTGGAGCGTAAGTGGCAGCGCCACTGGGACGACGAAGGCACCTACCAGATCGACAACGACGACCCCCGGGAGAAGTTCTACGCGCTGTGCATGTACCCCTACCCCTCCGGGCCGGCGCACCAGGGTCACGTCCGGAACTACACCTTCGGAGACCTGACCGTCCGCTTTCAGACCATGCAGGGCAGGGGGGTCCTGAGCCCGATCGGATTCGATTCCTTCGGCCTGCCGGCCGAGAACGCCGCCATCAAGACCGGCACCCATCCGCGGCTCTTCACCGACGCCCGGATCGCCGAGCTCACGGCCTCGTTGCGGCGGCTCGGTGCGGTCTACGACTGGCGCCGGGAGATCCACAGCCACGACCCCGCCTACATCAAGTGGAGCCAGGTCATCTTCCTGCGCTTCTGGAACGCCGGGCTGGCCTATCGGGCCTTGGCCCCGGTCAACTGGTGTCCGGGCTGTCAGACGGTCCTGGCCAACGAACAAGTGCTGGCGGACGGCACGTGTGAGCGCTCGGGCGACGTCGTCGAGAAGCGCGACCTGGAGCAGTGGTTCTTCCGCATCACCAAGTACGCCGACGAGCTCCTCGCCGCCCTCGACGACCTCGAGTGGCCGGAACGGGCCAAGATCATGCAGCGCAACTGGATCGGGCGGTCCGAGGGCGCCGAGTTCGACCTCGCGGTCGAGGGGCGCCCCGAACTGACGGTGCGGGTCTTCACCACCCGCCCGGACACCAGCTTCGGCATGACCTATGCCGTGATGGCACCCGAGCACCCGCTCGTCGACGAGCTCACGACGCCCGACAAGCGAACCGCAGTCGATGCGCTGCGCACCCGCGCCGCAGCCACCACCGACATCGAGCGCCTGTCCGAGGGCGAGGGCACCGCCCTCGGCAAGCGGGGTGCCTTCACGGGCAGCCACGTCGTCAACCCGTTCACCGGCAGCCCCGTTCCGGTCTACGTGGCCGACTACGTCCTCATGGGCTACGGGACGGGAGCGATCATGGCCGTTCCGGCCGAGGACCAGCGCGACTGGGCCTTCGCCGCCCAGCACCAACTGCCCATCGTGCGCACCGTGCAGCCCCCCGAGGATTGGGATGCAAACGGGGGTGAGGCCTATACGGGCGACGGCGCCAAAATCAACAGCGGGTTCCTCGACGGTCTCGACATCGTCACGGCCAAGGCCCGGGCCATCGACTGGCTCGAGGAAGAGGGCCTCGGCGAGCGCAAGGTCAACTACCGCCTGCGCGACTGGCTGGTGTCACGCCAGCGCTTCTGGGGCTGCCCCATCCCGGCGGTCTACTGCCCCGACCATGGCGTGGTGCCCGTGCCCGAGGAGCAGCTGCCGATCGTTGCGCCCGACGACGTCGAGTTCCTGCCGACGGGGCAGTCCCCCCTCGCCTCGCACGAAGGGTTCCTCCATACGACGTGCCCGATGTGCGGCGGCCCGGCCCGGCGCGAGACCGACACCATGGACACATTCGTCGACTCCTCGTGGTACTTCCTGCGCTTCTGTGATCCGTGGAACAACGAGGAGCCGTTCGCCCCCGCGGCGGCGCGCCGAATTCATGCCCGTCGACCAGTACATCGGCGGGATCGAACACGCCATCCTCCATCTGCTCTACGCCCGCTTCTACACCCGCGCCCTCATCGACGTCGGGCTCGCACCCGGCCTCGACCCCGAGCCGTTCAAGCACTACCTCGCGCAGGGGATGATCCGAATGGACGGGACCAAGATGTCCAAGTCCAAGGGCAACCTCATTGCGCCCGAGCATCACTTCGACACCGTGGGTGCGGACGCCCTGCGTCTCTTTCATCTCTTCGTGGGGCCCCCGTTCGACGACATGGACTGGACGGACCAGACCGAGGAGGTCATCGAAGGGTGCGGGCGCTTCATCGACCGCCTCTGGCGCACCTGCACTACCGACGCAGCGTTGCGCACGGGGGAGCAGACGGCCGCCGACCTGGTCGTGCGCCGGGCCGTGCACCGCGCCATCGCCGACGTGACCCGCGACCTCGAGCGGTGGTCCTACAACACTGCCGTGGCGCACTGCATGGAGCTCCTCAACCTGGTCCAGCGCTACGGGCGTCGCGCGGGTGCCGATGCGGACCAGAAGGCCGCCGCCAGTGGGAACGGCAGCATCGCCGACACCGCGCCCCACGCCGACGTGTGGAACGAGGCCCTCGATACGCTGCTCCTAATTCTTGCGGTCATGTCCCCGCACGTGACCGCCGAGTTGTGGGAACACCGCCACGCCGGTGAGCCTTCGGTCCACCTGCAGCGCTGGCCCTCTTTCGATCCCGAACTCATCCGTCAGGACACCGTGACAATGGTCGTCCAGGTCAACGGGAAGGTCCGCGACCGCATCGATGTGGACGCCGGCATCTCGGAGGGGGATGCGGAGGCGGCCGCCCTGGCCTCGGCGAAGGTGATCGACGCGCTGGCTGGCGCAGCGCCCACGCGGGTCGTGGTCCGCCCGCCGCGCCTGGTCAACGTCGTCGCCTAGTCCCTCCCGGCTGTCGCTCGCGAGACGGGCCACCGCCGTCCGGGGTCACCGCCCCGAACCGGCCCCCCATTAGTGGAACCCCGCCACAACGTCCTTCCAGACCTCGGGCTCCACCTTGTAGGGCGCGTAGAAGCTGAAGCGGTCGATCATGCCCTCGAAGCGGTTGCGCACCTCGCTGGCCACCTTGTCGAGCGGGCAGACGATGGCGAAGGCGTTGAGAATGTCGTCGTCGATCAGCTCGCCCATCTTCACCCACTCGCCCCGCTTCGACAGCGTGTTGAGCTCCGGCTGCAGGTCGCCCCAGCCGTGCAGCTCCAACACGGGACGATAGGCCGGCGTCGATCCGTAGAAGGCGATCTGTTGGCGAACCGCCTTGCCCGCCGCCTCCATTGTCTGCTCGTCCGGGCCGGTGACGAGGAAGCCGGGGTAGGAGACGGTGAGGTCGAGGCGTGTCTTGCCCGCCTTGGCCGCGCCCCGCTCCAGCGCGGGCAGGCTGACCTCGCGCAGGTAGCGCTCGGTGGAGAAACCGTGCACCAGGAAGCCGTCGCCGACCTCGCCGGCAACCTCTGTCATGTGCTCGCCCACGCCGGCCAGCAGGATCTTGGGGTTGCCGTGCGGGTTCGGCCCGGGGTCGAAGAAGGGCGTCATCAGGGTGTGCGTGTAGAACTCGCCTCGGAAGGCGAGCGGCTCGCCGGTCTCCCACGCCTTCCAGATGGCCCGGATGGCCAGAATGAGCTCGCGCATGCGCGGCGCCGGGTGCGACCACGGCATGGAGAAGCGCTTGGTGATGTGCGGCTTGATCTGGCTGCCCATGCCGAGCATGAAACGGCCCCCGGTCAGCAGCTGCAGGTCGTTGGCCAGCACGGCGAGTGTCATGGGGTTGCGGGCGAAGGCGACCGCGATCCCGGTGCCGAACTCGAGCTTCTCCGTGGCGGCCGCGCCGACGGCGATGGGGAGGAAGGGATCGTGGTTCGTCTCGGCCGACCAGACGCCGTCGTAGCCGCTCTCCTCGGCCCTGACCGCCTGCGCCGCGATGCCGTTGGGATCGAATCCGATGCCGCCGTCGATTTTCATGTGCAACCTCTCCCTACTGTTCCTCGCCCCGCAGGAAGCGCTCGAGCTCGGCGGCGATCTCGTCGCCTGAGGGCACCGCGTCGACCCCCATGGCGTTTCCCTCGGAGGCGTCGATGTTCTCCTCGAGCTTGCGCACCATGGCCTGGTGCTCGGCGTTGTCGGCGATGAGCTGGTCCACCTGGCGCCGCGAGCTGTCACCCGCCCGGCGTAGCGCCGACGAGTCCAGCGACAGCGAGCCCACGGCGGCCAGCCCTTCGATCAGCGCTGCACTCGCCTCGGGGAACGGCATGCCCGCCACATAGTGGGGGACCCGCGCCCACAGGCTCACGGCGGGCGTCCCGTTGGCGCCGAAGGCCATCTCGAGCGCGGCCAGAACCCCGGCCGGCACCTCGAGCTCACCCTGCACGATCCCCACCTGCTCGATGAGATCGGCCGAGCCGGACGGCGCCGTGGCGGCCAGCTTCACCGGGCGGGTGTGGGGTGCCGGTGCCGGGAAGGCGCCCAGGCCGACCACCATGCGCACGCGCCAGGAGCGGGCCAGCCCCACCACTGCGTCGGTGAAAGCCCGCCAGTGGAAGTCGGGCTCGGGGCCGACGAGGAACAGCATGTCCCGCCCCGATTCGTCGGTCCCGTGCCGCACGACGGTGCGGGGCCAGGTCAGCTCGGTCGTGATGCCGTTGACGATGCGGGCCACGGGGCGGCGCGCCCGCTGGTCGAGGAAGTGCTCGCCGTTGAACGTGACGACGGGCTCGGTGTGCCCCTGCCCGAGCAGCGTGGCGATGGCGGTCGTGGCGCCGAGGCCGGCGTCGACCCAGCCTTCCAGCGCGACGACGAGGATCGGCTCGCGCAGGGCGGGTTCCTGGTGTACCTCGAAGATCTCGGTGAGGCCGCCGCCCTCGGGGCTCACGGGGCCGTCTCCAGCGCCTCGGCCGCCATCTCGAAGAGCCGCCCGATCTGGACCGGGAACCCCTCGACACTGCCCTGGTCACCCGCGCCGGCGCCGGCCACGTAGCGGGCGTAGACGCCTTGGAGGATGCACGCGAGTTTCCAGTACCCGAAGGCCACGTAATACCCGACCCCGGAGACGTCGAGGTCGGACGCCGAGTCGTAGCGCTCCAGGATCTGGGCTTTCGTGGAGAACCCGGGGGCGGTGGTGGGTGAGAGCCCCAGCACCGCCATGGAGTCGGCCGGGTCGGACCAGTAGTCCAACAGCAGCCCGAGGTCCGCCAGGGGGTCGCCGAGCGTGCAGATCTCCCAGTCGAGGATGGCCCGGACGGTGCCGTCGTCAGCCAGCACGACGTTGTCCATGCGGTAGTCGCCATGCACGACGGACGTCCGCTGCTGCTTGGGGATGCGGCGGGCCAGGTCGTCGCTCACCCGTTCGACGAGCCCACCATGGTCGACGCCCTCGACCTGCATCTGGTCGTACTGCCCGCGCCAGCGCTTGAGCTGCCGCTCGATGTACCCCTCGTGCCGACCGAGGTCACCCAGTCCGACGGCGCCGGGGTCGACGTCGTGCAGCGCGGCCAGCGTGTCGGCCATGTGGTCGCCGACGCCACGCCGGATCGTCTCGTCGAACGCGGCCTCGGCCTCGGGCGCGTTGCGCAGGATGTGTCCCTCGACGAACTCCATCACGTAGAAGGGACGCTCGTTGACTGCCTCGTCGGTGCACAGCCCGACCGTGACCGGAACGGGGATGCCCGCCGGCCCGAGCGAGTGCATCAGCCGGTACTCGCGGGACATGTCATGCGCGGTGGGCAGCACATGGTGCAGCGGAGGGCGGCGCAGGGCCCAGGCCTGTCCGGCCGCGTCCTCGACGCGGTAGGTGAGATTGGAGCGGCCACCGGCGATCAGGCTGAAGGTGAGCGGCGCCTGCAGCTCGGGGAGTTGCGCCGCCATCCAGGCGGTGACCTCGTTCTCGTGAATGCCCTCGGGTACCTGCGACACGCGGACGACGCTAATCGGTGCCGTGTGACCCGGACAGACGCCCGTGCGCTGAGCAGCAGCCCAGACCGGGCGCGGCCCGAGGTTGCCGGCCGAGCCCACGTGGGACGTCGTTCCCCCCGGGAACAGCCATTAGCGTCTTGGCCGATGGACGTCACAGACCAGACCTTTCAGGCCGACGTGCTGGACCGCAGCGCGACCGTCCCGGTGATCGTGGACCTCTGGGCCCCGTGGTGCGGGCCCTGCAAGACCCTCGGGCCCATGATCGAGAAGGCAGTGGCCGACACCGGGGGCGCGGTCGAGCTGGCCAAGGTGAACGTCGACGACAACCCGGCCGTGGCGCAGGCCTTCAGCGTGCAATCCATTCCCGCCGTGTTCGCCCTCCGCAATGGCCAGGTGGTGGACCAATTCATCGGCGCCATCCCGGAGGCGCAGATCACCGCCTTCGTCCAGCGCCTGGCGCCGGCGCCGAGCGAGGCGGACACCCTGGCCGCCGCGGGGGACGAGGCATCCTTGCGCCGGGCCCTCGAGCTCGAGCCGGATCACGCCGCCGCCACCGAGGGCCTTGCCCGCATTCTCGTCGACCGCGGCGAGGGCGCTGAGGCCCTGGCCCTCCTGCAGCGCCTGCCCGAGACCGACGCCGGCCGGGTACTGGCCGCCGAGGCCCGCCTCCTCGAAGCGGGAGTCGACGTGTCGGGCACGGGTCGCGAGGAGATCGAAGCGAAGCTGAACGAGCTCCTCGACCGGGTACGCGACGACGACGCCGCCCGCCAGGAGTTCGTGGACCTGCTGGAGGCCATGGGGGCAGACGACCCGCGCACCAAGGAGTACCGGCGGGCCCTTACCGCACGCCTGTACTGATGACCTCGCCGGCCACCGGGATGCCGACGACCGACACCACGACCTCCACGACTCCTCACCTCGCCCCGGCTCTCGACCTGGGCGGCCGGCGCTACGACCTCACCCACCGGGCGTTGGTCATGGGGATCCTCAACCGCACCCCCGACTCCTTCTACGACAGGGGCGCCACGTTCGAGCTCGGAAAGCTCTACGAACGGGCCGAGCAGCTGGTGGCCGACGGCGCTGACATCCTCGATATCGGTGGGGTCAAGGCGGGACCCGGTCCCGAGGTCACAGAGCCCGAGGAGCTCGATCGCGTCGTGCCGGTGGTCGCCGGCCTGGTGGCGCGTTTCGACACGCCCGTGTCGGTGGACACCTGGCGCGCCACGGTGGCGCGCGCCTCCTACGCCGAGGGTGCGGCGATGGGCAACGACATCAGCGGCCTGGCTGATCCCGACTACGCGATCGCCGCCGCCGACCACCATGCCGCCGTGGTCATCACACACATCCGCCTCGCCCCCCGGGTGGCCGATCCCGACCCTCACTACGACGATGTCGTGGCCGACGTGGCCCGTTTCCTCACTGAGCGCGCCGACGTCGCTCGGGCGGCCGGTATCCCCGCCGAGCGGATCGTGCTCGATGCCGGACTCGACCTCGGCAAGACGGCCGAGCAGTCGCTGACCCTGCTGCGGGCGTCGTCGACCCTGGCCGCGCTGGGCTACCCGCTCTTGCTCTCGGCTTCCAACAAGACGTTCCTCGGCAAGATCCTTGATTTGGAGCTCACCGAGCGGCGTGGGGCTTCCATCGGCGCGGCGGCCCTCGGCATCGCCTGGGGCTGCCGCGTCGTGCGCGTGCACGACGTCAAGGGCACTCGGCGGGCCCGCGACGTGCTGGCCGCGATCAGCGAGGCCGAATGAGCGCCGCGGCCGCCTCCTCCGTCTATCTGGTCAAGGGGGATGACGCCGCGCTGGTGGCCCAGGAGGTGCGCGGATTGCTCGACAAGGTGGTGGGCGACGGCGACCACGCGCTCATAGTGGAGGAGATCGGCGGGGGCGCCGGCGACGAGCTGAGCGTGGGTGCCGTGGTGGACGCCTGCTTGACCCCGCCCTTCCTGGTGGACCGGCGGGTCGTGGTGGTGCGCGAGGCCGGGCGGCTGCTCACCGCCGACGCGCCGAGGCTGGTCGAGATCGTTGAGGACCCCCTCCCGTCGACGGTGCTGATCCTCGTCGGTGGGGGCGGGACCGTTCCGGCGCCGTTGGTCAAGGCGATCGGTGCCACGGGCCAGATCGTCGAGGTCACGACAGGCAAGGCGGGCGAGCGCAAGGCCTGGCTGCACGACCATCTGCGCACAGCCCCGGTGAAGCTCGAGCCGCGTGCGGCCGACCTGCTGGCGGGACACGTCGGCGAGGATCTCGGCCGTGTCGAGGGCCTCCTCGAGCGCGCTGAGTGCCGCCTACGGCGAAGGCGCCCGCATCACCGCAGACGATCTGGCGCCCTATCTTGGCGAGGCGGGCAACGTCCCCCGCTACGAGCTGACCGACGCCATCGACAAGGGTGAACCGGGACGGGCGTTGATGGTGCTGCGCCGCATGCTCGAGGCGGGCGGCCTCGCACCGGTGCAGGTGCTCGCCACGCTGCACGGGCACTTCTCCAACATGCTGGCCCTCGACGGTGACGACATCGGCAACGACCGCGATGCCGCGGCCGTGCTCGGCACCGCTCCCTTCGTGGCGAAGAAGGCGCTGGAGCAATCCCGACGGCTCGGCAGCACGCGGGTCGCCGAGGCCATCAACCTCATCGCGGCGGCCGACCTCGACGTGCGCGGCGCGAGCGGCATGGACGCCGATGTGGTGATCGAGATCCTGGTCGCCCGATTGGCCCGGCAGACACGCCCGGCTCGGACGGCGCGCCCGCGCGCCGGCGCGCGCCGCTGACAGGTCAGGCGAGCGGGGTGGAGAACCACCACCGGTGGTTCTCGGTGTCCCTGACGCCGTACTCGCGCAGGCCGTAGTCCTGGTCTGCCGGCTCGGAGTCGATCTGGGCCCCGGCCGCCTTGGCGCGGGTGAAGTGCGCATCGACGTCGGGCACGATGACCTCGAGGCCGCCGTGCGCCCTCGCCTCGCCGCGGGGCGAGGCCATCTGGTGCTCGGCGGTCACCTGGTGCAGCCAGATGGCAGCGTCACCGTTGCGCACCTCGGCGTGGACGACCGTGCCGTCGTCGAGGCGGTGTAGCCCACCCGAGGTGAGGCCGAACGCGGTCACGAGGAAGTCGTGCGCAGCCTCGATGTCCTCGTAGACGAGGATGGGGATGACGGCGGTCCCGGCGGTCCCGGCGGTCGTGGTGCTCTCGGTCGTCGTGTCGTTCAAGGTGTCCATCACCCCACTATGCGGGCGTGGCGGCCTCCGCGTCTTGGACAAAACTGACCTGGGGCGCCAGGACGGCGTCGGCTGCGTAGGCACCCGGCGTCATGCCGGCGAGCGCGACGAAGTCTCGGGTCAGATGGGATTGGTCGTAGTAGCCCGCCTCCATCGCCACGTCGGCCAGCGTGCGGCCCGGCGACAATCTCCCGAGCAGCGCGCTGGCGTGGTCGAAGCGCAACAGCCGTGCGTAGGCCTTCGGCGCCACGCCCAGCTGGCGCCGAAAGCGCTCCGTGACGTAGCGCCGGCTCCAGCCGGTCTCGTCCATGAGGGGCTCGACCCGGGCCCGACCCTTCGAGGCCTCGAGCTTCCGGAGCAGCCAGGCGACCTCGGGCGAGAGGGCGGGGACGTCGTCGCAACCGAAGAAGTCGCAACCGAAGAACTCGTCGAGCAGTTGCAGCCTCGCCTCCCAGGAGGGCATCTCGCTCAGCCGGCCCACCAGACAGGTCCCGAGGGCGCCGAGCGCCTCGTCGAGGGGGATCACTGCGTCATTGAAGTCCCCCACGTCGCCGAAGAGCGCCAGGGCCCCGGCGGGTGTCAGCTCAACCTGCACGCCGAGCTGGTGACCCCCGACGCCGGTGAGGCTCGAGCCGGCTTGGTTGCCGACGACGAACGCGCCCACGGTTCGCACCGGGTCCTTCGCCTCACCCGTGAACACCTCCATGCTGTCGCCGAAGCCCAGAATGAGAGCGACACCACGGCGGGGCATCTCACGGCGGAGGAAGCCGGAGGCCTCCCACTCCTCGTAGCCGGTGTAGTGGCGCACGATGGCGCTGCTTCTCGCACCCCCGGCGCGTTGAGCTGTTTCGTGTAGGCCCCGTTCGGACGCCCGACGGGTGAGGACGAGCCCGTCCGCCATGGCTCCAGTTTTCCATGGCCGGTCGGCCCGAGCACCCCGGTGCTGGACTGGGGCCCATGCTCGAGACACCGGAAGAACTCAACCGACTCCAGGCCCTGCTCGACACCTCCATGGCGGGGGCCGGGCCCCACCTGCGCGACATCATCACGGATGAGCGGCGGTTGAACGCGTGGGAGCTGACGGAGCGCCTCCAAGGGATGCGCCTCCTGGTGCTGGCCACGGTGACCGCCGACGGGCGGCCTCTGGCCGGACCGGTCGATGGCTACTTCCTGCACGGCACGTTCTGGTTCAGCTCGGGGCACGACGCCGTGCGGATTCGCCACCTGGCGGCCCGGCCGGCCTGCAGCGCCACGCACCTACCCGGCGAGGAGCTCGCGGTGACCGTGCACGGGAGAGCCGAGCGCTTCGGCCTCGCCGAACCCGCGTTTGGCGAGCTCCGGCGGGCCATGCTCGACGAGTATCTGCCCAAGCAGGGGTCGTCTTTCGAGGAATGGCTGGACAACGCCGGCGCCGTCGGCGTGCGCATCGTGCCGGAGAGGATGTTCACCTTCCACATCGACGGCTGATTCCGCACCGAACCGCCCGAACCGCACCGAACCGCCCGAACCGCGCCGAACCGCACCGAACCGCCCGAACCGCGCGCCGAAGCATTCCGGAGGAGGAGTGAGAAAGACGGGTCCGCCGCAGAGGCCAGCGGGGGAGGGAGCGGAGACCGCCGCTACTCGGCGGAAGCCGCCTCGATGGCGGCAACCCGTCGCACCAGGCGCGACTTGTGGTTCGCGGCCGTGTTCTTGTGGATGACGCCCCGGGCCGCCGCCTTGTCGATTCGCTTCACGGCCAGGCGCAGCGCCTCGACGCTGTCCTCGGCGCCACTCTCGGCGGCTGTTATGGCCGACTTCGCACGCGTGCGCAGCTCGGCCCGCACCGACTTGTTGCGAAGCCGGCGCTTCTCGTTCTGGCGGTTCCGCTTGATCTGGCTCTTGATGTTGGCCACGTGTCGATCCTCAGTGTTCTTCGAAGGGGGCGGCGGTGGGCGGGGGCCTCACCAGTGCGGACGACAACTGTAGCAGGTGGCGGGGCCATTTCGGCGGGCGCCGTGGGGACGGCCCGCCTCCCGAGTTCCCTGGCCAGGCGACCGGCGCCGCCGACCTGGACCGGTACGATCGACGGACTGTGCCGCCCCCCCTCACCGCTTCTGGACCCATAGCGGTCGAGCTCATTCGCAACTTCTCCATCATCAGCCATGTCGACCACGGCAAGTCAACCCTCTCCGACCGGATTCTTGAGATCACCAAGGCCGTCGACCCCCGTCTCATGCGCGAGCAGTACCTCGATTCCATGGACATCGAGCGCGAGCGGGGGATCACCATCAAGGCCCAGAACGTCCGGGTCGTGCACGCCGGGCACATCCTCCACCTGATCGACACCCCGGGCCATGTCGACTTCGGCTACGAGGTCTCCCGCTCGCTGGCAGCCTGCGAGGGCGCCGTGCTCCTGGTCGACGCGTCGCAGGGCATTCAGGCCCAGACGCTCGCCAACTGCTACCAGGCCATCGAGAACGACCTCGAGATCGTGCCGGTCCTCAACAAGATCGACCTGCCGGCAGCCGACCCCGTCCGCTGCGCGCTCGAGATCGAGCACGTGCTGGGACTCCCGGCCGAGTCCATCCTCCATATCTCGGCCAAGACGGGCGAGGGCGTGCCGGACCTGCTCGACGCCATCATCGCCCGCATCCCTGCGCCCAAGGGCGACCCAGCGGCTCCCTTGCGCGCCCTGATCTTCGACTCCTCCTACGACCAGTACCGGGGAGTCGTCAGCTCCATCCGCATTGTCGACGGCTCGCTCCCCCAAGGGGCGCGCCTCCGCTTCATGCAGGCCAACGCGGTCCACGACATCGAAGAGGTCGGTGTGCGCACCCCCGTGGCCGTCCCCGTGGCCGAGCTGGGCCCGGGAGAGGTGGGCTACCTCATCGCAGGGATCAAGGACGTGGGAGAAGCGCGGCTCGGGTGAGACCGTCACCACGGCGCAGCACGGTGCCACCGAGGCCCTGGCCGGTTACCGGGATCCCAAGCCCATGGTGTTCTGCGGCCTCTACCCGGTCGACGGCGACGAGCTGCCCGACCTGCGCGATGCTCTCGACCGGCTCAAGCTCAATGACGCCAGCTTCACCTTCGAGCCCGAGTCCTCCCATGCCCTGGGCATCGGTTTCCGCTGCGGCTTCCTGGGCCTCTTGCACATGGAGATCGTGCGCGAGCGCCTGGAGCGTGAGTTCAACCTTTCCCTCATCGCCACCGCGCCGAGCGTGGAGTACCGGGCCTTCCTCACGGACGGGACGGAGCTCGACGTCGACAACCCGACGGAGCTTCCCGACGCCAGCCGGATCGACCACATCGACGAGCCGATGCTTTCGGCCACCATCATCACGCCGACCGAGTACACAGGCACGGTCATGGAACTGTGCCAGACCCGGCGCGGGGAGATGACCCAGATGGAGTACCTCTCGCCCGAGCGCGTCGAGCTCGTCTACACGTTGCCCCTGGCCGAGGTCGTGATCGACTTCTTCGACCAACTGAAGAGCCGGACCAAGGGGTACGCCTCCTTGGATTACGAGCCCGAGGCCTACGCCACCGGCAACCTGGTGCGGGTCGACATCCTGATCAACCATTCGCCCGTGGACGCCTTCTCGACCATCGTGCACAGGAGCACGGCGGACTTCTACGGGCGCAAGATGGCCGAAAAGCTCCGCGAGCTGATCCCGCGCCAGCTCTTCGACGTCCCGATCCAAGCGGCCATTGGCGGGCGCATCGTGGCCCGGGAGACGGTCAAGGCCAAGCGCAAGGACGTCCTGGCAAAGTGTTACGGGGGCGACATCAGCCGCAAGCGCAAGCTGCTGGAGAAGCAGAAGGAAGGCAAGAAGAAGATGAAGAACATCGGGCGGGTCGAAGTGCCCCAGGAGGCCTTCATCTCCGCGTTGCGCCTGGGTGATGACTGAAACGGGTACGGCGACCGCCGCCCCCTCGCCCGCGGGTCCTGGTGCTGCCCACGGCTGTCGCCCTGGCACTCGGTAGACTTGAGTGCCAGGCACGCAATGACACCGCCCACTGACTCCACTCCCCACACCGACATCGCAGACGACGAGCGCGCCCTGCATGGCCGCCGGGCCGCCATCCTGGAGGCCGTGGTCACCGAGTACATCGGGACCGCCGAGCCGGTGGGGTCTTCCCACGTTGCCAGCGCCCCGGGTGTGCGAGTGTCCTCGGCCACCGTCCGCTCGGAAATGGTGGCGCTCGAGCGCGAGGGCTACCTCGTCCAGCCCCACACGAGTGCCGGCCGCATCCCGACCGACAAGGGCTACCGCTTCTTCGTCGACCACCTGACCGGGCCCGGAGTCCTCGGGCCCATCCAGCGCCGCCAGGTGACACAGTTCTTCGAGCAGGTCCATGGCGAAATGGAGACGGTGCTCGAGCGGGCCTCTGGCCTGCTCTCCGAATTGACCTCCTACGCCGCCGTGGTCGTCGGTCCGTCGCACGACACGGCCACCATCCGCTCCATCCAGCTCGTCGGGTTGTCGCCGCTGCACGCCCTGTTGGTCGTGGTGCTCTCCGACGGCGCCGTCGAGAAGCGGACCATCGACCTCGAGGTCGAGACCGCAGACGAGGTGCTGGCCGGCGCCGGCACGGTGCTCTCCTCCTCCCTGGTCGGGCGCACCCTCACCCAGCCGTGGGCCGTCCCGGCCAGTGGGTCCGCGCAGATCGACCAGCTCGTCAGCGCGGCGCGTCGGGCGTTCGACTCCCTCGAGGGTGCCATGGAATCCGATCAGGTCTTCGTGGGCGGCAACGCCCGCCTGGCCGAGTCCTTCGACGCCGTGGAGACGGTGCGTTCGGTCCTCGCCATCCTCGAACAGCAACTGGTCGTCGTGACCCTTTTGCGCGATGTCCTCGACCGAGGGCTCTCGGTGGCCATCGGCACCGAGCACGGTTTCGAGGCGCTGTCCTCGTGTGCCGTTGTGGTCGCGCCGGTCTCCATCGACGGGCAGGACCTCGGCGCGGTCGGGCTGCTCGGCCCGACCCGCATGGACTATGCGCGGGCCATGGCCGCGGCCCACGTGGTGGGCGAGCGGCTCGGGGAGCGCATCAGCGGGGGGCACGATGGCCGTCACTGACGGACTGGGCGACCTCTACGCGCTGCTCGGCGTCAGCCCCGAGGCCAGTGACGACGAGATCAAGCGGGCCTACCGAGCCCGCGCCCGTGAGCTGCATCCTGACACCAACCACGGCGACCCCGCCGCCGAGGCGCGCTTCAAGGAAGTGAGCGTCGCCTACGAGGTGCTGCGCGACCCCGAGCGGCGGGCCCGCTACGACCGCTTCGGCCCCGAGGGTGTCTTCGGGTCGCAGGCAGCGGGCGCGGGTGGCTTCGGTTTCGAAGGTGGCCTGGGCGACATCTTCGAGGCGTTCTTCGGGCAGATGGGAGGGGCCGGCGGCCGGCGGCGCGGCCCCCAGGTCGGCGCTGACGCCGAGGTACGGCTCGGGATCGAGTTCTCCGAGGCTGTGTTCGGCACGCGTCGGGAGATCTCCGTCCGCCTTCCGACCGTGTGCACCACCTGCGACGGCAGGGGCACCGCCCCGGGCACCGAGCCGGTCACCTGCATCGACTGCCAGGGCTCCGGTGAGCTGCGCCGGGTGCGCCAGTCGTTGCTGGGGCAGGTCGTGACGAGCGTCGCATGCTCGCGCTGTAGCGGGACCGGCGAGATGATCCCCACACCGTGCGTCGGCTGCCGCGGTGAGGGGCGTCGCATGGATGAGAGCACGTTCACCGTCGAGGTGCCCGCCGGGGTCGAGGACGGGTCCACCCTGCGCCTGGCCGAACGCGGGGCCGCCGGTCAGCGCGGCGGCCCGAGCGGGTCGCTGTTCGTCCACTTGGCGGTGCAATCCGACCAGCGCTTCGAGCGCCAGGGCGACAACATCCACACCACGTTGACCATCAGTGTCGCCCAGGCGGCCCTGGGGACCGAGACTGACGTGGAGACCCTCGACGGACCGCAGCACCTGACGATCGGACCGGGCACCCAGCACGGGCACATCGAGCGCATCCGCAGCCTCGGCGTGCCGCACCTGCGCGGCCGCGGCCGGGGTGACTTCTACGTGCACGTGCTGGTGGCGACGCCTACCGATCTCAGCCCGGAGCAGGACGAGCTCTTGCGGCAGTTCGCCGCGTCACGAGGCGAGAACGTCTCCGCTCCCGGTGCCCGTGGCGGTGAGGGCGTGTTCTCGCGCCTGCGCTCTGCCTTTGGATAGCGCCGGACCCACCTACGCCGCCGTCGCCGTGCGCGCGGCGGCCGCGGCCCAGGTCTTCGTCGACGACCCGGGCCGACCGACGATGTCCGACGAGGACGCGCACCACCTGGGTCGCGTGCTGCGGCTGCGCGACGGCGAGGAGGTCATCGCCACCGATGGCAACGGGCACTGGGCACGTACCGCCTGGCGAGCCCCGGGTGCCCTCGAGCGTCTCGCGGTCGGCACGGGCGTTGGCGGCGACGGGACCGTGCAGTCCGAGGCGCGCGCCGAGC
Source organism: uncultured Acidimicrobiaceae bacterium (assembly GCA_963736515.1). GTDB lineage: Bacteria > Actinomycetota > Acidimicrobiia > Acidimicrobiales > RAAP-2 > Bog-473. Next base: position 160,736 of record CAVTPE010000001.1, on the reverse strand, counting down.
CGGCACTCACTGTGGCCTTCGCGCCGGTGAAGGGGGAGCGGCCTGAATGGGTCGTTCAGAAGCTGACCGAGCTGGGCATCGACCGCATCATTCCGCTGCGCACCGAGCGCAGCATCGTTCGCTGGTCCGGCGCCCGCGGCCAGGCGGCGGTCGAGAAGTTGCGCCGGGTGGCCCGCGAGGCGGCGGCCCAGTGCCGCCGCGTCTGGCTGCCCGAGGTCTGCGACACCCTCCCGTTCGTCGACCTGGCTGCGTTGGGAGGGCCGGGCGAGGTCGTGCTGGCCCAGCTCAGCGGGGACCGGCCGACGGTGACCCAGCGCGTGGTTGCCGTCGGGCCCGAGGGCGGGTGGAGCACCGAGGAGCTGGAGTCGGCTCTGCCCACGGTTGGGTTCGGGCTGAGCGTCCTGCGAGCCGAGACCGCGGCGGTCACCGCCGGCGCCCTCCTGGCCTCCCTGCGGACCGGGACCGTGGCGGCGGCGGATGAGTGACCCGGGTGACGAGCGCCCACTCGCCCACTCGATCGCCCACTCGAGCGCCCATGGTCACGGGTCGGACCCGGGGACCGGTAAGTTCGGACCAGTGATCAGGCTGGCGCAGAGGCACGGCGACCCCGGGGCATGACGGACGCCAGCGATTGCCTCTTCTGCAAGATCGTGGCGGGTGAGGTGCCGTCCGAGACGGTCCACGAGACACCCACGACGGTGGCCTTCAACGACATCAGCCCGGCCGCTCCGCTCCACGTACTCATCGTGCCCCGTCGCCACATCGACGATGCGTCGGCGGTCACCGCCGAAGACGGGCCGGTCCTGGCCGACATGCTCATTGCAGCGCGGGCCGTCGCCGACGCCGCCGGCCTGGCGACACCGGATCGGGGCTACCGCCTCATCTTCAATATCGGGCCCGATGCCATGAACTCGGTCCCGCATCTCCACCTCCACGTCCTGGGGGGCGAACCACTAAAGGGGCACCTTGCCATCACATGACCGCACCATGACCACGACCCTGCGCGCCGAGTGCTTCGTGCCGGGGAACCACTTGATGGCCGGGCTTCTCGGGACCCGCGACGAGCACCTCCGCCAAATCGAGCAGACCTTCCCCGCCGACCAGATCGTGGTGCAGGGCGACCGGATCTCCGTCGAGGGCCCCGACGCCGAGTTGGTGGTGCGGCTCTTCGAGGAACTCATCCTCATGGTGCAGGCCGGACGCAACCTCGACCCCTCGACGGTGGCCCGCGCCATCGACATGGTGCGCGACGACATCCGTCCGAGCGACGTCCTGCGCTCCGAGGTGGTCCGGGCCGCCGGCGGCAAGACGGTGCGCCCCAACACGGCGGGGCAGAAGCGTTACGTCGACGCCATCTCGCAGAGCATCATCACGTTCGGGATCGGGCCGGCAGGAACCGGGAAGTCCTACCTGGCGGTGGCCCAGGCGGTGCACGCCCTGCAGTCCCGGCAGGTCACGCGGATCATCTTGACCCGGCCCGCCGTGGAGGCGGGCGAGCGGCTCGGCTTCTTGCCGGGGGACCTGATGGCCAAGGTCGACCCGTACCTCCGGCCGCTCTATGACGCGCTCTACGACCTGCTCGAGCCCGAGGGCGCGCAACGCCTCCTCGACCGCGGCACCATCGAAGTCGCGCCGCTGGCCTTCATGCGAGGTCGGACGCTGAACAGTTCGTTCATCATCCTCGACGAGGCCCAGAACACGACCCCCGAGCAGATGAAGATGTTCTTGACCCGGATCGGGTTCGGCTCCAAGTGCGTGGTCACCGGTGACGTGACGCAGATCGACGTTCCGGGCGGCCGCTCGGGACTGATCGGCCTGGAGCCGGTACTGGGCGGGATCGACGACATCACGTTCGTGCACCTCAGCCGCCGGGACGTCGTCCGCCACAAGATCGTGGCCGACATCGTCGACGCCTACGAGGTCGCAGAAGGGCGGCCGGGTTCCACGCAGTGACGATCGACGTCTTTGCCGCTGACGAGCAGCAGGTTCATCAGATTGACGTCGCTCGATGGGCGGGGCTCGCACGCCAGGTGCTCCAGGCGCGCGGGGTGAAGGGCGAGACCGAGGTCTCGCTCCTCTTCGTCGACGAGGACGCCATTGCCGCGCTCAACGAGCAGTTCCTGGGTAAGACGGGTCCGACCGACGTGCTGTCGTTCCCCATCGAGGACGAGCCTGGGCCCACCGGCCGCTCACCGGACTTCGGCGGCAGCGGTCCGGGAAGCTCGGCCGAGCAGGGCGCACTGACACTGCTCGGTGACGTGGTCATCTGCCCGGTCGTGGCGTCACGCAACGCCGTAGAGCACGAGGTGCCGTTCGAGGACGAGGTGGCGTTGCTCGTCGTCCACGGGCTGTTGCACCTGCTCGGCATGGACCACGAGATCGAGGCAGAGGCAGAACGGATGGAGGCGGTGGAGCAGCAGCTGCTCACGCGTTTCCACCGGAACAGCCGAGACGCGTGAGCGTGCTGACCCTGCTGGCGGCATCGGGGTTCCACGTCGAGGACGGCATCCTCGTCGTCATCATCGCAGTGTTGCTGGCTGCATCGGGTGTCCTGGCCATGGCCGAGACGAGCCTGGTCCGGATGAACCGGATCAAGGCCAAGTCGCTCGTGGACGAGAAGAAGCGCGGGGCCCGCCAGTTGGCCCGGCTAGTCGAGAACCCGGCCAACTTCCTCAACCCCATTCTACTGCTGGTGCTGATCTGCCAGCTCATCTCCGCCACGCTGGTTGGCATCGTCGCCGAACACCTCTTCGGCGGGCTCGGCGTCTCCCTCGGCATCGTGTTCGAGATCGTGGTGATCTTCGTGTTCTTCGAGGCCGTCCCGAAGAACTGGGCCGTGCAGCACGCGGATCGGGCCGCCCTGCTCAGTGCGCCCCTCGTCAGCACCCTCATCCGCTTCCCGCCCGTCCGCTGGCTCTCGGCCGTCCTCATCGGCCTGGCCAACCGGATCATCGGCGCCGGCGGCGATGACGGGGAGGGCCTGCCGCGCTCGTACATCACCGACTCCGAGTTGAAGGCCATGGCCGACGTGGCGCACGAAGAGAACGTGATCGAGCATGAAGAGCGGACGTTCATCCACTCCATCATCGACTTCGGCGACACGGTCACTCGTGAGGTGATGACCCCGCGTCCCGACATGGTCACGGTCGAATCCGACGTCACCGTCCGCGACGCGCTCGAGGCGGCGCTCGGCGCCGGGTATAGCCGGATACCGGTCGAGGCGGACGGGATCGACGACATCATCGGCATCGCCTACGCCAAGGACCTCGTGCGCGCCGAACGGGCGGGCAAGGCGGCCCAGGCGGTGCGTGACAGCATGCGACCGGCCAAGTTCATCCCCGAGTCGAAGGAGGTCTCGGATCTCCTGCGCGAGATGCAGGAGGAAAAATTCCATATGGCGATCGTCGTCGACGAATACGGCGGCACCGCGGGGCTGATCACCCTCGAGGACCTCCTCGAGGAGCTCGTGGGCGACATCGTGGACGAGTTCGACGTGGAGGAGCCGACCGTGGAGCGTTGCGAGGACGGATCGGTTGTGGTGAGCTCGCTCTACTCGGTGGACGACGCCGACGAGCTGTTGGGAGCGGAGCTTCCGCATGGCCCCTGGGACACCGTCGCCGGGCTCATGTTGGACCTGGCCGGGCGGGTCCCCGACCCGGGTGACTCGGTCGAGGTGGACGGGTTCCGGCTGACCGCCGTCGACGTGCGCGGGCGGCGCATCGGGCGCGTCCGAATCGAGCCCACGGGTGCGCCGACCGACGACGACGCGGAGACTGACACCGACCGCGGCCGCGACCACCGAGGTAACGGCGCGGGCAGCGTTTCGCACAACGGGAACTGAGGACGATGCGCTCGGGCTTCGTGGCCGTGGTCGGCCGCCCCAATGTCGGAAAGTCCACGCTCGTGAATGCCATGGTCGGGACGAAGGTGGCGATCACCTCGTCGCGGCCGAACACGACGAGGCACCGGATACTCGGTGTCTTGCACGATCCGGCGGACGACGCCCAGGTGGTCTTCGTCGACACGCCGGGCATCCATCGTCCCCGCAGCACGCTGGGAAGCCGGCTCAACGAGACCGCAACGGAAGCCCTGAACGACGTCGATGTGATCGTGGTCGTCGTCGACGGCACCGCGGCCATCGGTCCGGGGGACCGGACCGTGCTGGAGCGTTCGGTGCGTCAGGTGCAGCAGGTCACGGCGGCCTGGGCTAGGTCCCGCCCCGCCGACCCCGAGGATTCCGACGATTCCGTCGACCCCGTCGACCCCGGGGGCCCCGGGGGCCCCGGCCACCGCGAAGACGCCGAACACCGCGAAGACGGTGCACCACCAGGCCTGATCGTCGTCGTGAACAAGGTCGACAAGGCCAATAACGCCCAAGTCATGGAACGCCTGACACAGGCAAAGGCGGCGGTCGACGCGCTGACCGCACCCATCGAGCTGGCCGACGTCGAGTACTTCCCGGTTTCCGCTCGAAGTGGGAAGGGCGTGGGTGGATTGACGGCCCACCTCATCGCCCGGCTGCCAGACGGGCCGCCCTTCTTCCCACCCGACGTCATCACCGACACACCCGAGGCGCTCTGGGTGGCCGAGCTCGTGCGCGAGCAGCTGCTGGCCAAGACCCGGGACGAGCTACCGCATGCGATTACCTGCCGGGTGACCGAATGGGAGTGGCCGCACATCCGAGTCGAGATCATCGTTGAGCGCGACTCCCAGAAGGCGATCGTGATCGGCAAGGGCGGCGAAGTCCTCAAGGCCGTCGGGATCGCGGTGCGCGAAGAGCTGCCTGAGGGCACCTACCTCGACCTTCACGTCAAGGTCGAGCGCCACTGGCAGAACCGGGACGAGATGCTCAACCGCCTCGGCTACTGATCCTCGCCGGGGACCATTCCGGCCAGCGACGCCCCGGGGAGACAGCCGCCGCCTCTTCCGGAACTATAAGCAGACTGGGTTATAGTCTCAGAAAATATCCCCTGAATCCGCCCCCCTCGACTGACTCCCAGAAGGCGATCGTGATCGGCAAGGGCGGCGAAGTCCTCAAGGCCGTCGGGATCGCCGTGCGCGAAGAGCTGCCTAAGGGCACCTACCTCGACCTTCACGTCAAGGTCGAGCGCCACTGGCAGAACCGGGATGAGATGCTCAACCGCCTCGGCTACTGATCCTCGCCGGGGACCATTCCGGCCAGCGACGCCCCGGGGAGAACGCCGCCGCCCTTCCGGAACTATAAGCAGACTGGGTTATAGTCTCAGAAATGTCCCCCCCTCGACCTCGCGCTGACGCCTTCACAGTTGGACGGATCAATCCTCCGACGCTCAGCGACGTCGCTGATCCCGAAACGCTGGACCTGGTGTTCAAGGCGTTGGGGAATGAGATCCGACGTGGCATCCTCGCCGCGCTTCATGACCATGGCGGGTTCTTGAGTTCCCATGACATCGCCCGCAGGTTCACGCTCCCGTGGCAGGCCGTCTCGCGCCACCTTCGTATCCTTACCGAGGCCGGGCTTCTGGAGTGCGACGTTCGCCCGAACGAGCGCGGCGTACACCCTCAACACGAGCCAGCTGCGCCGAGTGGCAGGCCGATGGGTCATGCGAGTGTCGACGGAGGGATCGCGCAACAAAGCGGGCGAGCTCGTCTTCGACTTCGCCGAGTGACCCGGGGGCGGCGGCACTCCGTCGGCTACGTGGTCTCCTCCTCGAGCGCCCGCCGCAGGAACGATTCCACCTCGTGGATGTCCACGGAACGTCGCATCGGAGGGAGGGTTGCCAGCAACACGCCGCGGTACGACGCCGTGGCGAGCCGCGGGTCGAGCACGGCGACCACGCCCCGGTCGTCCGCGTTGCGGATGAGCCGGCCCGAGCCCTGTGCCAGCAGCGTGGCCGCTCGCGGCAGGTCCACCAGGGAGAACGCGCGCCCACCGGCCCGTTCCCGGCGTGCCTGGAGCAGCGGGTCGTCGGGACGCGGGAAGGGGAGCTTGTCGATCGTCACGAGCGAGAGGGCCCGGCCGGGGATGTCCACGCCCTGCCAAAAGCCCATGGTGGCAAATAGGCAGGACGTCTCGTCTGCCGCGAATTGCTCGAGCAGCCGGCTCTTCGGGAGATCCCCCTGGAGCAGGAGCGTGTAGGGCAGCTCCGGCGCCAGCGCTGCCGCCGCCGCCTCGGTGGCTCGCTTGCTGGTGAAGAGCGCCAGGGTGCGGCCGCCGGCTGCCTCCAGCAGTTGGGACAGCTCCTCGTGCAGTGCCTCCTGCGCCCCGGCAGCACGGCGGTCGGGCAGGTGGCGGGCGACGTAGAGCAGTGCGTGAGAGCGGTAGTCGAAGGGGCTGCCTACATTGAGCTCCTCGGTGGGGAACGCCTCGAGTCCCACCCGCTCGACGATCCGGGGTGGGATCGTGGCGCTCGTCAGGACAGAGGTGACCTCGCCCCACAACTTCGCCGCAAGCACCGGTCCGACGTCGACGGGCGAGAGGCGGAGCCTGACGTTGCGCCGCGTCCCGTCGACCCAGGCGACCTCCCCGTCGCCGCGGGTCTCGAACCGGTGCAGGTCATCCGCCATGTGCACGGAGGCCTGCAGGGTGCGGGTCTTGCGGCTGGCCCGGTCGGGATCGGGATCGGACCCGCCGTCCTCAGCCAGGAAGGAGCGTTGCGCCCCTCGGCGCCGCAGCGCATCGGTGACGCGCCGGCTGATGTCGGCGGCGCGGGCGAGCAGCTCGGCCAGCTCTCGATCGTCGAGGGGCGGCCGGGCCCCGTCGTGCAGGACGCGCTCACCCACCCTGTCCGCCAGGAGGTTGCCGAGCTGGTCGCCCACCGCGGCCAGGGAGTCGAGCAGCTCGCTGTCGCGCGGCTCGACGAGGGGGCGGGCGGACGTGACGAGGGAACGGAAGCGACCCGGCGTCACCTCGACGCCGAGGCTGGACGTCATGACCTCCTCGAGCTCGTGGGCCTCGTCGAAGACGATCACGTCGTGCTCGGGCAGCACCACGCCGCCGCTGGCCAGATGGGCCCCGTAGAGGTGCGTGTTGACCACGACGATGTCGGCCACCGAGGCCCGTTCGCGGGCGGCCTCGGCGAAGCAGCGCCCTCCTGATGGGCAGTTGTACGCGCCCGGGCACTCCCTCGGGCCGACGCTGACCATGTTCCAGGCCCGGGCGGACGGCTCGAAGCTCAGGTCGGCCCGGTCGCCGGTCTGCGATGTCTGCGACCACGCCACCAGCTGCCGCACCTCGTCGACGATGCCCTCGGGTGCGCCGTGACGCCCCTGGCTCTCCATCTCCTCGACCAGCTCCGGCTCAGGCTCCGGCTCGTCGGGCCGGCCGCCCTGGTCACCGAGCTCCGCCTGGATCCCACCCGAGCCCACCTCGGCCACCCGTTGGCGGCAGACGTAGTTGCTGCGCCCCTTGAGCACGGCGAAGTCCAGCGGCCTCGCCAGCCCGAGCCCGGCATCGACCAGAGGCAGGTCCTTCTCGGCCAGCTGGTCCTGCAGCGCCTTCGTCGCGGTGGCGACGACCACCTTCTTGCCGCTCAGAGCCGCGGGGACGAGGTAGGCGAGCGATTTGCCGGTCCCCGTGCCGGCCTGGACGACGAGGTGGGTCCCCGTGACCATCGCCTCGGCGACGGCGCGGCACATCTCCTGTTGCTCGGGCCGGTGCTCGCCGCCGGACATCTGCGCCGTGATCTTGTCCAGCCCGTCGACGCCGTCGTCGCCGGCCTGGCGGCCGTCCGCCTCGCTGACTCCCGACGACCCGAAGACATCGAGCTCGTCGAGGCCGTCCGGCTCGCCGAAGAACTCGTCGTCCTCGCCCGTCATCGGAGACGACGCTATCGCCGTCGTGTAACGCGCGACCGCGCCGGTTACTCAGGCGTGGTTGACGACCTCCACGACGACCTCCGTGGAGTAGTCCTTGAAGGCCTGCTCGCCGAACCCGGTCCACATCTCGAGGGCCGGCGGCGGCATGTGAGCCATCATCCCTGCGCGCTGCTCCTCGGTCATGCGTTCGCGGATGAGGCCGAGGATGAGCCAGATCTTGTCGCCGTGGAAGTTGGCCATGCCATGGCCAGGGAGCGCCCCCCACTCCTCCATGGAAAGGTGCTCGCCCACCAGGGGCAGCACCTTCTGCTCCTCTTCGCTGAGATGCTCGCCCAGATGGCTGTACAGCTCGCCCAACCGATCCTGCGCCGCCTGCTGTGCCGCCGCGCCGCCACCGGGCCACGCTGCCAGGGAGCTCTTCGCCTCCTCCAGAAGCGCCAGCGCCTCATGGTGCTGCTCGTCCATGTGGTCGATCAACGCGCCATCGCCGGTGCACCGCTCGCGTAGGAGCGGGAAGACCAGCTCCTCCTCGCCGCCGTGATGCGATTCGAGGAAGGACAGGATGTTCTCGTAGTAGTTGGCGATCAGCGCTACCCGTTCGGCATCGCCCGGCGTGACGCCCCCGACCAGCGTGGGTGCGGCGCCGAGGCAGTCCCGGAAGACGCCGTGCACCGCGAACATGTCGTCGGTGTCGGGGCGTGGTGCAGCTGCTGGCTCTGACAAGGTTCCTCCTCGGATTCTCCACCCGTACCGCCTGGTCGGGACCCGTCATTATGCAACGCGGATAGAGACATTGTGCAACACGGATAGAAGCCCGGGCCGGCAGTCGAGGAGGGCAGGTCGCGGTAGGTTCATCCGGTGACCCCTGCCGTCCGCGAGCCGGGAGGTGTCCGGGGACAGGATCGAGACCAGGGCCCCGGCAATGGCGGCTCGGAGACACTCGATCCGGTCCCACCGGAGCTGGACCTTTCCCGGGTGCCCGTCCATGTCGCCTGTGTGATGGACGGCAACGGACGCTGGGCCAGCGCCCGCGGCCTGCCCCGCACCGAGGGCCACGGCGCCGGTGAGACCGCCCTCCTCGACGTGGTCAACGGTGCCCTGGAGATCGGCATCAAGTGGATCACCCTCTACGCCTTCTCCACCGAGAACTGGCGCCGGCCCCCCGACGAGGTGCGCTACCTCATGAACTTCAACCAGTCACTCCTCATGCGCCGGCGCGACGAGCTCAACGAGAAGGGGGTGCAGATCCGTTTCGCCGGCCGGCGTGACTGGCGGGTGCCCCGACGGGTGCTCAAGCGGATGGACGAGTCGATCGAGCTCACCAAGCACAACCGACGCATGGTGATGACGATGGCCTTCAACTACGGCGGCCGCGCCGAGATCGTCGACGCCGTGCGCGCCCTGGTCGCCGAGGGCACCTCGGCCGCCAAGGTGGACGAGAAGGCCATCGCGCGCCACCTCTACTTCCCCGACATGCCGGACCCCGACCTTGTCATCCGCACATCGGGCGAGACGCGCATCTCCAACTTCCTGCTGTGGGAGATCGCCTACAGCGAACTGGTCTTTCCCGAGATCCTCTGGCCCGACATGCGCCGCCGCCACCTCTACGAGGCGGTCGTCGACTACCAGCGGCGGGTGCGCCGGTTCGGCGCCGTCAACCCGTAGCCGGCGGCGCCGCCGGCTCAGCGCCCGCTTCTCCCGCCGCCCGCCGCGCCGTCACGATGCGCTGCGTGTACGAGTAGGCCCACGCCAGCGCCCCGAACGGGATGACGATGCGCAACAAGAAGGGCCGAGTGGTCACGCTGCCCGCCACAATGAGCGAGACCGTCCCGACCAGGAAGGCCACGCCCCACACCAAGGAGATGGTGCGGTTGACCGCTCGGAATTGGGGCGTGCCCCACACCTCCTTGGGAGTGGACTCCCGGGCGTAGCTCTCGGTGAAGGGGTGCCCGATGGCCACCGACCCCAGCACGATGAGGGTCAAGAACGCGTGCGCTCCCGCCTGCGCGTACCGCGACCAGAACAGAACGCTCGTCGGGTGCACGATCTCGAGAGCCAGTCCGAGGCCCATGAAGTACAGCACGCTCGCCGCGTCGAGCAGGTGAAAACGATGTTGGCCGATCGCCCGGGCGGCGACCACCAGGGCGGCCACCAGGCCCAGCGCCACGGCACCGGAGAACGAAGTGAACCTCGTGGCCAGGAGGAACAGGAGCCACGGAGAGAAGCTCCAGATGAGGTCGGTCACGTCATGCCCCTTTTCTCGAGCCCCCGGACCCGCCGGGTAGTGCTTGGTTGTCCACCCGGGGCAAATTTACAGGGATTGTCCTGAACAATCGGTGAGACCAACCCCGAGACCAGCCAGGACCAGCCCTGGGCTCGCGCCACCATCCTGGCTGCGAGAATGGTGGGGTTATGACCTTCAGCCGGATCGCCGTGGGGGTCGGGATCGCCCTCCTCACCATCTTCGTCGTGGTCGTGGTCCTGGCTGGGCATGGGGGCGCCGGAGCGGCCGTCGTCGCCTTCGTCGTCATCGCGGCACTGGTGGGCGCCGGGAACGCCCTCTACGGCCGCCACTCGCACGGGGCGGCCGCCATGAACCGTGTCCGGGGCGCCCAGGAGGCCCACGACCAGGCGGCCGACCGGGCCGCCGAGGCCCGCCGGGCCGTGGCCGAGGCCGCTCGCCGGGGCGAGCGCTACTGCCCCCTCGGCTCTGCCCAGCGCCAGGCCAACCCGACTACCGAGGCCACCACCGCCGCCACCGCCACCACCGCCACCACCGACGCCCAACCCCGGGCCGATGCCGAACCGTGAGCCTGTTCCGCGACAAGGGCGTCGTCTTGCGCACCTACCGTCTGGGCGAGGCCGACAAGATCATCGTCTTCCTGACCGAACGCCACGGCAAGGTAAGAGCGGTCGCCAAGGGTGTGCGCAAGACCACCTCGAAGTTCGGTGGCCGGCTCGAGCCACTGACCGACGTCGACCTCTTGCTGTGGCAGGGGAGGAGCGACCTCGACATCGTGAACCAGGTCGAGGTGCTGCACGCCTTCCGGCCCATCCGCGAGGACCTCGACCGCATGCCCCGGGGCATCGCGCTCCTCGAGGTGAGCGACCAGATGGCCCAGGAGCGCCATCCCGACCCCCGGCTGTACTCGATGCTGGTGGGCGCCCTCACCGCGCTGGCCGACGAGACGGCCGACCCGACCCTCGTCGCGCCGTCGTTCTTCTTGAAGGCGCTCGTCCTGGAGGGGGCGGGCCCGGTCCTCGATGCGTGTGCCTCGTGCGGCGAGCCCGACGGGGCGGTGGAGCTGGTGGCTTTCGATCTCGTCGCCGGCGGGACGCTGTGCCGGGCCCACCGCAGCGGCCGCCACATGAGCCTGGCTGCCCTGGTGCTCCTGCGCCGCATCCTCGGCGGGGATCTCGCCGCGGTGCTGGCGGGGCCGCCGCCCCCGGCCGCCGACGAGGTGGCCGAGCTGGCCACCGAGGCCATGGAGGCGCACCTCGACCGGCGCATCCGCTCGGTGCGCTCCACCGCGGGCCTTTGAGCCCCTTCGGCGTCTACGTCCACGTCCCGTTCTGCCGGGAGCGCTGCGACTACTGCGCGTTCGCCACCTACACCGACCGCGACCACCTCATGGAGCGCTACGCCGACGCCTGCGTGCGTGAGCTGCAGCAGGCCTTCGGGGCGGGCCACCTCGCTCCGGCCACCTCCGTCTTCTTCGGAGGGGGCACCCCGTCCCGCCTCCATCCCGAGACCCTGTGCCGCATCCTCGACGCCATCCCGCGTGCGCCCGGCGCGGAGGTGACGGTCGAATGCAATCCCGAGGACGCCGACGGCGCGCACCTCGGCACCTACCGCGGCGCCGGCGTGACCCGCGTCTCCTTCGGCCTGCAGTCCACCCGGGCCCACGTGCTGGCCGGCCTCGGCCGGCGCCACGTGCCCCACGCCGCTGAGACCATTTCCGCCGCCGTCCACGGGGCCGGGTTCGCCACCTGGAACCTCGACCTCATCTTCGGCGCCGCGACCGAGAGCGACCGCGACTGGGCCGCCACGCTCGACCACGTGCTGGCGCTGGCGCACCCGCCCCCGCACCTGAGCGCGTACGGACTGACGGTCGAGCCCGGCACGCCACTGGCGGCGGACCCGGCGCGCCATCCCGACGATGACGTCGAGGCCCGGCGCTACGAGCACGCGGAGGCCGTTCTCACCGCGGCGGGCTACGCCTGGGAGGAGATCTCCAACTGGGCCCGGCCCGGGCACGAGTGCCGGCACAACCACCTCTACTGGGAGCAGGGTGACTACGTCGGCATCGGCTCGGCGGCGCACTCGCACCGCGCCGGCACGCGCTGGTGGAACGTGCGGACGCCCGACCGCTACGTCGATGCCGTGGAAGCCGGCCGCTCGCCCGAGGCCGCCCGCGAGGAACTGACGCCCGAGCAGCGGGAGTTCGAGGCGCGCACGCTCTCGCTGCGCACCCCGCGCGGTGTGCCCTGGGACTGCCTCGAGCGGCCCGAGGACCTCGACGGCCTCGTCGAGCGAAGAGAGGGCCGAGCCGTGCTCACGTTGCAGGGCCGTCTGCTGGCCAACGAGGTCAGCACCAGAATCCGCTCCGGTATCCTGCACCGATGACAGAGACCGCCGAGGCGCCCCAGGCCGCCAACGACGACCTGATGGAGAAGGTGGTCCGGCTGTGCCGCACCCGAGGCTTCATCTTCCAGTCGGCGGAGATCTACGGCGGCTTCCGCTCCACCTACGACTACGGCCCGCTCGGGGTCAACATGCTGCGCAACGTCAAGAACGCCTGGTGGCGCGCCATGGTCCAGTTGCGCGACGACGTCGTCGGGCTCGATGCCGCCATCCTCGGCCCGCCGGCGGTGTGGGAGGCCTCAGGCCATCTGGCCACCTTCACCGACCCGTTGGTCGACTGTAAGAACTGCCGCGAGCGTTGGCGGGCCGACAAGATCGACGGCGTCTGTCCCAACTGCGGTTCGAAGGACCTCACCGAGGCCCGGGCCTTCAACCTGATGTTCAAGACCCACGCCGGGCCGGTGGAGGACGAGGGCCACGTCGCCTACTTGCGTCCCGAGACGGCCCAGGGCATGTTCACCAACTTCGCCAACGTGCTGGGCACCACGCGCAAGAAACCGCCGTTCGGCATCGCACAGGTGGGCAAGTCCTTCCGCAACGAGATCACGCCGCAGAACTTCGTCTTCCGCACCCGAGAGTTCGAGCAGATGGAGATGGAGTACTTCGTCCCGCCCGACGAGAGCCAGAAGTGGTTCCATTACTGGCTCTCCGAGCGCATGAGCTGGTACCTCGATCTCGGCATCCCGGCCGAGATGCTCCGACTGCGCCATCACGAGCAGAGCGAGCTGTCGCACTACTCGCGGGGTACCGCAGACGTCGAGTTCCTCTTCCCCTGGGGCTGGGACGAGCTCGAGGGCATCGCCAACCGGGGTGACTTCGACCTCACCGCCCACGCCAAGGCCTCCGGGGTGGCGCTCGACTACTTCGACCAGCAGACCAACGAGCGCTACACGCCGTACGTGATCGAGCCGGCGGCCGGCGCCACCCGGACCATGATGGCCTTCCTCCTCGCCGCCTACACCGAGGACGAGGTCGCGGGAGAGGCCCGTACCGTGCTGCGTCTCCACTGGCGATTGGCGCCCTACCAGGTTGCGGTACTCCCGCTGTCGAAGAAGGACACGCTCGAGCCCCTGGCCCGCCAGGTGTTGTCGACCCTGCAGCCGCACTTCATGTGCGACTACGACGTCACCCAGAGCATCGGCCGGCGTTACCGGCGCCAGGACGAGGTGGGGACGCCCTGGTGCGTGACGGTCGACTTCGACTCCCTCGAGGACGACGCCGTCACCATCCGCGACCGCGACACCACCGAGCAGGTGCGCGTCCCCGTCGCGGATCTCCTCGGCGAGCTGCGCCGGCGCACCGGCGAGGAGTAGGGGAGGTCGCTCAGGCGACCTTGCGGTATTTGCGCACCGCGATCGGGACGAGCAGCATCAGCAGGCCGACCGTCCACAACAGGGCGGCCACCACGGCGCCCGAGTCGTGCAGCACGCCGCCGACCATCAGCGACCGCGCGCCGTCGACCACCTGCGTCACGGGTTGGTGCTCGGCGAAACCCTGCAGCCAACCCGGCATGGTGGCCACGGGGACGAAGGCCGAGGAGGCGAAGAGCAGCGGGAAGATCAGGGGGAAGACCATGACCTGGGCCGTCTCCGCGTTGGGTGCGGACAGGCCGATGATGGCGAAGCCCCAGGCCAACGCGTAGGCGAAGAACAGGATCAGCAGCGCGCCGCACAGGAACAGCGCCACGTTGGTCCCGATGCGGAAGCCGACGGCGTAGCCGACGATCGTGATCAGCGCGACCACGAAGACATTGCGGACGACGTCTGACGTCGTCCGCCCGGCCAACACGGCGGAGCGGCTCATCGGGAGGGCGCGGAAACGTTCGATCAGGCCCTTGTGCAGGTCCTCGGAGAGCCCCGACGCCGCGCTCATGGCGCCGAAGATGACCGTCTGCACGAAGATGCCCGGCATGAGGAATTCGATGTAATGGCCGCCGGGGACGTGGATGGCCCCGCCGAAGACGTAGGTGAAGAGCAACGTGAACATGATGGGTTGCAGGGTCGTGAAGAAGAGCGCCTCGGGTGTCCGGATGAGCGCGAGGAGGTTGCGCTTCGTCATGGTGCCGATGTCCGCCACCACCCATAACAGGCGGTTGCCCTGACTGCGCTGCCGGACAGCGACCGGTGCGGTGACGGTGGTGGTCGTCATGCGGCATCCTTTCCGTCGGCGACGTCGTTCTTGCGAGCCCGGCCCAGGCCCCGCTTCGGCTTCGTCGCCGTGTCTTCGGCGTCCTCTTCGATCATGGTCTTGTGGCCGGTCAGGTTGAGGAAGACGTCGTCGAGGCTGGGCTCGCGCAGGGCCAGTCCGGCGATGGTGATCTGCGCCGCGTCGAGCGAGCGGAGCACGTCGGCGCCCGCGCGGGGCCCGTCCGTTACCGTCAGCTCGATCACGAGGTCCTCGACGACCGGTGCCTTCTCGGAGAACGGCGTGAGCAGCTGGACCGCGTGGCCCAGGGCATTCCGGTCGCCGAGGGTCACCGAGACCACCGAGGTCCCCAGGTCGGCCTTGAGCTGGGCCGGCGTCCCCTCCGCGATGACGCGCCCATGGTCGATCACCACGATGTTCCGGGCGAGGCGGTCGGCTTCTTCGAGGTACTGCGTCGTCAACAGGACCGTCGTGCCGTCGCGGACCAGCTCCTCGATGGCGACCCACAGGCCCTGGCGGCTCTGGGGATCCAACCCGGTGGTGGGCTCGTCGAGGAAGAGCACCGGCGGGTTCGCCACCAGCGCAGCGGCCAGGTCCAGCCGCCGGCGCATGCCGCCCGAGTAGGTCTTCAGCACACGATCACCGGCGCCGGTCAGGCCGAATTCCTCGAGCAGCTCGTCAGCCCGGCGCGCCGACACCTTGCGGCTCAGGTGGGAGAGGCGGGCCACCATGTGGATGTTCTCTCTGCCCGTGAGGTTCTCGTCCACGGCGGCGTACTGGCCGGCGAGCCCGATGATGCGGCGCACCGCGTCGGGCTGGGCGACCACGTCGTGGCCGAGCACCGAGGCGCTCCCGGCGTCGGGGCCGAGGATGGTGGAGAGGATGCGCACGACCGTCGTCTTGCCCGCCCCGTTCGGGCCGAGCAACCCGAGCACGGTGCCGGCTTCCACCTCGAGGGAGACCCCGTCGAGCGCCCGTACGTTGCCCCGGGGGAAGACCTTCACGAGGTCGTGCGCCTCGACGGCCAGCCTGGGGTGCGAAGAAGAATTAGCCATTATCAAAGAAACTTAGTGATAAAGTTACTTATGTGTCAAGACAATGGTCGCGGGCAGAGCTGGCGCAACAGCTGCGCACGGAGATCATGGGGTACTTCGGCGCGGCCAGTGATTTCGACGAGGGCCTGGCCAAGAAGCTGAAACTGAGCAGGACCGACATGCGTTGCCTCGACCTTATTGGACGCCTCGGCCCCATGACCGCGGGCCACCTGGCCGAGGAGAGCGGCCTGACCACCGGGGCCGTCACCTTCATCCTCGACCGCCTGGAAGAGGCGGGCATGGTGACGCGTCGCCGCGACACCAAGGACCGCCGGCGGGTCTGGGTCGAGATCGTCCCGGCGACCCGGCATCGACTCGAAGGCTTGCAGCAACCCGTAGCCGAGGAGATGCGCCAGGTGGCCCAGCGCTTCAAGGCTGACGAGCTGGCGGTCGTGCGCGACTTCATGCGCCAGGCCAAGGAGGTCTTCCAGCGCCAGGTCACCGGTGCCGGCAAGGCCGACGCCGGGCCACCCGGGGACGATCCCGGCGGCAGCAGCCAGGCCTGAGCCGCCCTGCGGAGTAGCGCCAGGGGGAAACTAGGCTGAGTTGGCCCGTCCCGAGTTGGGGAGGCTGATCACTCGAGCGACCGCACCGCCACGCGGTTCGCCCGTCCAGGGCAAGGAGGCCCGATGCCGTTCGTCTTCGATTTCGACCACACGCATGCCCGACCGCCGATGGAGCTCAAGGACCTCCTGGGTGGTAAGGGCGCCAACCTGGCCGAGATGACGTCGGTACTCGAGCTCCCGGTGCCGCCCGGGTTCACCATCTCGACCGACGCCTGCCGCGCCTACATGGCCGGCGGCTGGCCCAGGGGCCTCGACGCTGAGGTGGCGGGGGCCCGGGCCCGGCTCGAGAAGGCGATGGGCAAGTCGATCGGCGACGCCACCGACCCGTTGTTGGTGTCGGTCCGCTCCGGGGCCAAGTTCTCCATGCCCGGCATGATGGACACGGTCCTCAATCTCGGCCTCAACGACGACTCCGTCGAGGGACTGGCCAAGCAGACGGGCGACGAGCGCTTCGCCTTCGACTCCTACCGGCGTTTCATCGCCATGTACGCCCGCATCGTCCTGGAGCTGCCCGGCGAAGAGTTCGACTCGCTCTTCGACGCCGCCAAGGAGCTGGCCGGGACGACCTCTGACGCGAAGGTGCCGACGGAGCTGCTGCGCTATCTCGTCGACTCCTACCAGCAGATCGTCGAACGTCATACCGGCAGGCCCTTCCCCCAGAAGCCGGCCGAGCAGCTTCGCGGCGCCATCGAGGCCGTGTTCCGCAGCTGGAACGGCCCCCGCGCCATCGCCTACCGGGACCGCGAGCGCATCGCCCACGATCTCGGCACCGCCGTCAACGTCCAGGCGATGGTCTTCGGCAACCGCGACGACAACTCGGGCACCGGCGTCGGCTTCACCCGCGACCCGGCCACCGGCACCAAGGGCGCCTACGGCGACTTCCTGGTCAACGCCCAGGGCGAGGACGTCGTGGCCGGCATCCGCAACACCGAGCCCATCTCGGACCTGAAGAAGAAGTTCCCCAAGGTGCACTCGGAGCTGCTCAAGATCTTCGGCCGTCTCGAGGGCCACTACGCCGACATGTGCGACACCGAGTTCACCATCGAGCAGGGCAAGCTCTGGATGCTCCAGACCCGGGTGGGCAAGCGCACGGGCGCTGCCGCGCTGAAGATGGCGGTGGACATGGTGCGCCCCGCCGACCTCGGGATCTCCAAGGCCGAGGCGGTGTCGCGCATCACCGAGGACCACCTCGACTCCGTCCTGCACCCCCAGTTCGCCAGCTCCGGTTACGCCACCTGGGTCAAGGGACTCGGGGCGAGCCCCGGGGCGGCGGTGGGCCGTATCTACTTCACGGCCAACGACGCCGCCGAGGCGGCTGAGCGCGGCGAGCCCGTCGTCCTGGTGCGCAACGAGACGTCGCCCGAGGACGTGCACGGCATGCTCGCCTCCGAGGGCATCCTGACCGCCCGGGGCGGGCTGGTCAGCCACGCCGCCGTCGTGGCCCGCGGCTGGGGCAAGCCGGCGGTCGTCGGCGCGGAAGTCCTGCGCCTCGGCGATCACCAGGTGACGGCGAACGGCGTCACACTCTCTGAGGGGGACTGGGTCTCCCTCGACGGAGGTGCCGGCATCGTGGTGGCCGGCGAGGTGCCGCTGACCGCGGCCAAGCCACCCGCCGCCTTCGAGACCGTCCTGTCCTGGGCCGACGGCATCCGCAAGGGCCACCTGGCTGTCCGGGCCAATGCCGACACCGGGGAGGACGCCGCCAACGCGCGCAACCTCGGTGCCGAAGGCATCGGCCTGTGCCGCACGGAGCACATGTTCCTCGGCGAAGACCGCCTGCCCGTGGTGCGCCGGATGATCCTGGCCCAGTCGCCGGCCGAGGAGACCGAGGCGCTCGAGGAGCTGCGCCGAGTCCAGCGCGAGGACTTCATCGCCATCCTCGCCGCCATGGACGGGCTCCCGGTCACCGTGCGCCTGCTCGACCCGCCGCTGCACGAGTTCTTGCCCTCCACCGAGGAGCTGGCCCACAAAGAGGCCACCGTGGGACTGAACCCCGAAGAGCGCCGCCTCTACGAGGCCGCGCTGTCGTGGCGCGAGTCCAACCCCATGCTCGGCACGCGCGGCGTGCGCCTCGGCGTGATCAAGCCCGGGCTCTACGCCATGCAGGTGCGCGCCCTGATGGAGGCAGCCCGCCAACGGGTCGCCGACGGTGGGCATCCGATCGTCGAGATCATGATCCCGCTCACGGTGACCCGCGAGGAGCTGGCGCTGGCCCGGGGCTGGGTCGAGGAGGCGGTGGCCGAGGTCAACGAGGAGCCCGCGCCCAGGCCGTCGAAGGTGGCCAAGGCCGCCACGGCCAAGCGGGGCCAGCTCGAGGTGACCATCGGGACGATGATCGAGACGCCCCGGGCGGCGCTCAGGGCCGCCGAGATCGCCGAGGTCGCCGACTTCTTCTCCTTCGGGACCAACGACCTGACCCAGATGACGTTCGGGTTCTCCCGCGACGACGTGGAGGGCCGGATGATGGACGCCTATCTCGAGCTCGGCCTGTTGCCGCGCAATCCTTTCGAGGTGGTCGACTTCGACGGTGTCGGCGAGCTGGTGCGCCTCGGGACCGAGCGGGGTCGGGCCACGCGGCCGGGCCTCAAAGTCGGCGTCTGCGGCGAGCACGGGGGGGACCCCCAGTCCATCGGCCTCTTCTACGAGGCCGGGCTCGACTACGTGAGCTGCTCGCCATTCCGGGTCCCGGTGGCCCGCCTGGCCGCAGCGCAGGCCGTCCTGGCCGAGAAGGAGTAGCCGGAGCAGACGTGAACGCTACGTGGCGGCGTCCCCCGCACGGCCGGCGAGGACGTAGCGCCGCAGCGCGATGAGGGTCCAGACGGCCTCCACCACGCCGAAGGGCCAGGCCCCGGACAAGAAGCCGTAGGAGCTGGAGAGGGCGCACCCGAGGGCGAAGGCCAGGATGAAACCCCGCCCCCGCGCCTCGAGGGCGTACATCCCCATCATGAAGGTCAGGGCGCAGACGCCATAGATCGTGACGGCCATTCACCCAACGTAGGCAGGAACGGATCGGGGACAGCGCCGCGGTACCGTCAGGGTGTGGGGATACCGGACGAGGAAGTGGCCCAGGTCCGGGCGGCGACCGACATCGTGGCGCTCATCAGCGAGCACGCCCTGTTGAAGAAGGTCGGGCGGCGATGGAGCGGTCTCTGCCCCTTCCATACCGAGAAGACCCCCTCTTTCAGCGTCAACGCCGAGGAGGGCTTCTACTACTGCTTCGGCTGCCAGGAGTCGGGCGACGCCATCACCTTCGTGCGCGCCATGGATCACCTCGACTTCGTCGATGCCGTGCGCTTCCTGGCCGACCGGGCCGGCATCACCCTGCACGAGGACCAGGAGATGGGACGCGACCACAAGCGCCGCTCCGAGCTGCTCGACGCCATGGATCGCGCCGTCGACTGGTACCACGAGCGCCTGCTGCGCTCGCCTGACGCGGGACCGGCCCGGGACTACCTGCGTTCGCGCGGCTATGACGGTGACATCGTGCGCCAGTTCCGTCTGGGTTGGGCGCCCGACGACTGGGACGTCATGGCCACGTCGCTGCGGCTGCCCGAGAAGATCCTCTCCGATTCGGGGCTCGGATTCGTCAACCGGCGTGACCGCGTGCAGGATTTTTTCCGGGGCCGCGTGCTGTTCCCGATCTGCGATCCGTCTGGTCGTCCCGTCGCCTTGGGCGGGCGCGTCCTGCCGCCCCGGCCGGGCCAGCAGCCGTCCGATCGGCCCGAGCCGAAGTACAAGAACTCACAGGAATCGCCGATCTACTCGAAGCGCCGGACGCTCTACGCACTCAACTGGGCCAAGAAGGGCATCATCGCCCAGGGCGAGGTCGTGGTGTGCGAGGGCTATACCGACGTCATCGGCTGCTTCCAGGCCGGCGTGCCGTGGGCCGTCGCCACCTGTGGCACCGCGCTGGCCGAGGAGCACTTCACCCTGCTGCGCAACTTCGCCAAGCGCATCGTGCTGGCCTACGACGCCGACGCTGCCGGGCAGAGCGCGACGTCGCGCGTCTACGAGTGGGAGCGCAAGCACGAGGTCGACGTGGTGGTGGCCGATCTGCCCGGCGGCGCCGACCCGGGGGATCTGGCCCGCACCCAGCCCACAGAGTTGGCCCGGGCCATCAAGGAAGCCCGACCATTCCTCCAGTTCAGGGTGGATCGCATGCTGAACGCGGGCGATCTGACGACGGCGGAGGGGAGGGCCCGGTCGGCCGACGCGGCGCTGACGGCCGTGGCGGAGCACCCCGACGACTTGGTGCGCGACCAATACGTGATGCAGCTGGCCGACCGGTGCCGGCTCGATCCGTCAAGGCTCCGGGAGCGCCTGGACCATCTCCGGGCCAACCCGCCGGCGGAGCGCCCGACGCGGCGCACCCGACCGAATGACGAACCACCGTCCCGTGACTATCCCGAAGACGACGGCGAGCTCATGGCGCCCGCCGGCGGGGGGAGCGGTTCCGCCCTGGCCGCCGCGTTGCGCCCTGGGCCGGGGCTCGAAGCACTCAAGTTTGCCGTCCATAAACCCGAAGATGTAGGGGATCGGTTGCACGCTGTGCTCTTCACCGATCGCGTGCAACGCCAGGCGTTTGTTGCGCTCTTGGAGAATGACAGCGTGCATGAGGCAGTGGAGTCCGCGTCACCGGAGGTGGCCAGCCTGTTGCGACGTGTCATAGTCGAGGAGCCGATGACGGGGGACCCCGACCTTGGTGATCCCGTTGACTCCGTGGTCGCCGTACTCTTGCGTGGCGCGGCCCGGCGCGCGCTTGCCGAGGTGGAAATCGAGTCCAGGGTGGGCGAAGACTCCTGGCAGGCCCGGGCGGCGGAGACCGTGCAAGTGCGCCTCTGGCTGGACGAACTGGAGGAATCACCCTCTGGGCGCGACGCGGCCGACCGGTTGGTAGCGTGGTTGGTTGAGAGGCAACCAGGGGAGTGACGACGTTGGCACGGCGAGGGTGAGCGAAGAGTCTGCAGTCGCGATCGATGAGAGCGGCGTCGAGCTGTCGGACTCGCTCTCCGATGCGCTGGCGCCGATCTCGCACGTCGCGCTGCCGCCGGGGGTGTCGCAGGTCGACTTCGATGCTGCGCTCGCCATCGGTCGCGCCAAGGGACAGCTCACGCAAGCAGAACTGATCGAGGCGTTGCACACGGTCGAGTTGACTCCCGAGGTGCTCACGACACTCATTGATCGGGTCAACGCCGAAGGCGTCGCGCTCGTACCGGACGAAGAGGAAGACCTTGTCCTCGAGGTCGCGCCCCCGAAGGAACCGAGGGCTGTGCCGAAGTCCGAGGGTGCTATCCGGGCGGATGCACGCCGCGAGGCCAACGGGAAGCGGACCGCCTCGAGCGGTGATGCAGGAGGCAGCTCCGAGGACCCGGTTCACACCTACCTCAAGGAAATCGGCCGGGTTCCTCTGCTCAACGCCGAGCTCGAGGTGGAGATCGCCAAGGCGATCGAAGAGGGCAACGCCGCGGCGGCGAGACTGGCCGCCAACGAGCTCGCCCTGGCCGGAGAAGGCCCCGAGACGGACCTGCTCGACGGCGCCACGGTCGCCCGCAACAAGCGTCTCAAGCGCAACGGCCTCAAGGCGAAGGACGAGCTCATTGAGGCCAACCTGCGCCTTGTCGTGTCGATCGCCAAGCGCTACCGCAACCGGGGGCTGGCCTTCCTCGATTTGATTCAGGAGGGGAACCTCGGGCTCATGCGCGCGGTCGACAAGTTCGATCACACGAAGGGTTTCAAGTTCTCGACCTACGCCACGTGGTGGATCCGCCAGGCCATCACCCGGGCCATCGCGGACCAGGCGCGCACCATCCGGATCCCGGTGCACATGGTCGAGACGATCAACAAGGTCGTGTGGGCACAGCGTCAGCTCCTGCAGGAGCTCGGGCGCGAGCCGACGATCGAGGAAGTGGCGCTCCGCGTCGAGCTCCCGATCGAACGGGTGCGCGAGATCCTGCGCATCAACCAGGACACCGTCTCACTCGAGCAGCCCGTGGGCGATGAGGACGACTTCAACCTGTCCGACTTGATCGAGGACAGGGGAGCGGTGGTCCCCGACGACGCGGCGACACGCTCGCTGTTGGACGCCGCGGTACGGGAGGCCCTCGGACACCTCTCTGAGCGCGAACAGGACGTGGTGCGCCTGCGCTTCGGCCTCGACGACGGCAAGATCCGGACGCTCGAAGAGGTCGGCAAGGAGTTCGGAGTGACCAGGGAGCGGGTGCGCCAGATCGAATCCAAGACGCTGGCCAAGCTCCGCCGACCCGACGCCGCTCACCTCTTGAGGGACTACCTCGAAGAGTCTTGAACACGCCCGGGTTCGGGGCGCAGCCTCGATTCTGAAGGTGCGGACCGCTGATATCGTCGGGGTCTGTTTTTCTCGACCCTTCCGGGGTAGCTCAATGGCAGAGCAAGCGGCTGTTAACCGCTAGGTTGAGAGTTCGAGTCTCTCCCCCGGAGCTTTCCTCATCGTTTTCGCTGGTCAGCGGCGGTAGCTCCAGCACCTCACCTTCCACCTCAGGGTCGTCGTGCGCGCTACGTCCGCGATCTCCTGGTGAAGCGCTCACGATCGGGACCACGTTCGAGCTCTCTGCGAACTGATTGAGCGCTTGGGCAAGCAGAGCGTCGCGCTCTTCGGACGCGTGCTCGTAACGCATGACCATGGCGACGGACTTCCACCCACCGCGACTCATGATCTCCTTGGTGCTAGCGCCGGTGGAGGCGAACATGGTGGCGGCGAAATGGCGCAGATCGTGGAAGCGCACCCAGGTGAGGCCGGCCCGTCGGCGTGCGGTCTCCCAGATGACCCAGAAGTTGCTCGGACGGAGACGCAATCCTGTGGCGCCCAGGAAGAGGGGAGCGTCGCTCTCGGGGCCCACGAAGCGGCGCAAGTGGTTCTCGAGCGCCGGCATGACCGAGCTCGGCATGTAGACCTTGCGGGGATCCCCGTTCTTCGTTGGACCGAGCTCGAGAGTGCCGTCGTAGAACTCGTGGAGTGAGCGCTCGACGAGGACGGTGCCTGTTCGCAGGTCGACGTCCTCTCGGTTCAGCCCGAGGACCTCGCCTCGGCGCAGGGTGCCCCAGGCCGCCAGCGTCACGGCGGCCCGATACTGCTCGGGCATGGACTGCATGAGCGCCGCCACCTGGTCCACGTTGGGGATGCGTCGATCGGTGACCCGGTCAGCTCCCCCTCCCTTCACCCGGCAAGGATTCTTCACGATGAGGTCATCGAGGATGGCGGTGTTGAAGATTGCCTTGAGCAACCGGTAGGCCGAACGAGCCGACCCGGGTGTCTTGGCTGCGATGTCGGCATACCAGGAGCGGACATGGAGCGGCGTGATCTTGGCGAGCTCCCGTTGGCCGAAGGGCGGCCTAAGTTTGTTTTGAATGAGTAGCTCGTACTGCTCGCGGGTGCGAGGCCGAATATCGGTGCGCTGAGAAAGCCACAGATCGGCATAGTGACCGAAGGAGATCCGGCCGAGATCCGGGTCGACCCAATCGCTTCGGCCGATGGAGGCAGAAACGGCGTCGAGAAAGGCGTGAGCGTCGGCCTTCTGCATGAAGGTCTCAGGTGCGATGTGCCGGCGTCCCTCGTGCCAGTAACTCGCTTGATATTTGCCGCTCGGGAGGCGCCGTACGTTTCCAAAGTGTCGTCGGTTCGGGCTCACTCGTGCATCTCCCACATCATGATCACTCGAGTTGGGAGGCGAACGCCGGCGGAGTTCTTGCTCCAGGCCACCTGGTCTGTCGCCCGCACCTTATCGCCAGGTCGAGCCGTATCGAGAAGGTCTCGAAACAGTGCCAACCCGCTGAGCGTCGAGCCACAGTTCGAGCTCTGCGGGATCGAAGCGCACGAATCGGCCCACCTTCACGAAAGGGATTCGCCGCTCGGTCACCAATCGTTGGACGTGGCGCCTTGTGGTGCCGAGTGCCAAGGCCACTCCGGCAGCATCCAGTAGCGGCAGCTTCGTCGTCGACGGAGGTATCGCCGCCTTCCTCGACTGCTCACCGTTCACACCCATGTCGAGGCTCCTCTCTCACCCAGAGAGCGACGCACTCTCCTACCTCTAGAGGGGCAATTCGCGGACCCGATTTGGCTAGGTGAGAGTTCGAGTCTCTCCCCCGGAGCTTTCCTTTCGTTCGCTGGTCAGCGGCGGTAGCTCCAGCACCTCACCGGCTCTTCGGATTCTTTACATGGCGGGTAGCGACCTCACCGGACGACGATCGATCCCATCACGCGCCAGTTGGGTTTGCCGGCGTACAAGCGCGATTCGCACGGCCTTGTCGGTTTTTGAGAGGTCGTTGCTCCCACCCGGAGTAGATGATTCAACACTTGTAGCGGCGTGGCGCTTACTGGCAACGTCCTCGCTACGGCATCCTGGAACTTCGCCGACAGGTGGCTCACGCGCCATGAGGTCGGCCGTGTTCGCCACGGACGAGAGGGCATTGGAGCGCATTGTGGACAGCGCGGAGACACGTCATTGGGTTGAGCGGCACAGTTTGGAGTGGGCCTGAATCCATTCGAGGACTCAGTCGAGGGTGACGAGGTCCTGGACGTTGTCGTTCGGCAGCACACCGTTCACGATTGCGAGGACCTCGAGATCTACCAGTTCGACGTTGCCCCGGTAGCTCGATAGAAAGGCTGTGTCGGCCGCGTCCCGTCCTGTCGAGATCCGTACGAGGCTTCTTCGGGGAGCGAGCAACGTGGCATCGACGACGTACCACTTACCACCAAGAGCCGCTTCGGCCACCGCGTGGAAGTCCATTGGATCCAAGCCAGGTGCATAGACCGACGTCAAACGAGCAGGTATATCCAGTGACCGCAAGAAGGCGATGACCAGGTGGGCGTAGTCCCGACAGACGCCGCGACGTTGCAGCAGTGTCTCGACCGCCCCATCGGTCGGTCGACTGCTCCCAGGCACATAGGAAAGTTGCGTGCCGACCCACGACGAAATCGCCGGCAGGAGTTGGTCGGGCTGCGCAATGCCGGCGAACTCGGCCTGGGCCATCGCCATCAACCGGTCTGACTCGGCGTATCGGCTCGGGCGCAGGTAGCAGATCTCATCAGCGGCACTCACCAGCGTCAAAGGGTCATGGCCGGAAATGGATGCGCTGTAAATGACGTCTACTCGTCCCTTTTTGGCTTGGAAACGATGGACTCGTCCCGACCCGGGAATGTCCACCTCCACGATCTCGAGGGCGTCGCCCTCCGCCGTGATCTCCAGTGATTCGTCGGTCTGAGTGGGGTGGGCGACGGCAATCTGCAGCATTACATCCGCCGGTTCGATCACCTCGAGGGTCAATCGGGCGCCGACGGTTTGACTCATGAGGGAACCTTACCGACCGCAGGGCGCATCGAAATCTGCTGCATGCGGGGGGCTTGTGTCGTCAATCTCGACGCCCTTTTGCTTGGGTGGTTCTTTGGGCATGCATACCGGAGAGAAAACGAACAGGAGAACGAAAATGAGTGAGAACAAGGACACCGGTCCCGAAGCTGGAGTAAAGGGCATTGTCGAAGATGTGAAGGGCAAGGCCAAGGAAGCGGCAGGTGCGATTGCCGGGAAGGACGAATTGCGCCGCGAGGGCAGAGCACAGCAGGACAAGGCGGGAGCTGAGCGAGATGTGGCCGCCAAAGAAGCCGAAGCTGAGAAGGCTCGCGCCGAGGCTGAGGCTCACGAGGCCGAACAACGCTCCCACCAGAGCTGACTCTAGGCAGTTGCTCGAAACCCCTCCGTATCCCCTTCATGGGATGCGGAGGGGTTCACGGCCGACGGTCGGCCCGAAAGGACTCTTACGGTAACTGCGAACGAGGGACTGCTCCCGCTCGGGTCACGCCGGGGGAACGGCGGACGCCATAACGGCCTCGGCCCGGGCCCAAGCTCTGTGGAGCCCAATGGCGGCCACGAGCTGGTCGGTGAAGGCCTTTCCCACGACGTTCCCGGTCACCATCCCGTCACCTGAGAGGGGGATGCCGGCGCCTTCCAATACGGCGGACCCGTTCCCCCAGGCACCGAGTGCCTTGCAGTGGCGATACGCCTCTTGGAGCAGGATGACGAGCTTGATGTCGTTGGTGGGCTCCGTCTCTCCGGCTACCAGAAGGGCATCGAACTCGATGGATCGAGTGGTGAGAAGCGTTCGGTCCACCACAAGCTCCTCGCCACCATTGGTCAGCGTGCCACCGATAGGCGCGATGACCAGGACTTCAGCACCGACCTTCGCAAGTGCCCGCCGCAGTTTTGCGATACCGACCAAGTCGGCGCCTGTGCTAGCAATCACTCCGACCTTGCGACCATCGATCGGGCCTGGCTCGTCGACGATCTGTGACAGTGCCGGCGAAACAACCACATCTCGGCCCGGGGAGCCTTTCGGAGCAGGCAGTCCCAGTCCCGCCGCGACTTGGCTGCAGAGGTCATCATCAACGTCTGCCAACACGGCAAGCTCGCGCTCTGTGATCTCCTGTTCGAAGACCTTGCCCAGTTCGAATGTGAATGCTTCCACCATGTGGCCCTGCTCCACCGGCGTGAGGCTCCGGAAGAACAAGGTGGCCTGGGAGAAGTGGTCATCAAAGGAAATTGGGGCACCTCGCACCACTTCGCCCTCAATGGGCCGAGGGACCTGCACGTACGCTCCCTCGCCCTCCGTCGCCACGGCTGGCGCTGCATCGATCCCATTGGGCAGGTACGGGGCGATCCCGTCATGAACGGCCGTCTGGTGCATACCGTCACGCAACATGTCATTGACCGGGCAGTGGGGGCGGTTGATGGGCAACTGCGCGAAGTTCGGTCCTCCGAGGCGGGTGAGCTGGGTGTCGAGATAGGAAAAGAGACGTGCCTGCATGAGGGGATCATTTGTGACCTCAATACCAGGTACCAGGTTTCCGGTGTGGAAGGCGACTTGCTCGGTTTCCGCGAAATAGTTGGTTGGGTTCCGGTTGAGGGTCATTTTGCCGATGAGCTGTACGGGCGCCAGCTCTTCGGGCACCAACTTCGTGGGATCGAGCAGGTCGATGCCTTCGAAACTGTCCGACCCGTCGTCGGGTAGCACCTGCACGCCGAGTTCCCACTCGAAGAAGGCGCCGGCCTCGATCCCATCGGCTAGGTCGCGCCGGTGGAAGTCTGGGTCGACACCGGCCGCGATCTGGGCCTCCTCCCAGACGAGAGAGTGGACTCCAGCCAGCGGCTTCCAATGGAACTTCACGAGCGAGGTCTCGCGCTTGGCGTTGACCAGGCGAAAAGTGTGCACACCAAAGCCCTCCATCGTCCGGTAGGAGCGCGGGATGCCTCGATCACTCATGTTCCACAGGACATGGTGCGTGGCCTCGGTGTGCAGTGACACAAAATCCCAAAACGTGTCGTGGGCGGACTGGGCTTGTGGAATTTCCACGTCCGGGTGGGGTTTGACAGCATGGATGACGTCGGGGAACTTGATGCCGTCCTGAATGAAGAAGACGGGAATGTTGTTGCCGACCAGGTCAAACGTACCTTCATCGGTGTAGAACTTGACCGCGAATCCTCGGGTGTCCCTCACCGTGTCGGCTGAGCCACGGGATCCGACCACGGTCGAGAACCGGGCGAAGACCGGGGTGACGGTGCCCTCCTCGGCCAAGAAGGCCGCTTTCGTGACCGATCTCGCGGTCCCGTATGACTCAAAGACTCCGTGGGCTGCGGCACCCCGGGCGTGCACGACGCGCTCGGGAATGCGCTCGTGATCGAAGTGGGTGATCTTCTCGCGCAGATGGAAGTCCTCGAGCAGGGTAGGGCCGCGCTCACCGGCTTTGAGCGAGTGGTCAGTGTCCGGCAACCGAACACCCTGGGCCGTGGTGAGGAAGTCCCCGCTCTGGGCGACGGCTCCCGGGCCGTCCTTCGAGGACTGGCCGGTCGGGGTGAATGTGGCGGGGCCGGAATGATTCCGACCGTTGGGGCTTGGCATGCGATCTGCTCCGATTCGAGGCAGCGACGCAGCCCCACCGCGTCCCCTTACCCACGGGGATGAGCCTCAGACCGGATTATGTGTCTTTCCTCCCATTTCACCCTTTCGAGTGAGTGGGTGGTCTGGAGAACAGTCGTTTTTAGTGTTCTTAAGGGCAGAGCTGGGCGAGAGGCCCGGTGTGGAATTGGTCGATCATTTCTCCGACGTCGCGGTACACCTGGCGGGCTCCGGCCTCGCTTAGCTCGTGGCGACTGAAGCCGCCGGACTCGACGGCGATGCAGCCGATACCCGCGGCGCGGGCGGCCCTGACATCCCACACGCTGTCACCGACAGCCAGCGCGCGACGAGGATCGATGAAAAACCGCTCCATGGCGCTGACGAAGACTTCAGGGTCCGGCTTGGAGCATTCGACGTCATCGGCAGAAGTCTGCCCGTCAATTGCATCGTCGGCGTCGAGCGCCTTGCGCAACGTAACGAGCTCGTCGTCGGGAGCTGACGTGGCAAGCACCACCACCAAGCCTCGTTTGTGGATCTCCCGCAAGGATTCAGCCGCCCGGGGGAATGCAAGGACATCCCCCACTAGCTCCCGGTACCGCAGGGGCCGCCTCGCCGTGGCTTCGGGGCTGTCATGACCTAGGAGCTCGGGAACTAGCTGTTCTCCGCCCATACCGATAAGGCGATGAATGGCGTTCATCGGAGCCCACTCTCCGGACTCCCTCAGCGCTCGTGACCACGCGAGCGTGTGCAGGTAGTTCGTGTCACACAAGGTCCCGTCGACATCGAAAAGCACTCCGGGGCGGAGATGGTCCGTCGTCACGCCGGGGGGTCTTCGTCGCGGTTCGTCGCAGCCCGTTTCTCGCCTGTTGGCAGGCCATCGCTCTCGCCGTAGGGATCGGAGGCGACCGAGTCAGTGTCTTCGGGCTTCTCTTCTCTCACCTCGTGGCGCGCTTCTTCGGCAACCTGTTCCCGATGATCACGCACCTTGCAGCCTTACCCTGCCAGACCAGCCGTGAACCGCCGAGCGAGTTTTGGCGATCACGTTGGAGTGCGATGTTTCTCTATCATCCGATCGGGTGAGTTTGCAGCCCATCTCATCGGGTAGGCACTTGTGGGTTCGTCACGCGAGCGTCTCCAGTTCCTGGGCCAGAGGCGGCAATCCCCGCTGGACCAGTGAGAGAGACAGGTGTGCTGCTGACGTGAGCGTCGCGCTGCAAAGCAATTCGGATCTCATCGACGACGTGCAGAACGTTCTGTGCATGCCGCTCGCGCCCGCGCATGCCATCCCGGCACCGCCGCAGGGGCAGTCGGTGTATCGGGACGTTTTCGAGGGCGGACCGCAGCTCCCGTCACCGCGAGGTCCGATCAGCCATGCCGTGATTAAGGCACTTTCGCATCCGATCGGGGCCTTCAGAGTTCCGCGCGTCCGCACCGACGAGGTACTCACCGACGAGGACTTCCAGCTGGCGCTCTATTGCTGTTACGAGCTGCATTATCAAGGGTTCGCAGGCGTAGGCGACGACTGGGAATGGAATCCCGGTCTCCTGCAGCTCCGCAGCGTCCTGGAGCGGGCGTTCGAAGAGAGTCTGCGCCTGGCGCTCCCGGACGAGAGCAGCGTCGCACCAACAGAGGTGCCGGATGTCTTGTGGCAACTGACACGGGGCAACGGGTTCTCTCTGTCGGGCTGGCTGCAGCAGCACGGGACCCGGTTCCATGCACGAGAGATCTCGGTGCACCGGTCCGGCTATCAGCTGAAGGAGGCCGACCCCCACACATGGGCCATTCCCCGCCTGAACGGTCGGGCCAAGGCTGCCATTGTGACGATTCAGTCTGATGAATACGGCGGCGGAACGGCGGCGTCGATGCACTCGTCGCTGTTCGCTGACGCCATGACGTCCCTGGGCCTTGACGCCACCTACGGGGCATACCTCGATTGTCTGCCGGCAGTCACGTTGGCCACCACGAATCTCATCTCAATGTTCGGTCTCCATCGACGCCTCCGTGGCGCTCTGGTCGGACATTTGGCTAGTTTTGAGACGAATTCGGTGGGTCCAATGGCTCGGTACAGCGTGTGGCTCGAGTCGCTCGAGGTGCCCGACATCGGCCGTCGGTTCTACGACGTGCACGTCGAGGCGGACGAGAACCACCAGTACATTGCCGTCAACGACCTGGTCGGCGGCCTACTCGAGGCTGAGCCGGATCAGGCTGGGGCAATCCTGTTCGGTGCCCGGGCAGTCGAGTTCGTCGAACGAGTCTTCGCTGACCACGTCGTTTCCGCCTGGAGGAACAACCTGACCTCCTTGCGGACACCATGACGGACGAATTTCATGACGAGGCGTCGTATGGAGCTCTGGTTGCTGATGAGTACGACGCCATTTATGGAGACGTCTTCGACACCGAGGGCGCAGTCGACCAGTTGACTCGATTAGCCGACGGGGGCAGGATCCTCGAATTCGGCGTTGGCACCGGTCGCATTGCTCTCCCGCTGGCCGAGAGGGGTCTGGATGTGTGGGGCGTCGACGGTTCGCCGGACATGTTGACGATCCTCCAAGAGAAGCCGGGCGGCGACAAGGTGACGACCCTGTGTGGAGATTTTGCGACCACTGCGGTCGAGGGCAAGTTCGATCTCGTCGTGCTCTTGATCAACACGATCTACGCCATGGGCTCCCAACAGGGCCAGATCGAATGCTTCGAGAACGCGGCCCGGCACCTGGCTCCCGGCGGACGTTTCGTCATTGAGGCCTGGGTTCCCGACCCGCCCCGGGGCGATGCGCTGGGTCTCAAGGCCAGGCGCCTGGGTCGCGGTTTCGCCGGACTGGTCATAGAGGATCATGATGCGGCCCGCCAGCTGCTGTCGACCACGCAGATCGTCATCGACGGAACCGGACGCACGCGGAGCTTTCCCCTCGTGCATCGCTACGCGTGGCCGAGCGAACTGGACCTCATGGCTCGCCTGTGTGGGATGACGCTTGAGAACCGCTGGGCGGATTGGCACGGTCACCCGTTCGACGCTCGGAGCACCGACCACGTTTCGGTGTGGCGATCGCCACTGGCGTAAAGGTGCGGCCATGACTGCGAGGGATCACTGAGGAGTGCCTGACCAGACGGAGACCGTGGCTTTCAATCGGAGAAATCGATGAGAGAGAAGTGGAAAGAGCGCACATGAAAGCAGTCACTTGGCAAGCGAAGCGACGCGTCAGCGTCGATTCAGTCCCGGATCCGTCCATCCAAGAACCCACTGACGCGATCGTGCGGATAACGAGCACGAACATCTGCGGTTCAGATCTGCACCTCTATGAGACCCTGACGGCCTTCATGGAGGCTGGAGACATTCTCGGTCACGAACCGATCGGGATTGTCGAGGAAGTCGGAAAGCATGTCACCGCCATCAAGCCGGGTGACCGAGTCGTCATACCTTTCCAGATGTCGTGTGGTCACTGCTTCATGTGCCACGAGAAGCTCTTCAGCCAATGCGAAACCACCCAGGTCAAGGACGAGGGGAACGGGGCTGCGCTCTTTGGGTTTTCGAAGCTTTACGGCGAGGTGCCGGGAGGTCAGGCGGAGTACCTGCGTGTCCCCCTGGCAGAAACAACCCACATCAAAGTGCCCGAGGGTCCCGCAGATGACCGATTCGTCTACCTCTCCGACGTCCTTCCCACGGCGTGGCAGGCGGTCGAGTACGCCGCGATTCCACAGGGTGGAACGGTCGTCATTCTCGGGCTCGGGCCGATTGGCGATATGGCATGTCGTATCGCCCAGCATCACGGCGCCCGCGTCATCGCGGTGGACTTGGTCTCCGAACGATTGCAGCGTGCTCGCGACCGGGGCGTTGAAGTCATCGACCTCACGGACCATGAGGACGACCTCGGTGCGCTCGTCCGTGACCGGACCGCCGGACGGGGACCCGACTCCGTCATTGATGCGGTTGGGATGGAAGCGCATGGTTCGCCGGCCGCCGAAATTCCTTCAGGGTGTCACGGCGCTGCTGCCCGATACCCTTGGGGCGCCGCTCAGCAAGAAGGCAGGGATCGACCGGCTTGCCGCGCTGCTCTCGGCGATAGATATCGTGCGCCGTGGAGGCACGATCTCGGTCATCGGGGTCTACGGCGGAGCGGCGGATCCGCTCCCCCTGGTTACGATGTTCGACAAGCAGATACAACTCCGCATGGGTCAGGCGAACGTCCTACGGTGGGTCGACGACATCATGCCGCTGCTGGTGGACGAGGATCCTCTGGGCGTGGACACATTCGCGACGCACCATCTTCCGCTGGCGGATGCGCCGCACGCCTACGAGATCTTTCAGAAGAAGCAGGAGGGGGCGGTCAAGATCGTCCTCCACCCGTAGACGCGCCGGGAGGGCGCGGGTTGATAGCACTCGTCCCGCGACACGTTAGTGCTGCGACGCCAGGTGCTCCTCGCGGGCCTGCCGCGCCTCCTGCTCCGAGTCGAAATGGCCGAGGAGGTTGTGCTCGGGATCGCCGCAGCGCGCGGTCCATCGCATGACCGAAATGTCGTGGGCGTCCGGAATCTCCCCGATGGTCACTTCCACATCCGATTGGGTCTTCGACGAGTTGTCGGCGTCCGCCGCACGTCCCTCTTCTCCAGCGGAAATCGACCCCACTTCAGCTGCCGTCGCCAGGTCGTCACCGGGCGATGCATTCTGCAACGCCTCGCCCACCAGGCCGGGATCCGACGCCGGCACCGCTTCGTCCGGACTCGAGTTCTCTTCCTGGGAAACGGATTCATCCGAGACGCTCTGCGGGTCGGTCATGAAGGAGTGCTACCCCTTGGGGGCAGAACTGACGCATTCGAGCAAGGGGCCCACGTCCAGGGGTCGAAGCTCCGCAACGGCTCAATGCGTGGGCGTTCTGCAGGAACCTGCGTCGGGGATCCGAATTCGGGTAATGACAGAGAACCGACGATTTGAGCAGACGACGTGAACGCAGAGAGCAGATGAAAGTCCTCGTGGCAGGATCGACGGGATTCGTGGGTCAAAAGCTGTGCCCGGCTTTGACCGAGGCAGGGCATCAGGTCCTGGCCATGACACGTCGGCCGGAGGGCTACGGGGGTGCCGGGGAGCCGGTCAGGGGAGACGTCGCAGACCCCGCATCGCTCGGCGACGCCTTGCAGGGCTGTGAGGCGGCGTATTACCTGGTACATCGGCTGGGAGAGAAGGACTTCGCGCGTGCCGACGCCGAGGCGGCCACGGCGTTCGGCCGTGCCGTTGGCGAAGCCGGGGTCAGCCGGATCATCTACCTGGGTGGGTTGGGCGACACTGACGACGACCTCTCGGAGCATCTGCGCAGCCGTCGCGAGGTGGAGACTCTGCTCGGCGAGGGCGGCGTTCCCGTGACGGTGCTGCGGGCCGGGATCATCGTCGGCGATGGCGGCATTTCGTGGGAGATGACGCGTCAGCTCGTCGAGCACCTGCCCGCGATGATCACGCCCCGATGGGTCCACACCAAGACCCAGCCGATCGCCGCCGCCGACGTGACTCGTTACCTCGTGGGGGTGCTCGAGACACCAGAGGCGACGGGACGAGTATTCGACATTGGAGGGCCGGACGTGTTGGAGTACGTGCAGCTGCTCCGTCGACTGGCCGCCATCGAAGGCCGGCATCTGCTGGTGGTGCCGGTCCCACTGCTGAGTCCGTCGCTGTCATCGCGGTGGCTCGCGTTGGTCACCAACGTCGATGTGGCGACCGGCCGTCGCCTGGTCGACTCCATGACCAACGAAGTGGTCGTGCGAAATGACAGCATTCGTTCCCTCGTGCCTTTCGAACCCATGGATTACGACGCAGCGGTGCTCGCCGCCCTCGGCGAGCGGGCGAAAGCGCAGAGAGTGTGAGCCGGGGAAGTTTATGAAGGCTAGCTCGGACTCGTCCCCCTCTCGGAGATCCGCATCGGCGTCATCGCGCCAAGCTGTGAGCGCGCTTCGATCGGCCTGTCGCTGCGACAAGTCGACCCGTCGGCGTCGGGGCCTGGCGGCCGCCGTGGCGCTGACTGGGACAGCACTCCTCGGCGTCTCGCTCTCCACCAAACCCGCGTCACGTGAGTTCTACGCCCTGACGTTCTCTGTCGCTGGGACGTGGCTGGTCGGCGGCCTGGCCATTGAGCCGCTTCGTTGGAGTTCGCTGCGAGGCGAACAACGCTCTTGGGAAAGTCTGGTGGCGGTGCCAGTTCTCACCGGCGCCGCCGCGTTCGGCGCCTTCTTCGGCGCTGCGGCCGTCGCACGTCACATTCCGGTCTTGAACGAAGCGCTCGTTTCGGTCCTGAATTACGCCGAGCGCGGCTCAGACTCGTGGGTGCTGGCGACGACGCTCGCCAACGGTGTCGCCGAAGAGGTCTTCTTTCGCGGGTCCTTGTTCACCGCGCTCGGTTCTCTCCACCACCCAGTCGGCGCCTCGACTGCCGTCTATATGCTCTCGACCTGCGCCACCGGCAATCCAGCCCTGGTCCTTGCGGCCGGGGTCATGGGAAGCGTGTTTGCAGCCCAGCGTCGCGCCACGGGCGGTCTTCTGGCGCCGATCCTGACGCATGTGACGTGGTCGGCACTCATGCTGCGCTACCTCCCCGCCCTCTTTCGCAAACCCTCGCCCAGAACCGGCAACCGTCGCCTCGGTCTGCAAATGTGACAGTGTGGTCGGGCCGGAGCACTCTGGAGGTATGTGGATGGCACAACCCGTAGTGCACTTTGAGGTCGTCGGAGAAGATCCTGCGCGACTCCGTGCCTACTTCTCCCAGCTCTTTGGGTGGAACTTTGCGGTGCCGTCACCGGTGGCTAAGGAGGTGTCCGCGCCGAACGAGTATGGGTTTTTGGACCTCGTCACCACCGACGATGGGACAGGCATCCGCGGTGGAGTGGGAGGCGGACCGGGTTACGAGAGTCATGCTGTGTTCTACGTAGGTGTACCAGACGTCGCGGCTGCATTGCAGCGTGCTGAAGACCTCGGCGGCACTCGGGTCATGGGTCCGGTCACGTCACCCAATGGGCTCGTCGTTGGCCATTTCAAGGATCCTGAAGGCACTCTGATCGGAGTGGCCGGCACCGCATAGCGATGCCACGCCCGGCGATATGGACATTTGGTGACCGCAGTGTCCTGCAGGCGCACCGGCCCCTGCTGTCTCCTCGTGGTGTCCCAAGCTGTCTTGGCTGAGCGCGACCTAGGGGCCTCCGCTCAGGACGTAGGTCTCCCACTTCGATCCGGTCAACGGAATGTAAAGCTCCATCGTGCAGGCGGTGTCGTCTGGCGGTGCTTGCGGCGCGACAGCGGCGTAGATGGAGTCCCCGCCGAACGTCCACGACAGAAACGTCCATTTTGCCCCTACCGCGCCGTTCTGCGCCGTGAACAGCCGTGGATTTCCCGTTCGTCTGCCTTGGTCGTCGTAAGCCCTGCCGCAGTAGCCAATGTGCCTCGGCAACCTCCAAAAAGCAGGCGTGCCGTAATCCTTTGCGCTGAAATATGCTGCGCTCGCCAGACCAACTCCCACGACGATCATCACCACCAAGAGTGCGAGCGTGATTCGATTCAGGAGGCTGCGGGGCCTTTTGCCGAGGCCGGACTGGGGTCGGAGCCAGATCGTGTCATCGATGCCCCCGGCCCGATTCATGGATCAATCGTAGGTCTGGGACACCGCTGAATCGGTCGATGCACAGAGCCCCGAACTGTCCCAAACCGTTGAGTGAGCCAGTTTCGGTCATGGTGAAACCCGACACACTGGCTCATACGGGCGGTCCGGGGCAGCCAGGGACTCCCTCCGACGCTGCGAGCAATCCAGGGTCCTTGAGCACTCGTCACCACCTCATTGAGGCCTTGGACTTGCTCAGACCGGAATCCGAAAGAGCGGGGCGCATCGACATTCGCGGCGAGATCGTCCGAGAAGAGAACCGGTCCGGCTTCTGCAGCAGGCGGTCGCCGAGGGCTTGGTAGATCGCAATTTCGGTCCCAGGCTGTGTGGCTGGGTGGCTGGGTGACTGTCGCCGATCGGATCGGTTCGATCTGCGCGTGCTCGTCAGTCCGATCAATCCCGGCAGCTCTCAGTTGACCTCAGCTGGATGTTCGCCCGGCTGGCCCGCGCCGGTCGGTTCTGTGGCGCCGGTCGGTTGGAGCCGGATCGGAACATGTTGTCGAGGGGTTGTTGGCACAGGGGCCAAACGGCCCTATGGAACGTCGGACGCTCTCGGCAGAATCGCAGCAGGGCGGGTTCCGGCACACCACCGTGGTGGCCCCCGACTGCGAGGGCTGATCCAACATCATGGAGAAGACAGACACCACACAGCAATGGCTCCTGACGGCGGAGACCGATCTACGGCGGGTGACGAACGCCGAGACCCGGTTCACGGCGGCGATGAGCGTGAACCACATCACGATGTTGGCGGCGGCGGACGAGCTCGACGCGGCGACGAGGAAAGCCATGGCATGTTTGGCCGGGAACCCCTGCCCGGACGCCGAGCTAGGCGGGCGGATCTGCCTGATGCTCAGCACCTGCGCCGAGGTTGCATTGACGGCAGAGCGGGCGCTCACCGATCCGACAGCTGACATCGAGGCCGTGTTCGGCCGGCTCGGCGAGCTTCTGGCCATCATCGATTTCGACTCGGAGTCGTTCGGGGCCTGGAAGCGAATGCGCTCCAGGTTCTCAGGGCTGAACCTCGACGTCGACGACGACGGGCGGTAGCGTCACCCCGCTGGTGGTGCTGAGATTCACGCGGACCGAGTAGGACCCCGCCGCCGGAGCGGTGACGCTGAGCGGCTGGTTGGCGGGCGCGGGTGGGGCGCATCCCGCGGTGACGCCGTGAGACTGCGCCAGCGTGAGCGTGCCCGAGGACGGGGACACCGTCAGCCCGGTCGAATTCGCCACCGCCTGCCACCGGACAGTGGGCGCCTGGTCGCCAGCCAGCGCCATCCCGAGTTGGATCGTGATCGGTTGCCCGGCCGTGGCGGATACCGCGCCGCTCGGCAGCGAGAACCCGACCGCCGGCAGTTGACCTCGCCCAAACGAAGGGGGGCGGGCGGAGGGCGACGACGCCCATGCGGTGTCCGGCGTGCCGGACAGGACGAAGTGCATGGTTCCGCCCGTGGTGAGCGCCGATGCCGGGAGCCAGGTCAGATCCCAGCTTCCAGTGGTGGAGTGCGGCTCCGGAGCGCCGGAGCAGGTTGGCTGTGCGGGGGCAGGGTGGGTGACGCCCGAGACTCTGAGCTCGTGGACGTACGGCCGGGAGGCGGCCGCGCCCGGGGCTTGCTCGACCAGACGGTGACCGTCCGCGAGTGTGATGGTCACTGACGGAAAGAGGGGGCTGGCCAGCGCCAGGTCCGCCGAGCCCGGCGTCACAGGGAACAGTCCGAGGGCGGCCCAGACGTACCAGGAGGAGAGGGCACCCAGATCGTCATTCCCAGGCTCGTCGACCGGAGCGTCCGCGTACTCCGTGTCCGCAATGGCGCGTACGGCACGCTCGGTCTGGTCCGGAGCTCCGAAGGAGTCGAACTCCCACGCAGCCCACTCGTCGGGCTCGTTGCCGGACCACTCCTCGGGGACATCCCTCGTCGCGTTGAGAGAGCTCATAAATGTCTGGAGCTTGGTGGTGGCAGCAGCGTCGCCGCCCATCAGGGAGGCCAGGGCGGCCAGGTCTTGCGGGACGGACCACGTGTACTGCACCGCATTGCCCTCCTCGAAGCCAGTCTGCCCGCCTGGCTCGAGCTGTGATTCCTCGAACGCCGCTCCGGGCGGGAAGCTGCCGTCCGTGCCGCGAGCCTGGATATAGCCCGTCGCCGGGTTGAACAGGTACTGCCAGCTGGCGGCGCGCCGGTTCATGGTCGACGCCAGCGAGCGGTCGTGCTCGGCCGTGGCGATCTGCGCGATGGCGAAATCGTCGACGGCGTACTCAAGCGTGACCGAGCCTCCGATGGAGTAGTCGATTGATGTCAGGTCCAGCGAGCCCGCATTGACGTAATGCTGGGAGATGTACTGGCTGAGATATTGCCGCTCGATCTCGAGCCCATGGCCCGCCTCGTTCTGGGTCGCGCCCTTGACCATGTACTTGAGCGCCGAAGCGACGTCGAAATTGCGGACACCCATGGCGTAGGCGTCAGCGATGATGGGATCCGCCGAGTCACCATTCATCTGCGACTCGTCCCCGCCGACGATTGCCCACTTCGGGAGCCAGCCGTTCTGCTTTGCATCGTTGACAAGTGACTGCATCATGTCACCGACGTCATGCGGAGCGAGCAGCGACTCCAGCTGGACCTCACTGCGATAGATGTCCCACTCGGAGAAGTTGGCGTATTCGTTGCGATGCTCGGCCGTATGGACCTTCCCGTCATTTCCGTCGTATCGGCCGTTCAGGTCGGAGACCACGTTGGGGAAGAGGAGCGAGTGGTACAGCGCCGTATAGAAGGTGTGCTCCTGCGTCATGGTGCCGCCCCGGATGGCGATCCGGGCGAGCAGGCTGTTCCAGCGACCCTGCGCCTGGGCACTCACCCTCTGCAGTGACCAGCCCGGATCCTCTCCCTGGAGGTTCTGAAGCGCATCCTGAGTGCTGACGAAGGAAACTCCGATTTTCATGAGCACCTGCTGCTGCTTGGTCGTGTCGAAGGTGGCGAAGGCACCGCAGGACGTCCCGCTGCAGTCGTCAGCCCCCGGGGCGGTACCCGAACCGCTCCACATCCCCGACGCCGAGAACGGCCGGTCGAAGAGGGCGACGAAATGCAGAGTGTAGTTGGATCCGGTCCCACAGAACTGCCCGCTGGTCACCTGGCCGTCGACCTCGTTGTCACCGACGACATGCGCGCTGGCCGCTCTGACGGGGTTGACGCCGTCGGCCACCTTGAAGAGCACGTTGGACTCGGTGCCGCGCGGGAAGTCGAAGCTCGAGATGCCCGAGCGCGTGGTGACGGCCAGGGAGACCGAGATGGGAGCCGGGCCCCCGAGCTCGACCCGATAGCGGCCGGGCGCGGCATGCTCCTGCTGGTGCGAGAAGGTGGCGACCGCCGTGGCGGGCGACGTCACCGCACCCACGGTGGGCAGGATCGGGACGTCCTGATAGGACGGGCATCCCGTGCCGCTCAGATGGGTGAGGCTGAAGCCGCTGATCGCTGAGTCGTCGTAGGCGTACCCTCCGCCGGCCTGCGCCTCGTTGGGAGTGGTGTCGGGGCTCCACTGGATCATGCCGAACGGGAGGTCCGCTCCCGGGAACTCGCCGACGGTCCCGGGGCTCACCGGCCCGGTCGCGGTACCGTCGAGCGGGTGGACGAGGGCCGCCGGGTCCGTTCCAGCGGTGGAGGGCGGCGAGGCGCCAGCGGGGAGGGGAGGGCCGGCAGCTGACGCAGCAAGCGCACACAGCAGAGCCAGCGCCGCCGCGCTGGCAACCGGTCCGGGCCATCTTCGAGCACGGGGCTGACCGGTCACGCCGATGACCGTAGCAACGGGGCTGCGAAACGAAGGTTCGGCCGCACGTGAGGTATCCGCAGTTCTGTCATGCCTCGCCGCCATGCTCGACATCGTGGTGCGTGGCCGCCCGGCGACGTGCTGGGATTCGAGTTCGAGACGAGAGGGATCGACCGCTTCAATGACGTCCCGGTGTCCTTTATCAACCGCTGTACGTCCGCACCACGATCGCATCAGGAGTGGGTGAGATGTTCACCTACGGTTTGCCGGAGGCGAGCCAAAAAGGTGCCCCGAGTGTGGCCCGTGCATTGCTCGCTGCCGGGAAGGTGGGTCAGTTCGGCGCCCCGAGCAGCGCTAAACGCACATTGATATCCTCAGCTGAGTGCCTTCGCGGGGGAAGGGGAGAAGGGTGAAGCGCGTAGTCGACCGACGCATCGCAGGGTCCCTTTTTGCCGTATTGGCGGTCGGGCTGCTGGCTAGCGGCTGCGATTGGTTTCAACTCGGTAGCTCTTCGCAGCTCAACGGAGATAACGCCTTCGATACGACCATCACACCGGCGAACGTGTCGAGTCTCTCGGCGCACTTCAGCGCCTCCGACGGAACCACCGGCGCGGTAACACCCCAGGCGGTCGTCAACGGCGTCCTCTATGTCTCGAACGCCAGCGGTCTCGAAGCCTATAGCGCGACGGGCTCGACGGGATGCTCGGGGACGCCTGTGAGCTGTACGCCTCTTTGGATCTACGCCACCGGGTCGCTGAGTGGGAACATCGCCGTCAGTAACGGCGTTGTCTACGCATCTACGTCAAATGGCCTCGACGCCTTCGACGCGGCTGGAGTGACCAACTGTTCGGGGACTCCAACGGTATGCCAACCGCTTTGGTCAGCCTCGGGAACATTCTCGACGCCGACGGTATCCAACAACACCGTCTACGTGGTCGGCTCGGGCGACCTCGAAGCATTTGACGCCTCGGGGCAGGCGAACTGCTCGGGGACGCCGAAGGTGTGCACACCTACTTGGACCGGTCAAGTGAACGGAGCAACCATCGTGGGTCCGGTGACCGTCTCCGCAGGCATTGCGTATATGGATGCGTTCAACTCCGCCGGACTGGTCGCCATGGACGCCTCCGGCTCACGTAACTGCAGCGGTACCCCCAAGGTCTGCTCTCCTCTGTGGTACTACAGCCTGCAGTATCCTCCGTCGGACTATCAGGTCGTGCTGGGCACGACTCTTTACGTAGCCACCGGCGGAATCGCACAATTTGGCCATGTCAACGGCGGCCTCCAAGCCTTCGATGCGAACGGGGTGGTCGGATGCTCGGGAAGCCCGAACAAGGACTGCTTGCCTCTGTGGTCCGGCCCGAGTGGAACGGCAAGTTACGGTCCCATCGTGGCAGGCGATGGGTTCGTGTTCGGGTCCGAACCGGTGCCGGGCACGCCGTTCTGGGCCATGGCCGCCAACGGATCAAGCCAGAACATGCAGTGGACTTCGTCCGTCAATGCCTCGCCGTTCGCCATCGGTGGCTCGGTCCTGTACGCCGGCGGTTCCGACGGCGACGAGGTGTACGCCTTCGACGCGGGCGGGAGCGCGGGATGCTCTGTTTCGGTCTGCAACCCCTTGTGGTCGGCTCCAGGAACGGATGCGATCGTCGCCGACGGCACGCTGTACGTCAGCACCACGACTTCCTCCGGAGGCGGGGAGATCGTCGGCTACGGGCTCTCGTAGATCGGCCTCAACCCGGGGTGTTACACATCGCCGAGAGGGGGCGCCACCTTCCACAAGTCTCGATCGGCTTCTAACGTGCTGCACGTGGCTGGACGAGCGGATATCCAATACCGGCGTTCGTTCGAGTTCGCCTGCACGCCGCAACGGTTGTGGGAGGCGATGCAGGAAGTCGATCAGTTCGAAGCATGGTGGCCCTGGCTCGAGGAGTTCCGCCTCGAAGGCGGCAGCCTTAAGGTGGGTTCGGTTCTGCACGGTGTGGTCGCGCCGCCGTTGCCCTACAGGATGCGACTCCGGGTCGAAATCACGCGCAGCGAGCCGCCCACAGAGATTGACGCCGTTGTCCACGGCGACCTCGAAGGTCTGGCGAGTATCGAGATACTCCCCACCGACGTCGGCGCAAGAGCCGAGGTCGCGTGGACAGTCGAAATGATGCAGCGCCCGATGCGCCTGGCCGCTCGCTTTGGGCGCCCCCTCTTGCAGTGGGGTCATGACCGAGTGGTCGAGATCACCGTGGCGGGCTTCCGCCGCCGGCTCGAGTCCGGCGACTAGGTGGCCGTCAACTGAGGCGCGACACGGCCAGCGACGCGGCCATCAGCACCACCGCCCATGACATGGCATGCAGTGCCCGCTCCAGGGGACCTAACAGCGTCCGCTCGTCGATCGGGAGCACGTCACCGCTCGCCAGCGTGATCTGACCTCCCACTGCGGTGCTGCGGCGGCGGATGAGCCGCGCCGGCGTGCTCAGTTGGCGCTGTGCGGCCGAGAGCGCAAAAGCCCCGGCCGCGGCGATCACCGGGCTGATCGCCAGACGCCCCGTTTGGGCCACGTAGGCGACCAGTACCGGAAAGGACCCCCATGCCAAGGCAAAGCCCGCATCGCTGTGGATCACACCACCGAACAGCTCCAAGTTGTAGGCGACGACGAGAAGAGGCCCCAGCACCAGGAACGGGACCAGGGCCCAACCGACACGCGACACCCCGGCAATACCGAGTGCGACCGCACCGGCCAACCCGACCACGGTGACGGCGATCAGCGCCCCGCCCGGGATGTGCGTCCCCAACGGACGGCCGTTCAGTTCGTCGAGCGAGTGCGCCGCGAGCCCGACTGCAAAGAAGAAGGCCAGCAGCGTGGCGACCAGCCTCGTCAGGTTGACGGTGGGCGCCAGGCAGGCACCGATCACCACGTAGGCCAGATGCCACGCCGTGTACGGGGGGTGGAGCAGGGTCCACCAATCACGCCAGCCGCCGGCACGGGCCGCGTAGAAGGCCGGTCGTCCTTCCGTGGCGCTGTCGGCGTGCGGTTCCTCGGATGAAGAAGCCGAAATCTCGGCGTCGCTCGCGCCCGGTGCAGGCTCCTCAGTCACGCCTGCGCGTCCCCCACATGACCAGGCCGCCCCCGAGGCTCATGACGCGGACGCCGACATCCTCGAACCCCGCCTTGCGCCACGCATCCTCCGTCCATGACAAGGGATACGTCCCGTAGTGCTGCGAGATGTTGGGTCCGAGGAACCGCCCCACTCGAAACCATTCGCGGCCACCGGTGAGCAAGCCTCCGACGGGGAGGAGCAGCCGGGTGTAGAGCCACCACCAGAAGCGCCAGAACCGACTCGGTGGCAATAGAAACTCGAGGCTGGCCACCGCACCACCGGGCTTCACGACCCGGGCCAGCTCGTACAGCGTGGTCTGGGGATCGTCCACGTAGCGTAGGAGGTACGTGAAGGTCAGTGCGTCGAAGGTCTCGTCGGGAAATGGCAATTCTTCTGCCCGACCGGCCACCAGACTGATCCGTTGGCTCATCCCGGCGTCGGCAACGTTCTCTTGACCCCGGGCGAGCATGTTCCAGGTCAGATCCACGCCAACGACGTCCGAGGGGGTGCGCGCCGCCAGCTGCAGGGCAACCCCGGCGGTCCCCGATGCCACGTCCAGCGTCCGGGCGGGCGAGGTGGGGGCAATGTGGTCGACCATGGCCCGTCTCCAGCGACCGTTCTGGCCCATGGAGAGGACCTCGGCCAACTGGTCGTAACGCTTCGGGAGGGACGCGAACAATTGCTGCGCGAAGCGGTTTCGATCATCGGCAACGTCCGTCGGCATGCCTTCCTCCAAGGGTGAGAGGATCTCACTGTAGATCCGCGCCGGTGGAAGGAGCAGGGTGAGCATGTCCCGCTTTGACGTGCTCGTCGTGGGGGGTGGACCGGCGGGCAGCGTGGCCGCGCTCGCCCTGGCTCGAGGTGGCGCGAACGTCGCCATGGTCGACAAATCGCCCTTTCCGCGGGACAAGGCGTGCGGCGACGTGGTCGGACCCCGAGGTCTCCAGCTGCTGAGCGATCTCGCCTTGGCGCCGCCGATCGGGCCTGACGTCGGCGACATGCTCGTCGTCGGCCCGACCGGTCGCCGGGTGCGACTCCCCTCCGCGGATGGCCTGACGTATCCCGGACACGGCACCGCGGTCACGAGGACGGTGTTCGACACCATGCTTCACGCGGCCGCCGTCACTGCGGGGGCCACTCCCATTGTCGGGCGGGCAGAGGAGCCTCGAGAAGAGGAGGGACGGATCGTCGGCTACCGGCTGAGCACCGGTGCGACGATCGATGCCGACTTCGTGATCGGGGCCGATGGTGCCACGAGCGAAGTCGCTGCGGCAGCGGGCCTGGTGGACCCGCACCTCGTTCTGTGGGGTTTTGCCGTGCGCACCTATCTGCCCGACGTGGTCGATCTCCCGGCCATCGTCTTGTGGGACCCGACGCCCTGGCGGGCGTTCCCCGGTTACGGCTGGATTTTTCCGGGAGAGGAGGGCGGCGCCAACGTCGGTCTCGGCATCGGGACCCGGTCGGATCGCAAGGCGGGTGCACAGGCAGTTCGGGCGCTGCCAGATTTCCTCGCGCACGTACGCGACCTTGGTCTCCTCGGGTCAGGACCGGCGGAACCGTCACGGCGTCTCGGCGGCTGGCTCAAGATGGGGATGGTCGGGACCACGCCGGCGAAGGGGCGCGTCCTTCTGGTCGGTGATGCGGCAGGTCTCGTGAACCCGATGCAAGGGGAGGGGATCGCCCAGGCCATGACCAGTGGTCGCGTGGCCGCGGAGGCGATCCTCGCCCGCCCGAACCTTGCAGCCGACAGCTATCGGTCCAGACTCGCCCTCGAGCACCTCCCGTACCATCGGATCGCCGCCGCCGTCCACGCCGGCCTGGTGGGACGGCCCCGGGCAACGGCAGCGGTCGCTCGTCTTCTGACCGCGGCGGCTCATGGCGATGCGTTGTCTGGCGGCTGGGCGGTGTTCTGGAACGAGCTGCTCGAAGGCGCACCACCAAACCGGCATCGTGCGGTTGCGCGCGTGGTGACGCGGATCGGTCAGGTCATCACCGCCCATGGGGCGACGGCCAAGTGGTTCAACGCGTCACTGGCTTGACCCTCGGGTCCGACCCGCTCGAGAGCCGCCCCGTCACTCCGGCCGGGACCCT
The DNA here is from genome assembly GCA_963736515.1 of uncultured Acidimicrobiaceae bacterium. Taxonomy (GTDB): domain Bacteria; phylum Actinomycetota; class Acidimicrobiia; order Acidimicrobiales; family RAAP-2; genus Bog-473. The sequence continues at coordinate 116,006 of CAVTPE010000001.1, read as the reverse complement.
TATCCGGACTTCAACGCGACCATGAGGGCGGCACTCTTCGAGTCCCGGATCTCCTTGACGGTGGAGAACTCGAGGGCTGCCCCGTCCAAGAGCCAGGCCTGGAGCACCGACGCCTCCTTGGGCTCGGACAGGTAGTAGCCCTGAAGGAAGTCGCACTCGGCCTCGGCCAGCATGGCGCACGTCAGCTCGTCCTCCGCGCCCTCGGCCACGACTTGGAGGCCAAGCGAGTGGGCCATGGCGATGGAAGAGCGGACGATGATCCGGTTGCTCGCCTCGTTCGGGAGGTTGCTCACGAAAGAACGGTCGATCTTCAATTCCTGCACGGGAAGGCGGTGCAAGTAGGCCAACGACGAGTACCCCGTGCCGTAGTCATCGATGCCGATCTTGATACCCAGTGCGGACAGCTTGTCCAGCACCTTGCTCGCCTGCGCGAGGTCCGCCATGATCTCGGTCTCGGTCACCTCGAGCGTGAGGATGTCGGGCCGGAGGTCATGTTCCCGCAGCTGTGCGGCGACCCTCTCGACCAGAGTGACGTCGGCGAACTCCCGTCCCGAGACGTTGATGGCGAGACCGACATTGATGCCGACATCGCGCCAGACGGCCAGTTGGCGGCAGCCCTCGGAGAGGACGAAGTCCGTGATCTGCGGGGTGAGGCCCATCTGTTCGGCGATCCCGATGAACTCCTCCGGGAGAATCGCTCCCTGCACCGGATGGTTCCAACGGCAGAGGGCTTCGACCTGCACGATCTCCCGGGTCTGGACGTCGGCGATGGGCTGGTACATGAGGCTCAGCTCGCTGCCCGTCTCGAGCGTGTGCGTGAGGAGGCCGCCGAGCATCAGCCAGCGCCGCATGTTCTGGTCCTGCTCCACCGAGTAGAGCTCCACCGTGCTGCGCCGTTCCTTGGCCAAGTACATGGCGATGTCGGCCCGCTGCAGGAGCAGTGCAACGTCGTCACCGTGCTCGGGTGCCATGGCGATGCCGGCGCTGGCTGTCACGGCGAGCGTCAGGCCGTCCATTTTGATCGGGCGCGACATCTCGTTGTTGAGGTCGTTGACAATCGCGACGGCCCGCTCGGGCTCGGTCACGTCGGCGATGACGAGGGCGAACTCGTCGCCACCGAGTCGGGCGACGGTGGCCCGCCCGGAGACCGCGCGCAACAGCCGTTCGGAGATCTCGCACAACAGACGGTCGCCGATCGTGTGACCCAACGTGTCGTTGACGTCCTTGAAACTGTCGATGTCCAACAGCACGATCGCCACACCGTCGCTCTCGCCGAGAGCGGCGGCCGCCCGGGTCAGGAACAGCATGCGGTTGGGGAGCCCGGTCAGCATGTCATGGGTGGCCTGGTGCGACTTGCTGTCGACCTCGTAGCGGAGCTCCTCGACGAGTCGGGCCCGTTCGAGGCTGGCGCTGGCATGGGCGACGAGGGTCTCGAACAGTTTGAGGTCATCTTCGTCGAAACTGTCCAACTCCTCGTCGCGATCGACCGCAATAATGACGCCGATCGCGGTGTGCCGGTTCATCAATGGGGCAACGATGGCGTCGCGGTACTCGCCGACGATTGGATCGACGGTCACTGTACGGTCCTGGCCGGCGAGGTGGTGGAGTGAGGCCTCGCCCGTGTCGATGGTCTGCGTCACGATCGACGCCGGATCGAGAGTGATCGGCTCTATCCCCGAGGCCCCGCTCTCATCGAAGGAGATCCGGCGGGGGATCCCCGAAGGCTCGGCCAAGATGAGCTCGGCGCGACGGGCCCGCATGACCGTGCAGACCTCTCTGAGGACGTCCACGCTCATGGACGACGGTTCGAGGCTCGCCGTACCCATCGTGCGGCTGAAGTCGTAGAGATGCTGCAACGACGAGAAGCGGAGAGAGAGGCGGGTATACGCCCGGTAGGTCACGATGACCAGCGCGACGACGAGAACGAGCGGCAATGTCGTCCAAGGTTCCAACCAGGCGGCGTCGAGGAATGCCAACGCGAGACACATGCTCACCGCCACGAGCATCGCGTTGGTGGCCAGCACAAGGATTCCCGACCCCTTCTTTGCTGTCTGTCCGGCAAGCAGCGTGACGACCCGCAATGCCAGCTGACCCACGATCTGGGCTGAGATCAGGGCCGCCGCCGCCGCCGCCCAGCCCACGAGGCTGACCGGACTGTGGGTTCCCAGGAGCTCGCGGAAGACGACAGCCGCGACTGCAGTGGCCAGGGCAGTCGATGCGACATTGAACGTCAGCTTCAACATGGCCTGACGGCGAATCACGAGGAAAACGAAAACAACGCCGCAGAGCGTGCTGAGGACGAGCAGATTGGGGGAGAGGAAGACCAAGCCGATGACTCGCGGCACGTCCTCCAATACCCAGAGGAAGGTGTTGCCGCGGTAGTGCAATGACACCGGCACCCAGTCGGTGATCGCCCACAGCACACAGACGACGATGAACATCTCTCCCTGAGGGATCACGTCCCGCAGAGGCCCCAACCCTTGGAGTGGACCCTTCAGGCAGAGTGCGGCCGTGACCAGCGCCAGTGTGAAGGAAAATGAGTAGATGGCTGCGGAGACCGGCCATCGGCTGCGCTCACGGCTCCTTGCCGCATCGCTCACACAGGCGACGACAGCCAGCCCCGCAGGTTCGACGGACCCGTCTTCGTGAACATTCGTCGCATCCATTGAGCCCACCGACTCTTGCACACCCGTTGATGGCCTCGGCGCCATTTGTTATCCCGGTTCAAACTATCGGCGGAATTTGTTCAAGACTTGAGATTGTGTCGTTTCTGTGAAACCCGATGCGGCCTCCAGTCGGGCATTGTTTCGCGGGCAACCTGGTCGACGGTGACTGAATCCGGGATTTTCCGTGTGTTAGGCGACGGAATCCGTCATTCCGGGCCTCCACTTGCAGGGTATGTCGGACGCCATCGGAACCTTCCGGAGGTCTCATCAGCTGTCCTGTTGGACGCGAGGGGTAATGAGGATTGCTCTCTGAGGCCGCTATTCGGACGGGCGGGTACCCTCACGGAGGCTCTGGAGGAGCGGACGGGCAAGGAACACCGCAACGGCGCACTGCAAGGTCCCTGCCAGCACCAACGGCAGACGGAGTCCGCCGATCGAGGCCAGAGTTCCGGCTGCCAGTGCGCCCACCGGCGCGGCTCCCCACACAAGGCCGCGCCAGGCGCCGCCGACCCGTCCCATGAGATCTTCAGGTGTCAGCCTCTGGCGGAGGGAGATGGCGACGACAGATCCGACGCCTACTGCGAAACCAACCAGTGCGAAGGCGGGTCCGGCCAGCTCCCAACCCTGAGCCAAAGCCATGATCAGGTAACCGACGCCGGATATGAGCGCGGCACCGATCAGGGTGCGGGCGCTCCCGAATATTCGGACCAGCCGGTTCGCCTCCAGACTCCCGATGAGGTTTCCTGCCGCTCCGGCGGCGATGAAGACCCCGTAGGCACCCTCCCGGACGCCCCACTCGGTTGTGGCCAGCAACACCAAGATCCCAGCCTCCATCCCCTGGAGTCCGGCCAAAGAGCCCACCATCAGAAGCAGAATCCGCAGTCGGCGGTCGCCGAAGAGGAGCCGGGCGCCCTCCCAGGCTGAGGTCGAGGACCCGTCTGGTCTCGGTGCTTTCGAGCGGAACCGGACGAAGGGAAAGCAGGACAACACTGTCGCAAGGGCGTCGGTGAAGAAGGGCACCGCCTTGCTCATGGCGAAGAGCCACGTGCCGATCACCGGGCCGGCGAGGTGTTCGGTGGCTGCTTCAGTGCCGGTCAGGACGCCGTTGGCGTGCTCGAGCGCGTCCGACTCCACGAGACCCGGCACGATCGCCTGCATCGAGCTGTAGTAGACGGCCCGGCCCCCCGCGTTGATCAGCACGATCAGGATCAAGAGGGCCAAGGTCATGCGATCGCTCAGTATGAGGAACGCACCGCCCAGGATGGCGACGGCGCGCGCGAGATTCGAAATGGCCATCAGCGGACCGCGGTCAAACCGGTCCGCGAACGCACCAGCCGGCAGCGCCAAGAGGAGCCACGGCAGACTGTCCGCGGCGACGACACTGGAGACGGCCAGGGGGTGGGGATTGACGACGACAGCCATGAGGGGGACCGCCCCGGACGTCAGTCCGTCACCAGAACTTGACAGCGCGAATCCAAGCCAGAGGCGGCCGAATGGTCTCCTCCAGATGTGGTGCTTTGACCCACTCCGGACGCTCACGGAGCCTGCCGCCGTGACCCGCACCGTCGTGTGTCAGGCCTTCGCATGGCCGACCTGTTCCTCACTAAATTTTTATCTGGTGTCTGACGCGACAAAGGTAGGTGTTGCCTCAGAGGGACGAGACACCGATGGCGGCTGTCCGCCGTGTGGAAGAACGCAAAGCGACAGACCGTACCAGCATCGGTACGGCGCGTCGTCTGGATCGGTTGCCGGGCTCTAGGCCCACTTCGGAGTACGTCCACTGGTCATCGCCTGCCTCCTTTCACACTCGGGTCTGGCGCGTTGCGTCGTCTGGATCGGTTGCCGGGCTCTCTAGGCCCACTTCGGAGTACGTCCACTGGTCATCGCCTGCCTCCTTTCACACTCGGGTCTGGCGCGTTGCGTCGTCTGGATCGGTTGCCGGGCTCTCAGGCCCACTTCGGAGTACGTCCACTGGTCATCGCCTGCCTCCTTTCACACTCGGGTCTGGCGCGTTGCGTCGTCTGGATCGGTTGCCGGGCTCTAGGCCCACTTCGGAGTACGTCCACTGGTCATCGCCTGCCTCCTTTCACGCTCGGGTCTGGCGCGTTGCGTCGTCTGGATCGGTTGCCGGGCTCTCTAGGCCCACTTCGGAGTACGTCCACTGGTCATCGCCTGCCTCCTTTCACACTCGGGTCTGGCGCGTTGCGTCGTCTGGATCGGTTGCCGGGCTCTCTAGGCCCACTTCGGAGTACGTCCACTGGTCATCGCCTGCCTCCTTTCACACTCGGGTCTGGCGCGTTGCGTCGTCTGGATCGGTTGCCGGGCTCTAGGCCCACTTCGGAGTACGTCCACTGGTCATCGCCTGCCTCCTTTCACACTCGGGTCTGGCGCGTTGCGTCGTCTGGATCGGTTGGCGGGCTCTCTAGGCCCACTTCGGAGTACGTCCACTGGTCATCGCCTGCCTCCTTTCACACTCGGGTCTGGCGCGTTGCGTCGTCTGGATCGGTTGCCGGGCTCTCTAGGCCCACTTCGGAGTACGTCCACTGGTCATCGCCTGCCTCCTTTCGTCCGCCGTCGTGCAGGGAGACGTCTGTCCAGGTAGGGCGACACGTCTGTCCAGTAGGGACCACGTCTGTCTGTACAGGCGAGGAGAAGCGCAACGACCGTGCGCCCGGTGCCCTCCTTTCCCGCCTACAAGTCTCGCCCAACCCGCAACCGGTTAGCAATCATCGGTATCCCCCTGACCAGGTGAAATAACTCAGAAGGCGGCGATACCGGCCGTTGCAACCCTTATGTGGCGCAGAATCTTCGTACCGCACCGGGCGCGCAGGCGGCGCCCCGACAACCGGCGAAACGTCGGTTCACGAGTACGTCCCCGCGCAGCCGCCGACTGATATCGGACTGACATTGATTAGGGGGGCACACCGGTTCCCGCGGCCCGTCGCTATTTGCCACGCCCCGAACAAAGAGCCGAGCGGCGCGCAACGGTCGAATTCATTTCATCTCGGCATCACCGATCGTCCGAGATCGTGTCACACAACCTGGGTACAAACGCGTCGTCGCTTCTTCAACGCCGACGAACGAAAGGTGCCGATCCATGCTCACCAGCCGAACCCGACGTGCCGTCGTGGCCGTCGCGGTGTGCGGGACCGTCGTGACGACTGCCGCGAGCAGTGTCGTGACCGCCTCCGCCGCCACGCCGCCCACGATCGCTGCTGTGTCCTTCACCGCCCCGCCCGGGACGTCGCTCGACAACCCCCAAGGTGTGGTCGTCGCCAACGGCACCATCGACGTGTCGAACACGAACGACAACGTCGTGGCGAGCATCGTCGGGCCGGCCACCGCGACGATCGCCGGGTCCTACGAGGCAACAGGGGAGAGCGGTGACGGCGGTCCCGCCACCGCCGCCACGCTCGACCAACCGACTGCGCTCGCGCGCGCGACAAGGCGGGTGACGTCTTCATCGCCGACACCCTTGACAACGTGGTGCGTGAGATCACTCCCGACGGCGTCATCCACCTGATCGCCGGCAATGGCACCGAAGGGAACCGGGGCGAGTTCGGCGGTCCCGCCGTGCGGGCCGAGCTCGACAGCCCCCAGGGCGTCGCCGTCAACGCCAAGGGCGACGTCTTCATTGCCGACACGTACAACAACATCGTCCGCGAGGTCAGCCCGCGGGGACTGATCTCGACCGTCGCCGGCAACGGCAATCCCGGGTACCGGGGCGACAACGGGCCGGCGTGGCGGGCCGAGCTCTCGTTCCCGACCGGGCTCGCCGTCGATTCCCTGGGCAATCTCTACATCGCCGACTCGGGCAACAGCGTCGTCCGCCGGGTCTCCACCACCGGATTCATCACCACCGTGGCGGGCAACGTTGCCGCCGACCAGGCCTCCGGGGGACTCGGGGGCTTCAGCGGCGACGGCGGCCCGGCCACTGCGGCCCGGCTGGACGCGCCGCAGGGCGTTGCCCTGGACCAGGCGGGTGACCTCTTCATCGCCGACACCTTCAACAACGCCATCCGGGAGGTCACCCCGGCCGGGACCATCGCGACCGTCGTGAACACTGCGGCGGCCAAGGGGAGCACCGGCAACGGTGGTCCGGCCACCGCCGCCAAGCTCAACACGCCGTTCGCCGTGTCGGTGGACAACAGCACGGGCGACCTCTACGTGGCCGACACGTCGAACAACAGGGTCCGCGTCGTGAGCGGGTTCACGCCCCCGACGACGACTGCCGGCGGGCCCGTCGCGCCTTCCCAGCCGCGGCACCACCACTGAGCGGCCCGATCGACCGCCCGTCAATCAACCCGCGTACGCCAATCTCACGAAAAGGACAGACACCCATGACGAATGACGCTTCGTTCCTTGCCACCCCGTTCTCTCGGCGCCAGCTCCTGAAGGGGGGCACCGGCGCCGCGGCGGGGGCGGCGCTCGCCGCCTACCTGCCTTCGAGCGTCCGCAAGGCGATCGCCGGGGCCAACCCGGCCAGCTTCGACCTGAGCCAGGTCAAGCACATCGTCTTGTTGATGCAGGAGAACCGCAGTTTCGACCACTACTTCGGCACGCTTTCCGGCGTGCGGGGTTTCGGCGACCCGAGGGCGATGCGGCTGCCCTCCGGGCGCTCCGTCTTCGCCCAGCCCGACGGCGAGAACCCCGACAGCTTCCTCCTCCCGTACCACCTCGATTCCTCGAACTCGGCGGCCCAGGCCGTCCCCTCCCTGAGCCATGCCTGGCAGGTGCAGCATGCCTCCTGGGCCAACGGCGCGATGGACGGCTGGCTGCGGTCGCACATAGCGGCGGACAGCGACGCCGCCGGCCCGTACACCATGGGCTATTACACGGCCGCCGACATCCCGTTCCAGTACGCGCTGGCCAACGCGTTCACCATCTGCGACAACTATTTCTGCTCCATCCTGGGGCCGACCCACCCCAACCGTTACATGTGGATGACCGGGACCGTCGACCCCACCGGGAACAACGGGGGGCCGGCGCTCGACAACAACGCGCCGATCGGCACCTACAACTGGACCACCACGGCTGAGCGTCTCGAGGCCGCCGGGATCTCGTGGAAGTGCTATCAGCAGGCGGACAACTACGGCACCAACGTGCTCGAGTTCTTCAGCCAGTTCATCAACGCCCCGACGTCGTCGAACCTGTACCAGAGTGCCTTCGGGGTCAGCACGCACTTCGACGGGACGCCGGCCAGCGATCCCACCATGGCCTTCGAGGAGGACTGCGCCAACGGCACGCTGCCGACGGTGAGCTGGCTCTTCCCGACCAGCGTCGCCTCGGAGCACCCGTCGTTCCTTCCGGCCGCCGGCGCCCAGTTCGTCGCCGCCAAGATCGAGGCGCTGGCTGCCAATGAGGACCTGTGGAACTCGACCGTGTTCATCCTCAACTACGACGAGAACGACGGTTTCTTCGACCACGTGCCACCGATCACGCCCCCGAAAGGCACGGCGGACGAGTTCGCTGCGCTGAATTCACCGGGTGGCACGCCGGGCGGCGGGCTCAACCTCGGTTCGGGGTTCCGGGTGCCCGCCATGGTCATCTCGCCGTGGACCGTCGGCGGCAACGTCTGCTCCGATCCGCTCGACCACACATCGGTGCTCCGCTTCATCGAGCGGGTGACGGGGATCAGCGAGCCCAACATCAGCGCCTGGCGGCGCAGCACCTTCGGCGACTTCACCTCCGCCTTCCAGCGGGCTCCGGAGCCGGCCCCGTCCATCCCGGCCGCCACGGCGGCGGCCACCGCGGCGGAGTTGGCCTTCCAGACGCAGCAGTCGACACTGCCCCTGCCGGCCTTCCCGGGCCAGCTGCAGTCGCCGCCATTGCAGCAGCCGGGCCGGCGCCCCACCGTCGGCTGAGTGCCTGAGGCTCCCCCTGGGAAAGCCCGCGGAGCGGAACTCGTCAGCCGCTGAGAATCGACAGGCGCTCCGGCGTGGCGGACGCCTCGGCGCGCGCCACCCAGACCCGCTGCCCGGCCTGCAGGTCAAGCTCGGCCGCGCTGCCGCGGCTGAGCTGGACCCAGCACGACTCGCCGTCGGCCAGCTCCACGTCCACCTTGACCTCGAACCCGAGGTGGGTGACCCGGGCCACGGTGCCCTCGACCGCGGCGCTCGTCGGCTTGCCGTCGTCGACGGGGTGTACGACGAGGTCGTGCGGTCGCACCCACTGGCCGTGGAGCCGCGTCGCGGGGCCCAGGAAGGTCAACACGAACTCGTTGGCGGGGTGGTCGTACATGTCTGCCGGCGCACCCACCTGCTCCAGGCGGCCGTGGTTGACGACGGCCAGACGGTCGGCCACCTCCATGGCCTCCTCCTGGTCGTGGGTGACCAGCACGGTCGTCACCGGGAGCGTGGCATGCAGGTCGCGCAACCACAGCCGCAGTTGCGTGCGCACCTGTGCGTCCAGTGCGCCGAAGGGCTCGTCGAGCAGCAGGACCTTGGGCTCGATCGCCAGCGCCCGGGCCAGGGCCATGCGCTGGCGCTGGCCGCCCGAGAGCTGGGAGGGGTACCGGCCGCCGAGGTGGGCCAGGCCGACCAGCTCGAGAAGCTCGTCCACCCGGCGCTTGACTTCGGCCTTGGGGCGATGTCGGATCTCGAGCCCGAAGGCCACGTTCCGGCGCACGGTGAGGTGGCGGAAGGGGGCGTAGTGCTGGAAGCAGAAGCCGACACCGCGGCTGCGGGCCGGCGTGGCGGTCAGGTCCTCTCCCTCGATCCTCACGATGCCGCTGTCGGGCGCGTCGAGGCCGGCGATGATGCGCAGCAGCGTCGACTTGCCTCCGCCGCTCGGGCCGAGCAGGGCGGTCAGCGAGCCCGTCGGCACCTCGAGCGAGACGTCGTCGAGCGCCACGGCGTCGCCGAACCGCTTCGAGATCGACTGCACCTCGATACTCATGTGGCCACCTTGCCGTGCCAGGCGTCCCGGTCGCGGTCGGTCAGCGTCAGCAGGGTGAGCACGATGAGCGCGGCCAGGCACAGGGTGACCGCGCCGATATAGGCGGCCTGCGGCTCGAGATTGTCGATGCTGGCGGAGATGAACAGAGTGTAGGTCTCGGTCTTGCCGGCGATGGCACCCGAGACGATGGCCACCGCGCCGAATTCGCCCAGCACCCGTGCGGTGGTCAGCGTCACGCCGTAGGCGAGGCCCCGACGGATGCTGGGCAGTGTGATGCGCCGGAAGACCGTGAACGGTCCCGCCCCGAGGGTACGGGCCGCCTGTTCCTGATCGGTTCCGATCTCTTGGAGCACCGGCAGCACCTCGCGCACGACGTAGGGGAGCGAGACCGCCGCCGAGGCCATCACGATGCCGGGCACCGAGAAGATCACCGTGATGCCGTGCGCGGCCAGCCAGTTGCCGAACCAACCCGTCTTGCCGTAGACGAGGATCAAGGAGAGGCCGATGACGACCGGGGAGAGGGCGAGCGGGATGTCGATGAGCGCATCGAGCAGCCACGCGCCCGGGAAGCGGTGGCGGGCCAGCAGCAGCGAAACCCCCACGCCGAAGATGGTGTTGAGCGGTACGGCGATGGCCACCACGAGCAGCGTGAGGAGCAGCGCGTGGACGGCGCCCGGCGCGGTGAAGGCGTCCCACGCCTCCCCGAGTCCGGGCGCGAAGGCGTGGTAGAAGACCGCACCCACCGGCACCACGACGAGCAGGCCGAGGTAGACGAGGACTATGACGCGGAGCGGCAGGCGCCAGCGGGAGCCCCTCACACGGTGTCCGGGACTTCGAAGCGCCGGCGGGCCCAGCCGATGCCGATGAGCACGAGCAGCGCGATGGCCACGAGCACGACGGACACCGCGCTCGGCGCCCTGGAGGTCGTCGCTCTGGGAGAGCCCGAAGATGTACGACGAGGCGACCTCGGTCTTGAACGGGAGGTTGCTCGAGATGAGGATGATCGAGCCGTACTCGCCCACGGCCCGGGCGAAGGCGAGGCCGGCCCCGGCGAGCACCGAGGGCAGCACGCTCGGGAGGATGACCCGGCCCAGCACCTGGCGCCGCGTCGCGCCGAGCGAGGCGGCGGCGTCCTCGGTCTCCGCATCGAGCTCGGCCAGCACCGGTTGGACGCTGCGCACGCAGAAGGGCAGGGTCACGAACAGAAGCGCGGCGCCCACGCCGAGGCGGGTGCCCGCCAGGTCGACGTGCAGGGGGCTGTCGACCCCGTAGAGCGTCAGCAGCGTCAGGCCGGCCACGACGGTGGGCAGCGCGAAGGGCAGGTCGATCACGGCGCTGACGAGTGCCTTGCCGCGGAAATCGTCCCGCACCAGCACGAAGGCGATGGCCAGGCCGGCGATGGAGTTGACCACCGCCACGATGCCGGCGACGACCAGCGTCAGCTCGAGCGCGGCGACGGCCTCGGGTTGGGTGACGGAGTGCCAGAAGACGGACCAGCCGCCGCTGAAGGCCTTGGTGATGAGCGCGGCGAGGGGTAGCAGGACCAGCAGGGACAGGTAGGTGACGGCGAGGGCCGGCCCCCCGACGCGCCCGACCACCCGTCCCGCCGCGACCAGGGCCGGGGGAGGCGCCGAGGGGGGAGTGCGGCGCCAGCGTCCCCGCCCTGGTCGGCGGTCTGCCGGCGCGCCGGTGCCGCCCGGGAGACCCAGGTCGGCGACGGCGCCCGTGCTACTCATTGGGCTCGGACCGCTACCCGCTGGCGGTGGAGACGCCGAGCGACTGCTCGATCTTGGCCACGATGCCCGTCTGCGGGTCGAAGAACTTCGCGTTCACCGCTGTCCACCCCCCGAACTTGGCGATGGTGAACAGCGTCTTGGGCTTGGGGAAGTTGAACTTGGCCGCCACGGCGGGGAGGACGGGCCGGTAGCCCTGCTTCCCCCAGACCGTCTGGCCGGCTGGGGACAGCAGGTAGGCCACGAAGGTCTTGGCCGCCGGGCTGGCCGTCTTGGTCACGGCGATGGGGTTCTGGATCAGGATCGTCTGCGGCGGGGTGATGACGGAGATCGCCTCGCCCTGGCTCTTGGCGTAGAGCCCGTCGTCCTCGTAGTCGAGCAGCACGTCTCCCTGGCCCGAGAGGAACGTCTGCAGCGCCGCGCTGGCGCTCGAGGGCTGCGCCACCGTGTTGTGCAGCAGCTTCGTCAGGTAGGCCTGCGCCTGCGCCGGAGACTTGCCCTGGGAGATCTGGGCGCCGTAGGCCGCCATGAGGTTCCACTTGGCGCTCCCCGAGCTGAAGACGTTCGGCGTGATGACCTGCACACCCGACTTGACCACGTCGGCCCAGGTCGTGATGTGCTTGGGGTTCCCCTTGCGGACGATGAAGGAGACGATGGAGTTCGTCACCATGCCCTTGGTCGGGCCCTTGTTCCACGAGCTGGAGACCAGGCCGGCCTTGACCACCTTGGTCATGTCGGGCTCGAGCGAGAAATTCACGACGTCTGCCGGCAGCCCGTTGACCACCGAGGTGGCCTGGGTGCCCGAGGGCCCGAAGGAGGGAGTGACGGTGACCCCTGCGCCGGCCTTGGTGGCCGCAAAGGCTTTGGCGAGCACGGCGTAGGCGGGCTTGGGGGTGGAGTAGGCCACCAGGTTGACGGAGCCGCCCTGCGTGCCGGCCGGGAGGGCGGTGAAGGCCAGACCGCAGAGGGCCAGGGCGCCGATGGCGGCGCTCCGGCCGATTCGGTGGCGGGGAGCGGGGGCGCCCGTGGGCGCGTGCGGGTACGGGCGGTCTCGGTGCATGTGCCCAACCTAATACACGTGGATTGCTAAATCCAACCGGATTGGTCATGAATGAAAGGGCCGACTCTTCGCGGGAAGATCCCTGGTCAGGAGGGTGGGCGGTGCGGAGCGGTGCGAGTGGGCGGGGCGACCGAGGCCGAAGGTCAGCCGCCGGCGGTCTGGAAGGTGCTCCCCTGCCGGCCCTCGCGGGACTCCAGCATGGCCCACTCCGAGCGGGCCATCAGGTCCTCGAGCGAGGTGAGCTCGCCGGCTTGGCGCGACGTCCAGCCGCAGCAGACCTCGACGGTGGCGCCGACGAACTGCCGAGTCTCGGGTGCGCCGAGATGCGATCGGATACTCGCCGTCAGCGTCGTCGAGCAGTCGGGTTCGGCCGGATGAAGGGTCAGCGCCAGGAACTGGGTCCCGCCGATCCGGGCCATCACGTCGTTCTTCCGGAAGGTCACCGACAGGGCGCGGGCCACCGCCTGCAGCGCGGCGTCGCCCGTCGTGTGGCCGAGGTGCTCGTTCAACTCCTGCACGTTGTCGACGTCGACGAAGAGCGCATGCACCGCCGCGTTATGGCGGTCGGCCAACTCCAGCAGCTGGGTCCCCGACGTCAGTAGTCCGCGGCGGTTCTGGAGGCCGGTCAGCTCGTCGCCGCGCGAGAGCTGGAGCAGGCGTGCTCGCACCTCCTCGAGCTCGCGCTCAAGGGCGAGGCGCCCGGTCAGGTCGCGCAGGATGCAGCAGGTCTGCAGCCCCTCGTCCTCGTCACGGAAGTCCATCGCAGTCATCTCGATCTCGATGTAGCGGCCGTTGCCCCGGCGCAGCCGGGTTACGCCCCCCACGGCCGACCCCGTGCGCTCGCTCTCGGCGACGGCGATGGCCCAGCGGGGGTCCTCCTGGTCCACCAGCCCGTCGCGGCCGAGGCGGCAGATCTCCTCGGCCGGCAGGTCGAGCATGGCGCAAGCCGCCGGGTTGGCCGCCGTGATCCGGCCGTCGCGGGTCCAGAAGACGACACCCTCGGGGGTGTGCGCGAACAGGACACGGGAGGCGGCGAGCCCGACCATCTCAGTGTCCTCCATCCCCATGCCGTTCCTCCACGCCGCGCCCGACCCGCACCGTGTGCGCACGTCCCGCCCGGGGAGAATACCGAAGCCCCCGCCCGAACTGCGGTTCTTTGCTCGGATTGTGACTTTCGGCTCTATTGAGGGAGCGCTCCGGCGCGCCGATGTGGCGGGGAAGGAGTTCTTTCCCAGGTGGGGTCCCCCGCCCCGGGCCGCGACTACGACGAGCCGAGCCGGCTGTTGTAGTCGGAGATCGTCGTGTTGACGTTCTGCTCCGCCGTGCTCACGGCCTTGGCGGGCTTCACACCCTGGGTGTACATGGAGATCTCGGCGTTGAGCACGTCCGTGCGCACGTCCGCGTAGGGGCCGATCACCGAGCCGGAGGTGGCCGGGCTGTTGACCCCTTTGTTGACCTCGTCGTAGGCCACCTTGTACCCCGGGCTGGTGGCCCAGAGATGCTGGACGGTCGCCGTCTGCGCCGAGGACTTGCGGACCGGGATGTAACCCGTCCCCGCCGCCCAGGTCGCCTGGCTCTGCGTGTTCAAGAGATAGGACAGGAACTGCCACGACGCCGCCTGGTCGATGGCCGGGACCTTGTTCGAGATGTAGACGCCCGACCCCCCGGGCTCGATCCCGCCTTGCACCGTCGAGCTGTAGGCCGGGAACGGGCCCACACCCAGCTTCACGTTGGCGTACTTCCCGCCGCCGAGGAGCTGGGTCACCGCGCCCAGCGCGGCCGAGGTCTCGATCGTCATGCCGTACTTCCCGCTGCCCATCCCGAGCAGGTTGTCGGCGGCGTCGGGCCCCGTCGACGGGTTGGTCGCGGCGTCGCCCGAGCGCACCAGCGTGCTCAGTTGGCTGAAGATGGACACCGCGGTCTTGGTATCGAACACGCCCTTGGTGGCGCGCCCGCTGCGCCCGTTCTTGTTGTTCACGAAGAGCTGGTTGGCCGAGGCCAGCCAGGTCTCGAGGTGCCAGGGGTCCAGCACCAGGGCCATGCCGCTGCCGGAGGCCTTGAGCGCCTTGGCGTCGGCCACCATCTGGGGCAATGTGGCCGGGGGGTCGGCCGGCTCGAGGCCCGCCTTCGTGAAGGCGTTCTGGTTGTAGAACACGATCGGCGCCGAGACGGCGAAGGGGAGGGCCCACTGCACGCCGTTCACCTTCCAGTAGGCGAGGGGCCGCGGCAGGTAGTCGCTCGTGGAGTACTTGGCGGCGTTCATGCAGGACTGCACCGGCAGGAAGGAGCCGGTGTCGATGGCGGCCTGGGTGCGCGTGTCCGCCAGCTGGACGGCGTCGGGTAGCTGCCCGTTCGAGAGCCCGGCTACGTACTTCTGCCAGGTGTCGTCGACGCCCGCCTGCGTGACCAGGGTGACGTGCACCTTGTTCTGCGACGAGTTGAACGCGCTCGTGATGGACTGCAGCACCGGCAGGTTGGCCGTCGAGGCCGACTCCCAGAAGGTGATGCTGACGAGGCCCTTGTGATTAGCCAGCGCCTTCAGGTTGCAGGCGGGCAGGCCGGCCGCGCCGGCGGGAGCGCTGGCGCCGATGGCCGCTGAGGCCGTGGTGCCGCCCAGCGTCGTGACGAACAGCGCGACCGCAGCGAGTCGGGGGAGGCGAGAGATCCGCATTTCGTATTGCCTAGCACCGGGAGCCCCCCGGGCCGCGGGCGCCGGGGCGGCCTACTTGACGGCGCCCGCGGTGAGGCTGCGCACGAGCTGCTTCTGGAAGATGAGGAGCAGGATCACCAGCGGCACGAAGGCGATGACGGCGCCGGCCAGCGACACCGGGATCTGCGACACCTGGGTGCCCAGCAGCTGTTTCAGGCCGATCTGCACGGTGTCGAGAGGCGTCGTCCCCCCGGTCGACACCAGCGGCCACAGGTACTGGTTCCAGGCGCCCAGGAACGAGAAGACGGCCAGGGCGGCGAGCGAGGGGCGGGCGAGAGGCACGGCCACCCGGGTCATGAAACGCAGGTGCCCGTAGCCGTCGAGGTGGGCCGCCTCCTGCAGGTCGCGCGGGATCTGCAGGAAGGCCTGACGCAGCAGGAAGATGCCGAATCCCGTGGCGAGGAAGGGGATGGACAATCCCGCGTAGGTGTTGAACCAGTGCAGCGAGGTGATGGTGTCGAGGTTGGTGATGAAGGTCACCTCGAGCGGGATCATCAAGGTGGCCAGGCAGAGCGCGAAGAGCGTGCGCTTGAGCGGGAAGGTGAGGAAGGCGAAGGCGTAGGCGGCCAAGACTGACGTCACCAGCTGGCCCGCCACGATGATCGCCGTCATGATCGCCGACGTCGCCATGTACTTCGACATTTGGCCGCCGTTCCACGCCGCGCTGTAGTTGTGCCACTGCGGGTTGGTCGGGAACAGCGGGGGCGGCTGGTGGACCAGCTGGTCCGGTGCCAGCAGCGAGTTCACGATCGTCACGTAGACCGGGAACAAAATGACGATGGCGCCCGCCGTCAACAGCGTGTAGCTGCCGATGGTGCGCAGTTTGCGCCGCGGCTTGCGGGGAGCGGCGACTTCCGCCGGCGCGGCCGGCAACGGGGCCCCCGGCACGTCAGCTGGCATAGCTCACCCGCCGCTCGAGGAAGCGCAGCTGCAGCAGGGTGAGCACCAGCAGGATCAGGAAGAGGACCGTGGCCATGATCGCGGCGGCGCCGGCGTTGTTCTCGATCTGCAACGTGTTGATGATGTTGTAGATGAGCACGTTGGTGTGCAGGCGCACGGCGTTCTGATTCCCGATGAGGATGTCGACGGCGCCGAAAGCCTGGAAGGCGTAGATGGTGCTGACGACCCCGGCGAAGAAGATGGTGGGGGAGAGGAGGGGCACCGTCATGCGCCAAAAACGCGTCCAGGGGCCCGCGCCGTCGATGCGGGCCGCCTCGAGCAGCTCGTCGGGCACCGACTGCAGGCCGGCCAGCATGATGATGAACGACAGGCCCAGGAACTGCCAGATGGTGATGAGCGCCACCGCGGGCAGGGCCCAGGTCGAGCTCTCGAGCGCCGGTGGGGTCGGGTTGATGCCGAGCCAGGGCAGGAGTCCCACCACCGGGTTGAGCAGTGTCCCGAACACGACCGACGCCACGGCGACGGAGCTGACCACGGTGGAGGAGAAGATCACCCGGTAGGCGGCCATGCCCTTGAGTCTGCGGTGGGCCGTCACGGCGAGGGCCAGCCCGGCGATGAGGCTGATCGGCACCACCATGACGACGAAGAGCAGTGTGGTGACGAGGCTCTGCGTGAACTGCGTCGAGGTGATGGTGGGGATGATCTGGTGCAGTCCCACGTAGTGCGGCGGTAGGCCGGGCACCGGCGGAGTCTCGTAGAGCATCAGCTTGAAGTTGCGCAGGAAGGGATAGAAGGAGAACACCCCGAAGAGCACCAGCGCAGGCAGAAGGAGCAGGTAGGCCAGAAGCGCCTGCTTGCGCCGGCGGGTCCTCCGGGCCCTCGAGGACGGCGGGGCCTCGGCCGGGGACGCGGCGGTGACCGCCGTCACGGGGAACCCCCCAGGCGGGCGCCGGTGACGGCGTCGAAGAGATGGTACGAGTCCGGGTCGGGGTCGACGGCGATGCGCACGGCCTCGCCCAGCTTGGGCTTGGCCGCCGTGGCGCCCTGGCGCACGATCATGCGGGCGTCAGTCTCGGTATGGCAGATCACGTGCGTCTCGGCGCCGAGCAGCTCCACGATGATCACGCTGGCGCCGATGGCCCCGTCCTCGCTGAGGTGCAGCGCCTCGGGGCGCAGGCCCAGCACGACGTCGGGCCCCAACCCGCGCACGGTGTCGGCCACCGCGGCGGGCAGCGGCACCGACGCCCCGGCGAAGGCCACGCTCAACGTGCCGTGGCCGGACGCGCCCTCGTCGTCGGACGCCCCACTCTCGACGAGCATCCCCTCGACCAGGTTCATGCCCGGGCTGCCGAGGAAGCGCGCCACGAACGCGTTGTCCGGGCGGGCGTACAGGTCCTCGGGCGTAGCCACCTGCTGCAGCTTCCCCTCGCTCATGACGGCGATGCGGTCCCCCATCGTCATGGCCTCCACCTGATCGTGGGTGACGTAGAGCGTGGTGGTCGACAGCCGCGCCTGCAGCTCGACGATGTCGGCCCGCGTCTGGACGCGCAGGGCGGCATCGAGGTTCGACAGCGGCTCGTCCATCAGGAACACGGTGGGTTCTCGCACGATGGCCCGGGCCAGTGCCACCCGCTGGCGCTGCCCGCCGGACAGCTGGCCCGGCTTGCGGTCGAGCAGCGTCGCCAGCCCCAGCGTCTCGGCGGCCCGCTTCACCCTGGTCGCCCGCGCCTCCTTGTCGATGCCGCGCTGGCGCAGCGGGAACTCGATGTTCTTGCCCACTGTCAGGTGGGGGTAGAGGGCGTAGCTCTGGAACACCATGGCCACATCGCGGTCCTTGGGGTCGATGTCGTTGACCACCTGGGCGCCGATGGAGACGGTGCCGCCGCTCAGTTCCTCGAGGCCGGCGACGAGCCGCAGCGCCGTCGTCTTGCCGCATCCCGACGAGCCCAGCAGCACGAGCAGCTCGCCGTCGGCCACGTGCAGCGTCAGGTCGTCGACTGCGGTGGTGTCACCGAAGTACTTGGTGACCCCGTCGAAGCTGACCTGTGCCAACGTGCTCCCTTCGGGCGGCTGGCCTGCCACCGCCACGGTCGAACCGTCTGCCGCACGGTAGCGAACCGAGGGACCGACGGCACGGAGAGCCGATGGCCAGCCCAACAGCACAGCCCGGCTTCAGCTGGCCGGGATCTTCCACCCCATGGACTCGGCGATCTCCTTGCAGGTGGGGCACAGGCCGTAGCGCCCCGGGTCCCTCCCCGGCACCCACTCCTTGCCGCACAGCGCCCGCACGGCCGTGCGGTTGACCATGCCCTCGACCACGCTCGGCCCGGTGGAGACGAAGTCACCACCCTTGGGGGTGTATCCCTCCAGGACGATGTGGGCCATGCGGTCGTGGTCGCCGTCGTCGAGGTCGGGCACCGGCCGCGCCGGCGCCACCGTCGTTCCCCCGGCCGCTCCGGGGTCCGGGACGGTCCGGGCTCTGCTCACAGCTCTGCTCACGCCCGGACTCCTCTCTGATCACGGGACTCCACAGGGGATTCAGCGTATTCCCTGGCCGGGGCCACCCCGCCTCCCTTCCGGCCTCCCACCAGGGGCCGGACCCGAACGGGAATGACTGTTCCACCCATATGGTTGACCAGTCAGAGGAATTGCCATTACGGCATTACAAAAGGACACCCGATGACCAACGAGAATGTGACACTCCCATTGCTGCCTTTGACCTCAGGGGTCGTGCTCCCCGGGATGGTCTTCACTATGGCGCTGGAGTCCGACGAGGCCCGCGCCGCGGTGGATTCTGCCCGCTCGGCGGGCGGTCGCCTGCTGCTGGTGCCCCACATCGAGGGTCGCTTCGCCGCCGTCGGTGTGATCGCCGAGGTCATGGAGGAGGGCGACCTCCCCGGCGGCCTGCCCGCCGTGGCCATCCGGGGTGACCGCCGTGCGGTCATCGGCACCGGCATCCCCGGGACCGGCGACGCCCTGTGGGTGGAGGCCGAGCCCCTCGAGGAGCCCGAGCCGACCCCGGCCGCCAACGAGCTGGCCCGGGAGTACCGCGCCGTGATGGAGAACATCCTGCACAGCCGCGGCGCCGGCCGCATCGCCGCTCAGCTGCGCGAGATCACCGAGCCGAGCCGCCTGGCCGACATGTCCGGGTACTCGCCCGATCTCTCCCTCACCCAGAAGGTCGAGGTCCTCGAGACGCGCGACGTCGAAGCGAGGCTCCGCCTCGTCCTCGGTTGGGCCCGCGACACGCTCGCCGATGTGACGCTGCGCGAGAAGATCAAGACGGACGTCGAGGAGGGCATGGAGAAGACGCAGCGCGAGTTCCTCTTGCGGCGCCAGCTCGATGCCATCCGCAAGGAGCTCGGCCAGCTGAGCGACGGCGACGACGCCGATCCCGACGACTACCGGGCGAAGCTCGAGTCGCGCGACCTGCCCGAGCACGTCCGCAAGGCCGTCGAGCGCGAGGTGGACAAGCTGGAGCGCACCAGCGACCAGAGCCCCGAGACGGGCTGGATCCGTACCTGGCTCGACACCGTGCTCGAGATCCCGTGGGGCGTCGAGTCCGAGGACCGGCTCGACATCGCCGAGGCGTCGCGCATTCTGGAGGCCGACCACGACGGTCTGGCCGACGTGAAGGAGCGCATCCTCGAGCAGTTGGCGGTGCGCAAGCTGCAGGCCGAGCGCGGCCTGGCGCCCGTGGACGGGCGCGGCTCGGGGGCCATCCTGGCCCTCGTCGGGCCTCCCGGTGTCGGCAAGACGTCTCTCGGCGAGTCCGTCGCCTCGGCGCTCGGCCGCAAGTTCGTCCGCGTCTCGTTGGGGGGTGTGCGCGACGAGGCCGAGATCCGCGGCCACCGGCGCACCTACGTGGGAGCCCAGCCAGGACGGCTGGTGCGCGCCCTGCGCGAGGCCGGGACCATGAACCCGGTCATCATCCTCGACGAGGTCGACAAGATCGGCGCCGACTACCGGGGCGACCCGTCCTCGGCGCTACTCGAGGTGCTCGACCCGGCGCAGAACCACACGTTCCGTGATCACTACCTCGAGGTCGACCTCGACCTGTCGCGGGTGCTGTTCATCGCGACGGCCAATGTGAGCGAGACCATCCCCGGGCCGCTGCTCGACCGCATGGAGGTCATCCGGATCGACGGCTACACCGAGACCGAGAAGGTCTCCATCGCCAAGCACCACCTCGTGGGCCGCCAGCTCACCCGGGCGGCGTTGCGCGAGGACGAGGTGCAGATCAGCGACGATGCGCTGCGTGCCATCGTGGCCGACTACACCCGGGAAGCCGGCGTGCGAAACCTCGAGCGCGAGCTCGGCAAGCTGCTGCGCAAGGTGGCCACGAAGCTCGCCTCGAGCGAGCGCGACGCCCCGGTCGCCGTCGAAGCTGACGACGTCCGCGGTTGGCTCGGCCGGCCACACTTCTTCTTCGAAGCGGCCGACCGGACGAGCGTGCCCGGTGTGGTCACCGGCCTGGCGGTGACCGGAGCAGGGGGAGACGTCCTCTTCGTCGAGGCCAGCGTGTCC
Source organism: uncultured Acidimicrobiaceae bacterium (assembly GCA_963736515.1). Classification (GTDB taxonomy): domain Bacteria; phylum Actinomycetota; class Acidimicrobiia; order Acidimicrobiales; family RAAP-2; genus Bog-473. The sequence goes on along the minus strand of CAVTPE010000001.1, from coordinate 95,513 downwards.
GACGGTCCCGAGGGGCTCACCCTCACGGGCCAGCTGGGCGACGTCATGAAGGAGTCGGCCGAGATCGCGCTGTCCTACGTGCGCTCGCACGCCGAGGAGCTCGGGATCGACCCGATGGTCTTCAGCGGCAAGCGGTTCCACGTGCACGTCCCCGCCGGCGCCGTCCCCAAGGACGGGCCCTCGGCGGGCGTCACCATGACGACGGCGCTGGTCAGCCTCCTGCGCGGCGTGCCGGTGCGCTCGGTGGTCGGGATGACCGGTGAGGTCACCCTGCAGGGCCGTGTCCTGCCCATCGGCGGGGTCAAGCAGAAGGTGCTGGCGGCCCACCGGGCCGGGCTCACCGAGGTCGTCCTGCCGGAACGCAACGGCAACGACCTCGAGGATGTCCCCGAGGAGGTGCGTGACGTCATGACGTTCCACCTCGCGGCCACCATCGCCGACGTGCTCACTCCGGCGCTGTCCGGGGAAGGCACGGCGGCGTCGGAGGCCGGGCGCGACGGCGAACTGGGCGCCGCGGCCTGAGGGCGGGCAGACTGGTCCCGGGCCGCACGGTCCGGGACCAGCCGGATCGGGATTCGACGCGCGGTCGAGCGAAGCGGAGCGGATGTGGACGACAAGGACATCGTGAACCAGATCGGCGAGCTCGCCGCCGAGGAGCAACGCCTCGAGGAGGCGCATGTCGGCGAAGGCCTGAGCGACGACGAGTTGAAGCGCAAGCGCGACCTCGAGGTGACCTTGGACCAACTGTGGGACGTCCTGCGCCAACGCCGCGCCAAGCGAGCCGCGGGCCAGGATCCCGATGCCGCGTCGCCGCGCCCGCCTGGGACCGTCGAGGGCTATCTGCAGTAGTCGCACACGTCGAGGCGGGTACCGAACCGAACCGAACCGAACCGGACCGGACCGGGATGGGCCGGTGTATCTCCTCGGACTATAAACAGGATTGCTTAGAGTTCCGAGAGACATCATCGGTGCCTCCAGCCGGTGCCTCCAGCCGGTGCCTCCAGCCGGTGCCTCCAGCCGGCGCCTCCAGCCGGGGCCTTCAGCCGTCGGCGGCAACCCCACGAACGTCCTTGTGCCCGCGGATCCGCCGCCACACCGGGGGGGCGAAGGCCAGGACCATGAGTACCGCCAGCGCCAGGATGAACAGCGCGGTGTAGGACCCGTAGCCGGTGTAGCGGAAGGTCACCGTGTGCACCCCCGGACCGACGACGACGCCGACCAGGGCGGGCGCCACCATGACTGTCGGGGCCGCCTGCCCGTTGACGGTCGCCCGCCAGCCGGGGTCATAGGAGGCGCTCAGGACCACGGTGGCCCGGCGGTTGGTCCTGACCACGGCACCGGCCCGGCCGTTCTGGAGGTCGGCGTGCTCCACGACCACGTGCCCGGGTTTGCCTTCCAGCGCCGACGCGTCGGGCGCGGTCGGGGTGGGGGCCGCCTGCCCGTTGAAGGCCACCGTGAGGTCGCGCTGGTCTTCGAGGAGCGGCGAGTCGAGCAACGTCGTGCTCCGCGAGCCGACGTCGGCCCGGGTCGCCGTCAGGACGCCGGTCGTGTCGTAGATGTGGATGTAGCCGGTGTCCGGGAGCGCCCACAGGCAGTAGTCGCCCGCGCAGCCGACCTTGTCAGCCGACACCGGCGCCGCCATGTCGACGGGCGTGATGATGTAGCCGATACCGAAGAGCGGGTAGTCGCCTGGGTTCGTCTCGTCGAAGAAGTACTCGGGATCCGTCATGAGCGACGCCGTGCGCAACGTGTACCCGACCTCGTCGATGTCCTTGCTCTCGAGATACTTGAACACGGGGACCGCCCCCACGAGGAAATCCTGGCCCCAGTTGGTCGGCGCCCCGGCGTAGACGCGGCCCTTGGGATGGGCGCGCACGTAGGCCAGCAACCGGTCGAGCTGCGGTTCCTGCTGCGCGTCGGCCTCGGCCTGGAGGCCGATGTTGGTCGCGTTGTGGGCATCGTAGGTGTCCACGTCGCTCCAGGCCGGTGCCAGCACGATGATCAGCGCCACGATGCACAGCCCGGTGACCACGCCGCGGCCCGCCGGTCGGGACACCCACCCCGCGCGCTCCGCCGGGACCAGCCGCAGCGCGCCCTGCAGGACGAGCCGTCCGACGAACACGAGGCCGATGCCGGCCAACAGGATGCCCGAGAGCTGCACCCCCATCTGGAAACGCCGGATGAAGATGTCGCTGCTGCCCGGCAAAAGGTCGTAGAGGGACCCGAAGGTCGTCCGCCCGAAGGACATGACGAGCGTGACCACCCAGATGAGCACGAGGGCGCGGCCGGCCGCGCACGAGCGCCAGCGCCCGATGCAGAACCCGATGCCCACCGCGACGAGGACGGTGACGATGGGCCAGCGGCCGTCGTCGTAGAGGTGTCCGGTGACGAGCCACGACAGCATCTGCCTCGCGCCATAGCCGTTCTCGAGCCCCGTGCCCTCGAGCACCTGGTTGCGCGCCGCCCAGTGGGACTGTTGGAGCACCGGCACGATCACCCACGCTGAGGCCAGCAGTGCGGCCGCGCCGAGCACGACGGCGCGCCCGAGCCGCCTCCACAGGTCGGAGGGGACGATGAAGGGCCACACGACGAGCGGCACGAAGGCCAGGTACCCGGTCTCGTAGTGCAGCGCGACGGTCAACATGATGAAGAGGACGGCCCAGAAGGCGCCCCGGAGCGTCGACAGTGCGCGATAGGTGAAGCCCCATGCCAACGGCAGCGTCCACGACGCCCAGAGCTGGGTCCACACGCCGTAACCCACCCAGACATAGGCCTTCGTCTCGTAGCCGATGCCGGCGGCCGAGGCGAGGAACGGCGCCACCGCGGCCGCCGAGGCGGCGGTCCACCGGCTCAGCCCGAACAGTCGGCCGCTCCAGTACACGGCAAGCGGCCACAGCGCGAGCAACAGGTAGAGCGACCAGCGGAACACCGTGCCGGGGTCGACGACGGTGCCGATGACGCCCGAGAGCATGGACGGCAGGCTCTGGTAGTGCAGGAACTGGGGTGAGCCCAGACCGAGGTAGGGGAACCAACTCGTCAGGGGGAGGTGGCCCTGGCTGATGCGGGCGGCGGCGGCGCGCACCATCTGCTCGTGCAGGGAGCTGTCGTCGAGGTACGGCACGGCCCGGAGCTCGGGCCGCAGCTCCCACAGCCCCCAACCGACGGAGAGGGCGACGAGGACCCAGGGCCCGATCCAGGCCGGCCGCCTGGCCTCGGGCGCGGCTGGCTCAGGTCCGCGTCCGACAAGGGCCGACCCCGGCGTCTCCTCCTCGGTCATGGTCACGGCGCCCCATGATGCCGAGTCGCTAGGCGGGTGTCTGATCGCGCTGCAGAACCCGGAGCAATTCCTCGTACGGGCCGAGCAGGAAGGCGGTGTCACCACCGGCGAAGACGGTGCCCCGACGGGGCGGGTGCTCGAGCACGCCGTCAGCGGCGCGGCTGAGTGCGATCACCCGGGTCCGCGACGAGAGATCCTGCATGGCGAGCCCCTGCAGGCCGCCGTTCGGCGCCACAGAGAGGCCGGCCACCAGGAACGGCTGCTGGTCGACGTAGAAGGTGCTGAGCACATCGAGCCCGAGGGCGGCGCCGACGAACCAGGGCGCGGCCAGGGCCGAGGTGGAGCGGACGTGGCGGAAGCCGAAGCTCCGCTCCATCATGTGGGCCAGCTCACGATCGAAGACGCGCAGGACGACCGGGACGTCGTCCCAGCGCACCCCGAGCGACTCCCGTACCGACAGCCCGGTCTCGATGTTCGTCAGGTCGGCGCTGGTCAACACCGCCACCGCTTTGGCGTCGGCGATGTTGACCATGCGGTGGGTCTGTGACTGCGTGGCGTCCGCGATGACGACGGGGACGCCGAGCGCCCGCGCCTGGGCCAGGTAGCGGTTGTCGGCGTCGCGCTCGATGACGACGACGGCCTCGCCCTCCGCCACCAGCCGGCGCACCACGCTGATGCCCACCGCGCCGAGACCGATGACGATGACGTGGTTGACCATCCCCGGCACCTGCCTGCGTCCGAGTGACCGCTCAATGCGACGGCTCACCAGAATGTTGGTGAACAGCGCGAACGCGGTCGACACCAGCGCGACGCCCGAGACGATGAGGATGATGGCGCTGACGAGGAGCCACGGGCTCTGCTCGGAGAAGCTGTAGTCCCCGTACCCCACGGTCGCCACTGTCTCGACGGTGAAGTACAGGGAGGACAGGAAACCGAGGTGGGCCTGGCCGTCGGGGGGCCGGAAGGCGAAGTGCAGCACGACCGTCGCCACCACAATCAGTCCGAACAGCGCGGTGGCGACGACTGCCAGGGCGCGGTTGCCTTCCTCGAGGGCGATGTCGACCTGCAGCCGGATGCGGCGGCCCAAGCCCACGGAGCGCTGTGGGACGTCCGGTGTGTGGGTCGTGCTGATCCCCATGTTCCTCAACTCGTCCAGGGTGCCGAAGACGGCGACGCGGTCACCGCCGTGCAGCGTGTGGTCGCGCCCCGGGCAGGTCGCCATCGGCGCGTCGCCGGAGGGCATGATCGCCACCGGGGCCAAATGGCCGAAATGGCCGCGGAAGGTGTCGTGCGCGGCGACTGTCCCCTCGACGCCGAGTTGGACGACGGCGAAGTCGATCCCGGCCAGCTCAATGGCATGCGCCGGCCGTCCCAGGCAGGCTTCCACGAAGGAGGGAGCCGCCAACGCGGCCACGTCCAGCACGCTGCCCGGCCCTGAGACCCGCTCGAGCGCCTGCGCCACCGAGGGGTTGGCCAACTGGACGACGAGCGGCAGCTCCGGCCGGATCTCCTTGACGCGCAGCGCCGTCTCGAGCGTGTGGATCTCGTCGACCTCGACGCACACCACCGCGGCGGCCCGTGCGAGGCCGGCTTCCTCGAACCCCTCGCCCCGATGGGCGTGGCGGCGAACATGGGGAACGCCCCAGTCATTCAGGATCCGCGAGAATCGGGGATCGGTGTCGTCGTCGATCACGACGACCTGGGTACCGCTCAAGTAGAACTGTTCCACGGCGCGCAACCCGACGCCCTGGAGGCCGCACACGATCACGTGACCCTGCATGTCGTGGGGCTCGACGCGATCCATTCCCCATGTTGCCGTGCAGGTTCGCCGCGGAGGTTGCTGCAGCATTAAATGTCGGCGCCCATCGTGTTCGTCGGCTAGAACCTCCCCCAGGGGCTGTAGCTCAGTGGTCAGAGCACGGGACTCATAATCCTTTGGTCGTGGGTTCGATCCCCACCAGCCCCACTGTTACGGGGCAGTTCAATTCGGCTCATCGGATTCTGGCGGGGAGTCCGTCCTGACCAGGATCACCCCGAGCGCGACGAAGGTGCTTCAAGCTTGAGGTGTGACCCAACAACCAAGAAGCACCTTCGTTCTTCGCGACCATAGCGAGATACTCGGAGCCCTCGTGGGCCTCAAAGACGTGGTCGTCCTCCACTACGAACGCCGTGGGCCCGACGTCGAACTGACGATCGAGCAGCTGATCCGCATCGCCATGCCGAGCTGATCTGAGCTGAGCCGGCGTGACTGGTCCTACGCGTCGGGCTCCCCGGCGGCCCAGGCGACCGCGCCACCCGTCAGGTTCTCGGCCGTCCATCCGGCGTCGCTGAGCGCCTGCGCCGCCGCGGCGGAGCGCCCGCCCACGTGGCAGGCCACCACGATGGTGACGTCGTGCGGCAGCTCGTCGAGGCGCTCGCCGAGCTGCCCGAGCGGGATGTTGACGCCGATCGGGTAGGCCCAGGCCTCGACCTCGTCGGGCTCGCGGACGTCGAGAAGGAACACGTCCTCGCCCCGGGCAAGACGTGCCTTGACCTCGTCGGGTTCCACCTCGGCATAGGGCATGGTCCCACCCTACGACGCGCCGTCCACCGTGCCCCGGGCCGGTCGGCGACCGCCGGTACGCTGGCGCGATGGCCCTCCCTCGGAAGTTCCTCAACGAGGACGAGGAGCTGCTGGCGGAGTTGCGGCCGCACTGGATCTTCCTGTTCGGGCCGCTCTTCACGTCGATCGGGGTGTGGGCGGCCCTGATCGTGCTGGTCGTCCTGTGGCGGAACGCGCCGAGCTGGTTGAACTACCCGATCCTGATCCTGGCCGTCATCCCCGGCCTGTGGCTGCTGGGCCGGTTCGTCCGCTGGCGTTCCTACGTGGTTGCGCTCACCTCGACCCGGATCCTCGTACGCGAGGGCATCATCGGGCGCGACACCGTCCAGCTGCGGCTGCAGCGCATCACCGAGGTCAACATCCGCCAGCGCCTGATCGAGCGGGTGCTCGGGACCGGCTCGCTGATCATCGCCGTGCAGGGCGAGGACGACTCGCTGACCCTGGAGTACATGCGCAGGCCGGCGGTGGTCCAGCGCGTCATCAACTCGCAGATCAACGAGATCGTCGGCGGCGGCCGCCGCGAGGCGATCCCGGCCGACATGCAGCCGCACGATCGGTACGGGGCTCCTTACGCTGACCGGGAGCACGATGACGCGCACGACACGCCGCCCTTCGGCGTCGGCGGCGCCGCCTCGACCCAGGTTCCGGCCCCCAGCGGTGCCGCTTCGGCGCCGGCGGCCGGCACACCGCCGGGGACCCTGCCCTCCGAGATACGGCAGCGGCTCATCGAGCTCGACGATCTGCGTCGCCGCGGCATCCTCTCCGAGGAGGAGTTCTCCACCAAGAAGAGCCAGCTCCTCGACCGCATCTGAGGACCCCGCGCGCGGTCCACCTGTCGGTCGGCAACCCCAGTGCGCCCCCGGCGGGCCTGTGGGAGGCTCCAGCTGGTCCAGACCAAAGGAGTTGGTCGCATGCATGCACACGTCGTCACCGTCGATATCACCGATTCGGACGCCGCCACCAAGTCGCTCGATGAGCTCGTTCCCACCGTGAAGGCCTCACCGGGGTTCGTGGCCGGCTACTGGATCCGCCTCGACGAGACCCACGGGACGTCGGTCGCCGTGTTCGAGACCGAGGACCAGGCCCGCGCCGTGGCCCCGCCGGTCGGGGGCGGCGCGGGGGGCGTCACCATCACCGGTGTGCAGATCGGCGAGGTGCTCGGGAGCGCCTGACGCCGAAGAGAGCGCGCCAGGCCGCGGACTACCGTGGGGTGGGTGAGCACCCCTCGATACCGCTGCGACGGCTGCGGCAACCTCACCCGCTTCGACGTGACGACTTCGCAGAAGACCAAGGCCTTCCATCACTACAGCGTGGGCGGCGACCTCGTGGTCGAGGACGAGGAGGTGCTGGCGCGTCACGTCGACGAGGTGGTGTGCCGCTGGTGCGGCCACGGGAACAGCGTCGTGGAGATCACCGGTGAGGAGCTCGAGGAGCCCGGCGCACCGTCGAAGGTGCCGTGAGCGAGCCGCCGGCTGAGATCTTGCGCCGGCTCAAGCCCATCCCGACGTTCACCGACCACCCGGCCACCACACCTCACGACGTCGTCGGCGTCGCGCCCGGCGGCGCCGTGTGCCGGATCGAGGTGGTGGAGGCCGCCGCGCCGGTTCTGCTCCTGTTCCTCTCGGCGGGCTGCCTCGGCTGCCGGGACCTCTGGGAAGGCCTGTCCGAGCTGCACGCCGGCCTGGCCGGCGCCGCCCGCCTCGTCGTGGTGACGAGGAGCCCCGGGGAGGAGAGCCCCCAGGCGATCACGGCCCTGGCCGGCGACGCGCCGGCCCGTTGGGGGATCGACGTCGTGATGAGCTCGGACGCCTTCCGCGACTACCGGGTCGGCGGGCCGCCGTTCCTCACCGTTGCCGCTTCTGATGGCGTGCGCACCGAGAGCGTGGCCTGGGGCCTCGAGCAGACGCTGCAGATCGCCCTCGGCGTGCTGCCCACCGGGTAGTCCGGACGTGCTCGGTGTTACACCCCCCGGGCATGCTTGGCCCCAACAGAGAGGGTCATCGTCATGCCGACTTCCAGGGACACCGACACGGGCACCGACATCGACACGGACACCGACATCGACACGGACACCGACATCGACACGGACACCGACATCGACACGGACACCGACATCGAGGGCGGGCTCACCATCGACTGCGATTGCTGTGCGCTGCGCGACACCGCGGCCTGTGACGACTGTGTCGTCAGCTTCCTCCTCGAGCGGGAGCCCGATGACGCCGTCGTCATCGACGCCGACGAGGCCCGGGCGATGCGCATGCTCGAGCGCGCCGGCCTGGTCCCGACGCTGCGCTTCAGCACGCAGGCGGGCTGAGCCCCGCCGTTCCTCGCCGCGGGTGCCGTCCCGGTCTCGCCGTTGCGCGGGCGGTCCGGCGTGAAGCGCCACCTCCTCGTCACCAACGATTTCCCACCGAAGGTCGGCGGCATACAGAACTACCTCTGGGACCTGTGGAGCCGACTCGACCCGTCCTCGTTCGTCGTGCTCACCGCGTCCTCCGATGGCGGGGCGGCCACTTTCGATGCTGTGCAGGCCGAGCGGGGAGTCCGCATCGAGCGCGTCCCCGGTCGCATCCTCTTCTTCCCGACGCCGGCCGCCGTGGCCGCGGTGCGCGGCGCGGTCTCGAAGCACGAGATCGATCTGGTCCTGCTCGACCCCGCGCTGCCGCTCGGGCTCCTGGGTCCGCACCTCGATGTCCCCTACGGCGTCATCCTCCACGGGGCCGAGATCACGGTGCCGGGCCGGCTGCCCGGCTCGCGGGCGGCGCTGGGCCGGGTGCTGCGCGGCGCGCGGCTCGTTGTGTCGGCGGGGAGCTACCCGGCGGCCGAGGCGCACCGTGCCCTGCGGGGCCACACGACCCGGCTGGTCGAGATCCCCCCCGGCGTCGACCCCGCCGCCATCGTCCCGCTCAAGGCGGCGGAGCGCCGGGCGGCTCGGGCCGGGCTCGGGCTGCCGGCCCAGGGGCCTCTGCTCTCCAGCGTGAGCCGGCTCGTCCCCCGCAAGGGCATGGACGTGCTCATCGAAGCGGCCAATCGCCTCGCCCCGTCGTACCCCGACCTGGTGGTGGCGATCGCCGGCGACGGGCGGGAGCTGGGGCACCTACGCCGCCTGGCTGCGCAGAGCACCGTGAGGGTGGAGGTGCTCGGGCGGGTGAGCCGGGAGGATCGGGCCGCCCTCCTCGGCGCCGCCGACGTGTTCGTCATGGCCTGCCGCAACCGATGGTTGGGCCTGGAACAGGAGGGCTTCGGGATCGTCTTCCTCGAGGCCGCCGCCGCCGGCGTCCCCCAGGTGGCCGGGGACAGCGGGGGGGCGTCCGAGGCCGTGGTGGACGGTGAGACCGGCCTGGTGGTCGCGGATCCCGGCGACCCCGGCGCCGTGGCCGAGGCCCTGCGCAGCCTCCTGGCCGACCCGAACCGCCGTCGCCGGATGGGGCGGGCCGCCCGATCTAGGGTGCAGGAATCCTTCGACAACGACGTTCTCGCTTCTAGGCTGGCTGACGTGCTGGCCGGAGTGGCAGTCTGACGCTCCGCCGCGCTGGCAACATCGACAGGAAGGACACACAGACGTGGCCGACCAAGCCACAGAGAACATCTCGGTAGCGGCGCCGCCCGAGCGCTGCTTTGCGGTCGCGGCCGATCTCGAGCGGTACCCGGAGTGGGCCGCTGACATCAAGGAGGTCGAGGTCAAGGAGCGTGATGACCAGGGCCGCCCGCGGCTGGTCACCTTCCGGGCCGCCGCCTTCGGCCGCAGCACGAGCTACACCCTCGCCTACGACTACGCGGAGGCGCCGCACATCTTGGCCTGGAAGCTCACCCAGGGGGACATCACCACCAAGCTCGACGGGAGCTACGTCTTCGACCCCGGCGAGGGTGGGGGCACCGACGTGACCTACCACCTCGAGGCCGAGCTGCGCGTGCCCATCCCCGGTTTCATCAAGATGCGAGCCACCAGCCGCATCATGGCGACCGCCATGCGAGAGCTGAAGGCGCGGGTCGAGTCCACCTCGTGACACCTGGCGGGGATCCGCCGGCTGCCGACGTCACCTACGGCATCGACATCGGCGGGACCAAGGTGCTCGGTATCGCACTCGGTGCGACCGACGAGATCGTCGCCGAGGCCCGGGTGGCCACGCCCAATCCCACCTCCACGCCCAATCCCACCTCCACGCCCACCTCCACCCCCACCGGGACCGGGAAAGGGACCATCGTCGGCAGCCACGTGGCGGCGGCTGTCGCCGAGGTGGTCGCCGACCTCGATCGTCAGCTCGCCACGGCGGCGCCGGTCCCCGTCGGCGTCGGCGCCCCCGGCATGGTGGACCGCCGGGGCCGGCTGTGTTTCGCCCCCAACCTGCCGCAGGCGCACGGCGTGGACTGGACCGAGCTGATCGGCGACCGGCTATCGGGACGGACCGTCGTGATCGAGAACGACGCCAACCTCGCCGTCCTCGCCGAGCACCGCCTGGGAGCAGCCCGCGGCTACGGCCACGTCGTCATGGTCACCCTGGGAACGGGCATCGGCGGCGGGATCGTCCTGGACGGGCGCGTGCAGGTCGGGTCGGCGGGCTTCGCCGGTGAGATCGGCCACATGGTGGTCGACCCGGCCGGCCCCCCCTGCCCCTGCGGGCGCCGGGGCTGTTGGGAGCGTTTCGCCTCGGGCGCCGGCCTCGGCGTCCTCGCCCGTGAGGCAGCCCTGGCGGGACGGCTGGGCGAGGTCGTCCGGCTGGCCGGCGGCGACCCCGAGAGCGTGCGGGGCGAGGACGTCTCCGCCGCTGCGGCCGCCGGCGACCCGGCGGCGCGCCAGGTCATCGCAGAGGTCGGGTGGTGGATCGGCTTCGGTCTGGTCAACCTGGCCGCGGTGCTCGATCCGGACTGCTTCGTCCTGGGCGGCGGGGTGGTGCGGGCGGGCGACCTCCTGATTGAGTCCGCCCGCAGCACGTTCGCGGGGCTCGTCGAGGGCGGCGACCGGCGACCCCTGGCGGTGGTCGCGCCGGCGGCCTTCGGGGAGCGCGCCGGCGCGGTCGGCGGCGCGCTGGCGGGCCGCCTGGGCGGGTTGTGGTGACGTGGTGATGCGGACCGGGGTCGTGTTGCCGACGTTCCGTGACACGCCCGACGAGGCGTTCGCCGCCGCGGCGGAGGCGGTCGCCGCGGGCGTGGACGGCGTCTTCTGCTACGACCACATCTGGCCGATCGGCCAACCCGAGCGGCCGGCGCTGGCGCCCTTTCCGATCCTCGGCGCGCTGGCGACCATGCTCGGCCCGATCGGGGGCGCGGGGGAGGGTCCTTTTCTCGGCACGCTGGTCGCGCGGGTGGGCCTCGTCCCCGACTCGGTGCTCGCCGCGCAGTTCCTCGCGCTCGAGGGGCTGGCCCCGGGGCGGGTGATCGCCGGCCTCGGCACCGGCGACCGGTTGAGCGAGGAGGAGAACCGCGCCTACGGGATCCCCTTCGCGCCCGCAGCGGAACGCCGGGCCGAGATGGTCGAGCTGGGCCGGGAGCTGGTCCGGGCCGGGCTCCCGGTGTGGGTGGCCGGCGGGGCCGCCGGGCGAGTGGAGGAGGCCCGGGCAGCCGGAGCCGCGCTCAACGTGTGGGACGTCGAGCCTGCGCTCGTGGCGCAGCGGACGGCGGGACCCGAAGGCGTGGAGGTGACCTGGGCCGGCCCACCGCCCTCGGCCTCGCCCCCGATCGCCGAGCGCCTGGGGGCGCTCCACGGAGCCGGCGCCAGCTGGGCCGTGTTCGGCTGGCCGGTCGACGTCGAGGAGCTGGCCGCGGCTGCGCGCGATTTCGGCGAGGACCCGAGGTCCGGTGGCGCGGTACCCGGGTCGTAGACTTCCCCGATGGAGTTCCGCCGTATCAACGGGTTGCCGCCCTATGTATTCGCCACCATCAACGACCTCAAGGCGGCGTCACGGCGGAGCGGGCGCGACGTCATCGACCTCGGCTTCGGGAACCCCGACCTGCCCTCGCCCGACGTCGCCGTGGCCAAGCTCGCCGAGGCGGCCCAGAACCCGCGCAACCACCGCTACTCCGCCTCGCGCGGCATCCCGAAGCTGCGCAGCGCCATCACCGACCTCTACCAGCGCAAGTTCGCGGTCGAGCTCGACCCCGAGACCCAGGTGGTCACCACCATCGGGGCCAAGGAGGGCTTCTCGCACCTGATGTGGGTCCTGGTGGGCCCGGGGGACACCGCGCTGGTGCCGTCGCCCTCGTACCCGATCCACATCTGGGGCCCGCTGTTCGCCGGAGCGGATGTGCGCCAGGTACCCCTGCAGGGGCCCGGCGCAGAATCGGATGACGCACCCGACCCGGGTGAGGCGTTCTTCGACGGCCTCATGCACGCCTGGGAGGAGTCATGGCCCAAGCCGCGGGTCATCGTCCTCTCCTTCCCGCACAACCCGACCACCGCCTGTGTCGACCTTTCGTTCATGGAGCGCCTCGTTGCCTTCGCGCGCGAGCACGAGGTGGTGCTCGTGCACGACTTCGCCTATGCCGACCTCGGCTTCGACGGGTACGACCCGCCCTCCATCCTCCAGGTACCCGGCGCCACTGACGTGGCCGTGGAGATCTACACCATGACCAAGTCCTTCTCCATGGCCGGGTGGCGCGTCGGCTTCGTCGTCGGCAACCAGGAGATCGTGCAGGCGCTGACGAAGCTCAAGACGTATCTCGACTACGGGACGTTCCAGCCCATTCAGATCGCCGCCATCGTGGCCATGAACGAGGCGCCGGAGTACCCCAAGGAGATCAACGAGATCTACCGGTCGCGGCGCGACGCGCTGTGCGACGGGCTCGATCGGATCGGGTGGCACCTGACGCCGCCCAAGGGAACGATGTTCGTGTGGGCGCCCATCCCCGAGCCCTACCGCGAGATGGGCTCACTGGAGTTCTCCAAGTTTCTGGTCAGCGAGGCCGGCGTCGCCACCTCACCCGGCGTCGGGTTCGGCCCGGGCGGGGACGGGCACGTCCGCTTCGCCCTCATCGAGAACGAGCAACGCATCGGCCAGGCCGTGCGCCACCTGCGCGCCGCCCTCACGAAACTGGGGTAGACGCGCGCCTCGGCGCGTTCACAAGTTGCCGTTCACAGTTTGCCATTCATAGTTGGCCGTTCGCAGGTTGCCGTTCACAGGTTGCCGTTCACAGGTTGCATTGAGGCGGGGGGTGCAGGATCCGTATCATGGCGAGCGCATATCAGCCGAACGTTGCGCTGGAGGCGCCGGCCAACGGGGGTGCCTTCTCGCGCACCAGCGGTGGGTACATCGGTCAATTCGACTCGTTCCGGGTGATCGCCTGTTGCGCCGTCGTGCTCCAGCACTCGCTCCTCTGGACCATCGCCGCCGGCAACACGGCCGCCTGGGCCTTCGTCATGCTGTTGCACTTCAGCCGGACCGCCTTCTTCTTCCTGGCCGCCTTCTTGTTGACCTACTCGCAGATCACCCGGCCGCGCTCGACTTTGGCCTTCTGGCGTCGTCGCTACGTGCAGATCGGCGTGCCTTTCCTGGCCTGGACCGGGATCTACTGGATCTTCACCATGGCCTGGGCCGACTCGTGGGGCCAGGCGTGGCCGCTCCTCTGGAACTACGTGGTGTACGGCTATTACCAGCTCTACTTCGTGGTCGTCCTGCTGTTGCTGTACCTCGTCTTCCCGCCGGTTCTACGGGCGCTGCGGGCCTCCTCGCACCACGTGGCCATCATGGCGGCGAGCCTCCTGTTCGCGCTGGTGCTGGCGGCGGACCTCCACTACACCGCGTCCTTCGGTGCAGTGGGGGACTGGACGCGTGATGTGGCCTCCAAGTGGCCCTGGGCCCGGAACCCCATCACGTACCAGGAGCAGTTCGTGGCGGGGATCCTCGTCGCCCTGCACTGGAACGAGGTGCGCGGCTTCGTCGAGCGCTGGTACCGCCAGGTGATCGCCGCCGCCATCGCCATGGGGGTCGCGGCCACGATGTGGTACCTGGTCGCGGTCTGGACCGGTTCGACGCCGGGCCGCGCCTCGGATCTCTACCAGCCCATCGCCTTCCTCTGGTTCACCGCGGCCGTGGCGGCTCTCGAGTGCGGTGCGTGGATGTGGTTCCGGCGCCGGGCGCGGCGCCCGCAACGCGCGCCCAGGTTCTTCTCAGCCGAATACCTGGCCGGACTGACCGGTGGGATCTTCCTGTGCCACGTCCTTTTCATCAACCTCGTGCGTTCCGGTCTCGGGGGTGCGGGTCTCACGCCGCACCTCGGCTGGGCCGGAACGGTGGCGGTCACCTTCGTGCTCACCATGGGCAGTGCGGCGCTGTTCACCGCCCTCATTCTGCGTACTCCGTTGCGCTGGGTGCTCAGCGGTCCCGTGCGCGCCGAGCAGCGTGCCCGCCTCGGTCCCGCTGACCCGACGACGCCCGAGCTCGTCCACACGCGCGACTTCGTCGTCGAACCGGCTCGCGAACCAGTGCGCGTCTGACGGCGCGGCCCGCGAGAAAGCGGCGCGCCGCGCAACGTTGCGTCTGAGTGGCCGCCGGCACCGTCGCGCACTCAGCATCGTCCCAGGAACCCTTCACTCTTTCCTTACATATCCTCATGGATTTCTTCTCTCGTTCCCAGTACACGCTCAGCGGACGGGGGCATTGTTGTGACAGATGAACGATCGAGACCGCGAACCGGATGCTCTGGCTTGTCCGCCATGGGCAGAGCACGTGGAACGAGTCCGGGTTGGTACAGGGCCAGGCGGCCGGACCCGTGCTCACGGACAAGGGGCGCCGGGAGGCCGCGCGTGTGATCGATCAACTTCGAGACATCCGCGTCGCTGCGATCTACACGAGCGACTTGGACCGGGCTCGCGAGACGGCGTCGATCGTCGGTTGCGCGTTGCACCTGCCGCTCCACATCGACCCCGCACTGCGTGAACGGAACTTCGGTGCCGCCGAAGGTCACCCGCTCAGCGCACTCGAACCGGCGGCATCGGGCATCGAGTTCGATCGGGTCGTCGATGTACACGCTCGCCCCCCGGCCGGAGAGTCGCTGACCGAGCTCTACGGCCGAGTGCGCGCGTTCATCAACGGGTTGGACCTGTCAGAGACGGACGGCGCCGTCCTCGTGGTGACGCACGGGGGAGTGATCCGGGTCGCCGGGGCGTACTGCAACGGCATCAGCGTCGAGGACATGGCCTGGGGTCGTGTCCCCAACGCAAGTGTGTGGCCCCTCCGCCTGCCCCATCCGTCCGTCGCAGTCGTGCAGTAGCCGCAAACGAAGAGATCACAGCGAGGAGCGTGTCATGCGAGCAACGATGTTGCAGCTACCCCCGAGGTCGAGCAAGCCGAGAGCAGACGGCCTAACCATGATGGTCGACGGCGGACTCCCGACGCGCCAGTTCCAGGACATCGTGGAGAGCGCAGGCGAATTCCTCGACTTCGTGAAGTTCGGGTGGGGGACGGCGATCGTGACCACCGACCTGCAACGCAAGATCGACGTCCTGCGCGACGCCGGCGTCGACTTCTACTTCGGCGGCACCCTGTTCGAGAAGTTCGTGCTCCAGGACCGCTTCGACGACTTCCGTGACCTGTGTGAGCGCTACGGGGCCGAGTACGTGGAGGTCTCGAACGGCACCATCGATCTCTCCCACAGTGAGAAGGCCGGCTATGTCAGGAAGCTGGTGGCCGAATTCAAGGTGGTGTCCGAGGTCGGCTTCAAGGACTCGGACCGCTCAGAGCGGCTGGCGCCGAACCGCTGGATCGAGTGCATCCAGGAGGATCTGGAGGCCGGCGCGTTCCTCGTGACGCTGGAGTCCCGTGAGAGCGGCAGCTCCGGCATCTGCCGCCCCAACGGCGAACTTCGCTTCGGGCTCATCGAGGAGATCCTCGCCAGCGACATCGCCCCCGCGCAGCTTCTCTTCGAGGCGCCGTCGACCCAGCTCCAGTGCTACTTCGTGCGGCGGATCGGCCCGGACGTCAACCTCGGAAACATCGCGTCCACCAGCCTCCTGGGGCTCGAGACGATACGGCTGGGCCTCCGAGCCGACACCCTCGAGTGTTTCGAAGGTGCGGTGTCGTGAGGGAGGGTCGCGACGTTTTCCATCTGGCGATCCCGGGCTACGACCTGGACGAGGCGGAGGCGTTCTATGTCGGCGCGCTCGGCTGCAAGCTGGCCCGGCGGTACGCCGACCGCATCACGATCGACTTCTTCGGAGACCAACTGGTCTGCCACCTGTCGGATGAGCCGGCGGACCGTGACGGCGAACTGAACCTGTACCCGAGGCACTTCGGCGTCACCTTCCGTGAAGGCCGTGACTTCGATGCGCTGTACTCGTTGTGCGTGCAACGCAAGATCGAGCTCTTCGCCGACGTGCGCACCCGCTTCGAGGGGCTCGTCGAGGTGCACCGGACGTTCGTGCTCCGGGACCCCTCCGACAACCTCGTGGAGTTCAAGCACTACGCCGACCCCCGGATGATGTACTGATGCAGGCCGTCGCCTCGAAGCCCGGGACCCTCGACGCCCGTCGCGATGCTGGAGTTCCCGCCGCCGGGACCGAACCTTCGACTGGGTGATGTCATTCGCGGGCGTTCGGTGACCCTGGGCGGTCGGGCCTACGTGGAGCACGCCCGTGACGGGAGCGCGCTGTCCTTCAGTGAGCTGGAGAGGAGCATGGAGCAGTGGAGGGCCAGGCTCGGCGGCGCCCGGGCCAGCGGGGTCACCACGATCGGTCTCGCCATCAGTGACCCCTTGGCGTTCACCGACGCCTTCCTCGGCGCCATCGCGGCCGGGTTCTGGGTGGCGCCGCTCGACCCCGCCCTGCCCTTGGAAGGGACGGGCGGCCTCGCCGCAGCCGTGTCGCGTACCGGAGCGGATGTCGTGGTGGCGGATCGGCCCGCCGCGGCAGACATGGGCACGTACTGGGTCGAGCTGGGTGCCATCGAGTATCTGGAGGGCGGCACGGTGACGAGACCGGGGGCGACTGCACCACAGCGTGCCGGCGCGGGAGGAGTCGTCCTGTCTTCATCGGGCACGACGGGAGCGCCCAAAGTCGTCCGCCTGGGCCAGGAAAAGTTGCTCTACACGGCGCACTGCGTGGCGGCGCATCTCGAGCTCGGCACCGATGACCGCGGCTTCAACCCGCTCCCGCTGTTCCACATCAACGCCGAGGTGGTGGGCCTGTTGTCGACGCTGGTCGCCGGTTCCAGCCTCGTGCTCGACGCCCGGTTTCACCGCACCGCCTTCTGGGAGCTCATGGACGAGCGGTCGATCACGTGGATCAACGCCGTCCCGGCGATCATCTCGCGCCTGGGCTCTCCCGGGCCGGACGAGACGATCCCTACCGGCATCCGGTTCATCCGGTCGGCTTCGGCGCCGCTGCCGGTGGCCACCGCTGATCGGTTCGAGGCGACCACGGGCATCCCGGTGATCGAGACCTACGGTATGACCGAAGCGGCGAGCCAGATCACGGCGCACCCGCTGTCGCTCCCTCGCCGCCCCGGCTCGGTGGGGGTGCCGGTCGGGGTGGAGCTGCGGATCGTCCGCGAGGCGGAGCCGGTCGGCAGCACGCACCTGGCTCCGGAATTCCACGTCGGCCATGTGGAGATCCGCGGGCCGTCGGTAGTCGGAGGTTACGTCGGCAACGAGCACAGCGACGCCTTCGCCCCGGACGGCTGGCTGCGGACCGGCGACCTCGGACACCGCGACGCCGATGGGTTCGTCTACCTCGACGCGAGATCCGACGACGTGATCAACCGCGGGGGCGAGAAGGTGTATCCGCGAGAGGTCGAAGAGGTCATCAGCGCCGATCCGGTCGTCGCGTCAGTGGCCGTCGTCGGGCAGGACGATCCCGAGCTGGGACAGGTGGCCGTCGCCTACGTGGTGTTGCGCGGCGCGGACGGCCCTGACGCCGCCAGTGTCGTCGAGGGCGCGGCAGCGCGGATCATGCTGGCGCTCGAGCGCTGCCTCGTGCGCGTCAAGCGCCCGGTCGCCCTGTACGTGGTGGAGGAACTACCGACAGGCGCCACGGGCAAGGTGCGGCGCCGATCCCTGGGCGCAGAGGTGCCCGTCCTGTACACATTCGACCTCCCGTGACCGCAGTCGAGTCGCCGCTCTCGCCCGCGCAACCCGTGCGGGGCACCCGGAAACGGCTTGATCACATTGACGCCATGCGACCGGTGAAGCAGGCGGGCGTCGTGTCGACCCACACCCTTCTCGTCTTCGCGCCGGTCGCGGCGGGGCTGGCCGTCGGGGCGTCTCTCCAGCTGCTGCACGTCACGCGGGAGGCCTTCCTCTTCGTCTCGGCCTGCATGCTCGCCTACAGCGTGCGGGACCTCCGGGGCATCAACCACGCCACGTTCTGGCGCCGCCGCTTCGCCCTGGTCGCCGTGCCGTATCTGTGTTGGACCGTCATCTACTTCCTCGTCGGCCTCCCCGGGGCGCACGCGACGCCGAGAGCCGACGTGGTCCATCTGTTGTACCTGTTCGGCACCGGGTACTACCAGCTCTATTACCTGCTCGTCCTCCTGGAGTTCTACGCGCTGTTCCCCTTGCTGCTGATCCTGCTCCGTAAGACGGCCGGGCACCATGGCCTCGTGCTGCTCGCGAGCGGACTGGCCCAGATCGTGCTGGTGTCCACCATGCACTGGGGCCTGGTGCCGGCGTGGATGCAGGGCTACTGGGCCACGCGCGAGGTCACCTCGTACCAGTTCTATCTCGTCGCCGGCATGGTGGTCGCGATGCACCTCGACGAGTTCCACGAGTGGCTCTGCTCGCACGTGGCGCTCATCGTCTCGAGCACGTTGGCTGCGGCGGTGGCGGCCGAGGTCTGGTACTACCTCGCGGCCGATCACGTCGCATCGTGGCTGGGCTCGAGCGCCGATCCGTTCCAGCCGATCGTCATCCCGTTCAACGTCGGTGCCATCGCCTGCATCTACCTGATCGGCGTCGCGCTGGTTCACCGCCGCCGCTCGAAGAGGACCAGGACCGTGGTGCAGTCGGGCTCGGACAACTCCTACGGGATCTACCTGGCCCAGCTCCTCTTCATCACGGCCCTGGGCTGGCTGGGATGGCGCCACCTCAACGGGTACCTGCCCTGGCCGCTGGTCAGCGCGATCACGGTGGTGATCGTCTTCCTGGCCTGCATCGCGCTGACTGAGTTGCTGGCCCGGACGCCGCTGTCCAAGCCCCTGACCGGCCGGACCCAGGTCCCATGGCGTCGCTCCAGCGCGGCGACGGCGAGCCACCTCGCGGCCCGCCCCGCTGACGCGGGCGGGAGCTCCGAGAGCGATCAGGATCCGCCCGCCTTGGCGGAGGAGTCGGCCACCGCGTCGGCAATGGCCCCCGCGATCGTGCGGTAGCCGGCATCGTCGGGGTGGGGGTTGTGGCCGAACGGCGGGGGGTCACACATCCAGGTCAGCGCGCAGGTCCGGGCCACGTCGGTGGGGACGGTGCCAAGGCCGGGCCGTGTCACGGGGTCTTGGTCGGTGAGATCGAAGGCCGCGCCGACCTCGGCCATTGGCCTTCCGGCTGATCGGTAGTCCGATTGCAGCGTCTCGTCGAGTTGCTTCATGACGGCGAGCGTGGCAGCCGAGAAGGCCTGGGCACCCGTTCCCCTGAGGTAATCCCCCAGATAGGGGTCGTAGTGGCCCACCCCCACCACGACCGCACCCGACGGCGCCGCGGCCCCGAGCCGCGCCAGGATCTGGCCGAGCTGGTCGTGCACCGTGGTGAGCGCCCCGTTGACACACGTCGCATCGACGAACTCGTGCCGCAAGCAGGGCAGTAGGTCGTTGAACCCCAGATCGACGGTGACGAGCGCGGTCGAGGGGTGATCCCGCAGGAATGCCTCTGCCGCGCCGAGCTGGGTTCCCTCCGGGTAGTGGCACTGCCCGCCGCCGTCGAGCATGGTGGCCGTGGTGGCGCCCGGACAGCCCAGGTGCGCGACCGTCAATCCGGGCCACCGTCGCTGCTCGAGCGGCACGAGGTCTTCGGCGTAGCCCGAGCTGGTCGGCTCCCCGCGTGGGTGGGCGGCAGTCGGTTGGAATCCGACCGAGGCCGAGCCGCCCAGTGCGAGCAGGTACGGAGGTGCCCCGGCCGCCGCCGACGCCGACGCCGCGCCGGCCGACGGTCCGGCCCAGACGCCGATGAGGACGGCTGACGCTGCCGCGATTGCGGTCACCGCCCCGGTCAGGGGACGGGCGAGCGATGTCGTCCGGGTCTGCCGTCGAGGCCGCCGCCCCGTGCCGCGGCCGCCCCGCGGGCGGTGTCCGACCAGCATCAAGGGAGGCCGGCGCCAGGGATTGTCGTGCGCACCTTCTCGAGCGCGCCGTTGCGAGTCGTGCGTGCCACCCCGGCGTTGCTGTCGAGCGCGGTGACCATGAAGAGAGTGCGGCGGTCGTCGTCGCCGAGCATGCAGGCGTAGCAGTTCATCGACGTGGTGACGCGTTCTTGGATCGCACCGCCTTCGGCCACGCGCACACATTCGGGCGCCAGGGCGTTGGCGACCCAGATGGAACCGTCGGCGCAGAGGCAGATGCCGTCGGGAGCGATGCCCTCGACAGTGGCCCAGACGCGCCGGTTGGTCAGCGTGCCATCTGGCTGGCGGTCGAACGCGGTGAGACGGCCGCCGAAGCTCTCGGCGATGATGAGCGTCGCGCCGTCCTCGGTGATGACGGCGCCGTTGGGGAACCGGAGGTCGGAAGCGGCCTCGCAGCTGGTGCCGTCGGGATCGACACGAACGAGCGATGCGGGGGCGATGGCGCTCGACTCCACAGATCCGTCGTACAGGCCGTCGAGGTCGAAACCGAAGTTGCCCGAGTAGGCCTGGCCGTTGGTCGCCACCACCATGTCGTTGGCGTGCCACGTCGCCCAGGGCTTGAGGTCGCCGTGCTCGACGAGCATCCCATCCTCCTCGCGACGCAGGACGACGCGGTCGAGGCGTGAGTTGATGAGGAGGCGGCCGTCGGGGAGCCAGCCCAGACCCGCCGGCTCACCGTCGAAGTCCACCTCGACCCGGCGCTCGCCGTCGGACGACACGGAAAAGACGGCGTGGTCGAAGAAGTCCGAGTACCACAGCCGTCCGTCGTGCCAGCGTGGGCACTCGCCGAAGAACAGGCCGGACACGAACGGCTCGGCGGTCAGGGTTCCAGTCGTCACGATGCACCTCCACTCCCGGCGGGAATCCGGCACCGCAGTTCAGCACAGGCGGTGCCCGATGCGGGGGCCGCCCGACGGGGGTACCGTTGGCCGGTGGCGTACTGGGTCCTCAAAGCGATCCTGACCCCGATCTTCTTCGTTCTCTGGCGCGTGAAGGTGGAAGGCCGGGAGAACATCCCGAAGCGGGGGCCCGTCGTGCTGGCGGCCAACCATCAATCGTTCTGCGACTCCTTCTTCATCCCGCTGGTGGTGCGGCGCAAGGTCACGTTCCTGGCCAAGGCGGAGTATTTCGACTCGTGGAAGACGGCGTGGTTCTTCCGGGCCGCCGGGCAGATCCCGATCCGCCGCACTGGGGGGAACGTATCCGAGCGGGCACTCGAGACGGCACGCAACGACGTGCTCGGCCAGGGGGACATCCTGGGCCTGTACCCGGAGGGCACCCGGACACTGGACCAGTACGTGCACAAGGGGCGGACAGGGGTGACGAGGCTGTCGCGTGAGTGCGGCGTCGCCGTGATCCCAGTCGGTGTCATGGGCACGGTGGAGGTGCAGCCGGTGAACTCCACCTTCATGCGGCCCTTCAAGACGGTGACGATCCGCTTCGGCGCGCCAATGCAGATGGACCCGCCCGAGAACCCCGACGACCCCCTGGCGAACCACGACCACACCGAGTGCCGGGCTTTCACCGACGTGCTCATGCACGAGATCGCCCGGCTCTCCGAGCGCGAATACGTCGACCAGTACGTCCCCTCTCGGTCCGGCGTCGCCTCTGCCTGACCGAATGACCTGAGCAAATGCACGGATAGGGCGATTCGTAAGCAATTTGAAACAGGCAGTTCACATTGACCGCCTAACGTTGGAGATATGGCTGGTTACGTCGTGCGGATCGCGCTGCCGGACCGGCCGGGTGCGCTCGGGCTGGTGGCCAGCAGGATTGGGGCCGTCGGGGGCGACATCGTGGCCATCAACATCCTGGAGCGCGACGAGGGTCAGGCCGTGGACGAGTTCGTGGTCGAGATCGGCGGCCACCACCTCGTCGACCTCCTGCGGAGCGAGATCCACGAAGTGGACGGCGTCGTCGTCCTGGAGATCAGGGCGGCGGACTCGACGACGCCGGCGGGCTGACGACGTAGGCGCAGACGTGCGCCCCGTCCATGAGGTGTGCCACCCGGCGGACCGTCGCTCCGGGGAGCGCATCGCGGATGAAGGCGAGCTCGCTCGTGCAGGCCTGCCCGAACCCATGGGCCACCGTGAGGATGGCGCAGTTGTGCTCGGTGATCCTCCAGCTGCCGTCAGGGAGTCGCTCCGCCTCGGCCAGATAGCCGTCCTCATCGAGGATGGCGGTCAGCGCAGCGACCTGCTCGTCGAAGGGGAGGTGCGCGGTGCGCGGGAGGGCGCCGGCAACGCGCCGTTGGCGGCGCTGTTCGAAGAGCTCGTCGACCTGCACCGCGCCCGGGCCGCCCAGATAGCCCAAGAGCTCGGTCGTGAGGTCGCCGTAGCGCTTCGGGTAGAGGGCCTCGGCCGCCGAGGTCAGTTCGTAGACGTGGCGTGGGCGGCCGCGGCGCGCCCCTTCGGCGACCTCGTCGCGATGGGTGAGGAGCCCGTCATCCTCAAGGTGGCTCAGCTGCAGGCGGATGGCCGCGGGCGTGAGGGCCAGCGCGGCGGCGACGGCCGTCGCGTCCGTGGCCCCTGCCGCTTGAGCAGATTGAGGATGGCCCGGCGCGTCGTCGGCAGTTGTTGCAGTGGCGACTCCGGCTCGGCGGCCGCGGGCGTTGCGTTGACGACGGCCTCGGCGTTCACGGCAGGATCAGGTGCACATCGCCGAACTCGTGCCACAGGTAGCCCTCCGCCAACGCGGCGGCGTAGGAAGCTTCGAGGAGGGGGCGCCCGGCGATGGCTTCGAGCATGGCCAGATGGGAGGCCTCGGGCTCGTGCCAGCCGGTCAGGAACCCGTCGATGGATCGCACCGGTCGTTCGGGCGACACGACGGTCTCGGTCCAGCCCTCGGACGGGTGCACATGTCCTTGTTCGTCGACCACGGACTCGAGCGCGCGCACCACCGTCGTGCCGATTGCGATGACGCGGCCGCCGGAGCGCCGGGTGTCATTGACGCGGTGGGCGGTGGGCAGCGAGACGCGGAAGTACTCGGCGTAGGGCGGCTCGTTGGCCTCGAGCGAGGCGACGCCCGTGTGGAGGAGGAGGGGCGCCACGCCGACTCCTTTGGACACCAGGCGGGTGAGCACCTCCGCGGTGAAGGGGCGCCCGGCGCTCGGCATCTCGGCCGAACCGGGGTCGGTGGCGTAGACGTTCTGGTACGCCCCGATCGGGTAGCTGCCCTGCACGTAGCCGTAACGGATCGGGCGGCCGTGACGGGCCAGGAAGCTGTGCAGCCGTTCCGGCGTCTCCAGGCGCGAGACCCACAGCCGCACGCCGAGGCCGCCGGGTCCTGGGGAGTACGGGGCCAGCAGCGCCACCCGGCCATCCCCGGCGAGCTCGATGGTGTCACCGGCAGCGGCACCCAGGTGGGCCTGTCCGTCGCGCCGGACCTCGACCGTCCACAGACCGGCGGGCAGCTGGGTCGAGAGATGCACCTGGACGGCCGCACCGTCCGGCGCCGTGCCGTCGAGTTCGGCGGCCAGGGTGCCCGACGTGTTGATGACCACGAGGTCGCCCTCCCGGAGGAAACGAGGAAGCTCGGAGAAGTGGGAGTGGACCAGCGCCCCGTCCGACTTGTTCGCCACGAGCATCCGCACGGCGTCGCGGGTCATGCCGCGGTATTCGGGGGGCGACGGTGCCTCGAGCTCCGGGGGCAGCGAGAACGAGAGCGGGTGCAGTTCCGGGAGGTGGTCTGTCGCGGCGCGCTCCAGCGTCGGCACCGTCAGGGCGCTCATGCCACCGCTCCGGTCGACAGCAGCTCGACGACCCGGTAGCGGCCACTCGGTCGATCGCTCTCGATCAACTCGAGGAAGCCCGGAACGACGGTGGCCGGCTCGGGTCGGTCCGAGATGTCCTCACCGGGGAACGCGGCCTGGTGCATGGTGGTGCGAAGGTCACCGGGGTCGACCGACCACACGGTCAGGGCGGGGAACTCGGCCGCGAGCACCGCGCCGAGGTGCTCGAGCGCCGCCTTGCCGGCGCCGTAGCCGCCCCAGCCCTCGTAGGCCTCCACCGCGGCGTCAGAGGTCACGTTGATCACGCGCGGGTGCGGTGAGTCGAGCAACAGCCGGAGTGCATCTTGCAGCAGCCCCAAGGGGGCCACGACGTTGACCTCGAACGCCACCCGCAGGTCACCCAATGGGTAGTCGGCCAGAGAGGGGAGCGGCGATGTCCCGAGCGTCCCGGCGTTGTTGATGACGAGGTCGAGGCCGCCCAACTCGAAGGCGGCAGTGGTCAGCTCGTGGCGGTGCTCGACATCGGTGATGTCGCCGACCCTGGGGACCACCCGCACACCGTCTGCCGCCTGGGCACGGATGCGGTCAGCCGCCGCGTCCAGCGTCGTCTGGTCGCGCCCGTCGACGACGAGCGACCAGCCGTCCCGGGCGAGCCCCGTCGCCAACGCCTCCCCGAGTCCCCGGGATGCTCCTGTCACGATCGCCACACTCATGGCTGGCCACCCTTCCGAGCGGCGTTTCCGTGTCCGCTCTCTCGGGTGAATATAACAAGTAATTCTTTGCTTTATTTCTCTTGATGGCCTGGTCCGTCGACTTTCGGCTCCGCGAAACAGAAGGGTCCGGCTCAAAGGGCTGGAGAGGTCCAGCTCAAAGGGCTGGAAAGCTGCTCAACTTCCTTCAGGTCTGGCCCACCAGCTGGCTCAGCGTGGTCGCAGTCGAACTGCCGATGAAGTTGTGGTCCCCCGTGTAGTCGGCGGTGATCGGGTCGTCGCCGGCCGGCGCCGTGAAGACGTTCAGCGTGGCCTGTCCGTTCGAGACCCTGCTCGTGCCGATCCGGGCTCCGTCGTCGTAGAACGTGACCACTCCGGTCTCTCCCGACCCGGTGGTCGGGAAGACGGTCGCGGTGAGGGTCACCGGCCGGCCGGGGGCGGAGGGGTCGGCTGAGCCGATGAGCCCGAGGGTGGTCGATGCCCTGCTCACTGCGACGGTCGCGGCGCTGGTGGACGAGCTGGCCAGGAACCCCGCACCACCACCGTACGTGGCAACCACGGAGTCGGAGCCCACCGGCAACGTGGTGATGAGCATGCTGGCCGATGTGACCCCGTCAGCGCTCGAGAGCGTCGAGGATCCGAGGGCCGTCCCGTTGACGGAGAAGGTGACGGTGCCATCGGGGATCGCCGTCCCCGATGTCGGGGCCACGCTGGCTGTGAGCGTGACACTCTGACCGGACGTCGATGCGGACGGTGACGAAACCACAGTTGTGGAGGTGGACACCGGTGACACGGTCTCGGCCGTGTTTCCCGTGGAAGCGGTGAAGTCTGCATCCCCGCTGTAGGTGGCCGTGATGCGGTGCCCGACATTCGTGTCGTAGGCCTGCGAGCACGTCACCGACAGCGGTGGGCCCGGCGGGAGTGCGAGGCCCTGGCAGGTGGGGATCGGGCTCCCGCCATCGCTGAACGACACGCTGCCGGTCGGCGTGCCGGATCCGGGGGCGTCAACGGCGACGGTCGCCGTGTAGGCCACAGGCTGTCCGACCAGGACTGGGTCGTCGCTACTGCTCACCTCCGTGGACGACGACGCCTGGTTGATCGTCTGGATCACCGTGTTCGTCGACGAGCTGCCGACGAAGTCGTCGTCCCCCTCGTAGACGGCCGTCATCGGATGAGCACCAAGGGAGAGCGACTCGGTCTCGAAAGTGGCTTGCCCGCCCGAGACAGTGCTACTGCCGATCATGAGCCCGTTGTCGACGAACTGGACGGTGCCGGTCTCACCCGGGGCCGAGGAGTTGATCGTGACGGTGAAGACGACAGGCTGGCCGACGATGGTCGAATCGGCCGAACTGGCCACCGTGACAATCGTCGGCGCCTCGACCACGTCGAGGTGTACCGGCGCGTCGGACGAGCTGGAGCCGAAGGTCTGATCCCCGTTGTACGTCGCCGTGATGGAGTGGAGACCCCCCATGAGGCTCGGGACATCGAGGCTGGCGGTGGTCGTGCCGTCAACCGTGGCGGCGCCCACGGTGGCGATCGGATTCGTCTCGTAGTCGTAGAAGGTGACCGTCCCCGTCGGATCCACCGCGGCCGTGGCCGTGGCGGTGACCGTGGCCCTCAGCGCCACGCTCTGGCCGTAGGTCGAGGTGGGCGACGACGACGCGACGGTCGTCTCCGTCGGGACCTGACCGACCACCTGGAGCAATGAGGCGTTGCTCCCGGCGTCGTCCGCGTCGCCGCTGTAGGTGGCCACGACGGAGTGGGTCGCGCCCGATCCGTAGGTCTCGGTACAGCTGACCTGCAGTGGCGCGACCGCGGGCAGGCTCAGGGACTGACAACCGGTGACCGGGCTCCCGTCGTCGGTGAACGAGACGGTGCCGCTCGGCGTGGCGGTGCCCGGAACGGCGGGCGAGACAGTGGCCGTGTCGACGATCGGCTGACCCGGCACGGGGCTGGACGAAGAAGGCGTGATCGTGAGGTTCGTCGGGTCGGGACTTACGACCTGGGTCGCGGCGGGCGAAGTGCTGGAGTCGAAGACGACGTCGCCGCCGTAAGTGGCCGTGATCGACTGGGAACCGACCGGCAGACTCGAAACCTCCATTACGGCGGCGCCCGCGCCTGTCGCGGTGGTCGCCACGGGGGAGCTGCCGAGAGGGAGGCCATTGGCGAAGAAGGAGACCGACCCCGTCGGGTCTGCGCCAGACTCGGGGACCACCGCGGCCGTGAACTGCACACTCTGCCCGAAGCGCGAGCCGGCGGCGACGGAACTCGTGACGCTCGTCGACGTGGAGGTCGCGGGAGCCCCGCCAACGAGCCCGACCTCACCCGTGTGGGAGTAGTCGGCCGACGCGCCATGGAGGACAGACGTGAAGGCCCCGGATGACATCCCGCTCTCGACGAAGTACTCGGCTCCGGCTGACGGCACGAAGCCTTGTTCGAAGACGGGGTCCGCGCTCCCGGCCAGGGAGAGCGTACCGTTCGTGATCCGCCCATAGGCGGTGACGGAGCTCGGCGGCCCGTCGATGCCGAAGGCGAGGAGCCCCTCCGGTTCGTTCGTGACCGACGACGACCCGCCCACGTTGATCAGGCCACCGGGGGCGACGCCGATGGTGCCGTCGTTGCTCAACACGGTGGCCACCGAGTCGCCGATGCCAACGGTGCCGTTCACCGTGAGGGTCCCCGTGTTCATGGCGGGGCCGTCGAGGGTCAGTGTGGGGTCGCCGGTCGTCCCGGACGGAGCCACCGTCAGTGATCCGTCGTTCTGCAGTCCCGACGACACCGTCAAGCCCGCTGTGCCGGTGCCGGTGTCGGTGCTGGCGGCGGTGGTGGTGGTGGTGGTGGTGGTGGTGGTGGTGGTGCGTGCCGGTGGTCGTGCCGGTGGCGCTGCCGGTGGCGGCGCTGCCGGTGGTGTGGGGGGAACCGATGGTGAGGCTGCTGCCGGCCGACACGGTGAGCTCGCCGATGGCGAACGACGAGTCGGAAAGGAGGACGTTCGCGTTGCCCGGTATGCAGACATCAACGCCGGTGCCGTTGGGCACACCGGTCGTCCAGTTGGCGGCGGAGCTCCACTCGGCTGTGGCACCGCTACCGGTCCAGGTGTCGTTGCAGCTCAGTGCCTCCGTCGGAGGCGCACTGCCCGACACGAACGATGAGGCGTCGAAGAGGGTCGTCGTCCCCGCGACGATCACGAAGCCTGCGGCGATGAGACCGAATCGTCGAGCAGTTCGTCGGAGCGGACTGCGCTCCTGGCCCCGAAGACCGACTTTGCGAAGTCCCACGCTGCACTCCCCGCGTCCTTGCTATGGCGAGCGCCCGTTCGTACGCGCATCTCGAGCGCCCTCCGTCATTCTGTCTGGTGCGCCGCGCCTGGCGGTAGGGGCAATGCGGTGACGGCTCGCAGGTTTCGTGCGCCAAACGTGGAAATTCAGCGTGGGAGCGAGGGCTCACGAACCTGGGTCGAGGTCCGCCCAACCCATCGACTTCTCGACCGCCCGACGCCAGGCCGCATACGTGGCGTCAGCAAGTTCGGGTGGCAGCTGCGGTTCGAACGTTCGCTCGGCTTGCCAGAGCGCGGACAGCTCAGGCAGCGACGACCACACGCCCTCGACCAGCCCGGCGAGGGTGGCGGCACCGAGTGCGGTCGATTCGAGTGAGCGGGGCCGCGCCACCTGCATGCCGCTCTGCTCGGCTTGCAGCTCGAGGAGAAGGTCCATGGCGGCGGCGCCCCCGTCCGCCCGCAGCGCGGACAGAGGGTGGGACGACGCGGCGGCCATGGCGTCGGTCATGTCGCGCACCTGGAAGGCCATTGCCTCCACGCAGGCCCGCGCCAGCTGGGCGCGCCCGGCGCCACGGGTGAGTCCGGTCACGATGCCGCGCGCCCGGGGGTCCCACCACGGACTGCCGAGGCCGGTGAGGGCGGGGACGAAGGTGACGCCGCCGCTGTCGGGCACCGAGGCCGCCAGCGGGCCGACCTCGGCAGCGGTCGAGATGATGCCGAGCCCGTCGCGCAACCACTGGATCGCCGCGCCGGAGACGAAGGCCGATCCCTCGAGTGCATAGGCCACGCGGCCCCGCGCATCGTCGGCGTGGTCGCCGAGGTCCCAGGCGCAGCTGACCGTGAGCCCGTCGGGAGCCTGCAGGCGCTCCGGGCCCACGTTGGCCAAGGCAAAGCTGCCGGTGCCATAGGTGACCTTCACCATCCCCGGCTCGAAGCAGGCCTGCCCGAACAACGCCGCCTGTTGGTCGCCGAGCACCCCTGAGACAGGGATGCCGTCGAGGACGGCGGACGCCGGGCCGAGGTCGCTCAGCGCGGCGGTGCCGAAGCGTCCCCCGGAGGGGCGCACTTCCGCGAGGGTGTGCGGCGGCACGCCGAACAGCGCGCAGAGCTCGGGGGACCACGAGAGGGTGGCGGTATCGAGCAGGAGGGTGCGGCTGGCGTTGGACGGGTCCGTGGCGTAGGTGCCGCCTCCGGGCCCGCCGGTGAGGTTCCACAGCACCCAGGTGTCGACCGTGCAGAAGGAGAGGTCGGGGCTGTCCGGGGTGAGCGCCAGGTCGCCGTGGCGCAGCAGCCAGGCCGCCTTGGTGGCGCTGAAGTAGGGGTCCAGGACGAGGCCGGTCGTGGCCCGCACGAGCGGCAGGTGCCCCGCCTCGGTCAGCTCGGCGCACAGTGCGGCCGTGCGGCGGTCCTGCCAGACGATGGCGCGGGTCAGTGGTCGTCCGGTCGAGCGGTCGAACGCCACGAGGGTCTCGCGCTGGTTGGTGATGCCGATGGCGGCGACGGTGTCGCCCGCGCCGGCCGAGCGGCCGCCGACCTCGGCCAGGGTGGCCCGCACGGCGTCCCAGATCTCGGCGGGATCGTGCTCGACCCAGCCCGGGCGGGGGAAGTGCTGCGTCAGCTCCCGGTAGGCGACGTCGGCGACCCGGGCCTGCTCGTCGACGGCCAGGGCGCGCACCCCGGTCGTGCCAGCATCGATGGCGACGACGACCCTCCCCATGGGGTGCTGACGCTAACGCTTCGCGGATATCCGGCGTCGTGGAGGCCGCTCCTGGGGCTCTCGCGCGGAAAGAATCGCGAATGGCCGCTGACCTGCATGAATGGTGCAGGCATTTGATTGACAACGTGTAACTACAGTGCTGTAATGACACAGCATCTTGTGTCTCGGGGAGGGGCCAACCACTATAGGTTGTGGTGAGGCGACTCGAACCCACTCCGGGCGCTGGATCGGGAGACGCGCCGTGAGCCACCGCTCCGCTGGACCGGGGTAGGTGGCGCCGACGACCAGCAGGTAGCACGCAGGCAGATCAGATCAGCAACCACAGGCAGCACCGAAACCCACAGAACGAGCCCCACGGGAGGACCCCAGCGCCATGGCCATCGCCCCTCAGCGATCCGAGATCGGCATCCGCCGGCACTTCACCACCGAAGGCGTGCATCCCTACGACGAGGTGTCCTGGGAGCGGCGCGACGCTCGCATCACCAATTTCCGGGACGGCACGGTGGCCTTCGAACAGCTCGGCGTGGAGGTGCCCGAGTCCTGGAGTGTGAACGCCACCAACATCTTGGCGCAGAAGTACTTCCGGGGGACCCTCGGCACCGACGAGCGCGAGTGGTCGTTGCGCCAGGTGGCTGACCGGGTGGCCGACACCCTGACGGCGTGGGGCATCAAGGACGGCTACTTCGTCGACGACGAGGAGGCCCTGGTCTACAACCACGAGCTCAAGTTCCTCATCATCCACCAGCGGGCGGCGTTCAACTCACCAGTGTGGTTCAACATCGGTGTCCAGGGCGTGCCTCAGCAGGCCTCCGCGTGTTTCATCCTCGCGGTCGAGGACCGGATGGACTCGATCCTCAACTGGTACACCGAGGAGGGCATCATCTTCAAGGGCGGCTCGGGCGCCGGGGTGAACCTGTCGCGCATCCGCTCGTCGCACGAGCTGCTCAAGGGCGGCGGCACGGCATCGGGCCCGGTCAGCTTCATGCGCGGCGCCGACGCGTCAGCAGGCACGATCAAGTCCGGGGGCAAGACGCGCCGCGCCGCCAAGATGGTCATCCTCGACGCGGACCACCCCGACGTCGAGGACTTCATCTGGTGCAAGGCGATCGAGGAGCGCAAGGCCCGCGTGCTGCGTGACGCGGGTTTCGACATGGACCTCGACGGAGCGGACAGCCACTCGACCCAATACCAGAACGCCAACAACTCCGTGCGGGTGACCGACGAGTTCATGGAGGCCGTGATCGACGGGCGTGACTGGAACCTGACGGCGCGCACGGACGGCTCAGTCGTCCGCACGGTGCCGGCCCGGGACCTCTTCCGGCAGATCGCCCACTCGGCCTGGGAGTGCGCCGACCCGGGCCTTCAGTACGACACCACCATCAACCGCTGGCACACCGCGCCGATCACGGGGCGGATCAATGGGAGTAACCCCTGCTTCCCCGGCTCGGCCAAGGTGCACACCGACAAGGGCCTGATCCCGTTCTCGGAGCTGTTGGAGAGGGCGAACACGGGGGAGACGTTCGGGATCTACACCCACGACGCCACCAACCCCGACCAGCCGTCGCAATCGATGGTGATCACGTCGCCCGAGGCGTTCATGATCACGGGTTACAACGACATCGTCCGGTTGCGACTCGACAACGGCGTGGAGCTGCGGTGCACGCCCTCCCACAAGATCTTCACCGCCAACCGGGGCTACGTGGAGGCTCGACACCTCCTCTTCGACGACGAGGTGAAGCTTTTGGACCTCGAGGCACCGGCGGTCGAGGCCGACCTGGGGCTGCCGGTGTCCAGCGACCCGGCGGTCTACTGGACCAAGGGTGACCACGCGCTGCCACTGCGTTTCCCCGACATGTGGTCGGAGGAGTTCGCGCACTATCTCGGCTGGCTCGTGGGTGACGGCTCCACGTCGGGGACCACGGTGGCCACGATCTACGGGAGCGAGGAAGACCAGCGGGAGATCCTGCCCCGGCACGCCGAATTGCTCGACTGGGTCAACTGCGAACCTCCGATCAAGCTGTCCGAGCAGGCGAACGGCACGGTCCAGCTCCGCCTGGCCCGGCGTGCCTTCAAACAGTTCATCGAGGCGCTCGGAGTCAAGTCGGTCAAGGGGCCCGGGAAGAGCGTGCCGTGGTCGATTGAGCGCGCGCCGGCGGAGATGGTGGCGGCATTCCTGCGGGGCCTGTACGACGCCGACGGATGCGTGGTCACCAGAGCGCAGGGACGCTACGTCGGCCTGGGGTCCAGCTCGCCCGAGCTCCTGCGCGGCGTGCAGACCCTGCTCAGCACGTTCGGCATCATGAGCCACGTGTACCAGACCAAGGGACCGTCCAAGGAAGGTTCGTTCACCTACACGAACAAGCTTGGCGAAACCAAGCGGTACGGCAACTCGGCTGCCTATGACCTGAGGATCACGTCCGAGTCCGTAGTCCGCTTCGCGCAGCACATCGGTTTTTCGCTGAGTCGCAAGGCCGCCCTGCTGCGCAGCCTCGTCGTCGAAGCTCCGAGGCACCCGTACGCGGCACGGACGACGGCCCACCTGCTCGAGCGCACCAACGACGGGGTCGAGCTGACCTACAACTTGAGCGAGCCTCGCAATCACTCGTACGTGGTGAATGGGGTAGTTGTACGCAATTGCAGTGAGTACGTTCACCTCGATAACAGCGCGTGCAATCTTGCTTCCATGAACTTGCTCACGTTCCTCGACGAGAACGACGAATTCGACGTGGACGGCTTCAAGGCAGGGGTGGCGGTCATGTTCACGGGGCAGGAGATCATGGTCGGCAACGCCGACTACCCAACCGAGAAGATCGGGGAGACGACGCGCGCCTTCCGAGAGCTCGGCATCGGCTACGCGAACCTGGGTGCCCTGCTCATGGCGCAGGGCCTCCCCTACGACTCCGACGCCGGTCGGGCCTGGGCGGCCACCATCACAGCGCTGCTGACCGGGCACGCCTACGCCACCTCCGCCCGCACCGCGGCCCGCATGGGACCGTTCGCCGGTTACCACGACAACGCCGAGCCGATGCTCAACGTCCTGCGCATGCACCAGGCCGAGGCGAGCCGCATCGACGAGGACGTCGTGCCGACCGAGCTGCTCTCGGCGGCCCAAGAATCCTGGGACCGCGCGGTCGACCTGGCCGAGGCCTACGGCGTGCGCAACTCGCAGGCCAGTGTTTTGGCCCCGACTGGAACCATTGGCTTGCTCATGGATTGTGATACGACCGGCGTCGAGCCCGACTTGGGACTCGTCAAGACGAAGAAGCTGGTCGGCGGGGGCACGATGTCGATCGTCAACCAGACGGTGCCCCGGGCGCTGGCCAAGCTGGGCTACGGGCTCGAGCAGGCCGAGGACATCGTGGCGTACATCAACGAGCACATGTCGATTCTCGGCGCGCCGCACCTCGCTCCCGAGCACCTGCCCGTCTTCGCCTGCTCCATGGGCGACAACACCATCCACTACTCGGGCCACATCCGCATGATGGGGGCGGTGCAGCCCTTCATCAGCGGTGCCATCTCCAAGACGGTCAACATGCCCGAAGACGTGAGTGTCGAGGATGTGGAACAGCTCCACATCGACGCCTGGCGTCTGGGGATCAAGGCCGTGGCCATCTACCGGGACAACTGCAAGGTGGCCCAGCCGCTGTCGACGACCAAGAAGGAGAGCGCGTCTGTGGGTGGCGACGCCGCTCCGGCCGGCTCGGAGGCCGAAGCCAGGGCCCGGGCGACCGGGGAGCGCATCGCCGAGCTCGAGGCGGCGTTGGCGCAGTCGCAGCAGCGTGCGGCCTCGCCGTTGGTGGTCGGCGCGGTACGCGAGCGCCTGCCCCGCAAGCGCAACTCGCAGACGTTCTCGTTCCGGGTGGCCGACTGCGAGGGCTACGTGACCGTCGGCGAGTACGAGGACGGGCGCCCGGGCGAGGTGTTCATAAAGGTCTCCAAGCAGGGCTCGACCCTGGCCGGGATCATGGACGCCTTCTCCATCTCGCTCAGCCTCGGGCTGCAGCACGGCGTGCCGCTTGCCACCTTCGTGCGCAAGTTCGCCAACATGAAGTTCGAGCCGGCAGGCATCACCGACGACCCCGAGCTGCGCATCGCCACCAGCCTCATCGACTACATCTCACGCCGGCTGGCGCTCGACTTCCTCCCGGTGGAGGAGCGCACCGAGCTCGGCATCCTCTCCACGCGGGAGAGGACGCAGCCGACGCTGCCCGGGGTGGAGGAGATGGCGACCCCGTCGACCGGGCTCCTGGAGGACGGGCTCAGCGACGGTGTCGCTGCGTCCGCCGGCGGCGCGACGGTGCCGACAGAGCGGTGGCCGATGGCGCGGGCGGAGCAGCTGGACGCGCCGCTCTGCTACAACTGCGGCAACACCATGCAGCGGGCCGGCTCCTGTTACGTCTGCGGGAGCTGCGGTTCGACCAGCGGCTGCTCGTAGAGAATCCGAGAGCACCCCGCTGCGGCGAGGCAATGAGCCGCATTTGAACTGAATCCCCAGGGCGATCACCCGAGCCGTGATACCCGCATGAAGGGCAAAGGCCCCTCACCCGTCGTCTCGGACCTCTGCCGGATTGGTCCGTGTCGGGCGCATTGTCTTGGGGTGAATGTCGGATGCGAGCACGGTTGCGAGAACCAAGTACCACGCTGCAACGAAAATCGTGCTGGCGATGACGTCGGTGGTCCAATGCACGCCCAACTCGACCCGTGAGAAGGCGACAGCGATGACTGCCAGGGTCCCGAGCGCCCAAGCGATGCCTCGGTGCGCCGGGCTCGGAGTAATGATGGTGACAACGAGAGCCACGGTCGTGAAGACCACGATGGCGATGGCGGTGTGTCCGGACGGCCACGACCAACCGTGGGCCGAGACGAGCCGGACATCCTGCGGCGGGCGGGACCGGTGGACGACGTGTTTGGCCAGCGTCACGCCGCCGGCCTCCCCTGCCCAGGCAACTGCCGCCAGGAGAAGCACGGCCACCGGAAGGCGTCGCCGGAACACGAGGACAACCAAGAGGATGCCGGTCGCTGCGAGCGCAACCCATGAACCGAGCCAGGTCACCGCTTTCATGACCGCATCGAGCACCGGCGTCCGGTGAGCGACCACAACGGAAGTCACGTGGCGGTCGAATCCATTGACTGACGAGGAGTGCGTGACCCACACACCGACGGCGATCAGGATCCCAGTGAGGCACGCCCACGCCAGAAGGATCACAAGTGCCCTACCCGACGGGCTGCCACGCTGACGCCCGACTTCCTGACCGGTCGATGTCATCCGGCGCGGGTCGCACGCACTGGCCGCAGCCAGAGTCGGAACGGCCACTGCTGACTCGCTCGTTGGATGCTCGCGGCCCAGCACCTCGACCACAATGTCGTCGAACAGGCAATCGCGTGGCCATTCCACGCGATTGCACGGCAAGTCATGCCTTCAGCAGCTCGTCGAGGAGCGCGTCGACCCGTGTCGCGATGTCGTCCCGGATCGGCCGCACCTCCTCGAGCGCCTTGCCGGCCGGGTCGAGCAGGTCCCAGTCGACATAGCGCTTGCCGGGATAGACGGGACAGGCGTCCCCGCACCCCATCGTCACCACGACGTCGGCGTCGCGTGCCATGTCGTCGTTCATCCTCTTGGGCTTCTCCGCCGAGATGTCGATCCCGACCTCGGCCATGGCCGCCACGACCGCCGGATTGAGGGTCTCACCGGGAACGGAGCCGGCGGAGTGCACGGCGATGCGGTCGCCAGCCCGCTCCGCGAGGAGCGCGGCGGCCATCTGGGAGCGCCCGGCGTTGTGGACGCACAGGAAAAGCACCGTGGGTCGGTGAGCACTCATGCGCCCTCGTCTAGGTCCTGCCCGCGTCGGCGGCGGTCCTCGAGGTCGATTCGGGATGGTGGGGAAAGAGGATGTCGCCTGCCTGCTGTGACGTGATGGTCGGGTAGAGCACCTTGATGAGAACGACCGCGAGGATCCCGCCGACGACCTGGGCGCCGATGAAACTCGGTGCAGACGAGGGCGCGATGCCGGCAAAGCTGTTCGAGAACATGCGGCCGACGGTGATGGCCGGGTTGGCGAAGCTGGTCGAGCTGGTGAAGAAGTAGGCGGCCCCGATATAGGCACCAACGGCAGCGGGCGCCGAGGCCGACCGGCCTGAGCGGGCCAGGGCGAAGATGACGAGCAACAGGCCAAGGGTGGCGATGATCTCTGAGAGGAAGTGCGCCGGGGAGGCCCGGTGGGTGGTGGAGAGCTCGAAGGCGCCCCGGGAGAACATCACATTCGCAACGACGGCCCCAAGGGCGCAGCCGACCACCTGCGCCGGGAGGTAGGCCCCGGCGTCCCTCCAGCGGATGCCGCCGAAGACGGCGTCGACGAACGACACGACGGGGTTGAAATGGCCGCCCGAGACCGGTCCGAACATCAAGATGATGGCGAAGAGCCCAGCCGCGGTGGCGGCCGCGTTCTCGAGGAGCTGCAGCCCGGTGGTCCCTGGCGAAAGCTGTTGTGCGGCGACGCCCGAGCCGATCACGATCGCGGCCAAGAAGGCGCTGCCGAGGAATTCGGCGATGAGGCGGCGCCACAGCACCACGTCGCTCATGGATTCGGTGTTGTCGTTGTCGTCCGACCGAGCTTCAGCAGCACGATCGGGCGGAGGTGTCGGAGCAACAGACGTCATCCCCCTCCCGTTGCGATTCCACGGGTGCGTCGGCCAGCACGGTGTAGACCTCCCACGGTGCCCCGTCGGGGTCCTCGACCCACACCTTGTCCTGGACGGCGAAGCAGCATGTCACCTGGGACTGGGCCACCGTGGCGAGGCCCCCGCCGGCCAGGCGGTCGCCGGCGGCGGCGACATCGTCGGGGCCGGGGACCTCCACTCCGAGGTGGTTGAGGGCGCCGGCCACACCGACTTCTCTCGTCTCCCGCTGCTCCATGAGCACCAACTTGAGGGGCGGGTCTGCGATGGCGAAGTTGGCGTAGCCCGGCCGGACCTTGGCCGGTGCCGTCCCGAAGAGAGACGAGTAGAAGCCGATCGCCTCGTCGAGGTCGGAGACGTTGAGGGCGAGTTGGACGCGGGCCATGGGCTCTCCGTTACATTGATTGACATCGATACGGTGAGTCTGCACAATACATCGATGGCTGTCAATAGGTCGTTGCGCTGATGAAGAGGACCGCGGAGTCGTGCTGTCCTGCCCTGACCGTGTCGGCGCTAAGTAAGAAGGACGCAGCCGAGCTGGCTCCGGTGTTCGCTGCCCTGAGCGACCCCGTGCGGCTGCGGCTGTTGTCCATCGTCGCCAGCGAGGGCGAGGTCTGCAGCTGCAATCTCGAAGGCCCCCTGCACAAGAGCCAGCCCACCATCTCGCACCACACCCGGGTGTTGTCCGAGGCGGGGCTTCTTGTCGGAGAAAAGCGCGGCCGCTGGACGTGGTGGCGCATCGTCCCGGGGCAGATGCAGAGGTTGCGCGACCTGCTGGGGGGCTGACTTCTCGGCTCGCGAGATGCCCGATCGCGGCGCGCTCGGACCGTCAGCTCTTGAGGACGAACTGGTACCTGAATGGAGCCGAGAGGGGAGTCAGCGTGAAGGTCCGACGCCCCGAGGACACGATGATCTTCGTCCCGCCCGCGCCGACGTCGACCGTGGAGGGCCCGAGGAGGACCTCCCTCTGGGAGTTGTTGGGCCCGACGATGCTCGCGAAGCTGGGGTGCCGGCCGGCGGCGCCGATACTGACCCAGGAGCGGCCGGTCGAGGTGGTCACGGTGACTGCGTAGAGGGGGATGGCGACCCGGTACGTGGCGGTGCCCGAGCCGGTCGAGACCGGGGTCAGCAACGGCGTCTTCGAGGGGAGGGTGACCGACGGGTGCTGGGTCGCCTGCGACGCGCTCGGATTGTTCGTCCCGCTCTTGTCGATGACGCCGGCTTTCACCAGCCCGAGCGCCGCGCCCGCGGCGAGCACGACCAGCGCGACCAGGACAACCAGAAACCGGAGCCACCGGGACGGGCCTGGCCCGGTGGAGCGGCCGCGGACAGCAGGGATCTTGTCGGTGTCCGCGTAGGTCGGATAGCTGTCGCGAAAGAGCTGGCCCTGCCCCTCCGTACCCGGCAGCTCGACGACGGCAGTCACGGACGGATCCGGCCCGAGCCCCGCTTCGTCGGCTTGTACGTCCATGGCCGTTTGTCTCGACCTCCCTACGCCCCGAACTTGAACTTCACCAATTACTGCGGCCTCCGCAGGCCTCAGCGGGACCACGGGGGCCAAATTCACGCTAATGCCTGCGACTCCTACCAGGATCGCACGCGGAACGGGCCAATAGTCGGCATCACCAGGGCAGATCTGCGGGCTGGCGGTCCCGAGCCCCGGTCAGCTCGCTCGCGACGCTCGAATCCGTGCGGGACGCCACGATGAAGGCCGCCCGTCCGGGCGCCGGGCCGAGCGAGCAAACCGCCCACCGTGCCGAGCCTCGCCTCCGGCTCGGTTCCCAGGAATTCCGCTCGCGCCGGTCACATCCGCCCTCCCGACCACGTCATTCCATCTGCAGAGCGACACCCATTCCGGCGGGACAACCACCGGCCGAACAAGGAGACCACCCATGAAGATGGACCCCGTCATCTATCCCGTGAAGGACTTGGATGCCTCCAAGGCGCTCTTCCGCACGCTGCTCGGCGCCGAGCCCTACTCGGACGAGCCGTACTACGTCGGCTTCCGGTTCGACGGCCAGGAGTTCGGTCTGAACCCCCACGGCCACGCGCAGGGGATGACCGGCCCCGTCGCCTACTTCGCCGTCGAGGACATCAAAGCCAGCCTGCAGGCTCTGCTCGACCAGGGCGCGCAGGTGCAGCTGGACGTGAAGGACGTTGGTGGCGGCAAGCTGACGGCGGTCGTGACGGACGGGGACGGTAACCCGATCGGACTCATCCAGTCGCCCTGACGTGACGCTCAGTGGCCCACGCTCCCGTCGAGCAGCTCACGGGTGATGTCCATGTGCCCGACGTGGCGCGCTGTCTCCTCGACGAGGTGGTACACAGCCCAGCGGAGCGTCGTGGGGCGGAAGTCCCCCCGGGAGGTGAGGTCGAAGGAGACGGCCCGATCGAGGACGGCGTCCGCCCGCGTGCTTTCCTCCCGGTAGAACGCGACCGCATCCTCTACACCCCAGCCCTCCGGCAGCTCGAACATGTGGGCACGCCAGGCCATGTCCATCTGCTCGCCGGCGCAGATGGCCCGCAGCCACAGGCGCTCGGCGTAGCCGAGGTGCACCACGATGACCCCGAGCGAGTTGGCCGTCGCAGTGGGTTGCCAGCGCAGCTGTGCATCGTCCAGACCCTCTACCTTGAAGATGGCGCTCTCGCGCAGGTACCGGAGCCAGGCCCGGGCCATGCCCATCTCTTCGAGCGGCTGAGCTTCGGCCGGCCGCGGCACCCTCAGCGGCGGCGGTGTCTCGGGCATGGCTGTCGTGCCGGCTGTCCCGTTACGAGACGCTGGCCGTCGTCGTCGTAACCGGGGTGCCACCGCACACCGACGTGTACCAGTTCGCGATGGTCGCACCGTCGGTCTCCAACTGCGGGTTCTTGCCCAGGGTGGCGAAGGACGCGATGAGGCCTTGCAGGCTCGACGTGTTCTGGAGATCGGTCCTGAACTGTTTGACGGACGAGAGCAAGTTCTTGAAGGCGGCCTGCACGTTGGGCGGGGCGGTCTTGATCACAGACCGCGCCTTCTGCACGTTGCGCACGTCGGCGTTGTAGGTGTTGAGCACGACGTGCTTGACCTGGGCGAAGTTGCCCGACGTCATCGCCTTCTCGATGGAAGTGCCGACCGTACTCAAGCTCACCACCTCAGCCTTGACGTCCTTGCAAATGGCGCTGTCGGGGTTCGACCCCTTGGTCTTCGTGGAGTCGTGCTTCGAGTTGTGATTGGCCGCTGAGGCCGCGGTCAGCGGGGCCAGGGCCAACATGATGCCGAGCACCGTTGTGCACGGTCCGATCCACTTCGATCGCTGTTTCAGGTCACCACCTCCCGGGCTCGAACCAGGAAGGGGACGTTACAGCAGCCCTTCCGGTTCGATGGGTCGCGCATGTGCCGTTCCACCTGCTCCCAGGTGCCGTCTCGCTGAACCGGATCCGGGCGGGCGTGATGCGGGCATTATGGTGGGCGTTTGACGGGGCGTCAGAAACAGGGGGCACGCGTTGGACGATCTGAACGGCAAGGTAGCCGTCGTGACGGGGGAAGCGGGCGGCATCGGCCGCGGCCGCGGCATCACCGGGGCACTGTTGGAAGAAGGCGCACGGGGCGTCATCGCCGACGTCGAGGAGCCCGTACTCCTGACGATGGCGGAGGAGTGGGCCGAGGCGGGGCAGCTTCCCCCGGCGGCGCTGAGCTTGTGACCGCCACCGCGCCGGAGAGGGCCCGCTACACCGTCGTCTCGGCCGACGGCCATGCCGGAGGCGACATTCAGGACTACCGTCCCTACCTGGCCAGTCGCTGGCACGAAGAGTTCGATGCTTGGGCCGCCCAGTACGTGAATCCGTACGCGGACCTGATCGCGCCGATCGCCTACCGCAGCTGGGACAGCGGCCGGCGCCTGGCCGAGACGGAGTCCGATGGCATCGCGGCCGAGGTGCTCTTCCCCAACACCGTCCCTCCTTTCTTTGCCGAGGGGAACCTGGTCGCCCTGCCTCCGTCGCCCGAGGACTACGAGCGGCGCTGGGCCGGCGTCCAGGCCCACAACCGTTGGCTGGCCGACTTCTGTGCGGCCACGCCGGGGCGCCGGGCCGGGATCGTGCAGGTCTTCGCCAACGACATGAACGACGCCGTCGCCGAAGTGCGCCGGGCCGCCGCCACCTTCGACCCGTTCGGGGGCATCCTGCTGCCGTCCATCCCGCCCAACTCCCACCTGCCGCCGCTGTGGGAGGACCATTACGAGCCGCTATGGCAGGTCTGTGCCGAGCTCGACGTGCCCATCAACATCCACGGGGGCAGTGCACTGCCTGACTACGGGGAACACGAGGCGGCCAGGGCCATGATGCTGATCGAGATCCCCTGGTTCAGCCACCGCTCCGTCTGGCACCTCATCTTCTCGGGCGTGCTCGAGCGCCATCCGACGCTGCGCTTCGCAGTCACCGAGCAGGGTGTGGCATGGCTTCCCCGGGGCCTCGAGACACTGGACTGGTTCTACGGCCGCATGACGACGGCCAATGCGGCCGAGGCGAAATTCTTCGGCGCCGCCGCCGCAAAGATGACGATGACCCCGACGGAGTACTTCGCCCGCAACTTCTGGATCGGGGCCAGCTTCCTGCGCCCGAGCGAGGCGCCGCTGTGCCGCGACCTCGGGATCGAGCACGTCATGTGGGGGGCCGACTACCCGCACTCCGAGGGGAGCTACCCGTACACGACCGAGGCGCTCCGGGTGGCTTTCGCGGATTACCCCGAACCCGAGGTGCGGGCCATGGTGGAGTCGACGGCCGCATCCTTCTACGGATTCGACCTTGACCGCCTCCGCCCGATCGGTGACCGGGTGGGCCCACAGGTGGCCGAGGTCGCCCGGCCACTGGCGCCCGGGGACTGGCCGACCGCCACGACCTGCAACGCGTTCGACCCCACGCAGATCCTGCGTGCCTGGTGAGCAAGAGGAGGACACATGACGACCGTCCGCTACGGCGCCCGCGCCACGGAAGTGAATCACGAGATCGAGGCCAAGAAGGCCGATATCTGGTCCGAGGCGGTTACCGCCGTGTACGAGACCGATCCCGAGATCGTGGCGGCCATTCTGCCGCCCCCCCTCGAACCCGGTCCCGAGCCGCTGGTGCGCATCACGATCACCAGGGTCGAGATGCCGGGGCTGCCGGTGTTCGGCGCCGGATGGATCGGTGTCCAGGCGCGTCACGGGGACCGGCTCGGGGAGTACCCCATCTTCATGCCGATGACGACCGAGCAGTCGCTCACGGGCGGTCGTGAGGTCAACGGCGAGCCCAAGAAGCTGGCCGAGGTCGATGTCACACGCGACGGCGCCAACGTGTCGGCCCGCGTCTCGCGCATGGGGTCGGTGATCTGTGAGATCACGGGTCGGGTGACCGGCACCCGCGAGAATTACGAGCTGGAGAAGACCGACTTCTGGTTCAAGCTCTCGCCCTCGTGCGAGGCGGCCGGCGTGCTCGACCAAGACCCGCTGCTGCTCTACGGCGAGAAGACCGAACGGACGAGGCTGCACGAGTCGATTGAGGGCGAGCTCATCCTCAAAGAAGCGCCCCTGGACCCCGTGGCCGACCTGGTGGTGTGCCGCATGGTCGACATGAACTGGACGGAGCGGGCCTCGACCCAGGTCGGGCGCATCATCGGACCCGTGCCGCGGGCGGGGCTCGAGCCGTTCATCCACCAGCGCTACGACGACCTCTCGGTGCTCGGGGCGAAGCGATGAACGACCGCTACCTGATCATCTCGGCCG
This sequence comes from uncultured Acidimicrobiaceae bacterium, assembly GCA_963736515.1. Classification (GTDB taxonomy): domain Bacteria; phylum Actinomycetota; class Acidimicrobiia; order Acidimicrobiales; family RAAP-2; genus Bog-473. The sequence continues at coordinate 53,533 of CAVTPE010000001.1, read as the reverse complement.
ACGCCCATGCCGGCTTGCAGTGCGAGGACTACCGGCCCTACCTCGACGCCGCCTACCACCGTCAGTTCGACGACTACCTGGCCGAACGCCAGGCCAACCGCGACCAACAGCTCCAGATGAATTACGACTACATCATGGGGTGGGAGACGGACAACGAGGAGGGCTTGCGCGGCGCCTGGGACATCGAGCAACGCGACAAGGAACTCGACGCCGACGGCGTCACGGCGGAGGTCATGTTCGCCGACGCCGATGCCATCACGGGTATGGCCTCCCCGCCGTTCGGTGCCGGGCTCTCGGCGGGCGCCATCGCCGACCCCGAACTGGCGTTCGCCGGCGCGCGGGCCCACAACCGCTTCCTGGCCGAGATGTGCAGCCGAAGTCCGGAACGCCACGGCGGCATCGCGCTGGTGCCCATCACCCACGGCGTCGAGCGCTCGGTGGCCGAGATCGAGTGGCTGGTCGAGCAACCGGGTATCCGGGGGGTCATGGTCCCGACGATGTGGCACGACCTCGTGCCCTACAACCACCCCGACTACGACCCGGTGTGGGCGGCCTGTCAGGAGGCCGGCTTCCCGGTCCACACCCACTCGGGCGAGGCGCCCCAGGATGAGTACAACGACAACATCGGGATCTACCTCGCCGAGGTGGTGTGGTGGGCCGCCCGGCCGATGTGGCACCTGCTCTTCTCCGGCGCCTTCGAGCGCTTCCCGCGCCTCAAGTACGTCGTGACAGAGGCCGCCGCCTACTGGGCGGCCGACATGATGTGGAAGTGGGACCAGTACATGGGCGGGGGCCACACCACCAAGAAGATGGCCGCCTTGTTGAAGGGGAAGATCTCCAGGCTGCCCTCCGACTACTTCGGGGAGAACATCTTCATCGGCGCCTCCACCATGTCGAGGGAGGAGATCCGCCGCCGCCACATCCTGGGCTGCGACGTCGTCATGTGGGGGACGGATTACCCGCATCCCGAGGGCACCTGGCCCCACACGCAGGAACGCCTGCGCGGCGACTTCGGCGGCATCCCGGTGGAGGATGCACGGAAGCTGCTGGGCGAGACCGCCGCCCGCTGTTACGACTTCGACCTCGACGCCTTGCGCCCGGTGGCCGACCGGATCGGGCCCACGCCGACAGATCTGGGCCAGGACCCGGCGCTGCGCACCGATCCCGAAGAGGTGCGCAGGGCGCGCTGGTGGAAGGACGAGTACCAGGTGCAGGCGCCGGGCTGAGCATCCCACGATGAATCAGGGCCATATGGAGTACTGCGCCAGCGAGGACTGGCGTCGGCTGGTGTCCGAGACGATCCTCCCCGTTGCGCTGCACGACGTCGAGCTGGGTGACGCGGCGATCGAGATCGGCCCGGGACCCGGGTTCACCACGGACATCCTGCGCACCAAGACGGCGCAGCTCACGGCTGTCGAGCTCGACGAGGAGCTGGCGGCGTCTTTGGCCCAACGGATGACGGGGAGCAACGTCGAGGTCGTGGTGGGCGACGCCACAGCGCTCGACTTCGCGACAGGGCGCTTCACCGGTGCCGCCTCCTTCCACATGCTGCACCACATCGAGCCCGCCGAGGCGCAGGACCGGGTGTTCGCGGAGCTGGCCCGCGTCCTGGTCCCCGGCGCTGCCCTCGTGGCGGCCGACGGGATCTACAGCGACGGCAGTGCAGTGTTCCACCAGGACGACACCTACAACCCGATCGATCCGGACGAGCTGGAGCCCCGGCTGGCCGCCGCCGGCTTCGGCTCCGTGCGGGTGCGGACGTACGACCTCGGGTGGGTGTGCACGGCTCGAGTGGTCTGACTGCGGCGCTGGCGGCCAGGCCGTGACGATCCTGTTCGCCCTGGCGGCGGCGTTCACCAATGCCCTGAACATGGTCACGCAACACCGCGCGAGCATCGGCGACCCGAGTCACTCCAAAGGCTGGCGCTTCGTCCGCTACCTGATGTCCAACCCGATGTGGCTGTTCGGCTGGGTGGCACTGGCGGGGTCCTTCCTTTTCCAGGCGCTCGCCCTGCACAACGGTCAGATGTCAGTGGTGCAGCCCTTGCTCGTGACCGAGCTGGTCTTCGCCCTCATACTGCGCCGGCTATGGATCCACCAGCAGATCAGGGACGTCACCTGGTGGGCTGCCGTGGTCACCTGCGGGTCGCTCGCGCTCTTCGTCGCCGTCTCCGAGCCCACCGGGGGTAATGCACAGCCGACGAGCTCCGCCTGGATCGGTGCAACCGTGGCCACCGGTGGGGCGGCGGCAATCCTGGCTCTGATCGGGACGAGGGGCTCGCCGGTGCGACGGGCGGCGGCGCTGGGAGCGGCGACCGCCATCCTGTGGGCTCTGGTGGCCACCTTCATCAAGGCAATGACCGACACGCTCACACAATTCGGGCTGGCGGGGATGTTCACCCACTGGCCGGTCTACGCGTTGATCGTGTTCAGCATCCTGGCCGAGCTCCTGAACCAGACGGCCTTGCACGTGGGTCCGCTCAGCATCTCACAGCCGCTCCTCGTCCTTGTCGACCCGATCGTGAGCATCGTGCTCAGTGTGTGGATCTTCGCCGAGGTCTTCACCGAGAACGCCTTGCGGCTCTCCATCGGAATCATCGCCTTCGGGGTCATGTGCGCGGCCGCGACCGTCCTCGCCCGTACCACCCCCGCCACCATGGACAGCGCTACATCGCCTCCTCCGGGAAGAACGTGACCCAGTTGGTCTGCATCGACGCCCCGTCGGCGACGATGGTGGCGCCGCAGACGTAGCGCGCGGCGGGGGAGCACAGGTACAGGACCATGGCCGCCATCTCGTCGACCGTGCCGAGACGGATGGTCGTTCCCTCAGCCACCAACTCGTCGGCGAAGCCCGCCTCGGTCCGTCCGACGGTGGCCAGCTCGGACTCGATCATGCCAGGCGTGGAGAACACACCCGGTGCGAACGCGTTGATGGTGACGCCGCGGCGCATCAGGTAGGGAGCCAGCGTCTTGACCATGTTGACGACGCCGGCACGGGCAGCGCCCGAGTGGACGAACATGGGAGCGCCACGCTCGAAGGAGAAGGTGTGCACCACGTTGACGATGGAGCCCGAGCCGGCAGCGGCCATGGGTCCCATGAAACGGCTCGTTACGTTCCAGGTGCCGTTGAGGTTGAGGTCGACGACGGCCCGCCAGCCGTTGTCCGAGATGGTGCTGGGCAGGCCCGGGAATTGGCCGCCGGCGTTGTTGACGAGGACGTCGACCCGCCCGAGGCGGGCGTACACGGTGTCGCGCAGCGCGTCCACCTGCTCGGGTTCGCGGATGTTGGTGGGCACGGCCAGGCAGTTGCCGCCGGCCTGCGCGATGGACTGCGCCACCTCATCGAGACGGGCGCCGGTCCGCCCGGCGATCACGACCTGACCGCCCAGTCGGGCGAGCGCGTGCGCCACCTCGCGCCCGAGCCCCGTTCCGCCGCCGGTGACGACCGCGACGGTGCCCTCGAAGAGCCTGTCGGCGAAGACGGAGACGGCGGGGCCCGCCTCCCAGGTCACCGTGCCGTCACCCGGCGAAGTCCCAGCTCTCGCCTTTCTCGTAGTGGTGCAGGACGTTCTTGGCGATGAGGATGCGGTGCACCTCGTCGGGACCGTCGGCCAACCGCAGCGTGCGGGCCCCGAGGTACATCTGGGCCAGCGGGAGGTCGCTCGTCACGCCCGCCGCGCCCCAGACCTGGATGGCCCGGTCGACGACTCGGCTGTAGGCAGAGGGTACGAAGACCTTGATCGCGCTGATCTCCGTGCGGGCCTGGGGGTCGCCCTTGTCCACCTTTTCGGCGGCGTGGATCGTCATGAGGCGCGCGGCCTGGAGGTCCATGTAGCTGTCGGCCACGAAGCCCTGCATGAACTGCTTGTCCTTGAGGAGCCCACCGTGCACCTCGCGGGTCAGCAGGCGCTCGACCATCAGGTCGAAGGCACGCCACATCTGGCCCACCGAGTTCATGCAGTGGAAGATGCGCCCGGCGCCCAGGCGGTCCTGCGCCGCCCGGTGGCCGTCGCCCACCTGACCCAGCAGGTTCTCCTTGGGCACCCGGACCTGGTCGTAACGGACCTCGCAGTGGTCCGACCAGCGCGCTGCCCCAGATCCCGATGCCGCGCTCGATGATGACGCCGGGATTCGAGGTCGGCACGATGATCTGGACCATTCGCCCGGGCCCGTCGTCGTCCTTGGACTCCTTGGCCCGGCACATCACGATGAAGAAGTCGGCGGCCAGCCCGTTCGAGGTGAACCATTTGTGGCCGTTGATGACCCACTCGTCGCCTTCGCGGATGGCGGTGGTCTGAATGGAGCGCGGGTCCGAACCGGCGTTCTCGGGCTCGGTCATGGAGAATCCCGATTGCATGGTCCCCTCGATGAGCGGGAGCAGCCACTTCTGCTTCTGCTCCTCCGTCCCGTATTTGACCAGGATGGTCTGGTTGCCCGAGTTGGGTGCCACCACCCCGAACAACGATGCCGCGCCTACCGCATAGGCGAGGATCTCGTTCATGTAGGCGTGCGCCATGAAGTCAATGCCCATCCCGCCGTATTCGGGCGGGAGGTGAGGTGCCCACAGACCCGCAGCCTTCACCTCGTCCTGGATCTCCTGCCGCAGAGCTCGGGCCTCGGCGCGCTGCTCGTCGGTGGCGCTCCCGCCCCGCGCCTGCCACAGCCGGGACTCGTTGGGGAGGATCCGCTCGTTGACGATGCGCGCCGTGCGCAGACGGATGTCGTTGATGTGGTCATCGAGCCCGGCAATGGGCGTGACGTTGATGGGCATGGGTCGACCCCCGTTTCGGCGTGCGTTCCGGGACGAACCTTACGCAGCTTTCGTGACGCGCTTCGCCCGGGCGATCCAGGGTCCGGTGAGCGCCCGCTCGTAGCGCCCGCGCCCGACGAAGCTGACCAGCCAGCGGGTCAGCGCGCCGAACCGGTTCTTGAAGCCCGTGAGAAAGGTGATGTGCACGACGAGCCACAGCAGCCACCCCAGGAAGCCGCCTACCCTGATGGGACCGATTTTGGCCACGGCAGTGAAGCGCGAGATGACGGCGAGCGTCCCGAGGTCGCGGTAGCGGAACGGCTTGGTCGGCTTGCCCTCCAGGCGGCGCACGATGGAATGGGAGGCATGGGCGCCCGACTGCATGGCCACCTCGGCCACGCCGGGCAGGTTGTCGCGGTGCGCCATCAGATCGCCCACGACGAACACCTCGGGATGGGAGGGGAGTGAGCAGTCTGGGCTCACCACGACCCGGCCGGCCTTGTCGGTCTCCGCCCCTGCGGCGCCGGCCACGGTGGCCCCCAACTCCGCCGCACTGGTCCCGGCCGCCCACACCTTGGTGGCGGCTGGGATCCACTCGGTGCTGCCGTCCTGCTTGGTGATCTCGACACCGGACTCGTCCATGTTGGTCACCATGGCGTTCAGATGGATCTCCACCCCCATTCGGGTGAGGTCGCGTGCCGTCATCCGCGACAGGTACGAGCCCATCGACCCGACGAGCCGGTCGACGCCCTCCACCAGGACGACGCGGGTGTCGACCGGGTCGATCATGCGGTAGTTGCGGCGGAGCGCCCGCCGGGAGAGCTCGCGCAGCTGGCCCGCCATCTCCACGCCGGTCGGCCCTCCCCCGACGACCACGAACGTCATGAGGCGCCGGCGCTCGTCCGGGTCGATCTCGGCCTCGGCCAGCTCGAACGCGCCGAAGATGTTGCCCCGGAGCGCCAGGGCGTCATCGAGGGACTTCATGGCGCACGATGAGGCGCGGAACTCGTCGTGACCGAAGTAGGAGCTCGACGCCCCGGCGGCGACGATGAGGCTGTCGTAGCCGATGGTGAGCGGCTTGCCGAACTCGTCGACGTGGACCTGGCGGGCCCCGACGTCGATGTCCCGCACCTCACCCAGGATCACACGCAGGTCCGGGTAGTTCCGCAGCACGTCGCGGATGGCGGGAGCGATCTGGCCCTCCGAGAGTATGCCGGTGGCCACCTGATAGAGCAGAGGCTGGAAGAGGTGGTGGTTCGCCCGGTCGATGAGGGTTATGCGGACCGGCGCCCGCTTGAGGGCGCGGGCGGCGAAAAGGCCGCCGAAACCGCACCCGATGATGACCACGTGGTGGAGCTCGTCGCCGGCCCGGGTCTCGGTCACAGCAGTCGGTCCACGACGGTCTGGACGTAGTGGGCCAGCGGGAGGTCCCGGACCTCCTCGGGGGTGAACCATTCCACGGCGTCGGTCGTGCCGTCCGTCTCGGGGCGCAGTGTCCCCTCCCAGGAGTCCACCCGGTACACGAGGCGGACGGTGTGCAGGCTGGTGCCGTCGGGGATGGTCCGGACGTCCGAGAGCACATCGAGCAACGGCCCGACGGAGACGGTGAGCCCCGATTCCTCCATCATCTCCCGGGCCAGCGAGTCGGTTGGGTTCTCGCCGTGGTTTATGCCTCCTCCCGGCAGGAACCAGCGCCCCTGCAGCGTGATGGCCGGCGACGCCCGGGCCAGCAGCAACCGCCCCGCCCCGTCCCGGCAGACGCCGTAGGCCGCGATGCGCTGGCGCTTCCTGTCCCCGGGCATGCCCGAGATGGTGGTCCCCGACCGGTCCACCCGCCAAGTCCGGCGGAAAGTACCCTGGCCCCGGCCCTGGTGGGCCAGACCGAAAGGAGTGCACCCGTGGACACCGCGGCCGAGCTCGAGGCCATCCGTCGCCTTAAATACGCCTATTTCCGGACGCTCGACCTCAAGCAGTTCGACGATCTGGGGGCGCTGCTGACCGAGGACGTGACCGCGTCCTACGAGGACGGCAAGACCGTGCTCGAGGGCCGCACCGCCATCGTGACCTGGCTCCGCGAGGTCCTGGGCGACCCGGGCATGGTGACCGAGCATCACGGTCACCACCCCGAGATCACTTTCATATCGGAGTCGGCGGCGGAGGGCACCTGGTACTTGCAGGACCGGGTCATCGTGCCGGCAGTCGACCTCGAGATCGCCGGGACCGCGTTCTACGCCGACCACTACCGGTTGACTGGGGACGGCTGGCGCATCGCACACACGGGCTATACCCGGGTCTTCGAGGAGCACCGCACCCACTCCACACTCCAGGTGCGCTCGTTCACCTCTCGCTTCGACACGCCGGGCTGATCGGGCCAGGTTGCATCAAGGCCGGGTGGCCGGACTGAGCGTGAACCCGGGGTCGAAGAGCGTCGTTGCTTCCAGCGCCTGCTCGATCGCCTCCACGAAGTCGGGCTCGAGCACGACGTCGAGCGCCTTGACGTTCTCGGCGATCTGCTCGGGCCGGCTGGCCCCGACGATCGCACTGCTGACGTTCTCGTTCTGAAGCACCCAAGCCAGCGCCACCGACGCCGGCGTATAGCCCGCCTCGCGGCACAGCGCCGCGTAGGCCTGCACCGGCTCGAGGACCTCGTCGCGCAGGAGCCAGCTCATCTCGGCGCCCTCGGGCCCGGTGGCCCGCGAGCCCTGCGGCGGTCCTGACGAGCCCGGGAGGTACTTGCCCGTGAGGACGCCCTGCGCAAGGGGTGACCACACGATCTGGCCCACGCCCTCCTTCTGGCACAGCGGGACGATCTCTGCCTCGATCACCCGCCAGATCATGGAGTACTGCGGCTGGTTCGAGATGATGCGGTCGAAGCCCATTTCGTCGGCCAGCCGGAGGGCGTCCTGGATCTGGTCAGCCGTCCACTCCGAGACGCCGATGTAGTGGACCTTCCCCTGGCGCACCAGGTCGTCGAAGGCCTGCAAGGTCTCCTCCAGGGGGGCCTCGTAGTCGAAGCGGTGGGCCTGGAGGAGATCGACGTGGTCGGTTTGCAACCGACCGAGCGACGCGTGGAGTGACTCCATGATGTGCTTGCGCGACAGGCCGCGGTCATTGGGGTTGGGTCCCGTCGGCCAATAGACCTTGGTGAAGATCTCGACGGACTCCCGCCGCACGTGCTTGAGCGCCCGGCCCAGTACGGACTCGGCGGCCCCGATGGCGTAGACGTCGGCCGTGTCGAAAGTGGTGATGCCGACCTCGAGGGCCGCTTTCACACACGCCGCCGCCGCGTCCTCCTCGATCTGGCTGCCGTGAGTGATCCAGTTGCCGTACGACAGCGCGGATACGAGCATGCCCGAGCGTCCAAGGTGTCGGTAGTCCATGGCCCGGAGCGTACCCGGGTCCTCCTACGCTCGTCGGGTGGCCGGTGACCAGACGCTGCATGTGCACCGAGGACTGGATCTTCCGCTCTCGGAGATCTCGTGGCGGGCCACGACATCGGGGGGACCCGGGGGGCAGCACGCGAACCGCACCCTCAGCCGGGTGGAGGTGGACTTCGATGTCGCTGCCTCCCAGACCCTCGGCCCGCGCCAACGGGCTCGGCTCCTGGAGCGACTGGGCCCGGTCGTGCGGGCGAGCGCCTCCGAGTCACGCTCACAGGCGCGCAACCGCGAACTTGCACTCCAGCGTCTGGCGACCAAGCTCGACGCGGGTCTTCGCGTGCAACCGACCAGGGCCCCGACCCGTCCGACGAGGAGCTCTCAGGTGCGGCGCGTCGACGCCAAGCGGCGGCGTTCTCAGATCAAGAGGCGCCGACGGCCGCCGGGAGAGGACGACTGAGGCTTCCCGGGGCTTCCCGGGGCTTCCCGGGGTGGCACTGTTGCGGCGAGTACGGCGGGGATATCCCTGGAAACTATAAGCAGAGCCGTTTACAGTTCCAGAAATTTGTCCCGGGAGGTTCGCCGATGGCCATCAACCGGGGCCATGGTGCACCGGGCCCTGCCGGTCCGCGAACCCGCTGGCCGTGCCGTGCTCGTCAACCGGTGAACGCGAACCCCGACAGCGCCGGCCCCAGACCCTCGTCCAGATGGGCCAGCAGCTCAGGGTCCTCGTCGGCCCGGGGGCCGCGCAGCGCGGTGAGGGCGGCGAAGCCCTGGGCCACCAAGGTGGCGTCCTCGGCGCCGGCGTCGGCCAGCCCGAGGTCGCCCGAATGGGGGAAAGGTGACCCCACCGTCAGCACGATCTCGCCCTTCACGTCGGGCTCGCCCTCCATGACCGAGCGCGCCGCCTCGGCCGCCGCCGGGCCCTCGATCTCCTCGATGTTCGGCGCCTCCCAGGTCCCTGCCCCCCGGGCGGCCTTGATCAGGCCGGCCCCGCTCACCCGGGCCCAGCGCAGGCCCCGGATGTCCGCCAACGGCACGTGGGGAACGTTGAGGTTGAGTACGGTGCGGGCCGGGGCCGTCATCAGCAACGGGACGAGCGCCACCGCGAGCACGGCGGCCGACTCCCACGGGTCAGGATCTGCGCCCGCGCGCAGCGAGACAGCCAGCGCGCTGATGCCTAGCTGGCTGGCGGTCAGCGCGGCGCCGACCGTGCCGGAATGGAGCACCGAGCGACCCACGTTGACGCCGTGGTTGATGCCCGAAAGCACGAGGTCGGGTTTGGGGCCGACCGCTCCGAGGGCACCAGCGATCACCGAGAGGGCGGGCGAGGCGTCGAGCCCGTATGCCTCCACGCCCTCGGCACCTTCGACGTAGGCCCGCTGGTAGGCGATGGTCGTGTGGTCGGTCACCGAGCCGACGGCGGCCCCGGCCCCGCTGTAGTTGGAGCTTGGCGCCACCACGATGATCTCGTGCGCCGGACCGTTGTCCGCACCGTCGGCCCAGGCCACCAGAGCTCTCGTGAGCGCCGCCAGGCCCGGTGCGCCCACCCCGTCGTCGTTTGTGACGAGAATTCTCACGGTGCGCTCACCCTATCCCCCGCCGCTGCCGGTGGCCGGGGTCGGACATCCGCCGTTCGGGCGCGTGTCACCCGGGGCTTCACGCGAGACCGTCCGGGCCCCTCACCCACGCAGAGGCCCTGGTCTGCTTCAATTCACTCGCAATGCCCGCTCACTCCCCCCGAATCTCGGTCGCCTCGCCCACGGGGCAACAATGGCGCATCGGGCATGGCCGCCAAGAAGTCATCGTCTGCGAGGTGGGTGCCACGCTGCGGGCCTACACCGTTGGCCAGACGGCGGTCCTCGACGGCTTCGGTGCCGACGAGTGGTCGCAGTCGGGCCGGGGCCAGGTCTTGGCCCCTTGGCCCAACCGCCTGGCCGACGGGCGCTACGAGTTCAACGGGGTGCGCGCCCAGGCCGCCCTGGACGAGCCGGAGCGACGCAACGCGATCCACGGCCTGGTCCGCTGGATGCCCTGGACACTCCAGACCCGGCACCAGAACCAGCTCTCCCTCAGGCTGCAGCTCCACCCCTCTCCCGGGTATCCGTTCTCCCTCCTCCTCGAGATCGAGTACCACGTGGGCCGCGACGGTCTCACCGTCACAACCAGGGCCCAGTCACTCGAGGAGGGCCTGATCCCCTTCGGCATCGGCTTCCATCCCTACCTGACCGCCGGGCCCGAGACGGTCGACGGGGCGATCCTGCACGTCCCGGCGCGCCACACTCTCGACGTGGACGACCGGGGACTCCCGACGGGGGCACTCGCGCCTGTCGAGGGCACCGATCGTGACTTCACCACGGCGCGCTTCGTTGGTCCCGCCGTCCTCGACACGGCCTACACGACCCTCGAGCGCGACTCCGCTGACATCGCCTGGGCCAGCCTCGATCCGCCGGGGGGCGTCGGCGGCGCGGCCCTGTGGCTGGACGCCGCCTTCCCCTACCTCATGGTGTACACGGGCGACACCCTCGGCGAGGTGCAACGCCGGCGGCGCGCCGTCGCCCTCGAGCCCATGACCTGCCCGCCCAATGCGCTGCGCACGGGCACCGACGTGGTCGCACTCGAGCCCGGGCAGGAGTGGACGGCCCGTTGGGGGATCAATCCCCGATGAGCGCGGGAGCGGCGGGAGCGTGACACGCGACCCCCTCGACGGGCACATCGTCGCCGTCACGGGTTCCTCGAGCGGGATCGGGGCCGCCACCGCGCGGGCCTTCGCCGCGGAGGGTGCCGCCGTCCTCGTCAACTCCGCGCACTCGGTCGAGGAGGGCGAGGCGGTCGCCGCGTCACTGCCCGATGCGCTCTACGTGCAGGGCGACATCACCGACCCGGACGTCCCCGACCACCTCGTGGCGGCCGCGCTGGAGCGCTGGGGCCGACTCGACACCCTCGTGAACAACGCGGGGACCACCGCCCTGATCCCGCACGAGGACCTCGAAGCGGCATCGGTCGACGTGTGGCGGCGCCTCTTCGAGGTCAACGTCTTCGGGACGTGGGCCATGACGGTGGCGGCGATGCCGGCGCTGCGCGACGCCGGTGGGTCGGTGGTCAACGTCGCCTCGGTGGCCGGGGTGCGCCCGACCGGCTCCTCCATCCCTTACGCGGCCAGCAAGGCGGCCCTCAACCACATGACCGTGCTGCTGGCCAAGGTGGTCGGGCCCGGGGTGCGGGTCAATGCCGTGGCGCCGGGCCTGGTCGACACGCCGTGGACGGCGGACTGGGATCTCGTGCGCGAGGTGGTCACGCAGGTGGCGCCCCTCAAGCGTTTGGGGCAGCCCGAGGACGTGGCCGAGGTGATCCTGTCGCTCGCCCGGGCCGGCTATGTCACGGGCCAGGTCGTCGTCGTCGACGGCGGGCTCTCCCTCACGACGTGAAGGGCCTACTCGGGCGCGGTCACCATCCAGCGCAGGGCGGTCGAAAGCCCGCGCGTCAGGGGCGCGACCGCGGCCGTGTCGATGAGCAGGTCCAGGGGGCCCGCCATGGACAGACCGAGCTCACGGCGGGCCCAGCCGGGGAGGACGCCGACCGCCGCCGCCAACACGAGCGAGTAGACGGCCCGCTCGCCGGGCCGGCGCGCCACGCCGCGGAACAGCCAATCCCGCGCCGCCTTCGCCTGCGGTCCGGCGTAGAGCTCGGGACGCACGCGCAGCAGGTAACTCTCCACCTCGGCGGCCGAATGCGGGGCCCAGGTCGCCCCGAGCGCCAGTGCGACCGGCGCGACCTCCTCGTAGTAGCGGTCGCACCCCTCGGGGCTCAGCGGGCCTGTCCCGTAACGCTGCGATGACGCCAGGAAGCTCGCGACCTCGGCGACGTGGATGAACGTGACCAGCTCCGGGTCGTCGGCCGAGTAGGCGCGTCCGTCGGGGGCGATGCCCCGGACGCGCCGGTGGACGCGCTGCACCTGGGCGATGGCGGCCTCGGCCTCGGCAACGGTGCCGAAGGTCGTGGTCCCGACGAAGGACGCCGTCCGGCGGAGCCGGCCCAGCGGGTCCTCCTGATAGCTCGAGTGTTCGGCGACGCCCGCCATGGCCAGAGGGTGCAGCGTCTGGAGCAGCAACGCAGTCACGCCGCCGATCAACATGGCGGGCAGGTCGGCGTGCACCTTCCTGGCCATCCCGCCGGGCGGGGTGTACGCCTCGTCGGGGTTGGTGGCGATCGGCGCCCGCTCCTCGGAGATGCCAATGGCCCGACGCACGTTGCGCGCCATGTCGACCCGCGCCGGTGCGGCAAGGCCGCCGACGAGCCGGAGCGGGGCCGCAGCCACGGTGCCACCGAGCGCGGTGGCACGCTCCACCGGGTTCCTCGACGCCACGCTGAAAGCTTGCCACGTGGCAAAGTGCCCCATGCGATTCGTCGTGGTGGGAGCGGGTGCAATCGGCGGTGCCGTCGGCGGCCGCCTGTTCCAGCGCGGCTTCGACGTCACCCTGGTGGCCCGAGGCGACCATGGCCGTGCCCTGGCGTCCGGCCTCGTCCTCGAGTCGCCCGGCGAGACGGTCTCGCTGTCGGTCCCGGTCGTGACGGAACCCGCGGAGGTCTCGTGGGACGAGGACACGGTCGTGCTGCTCGCCGTGAAGGGCCAGAGCACCGACCACGCGCTCGAGCAACTCGTCGTGGCGCCCCCGGACGCGCCCGTGGTCTGCATGCAGAACGGCGTGGAGAACGAGCGCCGGGTGCTGCGGCACTTCCCGAACACCTACGGCATGTGCGTCATGTGCCCCGCCTCCCAGCTGCGACCCGGTGTCGTCCAGGTGCACTCGGCGCCGGTGTCGGGTCTGCTCGACCTCGGTCGCTTCCCTTCTGGCCTCGACGAGCGGGGCCAGGCGATCGCCGAGACCATCGCCACGACGACGTTCCAGTCGGTGGGCCGCCCCGACATCATGCGCTGGAAGTACCGCAAGCTCCTCATGAACCTGGCCAATGCGGTCGAGGCGCTGTGCGGGCCCGAGGGCCGGTTCAGCGCGCTGGCGTGCGAGGCCCAGCGCGAGGGCAAAGAGGCGTTGGCCGCCGCCGGCATCGACGTGGCGAGCTCCGAGGAGGACCGGGAACGGCGCGGTGACTCCCTGCAGATATCGCCCACCTCCTCGGGGGAGTGGCAGGGGGGCTCCAGCTGGCAGAGCCTCGCCCGCGGGGCGGGGTCGATCGAGGCCGACTTCCTGAACGGGGAGATCGTGCTCCAAGGTGTCCTCCACGGCGTGTCGACTCCGGTGAACGCGCTGCTGCAGCGCCTGGCCTCCCGGGCCGCGGCGGAGGGTGCTCCGCCTGGGTCGTGGTCCGTCGACGAGCTGAGCAAGCGAGCCGGGCTGCCGGATGGCGAGTGAGCGGGCGGCGTCCCTGGCCGAAGACTTCGGGGCGGCGAACGCCGAGGCGGTGGCCTTCGCCCGCACGTGCCCCGAGGAGGCCTGGATGCGGACGGTGCCAGAAGAGGAATGGACGGTGGGCGTGGTCCTCCACCACATCGCCGAGAGCCACGGCAACAGCGAGCGCTGGCTGGGGGAGATGGCACGAGGCGACGGCGTGCGCGACACGGCCGAGGAGATCGACCGGGCCAACGCGGCCCACGCCGTACGGGCGGCATCGGTCACCCCGGCGGACACCGTGGCCCTCCTGACGGCCGCCGGAGCCGGCCTCGAGGCGGTGCTGCGGGGCCTCAGCGACGAGGAGCTCGACCGCAGTGCGCCGTTCGGACCGGCCGGGGGTCGGGTCTTTGCGACCGTCGACCTGGCGGGGGTGCCGGCCCGCCACACGCGTGAGCACCTGGCGCACGCCCGGGCGGCGGCCGCCGGGGAGGCCTGAGGCAAGCCGGCGCGGTGGCCCCGGTCAGTCGGCGTGGAGCGCGGCGCGCACCTCGTCCGCCGGGTCGGACCGGAGTGAGCCCGGCGTGTCCACGCGGACCCCGTGCACCGTCCCCGCGAAGCGCGCCGGCGGTGCGTAGCGCGAGGAGACCGGGAACCCGCTGTCCCAACCCAGCCGCAGTCCCGCCCCGCCGTGCTGGACGGCGATCGGGAGCATGCCCTCGACGGCCGTCTCGTCGACCTCGGCCCCGTCGACGAGCAGGATCATGCGTCCCGGCGTGCCGTGGTCACCCACGGCGTAGGAGACGGTGATGTCGTGGTGCCCGGCCCCGAGGACGCCGGGCGTCGCGAGCTCGAGCGGGTCGGCGGCGCGGGCGAACGTGAAGTGGGCCCGACCGCCGACCAGGTACAGCGCGTAGCCCCCGAACCAGTCGCCCAGAGCGAAGACGACGCCGTCCGCCCCGTCCGGGCCGGTGTCGATGTCGGCCGTGATGTCGAAGCCCCCCCAGAGGAGCGGGACCGACTCGTCGGCGACCGCGCCCCCGCCCGGGCGGAACGTCCTCGACGGCCCGGCGGGCCAGACCGGAGGGATGAAGCCCGCGAAACGATCGACCAGGCCGTCCGAAATCGGGAGGACTTTGTTGAGCTGTGCCTCGGCGTCCCAGAGGTCGCGGAGTTGTCGGAGCCGCCTCGGCTCGGCGTCGGCGCGGTCGATCGCCTCGGAGAAGTCGCTCGAGAGGTCGAAGAGCTCCCAGCGGTCCTCGTCGAAGTTGCGGCTGCCGACCGCGAGCTCCTCCTCGTCGAGGACGCCGGTGCTGATGTGGTTGGTCGTCGCCTTCCAGCCCTCGTGGTAGATGGACCGCGAGCCCATCATCTCGAAGTACTGCGTGTGATGCAGCTCTGGGGCCGACGGATCCTCGAGCGTCGACAGGAGGCTCACGCCGTCCACCGGTTGCTGGGGCGCCCCGTCGACCTCGGCGGGGACCTCGAGGCCGGCGGCCCGCAGGATGGTCGGCATGAGGTCGATGGCGTGGGCGAACTGTGACCGCACGACGCCCGGCTCGGCGATGCGGCCGGGCCAGCGAACGATCAGCGGCGTGCGCGTCCCGCCGAGCCACGTGTAGCGCTTCCACAACTTGTGCGGCGTGTTGCCTGCCCAGGCCCAGGCCCACGCGTAGTGGTTGTAGGTGGTGAAGCCGCCCCAGTCGTCGTAGTGAGCCATGTTCTCGGCCACCGACTCCCGGATGTGCGCGGTGAACCGGTGCTCGTTGAAGCTGCCGGCCTGGCCTCCCTCCGCGCTGGCGCCGTTGTCCGAGAAGACCATGACGAGAGTGTTGTCCATCGCCCCCAGGCCCTCCAGTGAGGAGAGGACCCGGCCGATCTGGGCGTCGGTGTGGGTCAGGAAGCCGGCGAAGACCTCTTGCTGGCGGGCGAGCATGCGCCGCTCCTCGGCCGGGAGCTCGTCCCACGACTGCACCCATTCGGGCCGCTCCGTGAGCACCGTGCCGGCCGGCACGATCCCCGACGCGCACTGGCGGGCGAACACCTCCTCGCGCCAGGCGTCCCACCCCTTGTCGAACACACCACGGTACGGGTCGACCCACTCGGGCGCCACATGGTGCGGGGCGTGCATGGCGCCGAGGGCGAAGTAGAGGAAGAAGGGCTTGCCCGGCGCGCCCTGCTGCTGGTCCTGCACCATCCGGACGGCCTGATCGGCGAGGTCCTCGGTCAGGTGGTAGCCCTCCTCGGGCCGCCGGGGTGGCTCGATGTAGTGGTTGTCACAGACGAGGTTCGGGGTCCAGTGGTTGGTGTCGCCCTGCAGGAAGCCGTAGTAGCGCTCGAAGCCCAGCCCGAGCGGCCAGGTGTCGAACGGCCCCGCCGCCGAGCGGTGCCAGCGCGGCGTGAGATGCCACTTGCCGACGGCCATGGTGGAGTAGCCGGCGTCGCGCAGGAGGCGGGGGAGGGTGGCGGCCGTATCGGGCAGGCGGGCGTGGTAGCCCGGGAACGCCAGCGGAATGTCGGCCAGGAAGCCCATCCCGACCGTGTGGTGGTTGCGGCCGGTGAAGAACGACGCCCTCGTCGGTGAGCACAGGGACGTGACGTGGAACCGGTTGAACGGCGCGCCCTGTGCCGCGAGGCCGTCGAGGTGTGGCGTCCCCATGTCCGAGCCGAAGGCGCCCAGATGGCCGAAACCGGTGTCGTCGAGCACGATGGCGATGACGTTGGGTGCGCCACTCGGCGGCTTGGGGTCGTGCGGGAAACGGGGCGTCGACTCCGCCGCGGTGAAGCCGATCTGCTGGGGTTCGTCCATGGGTCCAGAGGGTAGACCGTGGGCCGCCCGTGACCTCGCACGCAGGGCTAACGTGGCAGCCGATGCAGGGTCACGTTCCTGGACCGCCTCAGCCCCATTTCCCTGCGGGCCTGGGCCCGTTCATCGGGTATCTGGCCACCCGCGAGCCCCGACCGCTCGACGACCGGCCTCCCGAGGAGCCGGCGTGGGCGGATGCCGACGGCACCCTGCTCGACCAGTTCGCCGACGTGGGCGACTGGGAGCCGATGCACCGGCCGCTCGTGAAGGTGATGGCGGTCATCGTGTCCCTCTCGTTGGTCGTGGCCGGCGTGGGCACCGTGCTCGAGGTCCTGCTCTCGGCTCACTGATTCCGCATCCTGCGTCGCCCCCGCCGCAGGAGCCAGGTCAGGCCGCTGACGACGGCGAGGCCGCCCAAAACGGCCGCGACGATGAACCAAGGATTGGTGGAGCCCGGCTGCGCCGGCTGCGCCGGCTGCGCCGCCGCCGTTGTCGTCCGGCCGGTCGTGGTCGTCGTCGTGGTGCGGGTCGCGGGAGCTGACGACGCCCGGAAGGCCACGACGTGGTCAGCCGAAGGCGCCAGCAGCAGACCGGCACCCACCGACGGGGTGGGGAAGTGGTTGGCGGCCGCACCGATGGTCACCCGCTTCTGGACCGTGCCCGATGACGGGTTGAGGCCGTAGAGGACGCCATCGGCGCCGATGGTCCAGACGAGCCCCCCGGCGACCACCGGTGGGCCGCCGCCGACCGAGGCGCTCCAGAGGGGACGGAGCCCGGCAGGGGTGGCCGAGACCTGGACGGCGATCGGGCCGCTCAGGCAGGGCAGATAGACGGTCGTCCCCACGACGGCCACGCCACCGTCGATGTCGCTGCCACAGGCATCAGCGAGTTTGGCTTGCTCGCCGCCGACGCCTCCCAGGCTCGACCCGTTCAGCAGGAAGACGATGCGCGCCTTCCCGGCCGCCACCACCTGGCCGTCGCTGAGCAGCGCCGCCGCCGTCGACATGTCGAGGTCGTGCGCGTTGTCGGCCGGCCACGACGAGGGCGCGAAGTACTGCTCCAGCGCGAGGGACGGTGAGAGTTGGAGCACCGAGTCACTGTTGTCGTAGGCGTGACTGGAGGAGTACACCGAGCCGTTGCCCACGGTGACCCACATGTCGCCGGCGCCGTCGACCACCGGGGCCGCGCCGCCCATCCAGACCGCGCCCTGACTCTCGCCGGGGGCCGAGTCGACCCCGAACGTCGCGGGCGTCCCACCCGCCTCGGGCACGGACAGCACCCATCCGTGGTACGTCGAGCAGTCCCCGTAATTCCCGCCGTAGCCGAAGACCACGCGCCCGGCATCGAGCGTCAGCCCCGTGCGCTGGAGGAGGGCGGCCGGGGTAGAGCCCGACGGATCGACGTTCTGGTTCAACTCGACCGTCCCGGTGGTCGTGCTGAGCCCGACCAGCTGGTGCGCGGGCCGGCCGTGCACCAATTCGTCGGCCACGACGAAGAGCTCGCCGCGCGCCTCGTCCACCACCGGCGTGCCGGTGATCCCGACCGTGGGCGTTATGTCACCGCAGGGCAGCGACCCTGACGGCACGGGCGTGGCGAGGTGCGTCGACCACACCACCGCGCCCGTTGTCGCGGAGAGCGCGTCCACCGTGTCGTTCTCCGTGGCTGCGAAGACCCGTCCCCCCGAGACGAGCGGTTCCCCGTAGAGATCTCCGTCGAGAGCCGGCGACGTCCAGGCCGGCGAGGAGACGTCGACCGAGGTGATGGACGCGGCGACCCCGCTCCCTGTGGGGTCGCCGTGGTACACCGTCCAGGACGGCGTCGACGACACGCTGGTGGGTGCGGTGGTCGAGCCGAACGCCGGCCCGCTCCCGGCGAGGGCCAGCGGGATGGCGATGGCCGCGGCGGCGCTACGGCACCTGTGCCGGGCGCCAGCACCCCGGTGGCGATGTCCTGGGATCAGACCGCGCCCGATCTGCCCCGCCGGCGCAGCGTGGAGTCGACGGCCACGGCGACGAGCAGAACGGCGGCCGTCAGCATGTCGGTCACAGCAGTCGAGACGTTGATAAGTGCCAGCCCGTTGGTCAGCGCGGCGATGACCAGTCCTCCCAGGACCGGATGGATCGGCTTCCCGTGCCCGCCGAAGAGGCTGGCACCACCGATCACGGCGGCGGCCACCGCGTAGAGCACATAGGTCCCTCCGTCGAACCCGACGGAAAGTGATCCCAGGCGTGAGGCGTACACGACCACGGCCAATCCTGCGACGAAGCTGCAGAGTGCGAACGTAATGGTGCGTACCCGGGCCACGTGGATACCGGCGCGCCGGGCGGCCTCGGGGCTGGCACCGATGGCGTACATGTAACGTCCGAGCCGTGTCCTGGCCAGGGTGAAGGATTGGACCACCACGATGATGACGAGGAACGGAATAACCCAGGGCACCCCTTGCACCGTGGTCAGCACACCGCGGTTCAGGTTGCAGATGAAGACGAGCACGATGCCCGCCACGGCGACGGCCGCGACCGTCGCCAACGTGATGCCCAACGGGGGCGCGCTCAGGCCCTGCGATCGTCGTCGGCCCGTCGTCAGGATGGAGATCAGGGCAAAGAGACCCACGCCTACGACCAGCGTGATCCAGCCCGCGATCGGGGTCATGTTGCCGCTCACGAGGTCGTCGAGCACGCCGTTCGTGACACTGATCACGCCGCCGACCGCGCCTTTGTCGGCGTCGAAGACGTAGATCAAGACGCCCTGCCAACCCAGCAACCCTGCCAGCGTCACCACGAAAGAGGGGATGCGGAGTCTCGTGATCAATGTGCCCTGGAAGGCGCCGATGACGAAGCAGGTGGCCAGGCCCACGATGAGGGCCGCCCACCAGGGCCAATCGGCGGGTGACCCCATGAGGGCGAGCGCGATGGCGGCACCCACCGCACCCACGAAGCCGACCGACAGGTCGATCTCGCTGAGAATGAGTGCATAGAGCTCGGCCATGCCCAGGAGAATGATGAATGCCGCCTGGACGAACAGATTGACGATGTTCGCCGAGCTGAAGAATGCGCTCGATTTCACCTCGAAGAAGACGCAGATGACGATGAGGCCGATGATGATCGGGATCGCACCGCTTTCCCCGCCGCGGATGCGCATCCACCAGGCGCGGAGGTAGTCGCCGAGCGAATCGGCTACATCTGGTGCCAGCGCGACCAACGTCTCGGACGCCAAAGCGCTCTCGGGGGCGCCGGCGTCGGGCGCCGAACCCTCCGGCGCCTTTCCCGCCGCCACCGCATCGTCGACCTCGGCAGAGGGATCAGAGGGATTGATCTTCGGAAGCGGACCGTCAGTCATCGTCCCTCAACTCCCGGCGCCTTCGCCCGTGTCGACTGACCCGTTGTCTGGTACTCCACCACCATCTGCGTATCGAAGTCGGATGCCGGGCCCTGTGCCACCAGTCGACCGAGGTACAGGATCGAGATCTGTTCGGCCACTGCGAAGACGTCGACGAGGTTGTGGGAGACCATCATGACTGCCGTGCCCTGTTTCGCCAGCCGTCTGATGAGCCCGAGAACCTGTTCGGTCTGGGCCACACCGAGCGCGGCGGTGGGTTCGTCCATGATCACGAGCTTGGCGGAGGACAGCACCGCCTTGGCCACGGCGACCGACTGGCGCTGCCCGCCGGACAGGGACGCCACCGGCTGGCGAATCGATCGCACGGTGGTGACGTGCAGATCGGCCAGCACATCGCGCGCCTCGATCTCCATGGCGGTCTCGTCGAGGAGCCCGTGCCGCAGCTTCTCGTGCCCGAGGAAGAGGTTCTGAACGATGTCGAGGTTGTCGCACAGTGCGAGGTCCTGGTAGATCGTCGTGATCCCGAGCGCCTCGGCGTCGTTCGGGCTGTGGATGTTGGCCGGCGCGCCGTTCCAGAGGATCTGACCTTCTGTCGGCGGCCAGAGCCCCGAGATGGTCTTGATCGTCACCGACTTGCCGGCGCCATTGTCGCCGACCAACGCTGTGATCTTGCCGGCCGGAACGGAGAGGTCGACCTTGTTCAGCGCTCGGACCGCCCCGAACGTCTTGCTGACGCCCCGAAGCTCCAGGAGCGGTGCACCCTCGGTCATCTTGTGGGCCCCCATCGCGTCGACTGCTCGAGTCGCTGCTGCTCCCAGCAGCCGACCCCCGCCCCGTCGCCGGGACCGGGGGTCGGCCTGGAAGTTACTTCGTCTGCATGGACATTACCCAGACCGGCGTGCCGGTCTGCTTCCGATTACCCGGAGATGCCCGCCGCCTGGCAATCGCTGGCGTACGCGCCGGCGCAGAGCTGCGATGCCGGCACGAAGTTGTCCTTGACGACCGTGGCGTTCATGTTCTTCGTGTTGACCCACGTGGGGGACAGGAGCACCGACGGCACGCTGACCTTGGCGGTCGTGTCCTCGGTGCTGCCGTTGGCCAGTGAGGCCGGGACCCTGGCCCCGGCCCGCAGGTAGAGAGCCAGAGCGACGGCCGACTGCGCCTCAAGGTAGATCGGCTTGTACACGGTGCCACACTGGTAGCCGGCCAACACGTTTTGGAGGCCGGTCAACGTGGCGTCCTGTCCGGTAGTCGGGAACGTCTTGGGCTTCACGTGGAGCGATTGCAGGTACGTGATGATCGGCGCGCCGGTCTCGTCATTCGGGATGAGCGCCGAATTGACGTTGTGGTGTGCCGTGTAGATGGCCTGGAACTCGGTTTCGGCCGTCGGCGGGTCCCACGTTCCGGCGGTGTGGGCCACGGCGGTCCACTTGCCGTCCTTGAAGTACTTGTTGATCACGCCGTCGTAGCCCTGCGCGAACAGGGTGGCATTGTTGTCCGTGACCGCACCGTGCATGACGACGACCTGCGGCTTCGAGATGTGCCAGGCGGAGACACAGCTGACCAGTCCCTCTCCCATGACCTGGCCGACCTTCACATTGTTGAAGCTGACGTAATAGGCGCGACTGCCGCCGAGCGTCAGCCGGTCGTAGTCGATCACCTTGACGCCGCGTGACTTGGCGTAGGTCTCGATCTGCGTCCCCACCCCGGAGTCCAGGGGGTCGACCAGGAGCACCGTGGCGCCGTTGGAGATGTCGGTCTGGGCATCCGTCAACTGGGTGGCGTCACTGCCGAGGGCGTTCTGCACCACGTACTGCGACGAGCTCAACCCTGCCGTCTGGAGCGCCTTGGTGATGTCTGGCTGGTCGAACTCGACGTACCGCGTCGAGCTGACCGTGTCGGGGAGGATTGCCGCCACCTTTCCAGTTCCGGCCTTCGCCAGCGACTTGAACTGCGTCATGGCGCTGAAGTTGTTGGTGAACGACGTGGTCGAGATGTTGCGCGGCCCGGTTGCCCGAACCGAGGCCGAAGCCCCTCCGCCCCCTACGACGACCAGCGTCGCCGACAACACGAGGGAGAGCCCCCCGAACATGCCTGCTCTGCTGAAACGCACAGTGTCTCCTTCTGGTTCTGGTCCGCCCATTCGGGCGAGCCCCCTTTGTTCCTGCGCTCTACCCAAGGTTGCGGGTTCGATTGCAGTTTGGTTGCAACTTCGAGAACGATACAGACATCTCCAGGTCCGTGCTGGGAATACCCAGAGAAAAAAGGGAGTGGCCGTATCAGGCAATGCGGATTGCAGCCTGCCAGCCGGCCGCTCCGGAAAGGCCGGCATCGTCCCCGAGCGCCGACCGCACGATCGTCAGGTCGTCGGGATGGCGAGCCCCCGGGCGCAGGACCAACTCGCGGAGCGGTCCGAAGAACTCCTCTTGCCGGCCCAGGCCTCCTCCGATCACGACGGTGCTGGGCGAGAAGCACATGACCAGGTTCGAGACTCCGGCAGCGCACGCCGTGATCGCCCCTTGCCAGATTGCCGCCGCCCGCGTGCCCCCAGCGGCCGCTGCGGCCTGGACCTCTTGCGCCTCGAGCGGCCCCAGCCCGGCCTCCCGGGCGAGGCGGGCCACCCCGCTGCCCGATCCCAGCTCCTCGAGGGTGCACGGCGTTCCCTTCTGCCAGGCGCGCCAGTCGAGGATGGCGTGACCGACCTCGGCCAGCGAACGCGTGCCCCGCAGCAGCCGTCCGTTGAGGACCACGCCGGCCCCGATCCCGGTCGAGACGGTGAGATAGGCCACGGCGGGGCTGTCCGCACCGGCACCGAAGGACGCCTCCCCGACGGCGGCAAGGTCGGCGTCGTTGGCGATGTGGACGGGCAGGTCGAGGTGACCGCTCAGTCCTTCGCTCGACAGGACGTCCGGCCACTGCGCGGGGAGGTGCGGCGCCCAGAGGAGCCGCCCCGTTTCGTAGTCCACTCCACCGGGGAGGCCGACCACGGCATGCGAGGCCTTCCCGTGCCCGCGCTCTGACGCCATCGACCGGATGAGGTCGATCAACGAAGCGGGCACGTCGGCCTCATTGGGAGTGGGAACGGATCGCCGCAGCAGCACCGCACCCCGCGGGTCCACCAGGGCGACCCGCATTTGCGTCCCCCCGATATCGGCGGCGAGCACAGGTTGTGACGTCACTCCGGGACCCGCATGCCCGCCAGCCTTCCTCGTCGCACCGGGGTTCCTATGCCTCGGCCTCATCAGGACCGTATCCCGCCTTGCGCAGAAGACGGCGCAAGTTGGTCAGCTGATCGGCATCGATGTCCTTGTGGCGCTGCGGATCGAAGGACTCGCTCTCGCTCCCGATGGTGACGACCACACGACCCTTGTGGCTTTCGTTCACGGTTGCCACCGCGTTGAGCAGCGACAGGATCGAGTGCCACTCGATGTTGTGACTCAGCGGGTGCCGGAAGATCTGCGCCAGCGTGTCCCGCTGATGGCTGTTCAAGTGCCCGGGTTGTCCCACCGTGGGCTCCTCTCGTCCCGCGCCGCCCGGCGAACGGGCCGCTGGTCCATCCTCGCAGCTGCGGTCGTGGGTCGAATGGCCACGGCGCAGGCCGGCTCTGGTGGAGACGAGGGGGGAGGGGGAGACTGGGCCGGTCGAAGGAGACTGGGCCGAAGAAAACGGGGCCGGTCGGAGACTGGGCCGGTCGAAGGAGGTGATGGATCATGTTCCGCGATCGCGTCGATGCCGGTCGTCACCTGGCCGCCCTGGCGGAGAGCGCCGACCTCGGGGGAAACGAGGTCGTGGTGCTGGGGTTGCCCCGGGGCGGGGTTCCCGTCGCCGGCGAGGTCGCACGCGTGCTCGGAGCCCCGCTCGATGTCATCGTGGTGAGGAAGCTCGGGGTCCCCTTCCAGCCCGAACTGGCCATGGGCGCCATCGGCGAGGACGGCGTGCGCGTGGAGAACGACGACGTCATGAGGTCACGCGCCCTCGGCCTCGTCGACGTGGAGAGGATCGAGCGGGCGGAACGGGCGGAGCTCGACCGGCGCGTGCAGCGGTACCGGCGGGAGCATCCCCGACTCGACCTGCGCGGCCGGTGCGCCGTCGTCGTGGATGACGGCATCGCCACGGGCTCGACTGCGCATGCAGCATGCCGGGTCGCCCGTACCCACGGTGCCACGCGCGTCGTCCTGGCCGTGCCTGTTGCCCCTCCCGCCGCGGTCCTCGACCTGGGCGATGTCTGCGACGAGATGCTGTGCGTCGCGGTCCCGGAGCCGTTCGACGCGGTGGGGACGTGGTACCGGGACTTCTCCCCGACGTCCGACGACGAGGTCGTCGAGGTCCTCCGTCGGCTTCACCCGTAGGTGAAGGTCACGGCATTGGAGGTGCCGCTCGCGGTGCTGATCGCCACCTGCGCGGAGGGAGTGGCCGACGGCGGCACTGTGACGTTGCAGGTGTTCGGGGCGGGACAGCTCGTCGTGGCCACCTGGCCGTTGAACGTGGCCACGATCTGGCCGCTCGAACTGAGGAAGTTGGACCCGGCCACGACGATGGCCTGTCCCACCGGGCCGCTCGCGGGGGAGAGCGAGGAGATGACGGGAGGCCCGCCCGCGGCGGCGGCCACCGTCGTCGAGGTGGTCGTGCCGTGCGCTCCACCGTTCCCTGGGCGTGTCGATGACGGAGGGGACGGAACCGTGCTCGGCGACGCAACGGTGCTCCCTGCCGTCCCCGCTGCAGTCGGAGACGGCGGCGATGGGCGGCTGGTGACCGACGCGACCAGCGCGCTCGGCGGCCACCACGACCAGGGCGGCCGCGACGGCGACGGACCCGATCAGCCAGCGATCGGCGCGTCCTGGTCGGCGGCCGTTCCCCGACGGAGTGACCGCATCGGGTGGCTGGGCTCGCGACGGTGGCGCAGTCGGAGGCAACGGGGCGCCACTGCCCGCGGCACGGGCGCGCCGGACCGCGTTCTCCATCGCCCCCAGGGCGCGCTGACCCTGGGAGTCCGGGGGCGGCTCGCCTGCGCGGTCGTCTGCCATTCGATCCTCCGACGCGTATCCTTTTCCCCGATCGAAGACTTCCATTCCCCCCTAGAATTCACGGCGTTCTCTCACATCAGGAGACGGCGATGCGATCGGACATCATTTCCAGGCCGCGCCCGATGGGCCCCGGGCGAGAGCAACCCCCGTCGACGAGCACGGAACCTGCGCGCGGTGTGGCGTCCGCAGCGGCGCCCCTCCTGGCCCTCTTCTTCGGGGGCGTGCCGCCGGTGCGCTTCGAGTTCTGGGACGGGACCGCGCTCGGGCCCGCCCGCGGTGACATCGTGCAGGTGCGCTCACCGGACGCGGTGCGGCGGCTGCTCTGGGCACCCGGCGAGATCGGGCTCGCCCGGGCCTTCGTGATGGGCGACCTCGCCTTCGAGGGCGACATCTTCGAGATGCTGGCGGCCCTCCGCGACGCGACGCCCGAGCGCATCCATCTCGGGTCACGGCTGCCCTGGCAGGCCATGCAGGCGGCGCGCCGTCTCGGGGTCATCGGCGCGCCGCTCTCTTCTCCCCCCGAGGAGGCGGCACCGCGGGGCCGGCTGCACTCGCGGGCACGGGACGCGCAGGTGGTGCAACACCACTACGACGTCAGCAACGATTTCTACGCCATGGTCCTCGGCCCCGCCATGACCTACTCCTGCGCCCGCTTCGCCCCGGGTGTCGACACGCTCGAAGCGGCCCAGGAATCCAAGCACGATCTCATCTGCCACAAGCTCGGGCTGCCGGACCGGGCGGGGCTGAGGGTCCTCGACGTCGGCTGCGGTTGGGGTTCCTTCGCCCTGCACGCGGCGCGCCACTACGGAGCCCGGGTGATCGGCGTGACGCTCAGCCCGGCGCAGGCGCACCGGGCACGCGACCGGGTCGCCGCAGCCGGGTTGGAGCGCCAGATCGAGATCCGCATTCAGGACTACCGGGACGTACGGGACGGGGGGTTCGACGCGATCGCGTCGGTCGGCATGTTCGAGCATGTCGGCTCGTCTAGGAGCACCCAGTACTTCGGCACCATGCGCAGGCTGCTCGAGCCCGAGGGTCGGCTGCTCAACCACGCCATCTCGAGTGTGGGCGGATCACGCATCGGACCGAGGACGTTCATCGGGCGCTACGTCTTCCCCGACGGCGAGCTCATCGATGTGGGCCAGGTCGTCCTGGGCCTGGAAGAGGCGGGCTTCGAGGTGCGCGACGTCGAGTCCCTGCGCGAGCACTACGCCAGGACGCTCCGGGCCTGGGTCGGGAACCTCCAGGAGCACTGGGATGCGGCGGTCGCCGAGGTGGGCGTCCGCCGGGCTCGTGTGTGGCTGCTCTACATGGCGGCGTCGGCCAACGGGTTCGAGGACGGGGGCATCTCCATCCACCAGGTGCTTGGCGTGGTGCCGGGCCCGGACGGCCGGAGCGGCATGCCGCCGACCCGGCGTAACTGGGCCTGAACGCATCCTGGCACGGGCCGCGATTTCGCGCGACCCTGAACGCGTGTCGCCCACCCGCCGGATCGTCGTCTGCGACGGCGACGAGACCGGGCAGGAATTGCTGAACGAGGCGCTGCGGGTCCTGCAGCCCGGGGTGCTGGGGTTCGATCTCGAGCTGCTGCGCTTCGACCTGTCGCTCGGGAATCGACGGGCCACGGCCAACGAGGTCGTCCGCGAGGCTGCGGCCGCCATGCGCGTCACCGGCCTGGGGCTCAAGGCGGCGACCATCACCCCCGAGACGACGGGCGACGTCGGCAGCCCCAACCGCATCCTGCGCGAAGGCGTGGGCGGTTCGGTCATCGTGCGGACCGGTCGGCGCATCCCCGGGGTGGCGCCCCCGGCGTCGGTCGTCCACCCGATCGTGGTGGTGCGCATGGCCGTGGGTGACGCCTACGGGGCGGAAGAGCACCGGACGGGCGACCCCGGGACCATGGGTGAGCAGGCGTGGCGGACCGAGCGCATCGACCGCTCGACGTGTCGCTCCGTGGCGGAGTTCTCGTTCCGGACGGCATCCGGGCTCGAGGCGTGCGTGTACGGAGGCCCGAAATGGACCGTCTCGACCGTCTACGAGGGGATGCTCAAGGAAGAGATGGACGCCGCCGCGGCCCGCTATCCCGACGTGCTCTACCGCCCCACGCTGATCGACGCCGCCTACGCGGGGCTGCTCAGCGAGTCGAGCGGCAGCCCGCTGGTCGTCCCGGCCCTCAACCGTGACGGGGACTGCCTCTCGGATCTCGTGCTGGCCCTGTTCGGCTCCATCGCCGGCGCCGAGTCCGTGTTGCTGGCGCTCGACGACCAGATGCATCCCGTCGTCGCGATGGCGGAGGCGCCGCACGGGACGGCGCCGTCCCTGATGGGCAAGAACGTGGCCAACCCGATGGCGATGCTCCTCGCCTGCGCCGCCGTGCTCGACCATGCGGCGCACGGCGATGCCGGGGTGGCCGGGGCGGCCGCCGCCATCCGCCGGGCCACGCTCGGCGCGGCGGCCGACGGGATACGGACCTTCGACCTGGGTGGAGAGGCCTCGACCTCCGAGGTCGTCGACGAGGTCCTGCTCCGCCTGCGTCGCGGCCCTGCGGCCTGACCCCGCTAGGGGGTTTGGCCGCCCCAATGAAGGGGCAACGGTGTCCAAGCGCCCAACCTGGCCAGGGGGCTGGCGCATCGGAAGGGCACTGGAGAGAGGGGCCTCCGGTCCGCGTCGGATGCGCGCGTAGCGCGCGAGCTCCCGTGGTTGTTCCGACCACGGGAGAACTGTCGCCGGGCGCAGCCATGTGCGCGCCCGATCTCGGCGGTACGCGAGCTCATTGTGTGCGGGATTTCGCGGTTCTCGGTCGCCGAACGTTGCGTCAGGCGATTTGTGGGTGCCATTTGACGCAAGAGAACTCTGTCCTCCACAGCCTTTCCCCCGTCTGTGTGGATTTCGGGTCAGCGCAGCCCAAGGGGCGCAAAGAGATCGCCGTGCGCATCGACTCGACGCAACACCTCGTCGGTCTCGAAGCGGAGCAGGAGTGGGTCGCGCGTGGTGGCGCACCGGTGCACCTCGGCCGAGGTGACCGGTGTCGACACGGTTGGTGTCGGCATGGCCCGGACCGAATAGACCGCAACGGTCGTCTTGGCCGAATGGTTCTGGCTCCAGTCGATGAGGACCCGGCCGCGGCGCAAGGACTTGCGCATGTTGGACACGACGAGGTCCCCATGCTCTGACTCCAGTTTGCGGGCGGTCTCGTGCGCCCGGTCACGGAGGCTGTCCCACGTCGTTTTCGGGCCGACGGCCGCATACACCTGCAAGCCCTTCGACCCGCTGGTCTTGGCAAAGGGCTCGGTTCCCTGCCGGCCGAGCTCCTCCATGACGTAGCCGGCCACCTCGCAACACTCGACGATGGACGTTCCCTCGCCCGGGTCCAGGTCGAAGACCATGTGATCGGGCCGTGCCGGGAGCTTGCGACGGCGCCCGGCGTGCCAGAGCGGCACATGGAGCTCGATCGTCCCGAGGTTGGCGGCCCAGGCCAGGGTGGGGAGGTCGTCGACCACCGCGTACGGGATGACATCCTTGGCGTCATTGGCCGGCACCTCCACCGAGTGCACCCACTCGGGAGCGTGGGACGGGATGTGCTTCTCGAAGAAGGACTTGCCCTCGACCCCGTCGGGGAATCGCTTCATCGTCAGTGGCCGCTCCCGGACATGCGGCAGCATGACCGGCGCGACGCGAACGTAGTAGTCGATGAGTTTGCCCTTGGTGAACCCGGTCTCGGGGTAGAGGACCTTCTCGAGATTGGAGACGGAGAGCTCCCGTCCCTCGATCGTCGTCCGTGTGGAAGTTGCCATCACGCCCCCGTCCACGGTCGGCGCGCGGTCCGGGCCGGCGCCCCGGGGGCACTCATTCCACGACCACTTCGTGGGGGGACTTGTCGGGGCGCAGGCCTCGCCAGGTCGGGTGGCGGAGCCGGCCTGCCGTCGTCCATTCGCCGAACTCCACCTCTCCCACCAGCGCGGGGC
Source organism: uncultured Acidimicrobiaceae bacterium (assembly GCA_963736515.1). Taxonomy (GTDB): domain Bacteria; phylum Actinomycetota; class Acidimicrobiia; order Acidimicrobiales; family RAAP-2; genus Bog-473. Next base: position 24,927 of record CAVTPE010000001.1, on the reverse strand, counting down.
GCACGAAGTGCGCCGTGGCGGCGTCCCGGGCCGGGAGCACGGAGACGAAGGGGCTTTCCGGCACGGCCAGCAGTCGGAGGTCGTGAAGGAGGGCGTCCCGGGCGTCGGCACTGAAACCGGTTCCCACCTTTCCGACATAGCGGAGCCCGCCGTCGTCGGGGATCCCGAGGAGGAGCGCGCCGAGTCCGCCCTGCCGCTCGCCCCGCCCGTCGGTCCATGCGCCGACGACCGCCTCCTGCGTGCGGAAGGACTTGACCTTGGTCCAATCAGGGTGTCGCCGGCCTGGTCGATACGGCGAGCCACGCCGTTTGGCGATGATGCCCTCCAGGCCGTTCTCCACGGTGGCCGTCAGGATGTCCTGACCCGACACGTCACGGAATGCGTCCGTCGTGGTGAAGGTCTCCCCGGAGAGGTGCAGCGATTCGAGCCGTTCGCGCCGCTCGTCGTAGGGGGCATCGAGCAGCGAGTGCCCGTCGACATAGAGAAGATCGAACGCAACGAAGCTGACGGGGTCCAACGCAGATCGCCGTTTTGCCTCTCGCTGATTGGACACGTGCATGCGCCGCTGCAGCCTCGAGAAGCTGGGTCGACCGTCTTCGCCCAGGGCCACGATCTCACCGTCGATGATGCAGGTGGTCAATCCCAGAAACTTTCCGATGTCCGCCAGCTCGGGGAACGAGACGGTCACATCGAGGTCGTTGCGACTCTGGGCTCGAACGCGTCCGCCTTCGACAAACAGGATCGCCCGGACCCCGTCCCATTTGATCTCGAAGGCCCAGTTGTTGTCGTCCGTCGGGAGTTTGCCGGCGACCGCCAGCATCGGCTTGATCGTGGTGGGCAGTTCGTCCGCCCGGGTGGACGGACCGTGCCGGTGGATCATCCAGTTGCGATCCTTGGTCTGGAAGAGCACGAAGCCCGCGTCGACCTTCGCCCCGTGGAGCACGAACTTGACCTCGGAGTCCGACCACTTCTCCACGTCGTAGTGACCCCTGTCCCAGATTGTCATCTGGCCGCCGCCGTACTCGCCTCGAGGGATCTCGCCGGAGAACGACGCGTAGTCGAGGGGGTGGTCCTCGGTGTGTACGGCGAGGTGATTCTTGCCCGGAGTCTCCGGCAGACCCTTCGGAAGGGCCCACGAGGCGAGCACCCCGTCGCGCTCGAGCCGCAGATCCCAGTGCAAACTGCGCGCGTGGTGCTCCTGGATCACGAAGGTCCGCCCGGAATGGCGTCTCGGCGAGCGGCGTCCCATCGGTTCCGGTGTCTTCTGCGGATCCCGCTTCGTGCGGTAGGTCTCGAGCTCCCCCGCCTTGCTCGGCGCACCCTTGCTCGCCGCACCCTTGCTCGCCGCACCCTTGCTCGTGGAGCTCTTGCTCGTGGCCTTCGGCATCACCAGACACCACCGTACCCATAGTCTCAGGTTGGCCGGTGCAACGTGGGGTAAGAGCAATGGACGGGTTGATGGACGGAAAGGGAAAGATGGCAAGACGGGTGATCGCAGGTGCTGGGCCCCGCAGAGCAGGCCGCACCCCCGGGGACATCGGATGAATCTCGTTGAGTGGGTCGCGCGGAAGGCGGACCAGACGCAACAGGGCGTTCGTCCGCTGGCCTTCGCGATCGGCGTGTTCAAGAAATTCGGCGACGACCGGGGTGGCTCGCTTTCCGCACTCCTGACCTTCTACGGGTTTCTGTCCCTGTTCCCGCTCCTGTTGCTTCTGGTGACGATCCTCGGATTCTTCGGCGGCGGGGAGCATTCGTTCGTTCGGCGCGTCGAGAATTCGGCCTTTTCGCAGTTTCCCGTCGTGGGGACGAAGCTGAGCACCAATATCCATGGCCTGCAGGGTCGCAACATCTTCGGCCTGGTGGTGGGGATCGTCGTCGTGCTGTGGGGCTCGCAGGGCGCTCTGCAGACGGCGCAGTACGCGCAAGCGGAGATCTGGAACATCCCGGGCGTGAACCGTCCGAGTTTCTGGGCGCGTCTCGGGAGAACGGGATCCATGATGGTGGTCCTCGGCCTGTTCCTCCTCGCCAGCACGCTGTTGGCCGGCCTCGTGACGATCGGGCACCACGGTGGACTGGCTGTCGTCGGGGCGGTTGTGTCGTCGCTCGTTGTCAACGTCGGTCTCTTCGTGGTCGCCTTCAGGCTGCTGACTCCGAAGCAGATCCCTTGGAATGACATGGTGCCGGGCGCCATAGTGGGTGCGGTGGGATGGACCGTTTTGCAGTATCTCGGCGGTGTCCTCGTCGAGCATTCCCTGCGGAATACCAGCAAGGAATACGGTGCGTTCGCGCTCGTTCTGGGCCTCATCGGTTTTCTCTACCTGGCGGCCCAGGTCACCCTCTACGCCGCTGAGATCAATGTCGTCCGGGCCCGGCACCTCTGGCCGAGAGGATTGGTGCAGCCTCCGCTGACGACGGCGGACAAGGAGGTGCTGTCCTCCATCGCGCTCGAGGGGCAGCGCCGACCGGAGCAATACGTCGCGACCGGCTTCCAAGCCGACGGCAATGCAGGCGAGGGGCAGCACGGGGCGTCGTAATGCCGCAGGCCAGGCAGGCCCCAGTTTTCTCCGTCGCGACCATGGGTATTTCTCCCTGTGACGCACCCGTGGCGCACCCGTGGGACGAGGAGGCATTGCCATGTCCACCAGCACCGTGACCCGTAGTCCCGCTCGATTCGGATTTCGTGGGCTCGGAGCCGCAATGGCCTTCGCTGTCTGCAGCGCCGTCATCGTCGGGTGGGCTTCGCTCCGGCACAGGACGTCGGGGCCAGCCGAGCAGTCGGACTCGGCGGCCGAGCAGATTTCGGGCCGCGTCGAAGGAGGAATCTGACCATGTCGGAGGTCAACCGCTCCGGGCAGGGCGGCGCCCTGGATGTCTTGGAGGATGAGGATCTCGAGTTGAGGCGGCTCTTCATGGGCTTGCGGGCTCGACGAGGCTCGTCGGTGGAGGAGCGCGCCCACTACGCGGAAATCGCCAAAGAGACCATTCGGCACCTCGCCACGCGGGAGGCCGCTCTGGTCGGCGCGAGCAGCGTGGCCTCCGACGACCCGGGCCTGCAGGAGTTCTCGAGCCGCATTGAGGATGGCATGCGGCAGCACCGCCCCTACATCGATCGGGTCGAGAAGATGGCGCGCGGCATCCGGGACATCGACCTGAGGGCTGGTCAGGATTTTGATGGCGAGATGGAGCAACTCATGCAGGTTGTCGGTACCGAAATCGAATGGGAGCTGAACGTCGCGCTCCCGGACCTCAAGGGCATCCTCGAGGACAACTGACCGGCATCTGCGCTCCTGGGCCGCACCCCTCTCGGCACCCTCGCGGCACCCGTCGTGGCGGCCGGCCGGTTCCAACGCGGGAGTGATGCGGAGTGGCAGGAGCACGTCCCGTATGGTCTACGGAGGTCCCAGCCCAGCCTGGGGCGAGGAAGCCGGGGACAGGGCATGAACGTCGATGAACTGGTCGAGACTGCCTGTGCGCGGGTCGGATCGGATGAATTCGGCGGCGACACCTGGAGAGAAGGTCTTGACGTCCTGGTCGAATCGTTGAACACGGAGTCCGCGCTCAACCAGCTGGGCGAGAGCGTGATGGTCGACCAGATCGTCGGTCTGCTCGTCAATCGGCTCGAGGTGGAGCAGTGGTACGCCCTGCACCCCGAGATAGGCGAGCAGGAGATCATCGCCCCGTTGTTCGGGCTCGGACTCCCTCGTACAGGCTCCACCGCCTTGAGCTTCCTTCTGGCCAGCGACTCCGCGCGGAGATCGTTGCGCACGTGGGAGGCGGCCAAACCATGTCCGCCGCCGGAGACGGCGACCGAGCACACCGACGCCCGGATCGCCGAGACGCAGGTGGGCATCGACATCACGAACGAGATGTTCCCCGGCTTCGTAGGGATGCTGCCGACGTCCGCCACCGGCCCACAGGAATGCATCCTCCTCATGGCGCTCGACTTCAGATCGCAGGTGTTCGAGGGTATGGCACGAATCCCGGCCTATAGCGCGTGGCTCCTGCAATGCGACATGGAACCCGCCTACCGCTATCACCGACGCGTGTTGCAGTTGTTGCAATGGCGGTGCCCTCCGGAGCAATGGTGGCTCAAGACGCCTGCGCACATGCACTCGATCGACGCGCTGGACCGGATCTATCCCGATGCTCGGTTCGTGATGACCCATCGTGACGTGGGGAAGGTGCTGCCCTCGGTCTGTGCGGTGTTCGAGGCACTGTCGGACGTGCTGACGGAGCATCCCGATCCGGTGGCCATCGGCCGCCACAACTCCGAGTTGTGGCGGTATTCCCTGCAACGCTTGATTGCCTTTCGAGACAGCGGCAACGAGAGCCGGTTTTTCGACGTTTCCTTCGAAGCCGTGCAGCGCGATCCGATGGCGGCCGTGGCACAGCTCTACTCGGAGCTCGGCGATGAGCTCACCGGCGAGGCGCGACGACACATGCAGGAATGGTGGGCAGACAGCTCGAAGGAACGTTCGGGTCCACACAGCTACAAAGCCGAGACGTTCGGCCTCGACCCCGCGACGATCCGAGAGCAGTTCTCGTTCTATTACCAGAGATTCGACGTCACGCTCGAGGGGGATGGGCCGTGATCTCACGCGGTGTCGAAAAACGAGTTCAGCTGCCGTAGTAGAGCCGACGCGAGGGGCTCGCGAGTTCCTACTCGGCGAAGCTGAACACGGCAGAGCCAGACGTCACTGCCCGGCTCGCTCCTTCGTCCACCATCACCATCTGTACGCCGACCTGACCGTTGGTTCCGCGCACTGCTTCGCCATCGACCCGGAAAGGTCCAACCTTGCCGCGAGACAGGAACATGACGTGCCAGCTCCGTATCTGGAGGCGATCAGTGCCGACGAGGTCGCCAGCAAGTCCCATGGCCGCTGCCTCCAGCACAACGTGCTGTGGCCCCAGGTGCAGGGCCGCGTCGGGCGAGGCGAACTCGACAGAGAGCTCGGGCAACACCCAGTGGCCGTCCGGTCGGCGGGAGGCACCGAAGACTTTCCAAAGGGGCGGCAGGTCCGGCGAATCGACGATGTCAATTGGGTTCTCGGGCATCTTCGTCAACCCTTCGGGGGTCTCGCCGATGGTGACGCCCTGACCCTCGGTGAAGGCAATCACCCGATCAGGGTTGTCGGCATCGACGACGCGCGACCGGGTGAACCCCATCTGGCGTCCGATCTTGAGCGTCTCCGACCGGATCTCGATTCGCCTCACGTCGTACCCTGGGTCGAGGATGCTCGCGCTGTGGATCACCGGGTTGGGCACCCCGTCAAGATCGCTGACGCCTCCGCCTTCGGGCGAACTGATGGCAATCGGCGCGATCAGCATGCCGCCCATCGAATTCCTGAAGTCATGGCGGACATTGACAATGTTGTCACCTTCGGCGCCCAGGTCCAGCGATCCGTGGCGCCGACCGATGTAGCGGTAGCTCAACAAACCTGTCCAGCGGCGTTCCAACTCGGCGGCGTATGCGTCCTTGTCATCTTTCAGATGCCGGATGTCCTTCATGGCGTGCTCACCTTCTTCGATGGTTACGAGGTCAGGGAGTGACCGCGCCCAAGCCGGCTTCCGCGACCTGCATGTCTTCGCTGTAGTGGCCGCCACTCACGCCGATCGCCCCCACGACTGCGTCATCAACGACGATGGGATATCCACCGCCGAACACAACGAGCCGGTCGATTCCCGTCGGCGCGCCCAGAGCCAACGGAGCATCGTCCTTGATGAAGTCGTACCACCCGTGCGAGGGCATCCCGAAGCCAACGGCGGTGTAGGCCTTGTCCTGGGCAATCTGGGTGGCGATCAGGGGAGCCCCGTCCATCCGGTGGAAGGTCTTGAGGAGTCCGCTTTCGTCAACGACGGCGATGGCGAACCCCTTACCCAGTGACTCAGCATGAACGACGGCGGCCTCAGTCACACGGGCGGCCAATTCGGCGGAGACGGTTGCTTTGGTGATGACGCCCTTTTCGCTCACATTCTGTCCTTCCTCGGCGGCACAACTTCTTCAAGTCCTCGAACGGGTGTCGGACCGTCGGGCCTTGGAACTCGTGCCCTACGGTCTAGCCGACCATCGAGTTCGAGTCATCACAAGGTGCACGGCCGCATCGCTCGAGACGATTCACCCATCGTCCTGCGCAGGGTGCGCGCGACTTCCTCAGAGCGACCCTCACAAGGCACGGCGGCTCGCTGTCTAGCATCGGACGAGCCACCTTTTCTCGGCCCGGAAAGGTATGGCGTGAAAAATTGACCTCCGCCGACTGATGCAAGGGGATACCAGGTGAACACCAATCCGAAGGAACGGCCACGATCGGCACTCCGGCGCATGTTGGCCGAACCCGGGCTCACGGTCCTGCCCGGCGTCTACGACGCGCTGTCCTCAACGCTGGTGGAACGCAGCGGCATGCCGGGGGCATATATGTCGGGTGCCGCGGTAGCAATGACGCTCGGGGGCGTTCCCGACCTGGGACTTCTCACGATGACTGAAATGGCTACTCAGGCCGCCCGCCTCGTCGGCGTCCTCAGTGGCCCGCTCGTCGCCGATGCCGACACCGGATTCGGCAACGCCCTCAACGTGCAGCGAACGGTCGTCGAATATGAACGCGCCGGCGTCGCCGGGCTCCACATCGAGGACCAGACGTATCCGAAGCGTTGTGGACACCTCAGTGGGAAGTCGGTGATCCCGAGTGAGGAATTTGTGGACAAGATCAAGGCCGCGGTCGAGGCTCGGACAGATGCAGAGCTTGTCCTCATCGCTCGAACGGACGCTCGCGGTCCCCTCGGGTTCACCGAGGCGATTCGGCGCGCCAACGCCTACCTCGATGCAGGCGCCGATCTGATCTTTGTCGAGGCGCCGCAGACGATCGACGAGATCTCATCCATCCCCGCCGAGGTCGATGGACCCGTCATGTTCAACATTGTCGAGAACGGGTCCTCTCCGCCCGTCGAGCTCGAGCAACTGGCAGCCTGCGGCTACCGGCTCGCCATCCGGCCACTCGCCCTCATCACGCCTGTGGTCCGGACCGTCATGCGGGCTCTGACTGAGATGAACCCGCCGACGCCTCTCGAAGGGGTGATCTCGACGCCGGGCGATCTGTTCGAGACCGTCAACCTGAACGCGTGGCTCGAACTCGGCAATAGATTCGGGTCGAGTTCTCCCGGCCTCTAGCCGGGACGCCCACGCCACCTGCCCATGGGACTTCTGGGCCACCGGCTACCTTCAGGGGTGGCATGGTCAGCAGGTGGTACGCAGCACCCCCTGAGATCTGTCACCCGTCGTAGATCGGAGGTTTCGCCCATGGCCATCGTCTCCTTCTCCCGGCGGTTGTCCGATCTGGCCGCGGCCGATCCTTCCCGTGTTGCCATAACCTGCGGCGAACACAGCGTGACCCGAGCCGAACTGGAAACAGCCGCTGACGCGCTCGCCCGACAACTGCTCGAAGACGGCGTGCAGCACGGCGAGATGGTCACTATCGCTCTGCCCAACTCCGTCGAGTGGTTCGCCGCCGCCGCGGCCACCTGGAAGATCGGAGCGATTCCCCAACCCGTGTCGCATCGGCTTCCGGCTCGCGAGCTGGCCGCTATCGTCGATCTTGCCGATCCACGCGTGGTACTCGGCACCGACCCTGGCACCTTCGCTGATCGCATCTGTCGGCCCGTCGGCTACGTCGCCCCAGCACCCGCCCCAGAGGCGGCGCCGCTACCTGACGCCATCTCGCCCGCGTGGAAGGCACCGACCTCGGGAGGCTCCACCGGCCGGCCGAAGCTCATCGTGGCGGGCCAACCCGCGAGCATTGATGACGACGCGCGCCCCGATCTCCTGATGCAGCCCGACGGCTGCTTGATGATGCCAGGGCCGCTCTATCACAACGGTCCCATTGTCTGGGCGTGCGGTGCTCTGCTCGCCGGCAACCACGTGGTGGTCCTCCCTCGCTTTGACCCCGAATCCACCCTGGCCGGGATCGAAGAACACCGAGCGGACATTGCCTATCTCGTGCCGACCATGATGAAGCGCATTTGGCGACTGCCTCTCCATGTGCGCGAGCGGTATGACCTTTCTTCGCTCCGCGTCGTTTGGCACCTGGCCGAGCCCTGCCCGCCGTGGCTCAAGGAAGCTTGGATCGAGTGGCTCGGGCCCGAGCGCATTTTTGAGCTCTACGCCGGGACGGAGGCACAGACCGCCACGGTGATCACAGGTGCCCAATGGCTGGAACACCGGGGCTCGGTCGGTCGGCCCCTCCTTGGGTCAATCAGCATCACGGACGAAGAAGGCAACGAGGTCCCGACCGGTGTCGAGGGTGAGGTCTGGCTCAAGTCGGGACTCGAGAGCCCGAGCTACCACTATGTCGGCGCCGAAGCCCGCACGCGGGAAGGCGGGTGGGAATCCCTAGGCGACAATGGCTGGCTCGACACCGACGGCTACCTCTATCTGGGTGATCGTATGACCGACATGATCCTCACCGGAGGTTCAAACGTGTACCCGGCCGAGGTCGAGTCGGCCATCGCGGAACACCCCTCTGTGCAGTCCTGCGCAGTGATCGGGCTACCCGATGACGATCTCGGGAGCGTTGTCCATGCGATTGTCGAAGCAGACCCCAGGGAACTCCAGGTAGACGAATTGCTTGCCTTCCTGAGTGAGCGCCTCGTCCGCTACAAGGTTCCCCGCAGCATCGAAATCGTGAACGAGCCCCTGCGCGACGATGCCGGCAAAGTTCGCCGCAGCGCTCTCCGTGCCGAACGCCTCGGAAGGATCGCGGGGTCCTCCGCATAGGGGCGCAGGCCCGTTGAGATCCCCGAACGGGCTGGAACGCACAGTTCCGATGCGTCAGCTCTTCCGGCACGAGTCGTTCCAGGGCTGCTGGCCATCGGCGTCGTAGAGCGCGATGGCGAGGTCGTCCTGTTCGGCGGGAGTCGCCTGGTTCGGGGGGACGTTGATGAGCTGCGGCATGCCGGCCAGCTGGGCCGCTTCGTTCCACGTCGCCTGGCTGAATTGAAAGCCGCCCATGTACGTGCCCCCCGGCGAGACGGCGTTGTAGTTGCCGCCTGACTCAGTCTTCAGGACGCATTGGAGGAAGGAAGGCAGCGACGGGTCGCCCGACGAGGTCGCGGCGGCGGCGGCGGTTCCTTGTGGTGCCGTGGGGGTGGCGGCAGGAGGCGGTGACGTGCGCGAAGTGGGCACTGAAGAAGTGGGCACTGAAGCAGCCTTGGCCTGTGCAGTTCGGACCGCTGCTGCAGCAGCCGCGGCCTGTGCCGCCCGGACTGCCGCTGCCGCGGCCGCGGCCTGTGCCGCCTGCTGCTGGGCCACAGCCACGGCGAGCTCGCCCGCGATCGCCGACTGCTTGGACGCGAGCTGAACTTCGGTCTGGTGCGCGGCGTTGGTCACCGTCGCCTCCTGGTTGGTGGTCGCTCGGTCCTGCGCCTCCTGTTGTTCGAGGGTGGCGCGTTCGGCACGCAACCCGGTCTCGTCTGTTTTGAGGGCGGCGATGGAAAGGGCGATATCACCACTTGCCACTTCTTCATATTCCGCTCTCGTCGGCGCTTCCTTTTGGTTCGTGAACAGAGCCTCGGTGCCGTTGACCTCCGGGTCCAAGTTGATGTACGCCGACACCGCTTCGGACTGAAGCCGCTTGCGATCGCGCGTAACCCGATTGGTTTCAGCTTGGATCTGGTCCTCACTCGATCCGATCTCAGCCTCGTCGTGTTGGACTTTGGCGACATCGACGTCGTACTGCTGTCGGTACGTACCTATCTGGAGCTGCTTCAGCACGAGATCCTGGGCGATCTGGGCCCCTTGCGCTTTGAGATTGGACACTGGATCGGCCGCGACGGGTCCCGGAGCCACGACCACCGTTGCGGTGATCGCAGTTACGAGAGACAGGCCCACCATCCCCACTCCAACACGGGCGAGCGTTTGCGCTCGGCAGCGGAGACCTGGCTTCGTCGTCGGGCACTTTCCTGCACCGGTCACGATTGGCCAAACTTTTTAGTCGATTTTGCGTCGACGGTGCAACCTGCGTGGTGTCTGACACCGCTGAGGAGGTTCTCCTGAAGCTCGGAACGGGCATCGAAATGGGGCTGACAAGGTGGATGGTCGACGAGTCACGCAACCAGCGTTAGGAGCGATCCCATGGAGGAGCAGTGCGGTTTCGTTGGTGTCCCAGGGCGCTTGAAGAGCGGACCGTGCACTCCGACGACGACTGCACCGCCGCCACGTCGCAGTCAGCGCAAGCGCGACCACAAGAATGTCGGCGTCATAGGTCGCCAGCGCCTATGACGACTCGGCGACTCCCGGGACCACTGAGGTACCCGTCTTTTCGGAATTCAACGTCGGCTTGGCAACGCATCGATGTGGATTCCTCACGGAGACCCGGCGTTGCCCGAACATGACCTCGAGCTTCGAGAAACCGAATATGAAACGAGTCGTCGTTGTGCAATCATTTCCCGGCAATAGCAGGCGAACTGGGACTCACCCTCGATTGCTCGGTGCCGGCACTTTGCGAATCCCGGTCAGTACTCCAGCGTGGCAAGGAATTGACGAACGGGTGCGAAAGCGGCGTTGGGGTCCTCGACAAAGGGCTCGTGACCGACGTCTGGAAGACAGACTCGCCTTGCGTCGACCAGCCCTTGCATCAGCATCCGACCGCCCGCGACCATGATGGCGTCGCGCTGGCCATGGAGTACGCAGACGGGAAAGCGGATCTCATGGAGTCGGCCGGTCAGATCCGTCCGAGCGAACGTCCGCTCCAGTAGCGGTACGTTGTCATTTGGAACGGGGAGTCCCGCCATGGCGGATTTCACTTTGGCGCGGACAGCGGGTATTCCCTCTTGAGTAACGGCCATCGCCGCGTAACGGGCGGCGTGCTTGTCTTTCGATTGAGACCGCCAAGACCAAGCGGCGAGGTACCACGCAGCCAAACCGAGAGCCTTGGCCGTACGAGCCGGACCGAGAGCACGCAGTGCCGGTACAGCGATCTTGCCTGGCTTTCCTGTGGGGGTGGAGCCGACCAAGACCATGCTGGCGCACGCCTCAGGGTGGCGTAGGCCCTAGTTGACTCCAATGAAGCCGCCCATGGAATGGGCGAGCACGCCCACCCGCACCTAGCCGAGATGGTCCCGCAGCTCGTCTAGATCGTCGGCAATCCGCTCGTAGGTGTAGGTGGCGGGCGGCGCGGTTTCTGAGCGCCCGCTTCCCCGATAGTCGTGGTACACGAGCGTGTACGCGTCCTCAAGCGGTTCGAGGGCGTCGGCCAACGTGTCTGAGATGTTGGCTGGTCCGCCCTGACAGGCCAGGAGAGGAGGTCCGTTGTCCCGGATGTGGAACCGAAGTCGGACATGGTCTGAGGTCTCGAATTCCCCCACCTTGAAAGATGTTAGGCCTTGGACAGCGGGACCGAGGGTTGCATACCGTTCGGGTCGAGGGTACTGAATCGATCGCCCTGAATTGCCAGTCGGTAACTCCAGGACTGGACTTCGTACCGACTGATATGGACCGGTACGGCCCGCCCGTACGCGCCGTTACCATCCTGGCGTGGCTGCTCGTCCCAACCCTCCGACCGTGCGCCGGGCCACGACGGCGGACGTGGCGGCCATCACGGAGATGCTGGTCCGGGCTTTCGACGACGACCCCGTGGCGAACTACATGTTCGCCGGGCACCGGCGCCGCCGGAGAGGGTTGCACTCCTTCTTCAGCACCGAGTTAGGACGTCACTACCTGCCGCACGGCCACGTCTACACGACCGATGATCTCAGCGGTGCGGCCCTGTGGGGGCCACCCGACCGGGAACGCCATCCCGTGCAGGAGTTGCTCGAGCTCTTGCCGACGGCACCCTACCTACTGAGCCGGCACGTCCTCGGGGCCCTCCGCCTCATGTTCACGGTGGAGAGACTGCACCCGAATGAGCCGCACTGGTATCTCTTCACTCTTGGCACCGCGCCGCAACGGCAGGGCAAGGGCGTGGGCTCGGCTCTCCTGCGCACCGTGCTCCGGCACGTCGACCGAGAGGGCCAGCCAGCATTCCTGGAGTCCTCTAAGCTTGCGATTAAACCTCAGCCGTTTGCTCAGGCGGCCTTTTTGACCGCCGGATAGCGCTTTCTGGGTGGTTTTCGAGTTCCTTTCGGCCGTCCCGGTCCGGCCGTCGTCGATTTCGGTGCACTGGCCGGAGTGCTGATGGTTGCACGAAGTTGTCGAAACCCCCGCCGGGTGCGCGCTGGGGTGAGGGTGTTGGGGTCTCGCTGGCGTTCCCAGGGCAGGCGGAGGTCTTGAACGAGAGGGCGGGCAAGGCGGAGTTGGGTGTAGGCCGCCACAATGAGCCAGCTCCAGCGGTCGGCTTGTTCGGGCGTGCAGACCGACGGTGTGGTCCAGCCAAGCGTTGACTTCAAGAATCGGAAGGTGTGCTCAATGTCGAAGCGCCGCAGATAGGCCCGCCAGCACCGATCAAGATCAGGTTCGCCAAGCCCCGACCAAAATAGCCACAGTGTCTTTTTGGCCCGAGAGCTCGGCTTGGCCAGGTGCGCCACTTCTATGCGGATCACGCTGCCGCGGACAATCGGCGGTGCGCCGTGGTGCTCGGACCAACGGCCTCGACCGCGCACGCGTGGATGCAGACCGTGCCACACATCGACGCGGACGGTGCCATAACGGGGGTCAGTCGCCCTGAGGCGCCCATCTGGTTTGGCCCAGGTACTCGGGTCCGAGCACTTGAATCTGGTCCCATGCAGCGCCGGACGCCCCATGGTTCCCGAGGGCCGCGTTGAAGGAGGAGGGGGATCGGAGAAAAAGACGCGGTCGTCACGCATGCGCGTGAGCACCTCGCAACGGACCTCGGCGAGGTCGTGACCCAAGGCGATCGGGTTGTAGCCGGCGTCGAAGACGAAGAGAGGAATTTCTTCAGCGTCTGGAAGAAGTCCGACCATCTGGCGGATCTGTGCGGCGGTGGCGGCAGAAGGGTCCTGGCCTGGTGCGATTCGCATGACGTCAAGCGGCGCTGTCCAAGAGTCATAGGCCCAGTTCAACTGGCAGATCCACTGGTAGTTCCAGCCAGCAACGATGGGCTGTCCGGCCGAATGCTTCGACGCCGAATAGTAAAAGCCCCGCTCGGGACTGCACTCGGCGTCACAACGATCCCAGGTCGAGGCATCGACCGCGAAGACGAGGGGCCAAGCCTTTGGACGGTGCGCCACCAGCACCGAGCGCAGCCGCTCTTGGTCAATGCGGCCGCGATCGAGCGCCTTGTAGAGGCTGCCGTGAGAACGGCGGAACACCGGCTCGAGGCTAAGGGCGGGCACCGAGGCCACCGGTGACGGAGCGCACAAGACAGCATCACAAAGCTCGAAAAGCGCGTCGCCCCAGCGCCAGCAACAGCGATAGAAGCCGGCTCGGAACTCGATCAGCTCGCTCCGCATACCCAGCTTGGATGGTGCACTTGGCATGTCCGATAGTATTATTACTATCGGACAGAAAAGTTGGGATACTGGGCGCGGAGGCAGCGATGGCAACCATGAGGACGACCACCCGACTCGAGACCTATGAGCGGCGCTATCGCGAGCTGGCCCGTCAGCTGGCTGACGTCGGCTACATCGCTTCGGGGAGTGTGGCTCCTCGTTACAACCGTTGCGGGAAAGAGGGCTGTGGTTGTCACGCCGACCCGCCCCGACTCCATGGGCCTTACTTCCAGTGGACGGCCAAAGTGGATGGCAAGACAGTTAACCGAAGGTTGACTCCTGACGAGGCCGCGCTCTACAGCGAATGGATCGGCAACGATCGACAGGTTCGCGCCATCATCGCCGAGATGCGTGAAGTGGCGGCACAAGCCCAGCAGCTCATGCTCGAAGAAACCCAGAGCAAGAGCGGCTGAGGTTTAATCGCAAGCTAAGGAGCGCAATGTGCCCCTCTACGCCCGCTTCGGCTTCGAAGTCATCGATGTGCTGCCACCGACGTGGGGGAGTCCGACCATGTGGCAAATGTGGCGAGAGCCCCGGCTTCCCGACCAGTAGGGAACTGCTCAACGACCAACAACGGGTACTCCAGTCACCGGGCTTTGCTGGTGTTCCCCGGGGAATCGAACCCGACACCTCGGAACGAGAGACGCGAAATCGACGATCAAGCGGGACAACGGCTCACGTCCGCGACGGGACACCCGTTTGTTCCGACCAGAATCGACACGTACACGATCGTCATCTCGCCTGTACGAACCCTTCGGCATGAGACGGACTTCAGGCGGGAACGGCCCACTTCACGGAGATCCTGTCGATGCCTCCGACGATGTCGGATGGGAGCATCTCGCCCTCGCCTGCCGCCCGGGCGTACTCGGGGCAGGCCATCGGGGGGGATATTGTTGAAACTATCAACGAACTCGTTGATAGTTTGCGCAAACATCGCCCGACGCTCAGGCCCTGAGCGACTCGGCACGGCAGTGGCCGACCGTGATGTCTGCCCGGTCATCGAGAACAGTCGAGCGGTCTCTGTCAGTTCGCCGGCTTGTTGGTGAAGACCAGCGCCTTGGTACCGGGGTCGTAATGGACCATGTAGCGGGACCAATGGCATACGGCCGGTTGGGCCCGAACGAAATGGGAGCGTTCGTTCCCGGCAGCAGGACGTTCTTGAGTCCGTCCCCGCCTTGACGAAGCTGGCCACGGTCAGGTTCTTGCCCGCTGCCTTGGCGATGTCGGTGAAGAGCGCCATGTCGGTGCACGCGAGCTCGATCCCCATGAACGTGATCTCGGACTCGGGCAGCGTCGCGCTGAAGGAGTTGATGTGATTGGACGGATAGTCCTTGCCGTCGAGAGCGACGCATTTTTGAGTCCCGGCATTTCTCCAGATCTCGGCTGGCGGTGTCAGTGGGCTCGACGTCACGACGTTCTTGAGGTAGATCGGGTTGTAGTTCCCACCCACGTCGCCGCTGAAGTCGCTTTCGCTGGTGGCCACCCACGGCGGGTTGTAGGGGGTTCTGGATGTCCGACAGCCCTGGGCCCAGCTGGCCCAGCCGGTTCCGACGGCGACGACCGACCTCGTTCACCCCGTCCGATGACCGTCCCGTCGGCGTGGCGCGGCGATCGAGGAGAGCACGGCCGGGACCGGTGGACCTGAAGGTGCAACTGGGTGTAATGAGGTGTGAGGGGTCGGGGCCAGACCCGCTCTCACGGTCAAGGAGGAAACCATGGCGGTCCAACCGGTCACCCTCATGGCCCAGGACGCCGAAGAGATGCGCACCGAGGCCAAGAGCGCCGTCGTGCCCTGAGCGCTGGGCGCCGCGCTGCCCGCACGGCTCAATCGGATGGGGGCCGGATCTCGTGACCCCGAATGGACAGAAGACAGAGGGAGAGCAATGGAGATACTCAGTGAGGTATGTGAGAAGGGCGTCATTGAGCGGCGGTTCAATCTCACGGTAGGCGGAGAGACCGTGCCCGGGATCCATTGGTTGCCGGAGGAGGCCTCGACCACTCATCCCACCGTGCTCGTCGGTCATGGAGGGACGCAGCACAAGCGAGTGCCGAATGTGCTCGGTCTGGCCAGAAAACTGGTGCGGCACGCTGGGTACGGGGTCGTCGCTCTCGATGCTCCCGGTCATGGCGACCGGATGACTGAAGAGCAAGAGCGGGAGCGAGCGGAGCTTCTGGGCCGCCGACAGGCCGATCGGCTAGCTCCCTTGTCAGAACGGCGGATCCGGGCGATGAGCGCGGCCGCCGTGCAGGCGGTTGCGGAATGGAAGGCCCTTTTGGATGATGTGGCGACCAATCCACAATGGGCGAATGGGCCATTCGGCTATTGGGGCGTGTCGATGGGGACGGCCTTCGGGGTTCCGCTACTGGCCAACGAACCTCGTATCGCCGCCGCCGTGCTCGGTCTCGATTCGCTGCGGGAAGGGAGGGAGGAGCTGCGTGATCAGGCTGCACGCATAAGGATCCCGCTCTTGTTTCTCTTCCAGTGGGACGACGAACTCATGACGCGTGATGGCGGTCTTGCACTTTGGGATGCCTTCGGTGCCGAAGAAAAAACCATGCACATCAATCCTGGACCACACGTGGGAATTCCGCTGTTCGAGCGAGATGCCGCTCTGGCGTTCTACCAACGTCACCTGTGACAGGAGAGCAGCTGCAGCGCAGTGCGCGCGCCTCGAGTGGACGCGCCGCTGAATCGACGATCGGGTTCCGACTCGGCTGCCAGACTTGGGCCGATGGCTGACGATCCCGGTTCGCTGCGGCGGTTCTTGAAGACGGTGGTCCACCCGGCGATGTACGGACCGCGTGCCCCGCTCGAGGTGTCGGCCCACCACCTGCACGGCGAACCAATTCCGGCCATCGAAGCCGTCGGGCGACGGTTCACGCCGTTCGTAGTGGGTGACGCCTGGGGAGGCACGTGGGATACCACGTGGTTCCGGTTCCAGGGATCCATCCCGGACTCGTGGGCCGGGGCTGAAGTGGTGGCCCTCATCCACCTCGGCGGCGACCAGATGGTCGGCTTCACGGCGGAGGGCCAGATCTGGGACACGGGGCTGCGTCCCGTTCAGGGACTCCACCACCAGCACCGCGAGTTCATGCTCGCCCCCGAGGCTCACGGGGGCGAGCCGGTCGAATTCTTGGTCGAGGCGGCGGCCAATCCGATCCCGCCGTGGGTCTTGGCCGACTGGCCCCTGCTCCTGCCCGATTACCGGGGAGCACCGCTCTATACCCTCGAGACAGCCGAGCTGGCGGTCGTCGACCGGTCGGTCGAGGGACTCTTCCTCGACATGCGAATCCTGGTCGAACTGGCCGCACTCAGCCCCGACCGATCAGAGGAGATCTTCGTGGTGCTGGACAAGGCACGGGGCATCATCGACCCTGAGAACGTCTCCGCCTCGGTCGTTCCGGTCCGGGACGTGCTGGCTCCGCTCCTTGACCGGGCCACGTCCTCAGCCAACGGCGTTGTTGCGGTGGGTCATGCCCACATCGACTGCGCCTGGCTGTGGCCGCTACGTGAGACCAGGCGCAAATGCGCCAGGACCTTCTCCAACCAGCTGCGACTCCTGGAGCGCTACCCCGAACACCGGTTCGTGTGCAGCCAGGCCGTGCAGTACCAGTGGATGAAGGACGAATATCCCGGCCTCTTCGAGCAGATTCGGGAACAGGTCCGATCGGGGCGGTGGGAGCCGGTCGGAGGGATGTGGGTCGAGCCGGACACCAACGTCCCATCGGGCGAATCCCTGGTGCGCCAGTTGGTGTACGGCAAGCGATTCTTCGCCGAGGAGCTCGGGGTCGAGACTCACGAACTGTGGATCCCGGACGTCTTCGGCTATTCGGCCGCCCTCCCCCAGATCGCTCGTGGGGCCGGCGTCACCTCGCTCATCACCCAGAAGATGTCCTGGAACGACACGAACACCTTTCCCCACACCACCTTCTGGTGGGACGGCCATGACGGCAGCCGCCTGCTGGCCCACTTCCCCCCGGCCAACACCTACAACGGCGATTTTTCCGTCGGCGAGGTGGTTGCCGGTCAGGATCGTGGCGTGGGCCCACATGGCGCCGCGCTGAATCTCTATCCCTTCGGCTACGGCGACGGGGGAGGTGGCCCGAACCACACCATGATCGAGCGATTCCGCCGCATGACCAATCTCGACGGAGTGCCCCGTGTAGAGATCGGCACCGTCGCGGGTTTCCTCGATCATCTGCGTACGGAAGCCGACGACCTCCCCGTCTGGGCCGGTGAGCTCTACCTCGAAGCTCACCGGGCCACGCTGACCACGCATGCCGAGGTCAAGTTGGCCAACCGCCGTGCCGAAGAAGCCCTTCGGGGCGCCGAGCTGTGGTCGGTGGCGGCGTCGCTCGATAGGCGCTCCGACCTCGACCGGGCCTGGAAACTTCTCCTGCTCCACCAGTTCCACGACATCCTCCCCGGATCCAGCATCCACTGGGTCTACGACGACACCGCGCGTGAGCAGGCCGAGGTGCTCGCCATCGCCGGCTCGGTCATTGCCGAGGCCCAGACTGTCGTGGCCGGGGGAGACGGGGCCGGGGGCCTGGTTGCGTTCAACACGTCCTCCACCGACCGGAGCGAGGTGGTCGAATTGCCCGACGGCTCGCTCGCCCTGGTGTCGGCACCGGCGTGTGGCTGGTCGATGGTCCCACCCGACGGGTCGTTCGGCGACACAGAGCCGGTGACCGTCGGCGAAGGCTGGCTGGACAACGGACTCTTGCGGGTGGAGTGGGACGGTGACGGCCTGCTGACGTCGGTGAGGGACCTCGTCGCCGACCGTCAGGTGCTGGCCGATGATGGGCGCGGCAACCTGTTCCAGCTCCACGACGACCATCCGCGCGCCTTCGACGCCTGGGACGTCGACCGTAGCTATTTCGACCAGGTCACCGACCTGGTCGCCGTGGACTCGGTCGAGGTGGTGGAGCGCAATCCGCTGCGGAGCGGGGTCCGGTTCATCCGCTCCTTCGGAGCCTCGAGCATCACCCAGACGATGCGCCTCTCCGCCGGGTCACGGCGGCTCGAGTTCCACACCGAGGTGGAGTGGCACGAGCGGCACCGGTTCCTCAAGGTGGCCTTTCCCGTCGCTGTCCGCTCCACGCGCGCCACCTACGAGATCCAGCACGGCCACCTCGAACGGCCGACCGTGGCGAACACCAGCTGGGACGAAGCCCGCTTCGAAGTGTGCGGCCACCGATGGGCGGATCTGAGTGAGCCCGGCTACGGGGTGGCCCTGCTCAACGACTGCAAGTACGGCTACGACATCCTCGGGCACACCATCCGGCTCTCGCTCCTCCGCGCTCCGGGCTTTCCCGACCCCGAGGCGGACCAGGGTTCCCATCACTTCGCCTACGCGCTGGTGCCCCACGAAGGTGACCTACGGGACGCCGGGGTCATCGCCGAGGCCGAGCACTTCAACCTCCCCCTCTCGCTGCGCGCCGGTCAGGGTGAGGGTCGGGTGGTCTCCGTCGACCGGCCGGGCGTGAGTGTGGAGGCGGTCAAGTGGGCCGACCGTTCCGACGCCGTGGTTGTCCGTCTCTGCGAGGTGTGGGGTTCCCGGGGTCCCGTGCGCCTGACGCTGCACCGCCCCTTCGTGTCGGTGGCCCGTACGGATCTGCTCGAGCGCCCGTTGTCCCCGCTGACCGGCCACGACGGGACCGTCGAGCTCGTGCTCCGGCCCTTCGAGCTCGTCACGCTGGCCTTCGACCTGGGTTGAGCAGTTGCGCCGGCGGCGCTCGACCAGGAGAGACGGATCACGACGAGGATTCGGTTCGAGTCCCCCATCTCCACGTCACAAGGAGGCCAGTTGTTGAAGCTCCTGCGGCGTCAGATGCACGACGTTCTTCGGGTTGCAGTTCCAGATGGACTGGGTCGGCTGGGTGAGCGCCTTGTCGTAGACGAACTTGTTGGGGTCGACTTTGAGGAGGGCAAAGCACGGCGATGGCTGAGGGTCCAGGTTGGAGAGACTCAAGCTCACTATCGGCGCCTGAATGCCTCCAGCGTCCCAGTTCTTGGTGGCGGCGGCGCGGGTCAGCACACATGAGACCGTCAGGTCGGTCCCACAGGCCGAGGCGGATTTGGCCCACAAGAGCCACGACTCCGCGCCCTCCTCGTCGTCGAAGTCGACGGCGTCGCCCTTGGCGTAGGTGTGCATGACGTTGACGAGCTGCTCGGTCGAAGGGTTCTGTGAGGCCATCTCGAGCGGCCACCATCCCGTCTCGAGGTAGACCGGCGGGAGCCCGGGATTGGCGGCCACGCCGCCGCTGGTTGTGGAGTTGTAGAACTGGACCCCGAGGATGACGAAGGCAGGGTGGTAGCCGGCCGTCGTCATCGCCTGAAAGTAGGGGACGATATTGTCGTCGAGGGAGGGCCACAGGGCTTCGACCCCCTTGCTCTGCGCTTCCTCGATGTAGGGCGCCCAGTCGGTCACGGCTATCGGCGGCTCCTGGAAGTCGACGACGTTCCATCCCTGCGCGTCCGCGCCGAACTCGTACTTGTGCTCGGGCTCGAGGACGGAGGGAGTGTTCGCCCCGCCCATCCCGGCCTTCTTGACCGCCCGCGGATACGCCTTGGCGAGCTGCCGAAACCATCCTGAGGGCCATGTGTCGGTGTTGCCACCGCCCGGATCGACCTGATCCGAGGCAACCTCGGAGGCATCGGAGGCGAGGTAGCCACTGATCTGGCCCAGTCCGCACTTCTCTCGAATCGGGACGGACGGCTGGTCGAGCGCCATGCCGCCTCCGACCGCCATGAAGTCGCTCTGGCACGCCTGCTCGGTCACCTGTGCCGCGTTGAACAGCGCCGCGTCACGGTCGTCGATCTCGATGTCCCGCCCGTTGATGCCCCCCGAAGCGTTGCACCAGGCCGCGAAGGCCTTGGCCTGTTGCACGAGCTCCTCTTCGAGTCCGGGCTCAACGGTGTTGGCGGCATCGTTGAACGCGGCGATGTGAATGGTCTTGGCGCCCACCCCTCGCACCGAGGAGGCACCACCCGGACCGGGTTCGCAGATCTTGCCCACCCCGGGCCACTCACCATTGGTCGCCGCGCTCGAGGCGAGCCCCCGGCTGGCCGACGTCGCCGCGCCGGAAGGCGTCGATGAGAGCGCGACGTACGTACCGGCAAGCACGACGATGGCAACGGCGAGCCGCAGTCCCGTGTGGCGCAGTGCAACGAGTTCTCTTCGCATCACGTGGGTGCCTCCGATGCCGCCATCGTATGACCAGCATCTCCCCGCAATCTACGATGGGTCCCTGGCCTCAGCCATCGGATAGGCCGCGATCGCACGAGTGTTGCGGGCGACCCAGCCCTCAGTGCTCTCGACGATCTCGTGCCCGGACGGGTCACAGATGGTGTCCCACCGCTCGGCCAGCAATTCCGGGCTCACGTCCAGGCCGTCATGGACGTAGCCGTCAGTCTCGGCGAGCAACAGGCGACTGAATCGGCGCATTCCCGCCATGAGGACCTCCCCTTGGACCGGACACGATTCGTGTGCCAACACAGCGGCCATCGGGGCGACAAGCGACGGGTGCCGTTCCGGTTCGGGGTGCGGGTCGGCACCCCCCAGCTCACGGGCGGACATCATGCGAGTATTCGCCATGGGCGCCAGTGCGTTCACTTTGATGTCGCCGCTGTGGCCGGCGGCGACCTCCGAGAGCGCCCGGGCGAGACCGATGACCGCTGCCTTCGCGGTGCCGTAGGACGTGAGGCTGCGCATCCCCAGAGCTCCTGTGGAAGTGGTGAGCACGATTCGGCCGTACCCGCCGGCCACCATGTGAGGCCAGCAGGCCTGGACCGTCAAGAAGCTGCCGACTACGTGCACATCGAGGTGTCGCCGCAGGTCGGACACGCCGATATCTGGGAACTCGTCCGTGTTGTAGATCCCGGCGTTGTTGATGAGGATATCCAGCCGACCGAACGCCTCGAGAGCCTGTTCGACCAGTCGCGTGGTTCCTTCCGTGGTCGAGATGTCCGAGGTGTCAGCGACAACCGTCCCGCCTGCGGCGGCGATTGCGTCGGCAGCCCTCCGAGCTGGTTCGGCGTCTCCGCCGGTTCCGTCCATCCCGACGCCCCGGTCATTGACAACCACGCGCGCGCCTCGTGAAGCGAGTAAGCGGGCGTGCTCGAAGCCGATTCCCCGCCCAGCCCCGGTGACAATCGCCACCTGACCGTCGAACCGCAGATCGTCCATGCGATCCCTCCTCCCCGTTGCCCCTCAGACCATATATTGAGGGGCGTGCCCCGACCGGCTGCGCCTCCTCGTCACCGGCCCCGTGCGGAGTTCGTTCCATTCTGCGTCCCGGGAGCGTCGGACGTCTCCACCTCGGTCCGGTGGTCACGGCCGGCAACGTGGGCGCCCCAAGGGCAGGCATGACCCGAAATCCCCACGCAGCTGAGCCGTTCACCCATGACGACCGGGAGATCGCGGCGGCGCTGCAGGACGTGAGCGTCCCTGCGCTCCTGTGCTCCCTCGTGCACATGACGGGCGATCCCGCGTGGGTCCGTAGCGACATTCGTCCGCGCGTCGCGCTGTCGCTGGACATACAGAGCGGTATCCCAGCAGACGAGCGGGCGGAGGTGCGTCGACTGGCTCTGCCGGCGATCCTCGCCTACCGCGACGGCGGCTGCGTGCCGCACACGCTGTCGCACGAGCTCCTGCGGGAGATGATGTCGTTTCTTGGCTGTCAACCGGTGGACGGTCGTCTTGCCGGGCTCTTCTTCGACGACCTCCAGTTCGACGGCGCCGACACGGGCGCTGTCGCCTGGGGCGGCGGAGTCCCAGATGACGTCAAGGCGGCGTCCCCGGTCGTGGTCATCGGGTGCGGCATGGCCGGGATCCTTGCCGGCATCCGCCTCCAGCAGGCAGGCCTGCCGTTCGTCATCGTCGAGAAGAACCCTGGTCCCGGCGGTACCTGGTGGGAGAACCGCTATCCGGGAGCACGAGTCGACATTGGCAGCCACCAGTACTGCTATTCGTTCGAGCCACCCGATCACTGGAGCGAGTTCTACTGCCAACAACCCGAGCTGCTCGAGTACTTCATCGACATCGTCGAGAAATACGATCTGCGACCGCATTGCCGGTTCGACACTGCCGTCACCATGCTGCGTTGGGATGACGAGCATGCTCAGTGGAATGTGCACGTCAGCGGGCCCAGCGGGACAGAGGAGGTCATCAGTGCCCGATTTGTCGTCAGTGCCGTCGGGTCGCTGAACATCCCGAAGCTCCCGGACATACCAGGGATGGAGACGTTCAGCGGACCGTCGTTCCACTCGGCTCGGTGGCCCCACGGTCTGGAGCTGACCGGCAAACGGGTCACCCTCGTCGGCGCGGGTGCGAGTGGCTTCCAGATCGGCCCGGCCATTGCGGACAGGGTTGCGCAGCTCACGATCTTCCAGCGCACCGCTCAGTGGATCATCCCGAATCCGCTCTATCACGCCGCGGTACCGCCGGGGGACAGGTGGGCGCTGCGGCACCTCCCGTTCTACGGGCGGTGGTACAGGTTCATCATGACCTTCGGCGGCATTGCCGCCGGATCGGAGCCCTATCGGATCGCACCGGGGTACGAGGATGAGACCAACCGGTCGGTCAACACCTCGAACGCCACCCGGGCGGATGCGCTCCTCGCCTGGATGAAGTCGATGATTGCCGAACGGCCCGATCTGGAGGCGAAGGTCGTGCCCGACTACCCGGCCCTCGGCAAGCGCGTCCTGCAGGATGACGGTTCATGGCTCCGGTGCTTGCAGCGTCCGAACGTCGAGCTCGTCCGCACCGCCATCGCGAGGATCGTGCCCGACGGCGTCGTGAGCGTTGACGGCACGCACACTCCCGCTGACATCATCTGCTTCGCGACCGGGTTCCGGCACAACGACTTCCTCGCCTCCATGGACGTGATCGGTCGCGGTGGGGTTTCCTTGCGAGAGCAATGGGGCGACGAGCCGACGGCGTACCTCGGTATCACCATCGCGAATTTCCCGAACCTCTTCTGCGTCTACGGTCCGGGCACGAACCTCGCCGCCGGGGCCAGCCTCTTCTATCACTCCGAGTTCCAGGTCCACTACGCGATGGAGGCGATCCGCGACACGTTGACCTCGGGGGCGCGGACGTGCGAGGTGACGGCGGAGGCCCATAGACGCTACGCGGAGCGGTACCAGGCAGAGATCGGCCAGATGGTGTGGTCGCACCCCTCCATCACGCACAGCCACTACAAGAACCCCGCGGGGAAAGTCTTCACGCTGTCTCCATGGCCCCTCGACCTCTATTGGGAGTGGACCCGCCTTGTGGATGGCAACGACTACGCGTTTCGCGTGACTGACCCAACATGAGAGATTGGCTCGCTGCCCTCCCAACGTCGCTTGGGATCCGGGCAGAGAGTCACGATCTGAGCAAGAGAGGAAATCCATTGCCCGCAGACCAGCGCTCACCATATCCAACGATCGGGGTGATCGGGCTTGGCACCATCGGTCACGGTATCGCCACGAACCTGCACGCGGCCGGGTTCCCGCTGGTCCTCTGCGACGTCCGCGCCGAGGCGACCGACCGCCACGCCCACTACGCCACCGTGACCGCCTCGCCGACCGAGGTGGCCCGAGCGTCCGACGTCGTCGTGGTCGCCGTGGTGAACGACGAGCAGGTCCACACCGTGCTGTCGGGCCCGGCGGGCGCCCTGGCAGCCGGGATTCCTGACACCATATTCGTCGTGGTCAGCACGATCACCACTGCCTGTGTGGAGACCATCGGCGCCGAGGCCGCCGCGCTCGGTGTCCCGGTCGTCGATTGCGGCGTGAGCGGCGGGCCTTCGGCGGCGGCCTCCGGCAACCTGGTCTGCATGTGCGGGGGCGACCCGGACGTGATCGCCGGCCTCGCCCCGGTGTTCGACGCGTTCGGCTCGCTCACCGTCACCATGGGCCCGTTCGGCAGCGGGTTGGCGGCCAAGCTTGCCCGCAACGTGGTGCAGTACGGAGGGTGGCTGGCGGCCTACGAGGGGCAGGTCCTGGCCGAGGCCGCCGGCATCGACCTGGCCAAGCTGGCCCAGGTCGTCCAGGCCAGCGACGCCCAGTCGGGCGGCGCCACGACGCTGATGTTCCGGCCGACGGTCGCGCCCTTCAACGAGGCGGACGACCGTGGGCTGGTCGGGGCCATGCACGCTGCGGCCGCCCTCGCCCGCAAGGACCTGCAGGCGGCTCTTGCGTTGGCGGGGGAGCTGGACGTCGAGCTGCGGCTGGCGGCCATGACAGAGGCGCGGTGTGACGATATCTTCGGCGTCGGAATGCCGGGCTGAGTCTCCCTGGGCCCGAAGGTACGGGGCCCGGCGAAGTGGAGGAGTGAACATGGATCTCGGGTTGGCGGACGCGCGGGTGCTGGTGGTGGGTGGATCGCGGGGGATGGGCCGGGCCGCCGCCGAGACCTTCGCCCGGGAGGGGGCCCGCGTGGCGGTGCTCGCCCGCGCCAGTGGTGCGCTCGACGACACCGTTGTCGCGCTGCACTCCGGGGG